>CAWAYV010000028.1:0-128781 GCA_963786295.1 uncultured beta proteobacterium | reverse complement strand
CTACGCGGCATTCGTGGTGCTCGTGATCACCGCCGTTGTCAACCTGACAGCGCGCCGACTTAACCTGCCGGGCCCAATTCTGCTGGTCGTTGCGGGAACCGTGCTCGCCTTGTTGCCGGGCTTGCCGCGCATCGAACTGCCGCCGGATCTTGTGCTGCTCGTCTTTCTGCCGCCGTTGATCTACTACGCCGCATTCGCCATGAGCTGGCAGTCGTTCTGCCAGCATCTGCGGCCGATCGTGCTGCTTGCGGTTGGATGTGTCGTATTCACCACTGTGATGGTGGCCGCAGCCGCGCATTGGTTGATCGGCCTTCCGTGGCCCGTGGCGTTCGTGCTCGGCGCGATCGTTTCGCCACCCGACGTGGTCGCGCCGCTTGCGATCGCGCGCAGGCTCGGCGTACCCAGCCGCATCACCGCGGTGCTGGAAGGCGAAGGCTTGGTGAACGATGCGACCGCACTCGTGCTGTTCAAATTCGCGCTGGTCGCGACACTGACAGGTGTCTTCTCACTCACACACGCGACGATGACATTTGCAGCGATCGTCGTAGGCGAGACACTTTACGGCCTACTGGTCGGCTGGGTGATGCTGAGGCTGCGGCATTGGGCCAACGAACCGCTGATCGAAGTCACCCTCTCGCTGCTGACACCGTTCGTTGCGTTCTGGCTGCCGCATGCCGTCGGCGGCTCGGGCGTATTGGCGACTGTTGTTGCAGGCTTGTATGTTGGCGCCAAGGGCGTCGAGCTCATACGCTCAAAGACACGCCTGCAAGCGCTTTTTTTCTGGGACTTTGTGACTTACTTGATCGAAGGCGCAGTCTTCCTGCTGACCGGCTTGCAAGCGCGCGCCGTCATCGACGGTCTCGAAGCAATGTCGTGGAGTGAGTTGTTGTTCTACGCGCTTGCGATCAGCGGCGTAGCGATCCTAGTGCGCTTCGTTTGGGTATTTCCAGCAACTTACCTGCCGCGCTGGCTTTCTCCGCGGCTGCGTCAGCGCGAGCCGGCACCGCGATGGCAGGATACGTTTGTCATTGCCTTTACCGGCATTCGCGGCGTCGTCTCGCTCGCAGCGGCGCTCAGCATCCCGTTCATGATTTCGCAGGACCAACTGTTTCCGCATCGAAGATTGATCCTGTTTCTGACGTTCAGTGTCATTGTTGTCACGCTCGTCCTGCAAGGTCCCACCCTTCCGTGGCTCGTCAAGCAGTTGGGTCTGGTCGATTCCGGAAGCAAGGAAGCGCAGGAACGCGAGCGGCTTGAGGCGCATGCTCGCGTCGAAGCCGCGCGCGCCGCGCTCGATCGCCTCGAACAAGTCGCCGCAGCGAGCGGCCTGTCATCGGAGCCGATTCGGCGTATGCGTGAGCTGCAGCTCGATCGACTGAGCCGGCTCGAGCGCCGACGTGATCGCGACGGCGATGGCGACAAAGTCGCGGCCAAATTGGATCGTGTCGAGCTCGGCCTAATTCAGACGGAGCGCGACTACATCAACAGCTTGTTACGTGACGGGCGTATTGGAGACGACACACGGCGTCGCATCGAACGTGATCTCGATCTGCGCGAAGAAGCCATCAGACGCGATGCGAGCGCTGATGGCGAGCACGATGGCTAAGTCTGTTTTGCATTCGTCCAACGCGCGATCCCGCGTCACTGCAGCGTCCCACGACGTGCGCATTGATTTCCAAATTCTTTGACCTTGCCGGTGCACTCCGGCAACATGGGCGCAAGACGGGAGGCCTGACGACCGCAGCCGCGAGTTGAACGCAAGCGATACAGGAGTCGTGTGACGCTGGCGAGTTGCTGTTGGCTCAGCGAGAAAAGCAAAAGGATGAGCGATGCCACTGTGGGCACGCGTTAGCTACCAGGGACGCGAATGCTTCGGCACGATCGTGGACGACACGATCGCGTTGCACGCGGGCGACATGTTTGCGAATCCGCGGCCGACCGGCGAATCGATCCCGCGCAGCGCGGCAAAGCTACTGACGCCGACAACGCCCAGCAAGATGGTGGGGCTGGTCGATAACTACCATGCGCTCGTCGCCAAGCTCGGTCACGCAGTCCCAGCCGAGCCACTTTACTTTCTGAAGGCCAACAATTCGTTTCTAGCCGGCGGCGAGCCGATTCGCACGCCGCAGTCCTATGACGGCAAGGTCTTGTTCGAGGGAGAACTCGGCATCGTCATCGGCAAGCGCTGCCGCGCGGTGGACGAAGCCGATGCAGCCAGCTACATCTTCGGCTACACCTGTGTCAACGATGTCACCGCCGTCGACATTCTGAACAAGGAGCCTGGCTTCGCGCAGTGGACGCGCGCCAAGAGCTTCGACACGTTCGGCGTGTTCGGTCCTGTGATCGCAACCGATGTCGATCCGGCCATGCTCGTCGTCAGGACGATTCTGAACGACCAGGAGCGGCAGAATTACCCGGTCGCCGATGCGATATTCGCGCCGGCCCAATTGGTAAGTCTCATTTCGCGCGACCTGACCTTGGAAGCGGGAGATGTCATCGCCTGCGGCACATCCGTCGGCGTCGGTTCGATGAAGCCGGGCAGCACAGTGTCCATCGTCATCGACGGCATCGGCATGCTGAGCAATCGGTTCGACTAGACGATGCGAATCGCAGTCATCGGCGCGGGTGCGATCGGGGGCATGCTCGCGGTACGGCTTGCGTTGTCGGGTCACGCAGTCACCGTCGTTGAACAGGGCCCGCATCTGGAGGCGATTCGCAAGAACGGGCTCAAACTTATTCATCCCGATGGTGCAGAAGAAATCACGCAAGACTTGCGCGCGGTGGCGACCTGCACCGATGCCGGCTTGCAGGACCTCGTGCTGCTGGCGCGTGAAGGCTTACACGATCGCAGGCATAGCGCCGCAGATGCGCGCGCTGTTCGGCGACGACACGATGGTCGTCACGTTGCAGAACGGTCTGCCGTGGTGGTACTTCCAGAATTTCAGCGGCCCGCACGCGGGCTACCGGCTCAAGTCAGCTGATCCGAGCGGCGTGATCGAACAGAACATCGAAGCGCGCCGCATCATCGGGTGCGTCGTCTACCCCGCGGGCGAGATCGTTGCGCCGGGCGTCGTGAAGCGGCTTGAAGGCGACCGCTTCCCGGTGGGAGAGCTGGACGGAACTGAGAGCGCGCGCGTCACAAAGGTATCGGAAGCACTGATCGGCGCGCGCTTCAAAGCCCCGATCCTGAATGACATCCGGTCGGAAATCTGGCTCAAGCTGTGGGGCAATATGAGTTTCAACCCGATCAGCGCGCTCACCCACGCGACGCTGGTCGATATTTGTCAGGAGCCCGCAACGCGCAAGCTTGCCGGCGACATGATGCGCGAGGCGCAGGCAGTCGCCGAGAAGCTCGGGGTCACGTTTCGCGTGCCGTTGGAGAAGCGTATCGAGGGCGCCGAAAAAGTCGGCAAACACAAAACCTCGACATTGCAGGACGTAGAAGCCGGGCGCGCGGTCGAAGTCGACGCACTGATCGGCTCGGTGATCGAGCTCTCTGAACTCACCGGCACGCCGGCGCCCGCGTCGCGCGCAGTGCATGCGCTACTCAAGCTCCTGGTCGCGACAATGCACGAGGGGCATGCGCGCGTCGTACTGCAGCGGGGTTAGTCTCGGCTGGGCGATTTCGACTCGGTATCGCGCAAGCTGCTCCCATCCCGCTGGATGCTCTCGCCTTGTCGCGCTGACCTCTATCGCGCGTACGTGATGGTCAGCTCGCCGACGCCGTCGACGTGGCCTTCAAGCTTGTCGCCCTTGTTGACGGGGCCCACACCCGAGGGCGTGCCGGAGAAGATCAGATCACCGGGTTGCAGCGTGACGAGGCCCGACAGGTAGGCGATCTGTTCGGGGACGCTCCAGATCTGCTGCGATAGATCGCCCTGCTGCTTAACCTCGCCGTTCACCTTGACCCGGATCGCGCCTTTCGCAGGGTGGCCGATTTCGGTTGCAGGGCGCAGCGCCGAGCACGGTGCCGATTGGTCAAAGCTTTTACCCATTTCCCAAGGCCGACCCATTTTCTTTGCTTCGCCTTGGATGTCTCGCCGCGTCATGTCCAAGCCGACTGCGTAACCCCACACATGGTCGAGTGCCTTCTCGACCGGAATGTTCTTTCCGCCCTTGCCGATGGCGACCACCATTTCGATCTCGTGATGGACATCCTTGGTGGCCACGGGGTAATCGACGGTCGAGCCGCTCTGCACGATCGAGTTCGGCGCCTTCATGAAGAAAAATGGCGGCTCGCGATCAGGGTCGTGGCCCATCTCGCGCGCGTGTTCAGCATAGTTGCGGCCGACGCAGAAAATGCGGCCCACCGGAAAGCGCAGATCGCTGCCCGCGACGGGCAGCGAAGGCAGCGGGCCGATATCAATGACGTACTTGGCTTGGCGCAGATCGTCTTTTCCCATGGTTCCTTCTCTGTTGAATTCGCTAGTCGAGCTTAATGCCGATCGCCTTTGTGATCTTGCCGTACTTGTCCACTTGGCCGCGGAGCATCTCGCGGAATTCTTCCGGCGATTTGCTCGCGATCGGCTCGGCGCCGTTGGCGTCCATCGACGCCTTGAATTCGGGTGTCGCAACAATCGCAACAATCTCTTTGTGCAGGCGATCGACTACGGGCTTCGGCATGTTGGCTGGGCCCATGATCCCGAGCCACAGCGCGGCCTCGAAGCCGGGATAGCCCTGTTCGGCGACCGTTGGCACGTCGGGCAGTGCCGGCGAGCGCGTTGCCGTCCCGACCGCCAGTGGGCGTACCTTGTTCGCCTTGGTGTTCTGCAGCAGCGCGGGCATCGAGCCGAACACTGCCTGCACTTCGCCCGCGAGAATCGCCGTGTCAGCCGGTGCATTGCCCTTGTAGGGAATGTGCACCAGATCAACCTTGGCAGCGTCCTTCAACATCTCCATCGCGAGGTGCGTCGCCGTGCCGTTGCCGGCGGAGGCGTAATTCAGTTTGCCGGGCTGGCTTTTCGCGAGCGCGAGGAACTCCTTCAAGTTGCGCGCCTGCACCTCCGGATTCACGACCAACAGATAAGGTGTGATCGCCACCAGTGAGATCGGCGTGAAATCCGTGACCGGGTTGTACGGAAGCTTCGAATAGACTCCCGCGGCAATCGCATGGGTGCTAGTTGTGCCGAGCGTCAGCGTGTACCCGTCGGGCGGTGCCTTCGCTGCTGCATCGGCACCGATCGTGCCCCCCGCGCCCGCCCTGTTCTCGACGACGATGGTTTGGCCGAGCCGCTCGCCCAGCCGCTGCGCAACGATACGGGCGACGATGTCGGTCGAGCCGCCCGGCGCAAAGCCAACAATGAGCTTGACGGGCTTATTCGGATAATCGGACTGCGCCAATGCGGCGGTCGGCAATACGAGAATTCCGGCACACGCGGCGATTGCGGCAATGACTTTTGCGATGCTGCTCATTGTTCCTCCTCGGGATTGAATCGCGGACTTTTCGATCCTGCTGGCAAATTCTAGGCCTCGCCTAAGTTCCGTAACGGACCGTCGAGCTGAATTGCTTAAACGCGGCGAGCGCGCTGAAGCCCGCCAGCATGGCAGTCCGCGGATTGTCGGGCGACGGCAGGTTCTCAAAGCGCAGATCGATCGTGCCGGTCGGCCCGCGAATGCGGATGAAATGCGTGTTGAATTTGAGCGCGGGGTCGGCCACTACGGTAAGGCGCGTGCGGTCGAAGCCAATTCCCGCCAGCGAGAGAGCCGCGGCGATATTCACGTTGGCGGGAAAGTGTGGCACGCCCTCGCGCGCGGTGCCGTCGAACAATGTCACCGGCTCCATCGAGCCGGTCCAGATCGATACCCAGACTCTCGACGTACGGAATGCCTTTCCACCCGGCAGGCGGCTTGGTCACTGCAATGGTCACCTCGTCCACGCCGGCCGCGCAAGCCGCCTTCAGCGCGTCCAATCCACCGATGCCGCCTGAGGGTACGTAGAGCAGTGCGCGATGCTGCGCCGATGCGCGCTCCAGTCGCTCGCGCAGATGATCGTCGACGAGCGCACCCGCCGAAAGAACGATCACCGCGATACCGTTCGAAAGCAGCTCTTCGACATGCTCGCGCACGGCAGCATGCGATGCAGCCTCGATCACGACTTCCGGACGTGACGCGATCAGCTCGTCGCGCTCAGTCACGAACGCGACCTCGAACTCCTGCGCCAGCGCCTTTCCTCGCGATCGGTCGCTTCGCCCCATCACTGCAACCACTTCGGCGTCGCCTATCGCATCGCGGCGGGTTTGCTCGAGAAAGAGTCGCGCGATAACGCCGCCGCCGATCAGTCCAACGCGCATGAGTATGTAGAGTCGAGGATGGCCGCGTCGATGCTCGCCGATGTCCCAATTGTGAGCGGCGACGCCAAGTCTAAGATGGCCTGATCTCGACGGCACGTTGCAGGAGTGAATCGATGAATCGTTTCCGCGCAGCTCTGGCAGCTACCGCTCTTCTCGCCGCTTCTTGGGCGCTCGCCGCCTACCCCGACCGGCCCGTGAAGCTGATCGTTCCCTGGGCAGCCGGCGGTGATACGGACAGCATCTACCGCGCCTTTCAACCGCATTTTCAGAAACATCTCGGAGGCACGCTCGTCATTGCCAACGTGGGCGGAGCGTCAGGTACCAAGGGTGCGAAGGAAGCCAAAGACTCGCCCGGTGACGGTTACACGATATTCGCCGTGCACGACTCGATCCACTCGACCTTCCACACCGGTGTGGCAGACGTGAACTCGACCGATTTCCAACCGATCTGCCTGGTCGCCTCCACGCCTTCGATCATCACCGCGAGTCCGAAGACACCGTGGGCGGACATGAAGGCCATGATCGCCGATGCCAAGGCGCGTCCGGGCCAGATCACAGTTGGCGCCACACTCGGCTCGACCAGCCACTTCTTTCCCGCAATGGTGGAGAAAGCCGCCGGCGTCAAATTCAAGTACGTCTCGTACGAGGGAACGGCACCGCGCATGAATGCGTTATTGGGCAGCCACATCGAGCTCGCTGAATCGAACCTCACGCAGAAGGGCAAGGTCGACGCGGGGCAGATGAAGTTCCTCGCGATCGCGGCCGACAAGCGCACGCCCGAAGCGCCGAACGTGCCGACACTGAAGGAGATCGGGATCGATGTGATCTACGCGGTGAACCGCGGGCTGCTCGCGATCAAAGGAACGCCGCCCGACGTGATGGCGAAGCTCGAAGCGGCGTGCGCAGCGGCGGCGAAGGAACCGGCGTTTGCCGCATCGATGAAGGACCAGGGCACGGTGGTGAACTATCTCAGTGCAAAGGACTACGCCGAATTTCTGAAGAAGAACGACGTGCTCAACCGGGATCTCGCGAAAGATCTTGGCATGCTGAAGCAATAAACGCGCGCTCGCGAGGTGGGCCGCGACGCAGTCACCGGGCTCGTCGTCCTCGCGACGAGCCTGTTTCTTTTCTGGGCCACGCTCGGGCTAAAACGCCATCCGCTGGTCCCGGTAGGGCCGGAGTTCTATCCGCGGCTCGTTCTCGGCGTGACCGCGTTCCTCGCGCTGCTGCTCGTACGTGTCCGATGTGATTGCGCATCGGCGTGCTCGCGTGGCAACAACGCCGGCCGTGTCCTACAGCCCGGGCGAATTACACGCTGGTCGTCGATCGCCTTCGCGATCTTCGCGATCTACGTCATCGCGCTGCCGTATCTCGGATTCCGCGTTGCGACCTTTGCGTTCCTGGTGGCGCTGCCGCTCGCGTTTGAGCCGCCGCGCGGCGCTCGCAGGCGCTGGATAGTGGTGTTCAGCCGTTGCGCTTGTAGCCACCGTTGTTATCTACCTCGCTTTCGAGAGCTACTTGCAAGTCCTGCTGCCGCGCGGGCGTTGGACTGGGTTCTAGGATGTACGAACTCCTCGGCGCGGGCATCGCCAACATCGTTCAGCTGAAATACCTGATTCCGCTGACGATCGGCACGCTCGTCGGCGTGATCGGCGGCGCGCTGCCCGGCGTGACGATCACGATGACGATCATCGTCGCGCTTCCATTCACATTCGGACTCGACCCGCTGCAGGGGCTGTCCGCGATGGTCGGCATATATGTCGGCGGCTCGGCGGGTGGCTTGATCACCGCGACGCTGCTCGGCATTCCGGGCACACCGTCTTCACTGGCGACCATGTTCGACGGCTTCCCAATGGCCAAAAAGGGCGAGCCCGGGCGCGCGATCTGGCTTGGCATCTGGGCGTCGTTCTACGGTGGATTGCTCGGAGGGATCTTTCTGATCGCGGCCACCGGTCCGCTCGCTGCGTTCGCGCTCAAGTTCGGGCCTTGGGAGTACTTCTCGCTGTTCGTGCTGGCACTGTCGATGGTTGCGGGCCTGGTCGAGGCATCGCTTCTAAAAGGTCTGATCGCGGGCATGTTGGGTCTCGTTGTAACTGTGCTCGGCAACGACCCGATGATGGGTGTGCCGCGACTCACTTTCGGCATTCCATTTCTCGCGGGGGGCGTCGAGTTCCTGCCGGTGCTGATCGGCGTGTTCGCCTTCGCGCAGATCATGACCGACGCCGAGAAGATGGGAGGCACCGAGCGCATCGCCGAAGCGGTCAGTGCCGCTGCCGTACTCGCCGTGTCGCATGTGAAAGTGACTTGGGAAATCCTGTCGCGTCCGTTCCTGCTGCTATGGACCTCGTTGATCGGCGTCTGGATCGGCGTGCTGCCGGCGATCGGCGGAAGCGCGGCAAACATGATGGCCTACGACCAGGCGAAGAAATTCTCGAAGCGGCCCGAGGCATTCGGCAGCGGCGTTCCCGAAGGCATCATCGCCTCCGAAGCCTCGAACAACGCCAACGTCGGCGGCTCACTCGTCACGATCATGGCGTTCGGGATTCCCGGCGACGCGGTGACTGCCGTGATGCTGGGAGCGCTGACGATCCACGGAATCCAGTCGGGTCCGCTCTTCATCTCGCAGCAACCCACGATCGCGTACGGCATCTTCGCGGCGTACCTGCTCGCGCACCCGATCATGGTGGTGATCACCGGGATTGCCGCGCGCTGGGCGCTGAAGGTGGTCACGGTGCCGAAGTCATTGCTCTATCCGATTGTGCTCGTCCTGTGCGTGGTCGGCGCCTTCGCGCTGAACAACACGATGTCGAACGTCTACGTGCTGCTCGCCTTCGGCGTGCTCGGTTACGCAATGGTCAAGGTCGGGCTACCTCTGGCCCCTTTCATTCTCGGCGTGATCCTCGGCGACCAGATCGAGATCAACCTGATACGTTCGATCATGAGCGATCCGGATCCGTGGCTTTTCGTGACGCGCCCGATTTCAGGAGCGCTGCTCGCAGCCGCGGTCGGATCAGTCGTGCTGGCGTTGTGGCAGCATCATCGTGCCGAAGCGAAAAGGCGCCTACGCGAGAACGACGCACAGGTGAACGCAGCGGATTTCTGATTTGGCGGGGTCGAAGCCGGTCGTTACTAAGCTGCTGCCCGCAGATCCAAGTTCTCCGCACGCTCATCGACATGCAGATGGTCTTCGGCGAGATAGCGGCTCACCGCGCTTCCTCCAGCCGCGCCCCGGCAAGTCCGACGTCGCCGTCAGGTCTTAACAGGTCCTGAACCCGCGCCGCTGCTGCAGTTGGTGGTAGTCACATTGAAGTTTGCCGAGGCGCCTCCCAAACGATGCCAGCCCCAGCGTGGGCGCCGGCATGCAGTACATCCTCAAGCCGGCTCAGGGCATCGTGGCCAACCTGGAGTTCGCGGCAGGAAAGTACGGCAACAACGCGCTGCCTTTCAAGATGGGATACGCCTGGTAGAGAACCGTTCGAGCTCGAAGGAGGACGCCAAGAATGCGAATTCGACTACTACCCCGCGGTGAGCGACGTCGTCGCCACCCACTACGGGGTCCCCAACGCACTTCACGGCTAGGTGCAGGTGCTGGCGGCCGCGCTACCATCGCAAGCATGGTACGTCCGCAACGCGTCTTGGCATACGTCCTCGCGCACCCCAACGCAACGATCGGCGAGATACCGCGGGCGTGCGGGTACAAGAACCAAGAGACGATCAGCAGGCTGATCAATACGCCCAAGTTTCAGGACACATGGGAGCGCTGCGTCTCTCGCGCCTACGCGCAAGTCCTGTTGACTCAATCTGACCGCATTCGATTCGAGTCGCGCTTGAGTCATCAAATTGGCGGAATGACTGAGTCGATTGACGACTTCGACGTCAGCATCTTCGATGTGGTCGCCGGGACGACCACGATCGACTGAGGTCGACGATGTGCCGCTGGCTCGCATACTCGGGGTCGCCGATCCGGCTCGAGGAGCTGCTCGTCAAGCGCGACCGCTCCCTGATCGACCAGAGCCTGCATTCCCGCCAGGGTGCGACGACGACGAACGGCGACGGCTTCGGCGTCGGCTGGTACGACGGCGAAACGCCGCGGCTCTACCGCAGCGTCCATCCGGCCTGGAACGACCGCAACCTGCGTGAGCTCGCCGCTGGCGTCTCGTCGCACCTCTTCTTCGCGCACATCCGCGCCTCGACGGGTACGGCGATTCAGGAGACGAACGCGCACCCGTTCCGCTACGGACGTTGGCTCTGGATGCACAACGGGCTGATCCGCGAGTTCTCGCGCGTCCGGCGCGAGCTCGTGCTCGCGGTCGACGACTCGCTCTTCACGTCGATCGAGGGCACGACCGACTCGGAGACGATGTTCTACCTCGCCCTGACCTTCGGGCTCGAGAGCGATCCTGTCGGCGCCGTCGAACGCATGGTCGGATTCGTCGAGGAGACCGGGCGCCGGTACGGTGTCGAGCTGCCGATCCAGATGACGATCGCGACGACCGACGGGCGTTGCGTCTACGCGTTCCGCTACTCGAGCGAGGGCGAGTCGAGGTCGCTCTACTTCAGCACGAGGATGGACGCCTTGCAGGCGATGTACCCGGAGAGCGCGGAGCTCGCCGGTCTCTCGGACGAGACGCGGGTCGTCGTCTCCGAGCCTCTCGGCGACCTCGCAGGCGCCTGGAACGAGGTGCCCGAGGCCCACGTCGGCATCATCCGGCCGGGCGAGGACGAGCTCCGACCGTTCACGCCGACGCGGTAAGGTCCGACTCTGCCACCCACTATGGGGTCCCCATAGCGGTCCATGGCCTAGGTACGGGTTGGCGTGGGCGCTGAAAGTGGTCACGGTGCCAAAGTCCTTGCTCTATCCGATCGTGCTCGTCCTGTGCGTGGTCGGCGCCTTCGCGCTGAACAACACGATGTCGAACGTCTACGTGCTGCTCGCCTTCGGCGTGCTCGGCTACGCGATGGTCAAGGTCGGGCTACCTCTGGCCCCTTTCATTCTCGGCGTGATCCTCGGCGACCAGATCGAGATCAACCTGATACGTTCGATCATGAGCGATCCGGATCCGTGGCTTTTCGTGACGCGCCCGATTTCAGGAGCGCTGCTCGCAGCCGCGGTCGGATCGGTCGTGCTGGCGTTGTGGCAGCATCATCGTGCCGAAGCGAAGAGACGCCTACGCGAGAACGACGCACAGGTGGACGCAGCGGATTTCTAGACGAAGGCAACGGACAGAGCGATGATGGAACTGCATCGTCAAGATGGAGACACGATGATCGATCCACGAAACCTTGCGCGCCGCCTGAGCCTGGCCATCTGCGTGAGTCTGGGTGTCGTCGGTCAGGGGCCGCTGCACGCGCAGGACTACCCGTCACGGCCGATTCGAATCATCGTGCCATTCTCGCCCGGCGGCGCGGTCGATGGACCGACGCGGATCATTGCCCAGGAGCTTCCCAAACGTCTGGGCCAACAGGTCGTCGTTGAAAACAAACCTGGCGCCGGCGCGACGATAGGTGCCGAGCTCGCCGCGAAATCCCCGCCGGATGGTTACACGCTTCTGCTCGCTTCGCAGACCAATGCGATCAGCGCGACTTTGTATTCGCAACTGAAGTTTCATCCGCTCGACGACTTCGTTCCGATCACATTGATTGGACGCGAACCTGGCGTTCTGGTCGTGCATCCGTCGCTTCCCGTGCAGTCGATTCAGGAGCTGATCACGTACGCCAGGGAGCGGCCGGGCCAGCTGGACTACGCGTCATCCGGCAACGGCAGCGGCCAGCACTTGTTCGCTGCACTTTTTCTGTCGCAGACGGGACTCAAGATGAACCACATTCCCTATCGCGGCAGCGGCCAAGCGACGACCGACTTATTGGGCGGCCAGGTCATGGTGTCGTTTCCCGGCCTTGCCGGCATGCTGGGGCACATTAAGGCGGGAAAACTTCGTGCGCTTGCGGTGACCAGCGCCAATCGTTCGCCGCAATTGCCCGACGTGCCAACGATTGCCGAAACGGCCGTTCCAGGGTACGCCGCGTACGTCTGGTTGGGCTTGATGGCACCTAAAGGCACACCAGCACCGATCATCGACAAGCTGCATCGGGAGCTAGTGGCTACGATGGCGACACCCGAGGTGAAAACCTACATGGCCAATGCGTCGATAGAACTCGTGGCATCGACGCCTGCCGAATTCGGGATCTTCTTTCGTGAAGAGATCGACCGTTGGGCGAAAATCATCAAGGGAACCGGTGCCAAAATCGATTAGCGCGGTCGCGCCCCATCACGAAAAGGCGATGTCCGAATCAACTGGCGTCAACGCGCCGGTGACTGGCGTCGAGCACTGGACCAAGAAAGGGGACGTGCGCCTGTTTCTATGGGAGAAATTCGTCGACGCGCCAGATAACAAGCCGGCGGTGCTCTTTGTCCATGGCTCGTCGATGGCGTCGCAACCTACGTTCGACTTGAAGGTCGCTGGACGCGCCGATTCGTCAGTGATGGACTGGTTTGCGCGGCGCGGCTTCGTGTGCTGGAGCGTCGATATGGAAGGCTACGGGCGATCCGACAAGAACCGCGACATTACGTGCGACATCGCCAACGGCGCCGACGACCTGGCTGCCGCGACCGACTACATCAGCCGCACCCGCGGCGTGCAGAGTTTCCTCGTCTACGGCATTTCTTCGGGCGCGCTGCGCGCAGCACTGTTCGCGCAAAGGCATCCGGATCGCGTCGCGCGCCTAGCGCTCGACGCATTCGTCTGGACCGGCGAAGGAAGTCCCACGCTGGAACAGCGGCGCAAGAAACTTCCGGAGTTTCTTAAGGCAAAGCGCCGGCCTATCGACAGAGCGTTCGTCTACTCCATTTTCGAGCGCGATCATCCCGAGTGCGCGGACAAGCGCGTCATCGATGCGTTCGCCGACGCGATCCTTGCGCTCGATTCGTCGATGCCGAACGGAACGTACATTGACATGTGCTCGAAGTTACCGATCGTCGATCCCGCAGCCATCACGGTCCCGACGATCGTGATGCGTGGCGAGTTCGACGGCATCGCCGGATTCGATGACCTGATGAATTTCTTTGCCCGACTGCCCAATCCCGACAAGCAGTTCACCGTCATGCCCGGAATTTCGCACGCCAGCTTTCAGCAAAAGAACTATCTGACCGTCTATCACATCCTGCATTCGTTTTTCTCGCGACCGGATCCTGTCTACATAACGGCTGCGTTACCCGCCCGTCGCTCGAGTGCGTGATTCGATGAGCGAAGAGCGTGGAATGAATGCCTTGGATCCTCGCGTGACGCCGAGCGAGAAATCGTGCGTCACCTGGACCAGTATGTCATCGGTCAGGACGACGCCAAGAAGACATTAGCCGTCGCCGTCTATGCGCATTACCAGAAGCTCGCACTGTCGCGCGACGAAGGACTGGAGATCACCAAGAGCAACGTGCTGCTGGTGGGCCCGACCGGCACCGGCAAGACGCTGCTGTGCGAATCGCTCGCGCGGTTGCTGAAAGTTCCGTTCGTGACTGCAGACGCAACGTCGCTCGCCCAGTCGCGCTATGTCAACGACGAGATCCAGGCCATCCTCGAGCGCCTGCACGACAAAGCCGAGGGCGAGGTGACGCGAACCCAGCATGGCATCGTGTTCATCGACGAGATCGACAAACTGAAGTCGGCCTCGGCCGCCTCGGATCGCGGTCCGTCAGGCGAAAGCGTCCAGCATGCGTTGCTGAAGATCATGGAAGGCGCGCCGGTGCGCCTTGCGAGCGGCGAGTACCTCGACACGACGCACGTTCTCTTCATCTGTGGCGGAGCGTTCGTCGGGCTCAACGCGATCATGTCCAGCAGCCATAGCTTCGGCTTCGTCGCCACGTCGGACGAGGACAGTCGGCGGATGCTCGAGCGGTTGAACGAACGCGTGAAACCGACCGACCTCGTCGAATTCGGCCTGATCCCGGAATTCAGCGGGCGACTCACCACCGTTGCACGACTGCGCGACCTGTCGCGCGACATGCTGGTCCGGATCATGACCGAACCGCGCAACTGCATCTACCGGCAGTTCCAGGCCATCCTCAAGGTTCAGGGTGTCGACCTCGTCGTCGCGCCGCGTGCGTTCGAGGAGATTGCCGACCTGGCCATCGAGTACAAGTCGGGGGCACGCAGCCTGCGCGGACTGTTTGAAGAACTGATCGCGCCCGTGCTGTACGCAGTGCCCGACCACCCGGAAGTCAAGCGCGTCGAACTGTCGTCGATCTTCACCGAGCCGCGGTACCTGCGCGCACGTTGACGGCGGCCTTGGGTCGAGAGCTGTTCATTCGACGATGATGTCCGCTTCGACCCACACCAGCCCGTGGCGATTTTCTCGTCGACTGGCCGGTATGCGTTGCAAGCTGCCGTTTGCGGAACTCGTCGCGAAAATCGAAAATTGGTGAAATGAATTGCAGACGCTGGATCACCCTCACAAATAAGATGAGGTCGGATCTTCCCTATTGATAGCGGCGTCGAGCGAGGCCCAAGCCAACGAGCCCAAACGCGAGGAGCGCAAGGGTGGTCGGCTCCGCGACTTCCCTGTCGTCGCGGAAGTACACGCTGATGTGTAGAGTGTTCTGTGTCTGCCCGGGCGAGAGATCGATGAAGGGCGGATTTCTGAACGGAGACGCCCAGGTGCCAGACAGCACGCCGTCCTCGAGCAAATAACCCACCAACCCATTCATGTCGAACTGCGCGTCCGCGCCGCCCTTGAAGATCAGCATCACGTCGGTCCAGCTGCTGTCGAAGATCGATGTGATATCCCAGCTACCGCCTTGTCCGCCAGCACCGGTGGGCGAGTCGAAAATTCGGGAATCGAACTGCCAGTCGGTAAAACTGAAAAAGGCCTCCTGATTGACGGTGAATGGGACCGCGCTGACGTCGTCGGTGGCCGGATCGAGGGTGTACTGGCAGGCGGTGCTGCCGCTGACCAGCGTGCTGATATTCGGCGGACAGGCGAGCACAGCCGCGCTTGCACTGCCATAAGCGAGCGTGCCGAGCGATAAGCACGCCAACACTGCAAATTTCTGAAGCATCGACGGCTCCTTTCACAAGGGCGAGAAGCCGCAGTCAAGCAAGAGTCAGTCCAAGGTGCGGCGGTATGCCAAGAGACTGATTGGACAACAACTTTTGCGTTGTGGGTCAGCGCTGGTTCGCCGTGATGTAAAGCGCCTCGACATGCGCACCGTAACGGGCGCGTGCAAAATTTACTTACACGATCCGAATGTGCATTAGGTGCAGCTCGTGGCTAACCTATTTCCGCTATCTAGTATTAATGGTAGGCGAGAATTTTTTAAACACGTTGGCAGGAGCACTGATGTTGCGATGTGCTCCTAGCAAGCAATTACGTATTTCAGGTTTGGTAATAATGCTGTCATTAATCGCCGCGGCACTCGTTTTTGTAAGCGCGCCTGATGGAGACACACTCACAGTGCGCGACGGCAACGTCAAGACGATCGTGCGCCTAGCAGAGACTGCTCTCCAGAGCGAATAGCGACGCGATCGGACAATGCAACCGCGAGCCCTCTGAATGTGGCGGCATTGAAATCCATCCGTGCGCCGACTTGCGAAGCATCTGCAATCGGCCATGAGCAGAACTTCGCCATAGCGTTCATTTCCTTGCGTCGCGAATCAGCCGCAGGGCCGTAGCAGGCAGAAATCAAATTGCGGATGCGACAAGCGACGAGCGTTTCTCTCGGTGCAGAAGTTTGGCGCTCAAAATGCGTCCGAGCTGCCAGTGCCGCGTGTGACCTATGTCGAGATTTTTGACACTGTCGATGAGACGTCGATAGGGCTATCAGGATAGGCGATTGATTAGGAAGAATAAAAAAAATGCTGGCACACCCGTTGCGTGGGATTAAATCCCTTTCGTGACACTGATTGCATGAGGAGCCTGTCGTGACAAAAAACATGGCAAACGTACTGACCGCGCTGATGTTGGCTTGGGTTACCCCGGCGACTGCGCTCGTCATTTATGACAATGGCACAACACCTAGTAACAGCTTCGTCAGCGATACCGACTTCCCGCTGTTTGTCGCGGATGATTTCAGTTTGGCTCCGGGCGCGAACGTGATCACCGGCATCCAGTGGACGGGACTCTACTTCCCTTCTAATACGCCGACTCAGCCGGACAACTTCACCATCCAACTTTTCGCGGATGTCGGGGGCTCCCCCGTGGTCACACCTTTTCTTTCCTTGTCGATCGGGAATCCGGGGCGTACCGATACCGGAATAGATTTAACCGGCTCCGATCTTTTCGCCTATTCAGCCAACGTGGCTCCGATAACCCTGGCGCCCAACACCTTCTTCTGGCTCTCCATCTTCAATAACACGTCAGCGGATACTGACGATAACTGGTTCTGGGCAATGCAAGATGCGCTTGGCAACAGTCATAGCCGTGACGACCCAGCCGACCCGTGGCTGCCGCAGGTACAAGGGCCGGTGGGGAACCGGCAAGATTTCCAGCTCACCGGTCCTGCCATACCTGAGCCCTCTGTTCTTGCACTGTTAACTATTGGCGTCATTGGCCTTCTCGGCTGCCGTCGCAAGCGAGCGAGGTAGGGGTCATCGCCTCTTTGATAGGAGATAGAAGCCACCGACTCCGATGAGCACCAACGGAAGGCCCAGCATTAGTCGCTGTCGGTCTCGTGCCTTATCGCGCAGATGGCGTAAGACAAGTTGCTCACCCGCAGAGATCTCGCTGCGGCCGGCCAAGTATTGACGCAGGCGTTCGATCTTCTCTGGATCCATCTCCCGCTTTGCCCATCGCACGTCCTGCTCGAGTTCGCGCAGTCGCGCCAGCTCGGCTTGAGCGCGCTCGATCGATTCGTGCATCTCCGTACGCGTTGCGCGCTCGAACTCCGTCAGAAAAGTTGTCTGTATCGGTGGCGCGACACTCTCGACGGCGTCAAGCCACGGCTGATCCATTCTTGGGAACGCGAGAAGGAGCAGGCCCGCCCCGGCGATCGCCGCAAACACCAGCTTCCCCATCGTGCGGAATGAAAGTCTCTTCAGCGCAAACGCGACGCCAACCAGCGCGGTCGCAGCGCCGAAAGCGCTGACGATTGCCGGGCCTGTCGGCAGGTCCCACGTCCACGAGGCATAGAGACCGGCGGCTGTAAGCGCAATGCCGAGGGCCCAGGCGATGAGCAAGCGGCGCAGCAGGTCGGGCGTAAAAAGGCCGGCGAGAGCGGCTGGGACGATCAGGTAGGCGAAGACGAGCAGCACGCCCGCGATACGCACGGACGAGGTGACCACGAGGGCGAAGGAGCCGTAGAAGACCACATCCCAAAGAAACACGCGCCGTCCTCGCGCAGCAGCCTGCTGCGGATGGAAGGACACATCGACGAGCGCGCGCCTAACAGCAAAGTGCACGAAGCCGATGCAGGCGTAAAGCGCCGCGAGCGCGCCGACTTCCTGCGATGTAACGGTAAGGATGGAGCCGATCAGCAGCTGCTTGATGTGCTCGGCGCCTTGCGGCGCGCGGTCGAGCGCGATCACGCCGAGCGAGGCGGACACCGCGTACACGATGCCGATGACGGCTTCCTGCTGGATGTTGCGTTCATAGCCGCGCGCCAGCGCAAAGAGCACGGCTCCGCCGAGCGCGAATGCGAGTGCGTACCAGTAGGCGGCCTCGCTCTGCACGCCGTGGCCGGCGAGGATCGCGACGGTGAGGCCGAGCGCGGCCACCTGCGCGAGCGAAAGATCAACAAAGACGACGCCACGCGCGAGCACGTGCAGTCCGAACCACGCGTGAATCAGTGTGAGCACGAGCCCTGCGACAAGAGGCCAGAACAGCAGCTCCGTCACGGCCCGGCCCGCTTCAGCGCCTCGACAAGTCTCGTCACGTTATCGTCGAAGAGACGGATGTAGTCGTGTCCCGAAGGAGATAGCGTCACTGCATGCGCGCCGCCTTTGGTGGCGATCTGGCGCACGAGCGACGGGTTGGAGTGCGGGTCTGCGATCAGAATCTTCACGCCGCTCTCGCGCATGCGCTGGAACAGCGCGGCGAGCTCGGCCGGCGACGGCGGCACACCAGGATGTGGCTCGGCGGCTGCCACGATCTGCAGACCGAAGTGCTCGGCGAAATACGACCAACTGTCGTGCACGACCACGATCTTCGCGCCGCGAAAAGGCGCGAGGACTTTCTTCCAGTCCTCGATCTTCTTGGTCAGCGCATCGATAAAGGCAGTCCTGTTCGTGTCGAAGAATTTCGCATCCTGCGGGCTGAGCTTCGCGAGCGCGTCCCGTATCGCGGCGGTGATCGGAACGGCGTTCGCCGGGTCGAGCCAGTAATGCGTATTGCCGAAGGCATGCACATGCGCGCGGCGCTCGACGCGCAGGCGTGGTGTCTGCGTCTGGATCAGACGCACACCGCGCGAGGCGTCGACGACGACCACGCTCTCGGGCAGCCGCAGCTTCGCTACCCATGGCTCATGATCAAGGCCGACGCGGATCAGCAGCGCCGCGCTGCGCACGCGTGCGAGCTGCGCCGGCTTCAATTCGATGGCGTGCGGATCCTGCTCCGGCGCAGCGAGGCTTTCGACGTCCACGCGCGCGCCACCGACCGCCTCGGCCAGTGACTTGAGGTCCGCCGACGTCGTGACGACGCGCAGCTTCTGCTGTGCGAGGACGTGTCCCGGCGCCGCCGCGAGAGCGAGCGCCAGGACAAGCGTGCGGAGCACTACGTGCGTTTCTGGCCGGTGAAGAGCGACTTCGGGATCATGCAGTGCACGCCCTTGCGCACATCAACCACTTGCGAGACGCGACAGTCACCCGCCATCGACACCAGCGCGTACGCCTCGTAGCGCGTCATCGGCACCATCTTCTGATTCGCAAGCCAATTTACCGCCTCGCGCGTCGCGTTAACCATCGCGACGTTCAGATCCTCGTTCAGGCCCACGCTGATCCAATGCGTTTGCGTCTCGATGAACGGCCACTCGATCTTCATATCCTTCCGGACGATCGGCTGGATGCGGATCTCCTTGAACGAGCACTCGAGCCCGGTCAAGTTGACTTCGCCGTTGCCCTGGCGGCAATGCGAATCGCCGGTCCAGATGAGCCCGCCTTTCAGGAACACCGGAATGAAGATCGTCGAGCCTTCCTGCAGCTCGTTGATGTCCATGTTCGAGCCGTTCTTCCACGGGCGCAACGTCGACACCGGGGCCATCGGGTTGTCCTTCACGCCGCCTTTGCGCGGTGCCGGATCGTTCGGGTCAATGCCGACGGCGAACGTTCCAGGGAACGGCTGCAGGTCAAGCACGATGCCGGGTTTGAACTCGGCAGTGCGCTTTTGCAGATCAAGCGTGAAAAATTTGATGAAGCCGTCGGGCATCTCGGAAGCGAGCGCGCCGATGGTCGGAAACTCTTTGCCCGGCAGGTTGAAGTTCACTCGCGAACGGCTTCGGCTCGATCCTAAGAATGCGGATCTCGAGCACGTCGCCCGGCTCGGCGCCGTTCACGAAGATCGGCCCCGTCACGGAGTGTGGACCTCCGCCAGGATTCGCCTTGCGCAGCTCCACGACCTGCTCCATCGTGATGCCCGGCTGCACTTTGTCGTGCGAATGCATCATCGTCTCGATGGAGATCGTGTCGCCCGAGTTGACGGTCAGCTTGGGTTTCTCCTGGGGATCGAGCCAGCCCCACTGCACGGTGTCGAGCGTCGCGGCCAGCGTGTGGTGCTTGCCGGCCGGCGCTCGCGATGCCCAGTCGTGGCTTCCTCTCGGTGCTGCGGATTGCTGTGCGATGACGGCGCCACCGGCTATTGCGGCAATGACGGCGGCAACGATAAGACTGCGCTTCGTGGAAATCATGGGAGCCTCCTCGCTCGTGGGGCAAAGCGATAGTGAGCGGCGCTGCGACCGCTCGTCAAGCCTCCCGTGCGCTCGCCGCTGGTTTTAAGGCGAACGATGGTGCCTCGCCATGTCAGACTCCAAGACAGCGAGGCGCTGTCTATCTCCCATACGTGTTATTCCGGCAAAATCGGACATCAAGGGATACGGCACTCTCTGCTGAGGCTGCCGACGCACAACGCGCAAGATCGAGCTCGACGTGTCCACTGATGATTCCGCCGATGTCGCAACGGTTGCCAGCCTGATCGCCGCCGCCGACGGTGGCGACGCGGCGTCGGCAGAGGCGTTATTCACGACCCTGTACCAGGAGCTGCGCCGTGTGGCGCGGCGACAGCTGCGAGCGGGCGGTGGCAGCTGCAACGCTCGGCGCCACAACGCTGTTGCACGAGTGCTACCTCGACATGGCAGGCCGCGCTGCGGCGTTCCCGGATCATCACCGCTTCATCGCCTACGCGGCGCACGCGATGCGAGGATTGATCGTCGATTACATTCGCGAGCGCCGGGCGCTAAAACGCGGCGGCGAGTTCCATCTGACCGCACTCAGTACCCAGGTCGCCGAGTCGATCGCAGAGGTCGACGATACGGTTCGACTCGGCGATGCGCTCGACCGGCTTGTGGGAACCGACCCGCAACTCGCCGAACTGGTCGAGCTCAAATTCTTCTGCGGCTTTTCGTTTGCTGAGATTGCCGCGATGCGCGGCGTATCGGAGCGAACCGTGCAGCGCGATTGGCAGAAGGCGCGCCTGCTGCTGCACGGTGAGCTGAGCGCGGAGTGATAGGTGAAGTGCGATGTCGGGTTTTGTGCGCCGATTCCGATTAACGGAAGTAGAGCGAGCGCTGTTGCGTGCACGTCGGCTCGCTAATCGGTCCACGACGAGCGCGCCGCCAGCGGCGGCCGCAAGTAGAAGATGGCCATCATCGATAAGACGCACTGGGAAGCTGTCGGCCCGCTGCTCGACGATCTGCTGGACGTCCGATCCCGGCCAGCGCGTCGCGCGGCTCGCCGAGATCCGGCGCACCGATCCCCAACTCGCCACCGACCTGGAAATATTGCTCGCTCGCGAGACCGTGATCGACCGCGAGGCGTTTCTCGAGGGCAGCGCGTTGCCGAAAGAAGCGACGCTGACCGGCAAGATCATCGGCAGCTACACCGTCGACCGCCTGCTGGGACAAGGGGGCATGGGCAGCGTCTGGCTCGCGCATCGCAGCGACGGCCGCTTCGAAGGTCAGGCCGCCGTCAAGTTCCTGAACCTCGCGCTCATGGGACGCGGTGGTGCCGAGCGGTTCCGGCGTGAAGGTCAGGTGCTGGCGAAGCTTGTGCACCCGGGTATCGCCCGTCTGATCGACGCGGGCATCGTCGACGGCGGGCAACCCTATCTGATGCTGGAGTACGTCGACGGCGAGCCGATCGACGTCTGGTGCGACGCGCACGCACTTGATCTCGAGTCGCGCGTGCGCCTGTTCGTCGAGGTGCTGCGCGCTGTTCAGTACGCGCACAGCAACCTCATCCTGCACCGCGATTTGAAGCCTGCGAACATTCTCGTCACGCGTGAGAGCCGCGTGAAGCTGCTGGATTTCGGCATCGCCAAGCTGCTGGACGATCGTACGCAGGGCGCGCAGCCGACCGAGCTCACTCAGCTTGCGGGACGCGCGTTTACACCGGAGTACGCCGCTCCAGAGCAGATCCGGGGCGAGGACGTGACGACGGCGACCGACGTCTACGCGCTCGGCGTCCTGCTGTACCGGTTGCTAAGCGGCGAGCATCCCACCGCCCTGCCGAGCGTTGCGGCCTGCCGAGCAGTTGCGCGCAGTGAGTCGACAGTCGTACCGGCGCGCTTGTCGGCGACTGTGGCGCGCACGACGCATCACTCGGCGGCGAAGCATGCGCGCACGGTGACGCTGCCGGCGAAGGCGTTGCGCGGCGACCTCGACAACATCGCCGCGAAAGCGCTTAAGAAGCTTCCACGCGAGCGCTACGCCACCGTGGGCGCGTTCGCCGACGACCTCGAGCGCTATCTAAACGACGAGCCGGTCACTGCGCGCCCGGATTCGCGAAGCTACCGCATGCGCAAGTTCGTGCAACGGCATCGGCTCGGCGTCGGCGCGGCGTCGGCGACGCTGCTCGCACTGATCGCGGGCGTGATCGGCACGACCTGGCAGGCGATCGAGGCGCGCCGCGAGCGCGACGCCGCGATCTTTCAGGCCGAGCGCGCGTTCGCCAAGGGCAACCTGGTCAACCTAATGCTGGGAGCGATCGGCGATGCCGACCGCCCGCTGACGCAGCGCGAGATCCTGGAGCGCAGCGTGACGTTGATCGAGAAACAGTTCACGCGCGATCCGCGGATCGCCGTCGATCTGCTGCTGCCGATCGCCGGTCAGTACCTAACGCTCGGCGACACCGCACGCGAATACGCGGTGATGCAACGCGCCGGCGCGATTGCGACCGCGAGCGGTGATCCGGCGCTGATTGCCGACGTCGCGTGCAACACGGTTGAAACCGAGCTGATGCGCGATCGTATCGACCTTGCGCAGGCGCAGCTTGCGACCGGCCAGCAGGCGCTGGCGCAGATGCAGCGGCCCGATCTGGGAACAACGCTCGCGTGCATGCAAGCGGAAGCCGATCTCGCGCGCAAGCAAGGCGACCTCGACCGGGCGATCGCCCGCATCAGCGAAGCGATCGAGCGCGCCGAGCGCGCGGGCCGAACGCGAGGCAATATGCTATCCGAAGCTGCTGTCGTTCCTCGGCGCCGTGCAGCACCAACAGTGGCGATCTCGTCGCCAGCTACGACACGCTGAAGAAGGAGCAGCGGCTGGCGGAGCAGCTGGGGCGCACCGAAACCGCCGACTACCTGAGCGCACGCCGCGCCGAGGCAGGCCTGCTGATGGCGTTCGGCGAGTACGTCGAAGCGCAAGGCCATCATCGAGGCGATCGTAACGCGATGGTCCGCGCTGACCGGCGACGATTCGGTCCCGGTGTGGCTCTCCCACTCGCGGGGCGTGCTGATGCACAGGTTCGGCGATCTAGCAAGGCGCGCAGCGCGAGCTCGCGGCCGCTGCAACGCGAGCGCGGGCGCAGGGCAGCGTCGAGCGCGCACTCAGCGTTGAGCTCGCATTGACGCGCGTGCTGCTGGATCTCGGGCGAACCGACGAGGCGGAACGATTGCTCGCGTCGATCGAGGCCGCGGGGCCGCCGCGCACCGTGCGGTCGTCGCTGGTCACGACGACGACCGTAAGGGCACAGCTGCTGCTGGCGCAACGCGCGCTCGCGGAAGCCACGCAAGTGATCGACGCTGAACTCGCCGCCATCGGCTTCCCAACCGCGAAGGACTCTGCGCCGCTTGCCACGGCACTGCGCGTGGCGGCGCGCGTGCAGCTCGCGTCCAACAACGCCGCGGGCGCGCAGCAGCGGGCAGCCGATGCGCTCGCAGTGTCGGAACGCGTGGCACGCGATCCAGCGAAGAGCGCCGACGTCGGCGAGGCGTTGCTGCTGCTGGCGCAGGCACAGCGCGTAAACGGCCAAGCCTCGGCGTCTGCATCAACCGCCAGACGCGCGGCTCAGAGCCTCGCCGGCGGGCTTGGCGACGCGCATTCGCTGACGCGCGAAGCGCGCGCGCTGGCCGGTTCTTAAGTTCTTTCGGTCAGTCGGCCCGCGCGAAAAAGTCGCTCTGCTGATCCAGATTCAGCGATGGCACATACATAGCACGCACCTCGGCCAGGCGCTGGCGAGGCGAAGCCGCTTTGGTCGCCGCACGCAGCGCCAGCGAGCGTTCCGCAACTACCGCGCGGGCGATCGCCCCGATCATCGCGTTAACCCGTACAAGGGTCTGCCGGGGTGAATGCTGCAGATGCAGTATGTGGGCCATGTTGTCTCCAGACTTTGGGCGCGAATTCGCGGCCTCTGCTGGGTGAATCGAAAACGGGCAGAAAAACACGACACGGATTAGTCTTGGTATCGGCGAACGCGCACGCCCGAGGAGAAGAGTTGCCGGGTGCCGCGGATCCCTGCGTGCAGTCGCAGCAGAACACGGATGCCGATCAGCACCGCGCGCCGCGGCGACGCTAGCCTGCGAGTAGGTAATTGACCGGGGTCAATTACCGCCTCGCGAATTTGGGACGATGATGCGGGTCCAAGCACCATAATCCGCACGCAAGCGGCGAAGAGTGTTCACAAATCAAACGTGTTAGGAGACTTGATATGTACAAATACTCACCAACGGTGCTCAAGCGCGCTGTGTGCGCGCTGACGGCGAGCACCTTCGCGGCGATTGCTCCTACGGCCTTTGCTGCATGGGAGCCGACCAAGCCAGTGGAGTTTGTCGTCCCCGCCGGAACCGGTGGCGGCGCCGACCAGATGGCGCGCTTGCTGCAAGGCGTCATTACCAAGAATAATTTGATGAAACAGCCGCTGATTGTGGTCAACAAATCAGGCGGCGCGGGAGCCGAAGGGTTCCTGGCGGTTAAGGAAGCCAAGGGTGATCCGCATAAGATCATCATCACGCTGTCCAACCTGTTCACGACGCCGCTTGCGACCGGCGTGCCGTTCAACTGGAAGGACTTGACGCCGGTAGCGATGCTGGCCCTCGACCAGTTCGTGCTGTGGGTCAATGCCGATTCGCCGTACAAGAACGCGAAGGAGTATCTCGCCGCCGCCAAGGGTGCGACTCCCGCCAAAATCATGGGCGGCACCGGGTCGAAGCAGGAAGACCAGATCATCACGGTCGCCATCGAGAAGGCTGCTGGCGTGAAATTCACCTACGTTCCGTTCAAGGGTGGCGGTGACGTCGCGGTGCAGCTGGTTGGCAAGCACGTCGATTCGACCGTCAATAATCCGATCGAAGCCGTCGCGCAATGGCGCGGTGGAAAATTGCGCCCGCTGTGCGTGTTCGATGACACGCGTATGCCGTACAAGGAGAAAGTGACCGAGACCATGTCGTGGAACGACATTCCGACCTGCAAAGAGGCGGGTGTGCCGATGGACTATGTGATGCTGCGTGGCATCTTCATGCCGGGTGGTGTCACCAAGGAACAGGTCGATTACTACGTCGACTTGTTCAAGAAAGTACGCGAAACGCCCGAGTGGAAGAAATTCATGGAAGACGGTGCATTTAACCAGACCTTCATGAGTGGCCCCGACTACGCAAAGTGGGTCGAGAAGGCCGAAGCTACGCACCGCGAGCTTATGAAGGAAGCTGGCTTCCTGGCCAAGCCGTAATAAAAGCAAACAAGCGAAGACCGCACATCGTGTGCGGTCTTCGTCTTTGTTTCGCTAGAACGCTCGAGTCGCTTCTGGATATTTACGCAAATCAGGTCGCCTATGGATGACAAGCAGTTGTCTGCCGGCGGCGATCGCGCGAGCGTGTCCACGCGCACCGTCGAAATCGCGGTCGCACTGATTCTGTTCATCGTCGGTGCGATCGTCGTTTTTGACAGCTACCGGTTGGGCTCGAAGTGGGGAAGCGACGGCCCGCAGTCAGGCTACTTCCCGTTCTACATCGGTCTGCTGATCTGCATCTCGAGCGTCGTGACGATGGCGCAGGCAATGCGCGCGAAGTCGGACGCAGGCAAGCCCTTCGTGTTTTGGGGGCCGTTTAAGCGCGTTTTGACAGTGCTGTTGCCGGCGACGCTGTATGTGCTCAGCGTCAAGTTCGTCGGACTGTATGTCGCGTCAGCGATCTATATCGCGATCTTCATGATCTGGCTCGGCAAGTACTCGTGGTGGAAAGGCATCGTCGTTGGCTTCATCATCAACGTCATTTTTTTTCTGATGTTCGAAGTGTGGTTCAAGGTGCCGTTGTTTAAGGGCACGCTTGACCCATTGGGCTTTCTCGGATACTGACAATGCGCCTACCCCGCGCCCGGAGGGGCATTTGGTCGAACTGAACGCCCTGTTCCACGGTTTTGCCGTTGTGCTGACGCCGTTCAATCTGATGTTGATGATGATCGGCATCGTGCTCGGCGTGATCATCGGCGTGCTTCCCGGCTTGGGCGGTGCCAATGGCGTCGCCATATTGCTGCCGCTCACGTTCACGATGCCGCCGACCTCGGCGATCATCATGCTCTCGTGCATCTATTGGGGAGCGCTTGTTCGGCGGCGCGATCACATCGATACTGTTCAACATTCCCGGCGAACCCTGGTCGGTGGCGACGACGTTCGACGGCTATCCGATGGCGCAGCAAGGGCGCGCAGGCGAAGCGCTGACCGGCGCCTTTACGTCGTCATTCGTCGGCGCGTTCGTCGCGGTGGTGATGATCACCTTCCTGGCGCCGCTGGTCGCGCAATTCGCGTTGCAATTCGGGCCGCCGGAATTTTTCTCGGTCTATCTGCTGACCTTCTGCAGTTTTATCGGCATGGGCAAAGGATCGCCGTGGAAGACGCTGGCGGCGATGATGCTTGGTTTTGCGCTCGCGGCCGTCGGCATGGATACGGTGACGGGACAACTGCGCCTGATCTTCGGTTTTACCGAGCTGATGCGCGGCTTCGATTTCCTGATTGCGGTCATCGGACTGTTTGGGATCGGCGAGATCCTGCTGTCGATGGAGGAAGGCCTGTCGTTTAGCGGCAAGACCGCCAAAATCAATCCCAAGGTCGTATTCGAAACCTGGGCGAAGTTGCCGAAGTACTGGCTGACGTCGCTGCGCAGCTGTCTGATCGGCTGCTGGATGGGAATCACGCCGGGCGGCGCGACGCCGGCGTCTTTCATGAGCTACGGAGTCGCCAAGCGTACGTCGCGCGACGGCGCCAAGTTCGGCACCGGTCAGCTCGAAGGCGTAGTGGCACCGGAAACGGCGGCACATGCGGCCGGCACATCGGCACTGCTGCCGATGCTCGCACTGGGTATCCCCGGGTCGCCGACGGCGGCCGTGCTGCTCGGCGGTCTGTTGATCTGGGGACTACAGCCGGGACCGCTACTGTTCGTCGAGCAAGAAAGACTTCGTGTGGGGACTGATCGCGAGCATGTACCTGGGCAACATCGCCGGTCTGCTGATCGTTCTCACGTGTGTACCGTTGTTCGCCGCGATCCTGCGGGTGCCGTTTTCAATCATTGCGCCGATCATCATCGTGATCTGCGCGATCGGCGCGTACACCGTGCACAACGCGATGCTCGACATCTGGCTGATGCTGCTCTTTGGCGTTATCGGATATGTGTTCAAGAAGCTCGATTACCCGCTCGCGCCGCTGGTGTTGGCACTCGTGCTGGGCGATCGCGCCGAGGACTCGTTTCGCCAGTCGATGCTGATCTCGCAGGGCGATCTTCGCGTGTTCTTTTCAAACTGGCTCGTCGGCAGCATTACCGCGCTGGCGCTGGTGATGCTGTTCTGGCCGTTGATCGGCCGCGGTCCTGGCCCGTGTGCGCGCAGCGTCGACCAGGTGCCTGCAGCCGCTCAAATGATTCGCTAGGTCTCGGCGGCCAATACAACGCCGGCCGCAAAGTGCGAAGATTGACGCGTAGCGTCATATGTCCGCACGACATAATGAATGAGTCGGATTTCGTTGCGATGCGTCAGCTGATGCTGGTTGAGATCGCCGCCAGCGCCATCTATACAAGTGCACAGCTAGGGAAGGCGGCGCTGGATCGACGCGTATTAGATGTGATGGCGAAGGTTCCGCGTCACGAGTTCGTTCCGATCGAACTTCAACCTTACGCTTATGCGAACTTCCCCTTACCGATCGGCTTCGGCAAAACGATATCGCAGCCATTCATTGTTGCCTTGATGACGGATCTGCTCGAGATTGCTCCGACGGACCGCGTGCTCGAGATCGGAACAGGCTTGGGCTATCAAACAGCGATCCTGTCGAAGCTGGCCCAGCACGTTTACAGCATCGAGATCATCGAGGAGCTCGCTGTGCGCGCTCGGCAGAAGCTGGCGCGACAGGGACACACGAATGTCGAAATCCGGGTCAGCGATGGCAGCGCCGGATGGGCCGAACACGCGCCTTTTGACAAGGTGATCGTGACAGCAGCCCCCGAGCTGATCCCCCCGCCGCTGATCTACCAGCTCAAGAACCGGGGCAAGATGGTGATTCCGGCTGGGCTGGCCGATGCGCAGCAACTGATGGTTGTTGCCAAAGATGCCTCGGGAAGCGTGTCGATCGCGAACATCCTGCCCGTGCGGTTCTCGCGCCTTGAGGAACCCGAAGCAGCGGGTGATCCGCGTGCGACCTAATTCCAAGCGAAATACAACAACATCACCGACACAAGCGCCTATGCAGGCACACTATCGTCATCTTCCCTTGAACTGCGGCTTGCGCTTCTCCATAAATGCACGCCGGCCCTCGGTGTAATCCTCGCTGTCGAAACAGTCGGCAATCAAACGCCGACACAGATCCATGTCGACATCGCACCGGCTTCAACACTTCGCGGACGATTCGTTTGCCCGCCCGGATCGTCAGCGGCGCCCCCGTCTTGATTGCCGATGTGTATTCCTCGAGCAGCGCATCCAGTTTGCTGGCCTCCGCCACGCGGTTGACGAGACCGATGCGCAACGCCTCTTCGGCGTCGAGTCGTCGACCCGTAAAGAAAATGTCCTTTGCAAATCCAGGGCCGACAAGATTGGTCAGATTCTGCATCGCAGAGAACCGATAGCCGAGCCCTAGCCGGCTGGCGGGAATAGAAAACACCGAACCGGTCGATGCGATGCGAATGTCGCAGCTGATCGCGACGTTCAATCCGCCGCCGATGCAGTACCCACGGATGCACGCAATCGTGGGTTTGGCAAACTCGTAGATGCCCTGCAGGGCGCGTTCGGCCGTCTGCTCATACTGTTTTACCGCTTCCTTCGCCGCCCGTAGATCTTCGAATTGCGAAATATCGGCACCGGAGATAAATGACTTATCACCCGCTCCGGAGAAAACAACCAGCCTGACCTTGTCGTCGCTCTCAGCTTGCTCGAGCAGTCGAGGTAGTCCTTCCCACATATCCATCGTCAATGCGTTGTGCTTGGCCGGATTGTTAAAGCGAATGTGCAGCACCGAATCGTCGAGCGAGGTTTGCAAGCGCTCGGTATGCGAGGGATAAGTGACATCGTTCATCAAAACACTCCTGTGGCTTTCATGCGCGCGAGATCTTCGCGGGTGTAGCCGATCTCGAGAAATACTTCTTCCGAGTGCTCGCCGCGTCGGGGCGTCGCGCGTGCAATCGTGGACGGCGTGCGAGTCAGTGTGACGGGCTGGCCCATCAGCAGCTGCTCGCCGAGACGCTTCGAAGTGACTTTCTTCAGTATTCGCAGATGCTGCACCTGAGGTTCCTCGAACGCTTCCCTGACATTGTTGATACGGCCGCATGCGACGCCGGCCGCGTTCAGCTTTTCGATCCAGTAGTCGCTTGACTCGTGCCGGAGCCGCTGCTCGATTTCGGCGTTAAGCCAGTCGCGATTCACAGAGCGTGCGCTCTTGGTCTTGGAGCGCTCGTCGGTGATCCACTCGGGAGCGCCAAGCGCCTCCGCGAAGCGCTCCCAAATCTTGCCGCCAAACACTGCGATATTGATGTGCCCGTCGCTGGTTTTGAACACGCCGGTTGGAATGCTGGTCGGATGCGAGTTGCCAGCCTGGCCCGGGACTTCGTGATCCAACGTCCAGCGCGACGCTTGGAAATCCATCATGTACAGCATCGCTTCAAGCAGCGACGTATGCAGCCATTGCCCTTTCCCCGACTGCTCACGCTCGAGCAACGCCACCGTAACTCCATAGGCGGCGAAGATGCCGCCGCACAAATCGGCGATCGGGACGCCGACGCGCACCGGGCCCTGTCCCGGCAAGCCGGTGACCGACATCAGCGCTCCCATTCCCTGCGCGATCTGGTCGAAGCCGGGCCGCGTCGCGAGCGGACCTGTTTGACCAAAACCGGAAATGCTCGCGTAGACCAACCGCGGATTGATCGTCGATAGCGATTCGTAATCGATGCCGAGGCGGTGTTTGACGTCAGGCCGAAAGTTCTCCAGCAGCACGTCGGCAGTCGCGACAAGCTTTTTCAATGCCTCGATACCTTCGGGCAGCTTCAGATTCAGCGTGATCGAGCGCTTGTTTCGGTGCGTGTATTGATAGTCAGAGCCGTCCTGCCCGCCAAGCGTGTCGTCGCCGCGCATATTTTCGGGCATTTGTACCTGGATCACATCGGCGCCCCAATCAGCGAGCTGGCGTGCGGCGGTTGGACCGGCGCGCACCTGCGTCAAATCGATGACGCGAAAACGGGCGAGTGCTTCAGATGCGGGTATGTGCGGCATTAGTGACGTGCGTACCGGTGTCAACCGATTAACGACTTATGCGGTTCGGCCTGCGGGTGCGCGCTGCCATGCCCGCAACAGGGCCGGGACCAGCAGGCTCGCTGCAGTGATTACAAACAGCACGACTACCACCGGGCGCGAGAAGAACTGCGTCCAGTCCTGATCGAAAATCAGCAGCGACTGCTTCAGCGTTTCCTCGACCATCTTGCCCAGAACTAACCCCATGATCAGCGGTGCCGGAGAGAACCCGTAGCGGCGGAACAGGTAACCGACGACTCCGAATGCCAACATGATCATCACGTCGACCATCGACTGGTTCGGAGCGTAAGCGCCAACGACTGACAAGATGAACACCGCTGGCCATAGAAGCGCATCAGGGATCAACGTGATTCGCGCAAAGCCCTTCGCGAACAGAAAGCCGAGAAAAAGGTACAGCAGGTTGCATACGAGCATCGAGCCAAAGACGACATACAAAAGCGTCGGCTGCTCGTTGAACAGATGCGGTCCCGGGCGCACACCCTGAATCAGCAGTCCGGCCAAGATGATTGCGGTCGTTGTGCTGCCGGGAATCCCGAGCGCCAGCGTAGGCACCATCGCACCGCCGACTGCCGCATTGTTGGCCGCCTCCGGACCAGCGACGCCCTCAATTGCACCGTGGCCGAATTCTTCCTTGTGCTTGGACCAGCGTTTCGTTTCGTTGTAGCAAATCAACGCAGCCGTCGTCGCACCCAGTGCCGGCAACGCGCCGATGAACGTGCCGATGCCGCTGGAAAGCACGATCGCCTTCGCGCACTTCTTGAAATCCGCCCAGCTCGGCATGTCCATCGATTTGAGCTTGACGTACTCCTGCACTATGCCCTTCTGCGCCATGCGCTCGAACAGCTCCGAGATCGCAAAAAGCCCCACCAGCACTGGAATGAATTCAAGGCCATCCGACAAAGCCGGCACATCGAACGTGAAACGTTCGACTCCAGTCGTAAGGTCCAGACCTACGGTGGCAAGCAAGACCCCCGTTGCACCTGCAAGCAGATTCTTCGAAGGTGATTCGCCACCCACTGCGGCCACCATCGACAACCCGAACAGTGCCAGCGCGAAATACTCGGGTGGGCCGAACTGGTACGCGAGCCGCGCCAGCCATGGCGCGGCGACGATAAGAACAACAACGCTGAAGATGCCGCCGATTGCGCTAGCGACTGCGGACATGCCAAGTGCGCGCCCCGCTTCACCACGCCTCGCCAGCGGATAACCGTCGAACGCCGTCGCCGACGCGGAGGGATCGCCCGGCGTGTTGATCAAAATCGCGGTGATCGAACCGCCGTAATTGGAAGCGCAGTAAATCGAACCCAGAAATGCGAGTGCCGCTATCGGCGACATCATGATCGTCAGCGGCAACAGTAATGCGGTGGTCGTACTGCCGCTGATTCCAGGCAATGCGCCTACGACGATGCCCAGCACCGTGCCGGCCAGCACCAGTAGAAGAATCTCTGGCGTGAACGTTACCTGCAGGCCGGCCCAAAACGCTTCCATTACGACCAGAGCCCCGCAATCAGCCCGCCTGGGAAGTTGCTCTTCAACACACGAACGAACACCAGGTAGACCACCGCGAGCAGTCCGATCGCGGCCAGACCGCTCTTCAGATAGCTTTTCTCACCCCACATGCGAGCGAGCCCCACCAGCAACACGAATGAAGCGAGCCACATGCCGAGCAGCTCGACTGCGAACATGAAAGCGACAAGAACGCCGGCCGTAATCCAAACGCTGAGCGGGACGGGGGCGGGCTTTTCCATCGGCGGACTGCCGATACCAAACGCGATGCAAACCGCTAGCACCACGATCACCGCAATGACCAGCCGCGGAAAGAACTCCGCGCCCATGCCGCTCATCATCGCGGCGGGCGTCGTGGTGGAAAAGCGAAACGTCAGACCGAACGCAACGGCGCAGGCGGCGATCGCCACCGCCGCCACCACCAGATCCTCACGTCGCACAACGGCTACTTCGTCGGACCAAGCGCTTTCAGCTCGTTGTCCGCCTCTTTGTACATCGCATCGAGCTGCGCCTGCCATGCTGCGCGCGGCGCCACGCTGTCCGGCGCCTGACCGGACGTTTCGATGTACGTCGCATACATCTGGCCCTGCATCGCCTTCATCAGCCCGTCTTCGAGAATTTTCAAGCGATCATCGGGCACGCCTTTCAGCGTGATAAATCCACGTACGGTCGCGTAATCCGCGTCGATGCCGACCTCCTTCGCAGTGGGCACGTTCGGCAATATCTTCAGTCGCTGTCGATGTAAGCACCATGATCGGTCTGACATCGCCGGCCTTGATCTGCGACTCGGCCTCCGCGTAATTCAACATGCCGAAATCGAGGTTGCCGCTGACCACGTTGATCACAATATCGCCGCCGCCGCGGAACGGCACTGCCGTGGGCGCCTGCAGTCCGGCTTTGCGCGCAAATCCGATCAGCGAGATGTGATCGATGCTTCCGACATGCGTGACGCCGACCTTCAGCTTGCGCGACTTGCCGGCAGCCACCAACTCTTGCGGTGTCTTGATCGGGCTGCCCTTGCCCACCATCAGCACCTGCGGATCTGCTGTGGCGCGGGCGAGTGCGACGAACTCTTCGTACTTGACCGGCGACTTGCCCTGCAGAATCGTCAGCAAGTGAGTCTGCGTCACGAGCAGGATCGTGTAGCCGTCGCGTGGCCGCGAAGCCGCGTACGAAAGCGCCGCGGCGCCGGCGCCGCCGACGCGATTCGCAACGACCAGTTCGGTACCGAATACGCCCGGCGCGTGCACCATCATCATGCGCGCCGTGATGTCGGTGCCGCCGCCGGCACCGGAATGCGTGACGACTTCGATCGGTTTGCTAGGGAATTTCTCCTGGGCGAGCGCTGGCAGATACGTTAAGCCGGCAGCCGCACCCGCACTGGTGATAAGTGTGCGTCTCTTCATTGTCTCCTCTTGGATCTTGTTGGCGTGACTCGTCAACACTTGTACATTCACGGCCCGTGATCGTCAACACTTACGGACTTTTCTGCGGGAAAGTGCCGATAGGGGAGCTTCGATGACATTGAAGGACCGAATCGGAGTCGACATCGGACGGCGGGCGAAGCTCGAGGACGGCATCGCTTGGGCGGCCAAGCACGGCGTGCGCTACATCGATATCCAGCTGGATACGGCCGCCAATGCGATCACGACTTTCGATGACCGCCGTGCGGCAAATGTGCGCGGGTTGCTCGAAAAGCACGACATCCAGCTGGGCCTGCATACGCTTTCGGCCGTCAACGTCGCCGAGTACTCGCCGTTCGTAGCGGACGCGGTTGACGAGTACCTGAAAGCGTATGTCGATATTTTTCCCAAGCTCGGCGCGAAGTGGATCGTCATGCACGCCGGCTATCACTTCAGCTCGGACAAGGCGATGCGCATGGAATCCGGGCTCGAACGACTCAAGCGAATTGTCAGTCACGCCGAGAAAAAAGGTGCGCTGGTGCTGCTCGAGAATCTGAACAAGGAGCCCGACGACGCCGAAGTGCACTACCTCGCACACACGATCGAAGAATGGCGCTACTACTACGAGCGCATTCAGTCACCGGCGTTTCGACTGTCGTTCACCGCAAACCACGCGCACCTTGTCCCGGAAGGTATCGAGGGCTTTGTCGACGCGCTCGATATGTCGCAGGTCTATGAGGTGCGGTTGGCCGACTGCTTCCGCAACGGTTACGAGGTGCATTTGAAGCCGGGCACCGGCGATCTCGATTTCGGCGACATGTTCCGACGCATCGAGAGCAAGGGATTCAAGGGTCACTACACCAACGCGTTCACGACCCTCGACGACATGCTGTGGGCCCGCGACTATCTGGCGGATGCAGCAAAACAGGCGGGCGTCGACGTTTGAACGCGCGGTGCTCGGTCGCTCAGTCGCTCAGTTTTTACCTTGGTATCGCAGCCGCGACAGGGTCTCGGCGGAAAGATTCAGATACGACGCGAGCTCCTTCTGAGGAACGCGGTCGGAAAATTCCGGATGCTTGCGCATGAAGCGATTGACGCGTCCGGGTGCATCGAGCAGATGCAGCGTGATCGTGTGCGCCATGATTTCGCTCATCAAGTGCATCACTTCGAACTCGAATATCTGCTTTAGGTCCGTGTGGCGGTCGAGAAACGCTACCCACTGCGGCAGCGGCAGCCTGGCGACCCGCGCTTTCGTGACCGTCATGATGCTGTACGGCACCGGGGTGTTAAGCCGCCACGCGGCATAGCTCGTCTCCATCGCACCGGCGTCGGCGAAGCGCAGAATCATCTCCCTGCCTTGCTGATTCGCGACGACTCGTTTCAGTATCCCGTCGAGCAGGAAATACTGCTCCATATCGAGCGCGCCCTGCCGGATCAGGCATTCGCCTTTATGGCAATCGACCACCGACAGCAGCGGTTCCAATTCCGCCATCGCACTGGCATTCATCTGCTTGAGAACAATGTTCTCTTTCAGTTGCGCGCGAAGGCGCACGCTTTCGGGATGGGTCGCAACTAGACTCATGGAGGGCGCATCGGTTGAAGGGTCAGCTCAAGCCTGAGAGCTCGACTTTAGGCGTGGGAAATTGACACGGGTCAATGACCCGGCTTCAGCCAATACTATAGGATGAATTTTCGTAATCCGTCTCCCTGAGCCATGCGTCGCCGGCTGTCAAACAAGGCGCCCTCTCCCCTGACGAATGGGTTTGCGTCATAGGCGATGCAGGTGGACGACGTAGAGCGCCGAGCCGATATCCATTAACGGGAGCGAACGATGTCGTCAGTCATTGCAGCCAAGCCAGTCGCAACTACCGCCGACGAAACGCCGAAAATCGCCAGTGGCGAGATCACTGCCCAGTCACAGGAGATCGACGGCTTTCAGCTGGTCATCGATGCCCTCAAGCTCAACGGCATCGATACGATCTTCGGTCTGCCCGGCATCCCGATCACCGACCTCACGCGCAAGCTGCAGCGCTCGGGCCTGCGTGTGATTAGCTTCCGCCACGAGCAGAACGCCGGCTACGCGGCGTCGATTGCGGGCTTCCTGACGCAGAAGCCCGGCATCTGCCTGACTGTGTCGGCGCCGGGCTTCCTCAACGGCCTCACCGCGCTGGCGCACGCGACGGTCAACTGCTTCCCGATGATTTTGATCAGCGGCAGCTCAGAACGCGAGATCGTGGATTTGCAGCAGGGTGACTACGAGGAGATGGATCAGCTCGCGATCGCGAAGCCGCTCGCCAAGGCCGCGTTCCGCGTCTTGCACGCCGAGGACATCGGCGTAGGCGTGGCACGGGCGATTCGTGCTGCGCTCTCCGGTCGTCCGGGCGGCGTCTACCTCGACCTGCCGGCGAAGCTGTTCCCGCAGACGATCGACGCGGCGACCGGCGCGAGCACGCTGATCAAGGTCGTCGATCCCGCGCCGCGCCAGATGCCGGCGGCCGACGCGGTCAAGCGCGCGCTTGACCTTTTGAAGTCCGCAAAGAAACCGCTGATCATCCTGGGCAAGGGCGCGGCGTACGCGCAGGCCGACGCCGACATCAAGGCGCTCGTCGAGAAGACCGGCATCCCGTACCTGCCGATGTCGATGGCGAAGGGCCTGTTGCCCGACACGCACGAGCAATCGGCGTCCGCCGCGCGCTCGTACGTGCTGCCCGAAGCCGACGTCGTGATGCTGATCGGCGCGCGCCTGAACTGGCTGCTCTCACACGGCAAGGGCAAGACGTGGGGCGGCGCGACGTCGAAGGCGTGGGGCGGCCAGAAGTTCGTCCAGGTCGACATCTCGCCGCAGGAAGCCGACAGCAACGTGCGCATCGACGCGCCGGTCGTCGGCGACATCGGCTCGTGCGTCAAGGCGCTGCTCGCGGGCATCGACGCGCACTGGCCGAAGCCGCCGGCCGAGTGGATCGGCGCGATCACGGAGCGCAAGACCAAGAACGTCGCGAAGATGGCCGAGACGCTAGCGAAGAACCCGTCGCCGATGAGCTTCCAGAGCGCGCTCAACGTCGTGCGCGACATCGTGAAGGCGAACCCCGACGCGATCCTCGTCAACGAGGGCGCGAACGCGCTCGACTTCACGCGCAGCATCGTCGACATGTACAAGCCGCGCAAGCGGATCGACGTCGGCACCTGGGGCATCATGGGCATCGGCATGGGCTACTGCGTCGCTGCCGCCGTCGTCACGGGGCAGCAGGTGATCGCCGTCGAGGGCGACAGCGCGTTCGGGTTCTCCGGCATGGAGACCGAGACGATCTGCCGCTACAACCTGCCGGTGTGCGTGGTGATCATGAACAACAACGGCGTGTACCGCGGCGACGAGACCAATCCGACCGGCGGTGCGGATCCGTCGCCGCTGGTGTTCGTCAAGGACGCGCGCTACGAAAAGCTGATGGAAGCGTTCGGCGGCGTCGGCGTGCACGTGAAGACGCCCGACGAGCTGCGCCGCGCGATGGAAGAGGCGATACGCTCGCGCAAGCCCACGCTCATCAACGCGGTCATCGACGAGGGGGGCGGCACCGAAAGCGGTCGCATCACCAGTCTCAATCCCGCCGCGAAGAAGAAGGCGTGACGGCATCTGACTCGAAGTAGCGCTTTCGCCAATGACGACATCGCATAGGGAAACGTAATGAGCAAGGCACTCTCGGGCTTTCGCATTCTGGACATGACGCACGTCCAGGCCGGGCCTACGGCATCGCAGCTGATGGCGTGGCTCGGTGCAGACGTGATCAAGTTCGAGCCGCCGATCGGCGATCCGACACGCGCTCAGCTGCGCGATGTGCCGAATGCCGACAGCCTGTACTTCACGATGCTGAACTGCAACAAGCGTTCGATCACCGTCAACATGAAGAACGCGATGGGCAAGGAAGTCTTTATCCAGTTGCTGAAGAAGTGCGACGTCGTGATGGAGAACTTCGGCCCGGGCGTGCTCGACCGTTTGGGTTTCACGTGGGAGACGGTGCACCAGATCAATCCGCGCATCGTGATGGCGTCGATCAAGGGTTTCGGCTCGAGCGGTCCGTACGCGGACTTCAAGGCGTACGAGAACGTCGCGCAGGCGATGGGCGGCGGGATGAGCACGACCGGACTACCTGAGGGCCCTCCATGTGTCGCCGGCGCGCAGATCGGTGATTCGGGCACCGGACTGCATCTAGTGATCGGCATCCTCGCCGCTCTGCATCAGCGCAACGTGACGGGCGAGGGGCAGTACGTCGAAGTCGCGATGATGGACGGCGTGATGAATCTCGCTCGCGTTAAATGGCGCGACCATCAGCGGCTTGACGCACGGACCGTTGACCGAATACAGCCAACCGACCGAGGGGCTGGACGCCACGCCGCGCGCCGGCAACGATTCCGGCGGCGGTCAGCTCGGCAACGTGCTGAAGTGCAAGCCGGGCGGGCCGACCGATTACATCTACGTCGTCGTGCAGGAAGCGGTGTGGAACGCATTGGCAAACCGCGTCGGCGGTGCTGCGTTGGTCAGCGACCCGCGATTCGCCGCGATCGCGCGATCGGCGCAAGAATCAGGCGCAGATGTGGGCGTTGCTGAATGAGTTCGCCGCCGGCTATACAAAGCGCGAGCTAATGGCGATTCTGAACGAGCTCGACGTTCCGTGCGGTCCGGTGATGAGTACGAAGGATCTGGCCGAGGACGAGCACGTGCGACTGCGCGAGATGTACGTCGAGCTCGATCATCCGCAGCGCGGCAAGTGGCACAACGTCGGCATGCCGATCAAGCTCTCCGATTCTCCGGCGAAGATCGAGCGCTCGCCGATGTTGGGTGAGCACACCGACGAGATCTTGCGTGAAGTGCTCGAGCTTCCCGATGCGCAAATTGAAGCGATGCGCGAAGCCGGAGCCTTCACGAAGGACGCACCGAAAAAAGCGAGCGAGTACCACCCGCTACGCGCCTAACAGGAAGCAAGAGGAAACAACGATGGCAAGCGACAAAACTGTCGGTCCGGAAGATTCTCGACAAGGTCAAAGCTGAGGGGCGCACGTCGCTCACCGCGCCCGAAGGCAAGCTCGTATGCGACGCGTACGGAATCGCCGTTCCGAAGGAAGGTGTCGCAACGTCGGCCGCCGAAGCGTCGAAGCTCGCTTCGGCAATGGGCTTTCCGGTCGTGCTGAAAATCGTGTCGCCGACGATTCTGCACAAGACCGAAGCCGGCGGCGTGCTGGTCGGCGTCAAGACGAAGGAAGACGTCGAGCGCGGCTACACCACGATCATGGACAACGCCAAGAAGTACGATCCGAAGGCGGATCTGCTCGGCGTTCAGGTGCAGCAGATGTTGTCCGGCGGACAGGAGGTCATCATCGGTGCCGTCACCGATCCGTCCTTCGGCAAGCTGGTCGCGTTTGGCCTTGGCGGCATTCTGGTCGAGGTGTTGAAGGACATCACGTTCCGTTTGGCGCCTGCGACGCGCGAGGACGCGCTGTCGATGCTCGATGGCATCGCCGCGGCGGAAGTCCTGAAGGGTGTGCGCGGTGCCGCTGCGGTAGACCGCAACTCGCTTGCGAGCCTGATCCAGAACGTCTCACAACTGATCACCGACTTTCCAGAAATCTCCGAGATGGATCTGAATCCGGTGTTCGCGACCAAGAGCGGCGCCACCGCCGCCGACGTGCGCATCGTCGTCGACTGGAACCCGCCGGAAGCGCGCTACCGCCCGAAGCACGAAGACATCGTGCGCGACATGAACCGCATCATGAAGCCCGATGCGGTCGCGGTGATCGGCGCGTCGGGCGAGACCGGCAAGATCGGCAACTCGGTGATGAAGAACCTGATCAACGGCGGCTACCAGGGCAAGATCTATCCGATCAATCCGTCCGCCGACGAGATCATGGGAATGAAGGCGTACAAGAGCGTCAAGGATGTCCCTGGCGACATCGACGTCGCCGTGTTCGCGATTCCCGCCAAGTTCGTCGCCGCCGCGCTGGTCGAATGCGGCGAGAAGAAAATTCCGGGTGCGGTGCTGATTCCGTCCGGCTTTGCCGAGACCGGCAACGTCGAGGGCCAGAAAGAAATCCAGCAGATCGGCCGCAAGTACGGCGTGCGGTTGATGGGGCCCAATATCTACGGCTTTTATTACACGTGGAAGAATCTGTGCGCCACGTTTTGCACCGCGTATGACGTCAAGGGTCACGCGGCGCTGTCGTCGCAGTCGGGCGGTATCGGCATGGCGATCATCGGCTTCTCGCGCTCCGCCAAGATGGGCGTGTCGGCGATCGTCGGGCTGGGCAACAAGTCCGATATCGACGAAGACGATCTGCTGACGTTCTTCGAGCAGGACGACAACACGACGATCATCGCGCAGCATTGCGAAGACCTGAAAGACGGCCGCGCGTTTGCCGAAGTCGCGAAGCGCGTGTCGAAGAAAAAGCCCGTGGTGATGCTGAAGGCCGGCCGCACCAGCCTGGGCGCGCGCGCCGCGAGTTCGCATACCGGTGCGCTCGCTGGCAACGACAAAATTTACGAAGACGTGTTGAAGCAGTCGGGCGTCATCCGCGCGCGCAGCTTGCGCGACCTGCTTGAATTCGCCCGCGCGCTTCCGGTGCTGCCGACACCGAAGGGTGAGAACGTGATCATCATCACCGGCGCCGGCGGCTCCGGCGTGCTGCTATCGGATGCCTGCGTCGACAACGGCCTGTCGCTGATGGCGATGCCGCCCGACCTTGACGCCGCGTTCCGCAAATTCATCCCGCCGTTCGGCGCTGCGGGCAACCCGGTTGACATCACCGGCGGCGAGCCGCCGAAGACCTATCAGAACACGATCCGGCTCGGCCTCGAAGATCCGCGCATTCACTCGCTTGTGCTCGGCTACTGGCACACGATCATCACGCCGCCGATGGTGTTCGCCAAGCTGGTTGCCGAAGTCGTCGAAGAGATGAAGGCCAAAGGAATCTCCAAGCCGATCGTCGCTTCGCTCGCCGGAGACGTCGAGGTCGAGGAAGCCGCCGAGTATCTGTTCGATCACGGCGTGCCCGCGTATCCGTATTCGACCGAAATGCCGGTGGCGGTGCTGGGTGCGAAGTACCAATGGGCACGAGGAGCGGGCGCGATGCCGAAGGCGTCGCCGAGCGAGGCGCCGAGCCGTGAGGCGCCTGGCTTCTGCCAGTGGCGCGCGCGGTAGGTACGTCTCGGCTTCCCCAGTGGCTGCGCGCGATCAGCGCCGCCTCGGCGGGCTGATCGCGGACGGCCTCTTCTGGCGCTTAGGTAGTCGCCTTTTCTTTGAACCGTGCCGCTTCCTCCGAGCCAGCCGTGGCGTTGCCGGCGCTGTACGAATGCGCACCCGCTCCGGCCAGCTTGCCTTCGTGAACGATCAGGTACTCCTCGCGAATCGGACGACCGCTGAACCAGCACTCCAGGATTTCGCGCACGCCAGCGGCGTAGCGCGCCTGCGCCGATAGACTCGACCCGGAAATATGCGGGGTCATGCCGTGGTTCGGCATCGTCCGCCATGGGTGGTCTTTCGGGGCGGGCTGCGGGAACCAGACATCACCCGCGTAACCTGCAAGCTGCCCGCTCTCGAGCGCACGGGCGATTGCATCGCGGTCGCAGATCTTGCCGCGCGCCGTATTGACGATGTACGCGCCGCGTTTCATCTTGCTGATCAGCGCTTCGTTGAACATATGCTCGGTCTCGGGGTGCAGCGGGCAGTTGATCGTGACGACGTCGCAAACCTTCACCATCGACTCGACGTTGGGGTGAAACGTCAGGTTCAGCTCTTTTTCGACGCTCTCCGGTAGCCGGTGGCGGTCCGTGTAGTGCAGCTTGACGTCAAACGGTTTCAACCGTCTCAACACCGCTAAACCGATGCGTCCTGCAGCCACGGTTCCGACCGTCATTCCTTCCACGTCGTAGGACCTCGCCACACAGTCGGCGATGTTCCAGCCGCCCTTGACCACCCACTGGTACGACGGAATGTAATTGCGCACCAACGATAAGATCATCATCACGACGTGCTCGGATACGCTGATGCTGTTGCAGTAGGTGACTTCGGCCACCGTCATCCCGCGGTCCATCGCCGCCTGAAGATCGACGTGATCTGATCCGATCCCCGCCGTAATGGCCATCTTCAGCTTGGGCGCTTTGGCGATCCTCGCTGCCGTGATGTAAGCGGGCCAAAACGGCTGCGAGATAACGATTTCCGCATCCGACAGTTCCTTCTCCAACACCGAGCCCGGACCATCCTTGTCCGCGGTGACGACCAGCGTGTGGCCGAAGATCGTCGAGAAACTTGCGCAGGCCGAGTTCACCGGAAACACTGCCCAGGAGCTGCCCCGGCTTGAAATCGATCTTCTTGGGTGTCGGCAAGGTCTGGCCGCCTGGATAGCGTTCCAGCTTCGGAATGTCATCGCGGGCATAGGATTTCGGGTATCCAGATACGGGGTCGTCGTAAAGCACACATATCACCTTGGCCATTTGTCTTCTCCTTCCAGAGTTGCGATCGAGAAGTGGATGGAGAAGAAGAATACGCTCGCGGCATCTGCGTCAAGCGTGCGTCAGGAGTGATCAAGCGCATGTGCGCGCGCGGACTGAATGCGGACTACAGAATTCCTGGAAGCGAGGGAAACGCAGCGAACTCGCCTTCCTTCGAACGGAGATCGCCGTATCAAGATGCGGACTTAGCGCGCTGCGCGACAGCGTCGTCTTCCTGATGTGGCTCCCGCGGTGGCACGTACATGGCGCGCACCTCGGCCAGGCTCTGCCGAGGCGACGCCGCTTTTGTCGCCGCGCGCAGCGCCAGCGTGTGTTCAGCGGTCACCGCGCGCAGGATGGCACGGATCGTTGCACGGACCCCGCCGAGCGTCCGCCGGTATGTCTGCTGCAAGGGCAATACGTGAGCCATCGTGGCCTCCGGGCTTGGGCGCAAATTCGCGGCCTCTATTGGATGAATCGAAAACGGACGAAAAAAGACGACAAGCAACGGATACAGGCGCCCGCGTACGGCGGTGACGATCATCGCCGCAGCCATTGCGACAAGAAATACTCGCGTCAATCGATGCATGGAGCCGCTGCTGCTATTGCCTACTCGCAGTCATCTTGGCCCTGCCGCCAGCGATTTGCAGCAGGGTTCGCAACATGCTGCGTGCGGAATATTCACGCTGTCGGCCCCACGAACCGGATCCGCGTACGGTAGTTGGCTAGACTCGTAACACATGATCACGAATGGGTTGTCGGTACCGGTCGCCGGCGCGATCACGATTGCGTTGATCGTTGGCCTCGGAATTTTTGTTTACCCGTGGCTGCTAGCGCAGCGCTACGGGCCGTGGATCGTTGGATTGATGACGATCTTGCTCGGCGCGCTGTTCGTCGGCTTTCAAGGCAGCGGCTCGAGCGCATATTCGCTGGCGTTCGCAGCAGGGTGGGCACTTGGCCCGGTGATAGCCGGCGTGATCGTTCATCGGATTCAGCGCAAGAGCGGATAAAGCGCAATGAACTTCTGGTTGATGAAATCCGAACCCGATGAGTGCTCGATTGACGACGCACTCGCGGCGCCGAAAGCGACCGTGCCATGGACCGGAGTGCGAGGCTATCAAGCGCGCAACTTCATGCGCGACCGGATGAAACTGCGCGACGGGGTTTTCTTCTATCACTCAAGCTGCGAGGAGCCCGGTATCGCCGGACTCGCCGAAGTGGCGAGTGAGCCGTATCCGGATCCGACGCAGTTCGATCGCAAGAGCAAGTACTACGACGCAACGGCAAAGAGTGACGCGCCGCGCTGGATGCTGGTGGATATCAGGGCGTTGCAGAAAACACGCATCGTGCCGCTTGCGGAACTGCGCGAGCACGGAGAGCTGGCCGACATGATCGTTCTAAGACGTGGCAACCGCCTGTCGATTACACCGGTCACCGCCAACGAGTGGCGCTACATCACGACGCGTTTGTTAAAGACGTAATGGATTGGGCGCTTATTGCGAGCTTGCTCGCCCTTGGCGCCACCACAGGTTTTGTGGCAGGACTGCTCGGCGTCGGCGGCGGCGGCATCATCGTCCCGTTTTTGACTGCGATATTCGCTGCGCGCGGCTATCCCGAGCAGCACATCGTTCACATGGCCATTGCCACCGCGCTCGCGACGACTCTGTTCACTTCGGTTTCGTCGGTGCGCACGCACCATCAGCATGGTGCCGTGCTATGGCGCGTCGTCAAGATTCTCACGCCAGGCCTGTTGCTGGGATCAGTGCTTGGCGCACAGATCGCGGGCCGTCTTCCTGCGCTCTGGCTGGCCGTTATCTTTGCCACATTTGTCAGCTTTTCCGCGTCGCAGATGCTGCTCGACCGCAAACCGAAGCCCGCCCGCGAGTTACCGCAGGCGGGCGGCATGTTCATCGCCGGCAGCGTGATCGGGTTTGTCTCGTCGCTGGTGGGAGTCGGCGGCGCCTTTATCTCGGTTCCGTATCTTGTTTGGAGCAACGTCAAGGTCCATAACGCGGTAGCGACATCGGCAGCTCTCGGTTTTCCGATCGCCGCCGCCGGTACTGTGGGTTACGTGCTGGCAGGACGTAGTGTGGCCGGACTGCCAGAAGGCACGATCGGATTCGTCAACCTTCCGGCGCTGGCGACGATTGCGCTGGCCAGCATCGTCACAGCGCCGCTCGGTGCGCGCACAGCGCACAAACTGAACACCAAACCACTGCAGCGCATTTTTTCGCTGCTCTTACTCACGCTTGCTGGCTACATGTTGTATCGAGGGATCAAATCGGCATAGGCGGCTGTCGCAATCGCGGACCTATCAGGCGGTGAGTTGGCCGGAGTGCGCGGACACGGGATAATCGCCGCCGAAACCCCGCCAACACGAGGACAGCGATGACCACAGAACAGATGATCAGCTCCATCGGCGACCCGATGGTGCGCGAGCTCGCGATGCGTGGCCAGACTCGCGCGTTTCCGAAGAATGCCATCATCATCAATGAAGGCGATCGCGGCGATTCGCTGTTCGTCATTCTGGCGGGAAAAGTCAAGGTCTATGTGTCGGACGATGACGGCCGCGAGATGATTCTCGACACGTACAGCGCGGGCGACTACGTCGGCGAGATGTCGTTCGATGGACGCCCGCGCTCCGCTTCGGTGATGACGCTGGAGCCAACCACGTGCGCGGTCGTCACTCGCGACGAACTGCGCGCGGCGATCGCGCAGAACCCGGATGTGGCGATGACACTGATCAGCACCTTGATCGACCGCGCACGCATTGCCACCGACAACGTGAAAAACCTCGCATTGATGGACGTGTACGGACGCGTGGCGCGGCTGCTGCTTTCGCTCGCCAAGGAAGACGGCGGCAAGCTAGTTGTGCCCGAAAAAATGACGCAGCAGGATATCGCCGACAGAGTCGGCGCCTCGCGCGACATGATCAGCCGCATCTTCAAGGATCTGACGATCGGCGGCTACGTGACGATCGAGAATCGTCAGATCACGATCAACAGAAAGCCGCCTTCTCGCTGGTAATTCCTGTCAATCACGGCGCTTCGTGAATATTCTGCGGCGCCGGGGCGTAACCGTCGGCTGCGCGGCCGCTACGTTGGCTCTAACGTTCGCTCATTCCTGCAATGCGGGGGCAACCAGGAGCTGACATGTTCAATACGATCACTCGCTTTCTGACGGGAGCGGCACGATGATCCCGGCCGGCTTATTGACCACCGGCGTGCGCAACCCCGACGAAATCGTCGTTGTTCCCCACGACGCCGCCTGGCCGGCTCGATTCCGGATCGAATCACAGTTACTGCACGTTGCTCTCAGCGAGTTGAAACCCGCGATCGAGCATATCGGCAGCACCGCGGTTCTCGGCCTGGCTGCCAAACCGATCATCGACATGCTGGTCGGCGTTGAATCGCTCGCCGCGTTCGAATCCCAAGCGAAGCGGCTGGCGGTTTTCGGCTATCAATACATTCCCGAATACGAGCGTGCATTACCCGATCGCCGGTTTTTCAAGCGTGTGGTCAACGGTGTGCGCACTCATCACGTCCACGTGGTGGAGAAAAATGGCGTGTACTGGAAGCGGTACATGAAATTCCGCAACAGTCTGCGCGACGATGCGTGGCTGGCAGCGCGCTATGCGGAGGTCAAGCGCCGGCTTGCTGCTCGGTACTCTTTCGACCGCGATGCCTACACGAACGGGAAGACCGGATTCATCGAGGCAGTGCTTGCGATGCCGCCGCGTGATTCGAAAAGCATTCCAATGTTGCGGCCGGCGTTTGCGTTCACTTCGTCGCAGCAGCCCGCTCGGATGACGGTTTAACGTCGACCGCGCGAGCGGGAGTGAAGGTCGCCTTATAGCGCTCGCGCAACACGTTTTTTTGTACTTTGCCCATGGTGTTGCGCGGCAATTGTTCGACAACGAAGACTCGCTTCGGCACTTTGTAATTGGCGATGCGGCCCTTCAGTGTGTCGATCAAGGCAGTCGAAGCGAGTGCCGTACCGTGCTTGCCGACGACGACGGCGACTACCGCTTCGCCGAAGTCCGGATGCGGAACACCGATGACCGCAGATTCGACAACATCGGCCATGTCGTCGATGTAGCCCTCGATTTCCTTCGGATACACGTTGTAGCCGCCTGAAATGATCAAGTCTTTCGAGCGGCCCACCAGCGTCAGGTATCGATCCGGTACATCGCGCCCACCAAAATGTCCGATATCGCCGGTGCGAAACCAGCCATCTGACGTGAACTCGTCCTTGGTCTTGTCCGGCATGCGCCAGTAGCCGCTGAACACGTTCGGCCCGTTGACTTGCACCGCCCCAATCTCACCTACTGCGCACTCCGTGCCGTCGTCGTTGACCACGCGCACACCGACGCCCGGCAGTGGTATGCCCACGGTGCCGGCGATGCGCGCCCCGTCGGTCTCGAAGTACGGATTGGAAACCAGCATCACCGTTTCGGACATACCGTAGCGTTCGAGTATCCGATGCCCGGTGCGCTGCTCGAACTGGTGATGCGTTTCTGCCAGCAACGGCGCAGACCCCGCGATAAAGAGCCGCATCGAGCGGCAATGTTCACGATCGAACGTGGGCTCGCCGAGCAAGCGCGTGTAGAACGTCGGCACGCCCATCATCACCGTCGAGCGCGGCAGCCTGTTCGAGCACCTGCGCGACGTCGAACCTGGGCAGCATCAGCATTTTTGCACCGCCAAACAGCGCTGCGTGCGACGCGACGAACAATCCGTGCACGTGAAACAGCGGTAGCGCATGCAACAGCACGTCACGCCGGCCGGCGTCGCGCGTCGCCTCGAACCCCCAGAATTGATCGAGCGTGACCGCGTTCGACGCGAGATTGCGGTGTGACAGCATCGCACCCTTGCTGCGCCCAGTGGTACCTGACGTGTACAAGATCGCGGCCAGATCGGCGGCAGCGCGCTGCACGGTATCGCAATCGGAAGAGAACCGGGCGGCGCTCGCAAGCAACGTACCGTCGCGTTGCTCTCCCAATGTCACTACATGGCGACAGCGCGCGCCGCGTGCGATCGGTTCGATTTCCGCCAGTCTTGACGGCGTGCAGACAACCACGGCGGGCTCGGCATCGCGCAGGAAGTAATCGAGCTCCGCGCGTTGGTAAGCGGTGTTCAATGGCACGTAGACCAGACCCGCGCGCAGCGTCGCCAGATACAACATCAAACACTCGGGCGATTTTTCGACTTGCACCGCGACGCGGTCGCCACGCTTTACCTTGAGCGAGTTGAGCCAGTTTGCAATGCAGCCGCTCGCAAGGTGCAGGTCGCGCCAGCTGTACGTCAACCCGTCGAGTGTTTCGATGCAGACGCCATCGAGATCGCCCGGATAGCGGCGTTCTATCGCCGCGTAGACGTTCTCGTTCGAGGTCATTTACCTAAGAAGTTCGGCGGACGCTTGGCGAGAAATGCGCGCACACCCTCGTGGTAATCGTGCGAGTCGAGAAACGCGAAGCTCTCATCGAGCTCGTGCTGCGTGTAATCGAGTCCGCGCGATTGAAAACGGCGAATGTTGGCCTTGTTCTGCCGCGCGGCCAGCGGCGAGCCAGCGGCAATGTGTGTGATGCATAGCTGCAATTCAGTCTCAAACGAAGTGGCCGGTACAACCCGGGTGACTAAGCGGCGTACGTCTGCTTCATCGGCCGACAGGATGCGACTTTCGAGCAGCATTTCAGCGGCGACTGCCGGCCCGACCAGACGCAGCAAGGGCACTAGCTCCGGCAGCGCCAGTGGAAATCCCAAGCGCCCAATCGGCACACCGAAGCGAGCCGTATCGGCCGCGAGTCTTATGTCGCACAACGAAGCGATTTCGAGTCCGCCACCGACGCATACGCCCTCGATCGCGGCAATCAACGGAACCGGGCAACGGTCTACCGCGGCCAGCGCATTGCCGATCGTTTCAAGGTGATACTGGCGCCCGCTCGATGGATCGTGACGCACACGATCGAATTCTTCGATGTCAGCGCCCGCGGCAAAGTTACCGCCGGCGCCGCGGATCACAACGACGCGCAGCGACTCCGCATCACCAATTTCTTCGAATACGCGCGCCAGCCCCTGCCACATCGCAACACTGACCGCGTTGAGCTTGCCTGGCGAGTCGAGCGTAACGGTGGCGACGCCGCCGTCGATCGAAGCGTCGACTCTTCCCGCCATGGTCTTCAGCAAGCCGTCAGTCGAGTTTCGCGCCGGATGTCTTCGTGACCTGTGCCCAACGCTTGATCTCGCTCGCTAGAAACTTTGCGAACTGATCCTGCGACATCGTCGTCGTCTCCGACACCTGACTGGCCCAGATGTCGCGCAACTCCGGGCCCCGAAATCGCTTTAACGACCTCGGCGTGCATACGATCCAGGATTTCCTTCGGCGTGCCCTTGATGCCCCAGATTCCGTACCAGGTCGACACAACGTAATCGGGCATGCCGACTTCGGCAGTCGTCGGCAGATTCGGAAACGCCGGCGAGCGCTTTGGTGCAGCCAGCGCGAGTGGCCGGATGCGCCCGAACGAATGTGCTGCGCCGATGAGCCCATGCCGTCGAACATCATGTCGACATTGCCGGCAATCAGATCGCTGAGTGCGGGGCCTGCACCGCGGTACGGGATATTAACGATGAACGTCTTGCTCTGAATCTTGAACAGCTCGCCGGCCAGGTGATGTGAAGTCCCGTTGCCTGCCGACGCATAGTTCAGTTTGCCGGGATTGCTGCGTACGTAGGTAAGAAAGTCCTTGAAGTTCTCCGCCTTGATCCGGCTCGGATTGACGACGATGACCTGCGGAGGATTCGCAATGATCGTCAGCGGCACCAGATCGGTCTCGATGTTGTAGTCGAGTTTGTAAAAGCTGGGCGCGATCGCGTGATGAACCGCGCCGATGAAAAATGTGTACCCATCGGGCGCCGCCTTGGCCGCGATCGACTGCGCCGACGGTGCCGCCAGCGCCGCCACGATTGTCGATGATCACTTGTCTGCCAAGCTGCTTCGACAAATGAACCGACAGCGGACGGGCGAATGCATCGGTGCCACCGCCGGGCGGAAACGGAACGATCAGGGTGATCGGCTTATTGGGCCACGCTTGGGCATGCACCGGCGAAAATGCACCGGCGAGCACTATCGCGCTAATGGCGATCAAAATTCTTCTCATGCTGTCTCCTCGATTTAAATCATCTGGACGCCCGCATCTTCGCGCAGACTTGTCGATCACGTCACACCGGGCTTACACCAATCGAGCAACCCTTCTTGCATGCACAACGTTGCCTTCAAGAAAGCGCTGGTGGTACTCCTCGATCTCAGCGAGATCGTACAGATAGTTGACCATCATCCCGAACGACTGACGAAGGCCATTTTTTGACAGATCGCCCGCCCAGTTGATGCGCTGCAGCCGCGCGCCGTTCCCCAAGTGGAATTTCGCCACCGGATCGCCGGTGGCGGTCGGTGATACGAGGATCAGGTAGATCGACGCGAGAGCGAGCAACGCGTCGCGCTCATTCCTGGACACGGCTAGAGGGTCTGTGTGCTTCTCGCGGCTGAGCTTGTTGAGCGCCGCCTGCAGCTTTGCCTGCAGCGGTTTCAATTCGGCTGCCTCGACATTCACTTCGTCCAACCATCGTACAAAGCCGGGAATCGGCGACAGCGTGCAAAAGGTGCGTATCGAGGGAAACTCCGCGTGCAAGCGCTCCGCCACGCGCTTGATCAGGAAGTTTCCGAGTGACACGCCGCGTAGCCCCGGTTGGCAATTGCTGATCGAATAAAACGTCGCAACCTTGAAATGCTTCGGCTCGACCGGCTGCGCCGCTTTCTCGATCAGCGGCGCAATCGCGGCGGGCATCTGCGGAACGAGCGCGATCTCGACGAAGATCAGCGGCTCGGCGGGCAATTGGGGATGAAAGAACGCGAAGCAGCGACGATCGGGCTGCAAGCGCCGGCGCAAATCGTCCCAACCATCGATCGCGTGGACGGCTTCGTGCTGAATGATCTTTTCGAGCAGTTGTGCGGGTGAGTTCCAATCGACTTGCTGCATCTCGAGAAATCCCGGATTGAACCAGGACGACAGCAGATGGAAAAAATCAGCCTCGACTGCGGCCAGTTGCGGATGCGACGGCAACACACGCAGCAATTGCCTGCGCATCTGCACGATCAGCGCGGTACCACCGGGCGCGCGGTTCAACCTGCGCAGCAGCTCCTGGCGCGGGGGCTCCGCAACCGAAGTGAGATTCTTCAGCGTCTGGACCGTCGGCGTCGCTGCATACTGTTGAGCAGCTTCGAGAACCTTCGCCGGATCCAACCCGAAGTCCTGGTCCAGGTGCTCGAAGACTCTCAACTGCAACGGCTCTGACAGCAGCTGATACTGTTGAAGTGCGGTGGCTGCGTGTACCGCACTGTTGGCCTCTCCGCGTGCTGACAGCAGCCGCCTGCAGGTGCGCAGAAACTCGTCGAGTCCGCGCTCGGACACCGGCTTCCTTGCAGCGCTCTTCAACACTTTAGGCAGCGGCTTTGTTACGCCGCAGCAGCACGAAGCACACGACACCGATCACGATCATCGGTACCGATAACCACTGACCCGCCGACAACCCCAGCGGCATATAGCCGTACAGCGCTTCCGGCTCGCGAAACACTTCGCCGACGATGCGCAACAAGCCGTAAAAAATGAGAAATAAGCTGCCGACGGTGCCGGGCGCACGCGGCTTGCGCGAATAGATCCACAGAATCGCGAACAGCGTTACGCCTTCGAGCAGGAACTGATAAATCTGCGACGGATGTCGCGCCAGCGCGTCGCCGGCCTGCGGAAACACGACCGCCCACGGTAACGATGCATCGGCTGCGCGGCCCCATAGCTCACCATTGATGAAGTTACCGATGCGACCCGCACCGAGGCCCAGCGGCACCAGCGGTACGACGAAGTCGGCGACGCGCAGAAACGACTTACGGCGCGCGCGCGCGAACAGCGCCATCGCAACGATGACGCCGATGATCCCGCCGTGCGAAGCCATACCGCCCTTCCACACCGCGAAGATGTCGAGCGGATTCGCAAGGTAATACGACAGCGGCCCGTAGAACAACACGTGGCCGAGGCGGCCGCCGACGATCGTACCGATCATTCCATAGAACAGCAGATCGTCGACGTCCTGCGATTTCATGTCGCGCCAAGGATCGCGTGCACGCAACTTGCCGAGCACCAGAAACAGCAGGAATCCGATCAGGTACATCAAGCCGTACCAGCGGATCGCGAGCGGGCCGATGGAAAAAGCGATCGGATCTAGATTGTGGACGTAAGGCACATGGGCTCACGCGAGGATGTGTGTCCTATTATTGCTGATCATCCCTTTGCTTGATTCATCCAACCTTGATCGCACCCATGCCGAACAACGAACGCTCGAAGCACATCACCCAAGGCGTTGCGCGCTCCGCTAATCGCGCGATGTATTACGCGATGGGCTACAAGGACGAAGACTTCGACAAACCGATGATCGGTGTGGCGAACGGACATTCGACGATCACGCCGTGCAACGCCGGGTTGCAGAAACTCGCCGATGCGGCGATCGCGGCGATCGAGAAGTGCGATGCGAATGCTCAGGTGTTCGGTACCCCCACGGTATCGGACGCGATCAGCATGGGCACCGAAGGCATGAAGTATTCGCTGGTGTCGCGCGAGGTGATCGCCGATTCGATCGAAACCTGCGTGCTCGGGCAGTGGATGGACGGCGTGATCGTGATCGGCGGCTGCGATAAAAACATGCCGGGCGGCGTGATGGCGATCGCGCGCTGCAATGTGCCCGCGATCTATGTCTACGGCGGAACCGTGAAACCCGGTCACTACAAAGGCAAGGACATCACGATTGTGTCGTCGTTCGAAGCGGTCGGAGAATTTACCGCCGGCCGTTTGAGTGAAAAAGACTTCAAGGAAATCGAGCGCCGATGCGTACCGGGCTCGGGTTCGTGCGGCGGCATGTTCACCGCCAACACGATGAGTTCGTCGTTCGAAGCGCTCGGCATCAGCCTGCTGTATTCATCGACGATGGCCAATCCGGACAACGAAAAGGCCGAGAGCACGGCTGAGAGTGCGCGCGTGCTGGTCGACGCGATCAAGAATCAATTGCTGCCGCGCCAGATCATCACGCGCAAGTCGATCGAAAATGCGGTGTCGCTGATCATGGCTGTGGGTGGCTCGACGAACGCCGTGCTGCACTTCCTGGCGATCGCGCACGCGGCAGGTGTGGAGTGGACGCTGGATGACTTCGAGCGAGTGCGCCGCAAAGTGCCGGTGCTGGCCGATCTGAAACCTTCGGGCCGGTATGTCGCTACCGATCTGCACAAGGCTGGCGGCATCCCGCAAGTGCTGAAGATTCTGTTGGACAATGGCTTGTTGCACGGCGACTGCATGACGATCACCGGCAAGACGATGGCCGAGATGCTGGCCGATGTTCCCAGCCAGCCGCGCGCCGATCAGGACGTCATTCGGCCATTTTCAAACCCGATGTATGCGCACGGCCATCTGGCGGTGCTGAAGGGCAATCTCGCGCAGGAAGGTTGTGTTGCGAAGATCACCGGGCTGAAGAATCCGGCGATCACCGGCCCGGCGCGCGTATTCGATTCCGAAGAGGCCGCACTCGACGCGATCCTCACCGACCGCATCAAGCCTGGCGATGTGATGGTAATTCGCTACGAAGGCCCGAAGGGCGGGCCGGGCATGCGCGAAATGCTGGCGCCGACATCGGCGCTGATCGGCAAAGGCTTGGGCGAAAGTGTTGGCCTGATTACCGACGGCAGATTTTCGGGTGCCACCTGGGGCATGGTCGTCGGCCATGTCGCGCCCGAAGCGTATGTCGGCGGCAACCTGGCGCTGGTCAACGAGGGCGACTCGATTACGATCGACGCGCACAAACTGCTGCTGCAACTCAACGTGGGCGAAGAAGAATTGAGGCGGCGTCGCACGGTGTGGAAGCAACCGGCGCCCCGCTATATGACCGGCGTGCTGGCAAAGTTCGCGAAGATGGCCTCGACCGCAAGTAAAGGCGCAATCACCGACGAAAATCTGTTCGGCTGAGCTCTATCTGCGCAGACGGGGGTTCTTCTCGACCTCGAGGCGCTTCTTGATTCTTTCCTTCTTCGCCTTGTCGATCTCGTCGAACGCTTTCTTCTTGTCCATGCCGAGCCGTTTTTCTACAAGCTCAAACCATAGAAAGCCGACGCCGAACGGCAACGCGACCCACCACCATGACAGTTCCGAGAAAACGCTGATCTCGAGAACCTTCAATACGATCATCGCCACGCCGATCCAGACCAACCACATAGTGTCCACCCGGTACTTAGGTAACTGTGCGTAAATATAGCCTCCGCTAAGGCCGCGCACGACGCATATTTGAGGTCAACCGGTCGGCGGCATTCCCGTTAGACTTGAAGCCTTAACAAGATCCAGTTCGAGCAAATGAACGAGTGTCATCAACGTACGGAGTTACGAATGAACAGGAAATTTGCGGTAGCGGCCTTCGTCGGGGCCTGCGGCATGCTGACGATCGGTGCACCGGCCTTTGCCAGCGCCGATTTGGCCAAAGACGAAGAACTGCCTTGCGTGCCACGCCATCGACAAAAAGCTGGTGGGCCCATCGTACAAAGACATCGCGGCCAAGTACAAAGGCGACAAGAATGCGCAGGCCATGCTGGTGAAGAAAGTTCGCGAAGGCGGAGTCGGCGTATTTGGTCAGATTCCGATGCCGGCGAATCCGCAGGTCAACGAGCAGGAGGCGCAGACGCTCGTTAAGTGGATCCTGTCGATGTGAAACTCGGGCAATTGCCTACAAAGGGCGCCTTGTGCGCCCTTTTGTTTGGCGCAAGCCACTATGGCAGCGGGATTGCCGTCGGGCGGCCACTGACGACATCGGCAATCAGCTGCCCGCTTCCGGCCGCCATGGTCCAGCCGAGCGTTCCGTGGCCCGTGTTCAGGTACAGCGACTTAATTGCGCTCTGTCCGAGGTACGGCACGTTCGATGGCGTCAACGGCCGCAATCCGGCCCAGTAGCGCGGATTCGAAAAGTCACACACGCCAGGAAACAACACTTGAGTCCGCCGCGTTAAAGCATCGCAACGAGCTTGATTCAACTCGAGCCCGGCGCCACCGAGTTCGACCGTCCCTGCCACGCGCAAGAGCCGGTCGAAGCGCGAGAACACGATTTTGAATTCGTCGTCCGTTAGGCTGACGCTCGGTGCACGCGCCGGGTCTGTGATATCGAACGTGGCGGAATATCCTTTGGCCGCAACGATCTGCAACCGAATTCCGAGCGGCGCCAGCAGCGCGCGTGTCTGCACTCCTAAGCATGCGACGACCGCGCCCGCCTCGAGTCGCGCAGCGGAGCCGTCGGCGCGCAAGACTTCGGCTCCCTGGCAGCGATCGCGCTCGACCAGCACACGCTGTACGGTCGTGTTCAACAAGAACTCGACGCCGCGCTGTGCGCAGCGCTCGGCAAGCTGCAGCGTGTAGGCATGCGCATCGCCCGATTCGTCCTCGGCGCAGTAATCGGCGCCGATGATGCGATCGCGGATCGACATCAGCGCCGGCTCCAGCTGGACCGCTTCGTCCGGCGAGACTGAGCGTCGATCACAACCCAGCGTGCGCATCAGCGCTGCCGCGGTTCGCGCGACTTCAAAATCGGCGCGATCGGTGTAAAAGTGCAGGATGCCGCGCTCGCTGTGCGGATAGTCGAGCGCAAGCTCGGCACGCAACTGCTTCAATATGCTGCGGCTGTAAAGCCCGAGCGCCACCAGCCTGCGCGTATTTTGGGCAGCGCGCGCAGCCGAACACTCGCGTAGAAATGCCAATCCCCAGAGCCACTGATCGGCATCGAAGCGCGGGCGGAACAGCAGCGGCGCATCTTCCCGGCCCAGCCACTTCAAGAGCTTGCGTGGCGCACCCGGATTGGCCCACGGCTCAGCGTGGCTGACCGAGATCTGCCCCCCGTTGGCAAAGCTCGTCTCGCGCCCGGCTCCCGCTTGCCGCTCGACGACCGTCACCTGATGCCCAGCTTCACGCAGGAACCAGGCACAGGTCACACCGACCACGCCGGCGCCCAAAACGAGCACGCGCACTTCAACTCCCGCTAAAGCTCGCCAGTGTACGAATAGGCGAATGCCGGATTGTCTTGGCCAGCCTCAACACATTGGCACTGCTCGGAAACGCTCCCTTGCCGCACTTTCTGCCGTGAGTACAATTCCGCCTCTGCCTGGCCCTGCGGGCATTACGTCGGTATACAACCATTCAAGCCGAGGAGAAAACTTTCATGAATTATCAGTTGATTAGATTCGCACCCGTGGCGATTGCCGCTGCGTTGGCGCTGACGGCGTGCGGCCGGCAGGAAACACCTGCGCCGAAAGCCGCGGCACCCGCCGCCGCTCCGGCACCAGCCAAAGCGGCCGCTCCAGACGTCGTCAAGATCGGCCACGTCGGTCCGATCTCCGGGGCGATCGCTCACCTGGGCAAGGACAATGAAAACGGTGCCGTGCTTGCGGTGGAAGAGATCAACGCCGCCGGCGGTGTCAAGATCGGCGACAAGACCGTCAAGCTTGAGCTTGTCACCGGTGACGACAAGGCCGATCCGAAAGACGGCACCCTGGTCGCTCAGAAAATGATCGACGAAGGCGTCGTCGCGCTGGTGGGCCACCTGAATTCCGGTACGACGATTCCGGCGTCGAAGCTGTATTCCGACGCGAACCTGTCGCATGTTTCGCCATCCGCGACCGCGGTGAAGCTCACCGAGCAAGGGTTCAAGACCACGTTTCGTGTCGTCGCTCGTGACGACAAACAAGGTGCCGCGCTGGCCAACTTTGCCGCAGGCCCGCTGAAAGCGAAGACCGTTGCGGTTATCGACGATCGCACACCGTATGGCCAGGGTCTGGCTGACGAGTTCGAGAAGTTCGCCAAAGAGAAAGGCATGAAGGTCGTGGGGCGCGAGTTCACGAACGACAAAGCGAGCGACTTCAACGCCATTTTGACCAAGGTCCGCTCGATGAAACCGGACGTCGTGATGTACGGCGGCATGGACGCTACAGCGGGCCCGATGGCCAAGCAGATGAAACAGCTCGGAATGAAGTCGACGCTGCTCGCGGGTGACGGAGTGTGCTCGCCCGAGTTCATCAAGTTGGCCGGCAATGCTGCGGACATCATGAAGTGCTCGAACGCGGGTGAAGCCGTCGAGAAGCTCGCCAAGGGCGCGGATTTCGTCGCCAAGTACAAGAAGCGCTTCAACACCGACGTGCAGGTGTATTCGCCGTACAGCTATGACGCAGTCTTTGTAATCGTCGAAGCGATGAAAAAGGCCGGCAAGGCCGACCGTGCTTCGATCACCACCGCGCTGCGCGATACCAACTACGACGGCCTGACAGGCAAGATCGCGTTCGATGCGAAGGGCGACATCAAGGACGGCGCCATTTCGATGTTCGAAGTCAAGGACGGGAAGCTCGCGTACGTGTCTACCGTTCGATAGCCTCTGTTTAGCCTCGCGAACGGCGCCCGACCAGGCGCCGTTTTTTTTGAGCCTGCCGGCGCCTTGGTACGATCACCGCGAGGCAACGGCCGGGACCAACCCGTAAGGATCGCGGATGGAGCTACTTCTGCAGCAGATCATCAACGGGCTCGTACTCGGCAGCATGTATGCGCTGATCGCGCTCGGCTACACGATGGTTTACGGGATCCTGAACCTGATCAACTTCGCGCACGGTGACGTGTTGATGGTTGGGGCCCTGACCGCACTTTCGACGATCCTGTTTCTGCAGCCTATGTTTGTCGACGCTCCCGGATGGTTGCTGTTGATGGTGGGTGTTTTGGCTGCGATTCCGGTTTGCATCACCGTAAGTCTGATCATCGAGCGCGTCGCCTACCGGCCGCTGCGAAACGCCCCGCGGCTGGCACCGTTGATCACGGCGATCGGCGTTTCGATCCTGCTGCAGACGTTTGCCATGATCGTGTGGGGACGCAACTTCCTCACGTTTCCAACGCTGCTCGACGATCGGCCGATCGAATTTTTCGGCGCCACGCTTACGATCACGCGCGCGCTGGTCATCGTCACGTCGGCGACCATCATGATCGGCCTGATGGTGTTGGTTAATCGCACCAAGCTGGGCCGCGCGATGCGCGCAACGGCAGAGAATCCGCGCGTCGCCGGCCTAATGGGAGTCAATCCGAATTACGTCATTGCGCTGACATTTGCCATTGGAGCCGCACTCGCTGCGGTCGCGGGGGTGATGTGGGCGGCCACGTATTCCACCGCTCATTTTTTCATGGGGTTCACGCCCGGATTGAAAGCGTTCACGGCAGCGGTGCTGGGCGGCATCGGCAACATCCCTGGCGCGATGCTGGGCGGCTTGCTGCTTGGACTGATCGAGGCGCTCGGAGCGGGATACATCGGCGATCTGACCAACGGCATCCTCGGCTCGCACTATCAAGACATATTCGCATTCCTTGTGTTGGTCGGTGTGCTGATCTTCCGGCCGTCGGGGCTGCTCGGCGAGCGTGTGGCCGATCGCGCCTAGACACGCGCAGCATGGGCCTTCTTCTTCCGCGTTTGAGCAAAGATCCCCGCGCTGCGTGGATCGCCGCATTCTTCCTTGCCGCCACGCTAATGGCGCTGCCTTGGGTGGCAGGTCAGTTCGGTAACGCCTGGATTCGAGTGCTCGCGTTCGCCTGTTTGTACGTGATGCTGGCGCTGGGCTTGAACATCGTCGTCGGCTTCGCCGGCCTGCTCGACCTCGGCTACATCGCGTTTTATGCGGTCGGCGCATACATGTACGCGCTGCTGGCTTCACCTCATCTGACGCAACAGTTCACCTGGATCGCGCAGATGTTTCCGGAGGGTTTGCATCTGTCGATCTGGCTCGTGGTGCCGTTCGGAGCTGCGATCGCGGCCTTTTTCGGCATCGTGCTCGGGGCGCCCGTTCTGAAGCTGCGCGGCGATTACCTCGCGATCGTCACGCTCGGGTTTGGCGAGATCATCCGCATTTTCATCAACAACCTGAACTCGCCGCTCAATATCACCAACGGACCGCAGGGCACTCACGCTGATCGATCCGATCAAGATCGCGGGCGTCACCTTTTCGAAGACCATAAATTTCTTCGGTTACGAAGTGTCATCGCTGGTGCTGTACTACTACCTGTTTCTCGCCCTGACGATCATCACGGTCATCATTTGCATGCGCCTGCAGGATTCACGACTGGGCCGTGCGTGGATGGCGATCCGGGAAGACGAGATCGCAGCGAAAGCGATGGGGATCAACGTCCGCAACGTCAAGCTGCTTGCGTTCGCGCTTGGCGCAACCTTCGGCGGCGTCGCGGGCGCCATGTTCGCTGCCTTTCAAGGATTCGTATCGCCCGAATCCTTCGTGCTCAACGAATCGATCATCGTTCTGGCGATGGTCGTGCTCGGTGGAATCGGCCACATACCGGGAGTGATTGTGGGCGCCATACTGCTGGCGGTTCTACCCGAATTATTGCGATACACGGTCGAGCCGGCGCAGATGTTCTTGTTCGGCACAGTGATTCTGCCGGCCGAAATTTTGCGCATGATGCTTTATGGCCTTGCGATGGTGCTGATCATGCTGTATCGGCCAAGAGGCTTGTGGCCGGCGCCCGAGCATGGAGTGAATCCAGTCGTGCAGCTGCATTCGCGACTTGTGGCTTGAGCGTAGCTGGCAGTGGCCGACCTCGTTCTCAAAGTATCAGGCGTTAACAAGCGCTTCGGCGGGTTGCAGGCGCTGTCCGATGTCGGGATCGAAATCCAGCGTGGACAGATTTACGGACTCATCGGACCGAACGGTGCAGGCAAGACCACGTTCTTCAACGTTGTTACCGGCTTATACGCACCGGACTCCGGTACCTTCGAACTTGCAGGCGCACCCTACTCGCCGAGCGACGTACACAGAGTGGCCGCCGCCGGTATCGCACGCACCTTCCAGAACATCAGGTTGTTTCCGGACATGACGGCGATGGAGAATGTGATGGTCGGCCGCCATGTGCGCACCAAGGCCACCGCGCTTGGCGCAATCTTGCGCACTCGCGCTACCGTCACCGAGGAGCGAGCGATCCGGCAGCGGTCGCTCGAACTGTTGGAATACGTCGGCGTGGCGAAGTACGCCGACTATCAAGCGCGCACGCTCGCCTATGGAGATCAACGAAGGCTTGAGATCGCGCGCGCACTTGCCACCGATCCGAAATTGCTCGCGCTGGACGAACCCGCGGCTGGCATGAACGCGACGGAGAAGCTCGCGTTGCGCGCGTTGCTCGAAGCGATTTGCCGCGATGGTGTCACGATCCTACTGATCGAGCACGACGTCAAACTCGTGATGGGGTTGTGCGATCAGGTGACCGTGCTCGACTACGGCAAGGCGATCGCAGTCGGCACGCCCGGCGACGTTCAGCGCAGTCCCGCGGTCATCGAAGCTTATCTCGGTGCCGCGCACACGAACGTCGCGACGAAGGCATTGGCATGAATGACGTCGTGTTAAGCGTGAGTGATCTGAAAGTCGCCTATGGCGGCATTAAAGCTGTCAAAGGCATCGATCTCGAAGTAAGGGCGGGCGAGCTCGTGACGTTGATCGGGGCTAATGGTGCGGGCAAGACGACGACGCTGAAGGCCATCACGGGCACCCAGGCGTGGAGCGGCAAAGTCGACTACCTAGGCGCCTCGACGAAGGGACAGGCGCCGTTTCAGTTGCTCACCAAAGGTCTGACGATGGTGCCGGAAGGCCGCGGCGTTTTCGCGCGCATGAGCGTTATCGAAAATCTGCAGATGGGCGCATTCGTGCGAAAGGATGCCGCGGGCATCAAACGCGACATCGAGCAGATGTTTGGAATTTTCCCGCGACTAAAGGAACGCGCCAAGCAACTCGCAGGAACACTGTCCGGCGGTGAGCAGCAGATGCTCGCGATGGCGCGCGCGATGATGAGCCAGCCGAAGCTGCTACTACTCGACGAACCATCGATGGGGCTGGCGCCGATCATGGTCGAAAAGGTATTCGACGTGATTCGTTCGGTTGCCGAGCGCAAGGTGCCGATGCTGCTGGTCGAGCAAAATGCACGGTTGGCGCTTGGAGGCTGCGCACCGAGGCTACGTGATGGAGTCAGGATTGATCACGCTAAGCGGCGATGCGAAGTCGCTGCTGAATGATCCGAAGGTGCGGGAGGCGTACTTGGGAGAAGCTGCTTAAGGCGGTTGCATCGCAGCGCGCCAGCGTTTGGCGTAGCGGCGCTGCCTGAGTCGTCGGGCACTAAAGTGCCGACCCTGCGGTACTCGCAGCCGCCGCGGCGAAATAGGGCTAAAGCGCTATTTCGCCGAAAGCCCGGCGCCTGCTCCGCTCCTCGGGCGACGACTCCAAAGGCAGCGCCGCTACGCCAAACGCTGGCGCGCGGAGCATTCTCTCTGGTTGGAGGAGAAGAAAAACATCTCGTACGAGGCGATGTCGCGACAGCAGCGGCTGGCGCAGATGCGCCGCCTTTGAGTCGTCGCCCGAGGAGCGGAGCAACGCCGGGGCTGTTGAGCAAAAAAGCGCTTTAGCCCTTTTTTGCGCCGGCGTTGTGAGTACCGCAGTGGTTGGCACTTTAGTGCCCGACGACGTAGGCGGCGCAGCTGCGCCAGCCGCTGCTGCGCGATGACGTCAGCACGTCAGTGCTCCACCTGTACATCAGTCACCCACATCAGTTCGCACGAACCTCCGCCCGTGTCGTCGCGCGTTAACGATGAGCGCCAGGTCCATCCGTCGGTGTGCCGAACGTTGATCAAGTAGCCACTGAGCCTGACCACTGCACCCTTGCTTACATTGAGCAGGCGAGTCTTGACTGAATCATCGGCCGGCACCAAGTGAGTATTCGCGGAGCTTTTCGCCATTACGGACGGGTCGATCGGCGGAGATCCTTCCCAACGGAAGTGATACCAACGGTTGCTTTGGCTGATGCTCAATCGATCGAGCACCGCAGCGTCTGACATTGGTCCCCAACCCAACGCGAAGTCGACCGGCGACAGATCGGCTTCGCGGCCCATTCGATAGCGCTCGATCGACAACACGCGCGCGCGTATGTCGTAGGTCGCGATTGGTTCGATGACGTACCCGGCACGCTGTAGCGCGGATCCGCCAGCGCTCGATTGAACCGGAATCTCGGCGACCGGACCGCTTTTTAGAACTCGCCGATCTGCCGCGCGGTCGTAGACGAAATAAGCGACGCACGCTGCCATCACCAGACCGACGAACCAAGGCTTTAAGCGTTCCATACGCGCTGTTATAGAGCGACGCACCGGTGGCTGTGTCTGCAAACAGCGGCGTCTTTACAAGCATTCTTGCTCGAACAGCCGCTACGCAGCGCCGTCGAACACTGCCGACTCACACGCGGCGCACGGAAACCTTGACGTCCATTCCGACGTAATCAGACGCGGAACCAAACCAGCTGCCGGTCAACGGTGCAGCCAGTTTCGGGTCGCGCGCGAAGGCGACGCGAATCAGATTCGCGCTTCTGAAAACTGCGTTGGTTGGATCGAACGGAACCCAACCGGCGCCCGGCAGATACACGTCGAGCCATGCGTGCGTGGCGCCGGCGCCAACGACCCCTGCATCCCAACCGGTGTCCTGCGCCGGGTCATACAGATAGCCTGAAACGAAACGCCCGGCCATTCCAAGCCGCCGCACCGCCTCAATCATCAGCAACGCGTAGTCACGACAACTTCCGGATCCGCGCGCCAGAGTTTCATCGGGAGTTTGCGTGCCTTCCTCGTCGCGCACTTCGTATTTGAGTCCGCTCTTTATGGCGTCAGCCAACGACATCAGCAATTCCTTCGTGTCGGGCCGCGCAGCTTGCGTGAAAAATGGGCGCATCCATTCGTACAACCGGCCGTCCGGATCGAGATAGTGCGGCTCGAGCATTGCACCGAGATCGCGCCGCTCCTCCCCGCTGTAGTCAAACGGCCAGCGCTGCGCGTGCGCTGCAAGAGGCAGTTCCTGTGCGCTGCGCACGTGATGCTGTTCGATCTTGAAGCGGCATTCGATTTTCAACTCCGCCGATTCCGCTTGCGGCGTCACCAAGGTGACCGAGTTGGACTGCGTATCGAGCATCCAGTCGATACGCGACGGCACGCTGACATCAACGCCGGCTTCGACCACTTGCACGTCGTGGCCCTCGCGCGGGCGGAACATCAGCCGGTGCTGTCCGAAACGCACCGGCTGCCGGTAGTGATAGGTCGTGACGTGCTCGACCGTCAGCAGACTCAGCGGGCCGGTGGTGGGCCCGCTGCTAACCACTGAGACCCGTCTCTTCCGGCAAACCGAACATCAAATTCATGTTTTGCACGGCCGCGCCGCTCGCACCTTTGCCCAGATTATCGAGACGCGCCACCAATAGCGCCTGTTCGTTCGAATCATTCGCAAAAACGAACACTTCAATGCGATTGGTACCGTTCAGAGCTTCCGGCTCCAAATACGCGCCGTCGCGCAGCGCAGAGCTATCGTTCAGCGGCCGCACAGTGATAAACGGCTCATCCGCAAAATGATCGACGTACGCGGCGTGCAGCGCCTCGCCGGTGATGCGCCCCGGCAACTGGCCCATGTGCAGCGGAATCGACACCAACATGCCACGCATGAAATCACCGACATGCGGTGCAAATACCGGCGCGCGATCAAGCAAGCCCATCGTCTGCATCTCCGGAAGATGCTTGTGCGCAAGATTGAGTCCGTACAGGACGATGCCGGCCGGGCGGCCCTCATTTTGCTCATGCTTGCGCTGATACGCGTCGATCAGTCTGCGGCCTCCGCCCGAATATCCCGACACGGCGGTGACATTGACCAAAGTGCTCGGCGGAAGAATTTCGCGCTCACGCAGCGGCCTCAGAAGCGCGACCGCACCGGTCGGGTAACAGCCTGGGTTCGAAACGCGTTGCGCCGAAGCGATCGTCGCGCGCTGCGTGCGCGTCATCTCGGGAAAGCCGTAGACCCAATCCGGTGCCGTACGGTGTGCGCTGCTCGCATCGATGAAGCGCGTTGCACTGTTACCAGCCAGCGCCACCGTCTCTCGCGCCGCGTCGTCCGGGAGGCACAGGACCACTAGGTCGACAGCGTCGATCACGCCGAGCTTGGCAATGCGCGTCCTTGCGCTGCTCGACGGGCAAGCTCACCAGTTCGATGTCATCGCGCGCGATCAAACGCTCGCGAATCTCGAGTCCGGTCGTTCCGTGTTCGCCGTCGATAAAAACTTTCGGCTTTGCCATCTCAAGATTCCATTCGGTCCTAGGTGACGAGATCCGCCTGCGTAGTGAACGCGTCGGCAAAGAACTCTTCTTCCGGCAACCCGCATTGTCCAACGAAGTCGCGCCGCGCGGCGTCGGTCATCACGGGTGCACCGCACGCATAGACCTGAAACGCCGACAGATCGGGTAAGTCCTGCATGACCGCAAGATGAACGAAGCCGGTGCGGCCTTGCCACGCGTCCTCCGGCTGGGGCTCCGACAACACCGGGATGTAGCGAAAGTTCGGCTGCTCGCGCGCCCACTGCTCCGGCAGTTCCGACATGTACAAGTCGCGTCGCGAGCGCGCGCCCCAGTACAGCCATACCTCGCGGGCCGGCTTGCCGGGCTCATCGCGATTTATCCGCTTGTAAAACACATGCTCGGCAATCGCCTTGACCGGCGCAAAACCGGTGCCACTAGCGAGCAGCACAATCGGCCGCGTGCTGTCCTCGCGCAGGAAAAACGTGCCGAGCGGCGCTTCGATGCGCAGGATGTCGCGCTCCTTGACCGGCGGTTCGAGCGCGCCGAACAAGCGATCGGTAAATACACCGCCCGGTGTGCGCCGGATATGCAATTCGATCAAATGATCTGCATGCGGCGCGGTCGCGATCGAATACTGGCGGCGCGCGCCGTCCTTCAGAATGAAATCCAGATACTGGCCGGCACGAAACTGCAATCGCTCGTTGGCCGGCAGTTGCAGCGAGATCACCGCGACGTCGGGCGCCGGCCATTCGATCTTGGCGATGCGCGCCGGCATCTTGCGAATCGGAATATCGCCAAAGCCGGTCAGCTCGCGTTGCTCGATCACGACATCGCTCAGCGGACGCGACGAGCAAAAAAGCGCAAAGCCTTTGGCCTCGTCGTCGGCCGACAGCGCCGACGACGAATGCGTGCGATGTACGAGCTGCCCTGCTACCAACTTGCCCCGACAGGTACCGCACGCCCCGTTCTTGCACCCGTACGGAAGGCCGACGCCGCTGCGCAGCGCCGGCCTCGAGCACGGTCTCGTCGCCTTCAACGCTGAACGTGCGCCCGCTGGGACGGACCGTGACGCTAAAGCCCATGCAACTACGGCTTCAGGTACGCGTAGCCCTCGCGGCTTTGCAGTTGCGTAATTCGTTGCACACCGGACGGCGTGTACGTCACCTCGGGAATGAACTGCTTTTCTTCGAGCTTGCGGTTGCGCAGAGTGATCTTGCAGACTTCGAACGTCACGCCTTGCGACTTCAGGTCTTCGACGATCACGTTGTACGGATTCTTGTTTGCGTCCTGCGCGCCAGTCATCAAGAAGTCGACGCCCTGTGCATGCGCGACCACCACAATTTTCGCCTTTGGGTCGACTTCAAGATGGTTGCGAATGTTGCGCAATCCGTTGGTCGCCTGTGCAAGCCCTTCGCCGAAGTGATAGACGACCTTGTCCTGAGCAAGCGCAGCGCACGAAAATACCGCCGCCGCAATTGCCACCAACAGCCGACATTTGATCATTGTGTCTCCCTTGCGCGATGGTCGGACTTGCAGAATTCTGGTGCCGCTGAGAGGAGTCGAACCTCCGACCTTCGCATTACGAATGCGCTGCTCTACCAACTGAGCTACAGCGGCCGATGCTTGTTAGCTCTCGCTAAATCGAGCCGCGAAGTATAAGGGCGTTGCCTTAGCGCTTTAGTGCGCGACGTGTTGCATCAACGCCCATGCAACGTGCTCGCGCACCAGCGCGCTCGAATGTTCGGCGCGCGCGCGCAACGCAGTGACCACTGCCGGCGAGGTCGGAGCATTGCCAAGTGCCACCGCGATGTTGCGCAGCCATCGCTCATGGCCGATCCGGCGAATCGCGGAGCCGGCATGCCGTTCGTTGAACTGCGCTTCGTCCCACGCAAACAACTCGATCAACGTGGCGCTGTCGAGTCCATTGCGCACATCGAAGTCCAGTAGCTCGGCAGTACGCGCGAACTTGTTCCACGGACACACGAGCTGGCAATCGTCGCAGCCGTAAACCCGATTGCCGATCAGCGGCCGCAGCTCGAGTGGAATCGACCCACGGTGTTCGATCGTCAGATAGGAGATGCAACGGCGCGCGTCGAGTTGATACGGCGCGGTGATCGCCTGCGTCGGGCAGATGTCGATGCAGCGCGAGCAGGTGCCGCAATGATCCGGCGTCGGCGCATCGATCGGTAGCGGTAGATCGGTCAGGATTTCTCCGAGAAAGAACATCGAGCCGGCATCCTGCGACAGCAGCAACGTGTGCTTGCCCCGCCAGCCCAGTCCCGACTTGCGAGCGAGTTCGACTTCGAGCACCGGCGCAGAATCGGTCGCTACGCGATATCCAACTCGCCCGACTTCCGCTTCGACACGCGATGCGAGTTTCTGCAACCGCTCGCGCAGTATCTTGTGATAGTCGCGGCCGCGCGCGTAAATCGACACGACTGCCGTATTAGGTTCACTTACACGACCGAATTCGCGCTGTGCCCAGTCATCCGGCGTGTCGCGCGGCAAGTAGTCCATGCGTGCCGTAATCACGCGCAACGCGCCGGGCAATAGCCGCGACGGATCAGCGCGCAACCCGGCGTGTCGCTGCAGGTAATCCATGTCGCCATGCCGACCGTCGGCGAGCCATTCATTGAGGCGTTCGGCAGCGTGCGCGACATCGACATCGGCAATGCCGATCCGCGAAAAGCCCAACTCAATGCCCCACTGCCGAATGCACGACGCGAGTGCAGTCAGATCGGGCGCGCGATCGCTCGCGCTCAAAGGGGCGCAGAATTCCTCGTGCAGAAACGACGACGCTACGGCTGCCACGGATAAAAAACTCGCAGCGGCGCGATGCGGTAAGTAAAGATTCCCGATTGCACGCCAGGGTCTGCCTCCATCAAGGCCTTCGCTGCATCCAGCGTGTCCGCCTTGAGAAAGATCATCCCGAGATCGCCGTATCGAGCGCCGAATACGATCGTCCCCTCTTTTCTCAGGCGGTTGAGATTTGCCGAATGTTCGCGAAAGCTCGGCTGATCTGACGGAGCCAGCGACTTGTTCCAGCTCGGCCCAGTCTCGAAATGAACGACGAATAGCGGTGCTGGCGGTGCCTGGGCTGCAGCTGTGCCCGCTGCCACAACAAGCGCAAGAGCTGCGAGCCACGTTTTGGCTGCCACGCGCCTGGGCATCACGTGCCTGCACTTCCTGGCGGGTTCTCAAGGAACCATTGCGCAATACCCGCCATGTCCGGCTCGAACTCGCCCGGAATGGACAGGTTCAGCACGCCCGCGCGGACATTCCCTCGATTCTCGAAGTCATGTGTGACACCTCCCGGAATGAGGACGAAGGACCCCTTGGTGGCGTGCGTCCACTTCTCGCCCACGAGCACGCTCATCGTGCCTTCGATCACGTAGAAGACATCGTCCTCGGGATGCGAGTGTGCTCCGGGTCCCTGGGTGTTCGGTTCCAGCCACCACTCCGAGATCGAATACCGAGACGCAGTTTCTGCACCGTCGGCCTTGAATAAGGCGCTAATGCGGCCCATTGGATACTCGCGGCCCTCGCCCGGACCCAGTACCACTGCCTCGCGCGCTGCAGCCACCTCGTCGCCAACGCGCTTAGACAGACTCGCTATCTCGCTCACAATCGTGCCTCGAATCCGGCCAACGATGATGCGCGAATTTCTTCCTCGGCGCCCAGCGGCTCAAAGCTAAACGGGGTCTTGATGTTTCTACACATCGTTACTCCATTGTGGTGTAGCGCGATGCTCCGCGCACTCATCATTCCAACAGGTAAGTAGGATAGGACACTGTTCGTCAGATCAGCAGCGCAACGCTAGGTGCCCACTTTTTTGACCTTACGAGATGCCGAGGCCACGGACATATTCGGGCGCTCCCTGGCCGCGGCCATGGTCATGCACCTGGACGCAATACGCGCGGCGGGATTTCAAATCAATCTTTCCGGCGACCTCGGCGCCGGCAAGACCGCGCTGGTGCGGGCCATATTGCGTGCCCTCGGCATTACCGGCACGGTAAAGAGCCCCACGTTTGCCCTGCTTGAACCTTATACGGTTTCGAGCTTAGACTTCTACCACTTTGATTTTTATCGGCTTAAGGAGCCTGGCGAGTTCGGAGGTACAGGCTTTCGGGAGCTGTTCGGACCGGGCCGCATCTGCGCCGTCGAATGGCCAGAGCGGGCCGGGCCAAGGCTGCCAACCGCCGATATCTCGATCACGTTGACCGTCGACGGTGACGGTCGAGCGGCAGCAATCAGCACGGCAAGCGAATTGGGCCAGACATGTCTGAGCAGCGCGATGGCGGAAGTCCAAGCGAGCGGCGGCGGTTTATCACCGCCGGCGCCGGCACGCTCGTCCTCGCACTGACACATCACGAAATCGCATTCGGCGCAACGCTGCTCGCAGTGCGTGTTTGGCCTGCGGAGGACTACACGCGGGTCACGCTCGAACACGATGGGCCGCTGACCTTCTCTCACTTCATGGTGCGCGATCCGGCGCATCCGATGCGGCTCGTGGTCGACATCGATGGCCTTGATCTGACACCTACGTTGAAAGAACTCGTCGGCAAGATCGAGGCGAACGATCCGTACATCGCGCTGGTGCGAGTCGGCCAGAACCGGCCGCGGGTCGCGCGTCTCGTGATCGAGTTGAAGGAGGACATCAAGCCGCAGGTGTTTTCGCTCGAACCCATCGGGCCGTATCAACACCGGCTGGTGATGGACCTGTATCCGGTCAACCCGCCCGACCCGCTGCTTGCGTTGCTGCGCGAACAAGCGGCACGGATGGAGAGCAGGCCGCCAACGGCGGCTCAGCCTCCGAATACCCGAACCAAGCCACCCGACGTACAGCGAATCATCACGGTGGCGATTGATCCTGGCCACGGCGGCGAAGATCCCGGTGCGGTCGGCCGCGGCGGCACGTATGAGAAAACTGTCACGCTCGAAATCGGTCACCGCCTGCGCGAGATGATCGCTGCGGAACCTCAGATGCGAGCCGCGATGACGCGCGACGGCGATTTCTTTGTGCCGCTGCGAACGCGCGTTGCAAAAGCGCGCGCGGTGCACGCGGACTTGTTCGTCTCGATTCACGCCGACGCTTGGATAAGGCCGGATGCACGCGGCTCGTCGGTATTTGCGCTGTCCGAAAACGGCGCATCGAGCAGCGCGGCCGCTTACTTGGCGAAGAAGGAAAACAACGCCGATCTGATCGGCGGCATCAACCTCGCTTCCAAGGATCGCCAGCTGCAACGCGTGTTGCTCGATCTGTCGACCACCGCGCAAATCAATGACAGCCTGAAGTTAGGCGGCGCGGTGTTGCGTGAGCTCGAACGCATCAACCGGCTGCACAAGCCGAGAGTCGAGCAGGCCGGCTTTGCAGTACTTAAGGCACCCGACATTCCGTCGATCCTGGTCGAGACTGCCTTCATCAGCAATCCCGAAGAAGAAAAGCGATTGCGCGACGATGAGTATCAGGACCAGATGGCGCGTGCAATTCTGGCCGGCATCAAGCGCTACTTTGCGAAAAATCCTCCGCTCGCAAGAAATCCGCTTACTTGACTACGCGCGCCGGCTTCCTGCGACGCATCAGCCGTATCAATCCTGTCAGCAGCAGCGGTCCGACCACCGCTCCGATGCCGACAATCAAGATGATGCCGAGGTTCTTATGAATGATCGGCACATTGCCGAACAAGTAGCCGCCGTAGACGAGCGACACGACCCACACGCCGGCGCCTAGCACGTTAAAGAACTGAAACTTTCGAAAGTCCATGCCGGACGCGCCGGCGACTAGTGGCGCAAACGAACGCACCACCGGAACAAAGCGCGCAATCATCACCGTCTTGCCGCCGTGTTTCTCAAAAAAAACATGCGTTCTCATCAATGCGGTCTGATCGATCCACCCGATCGTGCCGTCATAGACCTTCTTGCCGAGCCAGGCGCCGATGTAGTAGTTCAGCGTGTTGCCCAGCACTGCGCCCAATGCGATAACCGGCACCAGCAAATGAACGTTCAGGCCCTTGGCTTGAGCGCCGGGTGACGCGGAGACTGCACCCGCTACGAACAGCAGCGAATCACCGGGCAAGAACGCCATCACCACAAGCCCGGTTTCCGAGAAGAAAATCGTGAACAGCGTGACGTACACCATCACGACGTTGCGCTCGACGATCGCCGCAAGAAAGCGATCGGTCGCCGTGAACAGGTCGAGCCAGTTGATACCTTCCATCGGACGAATGCGGTGGCGCGAATGCGCAGGGCGGAGTGAAAAAAGCAGCGCGGATCATACGTGACACGAGCCCGTCTAAGCGCCAACGCGCCATTCATATAATCCCTGCCATGAGTGCCACGCTTCGTCGCGCAATCCGGCCTTTGGCAGACGCGCTGATCAGCCAGATCGCCGCTGGTGAAGTCGTCGAACGCCCGGCGTCGGTCGTCAAGGAATTACTCGAAAACAGCCTCGACGCCGGCGCGACGCAGATCGATGTCAGGCTCGAAGCCGGCGGCATCAAGCGCATCATGGTGACCGACAACGGCACCGGCATTCCGCACGACGAGTTGCCGCTCGCGCTGGCGCGACACGCCACCAGCAAGATCGCAAGCCTTGAAGAATTGGAAGGCGTGGAATCCCTCGGATTTCGCGGCGAAGCGTTGGCATCAATCGCTTCGGTGGCCGATGTCGCGATCACGTCGCGCGTGGCTGACAGCGACAGCGCGTTTTGCGTACGTAGCGGCGCCGACGGAATCGAACCGGCGGCCGGCTCGATCGGCACGCGCATCGAAATCGCCGATTTGTTTCACAAGACACCAGCCCGCCGCAAATTTCTGCGTAGCGAGGCCACCGAGCTGGCGCACTGCCTGACGCAGGTCGAGCGTGCGGCTGCCGCGCATTCGTCGGTAGCGTTCACCGTTACGCATCAAGGCCGCACGGTGCTCGCGTTGCCGGCGCAGGCGCCACGCGAGCGCGCCTTGCGCCTGATGCCCGACGAGTTCGCGGCCGCACGACGGGAAGTCGAACAGGATGCCGGCGCAGTTCGCGTGCATGGCTGGGCTGGCGCCCCGACCGTGAGCCGCGCGCGTGCCGATGCCCAATATTTCTTCGTCAACGGCCGCTATGTCCGAGACAAGGTGCTGACGCACGCGGTACGTGCTGCCTACGCCGATGTGCTGCATGGGACATCGCAGCCGATGTACTGCCTGTATTTGACGATTGACCCGAAGCGGGTCGATGTCAACGTGCACCCGACGAAGATCGAAGTTCGCTTTCGCGATTCGTCGAGCGTTCACCAATTCGTGATGCATGCGGTACAGGCTGCGCTCGCGCAATCGGTGCAGCCTCTGCAGCCATCGACCATCCAGCCACAGATGACCGACACGGCGTATCGCCTGACACCGACGCATCAAACGTCATTCGGCGTCGCGCAGACCGTCGCTAATTACCTCGCGCTGCTCGCCGAGCGGCCAGCCCCGTCTGCAACGGACACGCATGACGAATCAGCCGACGCGCCCCTCGGCTTTGCAGTCGCCCAGCTCTCCGGCATCTACATCCTGGCCCAAAACGAGCGCGGATTGATCATCGTCGACATGCACGCCGCGCACGAGCGCATCGTGTACGAGAAGTTGAAGCGCCAACTCGATCAACGCCAGATTCCGCAACAGCGGCTGCTCATTCCGCAGGTGTTCACCGCCTCTGCAGTCGAGATCGCCACCGCCGGCGAGCACGGTGAACTGCTGGAGCAACTCGGGCTCGACGTTTCTCTGGCTTCGCCGACACAGGTAGCACTGCGCGGCGTGCCCGCCCTGCTCTCACAGGCCGACGGGGCCCAGTTGACGCGCGATGTGCTGCGCGACGTACGCGAATACGGCGGCTCGCGCGTGCTGACGGAGCATCGCAATGAATTGCTCTCAACGTTGGCATGCCACGGCGCAGTGCGCGCTAATCGCCGGCTAACCATCGACGAAATGAACGCGCTGCTGCGGGAGATGGAAGCGACCGAGCGCGCCGATCAATGCAACCATGGTCGCCCGACGTGGGTGCAGCTGGCTGTCGGAGATCTCGACAAGTTATTCCTGCGCGGCCGATGAGCAGCGCGTCCGCAAACGCGCCGAGTACGGCTAACGCTCGACTCGCGGCCGCAGGTCTGACTGCCACCACGATTCTCCTGCTGACCGCCGGCCTGTCGATGCTGCAGCCGCTGTCGACCGATTTGTATTTGTCGACGCTACCCGGCATCGCGACCTACTTCAACGCAAGCGTCGCTTCGGTGCAATCGACGCTGTGGATGTTTATCGCTGTGTTCGGTATCTGGCAGTTGATCGCCGGGCCATTGTCAGACCGATTCGGTCGCTATCCCATCGTCGTCGCCGGCGCATTCACCTACTGCGCCGCAAGTTTGCTGGCGGCGATCGCGCCATCGCTCGAGGTACTCGTCGTCGGTCGCGTGCTGCAAGCGGTGGGAGCATGTACGTGCTTGGTCGGTGCGCGCGGATTTGTACGCGATTTGTACTCACCCACCGAGGGCGCGCGGATGATCGCGAAGGCCGCAACCATCATGAGTCTCGCTCCACTGATCGGCCCGCTGATCGGCGCGACGTTGTACGTGCGGTTTGGTTGGCGTTCGTCGTTCGCAGTGCTCGCGACATTCTCGCTGCTGCTCGCTGTCCTCGCCACCCTCAAGCTAAGAGAGACCAATACACGCCGCAATCCAAGTGCGCTAAGGCTCGCTCCGATGCTTCGCACGTATGCGAGCGTGGCACGCTCACGGGCATTTCGCGCGTACACGCTGTCAGCAGCAGCAACCTATGCGAGCTTGTTTGCTTTTTTGTCCGGCTCATCATTTGTTTTTATCAACGTTCTTGGCCAGACACCGACCATCTTCGCGCTTTCGTTCGCAACAATGGTCGTCGGTTACCTGGTCGGCACCGTCATCTGCCGGCGGTTATTGGCCATGCACGGCATTCAGCGCACCGTTTGCGCCGGCGCATCGTTGCAAGCGGCTGCCGGCGTGACAATGGCCGCACTTGCGCTCGGCGGGATTCATGTACCGATCGCGATCGGCGCACCCATGTTTTTCATTGGTCTGTCGCACGGTCTGATGCAGCCGCCGGTGCAATCGGGCGCAATCGCTCCGTTCCCGCATGCGGCCGGCGCGGCGGCTGCCCTGCTCGGCTTTGTAATGATGCTGGTCGCCACCTTCGTCGGCATATGGATCGGAGCGAGCTATAACGCCACCGTATATCCACTGACCTTGACGATCTGCGCCTGCGGACTTGCATCGGCGGCGATCGCGTTTACGCTGGTGCGCAAGGACGGCGACATCGCGGCCCATGGCTGAGGCAGTCGACGCTGTCCTGCTGCTGGGGCCGACAGCAAGCGGCAAGAGCGCCCTCGCAATGCAGCTCGCCGCCGAGATTCCGCTCGAAATCGTGTCCGTCGATTCAGCACAGGTCTACCGCGGCATGGACATCGGCACCGCGAAGCCGAGCACAGCAGAGCGCGCGGCAGTTCCGCACCACCTGATCGATATCCGTGATCCGGCCGAACCCTACTCGGCTGCCGACTTTGTGCGCGACGCAACTGTGGCGATTCGAGAGATTCGCGAGCGCGGCAAGCTGCCGTTGTTGGTCGGCGGAACGATGTTGTACGCAAAGGCATTGCGGGAAGGGTTGTCCGAACTGCCGTCCGCCGACCCGCAGGTACGCGCGCGCATCGAAGCCGAAGCACGGGAACTCGGCTGGCCGGCGCTGCACGCGCGCCTTGCGCAAGTCGATCCCGCAGCGGCCAAGCGCTTGAAGCGGAACGACAGCCAGCGCATTCAACGTGCGCTCGAGGTCTACGAAACCGCCGGCGCGCCGATGTCGGAACTGGTCAGGATAGACACCGCACCCACATTGAAGCTCTCAACAGTGGCGCTGCTGCCGGCCGATCGCACTCTGTTGCGCGACCGCATAGCGCAGCGTTTTGATGCCATGCTTGATGCGGGGCTGCTGGAAGAAGTTCGTACGCTGCACGCGCGCGGCGACCTTCATCCCAATTTACCCTCGATGCGCAGTGTCGGCTACCGGCAAGCGTGGCGCTTCGTCGAAGGTCTATGTACGTTCAATCAGTTTCGTGAGGATGGGATCACCGCTACCCGGCAGTTAGCCAAGAGGCAGATGACCTGGTTACGGTCAATGCCGAACGTAACCGTGATTGAGCCGACATCGAAGGCCGCACTTTCCGTCGTCGAATTGTTGTTGTAGCGTTTCGATTTCGCGCCACTGTCCTTGCCTAAGGTTCGAGCTATGCGCTACTTGGCCCTCGCTCTTCTCACAGTCGGAATCACAGCGTCGCCGGGACAGTCTTTGGCCGCCGACCTCTCAGGACATTGGAGGTACTTTCAACGCGACGCCATCGAGGTATCGCCTCGTACCTACGATCACTCTGCCGATTTCATTTTGTGGCAGCGTGGTGATCGTGTTTACGGCACCTGGAGCGAAAGCGGGTACCGCGGGTCGCATGGGTGCGTGAAGGGAGCGGTGAAATCTCGTTCCATGCAGGCGCAGTTGTGCCTGGAGGACGGTAGCTTCGGAACTGAAAGCGGGGCCGTCTGCCCAGCGTACGCACCGCCGAGAGATCGCTTCGACCGGTCCGGAAAATCGCTCGTCTGGTATCGCTACAACGACCAGACGCACAAATGGGATAAGTACGTCACGTTAACCAAGCGCAATTCGGTTTCCAAGGCCGCCACTTGGCCGAAGAAATGCGGGGCCGATGGGCCTGCGAGCTGACGTCCGGAGCACGGGGTTTTTCACTTCACGCACCCGTCTGCAGGGTGGCGCACAAAGCGTGCTTCGGCGCGAGGTCGACGCCGGCGAAGCTCGCGCCGACCACCAGCACGTCGGCGGGGTCGCTCGCAGTCACGCGCGCTCTTGCTGTCGCATCAACTTGCGTCACTTCGAATATTCACACCTGGCCAGCCCCTGCTTAATTCGTGGGGCATCTGTGGGGTGCGCGACCTGAAGCTTCTCTCCATCCGCGGCGGGGTGCCGCGGCAACTTGGAGAGCAGCCATGAAAATATTCGAATCGCTTCCGTCGGAAGCCGCCATCCGCCGTTTGGTGCTAGCGCCAGTCGTCGCCGGGCTTATCGTCGTCGTCGCAATTGCCGTTGCACCGCCCGTGGTGGACTCGATCGCCACGCTGGATCTAAGCGCCTCGGAGCTTGCAGAGTTCCTGGACGACGGCGAGCCTTGGGCCGAAAAAGGCATTGACGTGCAGGAGACGAAGGCCGCACCAGTGGAACCGCTGACGATGTCGTACTGAGCGGGGAAACATAGCTGGACGATCAGAGGTCAGTGCTAAGCGCGCACGTGTAGGTCGTCGCCACTGAAAGTGAGTTGCAATGGCGCGATGACGATTTTCTTGGAACCGTTGTCGACACGGCCCGCAATCAGTGCGTTGACTCCCGTACTGCGCACGACCTGGACGGTGCGTTCGGCGTCTGCGCTGGCAACGAACAGCGCAAAGCCGGCGCCCATGTTCAGGTTGCCGTATGCCTCGCGATCATCGATTGCGGCGTGCTGCCGGATGAATTGCAGCACCGGCGGAACCGGTGGCAGCACATCGATCTGATAAGTGAATGGGGCACGATGTCGCATCAGCTTGCGCCATCCATGGCCGGTGATGTTGACGCAGTAATGCGGAACGACGCCGGCGTCGGCGAGCGCTTCCGTAACGGGCGAATACAAAAGCGTCGGCTCAAGCAACGCGTCGCCGAGCAGCGTGCCGTCTTCGAGTCGTGTCGCATAGCCGTCCGGCAGACGTTCGGCGAGCTTGCGTGCGAGAGAAATTCCGTTGGCGTGAATGCCGCTCGATCCGAGCAGCACGATCGCATCGCCCGCCGCGAGCTTGTCGCCCAGCGTCAGGCGCGACTTCGGTCGCACGATGCCGACGCACGACGCCGCAAGATCGACGCGGCCGGGTTCCACGACGCCGGCCAGCGCAGGTGTTTCGCCGCCGCCCCACGACACACCACACCGATCGCAGGCGCGCTTCCAGCCGTTGACCAGATCGCGCGCCCGCGCTTCGTCGGCAAACCAATCGCTGCCACCGGTGGCCCAGTACGCATGCACAGACAGTGGCGTCGCACCAACGGTGATGATGTCGTTGATCGCCATCGCAAGAGTGTCCTGCGCGATCTGATCGTAGTACGTGCGGCCCGTGATGGCTCGCATCGCGTCGGCGACGAGCGCCTTGGTGCCGAGACATTCCGTGATCGATGCGAGATAAAAATCACCGCAGTCGACGACGTACGCGGACTCGCCGCGCGACGCAGCCACCTCGCTGAAGCCGTGCCGCGCCAGATTGCCTGCCGTATCGGCGGCGGCGCGTTGCGCAAGCACCTTTAGCGGGTCGATTTTCGCGTAATCGACGCCTGCGTGTTTGTAGTCGAGTTTGTTCATCGAACGAACGGTAAACTGCCGCGCGCCCAATAGATCAACGCCGGCAGTCGGAGCGCGATTCTAGTTGCCGTTGGTGATTGCTTCTAAAACCTTCCCGCGTCCGCATCCAATCGTGAGCACCCCGCGTCAGTTAACGCTGGATCTGGTCAAGCCGCCCAAGCCTGCTCTCGACAACTTCGTCGTCGGCCGCAACGCCGAAGTGGTCGCCGCTTTGCGCGCAATTGCGACCGGCGGTGGCGAACGATTTGTTTACTTATGGGGCGAGACCGGCGCCGGCCGCTCTCACTTGCTGCAGGCGCTCGGTTTAGAGGCACGGCAAGGCGAAGTTCCGGCGTTCGACGCGCGCCAGCACATCTACGTCGTCGATGACGTCGACCTATTGAGCGAATCGCAGCAACAGCGGCTGTTTGTACTGTTGAACGAGATCCGCTCCGACGGCACAGCGCGCTTTGTCGGCGCCGGCAATGCGGCGCCGATGCACCTGACCTTACGCGACGACGTTCGTACACGCCTGGCATGGGGGCTGGTTTATCAGGTGCACGCACTCAGCGACGATGAAAAGGCGCGTGCGCTGTCGGCGCATGCCGCCTCGCGCGGCTTCGCGCTCTCCGCTGAAGTAGTGGACTACCTGCTGACGCACATGCCGCGCGACATGCGGACGCTGGTGGCGGTTGTCGACGCACTCGATACCTACGCATTATCGGTAAAGAAACAGCTGACCGTACCGCTTGTCCGGCACTGGGCTGAGGATGCCGCCTAGCCCGAGCCGGCCGTAAGATTCGTCGATGCCTGCTGCGCCGTCATTGCCTGGGGAAGCTCTGAAAAACGTAGCGAGCGGGCCAAGGTCGCGCCGAGGAGCGGAGGCGTACGAGAGCTACGTTGAGCACCGGAGGCGCGAGATTGGCCCGCGCAGTAGTTTTGCAGAGCTTCCTAAGTGCGATTAGCCCTGTTCGACCTTGACCATACGTTGCTGCCGATCGACAGCGCAGATACCTGGTCGTACTTCGTCGTCAACAAGGGCGGGCTGGATCCGGTTGTTTACGGCGCACGCATTCAAGAATTCGCTCGGACGTACCAGGCCGGTACGTTCGACGTCGAAGGCTATGTCCGATTTCAGATGGAACTGCTGTCGCTCTTTCCGCGTGCGATGCTCGATGCGTGGCATCGGCAATTTATGGACCAGCATGTTCGTCCGCACATTCGAAGCGAAGCGTTGGCGCTCGTGGAATCGCACCGCAACCGCGGTGACGAGCTGGCGCTGGTGACCGGCACCAACGCGTACGTCGTCACGCCGATTGCGCGCGAGTTCGGCATTGAGCATGTGCTCGCGGTGCAGCCCGAAACGAGTGGCGATCAATTTACCGGCGGCTATGTCGGCACACACACGTATCAGGATGGCAAGGTACGCAAGGTCGGCGAGTGGCTGGCGGCGCGCGGGAGCACCTGGGACGACACGATCACGATCTGCTATGGCGATTCGATCAACGATTTGCCGCTGCTCGAGCGCGTCACGCACCCCGTCGTCACGAACGGCGACGCGCGACTGATTGCAATCGCGCATGAACGCGGCTGGCAAACCCTGCAGCTATTCGATCCGGTTTGTAAAGCCACCGCGGCATGATCAAGCGGGTCATCGAAAGGGTTCACACGCTTTTCAAGCGCAAGCCGAAGCGCGGCGGCGGTCGCGAGCCGAAGCGCATCCCAGCAAGCGAGCACCATATCAACCGTGAGCTTGTCTCGCGTTCCGCGCTGCGCGTCTGCGAGACGCTGCAGAAGGCTGGTCATCGCGCCTACATCGTCGGCGGCGCAGTGCGCGACCTGCTGCTCGACATTGCGCCGAAAGACTTCGACATCGCCACCGATGCGACGCCCGAGCAGATCAAACCGCATTTTCGTCGCGCGTTCATCATCGGCCGCCGCTTCAAGCTGGTGCACGTCATGTTCGGACAGGAGACGATCGAGGTGTCCACTTTTCGCGCGCTCGTTAACGTGGACCGCGTGATCGACGAACACGGCCGCGTCCTGGCCGACAACCTGTACGGCGAGCAGAACGACGATTCAGCGCGGCGTGACTTCACGATTAACGCGCTCTATTACGACCCGACCACCGGTGACGTTCTCGACTATCACGACGGCGTCAAGGACCTGCGCGCGCGCCGTCTGCGGATGATCGGTGAGCCGGCCGAGCGCTACCGCGAAGATCCGGTCCGCATGCTGCGCGCCGTGCGGTTTGCAGCCAAGCTCGGATTTGCGATCGACGAGGCCACGCGCGAACCGATCCACCGGATGGCCGAGCTGATCGAGAACGTGCCGCCCGCGCGCTTGTTCGATGAGATGCTGAAGCTGCTGACCAGCGGCCATTCGGTAGCGTGCATCACGCGGCTCCGCGCGGAGGGTCTGCATCACGGCCTGCTGCCGTTGCTCGATGTGATTCTCGAACAGCCCGCCGGCGAACGCTTTGTGATGCTCGCTCTATCGCGTACCGATGAACGGGTACGCGCGGGCAAGTCGATCTCGCCCGGATTCTTGTTCGCCACCTTGCTTTGGCATGACGTACTGGTCAAGTGGAACGCGCGCCTCGCCCGGAACGAGCATCGGATTCCGGCGTTGAATCATGCGATCGATGAAACAATCGACGCGCAAACCGAAAAGCTCGCGATCCAGCGCCGCTTCGTGTCAGATATGCGCGAAATCTGGGGTTTGCAGCCGCGGTTTGAGCGCCGGACCGGCCGCTCACCGTTCCGACTGGTCGATCACCTGCGCTTTCGTGCCGGTTATGATTTCCTGCTTTTGCGTGCGGCCGCTGATGAGATTCCGGTAACGCTGGGCGATTGGTGGACCGCCTTTTCGCAAGCGAGCCACGAGGAGCGCGAGCAAATGATCGGCGAAGCCGCCCGCGACGGGGGGTCGACGTCGGTTACGGGGACTCGACGCCGCCGGCGACGGGGCGGACGCGGTGGAGAAAACGCGACAAGTGTTGCTTAAGGGTCTGTGAAAAGAACCGCATACATCGGGCTGGGGGCCAATCAGGGTGATTTGGTCGAGTCGCTAAAAGCGGCGTTCGACTCGTTGCGCTCGCTCGAACAATCCGAGCTCGTGGCCGTTTCACCGTTCTACAAATCTGCGCCCATCGATGCGACCGGACCTGACTACGTCAACGCGGTGGCGAAGCTCGATACAGCGCTTGAGCCGTATGGGTTACTGCTGCATCTGCTCGATATCGAATTGATGCTCGGCCGCAAGCGCCGTGGCCAAGGCCAGAAGAAAAATGCGCCGCGGAATGTAGACCTGGATCTGCTGCTGCTCGGCGACATGATCATCCAGAGCACGCCACTGACCCTGCCGCACCCGCGGCTGCACCAGCGCGCGTTCGTACTTAAGCCGTTGCTCGATCTCGCGCCCGAAATTCGTATTCCGGGACAAGGATCGGCCAGCGACTTTATGAAAGCGGTCTCCGATCAACGCGTCGAGTTGCTTGAAGAGTCCGCTGAGCAATAGCGTGCGCCTGCCAGGCAAGTATCAGTACATCGTGATCGAAGGCCCGATTGGTGCCGGCAAGACGTCGCTTGCTGCCAAGCTCGGGCAGCATTACTCGGCGCACACGCTGCTCGAGCAGCCGGAGTCGAACCCGTTTTTGGAGCGCTTTTACCGCGACCAGGCGCGTTACGCGCTGCCGACGCAGTTGTTCTTTCTGTTTCAACGCGTGCAGCAGCTCGGCGAGGTTACACAGCTCGATCTATTTCGATCGTCCGTAGTAGCTGACTTCCTTCTCGAGAAGGACCCTCTTTTCGCGCGCCTGACGTTGGCCGACGACGAGCTGAAGCTGTACGAGCAGATTTTCGCGCAATTGCGGCCCCAGGCGCCGCTGCCTGATCTCGTGATCTATTTGCAGGCGCCGCCCGACACATTGGTCGAGCGTGTGCTCCGCCGCGGTAACCCGATCGAATCGGGCATTTCGGAAACGTATCTGCGCGCGCTGTCGGATAGCTACACGCGCTTCTTTCACCAGTACGATGGCGCGCCGGTGTTGATCGTCAACACCGAAAACCTGAACCCGATCGAGCGTGACGAAGATTTTCAGCTGCTGCTGTCGCGCATCGACAGGATGCGTGGTAAGCGCGAATACTTCAATCTGGCGGCATGAGCGTTCATCCATCTGAGACACCTGCGTCCAAGCCGGTCACGCTGCTGCAGCTGGCCGACATGCGTGCGCGCGGCGAGCCGATCGCGATGCTGACGTGCTACGACGCCAGCTTCGCGCGGCTGCTTGACAGCTGCGGCGTCGATTGCGTGCTGGTCGGCGATTCGCTCGGCATGGTCATCCAAGGCCATGCATCGACCCTGCCGGTGACCGTCGAAGACGTCGAGTATCACGTCCGCGCCGTCGCGCGCGGCACGCAGCGCGCATGGTTGATTGCCGACATGCCCTTCGGCAGCTACCAGGGCACGCCCACGTCTGCGTTCGACAACGCCGTGCGTTTGATGCAGGCCGGCGCTCAAATGGTCAAGGTCGAAGGCGGAGCCTGGCTTGCGCCAACGGTCGAGTTCTTTGTAGCGCGTGGCGTGCCGGTGTGCGCACACCTGGGACTCACGCCGCAGTCGGTGCACGCGCTGGGCGGCTACCGCATCCAGGGCAAGACCGACACGGCGGCGGACCAGTTACTGCGCGATGCGTTGGCTCTGCAAACAGCCGGCGCTTCGATGCTGGTACTCGAACTGATTCCGGCGGCACTCGCCGATCGCGTAACGCGCGAACTACAGATTGTGACAATCGGCATCGGCGCCGGCGCCGGCTGTTCCGGGCAGGTGCTGGTGCTGCACGACATGCTCGACGTATTCCCCGGCAAAAAACCACGGTTCGTGCGCAACTTTATGGCCGGTGCGCCGGACATCGCCACCGCGGTGCGCACGTATGTGCGAGCGGTGAAAGAGCGAACCTTCCCCGCCGCCGACCATTCGTATTGATGAAAGTCGTTCGCACGATAGACGAACTGCGCGACCAGCTACGCGGCCAAAATCGAGCCTCGTTCGTGCCGACGATGGGCAATCTGCACGCGGCACACCTGGCGTTGATGGCAATGGCGCACCAGCACGGCGATCCGGTCGTGGCGTCGATCTTCGTCAATCGGCTGCAGTTTGGACCCAATGAGGACTTCGACCAGTACCCGCGGACTCTGCAGGACGACATCGACAAGCTGCAGCAGCAGAATCGCGTCTACGTGCTATTCGCGCCGAACGAGCGAGAGATGTATCCGGAGCCGCAGAATTACCGCGTGAGCCCGCCGTCGGATCTGGGAGACATACTCGAGGGCGAGTTCCGGCCGGGTTTTTTCGTCGGCGTCACCACCGTTGTGCTGAAGCTACTGTCGTGCGTACAGCCGAAGGTCGCGGTGTTCGGCAAGAAGGACTATCAGCAGCTGATGATCGTGCGCAACATGTGCCGTCAATTCGCACTACCGACGGAAATCATTCCGCACGAAACGGTGCGCGATACGGACGGGCTTGCGCTGTCCTCGCGCAATCGGTTTCTGTCTGACGTAGAACGCAAGGAAGCTCCTCGACTGTATCGAATCCTAAATCAGGCGCGCGACCGGATGCTTGCTGGCGAAACTGACATCAATCGAATCGAGCAGGAAGGCCAACGCGAGCTCGCGGCTGCCGGCTGGAAAGTCGATTACCTGGCCGTGCGTCGGCGGCGTGATTTGCGCCCGCCCGCTGCTGAGGAAGTCGCCGCAGGCGAGCCGCTAGTGGTACTTGCAGCAGCAAAGCTCGGTACGACGCGCTTGATCGATAACCTCGAGATCTAGAGGCCGCGCTAGCGAATCAGCGATAATCCGCGTCCCAATTCGGCCGGGCTGGCGGAACTGGTAGACGCGCCGGACTCAAAATCCGGTTCTGGCAACAGAGTGTGGGTTCGATTCCCTCGCCCGGCACCACTTCATGGCCGGTAAAGCCATGCAGATCGATACCGACCTTTCTCTTGCCGACTTCGATTTTGCCTTGCCGCGCGAACTGATTGCGCAGTATCCGCTGGCGGATCGTGCGGCAAGCCGCCTATTGCACGTTGCGCGTGGCACGTTTGAGGATCGGCACTTCAGCGATATCGAGTGGCTGCTGCGGGATGATGATCTGCTCGTGTTCAACGACACGAAGGTCATCAACGCGCGCTTGCTGGGGCGCAAGACAAGCGGCGGCAGGGTTGAGGCGTTGATCGAACGCGTGCTCGAACCGACTCTCGCGCTGACGATGGTGCGCACCAGCCACACGCCCGGGCCAGGAACGCATCTGATCTTCGATGAAGAAGTGCACGCTACCGTCGAGGGGCGGCAAGATGACTTTTTCTTGCTTCGCTTCGACCGCGACGTGCAGTCTGCGCTTGCGCAACACGGCCTCGTGCCACTGCCGCCGTATATCGAGCACGCCGCTGATTCAATTGATGCGCTTCGTTATCAAACCGTATACGCGGCGCGCCCGGGCGCGGTTGCGGCGCCGACTGCCGGCCTTCACTTCACCACCGGCTTGTTGACTCTTCTGCGCGAACGCGGCATCGAATTCGCGCACGTAACGTTGCACGTCGGCGCGGGCACGTTCCAACCGGTCCGCGTTGAACGAATTGCGGAGCACCGAATGCACTCGGAACGTTATGAAATTTCGGAGCAGGCCGCGCATGCGATCAACGCAGCGCGTGCGGCGGGCCGCCGCATAGTTGCAGTCGGCACGACAAGCCTGCGAGCATTGGAATCGGCAGCCGATGACTCGCAATCGCAGGTGCGCTCTGGCGCGCGCGAAACGGCGCTCTTCATTACACCGGGTTTTCGCTTCCGGATCGTTGATCAGCTGCTGACTAATTTCCATTTGCCGAAGTCGACGTTGCTGATGCTCGTCTCCGCATTCGCCGGCCTCGATCGCATTCGGGCCGCGTATATGCATGCGATCGAACAGCGTTACCGCTTCTTCAGCTACGGTGATTCGATGTTGCTCGAGCGCGCAACATGAGTCTGGCGTTCAAGGTAGTCGCACAAGACGGCCCAGCGCGCACTGGCCGACTGACACTTGCGCGCGGTGAAGTCGAAACGCCGGTGTTCATGCCGGTCGGCACCTACGGCACGGTCAAGGCAATGGCGCCCGACGAGTTGACCGACCTCGGCGCGCAGATCGTTCTCGGCAATACGTTTCATTTGTGGTTGCGCCCTGGCCTGGATGTCATTGGCGCGCACGACGGCTTGCATCGTTTCATGGGGTGGACGCGCCCCCTGCTGACCGACTCCGGCGGTTTTCAGGTGTTCTCACTCGGCGAACTGCGCAAGATCAGTGAAGAAGGCGTCCAATTCTCCTCGCCGATAAATGGCGATCGCTTGTTTCTCACGCCCGAAGAATCGATGCGCATTCAGCACGTGCTCGACGCGGACATCGCGATGGTGTTCGATGAGTGCACGCCTTTTCAAGTCGACGATCGGATCGCGAAGCAGGAAGAAGCGGCGGATTCGATGCGGCTTTCGATGCGGTGGGCGCAACGCAGTGCGAGTGAGTTCAATCGTTTGGCTAGCTCGAACAGCCTGTTCGGAATCGTGCAAGGCGGCATGTTCGAGGCGCTACGCGACGAATCGCTTGCCGCACTCATCGACATCGGCTTCGACGGCTACGCGATCGGTGGGCTTTCGGTCGGCGAACCGAAGGAGGAAATGTTGCGCATCCTCGCACACACCGCGCCCAGAATGCCCGCCGACAAGCCGCGCTACTTAATGGGCGTCGGCACGCCGGAGGATCTGATCGAAGCGATCGGTGTGGGCATCGACATGTTCGACTGCGTGTTGCCGACGCGCAACGCCCGTAACGGCTGGCTGTTCACGCGCTACGGCGACATCAAGCTGCGCAACAGCCGCTATCGAACCGACACCGCGCCGCCCGATGAAACCTGCGGCTGCCCGGCGTGTCGAAAGTTCACCCGCGCGTACTTGCACCACTTGCAGCGGGTCAATGAAATTCTCGGAGCACGGCTAAACACGATTCACAATCTCTATTACTACCTCGATCTAATGAAGCGGGCGCGCAAAGCCATCGCGGCGCAGCGTTTTGGCGAGTTTCGTGTGCGGTTTGCGCACGAGCGCGGGCGCGGTGTTTGAGAGCGCCGCCGCTATAATCGCGCGCCGCATTTCGCCGTCGGCGCAATTCGCCATCAGTCATAAAGGCAATCACTATGTTCTTCATTAGCAATGCATTTGCACAAGCAGCACCGGCCGCCGAGGCGAGCGGTGCATCGTCGTTCCTCACCATGGCCCCCATCTTGTTGATGGTTGTGGTGCTCTACTTTCTAATGATCCGCCCGCAGGTCAAGCGCCAGAAGGAACACAAGTCGATGGCCGACGCGCTGAAAAAGGGCGATGAGGTGATCACCGCGGGCGGCATCGTCGGCAAAATCACCGAGATCAACGATCAGTTCGTAACCTTGCAGGTAGCCGCGGTGAACGGCCAACCGGTGCAGATCTCGATGCAGAAGATGGCGGTGCAGACGCTGTTACCGAAAGACACGTTCAAGCCTGCATGAATCGATACGCGCTTTGGAAGTACGTCGTTATTGCCGTCGCGCTGATCCTCGGTGCGATTTACACGATCCCTAATTTTTACGGCGAATCGCCGGCAGTTCAGGTTTCGTCGGGGCGGCAGACGGTCAAGATCGATGCGGCGCTGATGGCGCGAGTCGAGTCGATACTGAACGAGGCGAAGATCCCGCATGAGGCCGTGTACTTCGACACGATCGGTACCAACTCGACGGTGCGCATGCGCTTCGCCGACACGGATACGCAACTAAAGGCGAAGGACACGCTGCAACGTGCGCTGAGTCCCGATGCCGAAGATCCCGCCTACATCGTCGCGCTGAACCTGATCTCGAACACGCCGCGCTGGCTGGTGAGCCTTAACGCGCTTCCGATGTATCTCGGGCTGGACCTGCGCGGCGGCGTGCACTTTCTGCTGCAAGTCGACATGCGCGCGGCGATCGACAAGCGGCTCGATACGCTGACATCGGACATCCGGACACTGTTGCGCGAGAAGAATATCCGTCATGCGGGATCAACAAAACCCCGGCGTCGATCGATATCCGCTTTCGCGACGCGGAAATGCGCACGCGCGCGCAGGACGTGCTGCGCTCGCAAGTCCCGGAACTGGCGCTGCGCGAGACCGGTCAAGGGGACGATCTCGCGCTGGTCGCGACACTGACACCGGCCGCGCAAAGAGCCATTCAGGATTCCGCACTCCGGCAGAACATTTCGACATTGCATAACCGTGTCAACGAACTGGGCGTAGCGGAGCCGGTGATTCAGCAACAAGGCGCCGATCGCATCGTTGTGCAGCTTCCCGGCGTTCAGGACGTCGCGCGCGCCAAGACGTTGCTCGGCCGCACCGCGACGCTTGAAATACGATTGGTCGATCAAGACGCGATGGCAGCTGGAACACCGGGAGCAGTCACGGTGCCGCAGCGCGACGGCCAATCGATCAAGCAAATTCCGTTGAAGCGGGAAATTGTGGCGACCGGTTCGCAGCTGAACGGCGCGTCGGCCACGCTTGACCAGAACCAGCGTCCGGCCGTGTCGGTACGACTCGACGAAGCCGGCGGGCGCTCGATGCGTACGGCGTCGCGCGAAAACATCGGACGGCTGATGGCGATCGTGTTGTACGAGCGCGGAAAGGGCGAAGCGATCTCGGTCGCAACGATCCAAGGCGAGTTCGGCAACCAGTTTCAGATCACCGGCAATTTCACCGTTCAGGAAACCGCCGATCTTGCATTACTGATCCGTTCCGGCTCGCTGGCTGCGCCGATGGAGATCATCGAAGAACGCACGATTGGCCCCAGCCTCGGCGCCGAGAACATCGAGCGTGGATTCAAATCGACGCTGTACGGCTTCGCGGTGATTGCCGTGTTCATGATCCTTTACTACCGCGTGTTCGGCCTGATTTCGGTCGCGGCGCTGACTATCAATTTGATGCTGCTGGTCGCTCTGCTGTCCTTATTGCAGGCAACCTTGACGCTACCCGGTATCGCGGCGATCGCGCTAACGCTCGGCATGGCGATCGACGCCAACGTGCTGATCAACGAGCGTGTGCGCGAGGAGTTGCGCAATGGCCGCACGCCGCAGCAGGCCATTTACGAGGGCTACGACAAGGCCTGGGCCACGATCATGGATTCGAACATCACAACATTGATCGCCGGCATCGCGTTGCTGACGTTCGGCTCGGGACCGGTACGCGGGTTTGCGGTGGTACACGTGCTCGGCATTCTGACCTCTATTTTTTCGGCGGTGTATGTCTCGCGTGCGATGGTCAATCTGTACTACGGCACGCGTAAGAAACTGCCTTCGATCTCAGTCGGCCAAGTGTGGAAGCCGGGTACTGCCGGCGCCAAGTAGGCACCAGTAACCGCAAGGGCAACGAATGGAATTCTTCAGGATCCACCGCACGATTCCGTTCATGCGGTACTCGCTGATACTGAACGCGATCTCGGCGATCTCGTTCGTCATCGCGGTCGGCTTCCTGGTGTTTCGCGGACTGAACCTGTCGATCGAATTCACCGGCGGCACCGTGATGGAGGTCGCTTATCAGGAGCCGGCACAGCTCGAGCAGATCCGTGCCGCGATCGAACGGCAGGGCGGGGGCGAGTTTCAGGTGCAAAACTTCGGCACGTCGCGCGATGTGCTGATTCGCTTGCCGTTGCAGCAGGGCTTCACGTCCGGGCAACAGGCCGAGCGTGTGATGGAAACGTTACGCGCACAAGATCCGAAGGTTGAGCTGCGGCGCGTCGAGTTCGTCGGCCCGCAGGTCGGCGCCGAACTCGCGCAGGACGGCTTGCTCGCGCTGCTGATGGTCGTGATCGGCATCATGGTCTACCTCGCCTTCCGCTTCGAGTGGAAATTCGCGGTGGCGGCGATCGTCGCCAACCTGCACGACGTGATCCTGGTGGTCGGCGTATTTTCGATCTTCGGCTGGGAATTTTCGCTGCCGGTACTGGCGGCGGTGCTCGCGGTGCTTGGCTACTCGGTAAACGAGTCGGTGATCATCTTCGATCGCGTCCGCGAGCATTTCAAGAAGATGCGCCGCGCCACGGTGGTTGAGGTAATCGATTCAGCAATCACCGCCACGATATCGCGCACGATCATCACGCACGGCTGCACGTTGGCGATGTCGCTGTCGATGCTGTTTTTCGGCGGGCCGGCGCTGCATTACTTCGCACTGGCGCTGACGATCGGCATCTTGTTCGGCATCTACTCATCCGTCTTCGTTGCGGCCGCGATCGCGATGTATCTTGGCATCAAGCGCGAAGACCTCGTAAAGCCCGTCAAGCGCGAGGACGAACAGCAGCTGATGCCGTAAGGCTCAACGATGAGCGAGTCTGGCTGTCTGAGCGAGCGCAGGCCAAGCGATTCGGCGACGCTGGCCGCAACATGCAGCAACTGTCACGCGACCGTCACGTGACGGCATTTCATCCTCCGAGTGCCACTACGGGTGCATAAAAGCATAGCGGACCGTCCACTCAGGCTCTGCGTGCGAGCTCAGGGGCTTTCCCTATGTAGCTGGTCGGCGTCAACGCCAGCAATGCGTCGCGAGCTTCGGAAGGAATCGACAGCCCGCGCACGAACTCGTGCAGCGCTTCGCGCGTAATGCCCTTGCCGCGAGTCAGCGTCTTCAGTTGTTCGTACGAATTTTCAATTCCGTAGCGGCGCATCACCGTCTGCACCGGCTCGGCCAACACTTCCCACGCGTTGTCCAGATCGACGCGAATCCGCGCTTCGTCGATTTCGAGCTTGCGCAGTCCGCGCAAGCAAGACTCGTAACCGATTAGCGAATACCCGAACGCAACGCCCAGATTGCGCAGTACCGTCGAATCCGTCAGGTCGCGCTGCCAGCGCGAGATCGGAAGTTTGTCGGCCAAGTGCCGCAGCAGCGCGTTGGCCACTCCTAAGTTACCTTCCGAATTTTCGAAGTCGATCGGATTGACCTTGTGCGGCATCGTCGATGACCCGATCTCGCCCGCCTTCAGCTTCTGCTTGAAGTACCCGAGCGAGATGTAGCCCCAAAGATCGCGGTCGAGGTCGAGCAGCACGGTATTGGCGCGCGCGATCGCGTCGAATAGCTCGGCCATCGAATCGTGCGGCTCGATTTGAATCGTGTGTGAGTTGAACTTCAGCCCCAATTGCTCGACGACGCTGCGCGCGAACGATTCCCAATCGATGTCCGGATACGCCGCGAGGTGCGCGTTGTAATTGCCGACCGCGCCGTTCATCTTTGCCAGCAGCGTCACACGCTCGACGCCGTCGATCGCTGCGGCGAGTCGCACCGAGAAATTGGCGAATTCCTTGCCCACCGTGGTAGGGCTGGCCGGCTGCCCGTGCGTACGCGACAGCATCGGCAAATCCGCGTACCGGTGCGCCTGATCCCGCAGCTCGGCATGTACGGTACGCAAGCGGCGCGTCAGCACCGCACGGCCGCGCTCAAGCATCAGCGCGTGAGCGACATTGTTGATGTCTTCTGACGTGCACGCGAAATGGATGAATTCGGCGGCACCGGCCAGCGCGGCACCCTGGCGCCGCTTGATGAAGTATTCGACCGCCTTGACGTCGTGATTTGTCTCCGCTTCGATGGCCTTGATTTCGATGCAGTCTTCGATGCTGAAGTCAGTCACAAGCTGTTGCAAAGCGCGCGTGGCACCGTCCGGCAACGCCGGAAACTGGGGCAGGCGAAGCGTCGAGAGACCGACCAGCCACGCGACTTCGACGCGCAGCCGTTCGCGCATAAACGCAAATTCGGAAAAAATGTCGCGCAGCTCGGCCGTCTGCCGGCCGTAGCGGCCGTCCAGTGGCGAAATTGCGGTTAGCGAAACGAGTTCGACAGGCACGTTACGTGCGGAATCGTTTGCGAGTTTGTTCGAACTCGAGGCGGCGCGTGTGCTCAGCGTGTAGAACTTTCCAAGGCGGCGCAGTGTATCAAAGGCGCATCGTTGAGCCACCGGACCGGTGATTGCCATGGTGCTGCTATTGCCGGCCGGCGTGCCGTCGATATACTGATTTTCCTTTCCATTTCCAGCGCGCAACGTGTCCAAGACCATCCGCCTGATCGGTTCGCTTGCCAGCCCGTACGTACGCAAGGTACGCATCGTGATGGCGGAAAAACGCCTGGAGTACCAGCTCGAGCTGGAGGACGTGTGGTCGCCCGATACGTCTATCCATGATGCAAATCCGCTGGGAAAGGTGCCTTGCTTGATCATGGAAGACGGCGGTGCGCTGTTCGATTCACGCGTCATCGTCGAATACTTGGACACCCTGACGCCGGTAGCGAAATTGATTCCGCCCAATGGTCGCGAGCGCGCCGAGGTGCGCACGTGGGAAGCGCTGGCCGATGGTGTGATGGACGCCTCAATTCTGGTCCGACTTGAGCAGACGCAGCGTCCCGCCGAACAGCAAAGTCAGAAGTGGATCGATCGGCAGATGAACAAGGTCGATGCCGGTGTCGCATCGATGGATCACGGCCTGGCGGATAAGCCATGGTGCAACGGCCACGCGTATTCGCTGGCCGATATCGCGGTCGGATGCGCGCTCGGGTACCTGGACTTTCGCTTCAAGCATGTCAACTGGCGCAGCGCGCATCCGAATCTGGCGCGGCATTACGAAAAACTCGCGGCGCGTCCGTCGTTTATCGATACGCAGCCACCGAGCTAGCGGGCGTTAGGTCGGCCGGGATCCGATCGATCGCATCGGTGCAGAACGCGTCGACCCCCCAGCTGAAGAGTGTCCGGGCCCGTTGCGGCGAATTGACCGTGTAACAGAAAAGCCACTTGCCAGCGTGCTTGATGTCGCGCGCCTGTGTAGCGGTCAGATTTCGATGATCCGTATGCAGTGACACGCAATCCAACCGTGCGAGCTCTTCGCGCCAATCGGGTGGCACATCGTCCACCAACCAACCGCGCGGCAGACTCGGCGCGACCTCGCGCGCTGCGATCAACGCGGCCGGCGCAAACGAAGAAAGCAACGGAATGCGCGGGTCGAATCGATCGGTGCGTTCGCCTTCAGGCCGGATGAGATCCGCGTAGATCTGCGACGTCACGCGCGCGACGGCAGCACCGGTGGCCACTTCGAAGCCAGGCACCGGCTTGATCTCGATATTCGGCCAAATGTCATGGTCACGGCAAAACCGCAGCGTTCGCTCAAGCGTCGGTACCGTCTCGCCGATGAAGCGTGGCGAATGCCAGCCGCCGACATCGACACGCCCGAGCTCGGCGGCAGGAAGCGCGCTTACCACGCCACCGACGAGACCCGTACGCTCGAGCGTCGGGTCGTGCATTAGCACGGGTACGTCGTCCGCTGCCAGCATTGCATCGAACTCGACGGCGCGAAACCCGCGCTCGAGTCCTACCCGTATCGCCGCGATTGTGTTCTCGGGTGCCAGCGCCCCGCCGCCGCGATGCGCTAGCACCCGCGGAAATGGCCACGGAAGCGCGACACTCATGCGACGTCTCCATTTTCGGAGGCGTTTCGCTTGCGCCGGATATAGATGACTTTCTCGACACGAGCTACCACCATGCCTTCGTCATCCTTGATGTCGACATTGAACAGATGCAGGTGTTTGTCTCCCGCCTCGGTCATACGCCGGATCTGTTCCAGATCGTTCTCGCTCAATTCGAAGCGCGCCCACACGCGGCCACGCCCGGGCGCGATGTACTCGATCGAACCCGACTTGTCCCACACACGATACTGGCCGCCCAAGTTATGCAGCAGCATGACCATCAGGAACGGATCGGCCATCGCGTACAACGACCCGCCAAAATGAGTGCCGACATAGTTGCGATTGGACCAGCGCAACTTGCATGTCGACCGTGACGCTGCGAAAGTCCGGCGCGATGTGACGCACGCGTATTGCCGCGCCCACGTAGGGTGGCCATACATTCATCAGGAAGCGCAGCATTCGCGGCGAAAGTTTGCGTAGCATCCGCGCAAAGTGTAGGCAATCGCCGACCATCGATCATCGTTGACATGAAATCTCTCGGCCATTTGCGCGTGCTCGATTTGACGCGCGTGCTCGCAGGCCCGTGGTGTACGCAGCTGCTAGCTGACCTTGGCGCCGAGGTGATCAAGATCGAGCGCCCGGGCAGCGGTGACGACACCCGCGCGCTGGGGCCCGCCGTATCTGAAGGATTCCGCCGGCGCGGAAACTTCGGAAGCTGCGTACTACCTGTCGGCCAACCGCGGCAAGCGCTCGGTCACGATCGACATTTCAACAGCGGACGGCCAGTCTCTGGTGCACAAGCTCGACCGAACACTGCGACATCGTCGTTGAAAACTACATGGTCGGGCAATTGGCGAAGTACAAACTCGACTACGCGTCGCTGGCGAAGATCAATCGCGAAGCTGATCTATTGCTCGATCACCGGCTTCGGTCAAACGGGTCCGCATCGAACGCGCGCGGGTTACGACTTCATCATGCAGGGCATCGGCGGCTTCATGTCGATCACCGGCGAACGCGATGACCGTCCAGGCGGCGGCCCGCAAAAGGCCGGCGTTGCAGTGTCCGATCTGATGACGGGCATGTATTCCGCGGTGGCGATTCTCGCCGCCGTCACGCACCGCGAACGCACCGGCGAAGGCCAGTACATCGACATGGCGCTATACGACGTGATGCTCGCGATGCTTGCAAATATGAACATGAACTATCTGACCTCCGGCAGAGCGCCGGGCCGAGCCGGCAACGCGCACCCGAATATCGTGCCCTTACCAGGTTTTTGCCGCGTCGGACGGGCACGTCGTGGTGGCGGTGGGAAACGATTCGCAGTTCGTCAAATTTTGTGAAGTCGCGGGCGCGCCGCATTTGGCAACCGACGCGCGCTATCGGCGCAATGCCGATCGCGTTCGACACCGCGAAGTGTTGATCGGTGAACTCGAAGCGATCGTGCGCGCCAGGCCGGTCGCATTCTGGGTTGAGCATTTGGACGCCGCCGGTGTTCCGTGCGGGCCGATCAACGACATCGCGCACGCACTCGCAGATCCTCAGGTCGCCGCGCGCGGCTTGCGCATTGATCTCGCACACGCGGTTGCCGGCCGAGTGCCGATGGTGGCCAATCCGATCAAGCTGTCTGCCACACCGCCAAGCTACGAACTGCCACCGCCGATGCTCGGTGAGCACACTGCCAGCGTGTTGCGCGATTACGCGGGCGTCGACGAAGAGCAACTGAACGCACTAAAGTCGCGCGGGATCGTTTGAAGGTGCCTGCACTGCATTTCAACATCACTGGCCAGGTGCAAGGCGTAGGATTTCGCTATGCAATGTGCCGCGAAGCACGTCGATTGCGGTTGACCGGCTGGGTGCGAAATTGCACCAATGGAAGCGTCGAGGCGGTAGCGGTTGGCGATCAGGCAGCGCTGCAGCGTCTAGCGCAGTGGGCCCGGCGTGGTCCTCCCGGGTCTCGCGTGGAAAACGTGCAAATCAGTGCCGCCACCGACGCGCAGGCAGCCGACGTCGACGATCCGTTCAATCAGCGTTCGGACCGATACTGATGAATCAACTGAGTAGCGAGGCAACGTGAGTCGACACATGGATCGAAGGCAAGCCATATGGACGCTCGGAACGACGCTTGCGGCGGCGAGCGCAATGTCGAGCTTGACCCGTCTCGCATGCGCGCAAACGGCCTATCCGAACAAACCGATTCGCCTGGTGGTGCCCTACCCGCCTGGCGGTCCGCTCGATACGGCAGCGCGTGCATTGGCTGAGCGGGTGAAAGAATCGCTCGGCGTCATCGTCGTCGAGAATCGTCCAGGCGCGGGCGGCAACCTTGGCGTCGACCAAGTCGCAAAGTCGCCGCCCGATGGCTATTCGCTGGTGATCGGCGCAGTTGCAACGCACGCGGTGAACCCGTGGCTGTTTTCGAAATTGCCGTATGACCCGATCAAGGACTTCTCCCCGATCACCCTGATCGCGCATGTCCCCAACGTGTTGGTGATGACGCCCGAGCGCGCCGATCAACTCGGCATTCGATCGGCGCGCGAATTGATCGACTACGCTCGCAAGAATCCGGCGCAGCTCAATTACGCTTCGGGCGGCAACGGCAGCGCCGGACACATGGCCGGCGAATTGATGAAGTCGCAAGCGAAGATCTCAGCGGTGCATATTCCCTATGCCGGCGCTGCACCGGCGCAGCTCGGATTGCTGGCCGGGCAAACCGATTTCATGTTTGACAACCTGGCCTCGGCGACGGCGCAGATCAAGGCCGGCAAACTTCGCGCGCTGGCCGTCACGACGGCGCAGCGCGCCAGCGCACTGCCCGAAGTGCCGACGATGGCGGAAGCGGGGCTGCCTGGGTTCGACGTGTCAACCTGGTTCGGCGTGTTCGCGCCGGCCGGTACTCCGAAAGAAATCGTCGCTCGCTTGAATACGGCGTTTACCACGGCGCTGCGGTCACCCGAGATACGCGAGCGGCTGGCGCGAATGGGCGCCGAGCCGGCGCCCGGAACGCCCGAGCAATTTTCGGAATTGCTCCGCAGCGAGCTTTCGAAATATCAAAAGGTTGTGAAGTTTTCAGGCGCGCGCGTCGACTGACGCGACCGGCGAACGCAACGACGCGCTTGTATCGCGATCGAGAATCACAAGTCGACGGATGCGCCTGAGTTTGAACAGTGCGGTGATGCTCATAAAGCTCCCGATCCGGTAATTGCGCCGAACCGCGGCCGGAGCCGCTGAAGGTTCGATTCGGCGAAAGCCCCATCGCTCGTAGCGCGCGGCGAAGGCCTCCGCCGTGACCATCAGCACCCGCTCGTTCGCTCCAGCAATCAATGTGTCGATCAATTTGGAAGCGATAGCTTGCCGGCGTGCTTCCTTTCTGACGACCAGCGAGCCGAGCTCGCGCGATCCGTCCCAGTGTTTCCTGAGCTGAACCGCGCCGACCAGACCGCGCTGGTCAACCGCGACGACGAAATTCGGCCAGTCGAGCCGATGTGGGTTCAGCCGTTCGCTGCGAACCAACGTGCGGATAGCGACCTGATCCGTCTCTGTCGCAGGACGAATTGTTAGTTGAGTGTGCTGCTTCATTAGAAACAGTGGAACGACCTGGCTTCGGTGATTAGGACCGACTGCTGCGCAAAGCGACGTTTGTAGTCGGCAGCAACGGCGCGGACGCGTTCGCGGCTGAGGAGCTCGCCGCCATGGACGATTTCGACGATGCGCGTATCTTCCTCGGTGATCGTCCCGCGATCGTCGCGCCAATGACCTTGCGCCTCCAGTTCCGTGAAGCCGGCTGGAAAGCGCGGCGTCACGGATTCAGCGACAAAGGCAGCGCCATTGCATCTCCGTCACGGCGCCGGCCGGCGTGGCCTGCCCGAGGTAGAGGCGTGAAACGGCACCCTCCGAACACGAGTCGACCCGGTCTTCGATCGCAGACGGTAAGGCGATCGGGCTGAGACACAGTGCCAAAACAAAGGCACCGCGCATTACAGCATTGCCGATCGCCGACCGATCTACCAACATCGACTCACGACTGCATTGCCAACTGATCGGATGCGATGGTCGATCCGGTGATCACGCTTGCCGGCGTGCGTTCGGCACGGCGAGAGCGCATCAGCAGCCGCTCGCTCCACGCCGTTGGCTTGTGCATCAGTCGCTCGGCGATGTAGTGCTGTGCACGTCGCCCATCGCCGGCGTGGATCGACGCATCGATCAGCGTCAGCGTCAGCAAATCGCGTTGCGCATGACTGCCGCCGAAGAGGTTTGCTGTATCGCGCACCGGTTCGATCGCATCGATCGCTTCCATGTAACGCTTGTTCGCGAACGACGCCAGTCCATCGGCAAGCGGCAGACCCACTTCGCGCGTCATCGCCGCGTTGCTTTCTTTGCCCTTCGCTGCGTTGCGCATCGCGCGCCGCAGGCGGGCGACCTCGTCAGTGCGGCCGGTGGCAGCAAAGCTCATCATCGCGTGCACGTCGTTGAACGCGTAAAAACCCGCTTCTGCTTCCAGCTTGGCCGCCCAAACGTCGGCTACGCGCTCGAAACGATCGCCGACGTCGACGCCTTCGAGGCGCAGGCGCCACAGCAGCGCGGTCGCGTCGAGCAGCACCAGAATCATGTCGGTCTGCGGGCCCATCAGTTTCTGATCGAACAGATCGAGTGCCGTATCGAAATTGCCGAGGTCCATGTTGAACAGCGCCAAGTGCCACCAGTTGTGCGGCGCGAACATGTTGTCCGGCGCCCAGTCGCTTTCGCGCGACTGCAGCCACTCGATGCCTTCTGCGATGCGGCCCTGCATTTCCATTACGTGCGTCACTGCGTGCACCGCCCAGCCGTCGCGCGGCTGCAGCTCGAGCGCGCGGCGTGCGGCGCGCTCAGCCTCCGGATACTGATTGCACTCCTCGAGGCCAAATGCATGCATGCCGAGGATGTACGAATAGCCGGGCGTCTGTTCGCTCCAGTGGGGCAACACGCGTGAAATCCGGTTCCGCAAGTTCAGTGCGTCGCCCTGAAAGAAGTCCATCAGATGCGCGGTCTGAATCGCGAGCGCATCGCGTGGGTATTCGATCAGGATTGAATCGAATGCGCGCGATGCGTCGCGCCACTTTCCTGCGGCAAGCAGCTCGGCCGCATCGAGCAGATCGCGCTCGCGCGAATTCATTTTCGCCCTCAAAGCCGACGCTTTCGCGAGCGATTCGCGCACCGCCGGCAGGTAGCGCTGCTCGCTTGCGGTATACATCGCGAACGCGTTGAACAAGTGCGCGAGTGCGAATTCGGGGTCGGCTTGCAGCGCTTGCTGCATCGTGGCGAGCGGATCGCCGGTGTAAGTGTGGAACTGTGTCAGCGCAGCCTCGAAGTGTTCCAGCGCCTTCGCGCTTGATGTCGACACCGCGAGATCACGTGCGTCCTTCATGAGCTTCTCCAAGTCAGTCGTGTGCCTCAGATAAGCCGCACGTGCCGTCGGCTTCATCGCGAGGAGTTATTTCAGCGCCAGCGTCTGAAATAGCTTAGTTGTAACGGTAGTTATAGGTAAAGTCGGACTCAGGCGCGGCAGACGTTTTCTTCGGCTCATTGCGCAGCACATGCCATACGCCGCCTTGTTTGTCGCCGTTGACGTCGCCCGCTTTGGCGTCGCCCGCAAAGAAGTACAACGGCTTGCCCTTGTAGGCCCATTGCGACGCGCCGTCGTCGCGCTTGACGATAGAGAAGTCACCGCCGGCAAGGGCCGGATTGGCAACGATGAACGGAGGCCACGCCGTGGCACAGCCACCATTGCAATTGCTCTTGCCCGATCCGTCTTTGTCGAACGTGTACAGCGTTTTGCCTTCCTTGCTCGCCATCACGCCGTTCGAAATCTGCGTTGGATTGGCCTGAACGGACAAGGTGGCCACTGCGATGGCGGTAAACATGAGTGCGCGTTTCATTGAGTCTTCCTTCTTCGTGGGTTAAGGGTGTCTAAATGGGCAACCGGGCACACATACGTAATGCGGTGCCGGATCGGATGCAGATCGAATCGCTGCCGCACGTTCATCGACGCGTTTGCGGCGCGATGGGTCGCCAATTCGGAAGGGCGAATTGTCCGGAGCGAGGACACGTCGCGTCGTGAGACCAGAGTCCCGGCTGTATTCCGGAACGGGCCGATAACCGGACAAAACCTGGGACCTGAGTCCCGGGTAAGGGCTTAAGTCACTCGCCTGCCGAAGCCGGCCTTGCGCGCCATCACGATCGCTTGTGGACGATTTTCGACGTGGAGTTTGGAAAAGATGCGCGTGATGTGATTGCGTACCGTTTTCTCGCTCAGCGCCAAAGCCGCCGCGATCTGCGCGTTATCGCGCCCCTGCGCAATTAGCTCGAGCAAGTCGCGCTCGCGCGCCGTGAGCGCGGAAAATGCCGGATCGGTCGCCGCCGCCACTCGTCGGCAAGAATGCACGCACTTCGTCGGCCCAGCGGTGCCACGCAGGCTCGCTCTCAAGCAGCAAGTGATTGTCGCTCTCCAGCGGCACGAAGCGAGCCTCGGGTATCCGGCCCGCGATCAGGCGGCCTTCGTCGAACGGCACCCGCACATCGCGGCTTGAGTGCAGCACCAGGGTCGGGCAAGACACGCGAGGCAGCAGATCCACAACGTCGATCTCATTGAACTCGCGCATGAAGCGCGCTGCGTTCGCGGCTGAAGTCGAAACGCGCTCGAGTTCGTTGAACCAGTGATGCTGCTCGGCCGTGCCGCCGGGAATGTATTGCGTCGTAAAAAACTGCCGAAAAGCCGGGTTCTGCTGCCCCCACCCGATTTCGGCCAAGCCGGTTCATCAATTCGGCTTCCTCATGCTGCTGCGGCGTTGGGTTCCGTTTCAATCGGCCGCGCGCATAGCCGCCGTGCAGGATCAAGTGCGAGACGCGCTCCGGATGGCGAACTGCGTAGGCAACCGCGATCGATGCGCCTTGCGAAATGCCGAGCAATGGAAAGCGCTCGACTTGCGCTGCATCGACCACCGTTTCAAGGTCGTGCAGCCAGGCGTCGAACGACAGATCGGCGACGTCGCGATCCGACAATCCACAGCCGCGCTCGTCGTACCGAATCAGTGTGTGCTGACGCGACAGCTCGATCAGCAGGTGGCTCCACACCGGGCTGCCAACGTCGAACTCCAGATGACTGAGCCAGTTGGCGGCCTTGATCAGCGGCGGACCGCGTGCCTGACATCGCGTACGCGATGCGCACGCCATCGTGCCCTGTACAAAATCGAATCTGCTGCTTAAACGTCGGCATGGCAAAGCGCTGGACAACGATGTCGCCGAACTTGCTGGTGAGGCTGACTTTAACGCTTACGCAAGCCGCGCTCGCCTTGACTTTGAGCGCTTCGAGCCGATTCAAGCGTTCAATGGGGCAGCTTCATTTCGTCAAACCCGGCAGCCACAGCGAAATGGCCGGGATGTAGGTCACGAGCAGAAGCGCCAGGCACATCGCGCCGTAGAACGGCCACAGTTCCTTCGATACCTGCTCCATCGTGACCTTGCCGATCGCGCAGCCGACGAACAGCGTCGGCCCTACCGGCGGCGTGATCAGCCCGATGCCGAGGTTGAGAATCATGATCATGCCGAAGTGGACCGGATCGATGCCGAACTTGGCGATGACCGGCATGAAGATCGGCGTGCAGATCAGCAGCATCGGCGCCAGATCCATGAAGGTGCCGAGCAAGAGCAGCAGGATATTGACCAACAGCAGGAACACGTACTTGTTGTCGGAGATCGAGAGGAAGAAGGCCGTGACCTTGGCCGGGATCTGCATGATCGCCATCATGTAGCCGAAGGCAACCGAGAAACCGATCAGCAGCATCACCATCGCCACCGTCTTGATCACGCGGTGAACAAGGCGCGGCAGCTCGCGCCACTTGTAGTCGCGGTAGACGAGGAACGTCACCAGGAACGCGTAGACGCACGCGACCGCCGCCGACTCCGTCGGCGTGAAGATGCCGGAAAGAATCCCGCCCATGATGATGACGACGGTGCCCAGACCCCACAGCGCGTCGATGATGATCTTCGGCAACGCGCTCAGCGGAACCGGCTCGCTCTTCGGATAGCCGCGCCTGTGCGATGTCCACAGCACGAGCCCGATCAGGCACAGCCCGAACAGCAGGCCGGGAAAGATCCCGGCGAGAAACAGATGCGCGACGGAGATCGTGCCGCCGGCCGCCAGCGAATAGATCACGGCGTTGTGCGACGGCGGAATCATCAGCGCCTGCACCGATCCGCAGATCGTGACGTTGGTGGCGAAGACGCGCGGGTAACCCGCCTTCACCATCTGCGGAATCATCACCGAGCCGATCGACGCGGTGTCGGCAACCGACGACCCGGAGATGCAGCCGAAGAGCGTGCTGGCGAGGATGTTGACCAGCGCCAGGCCGCCGCGAATGAATCCAACGAAGACCTTGGCGAGATTGACGAGGCGCGTCGCCATGCCGCCTTCGGCCATGATGCCGCCCGCCAGCACGAAGAACGGAATCGCCAGCAGCGCGAAGTCGTCGGTGCCGTCCGAGATCTTGAGCATGACGGCTTCGAGCGGGATGTCGACCCACATCGCCGCGATCAGTGCGGACAGCCCGAGCGCATACGCGACCGGCACGCCGAGCGCGCACAGCACGGCGAACGATCCGAGCAGGACCAGGATGTCCATCGCTTATTCGAGCTCCGCGGCGTCGTCGCGGTACATGACCGACGTCTTCGGCGGGCTGCCGATCCACACGCGCTCGATCAGGAAAAGCAGCGTGACGAGGCCGCTGACGGGAATCGGCGCGTAGACGACGGCGACCGAGAGCCACGGGAACTCGGCCATGGTCTGGAAATGCGTGATCACGCATAGCTGGATGCCGTAGACGATCATGAAGAGCGCCGTCGCACCGACGCACGCATCGACGCCCCACAGCATCACGCGGCGCTTGGCGGGACTGACCGCGTTGAGCAGCGCCTCTACCGCAACGTGCACGTTGGCGCGGTACACCGCGGCGCCGCCGAGGAACGACAGCATCACCATCAGCACCACCGCGGCGGGTTCGGGCCACGACTGCGGATTGTTCATCACGTAGCGCATGAACACGCCGATCGGAATCATCAGCGTGATGACGACGAGCCCGACGTCCCGACACGCCGATGCAGGCGATGTACAGCCACTCCATCGCCTCGCGGTAGCGCTGCTGGGCGGTCATGCGGTGTCAGGCGCCGGACACAGAAAGGGCACGCGGTCGGAACGGCGCCGCGTGCCCGGTGACAGACCTATTTGGTGTCTTCGATCTGCTTGAGTATCACGGCGTACTTGGCGCCGTATTTGTCGCGAATCGGCTGCGTCGCCTTGTAGAACGCGGCCTTGTCGGCCGGGCACGAACTTGACGCCCGCGGCCTTCAGCTTGGTCTCGGCCTCGCCGACGTAGGCGTCCCACAGCTGGCGTTGCTCCAGCTGCGCCTCGCGTGACAAGCTTGCGCACCAGATCCTGGTCGCTCTTGGACAGGCTGTCCCAGCTGCGCTTCGAGAACACGAAGATCTCGGGAATGATCAGGTGCCCGGTCAGGCTGTACACCTTGCTCACCGTGTAGTGGTTCTGCGCGAGCAGCGTTGGCGGATTGTTTTCGGCGCCGTCGACCACTCCGGTCTGCAGCGCACCGTACAGCTCGTTGAAGCCCATCGCGACGCCGTTGCCGCCCATCGCATTCATCGTCTCGACGAACAGCGGGTTGCCCATCATGCGGATCTTCTGGCCCTTCAAATCCTCGGGCTTGGTCACCGGCTTGTTCGAGTAGACGTTGCGCGTGCCGGCATCCATCCAGCCCAGCACCACCAGCCGCGACTGCGGGCTGGCCGTGATCTTCTCCAGCAGCCCCTGACCGATCGGACCGTCGATCACCTTGCGCATGTGAGCCTCGTCGCGGAACACGAACGGCAGGTTGAAGACGTTGAGCTCATCGACCACCGGACCCATCGCGCCGACCGAGATGCGCGCAATCTGCAGCGCGCCGACCTGCGCCTGCTCGATCATCTCCTTCTCGCCGCCGAGCTGCATCGACGGGTACATCTGGATCGAGATGCGGCCGTTGGTTTCCTTCTCCAGCTTCTTGCCCATGCGCTGGATCGCCTCGACCGTCGGATAACCGATCGGATGGACGTCCGAGGCCTTCCAGACCTGTTTGTCCTGTGCCGATGCGGTGCCCGTCATGCTCGCGGCGCAAACGACCACCGCCGACGCGCACACCTTGGCGAAATCGCGACGCTTCATGTTGTCTCCTTTGCGGTTCGAAAACTGACTGCGACCTGAGCCTGCGTGGCACCTGCTTCAACCGCGCCTGTTGTCGGCTTCAGTATTTTTATTCTATTTTCCAAAAAATGTAGCATGAACATTCCATATCGTGCCAGGAGCGACGATGACGAAAGCGCTGGACTACGATGTCGCCGAATTGCTTGCATCACTCACTTTAACGCTACTGCGAGTTACCTCGTCTTGACCCCGCAATCAATCCCCGCAACTTTAATCCCTGGCGACGGCATCGGACCTGAGATCACCGCTGCTGTGGTCGAGATTCTCGACGCCCTCGGCAAGCCATTCGCGTGGGACGTTCAACAAGGCGGGCATGGCCGCCGCCGAAAAGACCGGCGACCCGCTCCCGCCGGCGCTGCTCGACAGCATTCGGCGCACGCGACTCGCGTTGAAAGGACCGCTGACAACGCCGGTGGCTGGCGGATTTCGATCGGTCAACGTGCGGTTGCGCGAGGAATTCAAGCTGTACGCGAATCTGCGGCCGGCGCGCACGATGATCAGCGGTGGCCGCTATGAAGACATCGACATCGTGCTGGTGCGCGAGAACCTTGAAGGCTTTTACATCGGGTTCGAGCACTACATTCCGATCGATGGCGATCCGCACGCGGCCGCCATTTCATCGGGCGTTAACACACGTGCCGGGTCGCGCCGCATCGCCGAATTTGCGTTCGATTACGCGTTAAAGAACGGCCGTAAGAAAGTCACCATCGTGCACAAGGCCAATGTGCTGAAGGCGCTGTCCGGGATTTTTCTTGAAACCGCGCGCGAGGTTGCCAAAAAGTACGAGGGCAAAGTGGCGATGGACGATCGGATCATCGATGCCTGCGCGATGCAGCTGGTGTTGAAGCCGTGGCAATTCGACGTGATCTTGACGACCAATCTGTTCGGCGACATTTTGTCCGACGAAATTGCCGGACTGGTCGGCGGGCTTGGCATGGCACCGGGCGCCAACATCGGCCTCGACGCTGCGATCTTCGAAGCGGTGCACGGCTCGGCGCCCGACATCGCCGGCAAGGGCATCGCGAATCCGCTGGCGCTGCTGCTGGCGGCGGCACTGATGTTGGACCATGTAGGTCACAACAATGCCGCTGTCAAACTGCGGGGCGCGATCGACGGTGCGTTGCGCGACGATGGTGTGCGCACGGGCGATCTCGGTGGCCGCGCAACGACTTACGATATGACGCAAGCGATCGTTCGCCGCGTTTCGAAGACATAACGAAATGAAAATACGCGCCGCAGTTCTCGAAACAATGGGCGCCGCGCATCCGTACGCGGCCTCGCGCCCGCTGAAGATCGACGAGCTCGACCTTGCGCCGCCGGGTGCGGGCGAAATTCTGGTGCGCATTAAAGCTGCCGGACTGTGCCATTCGGACCTGTCGGTGATCAACGGCGACCGGCCGCGCCCGATGCCGATGGCACTCGGCCATGAGGCTGCAGGCGTCGTCGAACAGCTCGGCGATGGCGTGCAGGACCTCGCCGTCGGCGATCACGTCGTGCTGGTATTCGTACCGAGCTGTGGTCACTGTCATCCATGCGCCGAAGGTCGGCCGGCGTTGTGTGAGCCAGGCGCGGCTGCCAACGGCGCGGGGTCCTTGCTCAATGGCGCGCGGCGGCTGACGCGCGACGGCCAGACGATCAATCATCACCTCGGTTGCTCGGCGTTCGCAACGCACGCCGTCGTGTCGCGCCGATCGGCGATCAAGATCGATCACGAACTGCCGTTCGAGCATGCGGCGCTATTCGGCTGTGCGGTGCTGACGGGTGTCGGTGCCGTCGTAAACACCGCGCAGGTGCGTGCGGGAACATCGGTGGCAGTGATCGGACTGGGCGGTGTCGGATTGGCTTCGGTGCTCGGCGCCGCCGCGGCCGGTGCGCGGCACGTCATCGCAGTCGATCTGGCCGACGACAAACTGGCGTTGGCGCAAACACTCGGCGCGACGGACACATTCAATGCCGGCGCAGCGAACGTCATCGAAGCGATTCGCGACGCGACGCGCGGCGGTGTCGATACCGCGATCGAAATGGCAGGCTCGACGCGCGCGTTTGAGCTCGCGTACCGCATCACACGACGCGGCGGCATGACGGTCACCGCGGGCCTGCCTCCGCCCGACGCAACATGGGCGATGCCAGCCGTCAACCTGGTCGCCGAAGAACGCACCATTAAGGGGAGTTACGTCGGCACCTGCGTGCCGATGCGCGACATCCCCCGCTACGTCGATCTGTTTCGCGGCGGGCGCCTGCCGGTGGATCGCTTACTTACCGGAACGCTTGCGCTCGACGACATCAATCGCGGCTTCGATCTGCTGCACGAAGGCAAGGCAGTCCGGCAAGTGGTGTTGCTTTGACCTGTGCTGCATGGCAACAAGCACACTCGCACAACAATTTGACGGGACAACTCTGCAGTTGTGGCTAGAATCCTTCGGCACATCGAGCTCGCCAGGAGATGCCTTGAAAATCCGTGATCAAAAAAACTTCTGGTCAGGCTTGATGTTCATCGCGTTCGGCGCGTTCTTCGCAGGCTGGGCGCAGCAGTACGACATGGGGTCCGCTGCTCGCATGGGGCCCGCGTTTTTCCCGACCATGCTCGGCGGCATTCTGTTTTTGCTCGGCGTGATCATCCTGATCGAAGGTCTTGCGGTGGAGCATGCCGACGGCAAGATCGAGCCGTTCAACTTCAAGGCGCTGGTGCTGATACTGGGCGCCGTCATCGCCTTCGGGTTGCTATTGCGCCCTGCCGGTCTGCTCGTTGCACTGTTCGTGCTGATCGCGGTATCCAGCTTCGGCAGCCATGAGTTCAAGCTGCGCGACATGCTGCTGCTGTCGATCGGCATGGCGCTGCTGGTTTATGCGGTGTTCATCTACGGCCTCAACATGACGATTCCGGTGTTGCCGTCGTTCATGCGCGAATAAGGGAGACGACAGTGGAGCTCATCGACAACCTCGCGCTCGGCTTCGCCACCGCGCTGACGCTGCAGAACCTGTTCTACTGCTTCATCGGCGTGCTGATCGGGACGCTGATCGGTGTGCTGCCGGGCATCGGTCCGGTCGCTACGCTGGCGATGCTGCTGCCGGTGACGTATGCGCTGCCGCCCACATCGGCGCTGATCATGCTGGCGGGGATCTACTACGGGGCGCAGTACGGCGGGTCCACCACGGCGATTCTTGTCAACTTGCCCGGCGAATCCTCGTCGGTTGTCACGTGCATCGACGGTTACCAGATGGCTCGACGCGGACGAGCCGGGGCAGCGTTGGCGACCGCTGCGCTTGGCTCGTTCTTCGCGGGCACCATCGGCGTGATCATTGTTGCGGCGCTGGCGCTGCCGATGGTCGAGCTGGCGTTCAAGTTCGGCCCGGCGGAATATTTCTCGTTGATGGTGCTGGGGTTGATCGGTGCGGTCGTGCTGGCATCGGGCTCGTTGATCAAGGCGATCGCGATGATCGTGCTCGGACTGCTGCTCGGCCTGGTCGGCACCGACGTCAACTCCGGCGTTGCGCGCTTTAGCTTCGACATTCCGGAACTGGCCGACGGGATCGGCTTTGTGTCGGTGGCGATGGGCGTGTTCGGCTTTGCCGAGATCATTGTCAATCTCGAACACAAGGACAAGCGCGAAGTCTTTACCAGCAAGGTCGGCAAGCTGATGCCGAGCAAGGAAGAGTTCATGTACGCCACTCCCGGCGGTCCTGCGCGGAACCGCGTTGGGTTCGATACTCGGCGTGCTGCCCGGCGGCGGCGCATTGCTCGCCGCGTTTGCTGCGTACACACTCGAAAAGAAAATCACGCGCAATCCGAAGATACCGTTCGGTCAGGGCAACATCCGCGGTGTCGCGGCGCCGGAATCAGCGAACAACTCAGGCGCGCAGACGTCGTTCATTCCGATGCTGACGCTTGGGCATCCCGCCCAACGCCGTGATGGCGCTGATGGTCGGTGCAATGACGATCCATAACATTCAGCCCGGCCCGCAGGTGATGTCGAGTAACCCATCACTGTTCTGGGGGCTGATCGCGTCGATGTGGATCGGCAATCTGATCCTGGTGGTGCTGAACCTGCCGTTGATCGGCATCTGGGTTCAGTTGCTGAAGGTGCCGTACCGGCTGCTGTATCCGGCGATTCTCGTGTTCTGCGGAATCGGCGTGTACTCGATCAACAACAATCCGTTCGACGTGACCGTCACCGCGGTGTTCGGCCTGCTGGGTTACATTTTCTACAAGCTGCGTTGCGAGCCGGCGCCGTTGATCCTCGGCTTCATTCTCGGGCCGATGATGGAAGAGAATCTGCGGCGTGCGATGCTGTTGTCGCGCGGTGACCCGACGGTGTTCTTCACGCGACCGCTATCGCTCGGATTGCTGATCGCCGCCGCCGCGCTGATCGTGATCGTCGCACTGCCGAACATCAAGAAGAAGCGCGAAGAAGCGTTTCACGAGGTGCCCGATTAGGGTCAAGGCGCGCAAGCGCTTTTTCGTGCGCTCTGCGAATCCGCCTGCTTCGCTGGGCGAGGAGTGCTACTTTGGCGCCGCGTTGACACCAAGCACGCCGGGCTGTGTTTTCAGGCTGGAAATACACTGTTCGAGGCTCCCAACCCTCTGCGTGGGCTGAACGCTAAACCTCCAGGTTTCCGATCCGGGGGCCTCGCCGACATACTGTATGTCGCAACCCGTGACTGATGCTCAGTGCGAGCGCTCCCTGAGCACTGGGTGGCACTCGAACCGGCTGCAGTTGAATATCGAACAACTGGCTGGTGCCAATCGGAACCGAGGCCCCGGTCGAGCATCCCAAAGCGGCCGTCGTTGCCAGCATCTCCAATTAGCAGTTTCATAGCGTGTACCCCTTTCTAAGGAAATCGTGCATAGTTGCCCGCCGAACATCAGAGATAAGCCCGAGTGGATTTCAGCGAAGCGGGGTCAGGGCGACCTTCGTTCAGCAGCCATTGCTCGGCGTCCTCTACATTCGAGAAAACAGCCACAGGCACGCGGCGGTTCACCGCCACAGTCTCGGCAAACTGCATCAAATCGCCCTGTGCATTGACGTCGACATAGGCAAACGCCTTGAACATTCCGCTGACCTGGGTGCTTCCCTCTGACGCGATCGTGAACACATCCATCAATCCAAGTCGCGGCCCTTCGAGCCGCTCCTCCAGCAGCAGCCTGAAACAGCCGCGCGCTATGCACTCTGTCCGGAGCTCCTGCAAATACCGCTGCACGGTTTCCCGGCTATTCAGACCGGTAACGATGGCATGCAGATAGGTAGGCTTCTCGTGAATCGTTAGTGTGTAGCTCATGGACGCGCGAGCTACTCAACGACGGTTGTGCTCTTCTGCGAAGAGACAAAGATGACTGCATCCGTCAGTGCAACTACGTCGTGTTCCTCGCCCGGTTGCGTAAACAGATAGTCACCCTCACCCAACTCGACGCCGCCGATGAGCACGGTCCCCGAAAGAACGACCACTTCCTCGTTGCCGTGATGCGCGTGGCGCGGGACCCGCGCCTGTTTTTTCAAGCGGACAACAGAGCTGCGGCCACCCGCATCGTTATTTCGGAACAGGCTGCGCTCGATGCCCGAAGTTTCGGTGGGTTTCCATTCTCGGCTCACTGCCTTGTTGACCAGCATCGCAGTCTCCCGTCAGGTCTTCAGTCGCCACCGCTGAGGCTCGCGGCACTCGAAGAGTTCAATCAGCAGATTATCCGCCCGGCGATCATCTCGAACTCCGGCTGCTCTCGGACCTGTTCACGGATCGAGCACGCACAGTCCTTTCAACGCCCGCCCTAGTACGATTGAGGTCATGAGCCAACGCGGCAGCACGTGCGGCTTCGCTCCATTTACTCAGCAGGTTTGCCGATGAGCTTACGACGTGTTCTTGCCGCTTGCATCTTCGTGTTGCCGATGACGGCCATTCGCGCAGACTTATCCGTCGAAACCGATCCGCCTCGTCGTACCATTTCCTCCGGCCGGCGCAACCGACATTTTGTCGCGCGAGCTCGCTCGGCAGTTGTCGGAGCGACTAAAGCAGCAGGTCATCGTCGACAACCGTCCGGGCGCCGGCGGGACGCTTGGGCAGCGATATCGTTGCGAAAAGCGCGCCCGATGGCTACACGATTCAGATGGCCACCAGCTCGACTCATTCGATCGGACCCAGCCTCAATCCGAAGATTCCGTACAACGCACAGACCGACTTCACACCGGTGGCGCATGTGGCCAACTCGGTCAACGTGCTGCTCATTGCACCGAACGTCAAGGCAAACAACGTCAGCGAGCTGATCGCGTTGCTGAAATCCAAGCCCGGGCAATTCAACTACGGCTCGAGCGGCAACGGCACGATCGTTCATCTGACCGGCGAGTTGTTCAAGTCGATGACCGGAACGTACGTCGTGCACATTCCCTATCGAGGCACTGCGCTGGTAATTCCGGACATGGTGAGCGGACAGATTCATATGCTGTTCGACAACATTGCATCGGCGATGCCGCATTTGAAGGACGGCAAGCTGCGCGCGATCGCCGTGACTTCGACCCAGCGTTCGCCACTGCTACCGGCGCTACCGACAGTTGCCGATTCGGTACCGGGTTTTGAATCGGTCGTATGGTTCGGAGTCTTCGGACCGCAAGGCGATGCCCGCCGACGTCACGCAGCGGCTTAACTCCGAAATCAACGCGGTGTTGAAATCGCCCGAATTTCTCGAGCGGTTGCGCGTGCTAGGGTACGACGCCGCCGGTGGAACGCCGGCTGATTTCGCGCGAGTCGTCGCCGCCGACACTGCGAAGTGGGCGAAGCTGATCAAGGAACGCAACATCATCGTCGAATAGGGCATTGCGCATTCGACGAACACTATTTCGCTGAGCCGATGAATTTCAGTTGGGCAAACCCTTACCCGACCGTTCGCACGCCGGTTTTTGCGCGCAATGTCGTCGCCACTTCACAGCCACTGGCGGCGCAAGCGGGTCTGCGCATTCTGCAAAATGGCGGCAACGCAGTCGACGCCGCCATCGCCGCGGCGGCCGTCATCACGATGACGGAGCCGTGCAGCAACGGACTGGGCGCGGACAACTTCGCGATCGTGTGGGACCCGGAAAGCCGCCGGCTGCACGGCCTGAACTCGAGCGGCACCGCGCCCGCTGCATGGACACCGGAGTATTTCGAGCGCAAGTATCGCGACGCCGCTGCGATTCCATTGCGTGGCTGGGATACGGTAACGGTTCCCGGCGCAGTCGCGGGATGGTCGTTGCTGCATGGCCGATTCGGCAAGCGCACGTTTGCCGACGTGCTGGCGCCAGCCATCGAATACGCGGAGCACGGTTTCGCTATCAGCCCGACGGTGCAGGACAAGTGGACCCGTGCGACGCCGCTGCTGCGCACTTTTCCGGGTTTTGCAGAACACTTTTTGCCTAAAGGGCGCCCGCCGGAGGTCGGCGAGCATTTCGTGCTGTCCGGTGCTGCGCGCACCTTGAAATTGATCGCAGACACGCGCGGTGAAGCGTTCTACAAAGGTGAAATCGCCGCCGCGATCGAGCGCTTTGCGCAGACCACCGGCGGCGCAATCACGGCGTCCGATCTTTCCGGCTACTGGGATTTCGTGCAATTGCATGGGTGGGTCGGCACGATCAGCACGCCGTTTCATGGACACGATGTGCATGAAATTCCACCCAACAGCCAGGGCATCGCTGCGTTGAGTTGCCTCGGCATGCTGCGGCACACGCAATTGGCCGAGTACGCGACCGATTCAGCCGATTGGCACCACGTGATGATCGAGGCAATGAAGCTCGCGTTCGCCGATACGTATGCGTACGTGGCCGATCCGCGAAGCATGACGGTGACCCCGGCTGAGATGTTGAATGACGATTATCTGGCGCAACGCGCAAAGCTGATCGATATGCGCCGTGCCGCCGCACCTGCCGCCGGCAAGCCACCGCTCGGCGGCACCATCTATCTGAGTGCCGCCGATTCGAGCGGCATGATGGTGTCGTTCATACAATCGAACTACATGGGATTCGGTTCGGGCGTGGTCGTGCCTGGATACGGCATTTCAATGCAGAACCGCGGCGCCGGTTTTTCGCTCGACGCTGCCAGCCCGAATTGCGTCGCACCCGGCAAGCGGCCCTTTCATACGATCATTCCCGCGTTTCTGATGAAAGACGGTGCTCCGCAAATGAGTTTTGGTTTAATGGGCGGCAACATCCAGCCGCAAGGCCACGTACAGACCCTGGCGCGCATGCTGATCAAAGGACAGCAACCGCAGGCAGCATGCGATGCGCCACGCTGGAAAGTGATGAGCGGACTCGATCTCGAAATCGAACAGACGATTCCGCGCGAGTCTCGGACGAACTGAGCGCGCGTGGTCATCGAATCACGCGCGCCGACGACACCTACATGGACTTCGGCTCCGGCCAGTTCATCTGGCGCCTGGGCGATCCTGCGGTCGACGGCTACGTCGCCGCCAGTGATTCGCGCCGCGATGGCCTCGCCGCGGGCTTTTGAAACGGGTACTCACTTTGCACCAACTTAGAATCGAGTCATGACAACCAAAACCTACGAACCAGTAGCACCGCACGACGTTGCCTTTCTCGGCCTCGGCGTGATGGGCTATCCGATGGCCGGTCATTTAGCCGGCGCCGGTCATCGTGTCACCGTCTACAACCGCACCGAAAAAAAAGCCCAGCAATGGGCGCAGGAATTCGGCGGTAAATCCGCAAAGACACCGCGCGATGCGGCCGCCGGCGCGCAAATCGTTTTCTCGTGCGTCGGCAACGATGCTGACCTGGCGAGCGTGATGCTGGGAGAAACCGGCGCTCTGGCGGGCATGCGCAAGGATGCCATCGCATTCGACAACACGACCGCGTCCGCAAAGATTGCGCGCGAGTTGTACGCCGAGGCACGCAAGCGCGGTCTGCACTTTATCGATGCTCCCGTCTCCGGTGGCCAGGCCGGTGCGGTCAACGGCCAATTGGCGGTCATGTGCGGCGGCGACAAACCTGCGTTCGATCGTGCGCAGCCGGTAGCGATGGCCTTCGCGAAAGCGGTGACGTTGATCGGCGATAGTGGCGCGGGCCAGCTCACCAAGATGGTCAATCAGCTGTGCATCGCCGGACTGGCGGAAGGATTGTCCGAGGGTATCTCCTTCGGCCAGGCGGCCGGCCTCGACATGAAGCTGGTACTGCAGGTGATCGGCAAGGGTGCGGCGCAGAGTTGGCAGATGGACAACCGCGGTGGCACGATGGTCGACGGCAAATTCGATTTCGGCTTCGCCGTCGATTGGATGCGTAAGGACCTGGGCCTGTGTCTCGACGAGGCGCGCAACAATGGGGCGCCGCTGCCGGTGGCAGCGCTGGTCGACCAGTTTTACGCCGAAGTGCAGGCGATGGGGGGTGGACGTTGGGACACTTCGTCGCTGATCCGACGACTGCGGAAAACGAAGTAACCGCGGTGGAAGCGGGCTCGCTCGAAGGCTCGCTTGAGGCTTTACGTCCGACGCTGCTTGCGATCGCCCGCATGCAGCTGCGCAACGAAACCTGGGCCGAAGACGTGGTATCTGAAACGTTCGTGGCCGCGCTCGAAGGCTCGCGCAAATTCGCGGGCCAGTCTCAGCTGAAGACCTGGGTGGTCGGCATCCTAAAACACAAGATCATCGATCAATTTCGCCGAACCAAGCGCGAGGTGTCGAGCGACGCACAGCTAGAAGCTGCGCAAGTCGAGACCTTCGACGAGCTATTCGCCGCCGACGGCCATCGTCTGAACACGCCGCTCGATTGGGGCGATCCCGAGGAGTCGCTTAACCGCACGCAATTTTTCGACGTGCTGCAGATGTGCGTCGACAAGCTTCCCACGAGCCTGGCACGCATTTTCATGATGCGAGAGTGGCTCGAGTACGAAACCGACGAAATCTGTAAGGAACTCGGCATCACATCGACCAATTGCTTCGTCATGCTGTTTCGGGCGCGCATGCGCCTGCGCGAATGTCTAGAGATGCAATGGTTTGGTGGCGCCGCGCAATGAGATTAAGCTGGATTCGAATTCCGTGCAGTCACGCGCATCGATTGCTGTCGGAACGCATGGACCGTCCAATCAAGTCGGGTGAACGCTGGCGACTGTGGTTGCACCTGCTGGTCTGCGACATGTGTTCGCGCTTCGAGCGCCAGATCGACTTCATGCGCACTGCGGTGCGCCGTTTCGGACAGTAAGGCTTTCTGATGCATGCGACGCTGCCACTGTTGAGGGTCACTGATTTTCCGCCCATCCGCCGGCGCGCGATCGAATCACTGCAGGTGAACCTCGGCTACACGTGCAACCAGACCTGCGTGCACTGCCACGTGAACGCCGGGCCGAACCGCACCGAGCAGATGGATCGCACCACGATCGATCTGGTGCTCGAAGTGATGCGCGCCCGCTCGATTCGCAGCCTCGACCTCACGGGCGGCGCGCCCGAGCTCAACGTCCACTTCAGATCGCTGGTCAGCGCCGCGCGCGCGATGGGCGCCGAAGTGATCGATCGTTGCAATCTGACGATTCTCGAAGAGCCGGGGCAACAGACGCTGGCCGAGTTTCTCGCAGCCGAAGGCGTGCACGTGGTGGCGTCGCTGCCGTGCTACTCACAGGAAAACGTCGACAAGCAACGCGGCGCCGGTGTATTTGACAAGAGCATTCGCGGACTCAAAACGTTGAACGCATTGGGTTACGGTGAAGCGGATTCTGAACTTGTGCTGGATCTCGTCTACAACCCGCAAGGGCCGTCGTTGCCGCCGCCTCAAAGCAAGCTGGAGGCCGACTACAAGCGGCTGCTCGGTGAAAACTTCGGCATTCGGTTCAATCGACTATTGACGATCACCAACCAACCGATTTCGCGCTTCGGCAGCACACTGATCAGCAAAGGACTGTTTCGCGATTACATGTCGCTGTTGCGCAGTGCGCATCACGACGACAACCTGGACGGCGTGATGTGCCGCAACCTGGTGTCGGTCGATTGGCGCGGCTATTTGTACGATTGTGACTTCAACCAGATGCTCGCGATACCGCTGCGCGAACAGGGCCGCCGCGCCAATCGCGTTCATTTAGCTGATCTGCTGCTGACCGATCTTGCCGACAACCCGATCGCAATCGCCGATCACTGCTACGCATGCACTGCGGGGCAGGGTTCGTCCTGCGGCGGCGCGCTCGACGGCTAGCGAATGAACTCGGCTGTCGCCGGCCTCGCCGGCCGAATCTGCCCCGCGTCCTACAGCTATTCGCCGTCATCGTTTGCGCGCGCCCCCGAGTTGCGGGCCGAAGTGCTGTACGTCGTCGGCGGGCTGTACGGCAATCGCTTTGCACTTGCCGAGATCGAGCGCATGGCCGAGTGCGAGGCCGCGCACACGCAAATTGTGTTCAACGGCGACTTTCACTGGTTCGACGCGGACGCCGAATCATTCATGCACATCGACCACTCAGTTGCGCAGCATGCATCGTTGCGCGGCAACGTCGAAACCGAGCTGGCCGGCGACGATGACACCAACGGCTGCGGCTGCGCGTATCCGGAGTCGGTGCCCGATGATGACGTCGAACGCTCGAACGCGATACTGAGCAGACTACGCGCGGTTGCGCGCCACGCCGACGCCATCAACCCTGGCGTGCGCGCGCGACTCGCCGCGCTGCCGATGCACCTAGTGGCGGAAGTCGGCGACGCTCGGATCGGCGTCGTGCATGGCGATGCCTGGGCGCTGGCAGGCTGGCGCTTTGCGCATGATTCGTTGCACAGCACCGAGCGCGAGCCGTCATTGAGCGCCGTATTCGAGCAGGCGGCACTCGATGGCTTTGCATCGACGCACACCTGCTTACCCGCGCTGAAGGTGTTCGACACTCCGCTGGGCGAGCGTTTCGTCGTCAACAACGGTGCCGCCGGCATGCCGAACTTCAGCAACACGCGCTACGGATTGATTACGCGGTTGGGGTCGATACCGGTGCCTCGGGCGCTCTCAGCCCGCGCGCCTGTACGGTGCCGACGCGGCCGGTGTCTATGTGGATGCACTCGCGGTGCGCTTCGATGCGACTGCATGGGACAACGAGTTCGAACGGCTATGGCCGCGACAATCGCCAGCGTACTTGTCTTACAAACATCGCATCGTCAATGGCCCCGATTTTTCGATCGACGAGGCGCTGGGCCGCGCCCCTTTGCGCGAATGCTTCGCCGTGGCCGCGTAAGAAATTCTCGAGCCGGTTTGACATAACGACGCCTGCGCGGTGGGCGCAAGCATCCAAGAATCCGGGGAACGATCGTGAATAAGACTCGCCTGTTAATCGCGCTTGTATTGGTCGCAGCTGTCGCTGCGTTTTTCGTATTCGATCTCAACGAGTACCTATCGATCGAGTACTTTCAGAAGCAGCGCGCGAAAGTCGATGCGTATTACGTTCAATACCCTTGGCAGACCGCGGCCGTCTTTTTGCTTGCCTACGTCGCGATGGCTGCGCTGTCGATTCCGGGTGCGACGATCCTAACGTTGGTCGGCGGCGCGATCTTCGGCCTCGTCGTCGGCACGATTCTCGTTTCGTTTGCTTCCGCCATCGGCGCCACACTGGCCTTCCTCGCTTCGCGGTTGCTGCTGCGCGACTGGGTGCAGATGAAATTCGGCGATCGTCTTGCGCCGGTCAATGCCGGCATCGAAAAGGAAGGCGCGTTTTATCTGTTTGCGCTGCGGCTCGTCCCGTTGTTTCCGTTCTTCGTCGTGAATCTAGTGATGGGACTGACGAAGATCCGCACATGGACGTTCTACTGGGTTAGTCAGCTCGGCATGCTTGCCGGCACGATCGTCTACGTTTATGCCGGTACCAAGCTCGGCGAGTTCCGCATCTCGGCCGGCCTGTTGATCGCGTTTGCGCTGCTCGGCATCTTTCCGCTGGTCGCGAAAAAGGCGCTCGATGCGATCAAGGCGCGCAAGGTCTACGCCAAATGGAACGATAAGCGGCCCGCGTCGTACGACTACAACCTGGTCGTCATCGGCGCCGGGTCGGCAGGACTGGTGTCTGCCTACATTGCGGCAGCAACGAAGGCGAAGGTGGCGCTGATCGAAAAACACAAGATGGGAGGCGACTGCCTGAACACCGGCTGCGTGCCGTCGAAGGCGCTGATCCGATCAGCGAAGCTGCTGTCGCATATCGCGCGCTCGCGCGAATTCGGCATCGATCAGGCGAGTGCCAAGTTCGACTTTGCCGACGTGATGGAGCGCGTCTCGCGTGTGATCAACGCAAGTCGAACCGCACGACTCGGTCGAGCGCTACGAAGCGCTCGGCGTCGAGTGTATTGCCGGCACCGCGAAAATCACGTCGCCGTGGACGGTCGAAGTCGAGACGGCCGAGGGCCGCAGAGCATTGACGACCAAGTCGATCGCGATTGCCGCCGGCGCACGGCCCTTCGTACCGCCGATTCCGGGCCTCGATCAAGTCGGCTATCTGACGTCAGACACCGTGTGGGATCTGCGTGAACTGCCGCAACGGCTGGTCGTGCTCGGCGGCGGCCCGATCGGGTGTGAATTGACGCAGGCGTTTGCTCGTCTCGGCAGCCAGGTGACGCAGGTAGAAATGCTGCCGCGACTGATGGTGCGTGAGGATCCGGAAGTGTCGCAGCGCGTACGCGACCGCTTTGTCGCTGAAGGGATCGATGTGAAACTCGGCCACAAGGCCGTGCGATTTGAGATGAGCGATGGCGTGCGTCGCCTGATCGCCGAACACGAAGGCAAGCAAGTCGCGATCGAGTTCGATCAGGTGCTGGTCGCCGTCGGGCGCGCGCCCAACACGCGCGGTTATGGCCTCGAAGAACTCGGCATCAACGTGACGCAGCAGAAAACCGTCGAGACCGACGACTACCTGCAAACGCTTTATCCAAACATCTATGCGTGCGGCGACGTTGCCGGGCCTTATCAATTCACGCACACCGCGTCGCATCAAGCGTGGTACGCCGCAGTCAACGCGCTGTTCGGTACGTTCAGGAAATACAAAGCCGATTACCGCGTAATTCCCTGGGCGACGTTTACCGATCCGGAAGTGGCGCGAGTCGGTTTGAACGAAGAAGAAGCGCAGGAAAAGAAAATCGCGTACACGACGACCGTGTACGGCATCGACGACCTCGACCGCGCGATCGCCGACGGCGAGGCCGATGGCTTCGTCAAGGTGCTGACTGCGCCCGGGCACCGACAAGATTCTCGGCGTAACGATCGTCGGCGACCACGCGGGTGATCTGATCGCCGAATACGTGCTGGCGATGAAGCAAAATCTGGGACTGAACAAGATTCTCGGCACGATTCATATCTACCCGACGCTGGCCGAGGCGAATAAGTACGCGGCCGGCGTGTGGAAAAGATCGACAGTCACGCAGGGTCAGTGGGACGTACTCACCGCGTTTCAGGCATGGCGTCGTGGCGCCGGCGGACTAGGCGCCGTGCTGCGAGCACTGCTGTCGATGAGCGGCAACAAGCGTCCAGCGTATGCCGATCAGAGTGCGCAGGTGCACGGCGCATTGCATGAAGCCAAGGCGTAAGTTTCTGCTGGCGGCGATTGCGCTGCAATGGTTTCCGCTGCACGCGGTCGCGCAATCCACGTTCGATCACACACACGCGGCGTGGGACTCGCTGTTGCGCAAGCACGTGAAATTGATAAACGACGGGCCGGGTCGAGCAAATGCGAGCCAGGTGGACTACAAAGGCTTGGCGCAAGAGCGCGCGGCGCTTGCTGCGTATCTGCAATCGTTGTCGGCCGTCACGCCGGCACAGTACGCGGGTTGGAGCAAGCCGCAGCAGTATGCGTTTCTCGCTAACGCGTACAACGCTTTCACGATCGAGAAAGTTCTGACGCGCTATCCAAATCTGAAATCGATTCGCGATTTCGGCACGGTGGTCGGCAACCCGTGGAAGGACCGCTTCTTCACGCTGCTTGGTAAGCAGCAACACCTGGACGGGATCGAGCACGACACGATGCGCGCGCCGGGCGCATTTGACGATCCGCGCGTGCACGTCGCGGTCAACTGCGCATCGGTCGGCTGCCCGATGCTGAGCAATCGTGCGTTGACGCCGGACAAGATCGACGCGCAGCTCGACGAGCTCTTCACGCGCTTCATGTCTGACCGCTCACGCAATCGCTACAACGCGCAATCGAAAACGGTTGAGCTGTCGCGCATTTTCGATTGGTACGGCAAGGATTTCGACAAAGGTCACAAGGGGTTTTCATCGGTGAACGACGTCGTCGCAAAGTACGCAGACCAGCTGGCCGATGCAGCGGACGATCGTGCGCAACTTCGCTCCGGCAAAGTGCCGATCCGCTTTCTCGAGTACGACTGGTCGCTGAACGACGTGCGCTAGCAGCTAATGCGACTCGCGGTGGTCGTTCCAGTCTTCAACGAAGCCGCCGCGATCGAATCGACGCTTGCTCGACTGGCCGCGCTGCGCGCGCGCGGCGCCCGAGTAATCGTCGTCGATGGCGGCAGCACCGATGCCACTGCAGTGCTCTCGAAAGCGCACGCCGATCGGGTGCTGCAATCTGAGCGCGGACGGGCGCAGCAGATGAATGCCGGTGCGAGGGCGGCGATCGATGACGGCGCCGACGTGCTGCTGTTCGTCCATGCGGACAGCGAGCTGCCCGAATCGGCCGATCGCTTGATCGAAACCTCGCTTCGAACCAGCGGTCGTGCGTGGGGGCGCTTCGACGTGCGCATCGACGGCCAGGCGCCGATGTTGAGCGTCGTTTCAGCGATGATGAACTGGCGCTCGCGCTTGACCGGCATCTGCACCGGTGATCAGGCGATCTTTGTCACGCGATCGGCGTTCGAGCGGCTGGCGGGTTTTGCGCCGATCGCCTTGATGGAAGATGTCGAATTCTCGAAGCGGGCCAAGGGTCTTTCTTGGCCGGCTGCGATCAGCGCACGCGTTGTGACGTCGGGGCGGCGTTGGCAACGGTACGGTATCTGGCGCACGATCGTTCTGATGTGGCGCTTTCGTCTTGCGTACTTTTTCGGCGCCGATCCGCAGCGGCTGGCACAGCGCTATCGCGATGCTCGCTGAGTTCGCTGTTTATCGCGCGGCGCGAGCGCGATGAAACGCTTGCTGCTCGCCGGCGGCGGGCAGGCGCACGTGCTCGTGTTGCGCGAGATCGCACGCCGCCGGATGACCGACGTGGAAATCGTGGTCGTAGCGCCGTCGAACCAGTTGCGATACAGCGGTATGTTGCCGGGCTGGATTGCCGGCCATTACCAGCTGGAAGAATTGACGATCGACCTTGTGCCGCTGGCGCAAGCGGCGGGTGCACAGCTCGTGACGGCGCACGTGACAAAAACTCGACCTGGCCAACAGGATTGCTTTCACCGACCGCGGCGAAGCGTTCGCCTTCGATGTGTTGTCGATCGCCACCGGCGCCGAAATCAACGTCGACGCGATCGCCGGTGCACGCGAACATGCGCTGCCGCTGCGCCCATTCAGCGGCTTCGTCGCCGGCTGGCAACACATCGTGCAGCGCGCCGCCATAGCGCGCGACACGTTCCGATTAACCGTGATCGGCGGCGGCGCCGGCGGCGCGGAAACTGCACTGGCCGCCGCCTACCGCGCACGCACGATGCAATCGCCGGTGCACGTACAGTTGCTCACCGGCGGCGTGCCGATTCTGCCCGGTCACGGACATCGTGCGCGTTCGCTGATGAACGCGGCGCTGGTGAACAATGGCGTGCAGGTGCTCGACACCATCGCCCAGCGCGTCGAATCAGGCGCCGTTATTACTGAGGGCGAGCACACCATCGCCACGGACGCCGCGTTGATCGCCACTGGTGCATCGGCCGCCGCATGGCTGCGTGACACCGGACTGGCACTCGACGAACTCGGCTTTGTCGCCGTCAACTCCCGTTTGCAATCGATTTCGCATCCGTTCGTATTTGCCGCTGGCGATGCCGCCACGTTGATCGAAACGCCGCGGCCTAAATCCGGCGTATACGCTGTGCGTGCTGCTCCGCCGCTCGCCCACAATCTGATCGCCGCACTGACTGCGCAACCGCTTTCGGCGTTCAAACCACAGCGCCGTGCCTTGTACTTGTTGACCACCGGACCCAAGCACGCGATCGCGTCGTGGGGGCCATGGGCGTTCGCCGGCCGCTGGGTGTGGTACTGGAAAGATCGGATCGATCGCGATTACATTGCGAAGTTCAGACGCCCGAACCCAGACCCGTAACCCGCCATGCGTACGCTTGCCGTCATCGCCTTTATCTTCATCATCCTGCCGCTGCTTTTGCTCGCAGCCGGACAGTTCGGATTGCTGAAAGGCCGGCCGCCCTCCGAACCTGGACTGCGCGAAGGCAAATTGAAGCCGCCGTCGCGCACGCAGAACAGCGTCAGCAGCCAGGCTTCGCTGTGGCCCGCAGCCGATTACGCGGTCGAGTATGCGGCGATCGAGCCGCTCGCGTTCACTCAGGACTCGGCGCTCGCGATGAATCGGCTGCGCGACGTGCTGGCGGGCTGGCCCGGTGCGCACATCATCGAAAACAGTCCCGAATATATATCCGTGCAGTTCGAGACTCGCTGGCTGCGATTCGTCGACGACGCGGAATTCCTGCTTGACCCCGCCGCGCGAGTCATTCACGTGCGCTCGGCGTCACGGCTCGGCCGCAAAGACTTCGGAGCCAATCGCGCAAGGATAGAAGCGATTCGCCAGCGGGCTGACCTGCGGTAGGCGTTTGCGTCGATCAGGCGCTGAAGTCTTCGGCGTTTGGCGCGCCACCCTGCAGGTGCTTGCGCACCATATCGATATGGCTGCGCAGCGCATACAGCTGATCGGCGTACGACAAAGGCACGCTTATCTTTTCGACCCGGTGCTCGAGCTCGTCGAGCTTCGGCAACAGCTCGCCGGGCCTCACATCGGCTTGCTCGGCCGCGTCCTCGATCTCCCGCAACTGCCGATACCAGCGAAACACACGCGAACGGATTCGAAACTCGTAAAGTGGCGGCACGATTCGCGACAGCGGAATCAGAATCACGATGATCGACGCCAGCACCACCCACATGCGATCGATCAGGTTCGCGATCCAAAACGGCAGGTAGCGTTGCAACACTGGCGGCCCGTCGCGATAAAACCGGGCCGCCTCCTTGGCCAGCGGAAACTCGCGTGCGGTGCCATTGGGAAATTCTCCGGCCGGGCCGAACCAGGAGGTCTCGCCATGGATACGCTGCGCCGCCTGCACGAATAACTGGACCAATGCCGGATGAAAGCGATCGGTCGTCACCAGGCTCGCAGTGGCAGCCACCAAAGGAATGTCGGCCGGTGGCACGTCGCGCGCCAGATCGATCGTGCCGCGCGGCACCGTGACGCGCGTTAGAAACGCGAAGCGCCGCGCATACGCGTCGGCCTGCGGAAACTGGAGCAGACCGATGCCGGGTGTCTGCAGCAACATGCGCACCAGCGCCGACTCGGGTGCCGATACGAAGGCGAGCGCATCGATTTCACCGCCCAGCAGCGCGACCACGGCCGGAGTCGGCGGCAGCCGCTGCAGTTTCATCTGCGACGGCTCAATCTTGTTTGCGTTGAACAGTTTGTCGATCAGATTGGCGGCGCCACTGCCGTGCGCACCGATATTCAAGCGCAACGGCACCAGCTGCGGCAATCGATCCAGCGTGTCACTCGATGTCGTGCGCCGTGCAGCGTCGGTGCGATAGAAAAACCACACGGGTTCGACAAACAAATCGCCGAGCGAAACCAACGGCCGTCCACTGTTGTCCTCGTCCACCGCGTAGATGGCGTCACCGGCACCGCTTTGCATGAATGCGATGTCAACGCCGGAATTGGGATCGCGCAACAGCCTGCGATTTTCCGCAGCGCCTGCCGTCGTGCGCAGCTCAACCTTAATTCCGTATCGCGCAAGCTCAGCCGCGTAGCGCTTGCCGAACTCCGCGTACGCGCCCTGCTCGGGGCCGGTGGCCATCACGACGGTACGCGGCGGCGTCGGATCGAGAATCAGATAGGCGAGCCACAACAGCACCAGCGTCAGCAATATGAACGGACCGGCACTGATGGCCAGCTCGCGCAAGGACACCAGTGACAGGTGCGGACGCCGCATGCGAAGGATTATGCCGCCGCCGCGCCAAGCCTGAATCTCTCCATAATTCGCCTCATAATTCGAGTCACGTTCGATGGAGGTTCATATGCGCTTTCAACACGATCCTGAAGGACTGCGGCTGCCGATCAAGCTCGATACCTCGACCAACGGCGAGTACGCGCCGATCCCGCTATCACCGACGCATCACCACGCGCGCCGGCTCGCGTTCGAATCGGCCACCGCGAATGCGAAGCGGCTCGGCGTCGACCGTCGCAGCTTCCTGGTTTCGGCGTGCGGTGCTGCGTCATCGTTGCTCGCGATGAACGATGCCTACGCATCGAGCGGTGCGCGCGGCGGGTTCTATCAGATCGACAGGGAAGCTGCGCTCGACATGCAGTTGGCGCGTTCGTCGGTCGACGGCACCGAATTCATTTTCGACGTGCAAGGCCATTTTGTGAACCCGACCGGCGCGTGGCTGAAGCGCTTGCCGCCCGGCGCGAAGCCGATGCAGGGTTTTGCCTCGTCGGCGCGTTGCGAGCCGCACAGAGGACCGGGCGAGTTCGATTATCTGCGCTGCATCGGGCCCGATCAGTTCGTCAAAGATGTCTTCATGGATTCGGACACCGATCTGATGGTGCTGTCCTTCGTGCCATCGACACGCGAAGGCGAGCCGCTGACGATCGAAGAGGCAGCGGCGACTGCTCGCATCGTCGAGCAATTGAATGGAACTCATCGCTTACTGTTGCACGGCCGTGTCAATCCGAACCAGCCTGGCGACCTGGAAGGCATGGACGAGCTGGCGGCGCGCTACAAGATCTCGGCGTGGAAGACGTATACGCAGTGGGGACCCGACGGCGCCGGCGGATTCTTCATGGACGACGAGCCGGGCATTCGCTTGATCGAAAAAGCGCGCAAGCTCGGCATCCGCAACATCGCGATCCACAAAGGGCTCGCGTTTGGCCCGAAGTCGTACGAGCACTCGACCTGCGTCGATATCGGCCGAGTCGCGAAGCGCTATCCCGACGTCAACTTCCTGATCTATCACTCGGGATTCGTGGCGAACAAAACGGAAGGCGCATACGACGCGAAGCGCACCGAAGGCATCGATGCATTGGTGACAAGCCTGCTCGAAAACGGCGTCAAGCCAGGATCGAACGTTTATGCGGAGCTCGGTTCCACCTGGAGGCTGGCGATGCGCGACCCGGATACCGCCGCGCACACGATCGGCAAGCTCGTCAAATACTGCGGCGAGAACAACGTGCTGTGGGGCACCGATTCGATCTGGTACGGATCACCGCAAGATCAGATCCAGGCGTTCCGCACGTTCCAGATCGCGCCCGAGTTGCGCGACAAGCACGGTTACACAGAAATCACTCCGGCGCTACGCGCAAAAATTTTCGGATCAAATGCGCTGAAGATCTATCCGGTGGCCCCCGACGTGGTCAAGAAACACGTACGGCAAGACAAAGTGGCGCTGCAACGGCAGGAATATCGCGAGCGACCCGACCCGGCGTTCGTCACGTACGGGCCGAAGACGCGGCGCGAGTTTTTGAATCTGCTCAGTTGGGGTTAGCCGACCTATTGCTGCGTCGGCGAACGGACTATGCTTGCCTGCATCGGCGGCCGCCGGCGGCCTGACTACCGGGAGACACAATGATTTCTTATCGCACCGCAATTCAGAGCACGCTGTTGGCTGCGGCCGTGACGCTTGCCGGCTGCGGCTGGATGTCGTCGATGACGGGGTCGGACACGATGAGCATGAAAAATGCAGCTCACCGGCGCGCAGGAAGTCCCGCCGGTGACGACCGGTGGCAGCGGTACGGTCGAGACCACATTCGACAAATCGACCAACGTGTTGACCTGGACCGTTACCTATTCCGGACTCAGCGGACCGGTGACAGCAGGTCACTATTCATGGGCCGGCAGCGGCAGGCGCGAACGCCGGCGTGGTTATTCCATTTACCGGTGACCTGTCGAGCCCGATCAAGAGGCAAGGCGACATTGACTGCAGCGCAGGTCGCCGACCTCACGGCCGGCCGCTACTACGTCAACCTGCATACCGCCAAGAATCCCGGCGGTGAAATTCGCGGGCAGCTGACCAGAAGTAATCGCGCAGTCTGCAAGCCGCGGTGGGCTGACCAGCTTCAGCCCACCGCTTTCCCCATCTCCTCCACCACTTTCTTCGCATCGCCGAACACCATCATCGTCTTCGGCATATAAAACAGCTCGTTATCGAGGCCGGCGTAACCGCTGGCCATCGAGCGCTTGTTAACGATCACCTGCTTCGCCTTGTAAGCCTCGAGGATCGGCATACCGGCGATCGCGGACTTTGGATCTTTCGCGGCAGGATTGACCACATCGTTGGCGCCGAGGATCAGCGCGACGTCGGCTTCGCCGAACTCGCCGTTGATGTCTTCCATCTCGAACACCTGGTCGTACTCCACTTCAGCCTCGGCGAGCAGCACATTCATATGCCCCGGCATGCGACCGGCGACCGGATGAATCGCGTACTTGACCGTCACGCCCTTCGCGATCAGCTTGTCGGCGAGCTCCTTTAGCGGATGCTGCGCGCGCGCGACTGCGAGACCGTACCCCGGCACGATGATCACGGTCTCGGCGTTGTCCAGCAAGAACGCCGCATCGTCGGGCGAGCCCGAGCGCACCGGCCGCTGCTCGGTCGCGCCCGCCGCCGCAGCGACCTCACCGCCGAAGCCGCCGAGGATCACGTTGAAGAACGAGCGGTTCATTGCCTTGCACATGATGTAGCTCAGGATCGCGCCGCTCGATCCGACCAGCGAGCCGGCAACGATCAGCATGAAGTTGTTCAGCGAGAAGCCGATGCCGGCGGCGGCCCACCCGGAGTAGCTGTTCAGCATCGAAACCACCACCGGCATGTCGGCGCCGCCGATCGGAATGATGATCAGTACACCGAGCACGAAGGCAATCGCCAGCATCACCCAGAACGGCAACCACTCCTGAGTGACCGCGAACCACGCACCGAACGCAAACATGGCGATTCCGAGCGCAAGATTCAGCAAGTGCTGGCCCGAAAATATGACCGGCGCCCCTTGGAACAGTCGAAACTTGTATCTGCCGCTGAGTTTGCCGAACGCAATCACCGAGCCTGAGAACGTGATCGCGCCAACGAATGCACCGATGAACAGCTCGATGCGGTTGCCAATGGGAATCGAGCTGCCCGTTTCGGCAATGCCGAATGCCAGCGGCTCTGCCACCGCAGCGATTGCGATAAACACCGCCGCGAGGCCGATCATCGAGTGCATGAAGGCGACCATCTCTGGCATCTTCGTCATCTGCACCTTGATCGCGATAATGGTGCCGGCTATGCCGCCGACCAGCAGGCCCACCAGCACCCAGCCCATGCCGATCGTCGCAATCTGGGGCGCGAGCTTGTAAATCAGCGCGACGGTCGTGACCATCGCGATCGCCATGCCGACCATGCCGAACGCGTTGCCGCGTCGCGACGTCGTTGGATGCGAAAGCCCTTTGAGCGCCTGAATGAAGAACACGGAAGCGACGAGGTACAGCAGGACGACGACGTTCATGCTCAATGTCATCGCGCCTACTCCTTCGGCGCGGCGATCTTCGGCTGTTTCTTGCGAAACATCTCGAGCATGCGCCGGGTGACCAGAAATCCACCGAATACATTGACAGCGGCCAGCGCAACGGCCAGCACACCCATCGTCTTGCCCAACGCTGTTTCAGTCAGCGCCGCAGCGAGCATCGCACCGACGATGATGATTGCCGAGATCGCATTGGTCACGCTCATCAGCGGCGTGTGCAGCGCCGGCGTGACGTTCCACACGACGTGGTAGCCGACGTAGATCGCCAGCACGAAGATGATCAGGTTGATGACGATCGGCCCTACCGTTTCCATTTCGGCGTCCTCAGTTTTTTCGCTTTATTTCGCCATTCGTACACAGCAGACAAGCCGCGACGATGTCATCCTCGGCCGGCAGCACGAAGTTGCCTTCGCTGTCGACAATGAGCTTCAGGAAGTCGAGCACATTACGCGCGTACAGCGCTGAAGAATCGGTCGGCACAGTCGCAGCGAGGTTCGGCTCGCCGATGATGTGCACACCGTATCGGGTCACCGTCTTGCCGAGCTCGGACAAAGCGCAATTGCCGCCCTGCTCTACGGCCATGTCGACGATCACTGAGCCAGGCTGCATCGCCTTGACCATTTCTTCGGTGATCAGGATCGGCGCCTTGCGACCCGGAATCAGTGCGGTAGCGATCGCGATGTTCGACTGCTTCAAGCGCTCGCCGACCGCAGCGGCCTGCCGCTGCATCCACGACACCGGCATTGGGCGCGCATAGCCGCCGACGCCCTGCGCGATCTCGCGCTCTTCATCGGTTTCATACGGAACGTCGACGAACTTCGCGCCGAGCGATTCGATCTGCTCCTTGACCGCAGGACGCACATCGGAGGCCTCGACCACGGCGCCCAGGCGCTTGGCGGTGGCAATCGCCTGCAAGCCAGCCACGCCCGCGCCAAGGATCAGTACACGCGCCGCTTTTACCGTGCCGGCGGCCGTCATCATCATCGGCATCATCCGGCCATACACCGAAGATGCCATCAGCACCGCCTTGTATCCGGCGATGTTCGCCTGCGACGACAAGACGTCCATGCTTTGCGCGCGCGTGGTGCGCGGCGCTGCTTCGAGCGCAAACGCGGTCAACCCAGCCGCGTTCATCGCCGCGATACCCTCGTTGTTGAACGGCTCTAGCATGCCGACGACGACCGTGCCGCGCTTCATCTGCGCGAGCTCATCACTTTGCGGCGTTCGAACCTTCAGCACGGTCTGCGCGCCGAGCGCATCGGCCGCGCTACCGATCGTCGCTCCGGCAGTTACGTACGCCTGATCGGGAAAGCTTGCGTTTACGCCTGCACCCGACTCAACAACAACGTTGTGTTTGGCCGCGACAAGCTTCTTGACGGTTTCTGGCGTCGCAGCCACCCGAGCTTCGCCGGTTCGCCCCTCTGCCGGCACTCCGATGTTCATGCCGCGTTGCCTCCGCCTGTTTTTATAGAATCGCGACTTTACGCGAAAGCACCGAATCGATGAGCAGCAAGCGCGTCGTGATCGGCATGTCCGGCGGCGTCGATTCCTCGGTCGCCGCGTACCTGCTGAAGCAGCAAGGCTACGACGTGGTCGGCCTCTTCATGAAAAATTGGGAGGACGACGACGATGATGAATACTGCTCGACGCGGCAGGATCTGATCGACGCTGCGGCTGCCGCCGATGTGGTCGGCATCGAGCTCGAAGCGGTCAATTTTTCGGCCGAATACAAAGATCGCGTGTTCGCCGAATTCTTGCGCGAATACTCGGCCGGCCGCACGCCGAATCCCGACGTACTGTGTAACGCTGAGATCAAGTTCAAGGCGTTCCTCGATCACGCGATCAAGCTCGGCGCAGAACGCATCGCGACCGGGCACTACGCGCGCGTCCGCGAGCTTGATGGGCGTTATCAACTCCTGCGCGGGCTCGATGCCAGCAAGGACCAAAGTTACTTTCTGCATCGGCTCAATCAGCGACAGCTCGCGCGCACACTGTTTCCGATCGGTGAGCTGCAAAAAACCGAAGTCAGAAAAATCGCGCACGACATCGGCTTGCCAAACGCGGCGAAGCGCGATTCGACCGGCATCTGCTTTATCGGCGAGCGCCCGTTTCGCGAATTCTTGAATCGATATCTGCCGATGACGCCCGGGCCAATCCGATCCGAGACGGGAGAGGTCGTCGGCGAGCACGTCGGGCTCGCGTTTTACACGCTGGGTCAACGCAAGGGAGTCGGTATCGGCGGCGTCAAAGACTTCGTCCGGCGGAGGCTTGGTTCGTCGCCCGCAAGGACATGGACGCGAACACGTTATGGGTGGTCCAGGGTCACGACCATCCGTGGCTGATGACCGATCGGCTGACAGCACAGGACTCGACATGGATTTCGGACACGTCCCCCGGCAGTGGGAACGCGTCTTGCCGCCAAGACCCGATATCGGCAAGCGGACGCCGAGTGCGTCGTGAGTTCAATTGACAGCCGAACGCTTCGAACTCACGTTCAGCGAGCCGCAATGGGCGGTCACCCCGGGGCAATCTGCCGTGCTGTACCAAGGCGAAGTTAGTCTGGGTGGCGGAGTGATCGAAGCGACGGCGCCAACTAAACTCGATCAGAGCGTCGATGCGATGGAACCGCATGGTTGAATCGCCCTTGAAAGTGAGTTCATCATGAATCGCGCTGCTATCTTTTTCTCGCTTTCCCTGGGTGCGGCGACCAGCGCACTCTTCGCATGCGGCGGCGGAAGTTCTTCGGCTGATGCTCCGGCTCCGGTAGGGTCGCCTGCACCGCCGCCGTCCGGTTCCCCGCCGCCCCGCCTCCGCCGCCTTCACCTCCCGCACCGCCCGCGTCAACAGAAACTCCGACACTAACTCGCACCGTGTTGATGACGGGGCTACAGAATCCCTGGGACCTCGCATTTACTCCCGATGGCGCGATGCTGTACACCGAAAAGTGTCGCGGACTGTCAGCGCGATTTGCCAACGGGACGACAGTGCGGCTCTTCGGAACAGCTGGATCATCGCTTGTTGCGACTGACCTGTTTTGTGAAGGGCAAAGCGGAGTTCACGGAGTAGCAGTCGACCCGGACTTCGCGAACGGCACTCGCTACGTCTACGTCTTCATGGCGTCGAACCTAACGACGAATCCGCGCACCAATCGAGTCGTTCGCCTGAGTCTCAGCGCTGACAACATGAGCGCGAGCAATCGCACCGACATCATTACCGACATTGCCTACAAAGACGTGGGCAACGGTGTGGGCGGCGCAGGTGCGCACAGCGGTGGACGCTTGCGCTTTGGTCCCGATCGTTTTCTTTACGTGACGACTGGCGACAACCACAACGCGACGCTGCCGCAGGATCTGCAGCGCCTCGGCGGCAAGGTGCTGCGAGTCGACCGCAACGGCGCTGCGGCGCCGGGCAACAACACGCCTGCCGGCGGTGACCCGCGCATCTTCACGTACGGTCATCGCAACGTTCAGGGCATCACGTTCCGCCCTGCGGGCCAGCCGAATGCTGGACAGCCGTTTACGGCGGAGCACGGACCCGAATCATTCCGATGAAGTCACGCCTCTGGTCGCAGGCGGCAATGCAGGTTGGGATCCGCAGAATCGCGCCGGTTTGACGTGTCCGAGCAACTATTGCGGGTACGCAGGAAACTCCGACGACGATGCCGATGACCGACACCGCGCGCTTTCCCAATGCGATGCGGCCGAGCTGGGTGCATAACAGCGGTGCGCGCGGCGTGGGCCCGCAACATTCCTGACGGCAATCCAGTGGAAAGGCTGGAATGGTCGACTTGTTGGTCAGCATCATGGCCGGGAGACCGATCGCCGTGCTGCAACTGGATCCTGCTGGAATGACGACCGGTCGATCGCGACTGCGCTTGCCGACAGCGCGCAGCCGCTCGCTGGTGCAAGGCCCGGACGGAAATCTCTATGTTGTGACTGACGGCGGAGAAATCTGGCGGGTAGTGCCGAGCTAACGCCGCCTAGGGCGACGAGCTTCTCCTCTCAGCGCGGCCCTAATAGTTTGGCCGGACATCCGCTGTGTAAACCACCCTCAACGTGCGTCGATCGAGGATCGCAATGCCAATCTTCTCTCTTCCTACGAGCGGTACATAGGCGAGTTGACCCTGTTGCAGCCCGGAGCGGCGCGTAGCCTCCAGACACTGCTTGACTTCCCATCACTGGATGCTGCCATCAACTCGTCCTAGCGGCTTCAGCCTAGCTTCATCAATACGGTGCTCCGGTGGCCACGCTTCGTAAAGCGCAGGAAAGTCTTTGATGTCTGGCGCACCGTCAACGGCTGTCGAAAGGAGCATCCGATTTCGCTCGTCGAGTCGAGTCTGCCGGTCGCGCGATCGTCCATACAGGACCCAGCATTGGCGTAGAAGCAAACCTCGTATCTCGGTAGGTGAAGTTTTTCATTGCGAGCCAGTTCATTCGCAACGGCGACGTCGAAACGATCGGTATTGAAAACGATGAAGGCAGGGCGTGCGATGAACAGCGAATGGGTCCCGTACATCAGAGCTGCCACCTGAACCGTGCCGATAATCGCCAAGTCGCGAACCAGACTGCGGCGGCTTTTCTTTGGGGAGCTGACAACAAGGGTTAGCAACGGCCCGACAACAACGTCGACGAAGGCGACGAGCGTCAGAATAATCGGCGCCCCTTGCAGACTGAACAGTGGACGGGGGTACCAAACGAAAAGTACGATCGCGGCGACGGCACCGACCGCTATCGCACTAACAAGTAGGTGAGATAAGAATAGCGCAGTCGCCGCGAATGCCGCAGCCAGCGCAAAGCCGTCTTAGACAAATCTGCAGGGCCTCAACTAATAGCCGTACCTATTACCGGCACTCGGGGGGGCGCGTTACGCTTCGGCATTGTACCGGGAGCAACTCCGGCCACAATGCTTGTAGCACCTGCGGCCATGCATTGCCACTTAACCAAGCCTGCTGCCGGAACAATGCAGCGGTCGCGTTTGGGCAAGCCAGTGGCGGCACCGGTGTAGGGACTTAACACCAATGTTCCGCCACCCGCTTTAGCAGACGCTGTAATCGTAATGACGCCCGTTGTAGGCGCGATCGAAAGACTCGCGGTGTTCTGGGTGGCTACCGGCGGAGTAAAGCCGGTCTGATAGCCCGCCGCAGAAGCTTGACTCGCTAGAAACACTAATGCGACATGCTGCCGCGCGCTAAATGCGAGACTAAGATTCTCGCTTACGCGGGCTCGAACCGTATATTGCTGATACGACGGAATTGCGACGGGACGCCACAGGATGCCGATGATCGCAACGACCATCATGAGTTCAATCAACGTAAATCCGCGTTGGACGCGGCAGACTTGCCTTCTCACGGGGAAGCTTCTCGAAATCATGTCACTCTCCCATATATCGACAAGATTTTCTTGCGCTTGAACCACTGTTCGAACTAGCGCACATATTCCTTGAGCGCGCAGCAGGCGACGGGATTTTTCATTGGGAGAACTGAGCAAAAAAAGAGGGCCCGAAGGCCCTCTTTCTTACTAGGCAATGATGCTGCGATTAACGGCACTCCGCCGGCGCATAGCGCTGCAGGAGCGTTCCGGCTACCGTCGGAGCCGGGCCCGGGGCCGGAAGCGTCAGGTTCACGTTGCAACGCCATTGGATGGGATCGATCGGCGGCGCAAACGGGACTCCAATCGCGGAAGGTAGGTTGGCGCCAACGACGGTGAAAGGCACCAGAACCAACGTCCCGTTACCAGCGCGAAGGGAAGTGGTGACCGTGATCTCACCGGTGAGGGCTGTAATGACGACTCCGTTAGCGGCTAGATTCTGGGTCGCAATCGACGGCGGGGTGTAGCCCAGGCTGTACCCGAGTGGGTCGCTGTTCGTGCCACCATTGTTAAGGATATCGCCAACCAGGACCTTCGCCGGACCGGCGACGCTCAGGCCTTCCGACACGCGCGCGCGGACCGTG
>CAWAYV010000027.1:0-368235 GCA_963786295.1 uncultured beta proteobacterium | reverse complement strand
AGTGCTTGCAACCTTCGTAATCTGTTACGGTCAACTGCATCTATCAAATTGTGCCGCTCGTTCGGGTCGGCGAAGAGTTCATACGCCTGTTCAGCAGTCGTCGCCCGATCAAAATTCAACTTGATCGCTGTTTCTCCGTCATAGTGAACAATGGCAATCTTGTCCCAAGTGAGACACGTAGTGCTCGCTGAACACATTACTTAATGGCTCTTGCAATGGAAGACCCTGCCACGTAACTGGAATATTCATCCCTAAGGCAGCCACCACGGTTGGCGCTATGTCGATTTGACGAGCAAATCGCGTGATACCGACCGTCTTGTAACTCCGTAAATCCAAAGAGGAATTCTTAGCTCAGCGTGGTCAAGCGAAAACACGTGGCCCGTGTGTCCCTTTTCACCAAGCGATTCACCATGGTCACCCGTAATCACGACAATCGAATGTGCGAGATAGCCGCCGTCCGCTAGAGCGTCCCAAGTTGATTTGAGGCTTGCATCAGCCTGGAGGACGCCATTGTGGTAATGGTTACGGTACCGTTCTTTAAACGTGGCGTCGTGGGCTTCATGATCTGGCAGAAAGTGGCGGAAAGCTTTGTCGCGCTTCGCGAGGAAGTGAGGTGACACAAGTCCAACCATAAGAAATGTTGGCGTGCCTTTCCAACGGCCAAGACGTCGTAACCCTTCCGAAACGACTCGATCGTCGAGGCCCGCGCCCGGATCAATATCTTTACCATCGAGGTAGAAGTCAGCGGGCTCATAGAAGCTTTTTCATCAGGAAGTTTTGATGATTGCTGGATAACACGTAAGGAGTGCTGTAACCAACTTCCTTTAAAAGCTTCGGCAACGACAAAAAGTCAGGGTGCTGTTTCCAGGTAGGGCGAGATTGAAGCAGAGCAGCCAGTCCACGACTGTTCCAGGGCATGCCGCGAGCGCCATGTTAACCTGTGTTGAGACGCCCGTTCGTACCATTCCAGTCATAAACGGCATGTTGCTCCTTGAGTGCTGACCTCCGTACGGCTCGGTGACATCGCCCGTAGACGTCCACGTAGATCACGATCACATTGGGACGCCGCGCGGGCCTAGGCTGATCACGAATAGCTGTCCGGGCTTGCTGATCAAAAGCCCACTCCTCTGCGCTCAACTCTCGCGGTAGCGCGTCCTTTCGTAGTGACACGTTATGCCAACTAGACGCTATCGGCTCCCTTGCGTCAATCTGCCAGCTTGGAATTGTGAAGAAAGTTGAAGCGACGAACAGTAGACACGGATAAGTTGCAATTCGAACTACGGCCGCACGCCGCGAGGAATTAATCGCTACCGGCGCGTTTGCGGCAACTAACGTCAAGTATCGACCTGCCAGAACGCCCGCCGCCACTAAAGTCACACAAACGATAAGCGCAAGTGCAAGACGTAAAGGCAGTGTCAGCGGCGCGGCGACGAAAATGGCTGGCACATCCCGCCAATAGCCCGCGACTAGATGTCGCGCATTCGGGAATTACCCAAGAAATTCAATGTGAAACTTAGCCGCGACGTAGAACAAAAACAGGCACGAGAAAACACTGAAGCCGATCAAAAAGACGATGGCACTAGCGGACTTGGATTTGCTGATCGAGCCAATGATGGCTGCAATGCCGGAAACGCCCGCGGCGAGCGCCGCCAAGCATACGATGAGGCAACACTGATGAACCCTGGGCATCAGAGGCAAAGTCGACGCTCAAACCAGCGACGATCCCGGCTGCCATAAGAACACGAACAGCCAAGGAACTTTTGCGTTCATCCCGTCAGCCAAGAGGTAGGAGCACTGCGTTGCACCGGGACGTCCCGCTACCCAGCATGGTTCCCGGGCGCTGCATCATAAATTTCCTCGTGCCTCTAGAATCGCAGCGATGTAGCGCCACTAACGTGTAGAACTCATCGGCACATCGCCGACTACGTCAGCGCCTGCACGCGCTGTCGTCGCGACCGTACTGACTGCAGACGCTTTATCCGCCAAACTCTGACCCAAAAAAAAGGGAGCCTCGTGGGCTCCCTTTTCTACTGCAAACTAATTAAATCTGACGACACTCGGCAGGTACGTGCCGATTATCAGCGGCGGCCGGTACTGCGCATCGCCAAGCAATCTGTGTACCGCCAGCACCCGGCGCTGCGGGCGTTAACGTAAGGGTGACGCTGCCAGCCGCTACGGTCGTCGTCATGTTGAGGACACCCGATGTCGGGGTGCAGGTTAGCGTGGCTACGTTTATCGTTGCAGCAGCGAGGTTAGTATAGCCAACGCAATTATCCGCCGCCAAAATGCCACCGTTGTTGGAGATGTTCTCGGAAACGGTCGCCTTGGCGGACGAAGCCAGGGTCAGAGCTTCCGTTACGCGCGCGCGGATCGTGTAGTCCTGATAAGCAGGCAGCGCGATGGCACTGCGGAATGGCGATGGCCGCCAAGATGCCGATGATCGCAACCACGATCATCAACTCGATCAGCGTAAAGCCGCGTTGGGCGCGGGCGATTTGATGTTTCATTTAAGAGCTCTCCTAGGAGTCAGACAACATACGGCCCCATGCCGATTGGCAAATACACTCCAAGTTCTGTGCCAGGCCGTTTTTCGAGAATTGGAGGGGATTTCGCGGCTAATTCCCGCTTTCCATGACGCGCATCGTCACATGTTGCGGCCGGTTTTTGTCACGGCATACCTCACCGTGACCGGTTCATCCGGTCGGATGAGCGATCGCTAATCCTTAGGCGGCGGCTTGAACTGCGGGTGCGTTGACGAACTCCATGCGCACGCCGGCGAGTTCGATCACGTCGCTGTTCTTCAGCGGATGCGCGGCGGAGCCGAGGTTGACGCCGTTGACGCTGGGAAACATCTCGCCTTCGACGTGCGCGATGAAGTAACCGGTCGGCCGACGCGTGATAACCGCGACTTGATGGCCGGGACGACCGATCGTCGTCAGCGCCTTTACGAGTTGCAGTTCGCGCCCTTCGTTGGCGCCCGTCAGAATCTTGATCGCTGCCGCGGGTGGCCCATCTTCACCATTCGCGCCCGGCTGGCGAATCTGAATCGTCGCCGGGCCCGGCCCGTAAAACTCGCGGCGCAGCGGCTGCGACGTATCGATATCGACTTCGCCTTCGGTGCCGGTGGCACCGTCGGCCAGGAACTTCAGCCGGTACTTGCCGATCTCGAGCGTGTCTCCGCTCTGCAGCAGGTGCTTCTTGATCGGCTGCCCATTGACGGTCGTGCCGTTGGTCGAGCCCAGATCTTCGAGGTAGACGTCGCCGGCCGAGGTGTAGATGACCGAATGCTCGCCGCTGACGGCGAGGTTGTCGATGACAATATCGTTGTGCGAGCGGCGGCCGATCGTCGTGCGGTCCTTGGCGAGACCCACTTCACGCAGCACGACGCCGTCCAGACTCAGGACCAGCCTAGGCATAGATTCTCCCTCGGCCATCATTTTCTTCTCTCGCTCAATTCTGCCAGCGTGCAAAAAGGTTGCCAATCAACGGCTTACTTTGACGATACGCGGGAGCACTAGGCCGGCACGAGCTCGCCATTGACCAGCTCGCCCTCGGTGACTTCGATCGCCGCCGCCGCAGACACCTGCATTTCTCCCACGGACGATACTCGAACCACGATCACAGAGATATTGTCGCGACCGCCCGATTCGTTGGCCAGATCGACCAGCCGTCGTGCGGTTTCGTGCATATCTTCCTCGTTGATCGACAGCAGCCCCTCGATTTCATAGCTGCCGACCATTTCGGTCAAGCCGTCCGAGCACAGCAGAATGATGTCGCCGGCCAGCACGTCGACGTTGTGGATCTCGGGCTCGATGTCCGCACCGGCACCGAGCGCGCGCGTGACCAGATTCTTGGCCGGCAGAGAGCGCGCTTCTTCCTCGGTGACCATGCCTGCGTCCAGCAGCTCCTGCGAAAACGAGTGGTCGCGCGTCAACTGTTCGAGCATCGAGTCGCGATAGCGGTACAGCCGCGAGTCTCCGGTGTGAGCCACCCACAGCCGGCCGCCGAGGAACCAGCCGATCACCAGCGTGGTCGCCATGCCTTCGAACGCCGTGCTGTTCAGCGCCGCGTTGTAGATGCTGGCGTTGATGTCGGTGACGGTGTCGTAGATCGCCTCGTCGGGCGTGAAGGCACCGTCGTCCTCGTCGAATTTGTCGATGGAGGATGTAAGGCGTTCCAGCACCGAGCTGATCGCCATCACGCTTGCCACTTCACCGGCGTTGTAGCCGCCCAACCCGTCAGCCAGCACGAACAAGCCGCACGAGGGATCGGCGCCGATCGCGTCTTCGTTCAACGGACGCACCAGCCCCGGGTGGGTTTTCAGCGCGAAGTCGAGTGAGAAGCTCATGCCTTCCTAGCGGTCCACCAGAACCGGGACAGGGGACTGCGCGAGCACCTTCTGGGTCTGGGTGCCGAGCATCGAGTCCCTGAAACCGTGGCGGCCGTGCGATGCAATGAAAATTAAGTCGCATCCATGCTTCTTTGCCGCCGCAATAATGGCATCGGCGGGAAAATCGTTAGTCACACTCACCGTTTCGCAGGGCACGCCAGCCGCCTTCGCCGCCTCGTCGATCACCGACAGATACTCAGCTGCCGCTTCCTCGATGTCACGGGCGTGCTCGAGCGGTGTCGCCGGCGGAGCAGCGTAGAAGCCAGTCACTTTGGCGCCTACGAGGTTGGCGAGCTTCGTGCCATTCGCGGCCGCCTTGCGCGAGAGCGGTGACCCGTCTGTGGGAATCAGGATGTTTTTGTACATGACGTTCGATTTCAGTTCGTGTAAGGGAGCACCCAGATCAGCATGCCCAAGACATAGCAGACAACGGCCGCGACCAGTGTGAACGGTATGCTCCAGGCAAGAAACTCCCGCAACGAGACTTTGCGGCCTTCTTCTTTCTCTCCGAGCGTCAGCGCCACGTACAGTGCCGGCGCACCGGCGACGGTGAGGTTGCTGCCTAGCGTACCGGACCACAGCAGCATCCAATACAACGGCCAAGGTTCGATTCCACTCTGCGCCAAGTCCTTGATCGTGTAGAGGAAGGTGAGGATGTAGGCGTCGTGCTCGACGAGACCGACGATCGGCACGGTGACCCAGTAGAGCAACGTCGCGCCCAGCGCATAGTTCTGGGCAAAGATCGGCCTCAGGGCATCAGCAAGCTTGTCCAGAATGTGGCTCTTCTCGAGCCCGCCGACGAGCGCGAAAAGCGCGATATAGAAAAAGATCGCGCGCCAGTCGAGCTCTTGCAGGGCGTGCTCGAAGTTCGGCGCCTTGACGCGATCACCCAGCAGCGCCAGCACCAGGACGAGCGACACCGCACCGGTAAGGGCGATGAAACCGAGCTGCACACCGATGTGCTCGCGCATCGACATGGCGATCACGGTGCCGAGAAACCAACCGACGACCACGGTGGCGAACAGCGGGTTTTCGATGCGCGCCTCGACGCCAAGCGTGCTCATGTCGGTCACGCGCTTGTGCCCGCGAAAACCGTAGTACCACATCGCAGTCAGCGTGATCAGGAACGTCGTCATCAGGATCGGAAACGACGAAGGACGGCCGTATTGCCAGATGAAGTCGAAGAATTCAGCGCCGGCCACGCTGTGCAACATCTGCGGCGGCAGGTCGCCGATGATCAGCGCCGTGCCCATGAAATTCGCGCCGAAGCCGATCATCAAGATCACCGGCACTGAAGGTAGCTTGAGCGCCCGCGTCAGCGGCAGCGCCACCGGCGCCATCATCAGGATGGTCACCACGTTGTCGACGAACATCGAGATAAAGCCCGCGAGGAACGTCAGGATGATGACCAGCAGGCCCGGACGCCCGCCCGAGAGCTTCAGCGCCTGTATCGAAAGCCAGCTCGGCACGCCGGTCTTGCCGAAGTAGCCGGCGATGATCCAGATGCCGACCAGGATCGCCATCACGTTCCAGTCGACGTAGTTGAACGCGTCCTTCTCGGTCATGATGCCGAGCCAGCACATCAGCGCGACACCGAGCAGAGCGGCGAGCGTGCTGTCGATGACATTCGTGATCACGACGAGGATCGTCAGACCAAACACGATCAGCGTCAGCCATTGCATCGGTTCCATGGATTTCCTTTTGTTCTTCTAGCGAATTCTGCGGCCCCCTTGGCCGGTTCAGCGGGGTGGGTATTTGCGCAGCTTGATCGCGTCCTGCCGGCGCGCGCGTACGCGGATGTTGAGCATCTCGACGCCGACCGAGAACGCCATCGCGAAGTAGATATAGCCCCTCGGTATGTGGTAGTCCCAGCCTTCGGCGACCAGCGCCATACCGACCAGAACCAGAAAACTCAGCGCGAGCATCTTCACCGTGGGGTGGCGGTCGACGAACTCGCCGATCGGCTTCGCCGCGAACATCATGACCACGACCGCGATGACGATAGCGAGCACCATGATCGGAACCTGATCGACCATGCCGACCGCGGTGATGACGGAATCGAGCGAGAACACGATGTCTATGATCGCAATCTGGATGATGACAGCGGCGAAGCTCGCGCGCACGGCGGCGGTCGCGTGTTCGTCCGCCTCTCCTTCGAGCGAGTTGTGTATCTCGTGGACGCTCTTCCACAGGAGGAAAAGCCCGCCGCCGATCAGTATCAGATCGCGACCGGCGATCTCCTTGCCCAGTACCGGGACGGAAAACAGTGGTTCGGTGAGCGTCATCATCCACGCCAGCGACAGCAGGAGCGCAATGCGCGTGAACATCGCAAATCCGAGCCCGAGCACTCGCGCCCGCTGCCGCTGCGCTTCAGGCAGTCGACCGACCAAGATCGTAATGAAGATGATGTTGTCGACTCCGAGGACGATTTCCAGCGCCGTGAGTGTGAAGAGCGCAATCCATGCCTGCGGATCCGACAGCCATTCCATAGGCGATCTCCCGGTCTTTGAGAGGCTCTAAACGCGGGTCATGGCGCAATTTTCATGCGCCACCTCAAGTCAACACGCTTTGCAGCAACTTGCCGATCTCTGACGGATTCTTTGTCGTGCGGATTCCGCATTGTTCCAACGTTTCCAGTTTTTGCTGCGCCGTGCCCATGCCGCCCGAGATGATCGCGCCGGCGTGACCCATTCGTTTGCCGGGCGGCGCGGTCACGCCAGCAATGAATCCCACCACCGGCTTTCTCATGTGATCGCGAACCCAGAACGCCGCCACTTCTTCGTCGTTGCCGCCGATCTCGCCGATCATCACGACCGCATCGGTTTCATCGTCTTCGTTGAAGAGCTTCAGTACGTCGATGTGCTTCAGGCCATTGACTGGATCACCTCCGATCCCAACAGCGCTCGACTGCCCCAGTCCCAGCTCGGTCAGTTGTCCCACTGCCTCGTACGTCAGGGTGCCGGAACGCGAGACGACGCCGATACGGCCCTTGCGGTGAATGTGGCCCGGCATGATGCCGATCTTCAATTCGTCGGGCGTGATCGTGCCCGGGCAATTCGGACCAAGCAGCAGCGCGCGTTTGGCGTGCTTACGCATCTGATCGCGCACTACGACCATATCGCGCACGGGAATGCCTTCGGTGATGCAGATAACGAGGTCGAGATCGGCGTCGACCGCTTCCCAGATCGCGTCCGCAGCGCCCGCCGGTGGAACGTAGATCACCGAAACGTTGGCGCCGGTCTGCTGCTTCGCTTCCATGACGGTGCCGAAGATCGGAACACCCTCGAAATTTTCGCCGGCCCGCTTTGGATTGACGCCCGCAACGAAGCACGCGCTGCCGTTTGCATATTCACGGCACACTCGCGTGTGAAATTGGCCGGTCTTGCCAGTGATGCCTTGCGTGACGACGCGCGTGTTTTTGTCGATCAGGATGCTCATTGCTTCTGACCTGCCGCCGCGGCCACTACCTTTTGTGCGGCTTCCGCCATCGTGTCAGCCGAGATGATTGGCAATCCGGACTCCGCGAGCATTTTCTTGCCCAGTTGCTCGTTGGTGCCCTTCATGCGCACGACCAGCGGAACTTTGAGCTGCAGCGCGCGCGACGCGGCGATGACACCCTCAGCGATAACGTCGCAACGCATGATGCCGCCGAAGATATTGACCAGGATTGCTCTCAAGTTCGGGTTGCGAAGCATCAGCTTGAACGCCTCGGTCACTTTCTGCGGCGTCGCGCCGCCGCCGACATCGAGAAAATTGGCGGGCTCGCCGCCAAAAAGCTTGATTGCGTCCATCGTTGCCATCGCAAGACCGGCACCGTTGACCAGACAGCCGATGTTGCCGTCAAGTTGTATGTACGACAGATCAAACTTGGATGCTTCGATTTCGACCGGATCTTCCTCGTCCAGGTCGCGCAATGCCACGATGTCCGGGTGCCGGAACAGCGCATTCGAATCGAAGTTCATCTTCGAATCGAGCACGATCAGCTGGCCGTTGCCGGTCAGGATCAGAGGATTGATTTCCGCCAATGACGCGTCGGTTTCCCAGAACGCTTTGTAGAGCGCCTGGAAAATTGCGCGCGCGGCGGGAACGCTAGCGGGCGGTATGCCGATCTTGATTGAGATGTCGTCGGCATCGCGGTCGCTCAATCCGAGCGACTGCTCGATGTGCACTTTGTGAATCTTCTCCGGCGTATTCGCGGCCACTTCCTCGATGTTGACCCCGCCCTCCGAGCTTGCAATCAACGTGACTTGCTGGGTCGCGCGGTCGACGACCATGCCGACGTAGAACTCCTTCTTGATGTCAGCGCCCTCTTCGATCAGCAGCCGGCGGACTTTCTGACCGGCCGGTCCGGTCTGATGCGTGACCAGCTGCATGCCGAGAATTTCTGAGGCGCGTGCGCGGACTTCTTCGATCGAGCGCGCGAGCTTGACACCGCCTCCCTTGCCGCGGCCGCCGGCATGAATCTGCGCTTTGACGACCCACACTGGCCCGCCCAGATCGCGTGCAGCATCCACCGCTTCTTCGACGCTGAACACGGCCATGCCGCGCGGCACCGGCATCCCGAAACGGCGAAAGATTTCCTTGCCTTGATATTCGTGGATCTTCATCGCCGATACCAGCGCGGATAGAACTGAGCGACCGCGGGGCCGTCGGTCCGCAACGCGTGACAACGATCGAGTTGCCACGGTTTGATCTCTTCGCTTTGACGCGCACTCTCGTGCGTTCTGAACACTTCTCCGGCGAACGCCTGCACCGCGGCCGTCGGCAGCACGCCAGCGAGTTCCGTCAAGTGCGTACAGCCGTTGATACCTCCCAGCCGCGCAAGGGCAAGCTTGCGGAAATTCTGCAGCAGATTGAGCCCGACCAGCTTCGAATAATCGGGCTCGATCGCTTCGCACTGGCCCGGGTAGGGAACGGAGCGCGAACGCGCTTCCGCGGCAACGATGTTGAGCTGCGTATCGATCGTCACCGTCAACACGAGGTCGTGCACCGGTTCACCCACCGGCCTGATGCCGGTCGCTAGAACGAAGTCGCGCGCCTTGGTATCGGTCAGAACTGCTTCAATATCCCACAGGCCGTCATCGCGTGCGTAGGCCTCGACCTTAATCGAGCGCGTGTGCACGTGGCGGCGGTTGGGCATGCTGGGGGAACGACAACGGGCCGCGCCTCTTACAGAGAGTGGGCGCGGCCCGTTCGAAGAATCTAACACAGGCCAGTCATTGCCGACGGGGTTGCCGTCCGCCGCAACGGCAGCGATTATTCAACGTCGATGCGGCCGCGCAAGACTTGATAAATGGAGTCGAGTGAAAAGCCGCGTGACTGTAGGAACCGAGCCCGTTTCGCGCGCTCTGCAGCTGTCGTGGGTAAGCCCGGAAACCGCTTGGAACTCACTTCGCGAGCGCGCGCTGCTTCGCTGCCGCCCAGCTTGGCAAGCGCAGCCGCGCTGAGATCGTCCGCTATGCCGAAACGCCGCAGGTCATAGCGAATGCGGGCGTCGCCGAAGCGTTGCGAGCGGCTGCGTGCCACCGCACCGGCAAAGCGCTCGTCGGATAGCAACCCATTGCGGCCGAGCTCGTCGAGCACTCGGCCGAGTTCAGAGGGATCTTCATCCTCGCCGATATGCCGCGCGAGCTTGCGAGAAAGCTCCGCGCGGCTATGGTCGCGCCGAGCCAGCAGCGCGATCGCGCGGCTCAGTAGGCTCTTCGACGGCTTGTGACGTTGACGTTCGGCTTTCGTATCCTGGATCACTCCGCCGCGACGGCAACACTCGCACAGCGACACCTTTGTTCTCGCGAATCCGGTTTTCGATCTCGAGCGCCATTTCCGGGTGAGCGCGCAAAAACTCGCGCGCATTGTCCTTGCCCTGACCGATGCGATCACCGTTGTAGCTGTACCAGGCGCCGGACTTTTCGACGATGTTGAGCTCGGCACCGAGATCGACGATTTCGCCATGACGCGAAATGCCTTCGCCGTAAAGAATGTCGAAGTTGGCTTGCTTGAATGGTGGCGCCACCTTGTTCTTGACCACCTTGACCTTGGTCTCCGAACCGATCACTTCGTCGCCCTTTTTGATCGATCCGATCCTGCGAATGTCGAGCCGTACCGACGCGTAAAACTTCAGCGCATTGCCGCCCGTCGTGGTTTCGGGACTACCGAACATCACGCCGATCTTCATGCGGATCTGATTGATGAAGACCACCATGCAATTGGTGCGATTGATGTTGGCAGTCAGCTTGCGCAAAGCCTGCGACATCAGCCGCGCCTGCAGACCAGGCAGCGAATCACCCATCTCGCCTTCGATTTCCGCCTTCGGCGTGAGTGCAGCGACCGAGTCGATGACGATTAGATCGACCGAGCCTGAACGCACCAGCGCATCGGTGATTTCCAGCGCCTGCTCGCCGGTGTCCGGCTGCGAAATCAGCAACTCCTGCAGATTGACGCCGAGCTTCTGCGCGTACTGAACATCGAGTGCGTGCTCGGCGTCGATAAACGCGCAGGTGCCGCCGATTTTCTGCATCTCGGCGATGACTTGCAGCGTCAAAGTCGTCTTGCCCGACGACTCCGGCCCGTAGACCTCGATCACCCGGCCTCGCGGCAGGCCGCCGATACCAAGCGCGATATCGAGCCCGAGCGAACCGGTCGATACGACTTCGATGTCGTCGGCGACTTCACCGTCGGCCATGCGCATGATCGAACCCTTGCCGAACTGCTTCTCGATCTGCGCCAATGCGGCGGCCAACGCCTTTTGCCGCTCCTTGCTGTCCGACACTAAAAGACTCCTTCCATCGTCCATCGCCGCCTCCGCTACTATTCAGTTGACTATGCTGCTGCTGTAAATAATTACAGCGCACTGTAAATACATACAGTACAAAAAGTCAACCGATTTCTAGCGGTATGCGGCACACCCCAGCGCACCAACCGAGCGAGCATAACAACCGAGTCATGCTGAACGGCGCGTCCGACCACGCCCGCGGTTTGCCCGCGATCAAGCGCTCCGGCATAATGTTTTGCTCTGCATTCGGGGGTCGTTAGCTCAGTCGGTAGAGCAGCGGACTTTTAATCCGTTGGTCGGCAGTTCGAGCCTGCCACGACCTACCAACGCTTCCCAAAAGAGCTCGCTGCGGCGCTCGACAAACACTCACGTTTCGAGTAGGCTCTTCGCCGCATTCGCTTCAAGTCCAGTACCCCTCCGACTCGTCTTACGTCATCGCTAGCTGTAGTTGCCTTGATGGTCTTGGCAGTTCCCCCGGTTACGTTGCTTGATCCGCTTGCATGCGTGGAGCGTCATGTCGACGCGCGCGCAATTTTTTAGGAACGTAATCAAAATGGCTAGTGGCAAAGTTAAGTGGTTCAACGAGTCCAAGGGTTTTGGCTTCATTACCCCGGACGGCGGCGGCGCCGATCTGTTCGCGCATTACAGCGAGATCGTCGGTAGCGGCTTCAAGACATTGACCGAAAATCAGCAGGTCGAGTTCGTAGTCAAGCAGGGTCCCAAAGGCCCGCAGGCCTCGCAAATCCGGCCAACGTAGTTTCAGAGCATCAAACTAAAACCGCGGCTTGCCGCGGTTTTTTTTCGCCCCGCTGGCACCAACAGGTCACGCACCGGAACCCACGTACGGCTGCTGACGAAACCACTTGGTGGCGATCCATTTCTCTCCGCTTTGAACCGGGCTGCCGCCGTGCAGCGTACGCACATCGAGCACGCCGGCATCATCGCAATAAGCGAAGTACACCGCGTGACCTTTGCGCGGCAGCACGTCAAGTCCGATCTCGGGAAATACGGTCGACCCGCCGCGCGTCACGTCGTTCAGATACATGATCAACGTTGCAATCCGCTGCCCGCCCTGCGCAAGCACCTCTCGATTGCCCGGATGTGCCGGGTCGAAGTAATCGTAGTGCGGTTTGTACTCGCCGCCGGGTTCGTAATGCAGTACTTGAATCGGCTCGCCGTGTTCGAGCGGGCAATCCACCAGGTCTGAAATACGCCGTTCGATTGTCTGCAGCAACTCATTTTCACCGCGCTTGAAGTACGTCCCGGAACTAGTTCGGTGCGGATGAATGTCGTAGGCGCCGGTGCTCGCGTTCACAACGCTTGAGCGCTGCAGCTTGTCGCGCGACAGGCTGACCAGTAGATCGCACTCCTCGTCGGACAGCAGATTGCCGAAGAGAACGACGCGAGGCGACTCGATCACGAACAGCATCTCGACCGCGCGATCAGGCGTCTCGAGGCTGTTCGGCATCTCGGCCAGTTCGGTGCTGAAGGGTCGCGACGGCTGACTCACCGCGCCGACAGCAGTGGCAGCGTCGCCGCCGAGCGCCGCAGGCGCCGCTGCGACCGGCGAAGGCGGCACACTTGGCGTCGGCAACTCGCGCCACGCAGCATCGACCACGGTGCCCGCGTAGTGCGGGTCGTACTTGGCGCTGAGCAAAGCTTGCAGCACCGCGTCGCGCGTAAAGCTGCGCTCCTGCATCGTGCGCAACCACGCCTGCAATGCGGAAGGAAGTTGATCGAACTTCACGACGCCGAAGTTTAGAGCCTAGCCGTCGACGGCAGTATTCTTGGCACCTGACAGGTGATTGGCGGGAGATTCATATGTTGCAGAAAGTGGGGTTGCCGTCGTTAACCGACGGTGCGTTGCTGAAGACCGATGCCTTCATCGCCGGCGAGTGGAAGCCGGCAACGTCGCGCGCGCGCTTCGCAGTGCTCAACCCGGCCGACGGCGTCGAGATCGCCAAGGTGGCGAATTGCAAGGCACCGGAGGCGCAGCGGGCGATCGACGCCGCGCAGCACGCCTTGCCGGGCTGGCGCGCAAAGACGGCCAAGGAGCGCGCAGCCGCGATGCGGCGCTGGTTCGAGTTGATCGTCGCGCACCAGGAAGACCTGGCGAAGCTGATGACAGCCGAGCAAGGCAAGCCGATGACCGAGAGCCGCGGCGAGATCACGTATGGCGCGTCGTTCATCGAATGGTTCGCAGAAGAAGCCAAGCGCGTTTACGGCGACACGATCCCGACGCCGGCGGAGGACAAGCGCCTGCTGGTCTGGAAAGAGCCGATCGGTGTCGTGGCCGCGATCACGCCGTGGAATTTTCCGATTGCGATGATCACGCGCAAAGTTGCGCCCGCGATCGCGGCGGGATGCACCGTCGTCGTCAAGCCGGCTGAACAGACGCCGCTGTGCGCGCTCGCGCTAGCCGAGCTCGCCCAACGCGCAGGTTTGCCACCGGGTGTCTTCAACGTAGTCCCGGCCGACGAATCGAACTCGATCGCAGTCGGCAAGACGCTGTGCGAGTCGGACGTCGTGCGCAAGTTGTCGTTTACCGGCTCGACCGCGGTCGGGCGCATCCTGATGCAGCAGAGCGCGCCGACCTTGAAAAAGCTTTCGCTCGAACTGGGCGGTAACGCGCCGTTTATCGTGTTCGATGACGCCGCGGTCGATGCCGCGGTTGAAGGCGCAGTAGTGTCGAAATACCGCAATGCCGGCCAGACGTGCGTCTGCACCAATCGCTTCTATGTCCACGAAAAAGTCTATGACGAGTTCGTGCAGAAACTGGCGGCGAAAGCAGCGCAGCTGAAAGTGGGTTCAGGCTTTGAAGCCGGCGTGCAGCAAGGTCCGCTGATCGATGCCAACGCGCTGAAAGAAAGTCGAGCAGCACGTGGCCGACGCGACGAAGCACGGCGCGAGTGTTGTTACCGGCGGTGAACGCCACGCGCTCGGCGGCACGTTCTATCAGCCGACCGTATTGGCCGACGTCACCGACAAGATGTTGCTGACGCGTGAAGAAACTTTTGGTCCAGTCGCACCGGTGTTCAGATTTTCGCGGGACGACCAGGCGATTGCCGCCGCCAATGCGAGCGAGTTCGGACTCGCAGCGTATTTTTATTCGCGCGACGTAGCGCGCGTGTTTCGTGTCGCCGAAGCGCTCGAATACGGCATGGTCGCGGTCAACACCGGACTGATGTCGAACGAAGTCTCGCCGTTCGGTGGCATCAAGCAGTCGGGCTTCGGACGCGAAGGGTCGAAGTACGGTATCGAGGAGTACCTCGTCACCAAATACGTGTGCATCGGAGGTATCTAGGCCGCGGCTATTTTCTTTCGTTCAGCAGCAACGCTCGCGCGCGCTCAAGCTCGGCGCGCTGGGTTTCGTTGATCGTCGGATACTTGAGCTGCATCTTTTCGAGCGCCTCGACGATCGCGCCGACCACGACCAGGCGCGTAAACCATTTGTTGTCCGCCGGCACGACGAACCACGGCGCGCGCGGAGTTGCGGTCGCGCGGATGGCAGCCTCGTAGGCGTTCATGTACTCGTTCCAGTGGGCGCGTTCCTTGACGTCTGCCGCCGAGAACTTCCAGTTTTTTGAAGGCTCATCCAGCCGTTCCAGGAAACGTTTCTTCTGCTCCTTGCGCGAGACGTGCAGAAAAAACTTCAGCACCGACGTGCCGTTACGGACCAGATAGTCTTCGATCGCCGCGATATCGCGCAGCCGTTGATCGAAAATATTTTTTCCGATGCACTCCGGCGGCAGCTTCTGCGCGCGCAGGATCTCCTGGTGCACTCGTACCACCAGCACTTCTTCGTAATACGACCGATTGAAAATACCGATGCGGCCGCGCTCGGGAAGGTGCCGGTAACATCGCCACATCCAGTCGTGATCCAGCTCCTCGGGCGACGGCTGCTTGAAAGAAACGACCTGCACGCCCTGCGGATTCACGCCGCTCATCACGTGCTTGATGGTGCTGTCCTTGCCGGCCGCGTCCATCGCCTGAAAAATCAGTAACAGCGAGCGCCGGTCCTGCGCATACAGCTTGTCCTGCTCCCCGGCCAGCCATTGCACACCCACCGACAGACGTTGCGCTGCCTCGCTCTTGTCGGCCTTCAGTCCGCGCGTGTCCGATGGATCGATTTTCTTCAGACGAAACTTTGCGCCGTCGGTCACCCGATAAGGATCGATCCAGCCGGCAAGTTGTTTCAATTTGTCTCGATTCGCGGGCATCGCGTTTTTCCTTGTCCACGTCCCTGGTCGCGCAGCGCGGGTAGCATAGCCAAATAGCCCCCAAAGACATTGAAGAGGAGCAGATGACTTACACAACGGAGAACATCAGGACCGTGGCCCTACTCGGCCACGGCGGTGCAGGTAAGACGACGCTTGCCGAGGCGTTGCTCGCCAAGGCTGGAGCGATTCAGGCGGTCGGCAGCATCGAAAAGGGCACCACAGTCAGCGACTTCGACCCGCTCGAAAAAAGTTTTCAGCACTCGCTGCGCACGTCGGCATTGCATCTGGATCTGCCGAAGGTGCGAGTGCACCTGCTCGACACACCGGGCTTTCCCGACTTTATCGGCCAGGCGATTGGCGCGCTCGATGCGGTTGAGACGGCAGCGATCGTCGTCAATGCAGCCACCGGCATCGAGATGATCACGTCGCGCATGATGGACTGGGCGGCCAAACGCAAGCTGTGCCGCCTGATCATCGTTAACCGGATCGACGCCGAAAACGTCGATCTGCCGCAAGTGCTGGCCGATCTGCGCAACACGTTCGGCAAGGAAGTTCTGCCGATCAACCTGCCTGCGGCGAACGGCACCAAGGTCGTCGATTGCTTCTTCAATCCTTCCGGCGATGCCGATTTCTCGTCGGTGGCCGAGGCGCATCAGGCGCTGATCGATCAGGTGATCGAGGTCGATGAAGAATTGATGGCGCGCTACCTGGAGCAGGGGCAGGAAATCGAGGCGAACGAATTGCACGAGCCGTTCGAGAAGGCACTGCGCGAAGGGCACTTGATTCCGGTGTGCTTCGTTTCGTCGAAGAATGGCGCGGGTATCGATGAATTGCTGAAAATCTTCGATCTACTACTGCCCAACCCGGCCGAAGGCAACCCTCCACTATTCTTTAAAGGCGAATTAGTGGACGGCAAGGGAGCCAACGAGTTCCGATCCGAACCCGATGCGAAGAAACACGTGCTCGCGCACGTGTTCAAGGTCGTAGTCGATCCTTACGTTGGCAAGCTGGGTGTTTTTCGCGTGCATCAGGGCACGGTCACGAAGGACACGCAGCTTTATATCGGCAGTGGGCGCAAACCGTTCAAGGTCGGGCATTTGCTGATGCTGCAAGGTTCGAAAACGGTTGAAGTGCCGCACGCCTACCCGGGCGATATCGCCGCCGTCGCGAAAATCGACGAGATCGACTTCGACTGCGTGCTGCACGATTCGCACGACGAAGATCAGATCCATATGCGGCCGCTCGAATTTCCGACGCCGATGAGCGGGCTTGCGATCCAGCCAAAACGGCGCGGCGACGAGCAGCGTATCTCCGAGGTGCTGCACAAGATGATGGCTGAAGACCCGACTCTGGTCGTCGAGCACGATGTGACGCTGAACGAAACGGTGCTGCGCGGATTAGGCGAGTTGCATCTGCGCTCTGCGCTCGAGCGCATGTCGTCGCAGTACAAGATCGAGGTGCAGACGCGACCGCCGCGCGTGCCGTACCGCGAAACGATCGGCGCGCCGGCTGAAGGCCACGCACGGCACAAGAAGCAGACGGGTGGTGCCGGGCAATTCGGCGAGGTGTTTCTGCGGGTCGAGCCGTTGGCGCGCGGCGCGGGTTTCGAGTTTGTCGATCAGGTCAAGGGTGGCGTGATTCCCTACCAGTTCATCCCGGCGGTGCAAAAGGGCGTCGAATCGGTTCTCACGTCGGGACCTGTCGCCGGATACCCGATGCAGGATCTGCGGGTCACTGTCTACGACGGCAAGCATCACCCGGTCGACTCAAAAGAGATTGCATTTGTTTCCGCAGGGCGCAAAGCGTTCCTCGACGCGCTGAACAAGGCGCGGCCGATCGTGCTCGAGCCGATCGTTAACGCGGAGATCGAAGCGCCCGAATCGCACATCGGCGATATCACCGGCGATCTTGTCGTCGCGCCGCGGGCAGATCACCGGCACCCGCGGGTATGCGGGCGCGATGATCGTCGAGGGTCAGGTACCGCTGGCGGAACTCGAAGGTTACTCGGCTCGATTGAAGTCGATGACGCAGGGACGTGGCGCGTGGACGATGTCGCTGTCGCACTACGAGCAAGCACCGCCGAATCTGCAGCAACAATTGGCGACCGAGTACAAGTCGAAAGGCAAGGTAGAAGACGACGAGTGACCGGCAATCAAGCTGCCGCGACGTGCCGTTCAATCTTCGGTTCGCGGATCGGAAGATTGACCAACGCTGCGGCGAGCGCGAGCAGCGCGTCGGCGTACCACATCCAAAGGTAACTGCCGGTGCGATCGACCGCGATGCCGCCCAAATACGCGCCGAAAAAGGCGCCGATTTGATGCGTTAGCAGCGTCAGCCCGAAGAGCGTCGCGAGGTAGCGCACGCCAAACAGTTTGCCGACCACGCCGGCGGTCGGCGGAACGGTCGCCAGCCACGTCAGGCCGAGCCCGATCGCGAAAATGTAGAACGTCATCGCCGTTTTCGGCGCCGCCAGGTAAATCAGAATCAGCACCGTGCGCGACAGATACATCCAGAACAGGATGTACTTGCTGCGGTAACGGTTGACCCACTGGCCGGCGATCAGGCTGCCCGCGATGTTGGCCAAGCCAATCAGCGCCAGCGACCAGCTCGCGACCGTCGCCGACAAACCGCACAGGTCGACTTCGCCCGGAAGATGAGTCACCAAAAATGCAATGTGAAAGCCGCAGGTGAAAAACCCCGCGTGCAGCAACAAGTAGCTGCGGTCATGCAATGCATCGCGAACCGCGCGCTTGAGCCCGCCGTCAGGCGCGGAGGCTGCATGCGCTGCCGCTGCATCGGGCGAGCGACGGAGCAGCCGAGTTAACGGCAGCGCGGTCAGTGTCAACACGGCGAGCGACCACATTGCGCCGGCCCAGCCGAACAAGCTGATCAGTTTCTGCAGCAGCGGCGCAAACACGAACTGACCGAACGAACCGCCGGCATTGATTACGCCCGACGCCGTGCCGCGCTTGTTCGCGGGTACGTGTTGCGAGGCCGCTCCGATCAGCACCGAAAAGCTTGCACCTCCTGCCCCGGCCGCCGACAGAATGCCGATCGCAAACACCAGGCCGAACCCGCTTGTCATGAACGGCGTCAACGCGCTGCCGATCGCCAGCACGATCAAGCCGCCCGCCAGCACGCGGGCCGGGCCGTAGCGATCGGCCATTGCGCCTGCGATCGGTTGCACGGCTCCCCACACAAACTGGGCGACCGCCATCGCGAAGCTGATCGTGACAATGCCAAGGCCGGTCGACGTGTTCAGCGGCGAAACGAAAAGGCCCAGCGACTGCCGCGCGCCCATCGTCACCATCAGGATCGCAGCCGCGATCAGCGTCAGCGTCCACCAGTTGTGTCCTGCCTTCGATTGCACCGCCGCATTCACTGCTCTGTCCTCACCGATCACCGCCTTGCCAGCGGCTTATAGCGCGGACGATGCGGCCGTGCGCCCTCTTCTCCCAGACGCTGCTTCTTGTCCGCTTCGTATTCCTGGTAGTTGCCGTTGAAGAAAGTCCACTGCGAATCATCCTCCGCCGCCAGGATGTGCGTGGCAATGCGGTCAAGGAACCATCGATCGTGCGAAATCACCAGCACCGTGCCGGCGAATTCGAGCAGCGCTTCTTCCAGCGCACGCAGGGTTTCGACATCGAGGTCGTTCGACGGCTCGTCAAGGAGCAGCACATTGCCGCCGGCCAGAAGCGTCTTCGCCAGATGCAAGCGACCGCGTTCTCCTCCGGACAGGTTGCCGACGATCTTCTGCTGATCGCCGCCCTTGAAATTGAACCGCCCAAGATAAGCACGCGAGCCCATCTCGAACTTGCCGACGTTGATGACGTCGAGCCCGCCGGAAACGGCATCCCACACACTCTTGTCGTTCGGCAGCGCGTCGCGGAACTGATCGACCGACGCCATGCGCACGGTCGGGCCGATAACGATCTCGCCGGCATCGGGCTTTTCCTTGCCGGTGATCATGCGAAACAGCGTCGACTTGCCCGCACCGTTGGGTCCGATGATGCCGACGATCGCACCCGCCGGCACGCTGAGGGTGAGGTTATCGATCAGCACGCGGTCCCCGTAGCCTTTGGACACGCCGTCGAACTCGATCACCTTGTCGCCCAACCGCTCGGCGACCGGGATGAAAATTTCCTGCGTTTCGTTGCGCGTCTGATGCTCGTACGAGGATAGCTCGTCGAACCGTGCCAGACGCGCCTTGCTCTTGGCCTGCCTGCCCTTCGCGTTTTGCCGCACCCATTCGAGCTCGGACTTCATCGTCTTGACGCGCGCGTCTTCCTGCTTGGATTCACGCTCGAGGCGCTCCTCCTTCTGTTGGAGCCACGCGCTGTAGTTGCCTTTGTAAGGAATCCCGCGCCCGCGATCGAGCTCGAGAATCCACTCAGCGGCGTTGTCGAGAAAGTAGCGATCATGCGTGACCGCCACGACCGTACCTGAAAAGCGCAGTAGAAACTGCTCGAGCCAATCAACGCTTTCGGCATCCAAATGGTTGGTCGGTTCGTCGAGCAGCAGCATGTCAGGCTTCGAAAGCAACAGCTTGCACAACGCGACCCGCCGCTTTTCGCCGCCCGATAGCGTGCCAAGGACCGCGTCCCATGGTGGCAAGCGCAGAGCGTCGGCCGCGATTTCCATTTGATGCTCAGTGTCCTGGCCTGTCGTCGCCAGAATTGCTTCGTACTTGGCTTGCTCAGCCGCCAACTGATCGAAATCAGCGTCGGGCTCCGCGTACGCGGCGTAAATCTCTTCGAGTTTTTGCTTCGCCTGCAGCGATTCACCGAGTCCGGCTTCGACCTCCTGCTTAACGGTGCTCGTGGCGTCGAGCAGCGGCTCTTGCGGCAAATATCCGATCTTGATGCCCGGCATCGGCACGGCATCGCCTTCGATTTCATGATCGAGGCCCGCCATGATTCGCAGCAACGTCGATTTGCCAGAGCCGTTCAAACCCAACACTCCGATCTTCGCGCCGGGGAAAAAACTGAGGGAAATATTCTTCAGAATCTCGCGCTTTGGCGGGACGACTTTGCCCACGCGGATCATCGAATAGACGTACTGAGCCATTGAATCTGCCGAATTAAGTGCAAATTAGGAGGGAGCAATGAGGACTACGGCGAGCGGCGAGATTACCGCAACGCATGTATCATCCGCTTCGGATTGTGGTGCTGTGTGTTCCGGTTCGCACCCTCCCCTCGCGGTTGTGGTTGTTGCTAGACCAAAGCTCCCTCGAACTTTTTGTAGTGTTCGCATTCGCCTGAACCGGTTCTGCGATGCCGATGGTGTCGCGCCAGGCCGTGCTCAGGAGATCCATTTTGAATTCGTCATTTGAAGCCCTCGGCTTGTCCGAGGCACTGGTTCGCGCTGTGTCCGAACTGGGTTACACCACGCCGACCGCAATTCAACAGCAGGCGATTCCGGCCGTGTTATCCGGCGGCGACCTGCTCGCGGGCGCACAAACCGGCACCGGCAAGACGGCAGGCTTTGTTTTGCCGATCTTGCAAGGGTTAGCGACGCGACCCGCACTCGCCGGCAAATCGCGCAAACCGGTTCGCGTACTGATCCTGACACCCACGCGCGAGCTCGCGGCCCAGGTCGGAGAGAGCGTGCGCGACTACGGCAAGCACAGTAAAGCCAGCGCCGCGATCATCTACGGAGGCGTATCGATCAACCCGCAGATCACGGCGCTGAAGCGCGGTGTCGACATCGTCGTGGCGACACCCGGGCGGCTACTCGATCACGTCGGTCAGCGCACGGTCGATTTATCGCAAGTCGAGGTGCTGGTGCTCGACGAAGCCGATCGCATGCTCGACATGGGGTTCTTGCCCGATATGAAGCGCGTCTTCGCGCTGCTGCCGAAGACTCGGCAAACGTTGCTGTTTTCGGCCACCTTTTCGGACGAGATCCGCGCGCTCGCAGCCTCTTTGTTAAGGAATCCCGCGATGGTGCAGGTGGCCGCGCGCAATTCCACCGTCGATGCGACCACGCAGAAAGTCGTGCTGGTCGATCGCGGCCGCAAATCAGAACTCCTTGCGCACATGATCACCACCAACAATTGGTTTCAATTGCTGATATTCACGCGCACGAAGCACGGGGCGAACCGGTTGGCGGAGTTTCTGAACAAGCACGGCGTCACGGCACTTGCGATTCACGGCAACAAGAGTCAGGGCGCCCGCACCCGTGCGCTTAGCGAATTCAAGAGCGGTGCGTTACAGGCACTCGTCGCCACCGATATCGCTGCGCGAGGATTGGATATCGAACAGCTGCCGCACGTTATCAACTTCGATCTGCCGCATGTGCCCGAGGACTACGTGCATCGGATCGGGCGTACCGGCCGCGCCGGGGCAACGGGCGAGGCAATCTCGTTGGTGTGCGCCGACGATAAGCCGCTGCTGACCGATATCGAGAGAGTGATTCGGCGCCAGGTACCGCGCGAGATCGTCGCCGGCTTCGAGCCGAATCCGCACGAGCGCGCCGAACCGATCGTGCGCCAAAGAGGCCAAGGGAAAAATGGACTACGGGCAACGCGATCGTCAGCACCCTTCCACTCCGCGCCGCTCGTCGCAAGGTCAGCAGCGCAAAAACACCGCTGCGCAGACCCCCCGTCAACAGCCTTCTTCGAAGTCGAACGGTGGACCCGCGCGAACGGCGGAGGCTCATGCCAAGCCGAAGCATCCGCGTCCGGCGCCGCAACCACGACGTCCGATCGACAATGCGTCGACGGTGCGCACCAACATTCCGGGACTCCTGCAACCATCGCACCGCCGCGGGCGCTAATCTTGCGCCTCGGAGGCTGCAATGGCGAGCTCGTCGGTCGGAAGCGCCAGTATTGAGATCAGGCACAACGCTGCGTCGAGGCGTTTTGAGACAACTGTCGACAACCTGCTATGCCGCTGCGACTATCGCATGCACGGCGACACGATGATGCTGGTGCACACCGAAGTGCCGCCGCAGCTCGAACGGCGTGGCTTTGCATCGATGCTGGTGCGCGCCGCCTTCGATTACGCAAAACAAAACGGGCTGGACGTGCTCCCGGTGTGCTCGTTCGTGAGCGCGTGGGTGCGGCGGCATCCTGAGGTTGAATCGTTGCTCGCTGGCTAGCCGCGATCAGGCGTCGTGTTCACGCAAGGAGTGCTTCGAGCACGCCTACCCTTTCACTGCTTGCCGAGCCCGCAGCCGTAGATTGCGCAGCAACAGATCGAGCAGCACGGTCACGTTGGACTGTTGATGCAGAAAGTATCGTGCGCGGCTGCCGTTCCAGTGAGCCACGCGGACGGTGATCCACTCGGGCGGCGCGCGTTCGAAGACGAGTTCGTCGGTGTCGTCGTCGCCGACGAAAAGAACCCGCCGTGCCTGTTCGCGCGTGGCGAGCTCCTGCAACGCTTCGAGCTTCGTGCGCGCCGTTTGCGGCAGCAGGTTGATCACCATTTTGCCGCCGATAACCAGCGGAGCCGGCGTCAGCTGCTCGATCGCCTTACTAGCTGCTGAGTGCGCCTGATCGCGATCGGCGGCTAGCCGGTAATGGAGCGATAGCGACAAGCCTTTGTCTTCGATCAATATCCCGCGCGATGCCGCGCCGCTGAGCAGCGTCTCCAACTGGCGACGCCATGTCGCCACCAGCCGGCGCTGTTCCAACTCGTCGGCGAACTCAGCTTCGCTTTCGTTGCCGTGATTGCCGACAATGTGCAACAAATCACTCGGTAGACGCATCCGCAGATCGCTACGGCTGCGGCCCGAAATCACCGCCACCGGCGCCTGGCGCGCCAGCGCGACCAGCAGACGGCTCATGGGCGCCGTGATTCGCGCCCGATCGGGCGAGGCGACAATCGGTGCGAGCGTTCCGTCGAAATCAAACGCGTACAGCGACCGCGCGGTAGCGAGCGTGGCAAGGTCGGCCTCTCCGGCAGCGGACAGCAGCGGCCGAATCGTTGATGCACCCTTGGCGCTGCGCGCCGTCCCGCCAAGCGGGCTCATTTGCTCCCTCGCGTTGCGCGCGGCCCCTCCCACGGGGACCGCGCCCTCTTTCGAGCGGCCGTGTTGAGGGCTCATGCCGGCTCCGCGACTCCCTCGCCGATCCGCTCGGCAATGCGCTCGCGTTGCCGGAACCGTGCCGCTTCGAGCAGCATGCGGCCCGCCCAACGATAGACGTTGAACTCCCGCACGGACTGGCGCAGCGCCGTCATGCGCTCGCGCTGTTCGGACGCCGGCATGGTGAGCGCTCGATTCAACGTCTCAGCGACTTCCTCGACGTGATAAGGGTTCACGATCAGCGCCTCATGCAGCTCGCTCGCGGCGCCGGCAAACTGGCTCAGGACGAGTACGCCAGCGTCATCGTCGCGCGCCGCGACGAACTCCTTGGCGACCAGGTTCATCCCGTCGTGCAAACTGGTGACCACGCAGACGTCGGCCGCGCGGTAATAGACCTGGACCGCCTCTGCGTTGTGATGTTCAATCAAAAGCGCAACCGGTTGATAGGCAGCATTGCCAAAGCGGCGGTTGATGCTCTCAGCGAGCATTCGCACCTGGCTCTCGAAGCGTTGATACTCGTCCAGCGATGATCGGCTTGGCGCCGCAATCTGAACGAAGGTTATACGTCCGATCCATTGCGGATGCATCTCGAACAGACGCTCGACCGCGCGCAGCCGCTCGATGATCCCCTTTGTGTAGTCAAGCCGATCGAGTCCGAGTAGCAGCACCTGATCGGCTGGAACGCTCAGGCGCTGGCGAATCAATTGCCGGCATTCATCCACTGGAAGCCGGGCCGCTGAAGCTTCGGGCCAGGCGATCGAGATCGGGAAGCTCTCGATCTGCGTCAAGTGGCCACCGAACGAAACCGTTGAATCCTCATAGTCGATGCGAGCTTCGAGAAAGCGGTCGACCGTCTGCAGGAAGTTGTTGCAGTGATAGCGCGTGTGAAACCCGACGATGGTGCTGCCGAGCAGGCCGTCGAGTATCTCGTTACGCCACGGGCAGATCCCGAACGATTCGGAATTCGGCCAGGGAATATGCCAGAAGGTGATGACAGTGGCGCGTGGCAGCCGCGACCGGATCAGCCTCGGCACCAATGCAAGGTGATAGTCGTGCACAAGAACGACTGGATCGGGCGTCTTCGCTTCCTCAACCACGGCGTCGGCAAAGCGTTCGTTGACCGCTCGGTATTGAGCCCAGTCGCCGTCGCGAAAGACCGGGCGCACGTGCGCGATATGGCATAGCGGCCACAATCCTTCGTTCGCGAAGCCGTAGTAGTAACCGTTTTCCTGTTCGCGCGTCAGCCAAATGCGGCGCAGCGTGTAGGAAGGATTCCCTGGCGGCACCTGCAGATGATCGTTTTTGTCGACGTTCTCGCGATCGGCCGAGCCGCTGCCATGTGCTATCCAGGTTCCCGAGCAGGCTCGCATCACCGGCTCGACCGCAGTCACCAGCCCGCTCGCGGGGCGCAGCACTTCCGTGCTGTTAACGCCGCGCACGTGAATGTAGGGCTCGCGATTGGACACGACGATGATTTCGTCGCCACGCAGCCGATCGTTCAGCAACGAACGCAACGCCGCCGGCGTCCACGTGATCGTGCCGACGTCGTGCGACCGGCGCTCGTTGCGCAGATCGCGCAGCATCGTGCGCAGATCGCCTACCAGCGGTTGCAACTCCGGCCTTGGTTGCGAAAATGGACGAATGACGCCGTCGCCCTGCAACATCGCCCGCACCCCGGCGAGCCAGCCACGCCAACTCATATGCGCAATCAGTAAGGTAATCAGCGCCAGCACGATCCCGAGCCCGGTGAACAGCAGCACCACTCCGAGACGCGTATCTTCGCTGCGTTGGTCGACAAAGCTCATGTCGTGCACAATCATCAGCGTCGCGCCAGCGCCCACCGCTGGCACGGGCACCGCGGTGATATGCAACCTGCCCTTGCCCCGGCCCAGGCTGTAACCGCGTCCCGGCTGGACGTTGCGTATCAAATCGCAATCGATCGAGGATGGCAGCGAATTGGTACGGCGCAGTACCTTGTTATCCGGTCCGCATAGCGCCATCCCGTACAGACGCTCATCTCGACTGGCGCGATTCAGGACCGCGTCCACGCGTTCCCATGCCTTATCGGTGACGGCTTGCGCGAGCGGCTCTTCGAGCGTCGAACCGAACAGCTGGGCGCGTGTGTCGAGGTCGCGCATGAACCAGCGTAGAGCGAACGAATCGACCACCGGTACCGCGACGTACGCCGCTGCCAGCATCACCAGTGCGAGCGGAATGATGAAGCGCAACGAGAGACGGATCGAGCGGATCAAAACGCTTCATCCCAGCGCGAGCTCAATCGCATCGCGCACATGATGATGCCGACCATGCTGTAGGTCTGCGGAAAGTTGCCCCATAGCTCGCCCGTGTTGATGTCGATGTCCTCCGATAAAAGCCCAAGGCGATTGCGGCACGCCAGCAGTTTTTCGAACTGTTCGCGTGCCCGCCGGTGATCCCCCTGCAAGGCGAGTGCCTGAATCAACCAGAAAGTGCACACGATGAAAGCGGTCGAAGGGATGCCGAAATCGTCTTCGCGGTCGTAACGGAGAACGAAATCACCCCGTCGAAGATGCTGCTCGATCGCCTCAACGGTAGAGCGCATGCGCGGATCTCGCGGCCGGCAAGAAGCCGATCTCGCTCAGCATCAGCACGCTGGCGTCGAGCGAGCGGCCGTCAAAGGCGGAAGCGAACGCCTGGATCTCGGGCACAAAGGCGCGCTCGCAGACGTCGCGATGAATCGCTTCGGCGCGACTGCGCCAGAACTCGGCACGGTCTGCATCACCCAAGTGCTGCGCGATGCGCCGCAGGCGGTCACACGCGGCCCAGCACATTGCGGCCGAGAACGTATGGACCTCGCGCCTGCCGCGAAATTCCCAAAGTCCGGAGTCCGGAACCGCATACGACAGAAATGCACGCTGGCCCAGTTCTTCGAGTTGTCGGAACAAGACTTGATCGGCGCGCCGCACGATGCGCCGATCAAAAAAAGCGTGCGAAGCGCCCAGTACGACCGAGCCGTAGACGTCGTGTTGAAGCTGCTCGTACGCCTGATTGCCCACGCGCACCGGGCCGAGCCCAAGATAACCGGCGAGCCCTGGAGCGATCTGCTCGGTCAGATCACGCACGCCGCTCACGCCGTAAACGGGCTGCAGATGGGCCGCGCCCTCGGCGGCGAGTATTTCCTCGATATAGCGCAGATACCGCTCGAGCGACCCGGTGACACCGAGCCGGTTGAGCGCATTGACAACGAAGTACGCATCGCGCAGCCAGCAATGGCGGTAATCCCAGTTGCGAGTCGTTCCGGGTGCTTCCGGTATCGACGTCGTCATCGCAGCGATGATGCCGCCGGTGTCGTCGTACGTATTGAGCTTCAGCGTGATGGCAGCACGTATCACCGCGTCCTGCCACTCGAAGGGGACTGCAAGATTGCGCACCCAGCGGTGCCAGTAGCGCTCGGTTTCCTCGAGCATGTGAGCGCCGCTCGATGCAGGGCTGCCCTGCAACGTCTCATCCGGACCCAAGATGAACGTGTAGCTGTCGAGCAGCAGAAACGCGTTGCTTTCGATCACGTGAGTGACCGGCGCGTCAGTCGTCAGGCGCATCGGATACGACGGATTCGCAGCCCGAATATGGTGACTGCCGAAGGTGATGTCGGGCTTGCCCTGTCCGTTATCGCAGCGCGGAGTGAATCGAACGCGTATGCGCGGACGACCGGCCAGCCTGCGCGCGATGCGAACCAGCGTGACCGGATTGAACATGCGCCCATGCTGGTAATGGCGCGGCGCGAAATCCAGCAGCTCCAGCTTGCCGCCAGCTGAGTCCTCCATCACCGTGCGCAGGATCGCCGTGTTGGTGATGTACGCCTGCTCGACGGCCCCGCCATTCTCGAGGGTGACGTCAAAGCGGCCGCCGGCACTATTGTTGTCGAGCAGTGCGCAGAACATCGGATCGCCGTCAAAGCGCGGCACGCACATCCACACGACACTTGCCGCGGCGTCGATCAGCGCACCGATGCGCGAATTACCGATAATCGCAAGATCGAGCAACGGCGCCTTCATTCGCACACCCTTAACCCAGGCACGATCGCGTCTCCCTTGACTATCGCCACTGCACCGAGCAGCCCGAGGTCGTGCGCCAGCACACGCCGGACTGCAACCTGGCGCAGCATCGCTTCGAAGCGGCCCTTCGACCGAAACCCCGACAGAAACCGGTCAATCGAAAAACCCTGCTCCATGCCATCCAGCACTCCACCGGTCAAGTAAACGCCGCCGAGCGCACGCATCGCCAGGCATACATCGCCTGCAAATTCACCGAGGCAATGACTGAAAAGGTGCAGCGTTTCAAGCGACGCCTGGTGGCCGCTCAGCGCGCGCTGCGCGACATCGGCCGCGGACATCAACGCTGTCCCATTGAGTTCGGCGTCGAGCCACGCCAGGCCAGGCCCGCTTAAGAGGCGCTCCCACGACACCCGGCCACGGCTCTCGCGCGCCCGGTCGACGATCGCGTCAATCTTCGCATCGCCGGAGCCGACGCTCATGTGTCCAGCCTCGCTAGGCAAAACGCGCCATCGATCGTCAATGCGCAGCGCGGCCGCGACGCCGAGTCCGGTGCCCGGTCCGAGCAGCACGATAGGACCTGACGACTCGGTCCCGGGCTGCACAGTCTGCAGTTGCGCGTCGCCGAGCCTCGGAACAGCCGCGACAGCCGCCGCAAAATCGTTCACGACGTACAGCTGGCGCAGCCGAGATTGCTGTCGCAATTCATGCGGATCAACGTGCCACGCGCGGTTCGTCATTTTCAGCGTTAGGCTTGTCTCCGGCAGCGCGATCGCAAGCAGCATGCGCGACGCCGACAACGAAGTGCGGCGGCGATACTCGTCGAACAGCGCTGGCATCGACGGAAACAGGTCGTTGGCGAAGCGCATCGGTTGCTGCAGCCCCAAAGTTGGCTGATAAACACCGATGCGGGCGTGGGTGCCACCGACATCGGCCACTAACCAGGGATCGTCGCTGGGCTCGATCCGCAGCGCATCCGTCGGCTGATGCCCGTCACTGGCTGGGTCTGAGAGCACGGAGTTGGGTCGTCCTGTTGGTTTAACCAAGGCGGTCGGCCACTGCGGACGTGCGACCGATCCGCCAGCCATGATCAACAGAGCAAGATTCAGGCTCACGGGAGCCAAGCGACGGCCGGCAGCGGTTGGCCGTTTTGCGGCGGCTGAACCCGCATCTACGGTAATTTTCCTTCACCCGTTTGAACCCTAAGATGCCGCTATGAACTTGCTAATCATCGGCGGCGGGGTATTCCTCGGGCAGGCGCTGCTGCAGGCAGCGCTCGAAGGCGGCCACTCAGTGACGGTCTTTAATCGCGGCCAATCGCGCAACTGGTGGCCGCCTGGAGTCAAGTGGATCGTCGGCGACCGACTGGAAGACTTGCACCTGTTAATGGGACGCAAGTGGGACGCCGTGATCGACACTTGCGGCTACCGGCCACAAGATGTGGAAGCGAGTTGTGCCGCGTTGTACGACAGTTGCGAGCGCTACGTTTTCATCTCGAGCGTATCGGCGTACGCCTCGTTCGCCAACGTGCCAATTCGCGAGCAGGACCCCCTCGCCACGGCCGCCGAGGTCAATCGCGAAACGATCAACGGTGCGAACTACGGTCCGCTAAAAGCCGAGTGCGAGCGGACCGTCGCCCGCGCGTTCGGGCAGCAGGCGCTATTGATCCGGCCGGGTTTGATCGTCGGACCGCACGACCCTACCGGCCGTTTTTCTTACTGGCCGTGGCGCATTTGCGCCGGTGGGCGGGTGTTGGCGCCCGGCTCCCCCGACACGCCGATCCAATTCATTGACGCGCGCGATCTGGCGGCGCTGATCATGCGGCTCATCATGGTGCGTGCCAGCGGCGCGTTTAACGCGACCGGTCCGAATGAAGGTGCAACCTTCGGCGAACTGCTCGATACGTCTCGCTGGATCTCGGGAGAAGACGTCGAGATCGACTGGGTCGATCAACAATTTCTCGAGCGTGAGGGCGTGCAGCCGTGGACCGAGCTACCGCTTTGGATTCCGACGCATGATCCGCAGACGCGCGGTTTTCACGCGGTCGACACCACGCGCGCGCGGCGCAACGGATTGCGCACGCGTCCGATGGCGGTCACCATCAGCGACATTCTCGAAGCCGGCATTCCCGAGCACGACGATAAGCGGCGCATCGGCAAGTTGACGCGCGAACGCGAGCGCGATTTGCTTGCTGTATGGCGGCTGCAAAAGGCCGGCCTGGCGCTGGCGTAGCTGCATCGCAGGTGTTACACCTTGAAACGAACGGCCGTCGGCTGGCTCGTGTAACGCCTCGTTGAATCTCCTGTAACACCTAGGAGATCAACGATGAAACGCAAATTTTGGATCGGTGCTTCATTCAGCGCTTTGGTGATCGCGGCCATGGCTCCCTGGTCTGCGTCGCAGGCAAACAGCGTCTCGGTCCGAGTTAGCACACCGGAGTTCGGGATTCGAATCGGCGCGCCACACTTCCCGCTGCCGGTCTACCAGCCTGTGCCGGTGTATCAGCCGGTGCCGGTTCATTACCCGCGTCATTACGGTTATGCACCGCCGCGGGTGGTTTACGTGCCACCTCCGCGCTATTTCGCACCGCCGCATTTCGTCGGCGGATATCGCGGCCATGGTCATTACCGGCATTATTGGCACCACCGCCACTGGCAGCATCATCGCCACGATCGCCACGATCGACACGGCGATAGATAGCGCGCTGGCCCGCTCTGTGCTTGAATCCCCGTGCTGACACGGGGAGCAAGCATGCGGATCGAAGGGCAGAGTTCGAACGTTGAAGATCGGCGCGGCATGGGCCGCGGCGGACTGATTGGCGGCGGCATTGGAACTATTGTTCTGGTCGTCGTCGGATTGATGTTCGGCATCGATCCGCGCGTCATTCTCGGGCTGGCGGAAACAGCGCAGACGGTGCAGCAAACCCGGGCGCCGCAGGGGCCAGCGAAGGCGCCGACCGACGCTGAAGGCCAGTTCGTTTCGGGCGTGCTGCTTGACACCGAAAAAACATGGAACGCCCTGTTCCAGCAGCTTGGGCGCAACTACCGCGAACCCAAGGTTGTCATCTTCGAGCAGGCAACGCGAACCGCGTGCGGCACCGGCCAATCGGCGATGGGGCCGTTCTATTGCCCGCTCGATCAAAGCGTTTACATCGATCTGGCGTTTTACAAAGCACTGCAGCAGCGCTTCAAGGCGCCGGGCGATACGGCGCAAGCCTATGTCATCGCGCACGAAGTCGGCCATCACGTACAGAATCAGCTCGGCATCATGGAAAAGGTGCAGGCGATGCGGCAGCGCGCGAGCGAAGCGCAGGCCAACCAGCTATCGGTGCGGCTCGAGCTGCAGGCCGATTGCTTTGCCGGCGTCTGGGCACACCACGCGAACAATCGCAAGCTGTTCGAAGCCGGCGACGTCGAAGAAGCGATGCGCGCCGCGGCGGCCGTCGGTGACGACAACATTCAGCGCCGCACCCAGGGCCAGATCGTTCCCGAGAGTTTTACGCACGGCAGCTCCGAGCAGCGAATGCGTTGGTTCATGACGGGCATGAAGAGCGGTCAGATAACTGCTTGCAACACGTTCGAAGGGGTGTGAACGCGCGCGATCTCGCGGCCGGCGCCGCGCTGACCGTAGGCATCGTTGGCGCGGTTTGGGCGTGGGTTGACCGGCCCGGCTCCGTCGACGTGCTGGCCGGACGCTCCGACGTCGGCGCGTATATCGTCAAGCCTTTAAGCGACACCAACCCGATCCGCGCGGCTGATGGCAGCACGCTCTTGCCCGTGGCGGAATTCGAAACACGCGGCCGCGTGTTGCACATCGAACGCTTCAAGCCGCATCAATCGCTGGTCAACTGGGTACCGGGTCTGCGGCCGGCAACGCACGATATCGGGCTCGGCTTCGGCCCGATGACCGATAGCGCCAACGTTCGCCTGTTCAACTTTTCGCACGAAGGCGTCAGCAACGGCATGCGCGCGCTGTTTCCGCGACCCCGCAATGCGATGACGCAAGCGGAATTCGATCGCTACGCACCCTACATCACCAATGTGCACGTGATTCCCGCGTCGACTACGATCTACGACCAGCTGCGACGCGTGCGGCACGGTGAACTCGTCACGCTGCGCGGCAAGCTGGTCAATGTGCGCGATGCCGGAGGCCGCACGGCCAACACGTCGGTTACCCCCGGCGATCGCGACTGCGAGATCATGTGGCTGGAAGAGTTGCGCATCGCGCGTCTGTGAGATCAACTGTGAACGCACCGGAATCGCTATCGCGCCGTTCGAATCTCGACGCCACGCTGCTCGGGCGCACGGCGCCGCTGCCGATCGCATCGTATTTCGATGCCGGATGGTTCGAGCGCGAGCTGCAGCATCTGTTCGTGCCCGGCCCGAACTACGCCGGCAGCGAGCTGATGGTGCCCGAAATTGGCGACTACATGACGCTGCCATCGACCGAGCACGGCAAGGTGCTGGTGCACGGCCCCAACGGAGTCAACCTGCTGTCGAACACGTGCCGGCACCGGCAGGGGCTTTTGCTCGACGGTAAGGGCAACAACGCGAATATCGTGTGCCCGCTGCATCGCTGGACGTACGATTTGAACGGCAAGCTGCTGGGTGCAACCGACTTCGATGTCACCCCCGACTGTTCGCTGCCGCGGACGTCGCTCGCACGCTGGAATGGCTTGCTGTTTGCAGGCCCGCGCGATCCAAACATCGATCTGCGAGACTTTCCGCTTGCACCCGATTATGACTACGGCAGCTACGTCTTCGAAAAGGCGATCGTCGAAGAGTGTCCATTCAACTGGAAGGCGTTTCTCGAAATCTATCTCGAGCTGTACCACGTCGAAGCGATGCACCCAGGGTTACAGAAGTGGGTCGATCCGGACAACTACGAGTGGGGCTTCGGCGACCGCTGGAGCTATCAGATCCTCGGCATCAAGGACGGATTGAAGTCGCAGGTATCACCGAACTATCAGCGCTATCGCGACACGATTTTGGAATACTCGGGCGGCGAGCTACCGAAATACGGGACGATCTGGTCGATTCTGTACCCGAACGTGATGCTCGAGTGGTATCCGTACTGCCTCGTCGTGAGCACGCTGATTCCGCGCTCGCCGGAGTCGACGACCAACGTCGTCGAGTTTTACTACCCGGAAGAAGTGCAGGCGTTCGAGCGGCAGATTGTCGACGCGCACCAGGCCGCGTATGCCGAGTCCGCCGCGGAGGACGCACAAATCTGCACGCGTTTGCAACGCGGCCGGCGCGCGTTATGGCTGGCAGGCGAAGACGACGTCGGCCCGTATCACACGCCGCACGAAGACGGCATGATCCATTTGCACGATTGGATCCGGCGCGAGATGGGGCAGCGGCGCACTGCGTGAGGCGGACGCTCCTAGCGCCGGCATCAATCGCTCGCTTACGCCGCCTTTACGAACTGAACCAAACGCCCGACGTCGATCGCGCGCGCCTGTTGTTCGATTTGCGGCACGTAGCGGGCTTGCAGCGCGCGGCCTTGTTGCAGTAAATCGTCAAAGGCCTGCCTCAACAGCTCGGCGTTCATCGTCCGGCCGCCGGCGTAATAGCGCCGCGCCACTTGACCGATCGCATACGTGGTCGCAAAAGAAAACGCGACGCCGGTCGTACCGCGCGCGACCGAGCCCATGAATCCGCCCGCGACCCCGCCTAGCAGACCGCCGATCAACTTGCGTCCCACCTGCTCGAGATACTGGCCGGCCATGCCGACGCCAAGGGTCGCGAGCAAATCCTTGATCTGGTCGCGATCAAGTTCGTAACCATGTGCCTTGGCAATCCGATACACCAGTCTCATCTGCAGCGGGATGATCGCCATCGACGCCAGCGACTGCGGCAGCAGCTCCAACGCGCCGTTGATAGTCGCTGCTTTGATGATGATCGAATCCATTTCGGCCGCGTCGATCGACGCGGCCGCCGCGACGACGGTACCCGCCGGTGCCGCCAAACCGGATATCGGCGCCGTCGCCAGCGCATCTGCAGTCGCAGCGATGCCGGCGATCGCGGGCTGCGCAAGACCCAGCGTGTTACCCAGCTGCGCCAGAAATCGGGTTTCAGCCTCGTTGCGCAAGCCATCGGCCTCGCACACGCCGACCGCGATTTCATAGGCCAGCGTGCGCGCTTCGGTCGACTGCAGCTTCGACGCAGCCGCATCGATATCGGTGCGTTTCATCAGCACGCGCTGATAGAGCTCCGGCGCATTTAACTCCGCAGCGAGCGCATCGGCGGCACGGCGCACTTCACTGCGTTCCGAGTCGTGTTGCTCACCGTCGGCAAACGCGGAGAGCAACGCGATCGTCAGAATCGATTCCTTTTCCGCCGGTTGCATGCATCCTCCCGAATTTGCGGAGGCGAATTTTAGCGGGCTGATTTAGACTGTTCCTGCTCAGCAAGGGAGTCGGCGACGAAAGTCCTCGTGGCAATCGACGGCAGCAAATTCAGCCGCACGGCGGTCGAATTTGTGGCATCGCGATCGTCGCTGATTGGAGTCGATCCCGAAGTGCTGCTGCTCAACGTACAGCCGCCGGTGCCGGTGTACGTCGTAAGCTCAGCCGGCCGGAAAGCTGTGTCCAAGTATCACCAGGACGAGGCGGAAATAGTCCTAAAACCCGCGCTGTCGCGCCTTCAGGATGCGGGCTTAAACGTGTCGGAACGCTATGCGGTCGGCCAACCCGCTGAGCAAATCAGCGTTGTGGCTGCGAAAAGCAAGGCCGACCTGATAGTGATCGGCTCGCACGGCCACTCGGGTCTGCGGCGACTGCTGTTCGGCTCGGTGACCAATGCCGTGATGGCGCGTACGACCACGCCGGTGCTGATCATCCAGGCGAAGCAAACACCGCCAGCGGATTCGCTGAAGGTGGGCATCGCGGTGGACGGAAGCAAGTACGGGCGCACGGCCGTCAAATACGTTTTGCGGCACGGCGAGCTGTTCGGTGCTGATCCAAAACTGACCGTACTGCATGTCGTGCAAGACTTTGCGAGCGCTAGCATGCCCGACGTGGCGGGTTTCGCACTGCCCGCATTTTCGGCCGATGAAATGAGCGCGTTGCAGGACAAACAGTTCGAATCGGCCGTTGCGCCGGTGCGCAAGCTGTTGAAAAAAGCCGGTGTGCCCGCCGGCGAAGTGCGCCTTCACGGCAATGCGGGCGATGAACTCGCCGACTACGCAAAGAAGAAAAAGCTCGACCTGCTGGTGATGGGCTCGCACGGACACGGCGCGTTTAAAGCCGCGATTCTGGGATCGGTCACAACGCGCGTCGCCGCAGCGTGCGACGTCGCGTTGTTACTGGTTCGATAGCGCTCGAGCAAACCCGCGGCTGCGAGCGTGCTAACGAGCGCGGTCACGCTGTCGCTGTTTCCTCAATCGCGATCGCGTTCGCTGCCGCCATAACGACGGCCGCGATGCGGCCCACGTCGCGCAGTTGCTCGGTACTCATACCGCCCTGCTTCAACAAAGCGTAGTGCGACTGCACGCAAAAGTGGCATTTGCCGACAATCGAGGCGGCTAGCGCGTAGAGCTCGAACAGGCGTTTATCGACTCCGGCGTGCGTCGCGTATGCCTGCATTCGCAATTGCGCCGGCAACGCTTTCAATTCCGCGTCGCCGGTCATCTCGACATACGGATACCAGACGTTGTTCATCCCCATCAGCGCTGCCGCGGTGAGTGCCGCGTTCTTTTCGACCTCAGGCGCTGCGCTCGAGCTGCGGATGATCGCCACCAGGCGCGAAGCCTGTGCCGCATAGGCCGCTGCCAGGGCGACGGCAGCGGCTTCATTGGCCGGCAGCGATGAACGGCCGAGCGCACCGTCCAGATTGATGCGCACGTCCTTCGCGTAGTCGGGAATCAGCGCTTTGATTTCGTTGATGTAGTCCATCGCGTTTGCTCGCTCCGTCAGTGGGCAACGCTGGCGGCCACCGGCGTCAGAGTTGCCGTTCCGACCGCGCGGTTGCAGGGGCACAGCTCGTCGGTTTGCAGGCCGTCGAGCACGCGCAGGATCTCTTCCGGGCTGCGGCCGACGTTCAGATTGTTGACCGACACGTGCTGGATCACGTTATCCGGATCGACGATGAACGTCGCACGCAGCGCGGCGCCTTCCTTCACGTCGCGCACGCCGAGCATATCGACCAGCGAACCGGTGGTGTCGGCGAACATCCAGTGGTTCAGTCGATCAAGATCCTTGTGGTCACGCCGCCACGCCAGCTTGACGAACTCGTTATCGGTCGAGCCGCCGAGCAACACGGCATCACGATCCTCGAAATCGTTCGCCAGCTTCGCGAAACCAACGATTTCGGTCGGGCAAACGAACGTGAAGTCTTTCGGATAGAAATAGATGACCTTCCACTTTCCGGCGAACGAGCGCTCGTCGATGTCTTCGAACGCACTGACGCCGTTTTCTTCGTGATGGTTAAAACCCGGCTTGACGCCGACGACGCGGAAGGAATCGAGTTGCTGACCGACTGTTTTCATTAGCTGCTCCAACATTAGGTTTTGAGAGATGTAGATGAGGCGTAGTTTATAGCTATCAATATCTACTTGTTCGATTGTTATTTGCAATGTTGGCGATAGGCAGTCGCCGGCGTCTGCAACAATGCCGCCTGTGACCGTTTCGCCGCATCGCAGTTCTAGCTCGTGGCTCGCCTGGTACTTCGTCGTTGTCTGGGGGTCCGGCTTCCTGGCGACGAAGGTTGGCTTGCAGTACGCACCGCCGTTTACGTTCCTTACGCTGCGCTTTGCATTCGGCATGCTGCTCGTCATTCCGATCGCGTTGGCGGTGCGGCCGCGCTGGCCCGACTCGCTAACGCAGTGGCTGCACGTTGCCGCCGCCGGCTTGTTAATGCACGCGGTCAACCTTGGCGGAAGCCACTACGCGCAGTACCTGGGAATGTCGGCCGGCATTACGGCGTTGGTACTCGCCTTGCAGCCGTTGGTGACCGCGGTGATGGCGGGTCCGTTTATCGGAGAGCGACTAAGCCGCTGGCAATGGACCGGCGTCTTCCTCGGACTGGCGGGCGTAGCGCTGGTCGTCTGGCACAAGATCGATCTGGACGCGATGAGTACGGCGTCGCTGGCTGCGGTGCTGATTGCGTTGGCCGCGATTACCGCCGGCACGCTGTATCAGCGCATCTTCTGCCCGGCTGTCGACCTGCGCGCAGCATCGGTCGTGCAGTTTGCGGTCACCCTGTTGCTCATCGCGCCGCTTGCAGTCGCCGTCGAGGACTTCCGGTTTGAAGTCTCGTGGCAGCTTCTGGCGGCGATCGGCTTCCTGGTGATCTTTGCTTCTATCTTCGCGGTGAATGCGCTGCACACGCTGATGCGTCGCGGAGAAGCAACGCGCGTGACTAGCCTGCTTTACCTGACGCCCATCATTGCGGTGGCACTTGAATGGCTGATGTTCGGCATTTATCCGACGTGGTTGACTGCGCTCGGCGTCGCAGTGACGTGTGCCGGCGTTGCGCTGGTGGCGCTGAAGCTGCGCGACAAGAGTGAATTGCAAGAGGCCGAATTGCCCAGAAGCGCGACTTAGTCATGGTGATGACGCTACCGCGCATCATCGCGTTCGTCGTGCTGACGCACACTGCCTTCGGTGCGGCGCGCGTCACCGCGTCGCTGTATGCGCTATCGAACAAGGCGTCGCCGTTTACCGTCGGCGTGCTGCTGGCCCTATATGCACTCGTGCCTGCTTTGCTCGCAGTGCGCGCCGGCCGCTGGCTCGATGAAGTCGGACCGTTCCGGCCGCTGTTGTTGGGCACCGTGATGATGACAGTCGGAGCGTTGCTTCCAGCCGCGTTTCCTTATGCGACCGCCGACGTCGCACCACTGCTCGTCGCCAGCGCGTTGCTCGGCACTGGCTTCATGTACGTGCAGATGACGATGCAAAATCTGGTCGGCATCATGTCCGAGCCGGGCAGCCGGCCGGCTGCTTTCTCGATGCTGGCGCTGGGGTTTTCCACTTCGGGATTGATCGCGCCCGTAGCGAGCGGATTTTTGATCGATAGCGTCGGTCATCGCGCGACGTTCGCGTTGATCTTTGTGCTGATGAGCGTGAGCGTCGTTATCTTGCTGGTGCAGCGGGCGCTATTGCCGGCGCCGCGACCGCACGCGACAGCGACGGAGTCGCGCAACCCGTTCGATCTGCTGCGGTATCCGGCAGTGCGCAACGTGTTGATCGTCAGCGGAATGATTTCAATGTCGTGGGACTTGCAGCAGTTTCTGATTCCTGTCTACGGCACAAGCATCGGATTATCAGCCTCACAAATCGGCCTGGTGCTCGGTAGCTTCGCGGCGGCGACGTTCGCCATTCGGCTCGCGATGCCGACGTTGTCGCGCCGCTATCGCGAATGGCAGGTGCTCCTGTTCACGTTGGTCACCGCTGCTATCGGCTTCGCGCTGATTCCCTTTTTTCATTCGTTGGCACCGCTGATGGCGGTCGCCTTCCTGCTCGGACTCGGACTCGGCGCGGCACAACCCAACGTGATGTCGTTGCTGCACGACCGATCGCCCGCGGGCCGCGTCGGCGAAGCGCTCGGCGTGCGCACCACGATCATGAACTCGAGTCATGTCGTGTTGCCGCTTGTATTCGGGGCGTTCGGTTCGGTACTCGGCGCCGGTCCAGCGTTCTGGCTAATGGCAAGCATGCTCGGCGCCGGTGGTTGGACGGCCTGGCGTCGCATGACCGTAGAGAAACGTCCGTGAGCAAGGTGCCGTTCGATTTTCCGGGCCGCGTGACCGCCGAGCAGCAAGCGGCGTCTTTGCACGAGGCATTGGCCGGTTGGGACGGGACCTCGCCTTTGTGGTTGTTCGGCTACGGCTCGCTAATTTGGAATCCCGAAGTCACCTACGATCGCCGCATCACCGCGCGCGTGCACGGCTATCACCGCCGCCTGTGTTTGTGGAGCCGGGTCAACCGCGGCACGCTCGATTGCCCTGGGCTCGTGGCGGGTCTCGATCGCGGAGGGTCGTGCGCTGGTGTCGCTTACCGATTGCTCGCCAAAACCGCGCGCGACGAGCTCGAGCGACTGTGGGATCGCGAGATGTTCATGGGTTCGTACGCGCCGCGCTGGCTGGACTGCCGGTTGAGTCGCCAAACCGAAGAAGGTCCGCTCGTCTCGGCGCTTGCGTTCGTCGTGCGGCGCGACGCTAAAAACTATGCAGGCAAGCTTACCGAGGCCGAAATACTCGCGGTCTTCGAGCGCGGCAGCTGTGGTCGCTTCGGCACCAGCCTGGACTATCTGGTCAAGACCGTCAGTTCGCTGCGCGAGCATGGTTTGTGTGATCCGCATTTGGAACGGCTTGCACGGCATGCGGGTGCCCAGGTGCTAGGGCCTGCTCGCCCTAAGATGGCGTCATGAACATCGCCGATTTGCGCGTCGAATACAAGCGCGGCGAGCTTGATGAAGATCATGCGCACGCCGATCCGATCGCGCAGTTTTCGCTCTGGTGGGACGAGGCGACCACGGCTCAAGTGCGCGAGGCCAACGCAATGACGCTGGCTACCGCAGATGCGGACGGCAAGCCGGCGGCGCGCACCGTTTTGCTAAAAAGCTTCGATCAATCCGGCTTCGTGTTCTTCACCAACTACGAAAGCCGCAAAGGCGCGGAACTCGCCGCGAACGCGCGTGCTGCGTTGCTCTTTTTCTGGCCCGAGCTCGAGCGGCAAGTTCGCATCGACGGCAGTGTCGTGCGCGCGAGCGAACGCGAATCCGACGAATACTTTCGCAGCCGCCCTCTGGCCAGCCGTATCGGCGCGTGGGCCTCGCCGCAGAGCCAGCCGATTGCCGGCAAGGCGTGGTTAATGGCGCGCGTGGCGGAAATGGCACTGCGTCACGCGGCGGCACCGAGCCGACCGCCGTACTGGGGCGGCTATCGCGTCGTACCGAATGCGATCGAGTTTTGGCAGGGACGGCCGTCGCGGCTGCACGATCGACTGCTTTATACGAAGACAGACGCTGGGTGGACGCGGGTACGCCTCGCGCCCTAGGGCCTGTTCACCCTAGTTCAGGCCGGCAAAACTTGTTAGCGCGAAATCCGTGGCAAAGGCGGACAAATTCGCGCTAACAACGGCGCGCAACGAAGCTGCGGCGGCTATCATCCGCGCACTGGACCAGCGCAGCAGGGGAGCATCGGATGGCTGAGCAGCAGATCTCGATCATCATCGTCGAGGACGAACCGGAGTTTCGCCGGCGCTTTGTGCAGATCGTCGAAAACGAGCCGAGCATGAAGCTCGTTGGCGCAGCGTCGAACAAACGCGAAGCGCAAGCGATCATCGACCGCGAATCGTTTGAAGTGATGCTGATCGATCTCGGCTTGCCCGATGGCAGTGGCATCGAGTTGATCCGACAGGTGAGCCAAAAAAAGCCCGATGTCGACATCATGGTCGTCACCGTCTTTGGCGACGAACAGCACGTAGTCTCGTCGATCGAAGCAGGGGCTACCGGCTACATTCTGAAGGACTCGGCGCCGGCTGACGTCATCTCCTGCATTCGCTTGTTGCGTGCCGGCGGATCGCCGGTCAGTCCGGTTGTTGCGCGCAGCGTGTTGCGCGCGATTCGCAACCGGATGAGCACCACCGCGCCGGCGCGCTTGCCCGGCACCGAGCAAAACCCGCTGTCCGCGCGTGAGACTGAAATCTTGCAGCTGCTGGCAAAAGGCATGAGCTTCAATGAGATCGGCGACATTCTTGGAATATCGCCGCATACCGTGACCGCGCACATCAAGAAAATCTATCGCAAGCTGGCCGTTCACTCGCGTGGCGAGGCGGTCTATGAAGCGACGCAAATGGGGTTGCTGAAAAACTAGTGCCGGTGCGCTTCCGCTCCGGCACGATGGCTCGCATCCTCCATTCGTTCGCGCGGGCTTCCGCGCTATTTCTGGCAGTGTGTTTCGTCGCGCCGACCGCGGTCGCCGACGAAACGATCAAGATCGACCGCATTGAATGGGTGTCTGGCACGCGCACCAGCGTTCCAAGCGCTGATGCGCTGTGGCAATCGCACACGCTGCCCTTTCGTTGGCCGTCGGGCAGCGGAACACGACAAGGCGCCTGGATTCGCCTGAAGTTCGACACCCCGGAAACGCCGGCCGAGGGCTGGAGTATGTTGCTCACGCGTCTGCCCACCGGCGGCACCGTTTACCTGAACGGCAGGATGGTCGCCGACCTGCCGCTCGACTCCGAGCAGCGTCACATTCGCTGGCGCCGGCCGTATCTGATCAATCTGCCGGTCAGTTTCATGCAGACGAACAACGACGTGTTGATCTACACATCGTATGGGGTCGGCGTGCACGGTATCGGGCCGATCGACATCGGCCCGACGGCCGATCTGCAGCCGCGCTACGGTAATCAGTTCTTTGTCAGCCACACGTTGCGCTGGCTGTCGTTGCTGCTGACCGTTCTGCTGGCGATCGGCTTCATAGCGCTGTGGCTGCGCCGACGCTCAGAAAATCTGTTCGGGTTGCTGGGGTTGATGTCGGCCTTCTGGGCGCTGCGGTCGATGGATCTCGTATTCGAATCGATGCCGGCCGATGCACGTTTCTGGATACGTGGCGCGTTCTATTTGGGCACAGCGGTATTTACTGCGGTCGCGACGATCACAATGTGGCGCCAAGGCGGCCGCCACCGCACGCGGGCTGAATTGGGATTGATCGTTCTTGCCGTAATGGGGCCGGCTCTCTATCTGCTTTTCGGTGACATGTTCGACATCCAGGCGGGTGCGCTATGGCAGGCGATGATGTTGACCGCACTGGCAACGGGCGTATTGACGCTGGCGGGCCACGCACTATTCGCGCCATCGTTCATGCTGAAGGGTATCGTGGCCGCGCTGGCACTCGCACTTGGCGCCGCGATCCACGATTACCTCGTTTACATCGGCGTACTGCCGTTCGCCAGTCCTGAGCTGCTGAACATTGCAACCCCAGTGCTTCTGATTGCGCTCGGCGCCACGCTGATCGATCGCTTCGTGCGCTCACTGGCCGATGTCGAGAAGACCAATACCGAGCTCGAAACGCGCATTCACGAGCGCGAGCAGCTATTGAAGCGCAACTTCGACCGCCTGCGCGAGAGCGAACGGCTGAAAGCAAGCGCGCAGGAGCGCCAGCGCATCATGCAGGACATGCACGACGGACTTGGTTCGCAACTGTTGTCGTCGCTGATGCTGGTCGAGCGCGGGGCGATGTCGAATGAACAGGTCGCGCAAATCCTGCGCGAATCGATCGACGACATGCGGCTTGCGATCGATGCACTCGCCGCGGAAGACTCCGACTTGCTGGCCGCGTTCGGCAACATGCGCTTTCGCATGGAGCCGCGGCTGAAAGCGGCGGGCATGGACTTGCAATGGGACGCGCGCAATCTGCCGGAGGAGGTCGATCTCGATCCGAACGCTGTGCTGCCGGTGCTGCGTATCACGCAGGAAGCGTTGACCAACGCGATCAAGCACTCGCGCGCCCGCGTCGTACGCGTGACCTTGGCAATTGATCACGAGGGCGACACACAGTGGCTGTCGGTTCGCGTGACCGACAATGGTCGAGGACTGGCGGCCGGCAAGGTCACGGGTCGTGGCATGCTGAACATGAAAAATCGAGCGCAAAGAATCGGCGCTTTTTTGAAGGTCGAATCCGTTCCGGGCGCGGGAACAACGGTCATGGTGCGGTTGCCGCTTGATACGACGCCGGGTCCGACCACGCGGGCGATGCAACTTTCGCTGGACACTGAAGCGGTCATCGAGCACGTTCGTCAGGGCGAGTCTGCGCGTGAGCAGCAAGCGCCGAGTGCGCCGTAGGCCACATCACCCTACACTCGCGCCCTTATGGCGGCGCGTGCTGAATCCGATTCGCTGTTCGACGATCTCGAGGATGATCTACTCGGCGAATTGACTGCGCCGACACGCAGCGGCGCATCGATCGAACCGGCAGACTTCGATGAGTCGTTGACACGGCTTGGCCGGCTCTTGCCGCGCAGCGTGCACCTTGGCACGTCGTCTTGGTACTTCCCCGGTTGGCGCGATCTGGTCTGGCGCGGCGACACCGACTACACCGAATCTCGATTGGCGCGCCATGGATTGAGTGCGTACGCGCGACACCCGCTGTTTCGCTGCGTAGGCATCGATCGCACGTTTTACCAGCCCCTGACGGTGGCCGAATATGCAAGCTACGCCGATCAGGTCCCGAACGACTTTCGCTTCGTCGTGAAAGCGCCAGCGATGGTTACGGATGCAGCCATGCGCGGCAAGCGGGGCGATCCGATCGAGCTCAACCCGTTGTTTCTCGATCCGTCTGCAGCGATCGATCACTTCGTCCGTCCTGCCATCGAGGGTCTGAGCCATCGCGCCGGTCCGCTGCTGTTTCAGCTTTCGCCGTTGCCCGGCGAGATGAAGAGCGCAGACGGCGGCATCGGCACTATCGAACGCATCGGCACGCTGCTAAGCGCGTTGCCGGTCAGCATCGGCGGCATCGCACCCATTTATGCGGTGGAGCTGCGCGACACCGAATTACTGACGCCGCGCTTCGTGCGAACGTTGCGCGAATGCGGCGCACGTCTGTGCATCGCCTTGCATCCGCGCATGCCCGTAGCGGCGCGCCAGAGCGCTGCGCTGCGGGCAATGGATGCGCTCGACGAAGAAGGCGACGATTGGCGGCTCAAGGGACCGCTGGTCGTGCGCTGGAATCTGGCGGGAGGGTTACGCTACGAAGAAGCTCGCACGCGCTACGCGCCGTTCGATCGGCTCGTCGATCCCGACATTCCAACACGCGGCACGCTCGCTCACCTGATTCACGTCGCGATCAAGAGCCATCAGCCGAGCTTCGTCGTGGCGAACAACAAGGCGGAAGGCAGCGCGCCGTTGACGTTGATCGAGTTGGCGAAAGCGGTGGTTCGTTGACCGCCGTCAACTCATGAACTGCTGCGCGATTGATCACTTCGAACCTCCCTTGTTGAAGCTGCTCTGTCGCGCTTGTATCTTCTCCGGCCACTTGCTTTTGATGTAAGCGAGGACGGCCCAGATCTGTTCGTCGGTCAGGACCGCGCCGAACGCTGGCATGTCGCTCTGGTATCCGGCCGGCGCCATCGGCGGCTTCAGGCCCAGCTTCGTGATCTGGAACAGCATGTCATCCGGGTGATGCCAGGTGTGCCCTGTCTCGTCGTGCGGGGGCGCCGGAAGGCGGCCGTCGGGTTTGCGCGACTTCCAATCCGGTTGGCCCTCCAGATTGGCGCCGTGGCAGCTCGCACAATGGTCGCGGTAAACCACCGTGCCAAGCGCCACTTGGCGCGCGTCATCGGCATCGGCGCGCCCGGCCGAAGCTAGCGGCCAGAAGATCCATCCGGCGCCGACCGCCAGAGCGACAATGCCCGCGCCAAGCATCAAGCCGGTCGATTTCCGCATTTCTGATCCTTGCTCACTTCACACCGGTAATGCATACCAGCAGTAATTCGTCGAAGCTACATCGAATACTGACGGCCGGCACAATCGATTGCCAGGTAGCGAACGCGCTGCGCCTGAAGAAACTGCAAGGCATCGTTCACCGGCTTTAACATCGCGACTGTCGAGCATGCGCCTGCCGCAATCGCAAGCGGCGCCACGACCGACACCGAGCGCCAGTGCTCGACCGGCCATCCGGTGCGCGGGTCGAGCAGATGCGAATAGCGTCTCCCCTCGTGCTCGAAGTAGCGCTCGTAATCGCCCGAGGTTGCCATTGCGCCATGCGGCACATTCAGGTGCGCGATCGTTGTACCCGGTTCGCCGCGCGGGTCTTGTACCGCGATACGCCACGCTTGGCCGTCCGCGTGCGGGCCAAACACACGCACATCGCCGCCGAGATTTACAAGGCCATGCAGCCCGCCGAGTTCCACGACGATCGCGGCCGCACGATCAGCGGCGTACTCCTTGCCAATTCCGCCGAAATCAATCTCCATCTCGGCGCGCAGACGCAACGTCGGCGAACGCCATTCGATCTTTGACCAGCCGACTCGCGGCAACAGTTGATCGAGCGCAGCTTGCGCTGGCACGCGTCCCGTCTTGAAATCCCACGCGCGCCGCAGCACACCGCTGGTGAGGTCGAATGCGCCATCGCTCTGTGCGTGCAACTCGGCTGCAAAATCGAGCAAGCTTGCGGTTTCTGTATCGACAGAGATTGCCGCACCGCCGGCGGCGCGATTGATCGCCGTCGTGACACTATCGTCTCGATAACGCGAATACTTTGTCTCGATGCGCCGCACTTCAGCAATCGCGGCGTCCGACCAGCCGCGCGCAGTCGCTTCATCCGGCGCGTAGACGCACACTTCGCAGTGCGACGCCATCGCACGGAAGGTGAATGAGAACAGAGATAAGTGCACGCGCAGCCCGGAAAGACGCTGCGCGATGCTAACGCGTGACTAGAACTTCCGAATAACTTAGAACTTCCTGCCGACGCCTACCGAATACAACTGCGCCTTGAAGGCCTGCAGGCCGGGGCTACCGTCACCGCCGATCCGCCAGTCGCCGCGCTGCTCGTAGTACTCGGCCTTGCCGTCGACCGAACCAGCCTTCGGTGAACACCTTCGCGAGCTTCAAGCCGAGCGTGATGCCGCCGAATGCGGATAGTCGCTGGTCGCTGGTGTAAAAGCCGTTCGGATTGGCCGCATATCCGGGCGGGAACGGCGCACCCAAGGTCGCGTCGTAAACCGGATCGTAATAAAAGAAGGCGGCGCTTTGAGTCGTATAGCGCGCGTTCGGCGTCAAGGTGAAACCCTGCGGCAACTCTTGCGCCCATTCGGCCGTGAACGTGTTGGCGTTGACCTCCCAGTCGTCGTGGTAGTAGCGATACGACGACCGCAACGTAGCGTTGGCGCTTTGGAAGTAGTGATTCCAGCGGACTAACAAGGCCATCTGGTCACGCTTATCGGGCCGCTGGTCGACTCCGAATATGGCCTTGTAGGGATCGGTCAGATAGCCGGTCTGGTGCGCAAAATACAGATTGACCTGCGCCGTGTCGTTGCGGCTCAGTACCTGTGTAATGCCGACGATGCCATCAAGCGTAGTCTTGCTGCGCGTGAAAACCGGTCCGTCTTGCGGAAAAACTTCGTCGGATGAGTAGCCGATGCCGACCATGAACGTCGTGTTCTGATCCGGCGTCGCGTGGCGCACCGTCAATCCTCCGGCGATCGACCTGTAGTCGTCTTCGGTCGAGTAGGCACCGCGCACGGCGACGGCCGTGCGGCCGAAATACTTGGTCACCGTGATGTCGCCGGCTAGACGTTTGTCTTCGACGCCCTCTCCGGACGCACCCGACAGTACCGTGTGGTAGTACGGCGATGCGCCGGTCATGCTGTCGTATACCGCGCCGATCTCGAACACCCAGCTGTCGCTGATCGGCGTCAGCAGATAGAGCGCGGGCGAGTTGACGGTCATGCGGTCGCCCGATGATCCCGGGGTTACGCCGTTGTTTTCCTGGTAGTCCCTGTAGTACAGATACTTGAACTGAATCAAGGTCGCATTGGGCACCGTCACCTGCGCGTGCGCCGATGGCACGATGCCCGGTAATGCCAACGCGGCAGCGAGGATGGAGCCGGTTTTCGCGGGAGTTGGCATGTTAGTTACAACCGCATCCGCCGCCGCCTGCGCTCGATTCCGCCAGACGCGCCTTCCTTGCTGAAGTACGTGTGTTCCTTAAAGCGGGTCTGCAACGGATCGGGGTCGAAAGCCATTTCAGGCTTGGCAAGATTGCCCTTCTGCCACGGCTGCACCGTTTCGCATCCGATTAGCAAGACGCTCAATGCGAGCGCACTCGCGACCGCGATCAATCTTTTCATCACCAATTCCTTATTTGCGTACTGCGGCGAGTGCCGCCACGATTTCGCGCTCGAGCTCTTCGCGATTGCTGTCCTTAAAGCCGATGTGAACCGCGCGCACCTTGCCGTCGGCGCCGATCAGGAAAGAAGTCGGCATCCCTTTGGGCTGGTAGACCTCGGCGACCTTGCCGGTCGTGTCATACGCAACCAGAAAGTTCGCCGGAGTCCCGGCCAGAAATTTGTCTGCATCTTCGCGTTTTTGATCGACGTTAATGCCGACGACTGAAAATCCGCGCGGCCCATATTTGGCCTGCATCTCGTTCATCCACGGAAACGACTGCTTGCATGGCGCGCACCACGAAGCCCAGAAGTCGACATAGACAACACGACCTTTGAAATCGGCGGAACGCACCGGCTTGACCGTGCCGGGCAAATCGAATGACGGTGCCTTGCTTCCGACTTCCTGGGCTGTAGCGCTGCTGATTGATAAGGCAAGCGCGGAGACAATAAAACCGATTGCGATACTGCGAGAGACCATCTGATGCCCTTTCCCCGAGGAGTCACCGCATACTAGCGGCTAAGCCTTCGGGGGTCGGCATCGCGGATTGCGGCTAATCCACCGTGGAATTCTTTCTTTTAGCCGCGAAAGTCTTACGGAATTTCGCGACTTTTGGTGAGACCACAAACATGCAATATCCGGCAGCGGGATTGTGGCGGTAGTACTCCTGGTGGTGAGTTTCGGCGCGGTAATAGTCAGGAGCGGGCAGCAATTGGGTCACGATCGGCTTGTTCCATTGCGTTTGAGCTTCACGGATAACACCTTCGGCGACGCTGCGTTGTTCGTCTGAGTGGTAAAAAATTACCGATCGATATTGCGTGCCCGAATCGTTGCCTTGCCGATTCAACGTGGTCGGATCGTGAATCACGAAGAAGATCTCGAGTAACTCGCGATACGAAATCTGCTGTGGATCGAACTCGACGCGTACCACTTCGGCGTGACCCGTGGTGCCCTCGCACACAGCGGCATAAGTCGGCCTGGCAATCTGACCGCCCGAGTACCCGGACTCGACGTCGACCACGCCCTGCACCTCTTCGTACACTGCCTCCAGACACCAGAAGCAGCCCCCGCCCAAAGTGGCGAACTGGTTACCGGGATGCGGTTGCATCGAAAGCGGATGTTCAATCGACATGATGTGGTCTCCAATTATCGATGTGGCTTCGTCGCAGTTGCCGCAGCGACCTTACCAAATAGCGGAGCGGGAATAGAGTGGCCATGTCATAGCACGGTCGGCGCGTCGGATAGTTGATTCGGATTACGCGCGCCGTCGGCTAAGCGGAATCGCTCGGCCAGTATCGCGCTGACCGCGCGCACCGCAGCGATGCTTCCCGCTTCGAAATCGCCCGCCTGAAATCGCTCGCGCATCATCTTTGCGACTTCTTCCCAACGTGCGTTCGAAACGTGGCGCGCGATACCGCGATCGGCCACGATCTCGACACGGTGATCCGCGAGCTCAACGTAGATCAATACGCCGTTGTTATCTTCGGTGTCCCACACTCGAAGCTTGGCAAACACCATTTCGGCACGCTCGCGTGCCGGCGCATTACGTCGCAAGTAGCTCCACGGCAACGTCGCCTCGATTGCAAATCGAATTTCGCCCGAGTGCGTTCGCTCGCCGTCCGCAATTTCCTTCTGAATGCGCTGAAGCACCGCGGCCGGAAACGCACGATCAACCGATTGCGGTGTCCTGATCAAGTGGCGCAGCCAGCGCCTTAATGTTGTTAGAAGCATATCACCAGCTGCTTCCGCCGCCCCCGCCAGAAAAATCACCGCCACCACCCGAGCTCCAGCCGCCACCTCCGCCGCTCCAGCCACCTCCGCTTCCGCCGCCGGTCCAGCCGCCGGGGAGGAAGATCGGCCCGCCGCCGCCCAATGCTCGACCGCCGCGGCCGCCGCCGAAACCACCGAACGCAGAGAACAGAAACACGGCAATCGCTGCAACACCGCCCAGCAACAGCGACGACAAGACAAATCCTGCGACGGCGCCCGATCCGATGCCTCCGAGCGCGGCACCCGGTACGCCCAACCTCCGCCGTAACATCGCGCTCACAAACGCGCCGATCAGAATGATCGGGATCAGCAAAGACATCACGCTTTCACCGGCATCGACACGCTCGCGCGGAATGCCGGCCGGCGTCGGCAACCCTTCGCCTTCGATGCGCCGCATGACGGCGTCGACACCGGCGTTGATTCCCGCCGCGAAATCGCCTTTCGCAAACTGCGGCCCCATTTGTTCGCGCGTAATGCGTGCTGCGACGACGTCGGGTATCGCACCTTCGAGCGCGCGCGCGACACTGATCCATGCACGACGGTCTTTCACGGCAATTACGATCAACACGCCGTCGCCAATGCCCGCGCGGCCGATCTTCCACACGCCGCCGACGCGGTTGGCGAAATCGGAAATCGGCTCGGGTTGCGTACTCGGGACGATGATCACGGCAATCTGTGCCCCGCGTGCTTGTTCGAATGCCGCCAACTTGGCTTCGAGCTGAGAGCGCGCCGCGCTGTCGAGTACGCCGGCGGTGTCGGTCACACGTGCCAGTGGCGGCACCGCCAACGTGCCATCAGGCAAAGTCGGCGCGGGGGCCGCCGGCTTCGAAATGTCGGACCTGGGCTGTGACGGTAGAGACGAACCCGAAGGCGCCAATCCCTTCGGCAACTCCTGCGGTTGTGCAAGCGCAGACGCAGACAGCACCATCGCCGCACAAAAAAGTCCGGCGATCGCGCTCACACTGCGCGCGCTAAAACCCATGCGCAACGCCCTACTTCTTCTTCGTTCCGAAGTCCACCGTCGGCGGCTTGCTGATCGCGCCTTCATCTGCCACCGAAAATTGCGGCTTCGGCGAGGCGCCGGTCAGTATCTTGCCCAGAAAATTCTGCAGCAAAGCGATCGTCGTGTTGTACTGCGCGACAGCGTCGATGTAACGCTTGCGCGCAATCGCAATGCGATTTTCCGTACCTTCAAGCTGCGTGCGCAGATCCTGGAACGCGGCATTCGCCTTTAGATTGGGATAGTTCTCGACGGTCACCAACAGCCGCGACAGTGCTGACGTCAACTGGCTTTGTGCCTGCGTGAACTGCGCAAACGCCTGCGGATTGTTGACCAATTCAGGAGTTGCCTGGATCGCTGTCGCCTTAGCGCGTGCTTCGATCACGTTCTGCAGTGTCGTCTGTTCGAAGTTCGCTTCGCCCTTTACCGTCTCCACGATGTTCGGAATCAGATCGGCGCGGCGCTGATACTGGTTCAGCACTTCGGACCAGGCCGCGGTGACCGTTTGCTCCTGGGTGACGATCGTGTTGTACCCGCAGCCGGTCAGCACGCTGACGATCGCCATTGCAATCATTGCACGCAGTGTTCTCATTGTTTCCTCCCCGATAACCAATTGTGCGCATGCCTATTGTGCCTTGCCCAAATGTCAGACGGCGGCATCCCCAACTATAGATAGCAAGAACTGGAGTGCTGGGCGCATCGCCAGGAACGACAATCGCCGCATGAAACTGCGCGATCTGTTCGATTTCACTTTGCTGGCGGCCTTATGGGGTGCAAGTTTTCTGTTTATGCGCATCGCCGCGCCGGCCTTCGGCCCGCTTGCGATTGCCGATCTGCGCACCGCGATTGCGGCGCTCGTTCTGCTTTCGCTGCTTGCGTGGCGCGGTGGCGTGGCTGAGCTGGCGCCAAACGCACTTCGCCTCCTCGTTCTCGGCGCCTTCAACTCAGCGATTCCGTTCACGCTGTTCGCGTACGCCGCGCTGTCGATCACTGCCGGGCTGGCATCGATTCTGAACGCGACCGTGCCGCTGTTCGCGGCGCTGGTGGCATGGCTCTGGTTACGCGACAGACTCACAGCATTGCAGTGGCTCGGCCTTGCAATCGGTTTCGCAGGAGTGCTGTGGTTGTCTGCGGACAGTGCCAGCTTCAAGCCGGGAGGCAGCGGCTGGGCGATCGCTGCCGGGCTCCTGGCATCGGTGTCGTACGGCTTTTCCGGCAATCTCGTAAAGCGCTACGTCGCACACGTTCGTCCGCTTGCAGTCGCGACCGGTAGTCAGATCGCCGCTTCGGTGCTGCTACTTCCGCTGACGCTGCTCAATTTGCCGCCGGCCATGCCGAGCCTGCTCGACTGGTTTGCGCTGATCGCACTCGGCGTGTTTTGTACTGGAATTGCGTACGCCTTGTACTTCAGGCTCATTGCCCGGATCGGACCGACTAAAACGATGGCGGTGACCTTTCTGATCCCCGCGTTCGCCATTCTTTGGGGCGTGATGTTTCTGGCGGAAAGTGTCACGTTCGTGATGCTTGGCGGTTGCGCTGTGATTTTGGTCGGTACCGCGCTGGCGACGCAGATGATCTCCAGGCGCTAGGAGCGCTCAATATTCTTTCGGGCTGCGTCCTGACGCGCGCGCCGCTGCAGCGTGTGCAGCTGCTGGGCTCCGGGCAGGTACTGCGATGGCCAGCTAACACCTTCGTAACCGAGTTCAGCAGCGGCGTGCAACGTGAAGTACGGATCGGCCAGATGCGGCCGGGCAAGCGCCACCAGGTCAGCGCGACCCGAGATCAGCAGTGTGTTGACCTGATCGGCAGTCGTCACCGCGCCGACGGCCATCGTCGCAATCCCGACCTCAAGCCTGATCTGTTCGGAAAACGTCGCTTGGAACATGCGGCCGTACACCGGCTTGCTGCTCGGGTCGGTCTGCCCGGTCGACACATCGAAGAGATCGCAGCCCGCGTCTTTAAATGCACGTGCGATCTGCACGCTATCGGCACCGGTGGTGCCGCCGTCGATCCAGTCGGTGGCCGACACCCGCACCGACATCGGCTTGCGCTGCGGCCATACGGCGCGTACTGCGCGAAACAGTTCGAGCGGAAAACGCAAGCGATTCGCGAGCGACCCGCCGTACTCGTCGCTGCGCTGATTAGTGATCGGCGACAGGAAGCTGGCGAGCAAGTACCCGTGCGCCATGTGCAATTCGAGCAGATCGAACCCAGCCTGGTCGGCCATGATCGCTGAATTGCAGAACTGCTCGATGTATTGCTGCAGGTCGTCGCGCGTCGCTGCGCGTGGCACCTGGTTGATGCCTGCCCGATAGGGAATCGCCGATGCGGATACGAGCGGCCAGTTCGGTTCGCTGTCTTCGTCATCGAGCGGCCAGTCCATCTGCCGCCATCCGACCTGCGTCGATCCCTTGCGCCCTGAATGCCCGATCTGCATCGCGATCTTTGCGTCGGTGTGCCGGTGCACGAAGTCAACCAGACGAGTCCACGCTTCGGCGTGCTCGGGTGCATACAGCCCCGTACAGCCGGGCGTGATGCGGCCGTGCGGAGACACGCACGTCATCTCGACAAATACGAGCCCCGCACCGCCTTTGGCGCGCTCCGCGTAATGCGCAAAGTGCCAATCGTTCGGCGTGCCGTTGACTGCCGAGTACTGCGCCATCGGCGACACGACTACTCGATTGCGCAATCCAAAGGTCGCGCAGCTTCAGCGGGGCGAACATCGGCGGCGTCCGCAGATCGGCGGGCGGCTGCACCTTCAGGCGCGCGGCTTCGCGGCGATTCCAGCGCTCGGTCGCGTCGGCTACCAGTGCAGCATCGCGCAGTCGCAGGTTCTCGTACGTGATCTGCTTGCTGCGCGTCAACAGGCTGACATTGAATTGCCACGGCTCGAGTTGCCAGAATCGCCGCACGTTTTCGAACCAGGCAAGCGAGACATTGGCCGAGTGCTGAATGCGGCCGACTTCATCGCGGCGCTGCGCTTCGTACGCCGCAAGTGCGCTACCCAGATCATCCGGTTGCGCGATCAGCGCCTCGTGCAGCGCGATCGCGTCTTCGAGTGCAAGCTTGGTGCCGGAGCCGATCGCGTAGTGTGCGGTGTGCGCAGCATCGCCCAACAGAACAACGGGTGTGCCGTTCGCGCGCGCTTGCCACGTCGCGAGTGTGATCGTCGGAAACTGCCGCCACAGCGAGCGATTGGTCAGCACGCGGCCGCCTTTCAATTCTTCGCTGAAGAGTCGTTCTATATAGGCAGCGGTGGCCGCCTCGTCGTCGACAGCCAGACCGGAACGACGCCACGTGTCGTCGGTCGTTTCGATGACGATCGTGCTTTCGCCCGGCGCGTACATGTACGCGTGCATGTTCCACAGCCCGTGCTCGTTTTCGCGAAAGCTGTAGAAGAAGCCCGGCAACGACAGATTGGCGCCGAGCCAGACGAATCGATTGCTGCGCAGATCGACCGTCGGGGCAAACCATTCCCTATGCCGCTCGCGCAAAGAAGAGTTCGCGCCATCCGCGGCGACGACGAGTTGCGCGCCGCGATGGGCGTCGATGCCCGGATCTTCGGTGCCGTAGCGAATACGCACGCCGAGCACGCTCGCACGCCGTTGCAATATCTGCAGCAACGTGATGCGCTTGATCCCGGAGAACCCATGGCCCGATGACTTCAATACGTGCCCGCGAAACTGCACGAAGATGTCGTCCCAATAAGCAAAGTTGGCCGCGATCTCTCGATAGCTCGGCTCGTCCGCGGCCTTCAGATTTGCCAGCGTCTCGTCCGACAGAACAATCCCGAAGCCGAACGTGTCATCGGCGACATTGCGCTCTACAACGTCGACCGTTGCGGTCGGCAAACTCTTCTTCGCAAGAATTGCGAAATAAAGGCCCGCTGGCCCGCCGCCGATGATGTCGATGCGCATCGAAACAGGATACAAGCCGCGATCACCTATCATTTCCCGCATGCAGCGTCTCTGGGACATCTCGCCTGCGATCGGCCCCGGCTTTCCGGTGTTTCCCGGCGACACCGAGTTCTCGCAACGCTGGACATGGACGCTGTCTTCCGAAAGCCCGGTCAACGTGTCGGAGATCACGCTGTCGCCGCACACCGGCAGTCACACCGATGCGCCGTTGCACTACGACGCCGGCGGCAAATCGATCGCAGACGTGCCACTGACCACGTATCTCGGAGCATGCCGCGTCATTCATGTAATAGACGCAGGGGCACTGATCGAGCCGCTGCACGTCGATCCGCACTTGCGCGACGTCCCCGAGCGAGTGCTGCTGCGAACTTATCGCGCTGCGCCGGTTGCTACCTGGGACGCGAACTTCACGGCGATCGCGCCGCAAACAATCGATCTGTTGCATCGTCACGGTGTTCGCCTGATCGGTCTGGACACGCCATCGCTCGACCCCGAACGCAGCAAGACGCTGGACGCACATCAGCGGGTGCGCGCGCATGGCATGGCGATCCTGGAGGGCATCGTGCTCGACGACGTGCCCGAGGGCGATTACGAACTGATAGCGCTGCCGTTGAAGATCGCCGGTTGCGATGCCAGTCCGGTGCGCGCTGTGCTACGCGAGCTAGAACCTAAATGACGCGCGATGAATGCATCGCTCTGGATGCGCAGGATCCGCTCGCAGCGCATCGCAAGAAATTCGCGCTGCCGGAGGGCGTGATCTATCTCGATGGGAATTCGCTCGGTGCGCTGCCACGCGCCACGCGCGAGCGCGTCAAACACGTGATCGAGCACGAGTGGGGCGAAGGCTTGATCCGCTCCTGGAATGCAGCGCACTGGATCGACCTGCCGCGCCGGGTCGGCGCCAAGATCGCGCGCCTGATCGGCGCACAGCTTCACGAGGTGATCTGTGCCGACTCGACATCGATCAATCTGTTCAAAGTGCTGGCGACCGCGCTGCGGCTGCAATCATCGCGTCCACAAGTGTCGTCGCGCGAACGCAGAGTGATCCTGTCGGAGAAGGCGAACTTCCCGACCGACCTGTACGTGGCGCAGGGCCTTATCGATGTGCTGGGTCAGGGGCACGAACTGAAGCTGGTGGAGTTCGACGACGTGGCTGATGCGATCGACGACCGCACCGCGGTCGTAATGCTGACGCACGTGAATTTCAGGACCGGGGCGATGCACGACATGCCGGCGCTCACAAGTCGTGCGCACGGTGCCGGCGCGCTGATGGTGTGGGATCTGTCGCATTCGGTCGGCGCGGTGCCGGTCGCCTTGAACGCGGCTGCAGCGGACTTCGCAGTCGGGTGCGGCTACAAATATCTGAACGGCGGTCCGGGCGCACCGGCGTTCGTATTCGTTGCCAGGCCGCCATCTGGCCGCGATCGCCGACGACACGTATGCACAGCCGCTCGCAGGCTGGCTTGGCCACCACGCGCCGTTCGAATTCATTGCGGACTATCAGCCCGCGGCTTCGATCGATCGCTACGCCGTCGGCACGCCATCGATCGTTGCGCTGTCGGCGCTCGAAGTAGGCGTCGACACCGTGCTAGCAGCAGGCGTCGATGCTCTGCGTGCGAAGTCGATCGCGCTTACGCAACTGTTTATCGAGCTCGTCGAGCACCGCTGCGCGGCGCACGCACTATCGCTTGTCTCACCGCGCAATTCCGAGCGTCGCGGCAGCCAGGTCTGCTTCTCGCATCCGCACGCCTATGCGGTGATGCAGGCACTGATCAAGCGCGGTGTGATCGGGGATTTTCGCGCGCCCGACATTCTTCGCTTTGGCTTGGCGCCGCTCTATGTCGGTTACGTCGACGTGTGGAACGCCGTGGAAGCGCTGCATCAGGTGCTGGTGGGACACGAATGGCAGCGCGCCGAATTCCAAACGCGAGAAACCGTCACCTGATCATTCGATGAGCGACCTACGCTACGGCGACTACCTCGCGCTCGATTCGATACTGAACGCGCAGCATCCACGCTCGTCCGATCCGAACGAACTGCTGTTCATCATTCAGCATCAGACCAGCGAGCTGTGGATGAAGCTCGCGCTGCACGAATTGCGCGCCGCACGCGATGCGATTCGCGCCGACGATCTGCCGCCCGCGTTCAAGATGCTCGCGCGAGTCTCACGCATCATGGAACAGCTGGTGCACGCGTGGGACGTGTTGGCGACGATGACGCCGAGCGAGTACAGCGCGATACGGCCGTATCTCTCGACCAGCTCGGGTTTTCAGTCGTGGCAATACCGCGAGATCGAGTTCGTGCTCGGCAACAAGGCGCCCGAGATGTTGAAACCGCACGAGCAAACGCCGATTCATTCAGCGTTGCAGAGCGCGCTCGATGCGCCGTCGCTCTACGACGAGGCGATCCGGCTGCTTGCGCGCCGCGGCTTCGCGATCGATCGGGTGGTTACGGAGCGCGATGCGGCGCAGCCGTACACGTCGGACCCATCGGTAGAACATGCCTGGCTCAAGGTCTATCGAGCTCCGCGCGAACACTGGGAGCTGTACGAACTCGCCGAAGAGTTGGTCGATCTCGAAGATGCATTTCGCTTGTGGCGGTTTCGGCATGTCACGACGGTCGAGCGCATCATCGGTTTCAAGACCGGCACCGGCGGCACCAGCGGCGTGGCGTATCTGCGCAAGATGCTCGACGTCGTACTGTTTCCCGAACTTTGGAAGGTTCGCACCGATCTATGAATATCCTGCAGCCTCCGAGTTGGGCACGACCGCGTGGCTATGCCAATGGCATCGCTGCACGCGGCACGGTGATCTCGGTCGCTGGCCAAATCGGCTGGAACGCGCAGTGCGCCTTCGAAACCGACGACCTGGTTGGCCAGGTGAAGCAGGCACTTGCCAACGCGCTGGCGGTGCTCGCCGAAGCGAACGCGGGTCCGCACGATATCGTGCGCATGACCTGGTATTTGTTGAGCCGCGACGAATACGTCGCTCGCGCCGCAGAGATCGGCGCTGCATATCGTGAGCTGATGACGACAAGTGGGGCGACGCACTACCCTGCAATGACGGCCGTACAGGTCAGCGCATTGATCGAGCCACGCGCGAAGGTCGAGATCGAAGTGACCGCGATCGTGCCGGGCTAGTTGCCGACGGATCAGCCGGTCTGGGCTGCTTAGGTGATCAACCGACAGCAGCGTCGAGCGGTGCGCCTGCAACGAGCTCAACACCAGCTCTGACAAGCCTTCGCCCGCTTGCTGATCCAAGTACGCCAGCAGCTCGCGCCGCATGCGCGGATCCCAGAATTTTCGGATGTGCGTGGCGACGCCCATGCAACGCTTCCTGCCGGTCGGGCATCGCCTGGAAGAATTCGCCGATGCGATTGGCCATGTGAACCAGCGTTTTTGGATTCATGCGGCTACGCCTAATCGGTCGATGAGGATGTGGGCGTAGCCGCAGCAAGACCGAACCGCTCGGGCGCCGTGTAGGCAACGAAGTCGTCCCGGCGCGCGAAGCCTGCGAGCGCCATACCCGCAGCTTGCGCGTGCGCACCGCCAACACCGTCGGCGCAGACACCGCAACCAGCATCGAGGCGCCGATCATCGCGGTCTTCTGCACCATCTCGAAACTCGCGCGGCTGGTGACGCAGACGAAGCCCTGGCTCGCATCGGTTCGCGCACGCGACATCGCACCGGCCAACTTGTCGAGCGCGTTGTGACGGCCGATATCCTCGCGCAAGAGCAAAGCCTCGCCGTCAGGGCTGCACCAGGCGGCGGCGTGCGCAGCGCCGGTGGACTGCTGCAGTGCCTGCGCCTCGCGCAAGCTGCGCAGCGCGCGGGCCACGGCGGCTGCGGTGACGTGAATGCGCTGCGCGCCAAACGTGAACGCCGGCAAAGCGCGATGCACGTGCTCAAGGCTCTCGGTACCGCACAGGCCGCAGCCGGTGCGGCCGGTCAGATTGCGGCGCCGTTCCTTCAGCCTGAACTCGCAGGCGCCGGCGACTTCCATATGCACTTCGATGCCCAGCCGCGTCTCGCTGAACCTCAACGTCATGCAGCTCTGACGCTTCAGCCAGCAATCCTTCGGTGAGGCCGAATCCGAGCGCGAAATCGTCGAGGTCAGCCGGCGTCGCCAGCATCACGGCATGCGAGATGCCATTGAACACGAGCGCCACCGGCACCTCGTCGGCCAGCCAGTCGGTCGCGCGCTCGGTGCGACCGGCGCGATGCGTCGTAACCGTTGCCTGGCTGGCACCGGCCGGACGCAACGCGGCGTCGTCGGGTTTCAATTGCCCACGACCTCAGCCGGTTTCTTCCTGGCCTGCGCCAGCAGGTCCAGCTGCGTCGTGTTGAACGCCGAGTACTTGCGCTGCCAGCTCGACGGCTGCGCCACCGGCATCACCTGCACCGCAGTGACCTTGTACTCGGGGCAGTTGGTGGCCCAGTCCGAGCTGTCGGTGGTGATGACGTTGGCACCCGACTCGGGAAAGTGGAACGTCGTGTAAATCACACCCGGCTGCATGTTCTCGCTCAGCACCGCGCGCATCACGGTCTGGCCGGCGCGGCTTTCGACGCCGACCCAGTCGCCGTTCTTGATGCCGCGATCCTGCGCGTCGTGCGGGTGGATATCCAGCCGGTCCTCGTCGTGCCACCGGTTGTTCTCGGTGCGGCGCGTCTGTGCACCGACGTTGTACTGCGACAGGATGCGGCCGGTGGTCAGCAACAGCGGGTACTTGCGCGTCACTTTCTCTTCGCTCGGCACGTACTGCGTGATGATGAAGCGGCCCTTGCCGCGCACGAACTTGCCGACGTGCATGATCGCCGTGCCGGCTTCATCGGTGTTTTCGTTGCACGGCCACTGCACACTGCCCAGGCGGTCGATCTTCTCGAAGCTCACGCCACGGAACGTGGGCGTCAGCTCGGCGATCTCGTCCATGATCTGCTCGGGGTGCGTGTAGTGCATCGGATAGCCGAGCGCGTTCGACAGCTTGACCGTCACTTCCCAGTCGGCCAGGCCGGCCAGCGGCTCCATCACCTTGCGCACGCGCGAGATGCGCCGCTCGGCGTTGGTGAACGTGCCGTCCTTCTCGAGGAACGACGAGCCGGGCAAGAACACATGCGCATACTTGGCCGTCTCGTTGAGGAAGATGTCCTGCACGACGACGCATTCCAACGCCATCAGCGCGGCCGCCACGTGCTGCGTGTTCGGGTCGGACTGCACGATGTCTTCGCCCTGGCAGTACAGGCCCTTGAAGCTGCCGTCCTGCGCGGCGTCGAACATGTTCGGAATGCGCAAGCCCGGCTCCGGGTTCAGCGTCACACCCCACGCCGCATCAAACGTGCTGCGCACCGTGCTGTCGGAGATATGCCGGTAGCCCGGCAGCTCGTGCGGGAACGAACCCATGTCGCACGAGCCCTGCACGTTGTTCTGGCCGCGTAGCGGATTCACGCCGACACCTTCGCGGCCGACGTTGCCGGTGGCCATCGCGAGGTTGGCGATGCCCATCACCATCGTCGAGCCTTGTGCATGCTCGGTCACGCCCAGGCCGTAGTAGATCGCGCTGTTGGGCCGGCGCTCGCCGAGCTTGCCTTCGACGTTGCCGGTCGCGAACAGGCGCGCCGCGCCGCGTACCAGCGCCGCGCTCACGCCGGTGACCGCCTCGAATGCTTCGGGCGAGTTCTCGGGCCGCGCGACGAATTCCCTCCAATCGCGGAAGCTCTTGTCGTCGCAGCGCTCGCCGATGTACTGCTCGGCGAGCAGGCCTTCGGTGACGACCACATGCGCCAGCGCCGTGATGACCGCGACGTTGGTGCCGGGCTTCAGCGGCAGGTGGAAATCCGCCTTCACGTGCGGCGAGTCGACCAGGTCGATCTTGCGCGGATCGACGATGATCAGCTTTGCGCCCTCGCGCAGACGCCTGCGCATGCGCGACGCGAACACCGGATGCGCATCGGTCGGGTTGGCGCCGATGATCATGATCACGTCGGACTTCTCGACCGACTTGAAGGTCTGCGTGCCCGCCGACGTGCCGAACGTCTGGCCCAGACCGTAGCCGGTCGGCGAATGACACACGCGCGCGCAGGTGTCGACGTTGTTGTTGCCGAACGCCGCGCGCACCAGTTTCTGCACCAGATACGTTTCTTCGTTGGTGCAGCGTGACGACGTGATGCCGCCGATCGAATCCTTGCCGTACGTCGCCTGCAGGCGCCTGAACTCCGAAGCGGCGTAGTTGATCGCTTCGTCCCAGCTCACCTCCTGCCACGGATCGCTGATCTTCTTGCGAATCATCGGCTTCGTGATGCGGTCCTTGTGCGTCGCGTAGCCCCACGCGAAGCGGCCTTTGACGCACGAGTGGCCTTCGTTGGCCTTGCCGTCCTTCCACGGCACCATGTTGACGACCTGGCTGCCCTTCATCTCGGCTCTGAATCCGCAGCCGACGCCGCAATACGCGCACGTCGTGATGACGCTTTGCTCGGGCAGGCCGAGCTTGATCACCGTTTTTTCCTGCAGCGAACCCGTCGGGCACGCCTGCACGCAGGCACCGCAACTGACGCATTCGCTGTCCATGAACGCCTGGTCCTGCCCGGCCACTATCCGCGACTCGAAGCCACGGCCGCTGACCGTTAGCGCGAACGTGCCCTGCGTTTCCTCGCACGCGCGCACGCAGCGGTAGCAGACGATGCACTTCGCCGGGTCATAAGCGAAGTACGGGTTGGATTCGTCTTTCGTGTCATTCAAGTGGTGCGCGCCGCCGTATTGGCCACCGATGCCATATCGCACATCGGACAGCCCGACCGCGACCGCCATTTCCTGCAGTTCGCAATCGCCGTTCATCCGGCTGCACGCCTGGCAGTCTGCCGGATGGTCGGACATGTAAAGCTCCATCACGCCGCGACGCAGCTGCTGCAGCCGGTCGCTTTGCGTGTGCACCTTCATGCCGGCCTCGGCCGGCGTCGTGCACGAGGCCGGATAGCCCTTGCGGCCTTCGATCTCGACCAGGCATAACCGGCACGAACCAAACGCCTGCAGGCTATCGGTCGCGCATAGCTTTGGCACACCGATGCCCGCCTCGGCGGCCGCGCGCATCAGTGACGTGCCCTTCGGCACCGTGACAGCGACGCCGTCGATCTCCAGCGTCACGCTGTCAGCCGAAATGCGGGCCGGCGTGCCGTAATCGATCTCTCGCCTCAGTTCCGTATACATCTGTTTCTCCTGCTTCAGCCCGCTGACTTTGGTGCGCTGATGCCGAAGTCGGCGGGGTAATGATTCAGCGCCGACAGCACCGGCAGGGGCGTCATGCTGCCCATCGCGCACAGGCTGCCGTTCACCATGGTATCGCACAGATCTCGCAGCAGGATCACCTGCTGTGCCCTGTTTTGATTAGCGGAAATACGGTCAATAACCTCAACTCCGCGGGTTGAGCCGATGCGGCACGGCGTGCACTTGCCGCAGGACTCGATCGCGCAGAATTCCATCGCGTAGCGCGCCAGTTTGGACATGTCGGCCGTGTCATCGTGCACGACGATTCCGCCGTGCCCCACGACCGCGCCTATCGCCCGCGTAAGCCTCGTAGTCGAGCGGAATATCCCACTGCGATTCGGGCAGATACGTACCGAGCGGGCCGCCGACCTGCACGGCTTTGATCGGCCGGCCCGAGCGGCTGCCGCCGCCGAAGTCGTACAGCAATTCGCGCAACGTGATGCCAAATGCCTTTTCGACCAGGCCGCCGTACTTGATGTTCCCGGCGAGCTGGAAGGGCAACGTGCCCTGCGAGCGACCCATGCCGTAGTCGCGATAGAACTGCGCGCCGCGCGCCAGGATCAACGGCACGCTGGCGAACGTGATTACGTTGTTGATCACCGTCGGCTGCCCGAACAGGCCTGCGATCGCCGGCAGCGGCGGTTTGGCGCGCACGATGCCGCGCTTGCCTTCGATGCTGTCAAGCATCGCGGTCTCTTCGCCGCATACATAGGAGCCGGCTGCTTTGCGTATGTGCATGTGAAAGGCACGGCCCGAACCGCAGACGCTGTCTCCCAAGTACCCGGCGTCCGTGGCGCGCGCGACGGCTTCATTCATCACCGCCACCGAGTGCGGATACTCGGAGCGGATGTACACATAACCTTGTGTCGCGCCCACGGCGAGGCCTGCGATCGTCATGCCCTCGATCAGCATGTACGGATCGCCTTCCATCGTCATGCGATCGGAGAACGTGCCCGAGTCGCCTTCGTCGGCGTTGCACACGACGTATTTCTGAGCCGCGTCAGTCTTCAACACCGTCTGCCACTTGATGCCGGCAGGAAACGCCGCACCGCCGCGTCCGCGTAAACCCGATTGCGTCACTTCCTGCACGATGGCCGCGCCATCGAGCTCCAGCGCGCGCTTCAGTCCGGCCCAGCCTTCGTGCGCTTCGTAGTCGGACAGCGATAACGGATCGGTGATCCCCATGCGCGCAAACGTCACGCGCTCCTGTCGCGCGAGATACGGAATTGCTTCGGTCGGCCCCTGGCACAGCGCGTGCGCGCGGCCTTCAAGCAGCCCTGCATCGAGCAGCGCCGGAACATCGTCCGCTGTCACCGGGCCATATGCGATGCGGCCATCACGCGTGTCCACTTCAACCAGTGGCTCGAGCCAGAACAAGCCGCGTGAACTGTTTCGCACCAATTTCAGCTCGAAGCCCGCGGCGAGCGCATTCAGCCTGCAGCGCGCTGGCGACTTCATCGGCGCCGACGGCCAGCGCCGCTGAGTCGCGAGGCACATACACCGTGGAGCTCATGCTTGCGCTTTCAGCGGAGCTAACGATGCGATCGAACTTCTCCGGCGTCATGCGCGCATGCAGCTTTTCACCCACCATGATCGCCGGCGACAACGCGCACATCCCGAGGCAATACACCGGCTCCAGTGTGTATGCGCCGTCGGCACGCGTGTGGTGAGACGCGCAGCCGAGCACTTTTTCGGCGTGCGCCATCAACGCGTCAGCGCCCACAGCCTGGCACGACTCGGCGCGGCACACCTGCACGACGACGCGTCCGGCGGGTTCGCTGCGAAAATGGTGGTAGTACTTGATCACGCCGTGTACTTCGGCGCGCGAGAGGTTCAGGCCCTTTGCGATGATCGGCACTGCGTCAGGCGGGATGTACCCAAGCGAATCCTGCACGTCATGCAGGATCGGCAGCAGCGCGCCCGGCTCACCTTCATGCCGCTGCAGCGCACTGCGCACAGTGGTTGGCATGTCAGAGGGAAACAGTGAACCAGTCATTGGAAGTCGCCATCCGGCGTTTTCGGAGGGCCGCAAAATGTACTGACCGGCGTCGCCCTTGGTAAGTTTATCGCTGCTAGCGCGGCGTAGTATTGATCTTCGTCAATTGATCCTCGTCAATTTGCTCTGACCAGATGAACGCCCCTGATTCTCCAAGCAAGCTAAAGGCCTCGTTCAAGTGGGACGATCCGCTTCCTGCTGGAGGACCAGCTGACCGCCGACGAGCGCATGGTGCGCGATGCCGCGCATGCGTACGCGCAGGACAAGCTCGCGCCGCGCATTCTGGAAGCGTTCCGGCACGAAAAGACCGATCCGTCGATATTTCGCGAGCTGGGCGAGCTTGGTGTGTTGGGTTGCACATTGCCGACCGAGTACGGCGGACACGCGTTGAACTACGTTTGCTACGGACTGATCGCGCGCGAGATCGAGAAGGTCGACTCGGGCTACCGCTCGATGATGAGCGTGCAGAGCTCGCTGGTGATGTTGCCGATCTATGAGTTCGGCTCCGAAGCGCAGCGGAAGAAGTATTTGCCCAAGCTCGCGACCGGCGAGTTGATCGGCTGCTTCGGATTGACCGAGCCCAATCACGGCTCAGACCCGGGCAGCATGGAAACGCGCGCGAAGAAAGCCGACGGCGGTTTCCGGTTGACCGGATCCAAGATGTGGATCAGCAACTCGCCGATCGCTGATGTGTTCGTCGTGTGGGCGAAGAATGACGAAGGAGCGATTCGCGGCTACATCCTCGAAAAAGGAATGAAGGGTCTTTCGGCGCCGCCGATTCACGGCAAGTTCGGGCTGCGCGCGTCGATCACCGGCGAGGTCGTGATGGACGACGTGTTCGTGCCGGCCGAAAACGAACTGCCGAACGTCGAGGGATTGAAAGGGCCGTTCGTCTGCCTGAACTCGGCGCGCTACGGCATTGCGTGGGGCGCGCTCGGTGCCGCCGAAGCGTGTTGGCATACGGCGCGGCAATACGTGCTCGACCGCAAGCAGTTCGGCCGGCCACTCGCGGCAAATCAGCTGGTGCAAAAGAAGCTGGCCGACATGCAAACCGAGATCGCGCTCGGTTTGCAGGCTTGTCTGCGACTCGGACGCATGAAAGACGAAGGCACCGCGGCAACCGAGATCACATCGATCGTGAAGCGCAACTCGTGCGGCAAAGCGCTCGACATCGCGCGTGTCGCGCGCGACATGCTGGGCGGCAACGGCATCAGCGATGAATACGGCGTCGTGCGGCACATGGCGAATCTCGAGGTGGTCAACACCTACGAGGGCACGCACGATATTCACGCGCTGATCCTTGGCCGCGCACAGACGGGGATTCAGGCGTTTACGTAGCGATGCCGGGTTGATCAATCAAGGTCAGAAGTCGAGGAGGAGTAGCGACATGCAAGGCATACTGAAACAGGCTTGGTGGGCGCTCTTCGACTCGGCGGAATTGCGTTGGTCATGTTTGGCGTTCTGGCTTTCGTATGGCCGATGGCGACGTTGTTGGTGCTGGCACTGTTCTTTGCCGCATCGGTTCTGATCGATGGCGTCTTCACAGTCATCGGCGCAATGCGCGTTCGCGGTCGGGCTGACAATTGGTGGCTCTGGTTGCTGCTCGGCATCCTCGGCGTCGTTGCTGGTGCAATCGGTCTTTTCGCGCCGGCCGCAGCAGCAGCGGCGATGGTCTTGTGCTGGCGGCGTACGCGATCGCGACCGGTGTCTTGATGATCTGGATGGGCGTCAAGCTGCGCAAGGAAATCACCGGCGAGTGGCTGCTGATTCTGGCAGGCGTGCTATCCGATACATCTTCGGTGCGGTCATCGCGTGGCAGCCTGTTGCCGGACTGCTCGGATTCGTATGGGCGATCGGTGTCTGGGCAATTGTCGTCGGTGTGCTGAAGATCGTGCTGGCGTTCCGCGCACGTCGCTACGTGCGCGAGCCGGGCGGCACGCCGGCCGCTGCATAACGCCGCTAACCGGCGTTCTTTTAGTTCACCGCGCTAAGCCGAGCTGGCCAACCGCCGCGGATGGTTTCACCTCGAACTCGCCGACCACAACGCGCTGACCGCCCTCGCTCTTCACGCTCAGCGTCGTGCGTTGATCCTGTTGCGCCGGCGTGCCAAAGCCGCTCGACAACCACAGCATCAGGCCCGTGCTCGACGCGAGCACCTGCTGACGATGGCCGTAGAAGTTCGCTTCGACGCGGTACTTGCCTGGCTTGGCGTTTCTTAGTGCGAACTCCTCGGGGCCGTAGCCACCGGTCGCGTCCCGCGTGATCGTGCCGCCCTGATACGAAAGATTGCGCCCGTAGTAGACCTCGTCGCCATTCGGATCGATGACGTGCAGGTCGACATCGGTCGCGTCGGCGTCCCACGCCAGCACGACGCGCACGTCGAGCGTCAGGTTCTTCAGCAGGCGTGGCTCGATCGCCGAGACATTCACCGGCTTGCCGGCACGCTCGGCGTCGGCGACGACTGCGTTCATCTCGGCCAGCGCGATCAGGTCGATGTCGGGGAAGCGCGAGTCCCACGCGCCGGTGACAACCTCGTACAGCCGGTCGACCGCGCGTTGTGCCTGCCCAGATTGCGCGAGCGCCAATCCGAGGTCGCGATGCGACTGCGGCTCGTTCGGCGCCAGCTCGAGCACTCGCTCGAAGATGGGCAGCGCCAGAGTCGATCTCACCGGCTTGCTGTAGCCGATACGCGAGCAGACGAAGCATCTGCCGGTTCTGCAGATCCATTTCCGCCAGGTTCGACAGTGCACGCAGGCCGAGCTCGCGCTGACCTTTCTGCAGAAAGAACTCGGCGCTGTCGAGGAAGAAGCCGACGCTCATCGCGTTGTCGCGCCGCTCGTCGAGGTAGACGCGTGCCAGCTGTTCGGCTCTGTCGCGTGCAGACGCTTCAGCCAGGCTGAGTTCGCCGCCGGCGGGCTTCAGTGCGATCGAGATGCTCGGCGCCGATGATCCGCGGCCTCCTTCTGTTCACGTTCGGCCGGCGCTGCCGCCAGGCGTCCGAGCCGGCGAGCGGCGGCGGAGCCGCCATCGGCGGCGGCACGGACAGAGTCGCTCGGTGCGTCGGCGCGCCGCTGGCGAGGCGATTGCTGCTTCGCTTAGTGCCCCTGCGCCCTGCGACTTGGCGATCTGCAGCACCTTGGCCGGCTCGTCCTTCGGGAACTTGCGATTCCACCAGGCGACCCGCGTCTCGAAGCGCCGAACGACTTGCGCCAGCCGCGCTGCATCGCTCTGCGCGCGATTTTTCTTCGTCGTCGCCGCCAGCCGGTCGTACGCGGCGCGCAACGACGGCGGCGGCTCGATCTCATGGCGGACATAGTCGTCGACGAGTTCGAGAACCAGCAGCGACGTTTCGCGAGTCGCCAGCCCGAAGCGCCGGCCGATCTCGCGGATGCGCGCCTTGTTGACGCGGTGTCGCCTTCGAGCGACGCGAGCGTGAGACGTGCCCACTGCAAAGCGGCGAGCCGCGACACGTTGCGCTCGCCGTCGATTCGAACCTTGCGCGTCGTGACGGCGCCGTCGCTGCCGCGCAAGCGAAGCGTCAGGTCTGCGCTGCCGGCGGTGAGGATCCCGGCGATCACGAGGCGCCCTCCGGTCGCCTCGCGTGATTCAACGACGACTTCCTTTGCGCCAAGCGCCGACACGTCGACGAGCTGCGTGCCGCGGGTCAGCAGAGCGTCGGTGGCCTGCGCTAGTGTCAACATCGTCAGATCGATGCTGCGCCCGCCGCTCGCTTCAGCGACAGCCCGCAGCGCGGCCGGGTCGCCGCTAGCCGAGCTCGCCACCATGTACGCGGGAACAGCAAACGTGCGCCGCCAGTGCGCGCCGTAGTTCGCGAGGCCGTCGCTGAACCAGATCGCTTCCTGCGAAACGCCGTCGTGGCGAACGGCGCCGAGCTGGCTCGCGCCGTCGTAGACGGTTGCCTGCAACGCGCGGCGCAGCGCGGTCCAGTCGCCGTTCTTCACAATGAAACGCTCATCTGCGAAAGCGACGTCGGCGAAGCGCGTCAGCGTGACCGCAATCGTTCCGGCGCGCTTGAAGTAGGCGTCGAGCAGCGCAAACTCGCGGTCGAACTGACGACCGGCGGCCGAGCCCGAAGCGTCCCACACGATTTGCACGTGGCGCGGCAGCGGACGAGGCGCCGATCTTTGAGAGACCGCGAGGTCGAGCGTGAAGAAAGTGTCGCCGCCACGCGCTTCGGTGGTGATCTCGATCGCGCTTGCTGCGGCGGCACGCACGATCAGCGGTGCGTCAGGCAGCGCAGCGCGATCAAACCAGCGTCGCGCGATGAAGCCGCCGCGCGGATCACGCTCGAACGCCATGCCGAGCGGATTGGCGCTGATGATTTGCGGCGATTCGGTCGCGCTCGCGTAGCGCAGCGAGACTTCGAAGCGATCCACCACTTTTGCGTAACTAAGCGGCAGCGAAAGACGCGTGCTCGCCGGCTCGACGAGGCGCAGCACAACAGTGCGCGTCTTGCCGGGCGCGAGCGGATAGACGCGCAACTCGTAGTTGTTGCCCAGAGTCGTCTGCAGCAGGCCTGGATCGACCCGGCGCCGCACGATGTCTTCGAACACCTGCTGCGCGCGCGCTTTCTCGACCGGCACCGCGTCGCGCAGCTCGCCGTCGACGTCGAGTGCAAAGCCGCTGACGATCTGACCGCTGGCGAGCGGAAACTGCAGCTTGCCTTCGAGGACGCGCCCGTTCGGGTTGAAGAACTCCATCTGCACGCGCGTTTCGGCGACGCCGGCCGATACTTCGACGTCGACTTTCAGCGCCTGCAATCGGATCGGCTGCTCGGCGCCCTGCACGTGCAGGACCGGCGGTCGCCACGCCGTCGGCGGAGGCGACGGCACTAAGTGCTGACGAGGCTGGGCGAGCGTGGTCGTCGCGGCCGCGAACGCGGCGCAGGCCGCGACGATGAAGAGAAAAACGCCGGGTCGTACGGGCGATCATGGTCGAGTCTTTCGGCAAGCGGCGGATCGGGCGAGTGCGACACGCCTGCAAGCTGAAACGGGCGACGCGTGCTTTCGGGGTTAAACAATTCAACGCGAAAATGCGCCGCCAGGCTGGTGGCCCTCGAATCAGTCGCTCAGTTCACAATGAAGGCACACTCGACCTCCATGCGCTGACTCCCGGCCGCGCGCAGACGAGCATCGTTTTAGACCACATCACCAGAGGATTCGACCAATGGCGCCACGAAGCTTCACATGGGTAAGCCTTGTAGTTGGGTCTGTTTCGTTTTCGCTTTCGCTGTGCACGCTGCCGAAGACGTTGTCCGGCTTCCGCTCGGGAAGATCGGCACCTTATCCGTGTCGGTACCCACGGGGACAAAGCGCGTCGAGCCGCCGCGCGGATCAGCTGCGATGCTCTCCTTCGAATCAACCCAACGGAACCGCATGCAACTGCTGCTCACCCCGATCCCATTGGAAAGCGGCTTTATGGCGGACGCAGAAGTACGGGAAATGGTCGAGCGCGGCAGCGCGGGGGTCCGATCGCAAGCGGTTGAGACCGCTTTTCCTCTCACGCTGCTCAAGGGTGACCAGGCGCGAGGGTATTACTTTCGCGCCACGGACCGCGCGCCCGGTCCCGGGGAATACAAGTACCTGTACCAAGGAGCGGTTATGGTCGGCGCGTCTGTGGTGACGTTCACGGTGCTTTATAACGACGCTGGAAAGCGGGAGGCGCAGGCAGCGCTGGAGGTCGTGCGAAGAATGCAGCTGCAAGCGTCGGGTGGCATTTAGGCGCACAGCGCAGGCGAGGCTGATACGCCGAACCGCGGCGGTGGTGAGAAACCTGCCTCGAGCCAGGAGCTGACGAGACGAACTACCCGGATCGTCAGCCGAGCGGACCGACTAACGCCTACCTCCGCCAAATGCGTCCTAAGGGATCTTCATCAACTGTGCAATCTGAGCGTCTTCGCATTTCTTATAGCCGGCAGTCCATCCCTCTGCATACTGCTGTTCAGAATCGATAGGCTGACACGTATCCCCAACCATAGTTGGGTCCGGAGTTCCCAGCCCTCAGACTTGAAATCCCGTCGCTGGCGCCCTGTGAGTCAATCGCTCAATTCAAACAAACTCGTGGCTTCCAGGCTCAGCACGTCGGCGTCACGCTGATTTCGCATCCGCCATGTCCAGCGCACGATGCCGAGGGTCGGCCGCGAACGCGCGCGCCTTACGTCGATGACTTCGATTCGCAAGTGCAGCTGATCGCCGGGACGCACCGGATTTGACCAATTGAGATTGGTCAGGCCGGGCGAACCAAAGGACTCGGAGCCGGCGAGAACGTTGTCGACAACGAGCTTCATCGCCAGGCAGCAGGTGTGCCAGCCGCTTGCGATCAATCCGTTCCAGCGGCTCGCCTGCGCGCGTTGCGGATCGAGATGAAACCACTGCGGATCGAACTCGCGCGCAAACGCGATGATCTGTTCTTCGGCGATGGTGACCGAGCCCGCATCGATCAGTTGCCCTTTGTAAAACTCGTCGAACTTCATCACCGATCACGGGTCATGGAAACCACGGCGTAATCAGCGCTGAGCGGAGCGGTGGGCGTCACCCTAGTTAAATCGCACGTATTCGAGGTCTATCGGCTGCTCGTTGACCGGCACGCGTGGTGGCGCGATCCAGCCCGCATATTCGCCGGGCTCGATGACGCGCGTCATCAGCGATGCGACGAAAGCGCGATCACCATCAGTCGGCATCCAATCTCGCACCCGCGAGTTCCAGTCACCTTCAGCAATAGCGCGGCCATCGGGTGACACGTGAATGCCCGCCAGCGAACCGATACGGCGGTTGAACGCCTTGTGCGGAAGAGTGAGTCGATTAGGAAGATCCGACTTTTCGATCACGCGATTCCACCGGCCGATACCGGCTTCGGAATCGCGGATGAAATCATCGCGCAACACTTCGTTCAGCGCATTTAGCATCGGCACTTCGCGCTCGACGATCGCGCCTGACGACGCATCGAGCACTCTGTAGCTCGCGTCCTTCAGCACATGATCGTCGTTGCGCTTCGTTTCTTTGAAGCGGCCTTTCAACCCGGAGCTGTAGAAGATCGCCGCATTCGAAGACTGGTCGGCGCCGAACAGATCGATCGTCACGCTGTAGTGAAAATTCAAATAGCGTTGGATCGTCGGCAGATCGATCGCGCCGGCCGCACGCACCTTGGCCGGATCATCGGTCTTCAACTGATTCATTACGTCGCAAGTGCGTTGAATCACGCGCGACACGCCGGATTCACCGACGAACATGTGATACGCCTCTTCGGTCAACATGAACTGCGTCGTGCGCGCCAGCGGCGCAAAGCCCGATTCGGCGAGCGCGTTCAGCTGAAACTTGCCGTCGCGGTCGGTGAAGTGCGTGAACATGAAAAACGCCAGCCAGTCCGGCGTCTTCTCATTGAACGCGCCGAGAATGCGCGGATTGTCGGCATCGCCCGAGCGGCGTTCGAGAAGCGCCTCGGCTTCCTCGCGACCGTCGCGGCCGAAGTAGCGATGCAGCAGATACACCATCGCCCACAGGTGCCGCCCTTCTTCAACGTTGATCTGAAATAGATTGCGCAAGTCGTACAGCGACGGCGCAGTGTGGCCAAGGTGGCGTTGCTGTTCGACTGAGGCCGGTTCAGTGTCGCCCTGCGTGACGATGATCCGCCGCAGATTCGCGCGATGCTCACCCGGCACGTCCTGCCACACCGGTTCGCCCTTGTGGTCGCCGAAATGAATCGTGCCGCCGGGCTGCACTGGATTTAGAAAAATGCCCCAGCGATAGTCGGGCATCTTCACGTAGCCGAAATTCGCCCAGCCGTCGCGCTCCACGCTGATCGCCGTGCGCAGATAGACATCAAATCTTTCGCTGCCATCCGGCCCCATCTCGCGCCACCAGTCGATGAAACGCGGCTGCCAGTGCTCGAGTGCGCGCTTTAACTTTTCATCGGAAGCAAGATCGACGTTGTTCGGAATCTTGTCGGTCGTGCGTGATGCTCATACTCGTTCCCAATTGAATCGCGCCTTGTTGCCGCTGCCGTAGACCTTCAATGCGCCGGCTTCACCTACAGCATTCGGGCGCGCAAAGATCCAGTTCTGCCACGCAGACAGCCGGCCGAAGACGCGTGATTCCATCGTTTCGGCGACGCCGAAGCGCAGGTTGGCCTCCATGCCGGTCAGCGCGTCGGGCGACAGGCTCGCGCGCTCTTCAAGTGCGATGCGAATTTCGTCGTCCCAGTCGAGCTCATCCGGCGCAGACGGTCATCAGGCCGAGTTCGAGCGCGTCATCTGCAGCGAGTTTTTTCCCGATTGCCGCTACGCGCGTGCGTCAACCGGCTCTGATTCGCGGTAGAAACGGGCATCGATGCGTGCCACGCTGATCGATGCGTGGGTACGCGCCGAAATTTAGCGGCGACAATGCGATCGCCGCGCCTTCTGCGCCGCCATGTAGCTGCGATCGGCAGCCAGCGCGAGCTCGAACAACGTGCCAGCGAAACACGACCCGGGTTCGATCAGTGCGAACATCGTGCGCGATGAAACATCGAGGCGCGCGCAAGCGTGCGCCTGAGCATGCCGATCGTCTCGCGCACGAACCAGTGCGCGCGATGTCTGTCAAGCGCTGCATCGACCGCAAGCACGGCATCGGCATCACCCCGTGTCTTCAACAGCCACGTGCCGATGTCGATTTGATTCGTGCGCAGCATCAGGATCGCATCGTCAAGTTCGCGCGCCATCGCCAGCGGCCACCAGTCGCAGCCGCGCGGCGACGATGCTCGTCGATGTTCTGCCGGTGGCGGCGCAGTCGGCGCGCTGACAGTCAACGTTGCGCGGCGTGACGCGCGATCGATCTGCGACATCGACAAATTCGTAGTGATAACCCGCTTCGTCGATCGCGCGCTTCAGCGGCAGTCAGCGCGATGCCTGCGTGCACGCCGTTTGGCCGATCGCTTTGCGCCGCCAATTCAAGCGCACGGCGCTGACCTCCGCGCCGAAACTGCTGCGGCTTGACGACCGCATCGACCAGTCGCCATTCCTTCGCGCGCGCGCCGCGCACGCCTTCGGTCGTCGTGCAGAAGATATCCGCCAGGTCGTGCCGCACTTTGCGCTTGTCGGTTAGCCGTGTCAGTCCGCCAGTGCCGGGCAGCACACCGAGCAGCGGCACTTCGGGCAGGCTCACTGCAGACGAACGATCGTCGACCAGGAAGATTTCATCGCAGGCGAGCGCGAGCTCGTAACCGCCGCCGGCGGTGGTGCCGTTGCACGCGGCGATGAACTTGAGTCCGGAGTTTCGACTCGCGTCTTCGATGCCGTTGCGCGTTTCGTTGGTGAACTTGCAGAAGTTGACCTTCCACGCGTGCGACGACAGGCCGAGCATGAAGATGTTGGCACCGGAGCAGAAGATACGGTCCTTGCCGCTGGTGACGATCACACAGCGCACTTCGGGGTGCTCGAAGCGAATGCGCTGCAGCGCGTCGTGCAGCTCGATGTCGACGCCGAGATCGTACGAATTGAGCTTCAGCTTGTAGCCGGGACGGATGCCGCGATCTTCCTGCACGTCGATCACGATCCGCGCGATCGGCGGCTCGAACTCCAGCTTCAGATGCGCGTAGCGATCGGGATGCGTCTGATAGTCGACCGGCGCGTTCGCGTGTGCGGTTGCGGTCGAGCTTGATTGCGGAGCGGAGAGCGAGGCGTGCGCGCTGTTCATCAGATGAGGGTCTGCCTTGCGACGAGAAAGTCTGCGCACTATTCTGCCCCTTTTCGCCTGCGCCATGCCTGCTATTGCCCCGCCGGAACGTTTTAACTTCGCGCGCCATCTACTCGAGGTGAACGTGTCACGCGCGTCGAAGCTCGCGTATCGCGACGACGAACGCGCGTTGACGTACGGCGAACTCGCCGACCGCGTGCGCAGGTTTGCCGCTGCGCTGCCTGCGCTTGGTCTGCGGCGTGAAGAACGCGTGCTGCTGCTGATGCGCGACACGGTTGACTGGCCGGTGGTGTTTCTAGGCTGCCTGTACGCGGGTGTCGTGCCGGTAGCGGTGAACACGCTGCTCACTGCGGCTGACTACGCATACGTGCTGGCGCATAGCCGCGCGCGGGTGGCGTTCGTTTCGAGCGCGCTGGCGCCGGTGTTGCGTGAGGCGATGCGAGCCACAGCACATGAGGTCGAGCGCGTGATCGAACCGGCCGAAATCGGTGCGCTAATCGACCAGCACGCACGCGCTGTTTCCGCTGCGGACACGGCTGCCGATGACATCGGCTTCTGGTTGTATTCGTCGGGTTCGACCGGCAAGCCGAAAGGTGCTGTGCATACGCACGGCAACCTGTACTGGACAGCGGAGCTGTACGGCAAGCCCGTGCTCGGCGTGCGCGAAAACGACGTCGTGTTCTCGGCGGCGAAGCTTTTCTTCGCGTACGGGCTCGGCAATGCGTTGACGTTTCCGCTGTCGGTCGGCGCGAGCGTCGTGCTGATGGCAGAGCGACCAACGCCGCAGGCGGTGTTCAAGCGATTGGTTGAACAACACCCGACGATTTTCTATGGTGTGCCGACGCTGTATGCAGCAATGCTGGCATCGCCCGACCTGCCGGCGCGCGACAAAATGAGTCTTCGTCTCGCGGTATCGGCCGGTGAAGCGTTGCCGAAGGAGATCGGCGAACGATTCACGGCGCACTTCGGCTGCGAAGTTCTCGACGGCATCGGGTCGACCGAGATGCTGCACATATTTCTTTCGAATCGAGCCGGCGGTGTGCGCTACGGAACGACCGGCGTGCCCGTACCGGGTTACGACATCGAGTTGCGCGACGAACAGGGGGCAGTGGTCGGCGACGACACGATCGGTGATCTTTATGTGCGAGGGCCGAGCGCGGCACTGATGTACTGGTGCGCTCGCGAGCGCTCGCGCGCAACATTCATCGGCGACTGGACCAAGAGCGGCGACAAGTACCTGCGCAGCGCAGACGGCTACTACACGTACGCCGGGCGCGGCGACGACATGATGAAGGTGAGCGGCCAGTACGTGTCGCCTTTCGAAGTCGAAGGCGCGCTAATGAAGCATCCGTCGGTGCTTGAAGCCGCGGTGATCGGCAAGGCCGACCGCGACGGGCTGATGAAGACCAAGGCGTTCGTTGTGCTGAAGAACGGCGCCGCAGCATCGGCCGCGCTCGAGGACGAGCTGAAGGGCTTCATTAAGAGCGCGCTGGCGCCGCACAAGTACCCGCGCTTCATCGAGTTCGTTGCCGAGCTGCCGAAGACGGCGACCGGAAAGATTCAGCGCTTCAAGCTGCGCGAGAAGGAAGCGGGCGTTGGATGATGCCGCAGGTCGTGTGAGCTTCGCTCAGGTAGAGCTTCACGGGCGCGAGTTTTCCCTCGAGTACGAATGGATCTCGCGACTCGACGCGCTCGGGGATCTCGCACCAGCGCTCGGGGATCGCGCGCGAACGCGCGAATGCACCGCTGCTGGTGTTCCTGCACGAGGGGCTCGGCTCGGTTGCGCTGTGGCGCGATTGGCCGCAGCAGGTGTGCGATGCGGGCGGCTTTCGCGGCCTGGTGTACTCGCGGCCCGGCTATGGACGTTCGACGCCGCGGCCGCACGATGAAAAATGGCCAGTTGACTTCATGCACACGCAGGCGCGTGAAGTGCTACCGGCTTTGCTAAGCGAGGTCGGAGTGGATGCAGCCGCCGAACCGCCATGGCTGATCGGTCACAGCGACGGCGGGTCGATCGCGCTGATTTATGCGGCGGGTTTTCCCGAATGCGTCGCCGGGTTGGTCGTGCTGGCGCCGCACGTTTTCGTCGAAGATGTGTCGATCAGCAGTATCGAACGCGCGCGCGACACCTACCTCACCACCGATTGGAAGGTTAAGCTTGCGCGCTATCACGACGACCCGGATTCGGCATTCTGGGGGTGGAACGACATCTGGCTCGACCCTGCGTTTCGCAGCTGGAATATCGAAGCCCTGTTGCCCGCGATCACCAAGCCGGTTCTGGCGGTGCAAGGCGAGGATGACGAATACGGAACGATGGCGCAGGTGGACAGCGTCGCTAGACACGTACCCCAGGCGCAGCTGCTGAAGCTGGCAGCGTGCGGGCATTCGCCGCAGCGTGATCAGCCTCAGCGAGTGATCCAAGCCACGGTCGATTTCATTGCACAACATACGCAACAGAGGACATCGGAATGAACAGGAGACAGACACTCACCCTCGCCGTCACGCTATGCGCTGCGGTTACCGCGTGGCCGGCAGTCGCGCAGCAACAGCAGAAACTGAAGGTGGGGTTGATGCTGCCGTACACCGGCACGTTCGCGGCGCTCGGCAACGCGATCGAAAACGGATTCAAGCTGTATGTGCAGGAAAATGGCGGCAAACTCGGCGGCCGCGAGATCGAATATTTCCGCGTCGACGACGAGTCTGACCCTGCGAAGGCGACCGACAACGTCGGCAAGCTGATCAATCGCGACAAGGTCGATGTGGTGGTCGGCACCGTGCACTCGGGCGTGGTGATGGCGATGGCCAAGGTCGCGCGCGACACCAACACGCTGCTCGTTGTTCCGAACGCGGGCGCGGGCGCGGTCACCGGCCCGATGTGCGCACCGAACATTTTCCGTTCGTCGTTTTCGAACTGGCAGTCGGCCTACGCGGCCGGCGTCGTCGCCGCCGAGCGCGGCCACAAGAAAGCCGTGTCGATCACGTGGAAGTACGCGGCGGGCGACGAGATGGCGGCAGCGTTCAAGGAAGGCTTCGCCAAGGGCGGGGGCACGGTGGTCAAGGAGCTGAACCTGCCGTTCCCCGGCGTTGAGTTTCAGGCGCTGCTGACGGAAATTGCGGCACTGAAGCCCGACGCGACGTTCGCGTTCTTTGCCGGCGGCGGCGCGGTCAAGTTCGTCAAGGATTACGCAGCGGCGGGATTGACGAAGACGGTGCCGCTGTACGGCCCGGGCTTTCTTACCGACGGCACGCTCGAAGCGCAAGGCGAATCGGCGCAGGGCCTGTTGACCACGCTGCACTACGCCGACGGTCTGCCGAACGAGAAAGACAAGTCGTTTCGGCTGAACTACGCGAAGGCCTACAAGCTGCAACCCGATGTGTACGCGGTGCAGGGCTACGACGCGGCGCAGTTGCTCGCCGCCGGCTTGAATGGTGTCAAGGGCGATGTTTCCAAGCGCGCCGAAATGATCAAGGCGATGGAATCAGCGAAGATCGACAGCCCGCGCGGCCCGTTCACGCTGTCGAAGGCGCACAACCCCGTGCACGACATCTACCTGCGCAAGGTCGAAGGCGGCGCCAACAAGTATCAGAAAGTGGCGGTAAAAGGGCTCGCCGATCCGGCGACCGGTTGCAAGATGTAGCTCCGGACGCTCGATAGCACGGCGGTGCGTGGGAAACTGCGCACCGCCGTTTTATTTTGTATCGATGGACCTCGCCACTTTCCTGATCCAGTGCCTGAACGCAGTCCAGTACGGACTGCTGCTGTTCCTGGTCGCGAGCGGCCTGACGCTGATCTTCGGCATCATGGGCGTGATCAATCTCGCGCACGGCAGCTTCTACATGATCGGCGCGTACATGGCCTATGCGCTCGCGCCGTGGGTCGGCGTCACGTTTGGCGGCGGATTCTTCATGACGCTCGTGGTCGGTCTGCTGCTGTCGATCGCGTTCGGCTATCTGCTCGAGTGGAGTTTCTTCAGCTTCCTGTACGAGCGCGAACACCTGCAGCAGGTGTTGATGACCTACGGGCTGATCCTGGTGTTCGAGGAATTGCGCAGCATCATCGTGGGCGACGACGTGCACGGCGTGGCAGCGCCCGCGTGGCTGTCGGGCAGCGTGCCGCTCGGCGATGTGATGACGTATCCAACGTATCGGCTGTTCATCTCGGCCGTGTGCGTTGCAGTCGCGCTCGGACTGTACTTTGTGCTCGCGCGCACGCGGCTCGGCATGATGATCCGCGCCGGCGCGAGCAATCGCGAGATGGTCCAGGCGATGGGCGTCAACATCAAGTTCCTGTACCGCGTGGTGTTTGCTGCCGGCGTTGCGCTGGCGGTGCTCGCCGGAATGATCGCGGCCCCGGTGTCTTCGGTGTATCCGAACATGGGTGGGCAGGTGCTGATCATCAGCTTCGTCGTCGTGGTGATTGGCGGCATCGGTTCGGTGCGAGGCGCACTGCTCGCTTCATTGCTGGTCGGCCTGGTCGATACGTTCGGCAAGGTGTTCTTTCCGGAGGCAGCCGGCGTGCTCGTGTATCTGTTGATGGCGGTGATCCTGCTGTGGAAGCCCGAAGGGCTGTTCAGGCAGGGATGATGACGATTTGCGTTCGTCGTGGCCGCTGCTTGTGCTGCTGGTTTTTGCTGTCGATGTTTCCGTCCTTCGGCGAGAAGTACTACGTCGATCTGGTGATGAAAATCATGATTCTCTCGGTTTTCGCGTTGAGCCTGGAGTTGCTCGTCGGCCAGACGGGACTGGTGTCTTTCGGCCACGCGGCGTTCTTCGGCATCGGCGCGTACGTCGCTGCGCTGCTTGTCGCCGCAATCGGGACCGGCTTCGTTCTGGCTTCTGTTTCCGGCAGCGCTGGGTGCAGCGGGCCTGTACGCACTGGCGGTCGGCGCGCTGTCGCTGCGCACACGCGGCATCTACTTCATCATGGTCACGCTCGCTTTTGCGCAGATGGCGTACTACGTGTTTCACGACACCAAGGTCGGCGGTGGTAGCGATGGAATCTATCTGTACTTTCGTCCTGAAATCGCGATAGGCAGCGTGCAGGCTGCTCGATCTCGGCCAGCCGCTTGTGTTCTATTTCTTCGTGTTCGCTGCACTGGTGCTGACGTTTCTGCTGCTGGCCGCAGCACAGGCGAGCCGCTTCGGGCGCGCGCTCGCCGGCATCCGCGTCAACGAACAGCGAATGCGTGCGGCGGGGTTCGCAACCTATCCGTACAAGCTGGCGGCGTTTGTCGTGGCCGCGATGCTGGCCGGTGTTGCCGGTTTTCTGTACGCGCTGAAGGACGGCTACGTGAATCCGGAGATTCTGTCGTGGCATCAGTCGGGCGCCGTGTTGCTGATGATCATTCTGGGCGGCATCGGCAGTCTGCGAGGCGCGGTGTTCGGGGCGATCGCATTCGTCGCCTTGCAGGAGTTCTATCAGTCGCAGGCGATCTTTGGATCGTTCGCCAAGCATTGGCAACTGCCGCTCGGGCTCACGATCATCGCGTTCGTTGCGCTGATGCCGAAAGGTTTGATCGGGCTTGGCGCGCAATTGCGTTCGCGGAAAGCGATATGACCCTGCTCGCCGCGAAGAACATCTCGCGCCATTTTGGTGGGTTGCGCGCGGTTGACGATGTGTCGCTCACAGTCGAGCGCGGCGAGATTCACGCGGTGATCGGCACCAATGGCGCCGGCAAGTCGACCTTGATCAACGTGTTGTGCGGCGAAATCGAACCTACCTCCGGGCGCGTCGAGCTAATGGGCCGTGATGTCACCCGTTGGAGCTCAGCCGCGCCGCGCGCAGGCGGGGCTTGGACGCAGCTATCAGCGCACCACGATTTTTCCGAATTTCACCGTGCGCGAAAACTGCCGGCTGTCGGCGCAGGCGAAATTGCAAAAACCCTGGGACTGGCTGACGCCGGCAGTGCGCTGCGACTTATCGGCATCCGCGGCACAGAACGCCCTGCAACGCGCTGGGCTTGCATCGCTGGCCGACGCCGTGGCGGCGACGTTGTCGCACGGGGCAAAGCGCCAACTTGAAATCGCGATGTGCTTGGCCACCGCGCCGCAGATTCTGCTGCTCGATGAGCCGTTGGCCGGCATGGATTCCGAAGAGACGGAACGGATGCTCGAGCTGCTGAACGAGTTGAAGGTGAGCCACGCGATATTGCTGGTCGAGCACGACATGGACGCGGTGTTCCGCGTTTCGGACCGCATCACCGTGATGGTCAATGGTCGCGTGCTCGCGAGCGACACGCCGCAAGCGATCCGCGCGAATGCGGAAGTGCAGGAAGCCTATCTAGGCGCACATTTGGAAGAGCGGGTGACGCATTGAGCGCGAGCGCTATTCCGATGCTGATCGACGCTGCGCAATTGCACACGCACTACGGTGCGAGCCACATCCTGCACGGCGCATCACTGTCGATCGGCGCGGGCGAAGCGGTCGGCCTGCTCGGCCGCAACGGCATGGGTAAGACCACGCTCATTCGCACGCTGCTCGGCCTGGTGCGGCCGACCTCGGGCGCAGTTCGCATTCGTGGCACCGACTGCACGCGCGCACGCCCCGATCGCATCGCGCGGCTCGGAATCGGCTACGTTCCCGAAGGGCGCGGCATCTTCCCGAATCTATCGGTGCGCGAGAACCTTCTGATGGCGGCGCGACCCGGCATCAACGGCCGTCGCGATTGGTTCATCGATCGTGTAATGCAGACTTTTCCGCGCCTGGCCGAGCGGCTGCATTATGGCGGCGCGCAACTGTCGGGCGGAGAACAGCAGATGCTCGCGATCGGTCGTGCGCTGATGACGAATCCCGACGTGATGCTGCTCGACGAAGCAACCGAAGGTCTGGCGCCGCTCGTGGTACGCGAGATCTGGCGCATCATCGGCGCAATCCGCGCAACGGGCATCGCATCGCTGATTGTCGATCGCAACTATCGCTCGGTGCTCGCGCATACCGATCGCTGCGTCGTGCTCGAGAAAGGGCGTGTCGTGCTCGAAGGTCAGTCGGCCGAGCTGGCGCGAGCCCCGGAGAAATTGGCGCGATACCTTGGCGTATAGAAACGGCGCCGCACGGCGCCGTTTTCTCTAACAGAGGTCTATCTGACGCCCGATAGCCGTTGCCGCGCGTGCCGCGAGCACAGCGTTTAGTGCCGCGGTCGGATGAAACGACGGCCCGTCATCACAAACAACGCAAGCAGGGCGATCATCAGCAACGCCACCGATGATGGCTCTGGCACGGCCATGGCAAACTGACTTGCCAGCACCTGGTGAGTGTGGGTCGTCGGATGCACGCCGTCCCAGAACAGCCAACGGTCCCAATTACCAGGGTTGCACAGACCGTTCGCTAAATTGGCAACGCACGAATCGGTCGTGTTGTCGAACCCGTAGGCGAGCGGATCAGCAAGGATTCTGGCAAATGAGCCGGCGGTGTCGAACTGCACGATCTCGGCCGAAAGCATCGCATCGAGGGCCGTCAGCTGTGCCGCCAGGTTGCTGTTGAAAGTATCGGTCAGAAAGCTCAGGGAGTCCGCCTGCGGGGTGCCTGCAAACGCAGGGGTCAGCCCGAGATCGGCCATGTTAGGCACGAGAAAGTGGTCGGCCCCTGCCTGAGCCAAGGTGCCAATGGTCGTCAAGATGTTGGCGATGCCGTTACTAATCAAATCCGGGCCGCCCGGCGAGCCAGGCACTACGCCCGGCAGCATGCCGGTCGCTGCCGAATAGAAGACGTCATTCGGGAACAGCCACACCACGAACAGCGAAGTGGCTGGATTGAAGGAAGGTTGCTGGTCGGCGAAGGTCTGCAACTGCCAGGCATTGCCGTAATTTGCAAAGGCCGGCTTCAGGAAATCCGGAACGCTGTCATTGACGGAATTGAAACTCGCCAACCCCGTGGTGGCTCCACCGATCGCGTAGTTGGTGCCGCCGGCCAGCGACGGCGTGAAGCCCCCAGGGTTACCAGGGTTGTAGCGGTTCCACAGGTACTCGACCGCGACCGGGCCGTTCGAGTACTGCCCGTTGAAGTAAGGCGGCGGCGGAAAGACGATGTTCGGGTTGTTTGTGAACTGCTGCGTGCGTAAGCCCGAATTACCCCCGTCGGACAGACTGTCGCCGAAGACGAACAGGCTGGTCAGGTCAATCAGCCCGGCGCGTGCCGGCAGTGGAAGCGCAAAGACCGAAAAGACTGCGAGTACCGCAGCCGATCGTTTCACCATCGTGTTCATTTTGGTTGTCCTGAGAGACGATTACTCGCCAAGCGAATTATCGAACTGAGCCGTAAGGGATCTCGTTGGCGCCTCCTGGAAGGTACGGACGCGGCGCGCGCCCACACGCGCGAACTCGCAAAACAGAGGAAGCTAAAGAAAGCAAAGTGTGGACCAAATCACAAAAACAATGATTTGGTTCCGAGCCCGTGGCGCACTGTCAATTTTTGCGACACCGCAATAGCAAGCTGTCGAGGTTCCGCAGTGAGCGCAGCAACAATGCGAGCCGCGTTGCGGCGATTGTCCGGCGCTATCCAGTCTTCGCTGCTTCAGCGCGCCGCAGCCGGTCGCGTACCGCTTCCCATTGCGGGCCATCGGGTGGCGCCGCGACCAGCATGCGATCTGCACCACTCGCATCGAGCCGATGCAACGAGGAATACAACAAACGCGCGTAATCGTCCGGATCGCTCGCAGCAGCAATTGCCAACGTGATGTCAGCAAGGCAGTTTTCCAGCAAGCTCAACGGTGCGAGCACTGCGAGCCGCGCGCTGCAGGGCTTCGCCAGCTTCGCAGCGAGCTCATCGGCAGGCATCACCGAAAGTGGCGTCCGCGGTGAATAGTGCTTCTCGAGTCGGCCCGATGTGCGTGGCGCACCAGCGCCCGCATCCGTTACTTGACGGCCGATCGCATGCTGCAGCTGTTCGCGCGTGATCGCCCCGGGACGCAACAGTGTCGGCGTGTCGCTGCAGACATCGACGATGGTCGACTCGATTCCCACCGGGCACGCACCGCCGTCGAGGATCAGATCGACTTTGCCTCGCGGTTTGATTCCGAGATCGTCGATTACGTGTTGAGCGGTGGTCGGACTGATGCGACCGAAGCTATTTGCGCTCGGCGCCGCCAATGCGCCGCCGAAAGCACGCAGCACGGCGCGCATCCACGGGTGCGCGGGCGATCGAAGCCCCACCGTGTCCTGTCCACCCGTCACGATGTCGCGCACGCGGGTGCTGCGTCTTAGCACCAGCGTCAATGGTCCCGGCCAGAAGGTGCGAGCAAGTACGCGTGCTTCGTCGGGAACGTCTTTAGCCCAATCGTCAAACGCGTCAACGCCGCTGACGTGAACGATCACCGGATGATCTGGAGGCCGCCCTTTGGCAGAGAACAACTTGCGCACCGCGTCCTCGTTATCGGCATCGGCTGCGAGTCCGTACACGGTTTCCGTCGGCAGCGCGACGATGCCGCCGCTGCGCAAGACTTCGGCAGCACGCACGGTCGCAGCAACATCGACCGAAGGCGTTTTCATCCGACGCGCGAGTTCATTTTGCCGACGTGATACCGAGAGCACTTGCGACACGATTCGAGCGCGCGATTGCTTCCGGCAACGTCGGCGCAACGCAGGTCACGTGTCCCATTTTGCGACCTACGCGAGCCTCACGCTTGCCGTACAAATGCAGCTTGGCACCAGGCACCGCAAGAACCGACATCCAGTCAGGCTCATGTATCGCCTGCCTGTCCGAAGGGTTGCCAAACCATTGATCGCCGAGGATGTTCAGCATGACCGAAGGCATCGCCTGAGTTGTGTCGCCAAGCGGCAGATTCGCCATCACACGCGCTTGCTGCTCGTACTGGCTCGTGACGCAAGCGTCAATCGTGTAGTGGCCGGAGTTGTGCGGGCGCGGCGCGATCTCGTTGACCAGCAGCGCGCCATCGCCCAGCACGAAGAACTCGACGCAAAGCACGCCGACATAGTTCATGCGCTCCGCCAGTTTGAGCGCCGCGTCGCGCGCACGGCGCCCAATACTGTCGTCCACGCGAGCCGGAGCGATTGACGTCGCGAGTATTCCTCCGCGGTGCTCGTTTTCCGCGAGCGGGAAGGTCACCGCCGTGCCGTTTTGCGCGCGGCACGCAACGATCGAGACTTCCAGCCGCAATGGCAACTTCTTTTCGAGAACACACGGCACGCACCCCATATCGGTCCACGCCGCGCGCGCGGCCCTCAACGTATCCACCGGCAACTGGCCCTTGCCGTCGTAACCCATCCTTGCAGACTTCAGGATCGCGGGGAAAAGCTGAGCGTCGATGGTCTGCAGATCATCCTCGCGCTCGATGACCACGTGCGGCGCAACGTCGATCCCGCAGGCGGCAATAAAACGTTTTTCCGCGATCCGATCCTGCGCGATTGCAACACTGGCTGCGTCGGGGCTGACGCTGCAATGTTGTGCAAGGAATTTCAGCGCTGCCGCCGGTACGTTTTCGAACTCGGTAGTCGCGGCGCGGCATCGTCGGCCGAGCTCCATCAGTGCAGCCTCGTCGAGGTACTCCGCTGCAATGTGATCATCAGCCACCGCGCCAGCGGGGCTGTCACGACCGGGATCGAGCACACAAACTTTGTAGCCGAGCGATTGCGCCGCCATGCAGAACATGCGGCCGAGTTGCCCGCCGCCCAGCAACCCGAGCCACGAACCCGGAGGAATCGCGTCCATTGAAAGCCGCTGCTACAGCGGCAAAGTCATATTGCGCGCTTTTTCGTTCTGCGTGGCGCGGTACTGCGCAAGCGCCGTCGCGAGTTCGCCGTCCTGCGTCGAAAGCATCTCGAGCGCGAACAGAGCCGCATTGGCCGCGCCCGCTTCGCCGATGGCGAAGGTCGCGACCGGTACTCCTCTCGGCATTTGCACGATCGACAGCAGTGAATCCTCGCCGCGCAGATACTTCGATGGAATCGGCACGCCGAGCACCGGAATCAGTGTCTTCGAGGCGAGCATGCCGGGCAAGTGCGCAGCGCCGCCCGCGCCCGCAATGATCGCCTTCAATCCGCGCGCGCGGGCTTCCTCGGCATACGCAAACATTTCATCGGGCGTGCGATGGGCCGAGACAACGCGCGTTTCAAACCGCACGCCGAATTCCTTCAGCACTTCGCACGCGTGCTGCATCACGTCCCAGTCGGACGTCGACCCCATCAGCACGCCGATCAGCGGCGCGTATTGCCCGTCACGTTTCATGTCTGCAGCTCACGGTTACCAGCGCGATTGTACGGATCACCGATCAACGACCTACGGTGTTGCCGGTAAGCCGCAGCAACGCTTCTCGATATTTGGCGGCGGTCCTTTCGATCACGTCCGATGGCAAATCAGGCGGCGGTGGCGTCTTGTCCCAATTCTGTGTTTCCAACCAATCGCGTACGAACTGCTTGTCGAACGAAGGCGGCGACGATCCTTCAACGTACTGGTCCGCCGGCCAGAAACGCGACGAGTCGGCCGTCAGCACCTCGTCCATCAATCGCAAGTCACCGTCACCGTCGATGCCGAACTCGAACTTGGTGTCGGCAATGATGATGCCGCGCGTGGCGGCATACTCGGACGCGGCCGAATACAGCGCAAGACTGATCGAACGAATGCGGAACGCGAGCTCGGCACCGACGATTTGCTGCATGCGCTCGAACGAAATGTTTTCGTCGTGCGTGCCCAGCTCGGCCTTGTTGGCGGGCGTAAACAGAGGTTCCGGAAGCTTGCTTGCCATCTGCAAGCCGCGCGGCAGCTCGATTCCACAGACGCTGCCGCCACGTTGATAGTCCTTCCAACCGGAGCCGATCAAGTAACCGCGCACCACGGCTTCGACCGGCAACGGCTTCAGCTTCATCGCCACCACCGCCCGGCCGCGCACTTGATCCAGCTCGTTGCCCGCGACAACACTTTCCGGAGCGATACCGGTCAAGTGATTCGGCGTAACGTGTGCCAGCTTCTCGAACCAGAAGTTGGACATCGCATTGAGCACCTTGCCCTTGTCGGGAATCGGCTGCCTCATCACGACGTCGAACGCCGACAACCGATCGGTAGTCACGATCAGCAGTTGATCACCGCTCACCGCATAGCTGTCGCGTACCTTGCCGCGATAGACGAGCGGCAACGACTGAATGCTGGACTGCAAGAGTCCGCTCTCGTCGATTTTGCTCACGCCCGGAAGAAATACCACCCGACAATGGCGACCCAGGTGCCGCCGGCGAACATCAGCGCCAGCATCACCGCGGCGCTGCCGACGTCTTTCGCGCGCTTGCCGAGCGGATTGATTTCCAGACTATCGCGGTCGACAGCGGCTTCGATCGCGCTGTTCAGCAGTTCGACGATCAACACCAGCATCAAGACGCCGACCAGCAGGATCTTCTCCGCCAGTGCAATCGGAAGCACCAGCGCCACTGGCGTCAGTACCGCCGCCAGCATGATCTCCTGCCTGAACGCATCTTCACCGGCCCACGCCGCGCGTAAACCGTCCAGCGAGTAATGCGTCGCATCGACCACGCGGCGCAATCCGCGCTTGCGTTTCTCGGCGGCCCGGTCAAGGACGATACGGCTGGCAGATTGTTCAGGCATGGCGGCGGATGATACGACCGTCGAAGCCGACAGCAGATGACGGGCCAGTATCATCGCCGGCCTCGCCCCCACCTCTCGCGCCATGCCCGCCATCGACTACTCGCGCTTTTATCGCTACGAAGACTTGATGGCCATCTTGCGCGGCTTCGCCGACGAGAATCCGGATTACGTTTCACTCGAAACGATCGGCACGAGTCATGAAGGCCGTGCCATTCCTGTGGTGACGCTGACCAATCGCGCGACCGGTGCCGCTACCGACAAGCCCGCCTATTGGGTCGACGGGAACATTCATTCGATCGAGTTGACGGCATCGAGTGCGTGCTTGTACTTCATCGACTGGTTGATGAAGGAGCGCGCCAACAACCCCGACGTCGCGCGTGCGCTCGACACACGTACGTTCTACGTCTGCCCGCGCATCAATCCAGATGGCGCCGAATGGGCGATGGGCGATAACCCGCGCTACGTACGCTCTTCAACGCGGCGGTATCCGTTTGACGAAGATCCGATCGATGGGCTGATCACGGAAGACCTCGACGGTGACGGCCGAATTCTGCAAATGCGTGTCGCCGATCCGAACGGTCCGTGGAAAAAGCATCCGCAGCAACCGAGTCTGCTGGTGCGCCGCGCGCCGACCGATGCGCCGGGCGGCGAATATTTCCGGGTGTTTGCCGAGGGACGAATCGAAAACTACGACGGCGTCAGCGTTACCGTCGCGGGTGTCACCGGCAATGCGCAGGGCCTCGACCTGAATCGCAACTTCCCGGCCAATTGGCGCCAAGAATTCGAACAGCTCGGCGCCGGACCGTTTCCCACGTCCGAACCTGAAGTGCGTTCGATCGTCGAATTTTTCACGTCGCATCCGAACATCTGCGGCGGCACCAGCCTTCACACGATGTCCGGCGTGCTGCTGCGTCCGCTCGGCTCCGCGCCCGACGACAAACTTCCCGCGGAAGACCTGTGGACCTATCAAACTGTCGGCAAAAAGGGCGAAGAGCTGACCGGCTATCCGGCGATTTCGATCTGGCACGAGTTTCAGTACATGCCGGGCGAGCACATCAGCGGCTCATTCGACTGGATCTACGAGCACCTCGGCATGTTCACGTGGACGATCGAGATCTGGAATCTGAAAAAGGAAGCCGGCATCGATAACAAGGAGTGGATTCACTGGTTCCGTGACCATCCGATCGAAGACGATTTGAAGATCTTCGAGTGGGCACAGCGTGTCGCGCCGAACGAGGGCCACATCGATTGGAAACCATTTGACCATCCGCAACTCGGCAAAGTAGAGATTGGCGGCTGGAATCGGATGCACGTCTTTGCCAACCCGCCGCCGGCGTTGCGCGAGAAGGAGATCGCACGCTTTCCGCAATGGTTGCTGTGGCAAGCGCTGATATCGCCGAAGCTCGAACTGGGCAGTGTCGAAGTCACCGCCGCCGGCAACGGCACATGGCGCGTACGACTGATCGTGCAAAACAGCGGATGGTTGCCGACCTACGTTACGAAGATGGCGGTAAAGCGCAAACTGCTGCGCGGCGTGCTGGCTGAAATCAAATTACCAGACGGTGTTGAACTGGTGTCCGGGAAGCCGCGCGAAGAACTCGGCGAGCTCGAGGGCTGGGCCTACCTGCATACCGGCATTTCGTTCTGGCCGAACAGAAAGGTGACCGCCGATCGAGCGTACGTAGATTGGGTAGTCAAAGGCAAGGCAGGCTCGAAACTTCAAATCGCTGCGTGGCACGACCGGGCCGGTCGATTAGAAACCGACGTCACGCTCGCATAGCCGGCACGGCACTAGCGCCTCGGCGCGCGGTACATTGTGCGACCGTCGTCCCTTCCAGCCAAAAGAGTGTCGGAGGCACGTTGGGGACGATAGTGATTCCGGTCTGGGTTGCGATCATTGGCGCGGTGCTGGCGCTGTGGGCGCTGCTCGATCGCCTCTTGGTGCCCAGCGTGCGCTGGGTGATCCGCAGTCGCGCCAACAAGGTGCTCGACGAAGTCGGGCAGCGGCTGCGTCTGCAGATTCGCCCGTTCCAGCAGACGAGTCGGCGCACGTTGATCGATCGCCTGGTGTTCGATGAAAAGGTGCAGCAGGCCGCGACCACGTTCGCGCAGGCAAACCAGATGCCGCGCGAAGTCGTGCACCAGATCGTCGAGCGCTATGCGCGCGAGATCGTGCCGGCCTTCAATGCCTACTTCTACTTTCGAATCGGCGCGTGGCTAAGCCGAAACGTCAGTCGCCTGCTGTATCGCGTGCGCATCGGGTACTCCGACGAGGCCGGTTTGGCCGCAGTGCCACCGAACGCGACCGTCGTGTTCGTGATGAACCATCGCAGCAACATGGACTACATCCTTGCCGCGCATCTGGCAGCAGAGCAAGCGGCGCTGTCGTATGCAGTGGGCGAATGGGCACGCATCTGGCCTTTGCAGCAGATGATTCGCGCGATGGGCGCGTATTTCGTGCGACGCGGCTCAGGCAATGAGTTGTACCGGCGTGTGCTGGAGCGCTACATCGCATTGGCGACTGAAGCCGGCGTCACGCAGGCCGTGTATCCCGAAGGAGGCCTGACGCGTGACGGCCGGATGCGTGAACCGAAGTTTGGTGTACTCGAATACATGTTGCGCGGTTTCTCGCTTGACGGTGACCGCGATCTTGTTTTCGTTCCGCTTGGGTTGAACTACGACCGCGTGCTCGAAGATCGAACGCAGCTATCGGCAGGCAATTCCAGCGCAAAAAAGCCAGGTGCGATGACGGCTTCGTGGAACACATTGAAATTCATTTTCAGCCAACTCTGGCTCGCACTACGCAGCAAGTGGTACCGCTTCGGTTATGCGTGCGTGAACTTCGGTACACCGATTTCAACGAAGAGCTACTGCACGCAACGCGGCATCGACTTTCGCAAACTCGCCAAAGACGATCGGATTGTCGAAGTCAGTGCCCTGGGACGGCACCTGATGGACCAGGTAGGACGTCTGATTCCTGTGTTGCCGGTGCCGCTGGTTGCGCGCGTGTTGCTGGCAGCAAGAGACGAGGCTGCGCTCAGTGAGCTGGAGATCAAGTCGCGCGTCGGCGCGCAGGTCGAGCAGCTGCAGGCGCGCGGCGCTCACGTGTACGTACCGCGCAGTGACTGGGACTATGCGGTCGGCGCCGGCTTACGCATGTTGACGCTTCGGCATCTGGTCAACGAATCGGCAGGGTTGTACAGCGCGAACGCGAGCGAAACCGCGCTACTGATGTACTACGCGCGCTCGATCGAGCATCTTTAGCAACGCTACCTTGCCTATACTCGTCGGCATAACAATTATTAGGAGACAGTCATGGATCGTCGCACCGTGCTGATCGCGAGCGGCGCGCTCGCCGCGCTGCCGTCGAGTGCACTACGCGCGCAAGCCTTTCCGTCGCGACCGATCACGCTGTACTGCGCATTTCCCGCCGGTGGGCCAACGGACCAGGTGCTACGCGCATTCGCCGAATCAGCATCGCGCACGTTGGGGCAGCCGATCGTCGTCGAGAGCAAGCCGGGCGCCGGTGGCACCGTCGCGCCGATCGCGCTGAAGAGCGCGAAGCCCGATGGATACACGTTATCGCAGCTGGCGATCAGCGTGTTTCGCATTCCGCACATGCAGAAGACGCCGCAGCTCGATGCGTTGCGCGACTTCACCTACATCATCAACATGACCGGCTACACGTTCGGTCTGGTGGTGCCTGCGGGCGCGCCGTGGAAGACGCTGAAGGAGTTTGTCGAGGACGCGAAAAAGAATCCAGGCAAGATCGACTACGGCTCGACCGGCACCGGAACGACTCCGCATCTGGCGATCGAGGAATTCGCGGCAAAGGCCGGCATCAAGCTGACGCACGTTCCGTTCAAAGGAAGCGCGGACTTGATGACGTCGATTCTCGGCGGTCATGTTCAGGCGGCGAGCGATTCGACCGGCTGGGCGCCACATGTCGAATCCGGCAAGCTGCGGCTGCTGGTGACGTACGGCTCGAAGCGCACGAAGAAGTGGCCCGACGTGCCGACGCTGGCCGAGCTCGGTTACGAGACGGTGTCCGATTCTCCTTTCGGTATCGGCGGGCCGCGCGGGAATGGATCCGGCCGTCGTGAAGACACTGCACGACGCATTCCGCAAATCGCTCGAGGACCCGAAAGTGCTCGCGATACTCGATCGATTCGACCAGTCGGTGATCTACATGAGCCCGGAGGAGTACACAAAGTACGGCGCGGGAGATGGTCGATGCCGAGCGGGTGACGATCGACCGACTCGGCTTGCGCGGCACGATGTAGCGGCATTGCGTCCTCGAGCGCGCAAGCGTTTGGCGGTAGCGGCGCTGCCTGAGTCGTCGGGCACTAAAGTGCCGACCCTGCGGTACTCACAACGCCGGCGCAAAAAAGGGCTAAAGCGCTTTTTTGCTCAACAGACCCCGGCGTTGCTCCGCTCCTCGGGCGACGACTCCGAAGGCAGCGCCGCTCCGCCCAACGCTTGCGCGGGAGACAGTCTCACTTGAGTGGGGAAAAGAAAAACATCTCGCACGAGGCAATGTCGCGACAGCAGCGGCTGGCGCAGATGCGCCGCCTTTGAGTCGTCGCCCGAGGAACGGAGCAGACGCCGGGGCTGTCGGCGAAAAAGCGCTTTAGCCCTTTTTCGCCGCGGCGGCTGCGAGTACCGCAGTGGTCGGCACTTAAGTGCCCGACGACGTAGGCGGTGCAGCTGCGCCAGCCGCTGCTGCATTACTACGCCACTCAAGCGTCAATGCACGTGCTGCGACAGCGCCCCTGTCGTGTACTTGTGCGCGATCGTCGTTAGCGGCAGCGGCTGAATTCCACTCGCCTGCCCTTCGCAACCGAACTGCACATAACGCTGCTTGCAGATCGCCTTGGCTGCCGCGCGCGCCGGCTTCAGGTAATCGCGCGGATCGAAATGACTCGGATTTTCATGCAGGAATTTGCGGATCGCCGCGGTCATCGCTAGCCGAATGTCGGTATCGATGTTGATCTTGCGCACACCGTGCTTGATCGCCTCCTGAATTTCTTCGACCGGCACGCCGTAGGTTTCTTTCATCTCGCCGCCATGCTTGCGAATTTCCTGCAGCAAGTCTTGCGGCACCGAAGATGAGCCGTGCATCACCAGATGCGTGTTCGGAATGCGGCGGTGGATTTCCTTGATGCGATCGATCGCCAGGATGTCACCAGTCGGCTTGCGCGTGAACTTGTACGCACCGTGACTGGTGCCGATTGCGATCGCGAGTGCGTCGAGCTGCGTTTTCGCGACGAAGTCGGCGGCTTGATCAGGATCGGTCAGCAGCATTTCCTTGGTCATCGTGACCTCGGCGCCATGGCCGTCTTCCTTGTCGCCGCGCATCGTTTCCAGCGAACCGAGACAGCCTAGTTCGCCCTCGACGCTGACGCCTTGCGCATGCGCCATGTCGACCACTTTCTTCGTCACTTGCCAGTTGTAGTCGTAATCCGCAACCGTCTTGCCGTCTTCGCGCAGCGAGCCGTCCATCATCACAGAAGAAAAGCCGAGCTCGATCGCGCCTTCGCACACCGCCGGCGACTGGCCATGATCCTGATGCATCGCGATCGGAAGCTTCGGGTACGACTCGATCGCCGCCTGGATCAGGTGCTTCAGGAACGCTTCGCCGGCGTACTTACGCGCCCCGGCAGAAGCCTGCATGATGACCGGCGCGTTGACTTCCTGCGCGGCTTCCATGATGGCCTGCACCTGTTCGAGATTGTTCACATTGAACGCCGGCACGCCATAGCCATTGTCCGCAGCGTGATCCAACAATTGACGCATTGAAACGAGCGCCATTACGACTCTCCTCGTAAAACCTTGACCTGGGCCGATTTTAAAGTCAGCCGCGGACCCGTTATTGCACAGACGTATTGAGCAGCAACCGATCCAGCAAAGCCTTCTCTGCGATCTCCAACGCACGATCGCGACCGGCGCGCAGATCGGCCAGCGTCGGCGGTGCGTAGATCGTCGGCGCCAGCGGCTCGCCTTCCATGCGCCGGCCGTGCGCCGACCGAAATCCGGTTTCAGACACGCGCACGCCGCCCGCTCCAGGCAACACATATTCCGAACGTACGGCGACCACGCAGCCGCACGTGGATTCGCCGACGATCAGCGCATCACGCTGCTCGAGCAAAGTCGTCGCGGTCAGCTCCGAGGCACTGCCCGACCGTCGATCGGTCAGCACCGCGATCGGTTTCAGAAAGGGCGCTTCCGCCGGCGTGATGCGAAGCTCGCGCGTGCTTTGCTCGTTGCCGCGCCGGGACAATTGCGTCAGCACGACGCGCGGCTCCGGCAAGAACTGGCGCACCAGCCACGTGAACTGGCTGTAGTCACCGCCGCCGTTGCCGCGCAGGTCGAGCACCAACGCACGAGCGTCGGCCACGCGACGCAGCGCCTGTTCGACATCCCCGCGATTGCGCACCGAAAATCGATTGAGCTTCAGCACCGCAATGCCGGTGTCGGAAACATGCGACGTTACTGCCGGCGGTCTGATCAGCGGTTCCGGCGTCAACGTCACTGTGACTTGCTGATCGCCGTCACGCTGAAGCGTCAAGACCTGGGCGCGCGGCAGAGCATCGGGCATGCGCTGCAATGCACGCCGCACCGCGCGCAATTGCGCAAAGCGAGTCGCTTCGTCCTGCCGCGCCGGTTCCGCTTCGGACGACGTAATGTCGGCGGCGGTAAGCGGAAGATCGCGAGCAGCGCGCAAAAACGCCGCATCAAACTGCCGGTTATCGATGGCGACGACCACGTCACCTTTGCGCACGTCGGCGCGCGCCGCCGGTGACTCAGGATCGACGTCGATGACGAGCAGTTGATCATCGATGACCGACAACGAGATTCCGGACGCAAGCGTGGCAAAGCGGCGGTGATCCGCACTCTCGCGCGGTGTCACGACGCGCGTATGCGAATCCCTCAACTCACGCACCATCGCTTTCAATGCCAGGTACATCTCGGCATCGCTTTTCGCCGCAATCACAGGCAGCTGATATTTTCCGCGCACCGCCTGCCAGTCGACACCGTTGAACGAAGGGTCGTAGTGGCGATCGGCAACGATCTGCCAGGCGCGCTGCTGCACTTCGAGTCGCAGCTCCGCAGTGGCAAACTCCGCACTCAGCTCATGTTGCAGCGACCGTGCGGTGTGCTCGGACAATCCCTCCGCCGGACCGCCGGCGGGGCGCGCGGGCAGCGATGCAACGGCGCTGGACGCGGCCGCAAACGCCAGCGCAAATGCCAAGCGACGAATGACGCGCGCTGCCATTGCACTGCGGCTGCCAGTCTCGGCAGTGATCTTTCTCATAGCCGCTCACCGACTCTAACGATCTTCAACGTATTGGTTCCGCCCGGCTGCCCCATCGGCTCGCCGACCGTCAGCACAATCAGATCGCCGCGCTTGACCAGTTCCTTATCGAGCAGCAGCCGCTCGGCGGCGGCAAGCGACTCGTCGCGATCGGTGTGCACTTGAAAGTGCAGCGGCCGTACGTTGCGGTACAGCGCCAGACGCCGCGCGGTCGATACGTTCGGTGTCAACGCGAAAATCGGCACGTCGATGTCGTGACGGCTCATCCACAGCGCGGTGGAACCCGAATCGGTCAGCGCGCAGATCGCCGCGCAGCGCAGGTGAAAGGCGGTGAACAGCGCGCCGTAGGCGATCGATTGATCGACGCGGTTGAATGTCTGATTGACGAATTGCAGATCGAGCTCGACCTGCTCGGAGCGGTCGGCCTCCTGCACGATCGACGCCATCGTCTCAACGACTTCGACCGGATACTTGCCGGAAGCGGTCTCGGCCGACAACATCACGGCGTCGGTACCGTCGAGCACTGCGTTAGCAACGTCGCTCACTTCTGCGCGCGTCGGCGCCGCGTTGTAAATCATCGACTCCATCATCTGCGTCGCCGTGATCGCCAGCTTGTTCTGCCTCGCGCGCCATCTTGATCATGCGTTTCTGCAGCGCCGGCACCGCGGCGTTGCCGACCTCGACCGCCAGATCGCCGCGCGCCACCATGATGCCGTCCGACGCATCGAGGATCTCCCGCAACATCGGAATCGCTTCCGCGCGCTCGATCTTCGCGATGATCTGCGGCTTGATGCCGTGCTTCTCTCCGGCGATCGACGCAAGCTGGCGCGCCATCTCGACGTCGGTGCGGCTCTTGACGAACGATATGGCCACGTAATCGGCGCCGCACTGCATCGCGGTGTCGATGTCGCGCACGTCCTTGCCGGTCAATGCCGCCGCCGACAAGCCGCCGCCCAGTTTGTTGATGCCCTTGTTGTTCGACAGGTCGCCGCCGACCCGCACCGAGGTGTGAATCTCGCTGCCCGCCACGCGCTCGACATCGAGCACGATCAAGCCATCATTCAACAGCAGTGTGTCACCCGCCTTCACCTCACGCGGCAAGTCTTTGTAATCGAGCCCGACCCGGTCGTCATTGCCCAGCGCGGTGCTCGCATCGAGCACGAATTTCTTGCCCGCGCGCAACGTAGCCCGCCCGCCTTCGAACTTCCCGACGCGGATTTTCGGCCCCTGCAGGTCGGCCATGATCGCAACGTCGCAGCCGAGCTTGGCAGCGGTTTCACGAACCAATTGCGCGCGCGCCAGATGGTCGTCCGTCGTCCCATGCGAAAAATTGAAGCGCACGACGTCTACGCCCGCAACCAGCATGCGCTCGAGCACCAGCGGCTCGCTCGACGCTGGGCCTAACGTGGCGACTATTTTCGTGCTGCGTGGCATCGTGTTGACGGTATCAATTCAATCGCGCCAAAGGACGTTTCGCACCTTGATCATGTTCGTTGCCCGATCACTCCGCAGCCCGTTGTTCCAGTATCTCGATTGCCGGCAACCGCTTGCCTTCAAGATACTCGAGAAACGCACCGCCACCGGTCGAGATATAACTGATTCGGTCGCCCAACTCGTATTTGGCGATCGCCGCGAGCGTGTCGCCGCCGCCGGCGATCGAAAATGCGCCGTTGGCGGTCGCTTCCGCAATCGCAAGGGCCATCTGCTTGGTCCCTTCGCCGAACGAGTCGAACTCGAACACGCCGATCGGGCCGTTCCAGATGATCGTTCCTGCGCTGCGAATCATGTGCGCGAGTGCCAGTGCGCTTTGCGGGCCGATATCGAGAATCATCTCGTCAGGGCGTACGTCGTCGGCGCGCCGCACCGTCGCCGGCGCGGTGGCCGAAAATTCCTTCGCAACGACGACGTCGATCGGTAACGGCAAAGTGGCGCCTTTTTCGGCGAGACTCGCCAATACTCTCTTGCATTCAGCGCCGAGGTCCGGCTCCGCCAGCGACTTGCCGATCGCAAATCCTTCGGCGAGCAGGAACGTATTCGCAATGCCGCCGCCGACGATCAGACGATCGACTTTGCGCGCCAGATTGTTCAGCAGCGTGAGCTTGGTCGATACCTTCGAGCCGGCGACGATCGCCATCAACGGCCGTCTGGGATCGCGCAAGGCTGTTGACAGTGCCTCGATCTCAGCCGACAGCAGCGGACCCGCGCACACCAACTTCGCATATTTCGCGATGCCGACCGTGGACGCCTCCGCTCGGTGGGCGGTGCCGAACGCGTCGTTCACGTACACGTCGCACAATGCCGCCATTTTTCGCGCGAGCTCATCGCTGTTGTTCTTCTCGCCCTTGTTAAAGCGCGTGTTCTCCAGCAGCACAACCTGCCCCGGCGACAACGCTAACGCCATTGATCCAATCGCGCACCAACGGCACTTCGAACCCCAGCAGATCGCCGAGCCTGACGCGCGACCGGTGCCAACGAAAATTGGGCTGCAAACTCGCCTTCGACGGGCCGCCCCAGATGCGACGCCACCATCACCGCAGCGCCCGCGGCCAATGACGAGCGAATGGCGGGCACCGAAGCGCGAATGCGCGTGTCTTCGGTAATGTTGCCAGCATCGTCCTGCGGAACGTTCAGATCGGAGCGAATGAACACGCGACGCCCGGCTAACTGCCCGTCCGCAATCAGCCGATCAAGAGTGTTGACACGCATTCAGGGGCTTGGATAAGTCGCGCCAGCCAGGAGCGCGGCTCGAGAAACGATCGAATGAAAAATCCGGAGTTGGGCATTATACGAACGGTGAAACCGATCTCGTTCTCGCGCGCCGAAGTCATTGCGATCGCCATTGCGTTGCTGATGTTGGTGCTGCAGGCGCTGCCAGTCTGTCGAGGTGCTCGAGTACCAGAACACGGCGTCAACCCGCGAACCGTGGCGCTGGCTGACCGCACACTTCATTCATGTGAACTGGCAGCACGCGCTGATCAACGCGGTCGCACTGTGGGTCGTCGCGCGCCTGTTCGCGCCGGATCTGACGTCCATCGCGTCAACTGTTGGCACTGGTTGCGGCGCCGCGCTGGCGATCAGCGCATGTCTTGCTCTGCTCTATCCATCGATCGCCTGGTACCGCGGCCTATCGGGTGCGTTGCACGGCTTGTTCTTTGCGGGCGCCGCGATCTGGTTGATCAAAGCGCGGCCGCGGCGCTTTCGACAGCTGTGGCTGCCGTCGGCACTGTTCTTCGGCGGCTGGATCAAAGTCGCGCTCGAGCAACCCGGCGGCGCGACCACGCCGTATGCAGAATGGTTGGGTGCAGGAGTCGTACCGCAAGCGCACCTGGTCGGCGCGGCTTGCGGCACGATGCTCGGACTACTGTTCGCGATAAGCGACGCGAACGCGGCGCAGCAAGCAACAGCGCGGACAGCAATAGCAACTGCCAGATCGGCAGCGCGCCGCCACCCGATGGCGAGTTGGACGACGGACTTGCCACCGTCAACACTGCGGCCGGACTAGTCGCGCTGCCGAACGAGTTGGTCATCACGACCGCAAACGCCACGTTGTTATCGCTCGCTGCGAGTGGCGGCTGTCGTATAGGACGGGCCGGTCGCACCCGCGATATTGGGGCGCCGGCACGTGTCCATTGATAGCTTTCGACGCCGATCGCGTCGACGGTAAACGATCGCGGTCGCGCCCAGCAGTCACGCTTGTACGCGCGCGGCGGAGTCGTGACACGACGGCGGTCCAGCCGCCTGCAAAGCGCGCGTCGCGTCGAGCATGCCGATGCCGCACTGGTTGTCTCGATTCCTGCCGGGCGCGCAATAGGTGAGCTCTGGGTGCGGCCGGGCGCTCGTCGTGAGGGCGCCTCTGATCTGGGCGGGAGTGAAATCTCGAGATGGTGACTGAGCGAGGCCCTTTGCTCTAATCAATGCTGCAACGCCTGCTACTTGGGCGGCCGCCAGGCTCGTTCCCGTGCGCTTGATGGTGACAGCAGGCGGCGTGGCTCCCGGCGCGGTCGACCAAATGTAGAAGCCGTCCCAAGTCGGGTCATCAATACCATCTGCGCCGGGAGTTACGCCGAGGACTGCCGGGGTGCCTCCACCTGGAGCGCTGATCGTCGGGTTGGGCCCAGCCCCACCGTTGGGACCGATGTTCGCGTACTGCGTGCTTTCACCGTTGATTGAGTGAGCGGTAACGGCGATAACCCCGTTGCAGTTGGCGGGCGAACTGATGTTCAGTTCGCCATGGTTTCCTGTTGGCGCGATAACGACCGATCCTGCATTGATCGCATCGTCGATTGCGCCTTGGAGCGTTGGTCCGCACGCAACGCCCGGAGCGGTGCCCGCGCCGATATAGATGACCTTGGCGGCATTGGCCGCGTTGTTTGGCACTGTCACGCCAGGAATAGTCACCGTCCGCCCGGCGGCCCAACGAATGGCGTTGGCCATGTCCTGCAGCGATCCTCCGCACTTGCCGATCGCGCGTACCGGCAGGACCTTCACCGTCCACGCGACTCCCGCCATGCCCGCCGTATTGTTGGAGTTCGCTGCGATGATTCCCGCGGTCATCGTTCCATGAAAGGTGTCTTGATTCGCAGGATTGCCGTCATCGCATTCCTCGAAGTCGAGCTTGTTCTCGGTCAGTTGACGCATCACCTGGATCGGTAGGATCGTCGTCGGGCCCCGCATCTAGCGGATCTACCTCGTTATCTCGAAACCCGATCGGAGTGACTCCCGTAATAGTGTCGAGTGAGATGAAGTCGAAGCCAGGAAGAAACCGTTGTTGGTTGCCCGGCGCGTAGGGCAGCGCCGGGTTACCACCGTTCAGATCCGGATGGTTCCTGATTCCGGTATCAATGACGGCCACCACCACCGAGCTCGAGCCGGTGGTCACATCCCACGCCGTAGGCATGTTGATCGCGCCCACCGCCGGTGCAGTTCTAGGCGGCACAGCGGGTGTCACGTCAAGCGCGCCGCTATAAGTGGCGGTCGGTGCACAGCAGGTTCCATTGGCGCGGCGTGTAATCCACATCATTGGGCGCGAGGAACGGCTTCAACACGAGGTCCGGCTCTGCATACTCGATCATAGGATCGCTTGCCAGTCGTGCGGCGAGCGTCTTCGCATCCGACAATGAAACCGGCGCATCGAGACTGACGACCGATACGTCACCGCTCGAGCGCACCGACTTGACGCCAACACCCGCCATAGCAGAAAGCTGGCGCACATGTCCGCTCGCCATCGCGGAACGAGCCATATCCGATGAACGCAGCTTGACGATCAGGCGTGCGACCTTCTGTCTGCTTGCCGCGCTCGCAGGAGCGGGTTTACCCAATAGTGCCGCTTGCTTGGCATTAATTCGCGACGGAGCCTGCGCTACGGCCGATGGCCACGTCAGGGTAACGCTGCCGATCGCAGCAACAGCGCTTAAACCAGTTATCAGACGCAACACGGCAGTTCCTCTCGCAAAGTTCGAGCTATGGCAAGTGTTAGATATTGAATGCGCCCAAAGCCTGCAATCGCTCGATTAACGCCGAAATCCGGTACGCGTGCGAGCGAGCGCGCAGTGTGCATAGCGTATGGATCGGGCACGCAACAGTGAAACGAGCTTACGTGAAGACGCCGTCGAAAGAGACTCACGTAGCGGTCAGCCGAAAGGCGTAACGCGGCTCAATCTTTCGATCGAGCCGCACACGATGAGACCGGTCGGGACCGCTTATTGACCGGCTTCGCGGCGACGGATGGTCGCGGCAAGACCCAGCGCAAACAGCAGCATTACCTGCCATAGCGGCGAGGCACCCCCACCGCCGCTCGGCGGGGGCACCGGCTGGCGGCGGCGGTGTCGTCACCGTCAGCGTCGCAGCTGTACTCGTCGCAGTGCCGAGCGTGTTCGTCGCAACCACCGAGAATGCGGCGCCATTGTCGGCAGCAATCGTCAGTGGCGGCGTCGTGTAGGACGCCGCCGTTGCGCCGGAAATCGCCGTGCCATTACGGAGCCATTGGTAGGAAATCGGACCCGCACCGGTCACCTCGGTGGCAAACGTTGCGGTCTGCCCCTCGAACGCGGTTGTGTTCTGTGGTTGCGCAAGAACGATCGGAGGTGCCAGCGTTGCCGCGGCGCGCACGGCGGCGTTGGCATCCAGCAAGCCGGGACCGCATTGCCCCGCCAATCCACCCCCTGTCGCGCAGGCACCTCCAGCCGGATGCGGGCGAACGTTGTTCACGATGAAAGTTACGAATCTGCGTCGGCGTCGCGCCCGGAACCATCGATTTGATCAGCGCTGCCACACCCGCAACCTGCGGAGTTGCAGCACTGGTTCCTGTAACGCCCGTATAGGCGGGCCCTGAACGCGGCGGATCCGAGCCATCAGCTGCTCGTTGGTGATGTATTACCGAACAGGATGGTCGACCAGATGTAATAACCCGAAAACCTTGAATCGTCGGTCGGTCCGCCTGCTCCTAGCACGACCGGGTGTGCCACCGCCTGGTGCGCTGATCGTGGGTTGCGGCCCAACTCCCATCGCGGCACCGATGTTGGCGTAGTCGGCGTTTTCGCCGTTGATCGTGTGTGCGGTCACCGCGATCACACCGGTGCAGTTTGCGGGCGATGACAAGGCTCGACTGCCTCTTCATTGCCGGTAGCTGCGACCACAACGCGCCCCGGCCGCGATCGCTGCATCCACTGCGCTTTGCATGGTCGGACCGAGGCAGGTGGTACCGCCGCCGAGACTCAGGTTGATCACCCGCGCCGGTGTTGGATTGGTCGGCACGCCAGGCACTGACAACCCGGCCGCCCAGCGAATCGCCTCTGCAATGTCAGACAGCGAGCCACCGCACTTGCCGAGAGCGCGTACCGGAAGAATTCGAATGTTCCAGCCAATGCCGGCGATGCCGGTCATGTTGTTTGCTGTCGCAGCGACGACTCCGGCCACATGAGTTCCGTGCCAGCTGCTGTCTGCGGCCTGGTTGACCATCATCGCAGGCCGTTGGGTACAGCGCTTCTTCTGCGGCCGTGACCCAATCACCCGGATCGGACGGATCCGCATCGCGACCATCGCCGTCGTTCGCCACGAAGTTGGCCGGTAACGTCACCGGCTCCGACGTTCGAGGAGATGAAGTCATAGCCGGCGAGAAACCGACCGGTCGGGACGTACGTGTTCCGCCGAGTGGCTGACCGTTCAGATCGTGTGATTCGTAATCCCGGTATCGATGATCGCCAACGCACCGCATTGCTGGCACCGGTCGTCACGTCCCAAGCCAGGGGCAGGTTCGCGCCGCCGGTGGTCGATCGCCGGCGAGCTTAGCACGGTGCTCAGAGGAGCCGCACCGGCGTAAGTCGAAGTCGGTGCAAACAGATTCCATTGCCACTCCATGAAGCGCACTTCGTTCGGCGTCGCAAGTTTCTTCAGCATGATGTCCGGCTCGGCGTACTCGACCGCCGGATTCAGTGCCAATCGCGCCGCGATGTTCTTCGCTTCCGATAGCGGCACCGGCGCGTCGAGGGCGAGCAATGACGCGCCTCCGGACATCGCGCGCACCGACTTCATGCCGACGCCGGCCGTGGCTGTCAACGCCTGCATACGCGACGCGGTCATCGGCTGCGCCAGCTCGGATGCAGACGCGTTGCGAAGCTTGACGATCAGACGCGTAACCATGGGCTCCGCACGTGTGGCGCTTGGCATTGCCACGCCTTGAAGCGTTGCCTGCTTCGCAGTGATCGATGCCGTTGGCTGAGTCGTCGCCGCCCAAGAAGAGGCGACCGCAACACCGAGTGCGACGGTCAAACCAACGACTTGACGTTTCACGACATTCCTTTCACGTGCAGCGCACATGGCGATGCTACTGAATCTTCATCATCGAATCGACTTCGACGTATTGAAACGCACCCGAACGCACGCAGGCGCTCGATCAACTGCGGAACCTCGCTGCGCTGCGCCGGCGCCGTCAGATAAACGATATGCGCATCGCCGGCCATTGGTCGCACATACCTGACACCCGCCGTTTGCCCGAGCGTGGCTTGCATCGGCTTCAGCACTGCCGACGAGTCACTGGTCGCAATGCTGCGGCTTGACGATGATGCGCCGCGACAACTGGCGCGTCGGCAGCGGGTCATTGTGCAGACGGCGCGGAGCATGCGCGACCACTGTCAGCAAACCTAGCGCGGCAACAGAGGTGCACAGCTCGGGCATCATCATTGCGTGCAATTAGAGTATGAGCGAGTAACGCTAGATGGGCGAGAAAAGCCTACGCAACGGTACCGATATTCCGCTCAACGCGCCTGTCAGCCAAAAGGCGTACCGCGAGATAGCCTTTGTTACGAATTTGTCGGCGCAGCAGGATTACTTCGCGTTCTCGCTGACCGCCTGAACGTCGCAGCTGCGCTGGGCGCGCTGTGGCTCCGCCGTATTGCCTCGGCTGTGCCGCGGTCATCAATGCAACCGCCACATCCAGCATGCGGTTCGAAAACCCCCACTCATTGTCATACCAGCTCGAAACCTTGACGAGTCGGCCGACCACCTTGGTCAACGTGGCATCGAAGATCGACGAGCGAGGATCGTGGTTGAAGTCGCTGGAAACGAGCGGCGCGGTGTTCACACCCAGCACGCCCTTTAGCTCGCCGTCGGCCGCCGCCTGCATGATGGCGTTGACTTCGTCGACCGTCGTATCTCGTGCCGCAATAAATGTCAGATCGACGATCGATACGTTGATCGTCGGCACCCGGATCGCATAGCCGTCGAGCTTGCCGTTCAGTTCCGGCATCACCAGGCCAAGCGCCGAAGCGGCGCCGGTCTTGGTCGGAATCATGTTGTGCGCGGCGGCGCGCGCGCGGCGCAGGTCTTCGTGATAAACGTCGGTCAGCACTTGATCGTTGGTGTACGAGTGCACGGTCGTCATCAGCCCGCAGACGACACCGATCTTGTCGTGTAACGGCTTGACCAGGGGTGCCAGACAGTTGGTGGTGCACGATGCGTTCGATATCACCGTGTCCGATGCCTTTAGCGTGCGATCGTTGACGCCATAGACGATCGTTGCGTCGACATCCTTACCGCCGGGCGCGGAGATGATGACCTTCTTTGCACCGCCCTTCAGATGGGCCGACGCTTTCTCCTTGGTGGTGAAAAACCCGGTGCACTCGAGCACGACATCAACGCCCAAATCGCGCCACGGCAACTCGGCCGGGTTGCGCTGAGCGAGCACGCGAATGCGATCGCCATTGACGACCATCGAGTCGCCATCGGCCACTACCGTGCCCGGAAACGGGCCGTGCGCCGTGTCGTACTTGGTCAAATGAACGTTCGTGTTGGGATCGCCGAGATCGTTGATTGCCACGATCCGCAGGTCGTGCTTCTTTCCTGTCTCGTAGTGAGCCCGCAGAATGTTGCGACCAATGCGGCCGTACCCGTTAATGGCAACGTTGATCGTCATCTGTTCTGACCCTTTGAGATTATTTTCTTCACGGTGGCAACGACGTTGTCGACCGTAAACCCGAAATACTCGAACACATCCTTGGCGGGCGCGGACTCGCCGAAGCGATCGATGCCGACCACCGCACCACTTGCGCGGACGTACTTCCACCAAAAGTCCGTAACACCCGCCTCGATGGCGATGCGCGGCACACCCTCCGGTAGCACATGCGATTTGTATTTCGCAGTCTGCCGGTCGAAGACCGTCGTCGATGGCATCGACACGACACGTACCGATACGCCTTTGTCCGCCAGGCTTTTCTGCGCTTGGGCGGCGAGACCGACCTCGGACCCGGTCGCAATCAACACTGCTTGCGCCTTGCCGACACCGCCTGCGGCTTCGCCGATGACGTACGCGCCGCGCCGAATCGCGTCGACGTCGACCTCACGCGAGACAAACGGCAGCGATTGCCGCGAAAACAGCAGGCTGGTTGGACCGTCGACTCGTTCAATCGCGGCTGCCCACGCGACCAGCGTTTCCACGGTGTCGGCTGGGCGCCAGACATCCATGTTCGGAATCAGGCGCAACGTCGCTGCGTGTTCGACTGCCTGGTGCGTCGGACCATCTTCACCCAGGCCGATCGAGTCGTGCGTGAACACGTAAATGACGCGCAGCTTCATCAACGCCGCCATGCGCAATGCGTTACGTGCGTAATCCGAGAACGTCAAAAACGTAGCGGCGAAAGGTACCCATCCGCCGTGCGCCGCGAGCCCGCTCGAGATCGCGCACATGCCGAACTCGCGCACTCCGTAGTTGATGTGGCGACCTTCGAGCGCATCGGGGCGAAACGCGCCGGCCTTGCTCCACTTGGTGAGATTGCTGCCGGTGAGGTCGGCGGAGCCACCGATGAGCTCCGGCAACGCCGGCGCAATCGCTTCCAGCGCGAGTTGCGACGCTTTGCGCGTTGCGACTGACTCGCCTTTCTGTGCCGCGGCGGCGATCGCGCTGTCGCGTGCCGCGAAATAAGCCGCTGGCAACTCTCCCTTGGTGCGCCGCTCGAACTCGCCCGCCTCGCGCGGATAACGCTCCGAGTACGCATCGAACAATTGCTTCCACTTGCTCTCGCGCGCAGCACCTGCACGCTTCGCGTCCCACGCAGCGTACACATCGTCGGGCACCGTAAACGGCTCGTACTGCCAACCGAGCGCCGCGCGCGTGGCCTTGACTTCAGCTTCGCCTAAGGCCTCTCCGTGCGCCTTTTCGGTGCCGGCCCGTCCGGGCGAACCCTTGCCGATAATCGTTTTCGCCACGATCAACGTGGGCTTGACCGACTGCCGTTTCGCAGCGGTGATCGACCGATCGACCACCGCGGCATCGTGTCCATCGATCGGACCGATCACGTTCCAGTTGTAAGCCTCGAACCGCTTAACCGTGTCGTCGGTAAACCAGTGCTTAACCTCGCCGTCGATCGAAATTCCGTTGTCGTCATAAACAGCGATCAGTTTGTTCAGCTGCCACGTGCCGGCGAGCGAAGCGGCCTCGTGCGAAATGCCTTCCATCATGCAGCCGTCGCCGACGAACACGTAGGTCCAGTGATCGACGATATCGAACGCCGGCCGATTGAATTCTGCCGCGAGCAGTTTTTCGGCGAGCGCCATGCCGACTGCGTTGGCGAACCCCTGCCCGAGCGGCCCGGTCGTGGTTTCCACACCCGGCGTCACGCCGAGCTCCGGGTGGCCCGGTGTGCGGCTGTGCAATTGCCGGAAGTTTCTGAGCTCCTGCAGCGGTAGGTCGTAGCCGGTCAAATGCAGCAATGCGTACTGCAGCATCGAGCCGTGACCATTGGAAAGGACGAAGCGGTCCCGATTGGCCCAATGCGGGTTAGCCGGGTTATGCGACAGATGCCGGCCCCAGAGCGCGACGGCGATCTCCGCCATGCCCATCGGCATCCCCGGATGACCGGAGTTGGCTTGCTGAACGGCGTCCATCGCGAGCGCGCGGATCGCGTTCGCCATCAGCGCCACCGGCATCTGTGACAGCGCAAGTGGCGCGCTGACGTTATTCGGAAACCGGTCGTTCATCGGCTGCGGCTGCAAAGCGTGAGATGGTAGCAAAGCAGTTGATTCGCGCGGCAGGCGCGCCGCTTGCAACTGCAGGTTTGCGGCTCCACCTTGCAGCGTCAGGCGCGAGTGAAAAACAGCGCGCTGATAGTTAAATCCGCGGCGATTTCATATACTATTCGCCGCTTTTCCAAATTCGATCCGGAACCAAAAGGAAGCAACGGGCGCCAGACTTCATCGCAGGGTTTTTTTTGCGAACGAGCGAAGGCAACGAGCCGTTAGGCAGCACTCCCGTCAGAGCCAGCAGGGCAACGCAACGGATTCCGTTGCATGACTCGCACGCCGCGCCACAGCGCGTGAGTCCCGGATCGTGGGGTTGCGACGCAAGTCGCGCTTCAGGTCGATTTAGGGCGGACCTGCTGGGGGACGAAGATGAATGGCCTTCACCTGACTGGCGATCTGTTCGACTGCAGCTGTAGCGCAGCGCTTTTAACGGATCTTGAAACACTCTCCAAGACTTGCCGCGACGCGACCAACGAGTCGAAGCTGACGATCGTTGATCAAGCTTGGCATCGATTCCCCGAGTGGAACGGTGAGCCCGGTGGCATTACGGGAACGATTTTGCTGGCAGAGTCGCACTTGGCGATTCATACGTGGCCCGAGCGAAGCGGCGTCACACTCGACGTGTATGTCTGCAACTTTACCGACGACAACACCGGCAGGGCCGAGCAGCTGTTCGAAGCGCTGACGCTCGCTTTCAGGCCCAAGAGCCAGTCTGTCCATCGCATTACGCGCGGCGATCTGGCCGCCGGCACGAACGCCGACGGCCAGGCCGAAAAGGACGGATTGATCTTCGACTGGCTGAATGCGCATTCGGGTTACGGCACGACAGCTATCAAAACGCTGGCGCAAATCCAGTCACCGCATCAAAGAGTCGAGGTCTACGACACACAGCAGTTCGGCAAGCTTTTTCGGCTCGACGGACGCATGATGACCTCCGAAGCTGACGAGTTTTTTTACCACGAATGCATGACGCAACCGGCCGCGCTGGCGCACCCGAATCCGGAATCGGTTCTTGTGATCGGCGGTGGTGACGGCGGCTCATCGGAAGAATTGCTGAAGCATCCAAGCGTCAAGCGCATCGTGATGGCCGAGCTTGATCCCGTGGTGATCGACATTTCAAAGAAATGGCTGGGAGCGATCCACCAGGGTGCGTTCGATGATCCACGGCTCGAAGTGAAGATCGGCGACGGGTTCGAATTCGTCAAGTCGACCAGCGAGCGGTTCGACATGATCGTGCTCGACCTTACGGATCCGGACACGCCGGCGTTTCACTTGTACTCCGAGCAATTTTTCCGCATGTGCCAGCGCATTTTGCGGCCCGGCGGCATGCTGACGTTGCATCTCGGCTCGCCGGTCTATCAGGCGGAAACGGTGCGGAAAAATGCGGCCAATTTGCGCAAGGTGTTTCGCCACGTTGCGCCGATGTCGCTGTTCGTGCCGCTGTACGGTTCGCTTTGGTGTCTGGCGGTCGCGAGCGACACGGTCGATCCACGTGCTGTATCGGCCGACACCATCGAGCAACGCATCAAGGAGCGTCAAATCGGCGGGTTGCGTTACTACCATCCCGCATTGCACGCGGCGCTGTTTGCACTGCCGTTGTTTGTACAGGAGCAAGTTCAGCCGAAAGCTGCGGCTGCCGAGACACCTCGAGTCGCGCAGTTGCAAGCTGCCTAGTCGTATCGACAGTTGCGCAGAACATGCGAGCGGCGCGTTTTTTTATCGACGCGCCGCTTGCACCCGACACACAAATCGAATTGCCGTCACGTGTCGCGCATCATGCGCTGCGCGTGCTGCGGCTGCGCGACGGTGATGCGATCGCGTTGTTCAACGGCCAAGGCGGCGAATTTGCTGCGCACCTGACGATCGACGGCACGCGTGTTTTCGCCCAGATACGAGCGTCGGACGTCGTGGAGCGTGAATCGCCTCTGTCGGTAACGCTGGTTCAAGCTTGGATCGCCACCGAAAAGCTTGATTGGGTCGTCGAAAAGTCGGTCGAGCTCGGCGTGCATTCGATCGTGCTCACGCCCTCGCACCGCTCCGTCGTGCGCGTTACGGACGATCGGCTCGCCAAGAGACTGGAGCGGCTACGCGAGTTGATCATTGCCGCGTGCGCGCAATGCGGCCGCAATCGCATTCCGCGCATCGAGGCCACTTCGACTCTTGCCGATGCGTTGCAGGCAGGGTTGAGCGAAGGCGCCGTTGGCTTGTTGCTCGAACCGAATGCCGGTGCGCCGCTATCCGAAGCGAGGTTGAGTGACCGACGGGGCGCGCTCGTCGTGGGTCCCGAAGGAGGGCTCGATGAGGATGAGCTCTCGCTCGCACGGCAGCTCGGCTATCGCGCCTATCGCCTTGGCCCGCGCGTATTGCGCGCTGAAACTGCTGGGCTTGCTGCGCTAGCGGCGCTGCAGGCGACCTCGGGCGACTTTGCCTAGGGATCGGCCCCATCTCGCATCTTTCACCGAAGCGCAAGCCACAGCACAACAGCGCCGGCGATTACGGTAGCGGCGATTGCCCACTTGAAATAGGAACTCGGCGAAGACATTGACTGCACAACTCGTTCCGACGGATGAACTATCTGAAGCCCAGCGCTGCATGTGCTAAAGCGCTGGAAGAACTGGTCGGCCATTTTTTTGGCGACACCATCGATCAGCCGTGAGCCAACCTGCGCAAGCTTGCCTCCGACCTGAACCCTCGCAACGTAGGTGAGCCTGGTGCCCGCCCCCTCGGGCGCCAGCGAGACCTGCGCTCCGCCGTTCGCGGTGCCGGCCGCGCCGCCGGAGCCTTCGAACGTCACGCGATAGGAGTACGGCGCATCGATGTCCAGCAGCAACAGCTTGCCTGTGAATTTCGACTTGGTCGGACCTACCGCGACAACGATTACTGCGCGGTACTCGGTATCCGACACGCGCTGCATTGATTCGCAACCCGGAACGCAAGCCTTGAGTATTTCGGCGTCATTTAGTCCTGCCCAAACCACTTCCTGCGGCATCGGGATCAACTGACTGCCCGTCATTTCCATGCTTGCCTCGCAGCGGGCAATTCCGATTACGCGGGCATTGGTGCTAAAGCAGCTCGGGTTGCGGCACCGAGTTCGCTTCCAGCACCGTTATTGCCGTCATATTGACAATGCGCCGTACCGTTGCCGCGGGTGTCAGGATATTCGCCGGCTTAGCCGCGCCAAGCAGCATCGGGCCGATCGCAATATTGTTGCCGGCGGTCGCCTTCAACAAGTTGTACGAGATGTTGGCGGAGTCCAGATTCGGACACACGAGTAAATTGGCATCGCCGGTCAGTGACGAAAACGGCATGATCGATTTGCGAATCGCGTCATCGACCGCGCTGTCGGCGTGCATTTCGCCATCGACTTCGAGATCCGGCATCAATTGGCGAACCAGCGCCAGCGCGCTGCGCATCTTCAACGCCGATGGCGCGTCGCTGGAGCCGAAGTTGGAATGCGAAACCAACGCAACGCGCGGTGCGATTCCAAGACGTTTCAACTGCTCGGCCGCCAGCACCGTAATTTCGGCGATCTGCTCTGCGGTCGGGTCGAGGTTGACCATCGTGTCGACCAGCGCCAGCTGCCGCCCGGGCACCATCAGGATGTTCATTGCGGCGTAAACATTCGCGCCGGCGCGCCGACCGAGCACCTGGTCGATATACGTCAAGTGCGGCCCGTGTGTGCCAAAAGTGCCGCAGAGCATGCCGTCGGCCTCGCCCTTGTGCATCATCATCGCGCCGATCAAAGTCAGCCGGCGGCGCATTTCGATTTTTGCGTACTGCTGCGTGACGCCTCTGCGCGCAGCGAGTCGGTGATACGTTTCCCAGTAATCGCGATAGCGCTTGTCGAACTCGGGATTGATCAAATCGAAGTCCACCTCGGGTCGCATGCGCAGACCGAAACGCTCGAGTCGCTTGCCAATGACTGCCGGCCGGCCGATCAGGATCGGCCTCGCCAGTTTTTCGTCGATCACCACCTGCACCGCGCGCAGCACCCTTTCTTCTTCGCCTTCCGCAAACACGATGCGCGATTTGCCGCCGCCGGCATGCGCGTTCTTCGCGATCGCAAAGATCGGCTTCATGAACGTGCCGGAGTGATAGACGAACTGCTGTAGCTGATCGCGGTACGCCTGGATGTCATCGATCGGCCGCGTCGCGACACCGCTTGCCATCGCCGCCTGCGCCACGGCTGGTGCAATGCGCGTAATCAGCCGCGGATCGAACGGCTTCGGAATCAGATATTCGGGGCCAAAGCTAACGTCGGCAACGCCATACGCGGAAGCGACAATGTCGCTCTGCTCCTCACGCGCCAGGCCTGCCAGCGCACGCACCGCGGCGGTTTCCATCGCGGTCGTAATCGAGGTCGCGCCGACGTCGAGTGCGCCGCGAAAGATAAAAGGAAAGCACAAGACGTTGTTGACCTGGTTGGCGTAGTCGGAGCGTCCGGTGGCGATGATCGCGTCGTCGCGTACGGCCTTGACCTGCTCGGGCATGATCTCGGGCGTCGGATTTGCGAGCGCGAGAATCAGCGGGCGCGCCGCCATTTTCTTGACCATTTCTGGCTTCAGTACACCCGCCGCCGATAGACCCAGAAAAATATCGGCGCCTTCGATCACGTCGCTCAATTTCCGTAGCTGGGTGGCCTGCGCAAAGCGCGCCTTGTCTTCGTCCATCAACACCTTGCGGCCTTGGTAGACGACACCTTCAATATCGGTGACCCAGATGTTTTCGCGCGGCAAGCCAAGCTCTACCAGCAGTTGCAAGCAAGCGAGCGCGGCAGCACCGGCGCCACTGGTCACGAGCTTGACCTTCTTGACGTCCTTGCCGACGACGCTCAAGCCATTCAATACGGCGGCACCGACGATGATCGCAGTGCCATGCTGATCATCGTGAAACACCGGAATCTTCATCCGCTCGCGCAGCGTGCGCTCGATGTAGAAGCACTCGGGCGCCTTGATATCTTCAAGGTTGATGCCGCCGAAGGTCGGCTCGAGCGCTGCGATGATTTCGATCAGCTTGTTCGGATCGAGCTCGTTAACCTCGATATCGAACACATCGATGCCGGCGAACTTCTTGAACAGCACCGCCTTGCCTTCCATCACCGGCTTGGCGGCAAGGGGGCCGATCGCGCCCAGTCCCAGCACGGCGGTGCCGTTGGTCACGACGCCGACGAGATTGCCGCGCGCGGTATAGCGGAACGCAGCTGAAGGATCCGCGTGGATCGCTTCGCAAGCAGCCGCGACACCGGGCGTGTACGCGAGCGCAAGGTCGCGCTGATTCACCAACTGCTTGGTGGGTGTGACGGAAATTTTTCCGGGTGTTGGCTTCTCGTGATAGTCGAGCGCGGCGTTCTTCAGATCGCGCTTTTGTTCTTCATGATCGGCGGTCGACATGGCAGAGGGAGGGGACGGCACGGAATGTAAGCCGCGATTATCCCCGCGCACGATGCTGTCGCTCGGCTCGCGCTGTGACTACTTCACCACACCGAGAGCGAAGCTAGACGGAGTGCTCCGGTGCCGCAGGAAGATGGTGTGTTTCGCTGGTCGAATTGGGCGAAGGCGCTAGCCTCGTAGACTCGAGAGGCAGGCTGAGGTCCGCGTTGACCGGGAGGGCCACAGGTTTCGACTCCGGAGCCGGCGCCGCCGCGGCGCGCATCGCAGCGGCGATCGCAGCGTCGACCTTTCCGGTCGCGGCCATCTGCAGCCGCGCGCGCTCACCGAGCACGCGCGTTCCATAGCCGCCATCATCCGGCATATTGCCTGCGCCTACGTAAAGCTGCAGTCCGCGCTCGACGGAACCGCCGCGCGAAATCAACTCGTGCAGTATCGACGAGCCTACTTTCATATTGGCGATCGGGTCGAGTGCAGCGGTCTCGCCTCCGTGCGGTTCAAAGCGCTGCGCATGAACTCGCGTCATTACCTGCATCAAGCCCTGCGCGCCCATCGCGCTTTCGGCGAACGGGTTCAGGCTGGACTCGATCGCGACGACCGCGAGGATCAACAGCGGATCCAGATTTTTTTCCCTGCCGATTTGAAACGCTGTAGCGACCAGCAACCGCACCGCGCCGTCGGCTACCCGATACCGCCGGGCGAGGTACTGCACCACGCGCTTTTGCTGCGGATCATTGGCGGCTGCGCGTGCGCGCTCGTCGGCGGTGCTGACGTCGCTTTGATCAATTTCGACCGGAGCAGCCGCTACCACCTCGGTCGCCGATAGTCGCGCTTCCAACAACGAACGAGCGTCCTCGCTGCTGGCTAGAACGCCTGCTGCAAGCAATGCTACGGAACCGACGGCCATCACCAGCAGTTTGGCGGTCGACGACGCACCGCGCCCGATGTCTCGGGCGAACGTAACCAAAGCGGCGGCGATTGCCGGCCCGATTGCCGCGATCTTGCGCAGCGCATAATTCGAAGCGTTTGCCAACTCGTACCTCCTTATGCCGAACGGCCACCGATTACTTTTCGGGGTCGCCATTCACAGGTTGGAACGTTGACCGGATCGCTCAGCGGCTTCACCGGCCATTCAACTTTCCCTCGCCTCCGGGTCCGGCAAGCATGGGTTTTTGTCTTTTCAGCGGTCACCCGCCCTTGCCAAAGCAACACCGGGGCCTACTCGCCGGCAGCTCGCGTTTGACTACGCCCAAACCCGGATGTTGCAGCGCACGCGGTAGAGGTTATGGCCAAACGGCTGGGCGGATTTTAGGTACCGTCGCGCCTCGGTCAAGCCAGTATTCCCTCTAAATGAAACCAGTATTTTCGACAGCCGCCGCCAGACGGTAGCCTCTCCACGCCCCGCTAGCAAAAGTATGTTACTGATCAATGGTTTACGTTTGGCGTTCGAGCGGATGTTTGCGCTCACTCTCGGGTGCGCCGTTCGTCGTAATTTGGCTCCGAGAGTATGAAGTATGCCGATCTTCGCGACTTCCTGGCTCAGCTCGCTGGGTCTGGCCAACTGAAGCGGATTCCAATCGAAGTCTCGCCGCGGTTGGAAATGACGGAAATCTGCGACCGCACGCTGCGGTCTGGCGGTCCGGCGCTGCTCTTTGAGCGGCCCACGGGTTCGCAGACTCCGGTGCTCGGTAATTTGTTCGGCACCCCTCAGAGGGTCGCGCTCGCCATGGGCGCCACCGATGTGGGCGCCTTGCGCGATGTGGGTGAATTGCTGGCGGCGCTAAAGGAGCCGGAGCCCCCGCAAGGCCTGCGCGACGCGCTCAGCAAAGTGGCCCAGTTGAAGAGTGCGCTATGGGACATGGCGCCGCGCGAGGTGCGAAACGCCCCTTGTCAGACCGTTGTTTGGGAAGGCAGCGACGTTGATCTTGGACGGCTCCCGATCCAAACCTGCTGGCCCGACGATGTCGCACCGCTGATCACATGGGGCCTCGTGATCACGCTGGGACCCCACAAAAAGCGTCAAAATCTAGGCATCTACCGTCAACAGGTGCTAAGTCGCAACAAAGTCATTATGCGTTGGCTACCGCAACGCGGCGGGGCGCTTGACTTTCGTGATTTTTCTCTGGCCCATCCGGGTAGAGCATTTCCCGTCGCTGTTGCGCTTGGTGCTGACCCCGCGACGATGCTCGGTGCGGTCACTCCCGTGCCGGACAGTCTCTCGGAGTATCAATTCGCCGGCTTACTGCGAGGCGCCAAGACAGAGATCGCGAGGTGCATCGGCAGCGAATTGAGCGTTCCCGCCACCGCTGAGATCGTGCTCGAGGGTCATATTCAGCCGGATAGCGGGCACGCGAGCGGTTACGAAATGGCGTTGGAGGGACCATTTGGCGACCACACCGGCTACTACAACGAGCGCGAGTGGTTTCCGGTTTTCACGATCGATCGCATCACGATGCGACGCGACCCGATTTATCACTCGACGTACACCGGCAAGCCACCGGACGAACCCGCTGTGCTCGGCGTCGCGCTCAACGAGGTGTTCGTACCGCTATTGCGGCGCACGTTTCCCGAAATAGCCGATTTTTATCTGCCGCCGGAAGGATGCAGCTATCGGATGGCGATCGTCTCGATTCGCAAGCAATATTCCGGGCACGCAAAACGGGTGATGTTCGGCGTCTGGAGTTTCCTGCGGCAATTCATGTACACCAAATTCATCGTCGTGACCGACGACGACATTAATGTGCGCGATTGGAAGGAAGTGATCTGGGCCATCACGACCCGTGTCGACCCGGTGCGCGATACGCTGCTCGTCGACAACACTCCGATCGACTATCTGGATTTCGCTTCGCCGGTCGCCGGGCTTGGCGGCAAAATGGGCATCGACGCAACCAACAAGTGGCCGGGCGAAACGCAGCGCGAGTGGGGCCGGCCGATTGCGATGGACCCCGCTGTCAAGGCGCGAGTCGATGCCATCTGGGGCGAGTTGGGGATCTAGTTATGGAACGCAAACCGATCCGGCGCGGCGGTATCAAGTCCGCCGGTTACGACCGCAACAATCGTGTGCTCGAAATCGAATTCGACAATGGATCGATCATTCAGCACACCGCTGTCGGCGAAGAGATCGCGCGGCGGTTTATTGCCAGCTCCTCGCCTGCGAGCGTTTACAAAGACACGATTCAGGAGGAGTTCACGATCAAACGCGTGAAGTGACTGCTATAAAAAGAACAAAGTTGCGAGACCGAGAAAGATGAAAACGCCCATGCTGTCGGTCGTGAACGTCAACAGCACCGACGATCCGAGTGCAGGATCGCGTCCGGTGCGTTCCAGTAACAGAGGCACGAACATCCCGACCAGCGCGGCGATCAGCATGTTCAATGTCATCGCCAGTAACAGCGTCAGGCCGATCAACCACCCGCGTGGGCTGTCCATGTAGATCCACCACGCGACCAGGCCCGCGATACTGCCCCATACGACGCCGTTTAGACCGGCGATCGAAAGCTCTTTCAATATCAATCGCTTTGCATTGCCGCCGGTAACCTGACCGAGCGCCAGCGAGCGAATCATCAAGGTCATCGTCTGATTGCCGGAATTGCCGGCAATCCCCATCACGATCGTCATCAACGTTGCAAGCGCGACCACCCGCTCGATCGTCGTTTCGAAGGCACCGATCACGCGTGACGCGAAAAACGCCGTGCACAGGTTGATCGCGAGCCACGACCAGCGATTGCGCGCCGAGTTCCAGACCGAAGCGAATAGATCTTCCTCTTCGCGCAAGCCGGCTTGCGCCAGCGCAGCGTCCTCACCCTCTTCGCGAATGACGTCGACCACTTCGTCGACCGTCAACCTTCCGACCAGCCGACCAGCTTCATCGACCACCGGCGCCGAGACCAAGTCATAACGCTCGAACGCCTGCGCTGCTTCGCTGGTTTCATCGAGCGGTGACAGCGTCATCAAATCGGTGTTCATCACCGCCGCGACCTTGACGTCCGGTTCGTTCAAAAGCAGCCGATCGAGCGGCAGGCCACCCTTCAACACATCGTGCCGATCGACGACGAATATTTGGTCGGTATGGTTGGGCAGCGCATCGAAGCGGCGCAGGTACCGCAATACCACTTCGAGCGTCACGTCGTCGCGAATCGAGATCATCTCGAAATCCATCAGCGCGCCGACCGAATCGTCCGGGTACGACATCGACGCGCGCAGTTGCGCGCGTTCTTCGCTCGTAAGTCCTTGCTGGACTTCGTCGACGACGTCGGCCGGCAGATCGTCTGCAATGGCCGCGATCTCATCGGTCTCCAGGCTCTCGACCGCATCGACCAGTTCCTCGCGGTTCATCGACGCGATCAGCGTCTCGCGTACCGCGTCGCTGACCTCGATCAGGATCTCGCCGTCGCGATCGGCTTTGACGCCATCCCACACGGTGAGCCGATCTTCGAGCGGCAGTGCTTCCAGGATGTAGGCAATATCGGCCGGATGCAGGCGATCGAGGATCGACTTCAGCTCGTTCAGGTGCTGCCGGTGCACGAGCTGTTCGACCAGCGCCTTCTTTTCCTCGACCGGCGTCTGCTCGCGTTGTACTAGCGCTTCGACGCGGCGCTGCTTTTCCAGCAGCTGCTCCACACGCGCCAGCGCGCGCTGCGCAGCTTCCGGGTCGTGCGCCTGCGCGGCATCCCGCGCTTCGCGTTCGAGTTGTTGTTCGTTCATGTCGTCGTGCGTGCGTGCCGTCTCGCGGCGCACGGATTGTAGGCGGCAATTCAGCCGATCACGGAACCGGCGCGTCAATCATGAAGCGTTGAATGGCGGCGGTTCTGCGATCGAGATAGGGGCCAGAGCGGATGCGGCCGTAGCGCTTTGGGTTCGGCAGATACGCGGCCAGCCTCGCCGATTGTTCAGCGCTCAATTGCGACGCACTGATGCCGAAGTACTGGCGCGCCGCGGCTTCTGCGCCGAACACTCCATCGCCCCACTCGACCACATTCAAATACACCTCGAGGATCCTGCGCTTATCCCATAACGCCTCAATCATGTAGGTGATGACGAGCTCCTGCGCCTTGCGCCAGTAACTTCGGTCCGACGACAGGAAAAGATTTTTCGCGAGCTGCTGCGTGATCGTCGAGCCGCCGCGGGCGAGCTTGCCCTTCCGAATATTTTCCTTGTACGCCTTCTCAATGGCTTGCCAATCAACGCCCTCGTGCTCAATGAAGTTCGCATCCTCGGATGCGATAACCGCGCGCTTCAGCTGATTTGAGATGCGCTCGTATTCGATCCAGCGGTGCTTAAGCTCCGCTTTCGGTTTCTTCTCGCGCAGCGTGGCCAGCTCTCGCCTCATGAACGAGGTTTCGCCGGGGTCATTCCACTTCCACCATGCGACCCAGCCGAAGTACCACAGTTGAATCAACAGCAAGACAACAAGCACGAGCAGCGCCGCGCGCAGCAGCCAGCGCAACGTGACACGCATTGTTATCTTGCGACGACGTGCTCAGCCGATTGACGCTTCAACAGCTCTCGCAGCTCACGGTACACGGCGCTGGTGTCCGGCCGCACACCACGCCATAGCAGAAACGATTCGGCGGCTTGTTCAATCAGCATGCCGAGGCCGTCGACGGCTTGTTTCGCGCCGCCAGATTTCGCCAGCTGCATGAACGGCGTCGGGTCCGCCGCGTACGCCAGATCGTAGGCCAGCGTGCAATCGTTGAACGTATCCGGATCGATCGCGGGCGCTTCGTGATTCAGGCTGGTGGTCGTGCCGTTGATGATCAGGTCGAAGTGCTCGGCGGGAATCTCATCGAAGTGGATCGCCTCGACTCCGAATTCTTCGGCCAGTTCTTCGGCGCGCTTGTGCGATCGGTTGGCGACTGCCAGCCAGCGCGGGCTCTCGTCGAGCATCGAGCCCAGAAGCCCCCTGACAGCACCCCCCGAACCGAGCACCAACACCGAACAATCCGAAAATGAAAACTTCAGACGCTCGCGCAGGTCGCGCACGAAGCCAATCCCGTCGGTGTTGTCGCCGACGATCGTGTCGCCATCGAATTTCAATGTGTTCACTGCGCCCGCGACTCTCGCGCGCGGCGTCAGATCGTCCGCCAGCTTTGCGGCGTCGATCTTGAACGGCAGCGTGACGTTAAGTCCGCCATAGCCGGCTTCGCGCAACATCAGTGCCTTATCCTCGAAGCCGTCGAGCGGCGCTTCGATCCGCTCGTACGAAAGGTGCTGACGCGCCTGCTGCGCAAATCGCTGATGAATCTCCGGCGAGCGGCTGTGCGCGATCGGGTTACCGACAACTCCGTACTTGTCGACGGTGGTCATCTCTGCGAATTATGGCTTTGCGCTGCGGGTAGCCAGCTGGTCGTTGGTAAATATCCAGGTACGCGTAATTTCGAGGATATCCGTGTCGCGCGCAATCTCCGGTGGAAAAGGAGGGTATGGCCCGGCCAATTGCACGATTCGGCGCGCGGCGCGGTCGAGTATCTGCAAGCCGGACGATTGATCGATCATCGCTTCAGCCACGGAGCCATCCTTGCGTATCGCCACCGTCATGCGCAGTGCGCCATAAAAGCGGCCGCGCGCATCGTTTGGATAATTTTCATTGCCGACTTTTTCGACCCTCGCACGCCAGTCCTCGACGTAACGCGCAAAGCGGTACTCGGACGCGCTCGGCATGAAGTGGTGCTTGCGTGGACGTTTCTGGTAATCCGAGATCTGCTTGGCTATCTCGGCTTGCGCGCGCGCCAGCTGTTCGCTTGTTTCTTCGTCGGTGCTGCCATTCTGCGGTTGTTGGGCCGACGTGTCTCTTACAGAGGTCGGTCGCAATTGCAGCGACTCGTGCAACGTTGCCAACAACTTCTTCTGTTCCGCTTCAAGCTGCTGCACATTCTTGCGCGCAGCTTCGAGCGAATCGCCATCGCGCATCTCGAAACTATTGGGCAACGGAGACGTGCGGCGGCCAGCATCGTTGGCGCCGCCACCATCGAGATTATTTTGTGCCAGCGCCTCGACCTTGCCCGGCGCAGTGTCGCTCTTGGCATTGACCAGGATTATCTCGACCGGTGGGTCGGTTGAGCGCACTCGAAAAAGCTCCGGGTCTACAAAGCGAACGGCCAACGCGGTGATGTGCAAACCAATTGACACCGTCATCGCCATCACCAGCACTTTGTCGGCGAGCAACGAGCGCAGTCCGTTGGCCGGCGCGGCCAGGCTCAGTTCAGCCAGCTGCATTGAGCCAAGTCCGGTTATCTAAGTCCATTCGGCCACGTCATTCTTTTCGTTCGAGCTTCTGCAACAGAGAGTCGATCGATTGTAGCCAGCACCATCGGCCCAGCGCGTGACACGATCGCGCTAGTCTTGCCGCCGCAATCACAAGCCGCGCGCCTACGTTAACGCGTCGTAGGCGCTGCGCCGTTCGATGAAATGGACGTAGCATCGGCCGGAGCTTCCGCGTTCCCCTCGCGCACTGCTTCTGCTCTTTCCTCGGCCATCGACAGCGGCGAGGCGTCCACGCCCTCGTCGCCGAGCTCTTCGTCGTCAACGTCGACAATGGTCTGCGCCGCCAGCACCCGATGCACTCGTGCTTCGAGCGTGAGATCGACGTAGTCAGTCGCCACGACATCGAGCTCGACCCGCTGCCCGCGCGGCAACTCCGGAAGTCCGGGAAGCCTGGTAATAAACGGCAGACCATCGATGCGCAACACATCGCCTTTAAGAACGGTGGCATCGATTCGCGGCAGCTTCTCCTGTTCGAGCCACCGCAGTGACCAGTAGCGCTCCAGCTTTTGTTGAAATTCCGCATACGCGCCGTAAGCAGACTCGAAGCCCGAGACAATGCCGAACAGCTCCGCGTCGTTGGATGCGTACGGCGGGGTTTGATCGAGTACGCACGCCAAAAGTTGCCGCTGATTGACCAGATCGACGTAGCGGCGCAGCGGCGATGTGCACCACGCGTAGTGCTCGACGCCGATCCCTTCGTGCGGCGCCGGTGCCGTTCCCATCTTCACGCGGCCGAGCGACTGTGAGCGATAAATGCCCGCCGTGCGGCGCGCTGCGAGCCATCCGCCCCAGACGCTGTTGGCAAAGATCATCAGCTCCGCGACGATTAAATCGAGCGGAGCACCGCGGCGACGCTGCCGAATCGATATGCGCGCCTGATCCGCGATCCCATCGAGCTCGAAAGAGTAATCGACGCGCCCGATCGGCTCCGGCCGGCCACGTACCTGTTCGCGGCCTGCAAGCAGTTTGCGGGCAACGTGCCACAGAGTGCTCAACGGCTCGGCGTACGGCGAGTCGAACTGACCCTCTGCGATCGTGGCGTCGGTGACGATTGCGTCAAGCCGATCGTGTCGCAGATTGCTTTCGATGCGCAGCCGCTCAAGTCGTGACTCGGTCGATAACACATCGCGTGTTTCGGCGTCGACATCCGCGTACAGCGACAGCACCGGCAACTTCGCGACCTTCGTTCAGCGACAACGATTCGATCCAGGCGTCCGGCAGCATCGTGTACTTGAGCCCAGGGGCGTAAACGGTCGACATGCGCGACTTCGCGATCGTGTCGACCGCATGGCCGCGCGCTAGCGCGACCGCCGGCGCCGCGATATGAATGCCGATACGCACCCGATCGCCGAGCGTCTGCACCGAAAATGCATCGTCGATTTCGGTGGTCGCGCTATCGTCGATCGAGAACGCTCGTACAGTCGCCAACGGCAGATCGCCACTATCATTCGGCGCAGGCAAATCCGCCGCGAAACCGGTCCCACGCGGAAAGTGTTGCGCCAGAAAACTATCGACGTGCCAGCGGTACGGCGAAGCGATCGCACCGCGCGCCAACAGTAACCGCAGCGGCGTCATGTGCAAGTCGTTCGCCGCCTGCTCCAGCGCCTTGAACTCGATCGAACTGCGGTCGGGTTTGGTCAGCAACCCGATCGCTTGCTGCGCAATGACATCCGGCGCGCGGCCAGACTTCAACTCGTCAACGTGCTGTTGTCGTCAACTCGTCCTGCTTTCGCTTGCGCTCGACCGCCGCCAGCGCAGCGTGTAACGTTTCCGCCGGCGCAGGCCGATAGCGACCACGCCCCTTGCGATAGAAGTAAACGGGCGCGCCGTGCAACCGGAACAGCAATGCTGCGGCTTGCTCGGCGCTTGGCTCCGCCCCGAAGTAATCGCGCGCCAGTTCAACGAATCCGAATTCATCCTGTGGCGCAACCTCCCACAGAAAGTCGAGATCGATCAGCTGGGCTTGCGCCTGCGCACGCTCGATTAACTGCGCTGGTGACGGCTCGACAAAGCGCAGCAGTACGTGCGAGGACTTGACCTTGGTGCGCTTGCCGCTAGGCAATTCGACCTGATGCGACGTGCCGGCGTTCGCCATCTCGGTCCCCGCTTTGAACGCCCCATCGTCGTCAAACAGCAGATGCATGCTCACGTAAGGCCCGCGCAGGTATCAAACAAAGCGCGACGCGACGCGTCAAACCGTCAATCCGCCGGACACTTCGATCACCGCGCCGTTGATGTACGACGCTTCGTCGGAGGCGAGGAACGCGTATACGTTCGCGATGTCTTCCGGCGTTCCTAGGCGACGCAACGGTACGCGCTCCTTCAACTGCTCGAGCACCTTTTCGGGAATCGTGTCCAGAATATGCGTGGCGACGAACCCGGGCGCGACCGCGTTGCACCGCACTCCTTTCGGTCCGAGCTCACGCGCCCAGGTCTTGACGAAGCCGATCACACCGAACTTGCTGGCCGCGTAATTGGTTTGCCCGAAGTTACCGTAAATACCGACGACGCTCGAAGCGTTAAGAATCACGCCGCTTCCTTGCTTGACCATCGTGTCGAGCACCGATTGTGCGCAGTTATATGTGCCTTTCAGATTGACGGCGATGACACGCTCGAATTGGTCCTCGGTCATTTTCTGCAGCCGCGCATCGAGCGTAATGCCGGCGTTGTTGACCAGGACGTCAATGCGACCGTGGCGCTGCACCGCTGCGGCGGTCATCGCATCGATCTGCTCGCGCGCCGTTACGTCGACGACGACTCCTTCGACCGCACCGTATGACGACAGCGATGCCTGCGCGGCGTCGATCGACGCCTTGCTGATATCGCACGCCACGACTTTAGCGCCTTCATCCAGAAACTTGCGCGCAGTCGCATAGCCGATACCTTGCGCGGCGCCGGTGATGATCGCGACTTTTCCTTGCAGACGCTGGCTCACTCAAGTTCCTTATTCAAGACCGCAGAAAGAAATGACTTCGTCAACGTACTGCGCAAAGTCCGACAGTTCGTGATTGCTGCCTTCAATTACACGGTGCCGCGCGCCGTGATACTTCGCCACCATCATGCGATAGTCGATCACCGTGTCACCGGTAGCCGCAATCAAGAAGTAGCGCGCCGGCGTGGTGACCGGAACGTCGAGCTCGCGCAGCTCGCCGACGTACTCCGGGCGAAAGTCGATCTCGGCGTCACTGAAGAAAACCGGCTGCCGGCCGATGTGCGCTTGCAGGTCGCGGGCAGGATCGATCGCCGGATTGAGTAGCACCGCGCGGCAGCCGAGCCTCTCAGCAATCCACGTTGCGTAGTAACCGCCGAGTGACGATCCGACCAAAGCGAGCTGCTCTAAGAGCGCCGTTTGCGCGAGATCAAGTGCGAGTTGTGCCGCTTTGCGCGGCGAAGCGGGCAGCGCCGGGCACCGATACTGATCTTCCAGATTCCGCTGGCGCAGGTGCTCGCGCAGCATCTGCGCCTTGCGCGATTGTGGCGAGGAACGAAAGCCGTGCAAGTAGACGATCACGCGCGCGTCACTGGTCACGCAGCGCGCTTGGCGGAGTCAGCGCGCTCCGCGAGCTGCGTCAGTAGCTTCGCGTGGATGTCGCCGAACGCGCCGTTGCTCATGACCACCAGTTGATCGCCCGCCTGAAGGTACGCGACGATCGCATCGACCATTGCACCGAGGTCATCGTGCACGGTCGCCTTCTGCCCCAGCGGCTCTAGTGCCTGCGCAACACTCCAATCGATACCCCGCGAGAAGCAAAACACGCGATCTGCGTTGGACAAGCTGCTCGGCAACAGCGCGTTCACTGCGCCGCGCTTCATCGTGTTCGACCGCGGCTCGAACACCGCGACGATTCGGCTTTGCGGATGCGACGTACGCAATGCTGAGATCGTCATCTCAAATGCTGTCGGGTGATGTGCAAAGTCGTCGATCACCGTCACGCCGTCGGCTACTCCACGCACTTCAAGTCGGCGCTTGACGCCGCGAAACTCGGCAAGCGCAGCGAGAGCAGCGGCGCCAGATACATCAGCGTGGCCGGCAGCAACGATGGCGGCGAGTGCGTTCATCCGGTTGTGTTGCCCGGCCATTGCAAGCTGCAGCGCACCGACGACACGATCGCCTTGATGCACTCTAAACGGCGACCCGCTATCGATCCGCCACGCGCCACTTTCGCCGAATGTTTCAAGCTGCGACCAGCAGCCGCGTTGCAAAACGCGCGCGATCGCATCGTCGCCGGCGTTGGCAACGATGCGCGCACTCGCCGGCAACGTGCGTACCAGATGATGGAACTGTGTTTCGATCGCGGCCAAATCGGCAAAGATATCGGCGTGATCGAACTCCAGATTATTCAGAACCAGTGTCCGTGGGCGGTAGTGCAAAAACTTCGAGCGCTTATCGAAAAATGCCGTGTCGTACTCGTCCGCCTCGATCACGAAATGGGTACCGCTGCCGATTCGAGCAGAGCGGCCGAAATCGTCCGGTACGCCGCCGATCAGAAAGCCAGGATCAAGACCCGCGTGATCGAGAATCTTTGCAAGCATCGCACTCGTTGTCGTCTTGCCATGCGTGCCGGCCACTGCCAACACGTGCCTATCGCGCAGCACGTTGTCGGCCAGCCACTGCGGCCCGGATACGTAGCTGGCTGAGCTGTCGAGAATCGCCTCCATCAGCGGGTTACCGCGCGTGATCACATTACCGATGACCCAAACATCTGGCGCCAGCGACAGCTGCGCGGCGTCATAACCCTCGATCACGCGTACATTCGCCGCCGCAAGCTGATTGCTCATCGGCGGATACACGTTTGCATCGCAACCGCTGACGACGTGCCCGGCGGCTTGCGCTAGCTGCGCAAGGCCGCCCATGAATGTTCCGCCGACGCCGAGGATATGAAGGTGCAAGGCTTGGACCGGCTATACGCCGGCCTCCGAAAGGGCGCGGAATTGTAATGCGCGTTATCCGCGCAAATCTCTGACTACCGATAAACTTGGCGGATGGCTGCTGGCGATTTGAGAACTGAGCTCGCGGTGACCGCCGCGCGCTTGATCGCCGAGGAGGGCTGCGAGTACGCGCAGGCAAAGCGTCGCGCCGTGCAGGAGATTCTCGGCGAAGGCGCCCGTCGGTCGACGATGCCGGATAACAGCGAAGTCGAGCACGAATTACGCCGCTACCTGAAGCTGTTCGGCGGGCAAGAGCATCGCGCCTTGCTGGCAACGCTGCGCAGCGTTGCTGCCGACACGATGCAGACGCTGAGCGAATTTGATCCTCATCTGATCGGTGCGGTGCTAAATGGCACCGCGACCGAGCATTCGGATATTCATCTGCAGTTGTTCGTCGACAGCGCGAAGGACGTCGAGCTGCGGCTGATGAATCTCGGCATCGAATTCGATGTGGCTGACGGCGATGCCGACGGCGAGCGCCCCGCCGCGCTAGAGCGATTGAATTTCGTCGTGCGCGCGCCAGTGCGCACGGGATCGCCGCAGCGAATGATAGGCGTTCGGTTGCACATTTATGCGCGGGACGCGATCAGGACCGCCCCACGCCACAAACGCGACGTGGCCACCGAAGAGGACATGCATCCGATCGAGGCGGCTGGTCGCGCCAGCCTTCTCTCGCTTCGCAGGCTGATCGACGAATGCGGTTAATGAAGAAAACGAGCCTCAACGTTGTGGCGGCGGCGCTTGCGCTGCTGGCACTTGGCGCCGGTGCGACGATGGCGCTGCGGTTCGACGTGCACACGCGGAAAGAGCCAGCCGCGACTGCGCTTTTCGCGCAGACCTTCAGTGACGCCGATGGCCGAATGCAACCGATCAATCAGTGGCAGGGTGGCGTGCTGGTGGTCAGCTTCTGGGCCACGTGGTGCGCGCCGTGCATCGAGGAGATGCCCGACCTGCAAGAGGTGCAAGCCGAGTATGCGACTCGCGGTGTCACCATAGTCGGCGTCGCGATCGATAACGCTGCCGCGGTCAAACGCTTTCGCGACCAACAGAACATTGGGCTGCCCCTACTGATTGCAGGCGCCGCCGGTACCGAACTCATCCGTCAACTGGGCAATCCATCGGGCGCGCTACCGTATACAGTGTTGGTCGGTCGTAGCGGCAATGTGGTGCAGTCGAAGCTGGGGCGGTTGAGAGCAGGCGAGCTTCGGTTGTGGTTGGACTCACAAATCAGGCTCCAACCAAGCACGTAGCCAAAGTTTTTCGCCAGGCTGGACAGCCAGCGCGAAAAAGTGGACACTTGGCGGCTTCTTTCGCCTTTATCGCCTAAATTCCCCGATTTTCAACGATGTGCGCGACGCTCAACGCATTCGGGAGTCCGGGTGGCTAGCCACATTTTGGTTCTCAATGGCCCCAACTTGAACCTATTGGGAACACGGGAACCGGCTGTTTATGGCAGCCAGACGCTGGCCGATATCGAAAGCGAGCTTGCCCCGGTTGCGCAACGAAAAAATGCCCAAGTGGTGTTTTTTCAGACCAATCATGAGGGCGTTCTGATCGATCGCATTCATCTGGCGCGCACCGATGGCACCGATTTCATCATCATCAACGCCGGCGCGTTTGGTCACACGAGCATTGCACTGCGCGACGCGCTCGCCGCAGTGTCTTTGCGCTTCATCGAAGTTCATCTGTCAAACCTGCACCGACGCGAAAGCTTTCGTCATCGGTCCTATCTCGCGGACCTTGCGGTGGGAACCATCATCGGGCTCGGGGCCGCGGGATACCGGTACGCGTTGGATTTCGCGCTGAATAGCGCGCCCGCGTCCTGAATCGGCGATCGCCATGGATCTACGCAAGCTAAAAACGTTGATCGATCTCGTCGCAGATTCCGGTATCGCCGAGCTCGAGGTGACCGAAGGCGAAGATCGAGTTCGCATTGCGAAGTTCAGTCCAGCTCCGACAGCGGCTGCCACCACGGTGTCCGTGCCCGCTGCCTCCGCAATCGCTGCAAATGGAACGACCGCAGTACCTGCCGCGGTGCTCGAGCCCGAGGGCCACGTAGTGAAGTCGCCAATGGTGGGCACCTTTTATCGCTCACCGAGTCCTGGCGCGGCGTCGTTTATCGAGCTCGGCCAGACAGTAAAGCCAGGCGACACGCTGTGCATCATCGAAGCGATGAAACTGCTGAACGAAGTTGAAGCCGAGGTCGGCGGCATCGTTAAGCAGATTCTGGTCGAGAACGGGCAGCCGGTGGAGTACGGCCAGCCGCTGTTCATCATTGAATAAGACCATCGACAAGAACCTTCCGCGGCCGCAACGCCCGCGGACTTCAATTCGACCATGTTCAAAAAGATTCTGATCGCCAACCGCGGCGAGATTGCGCTTCGAGTGCAGCGCGCTTGCCGTGAAATGGGAATCAGCACGGTGGTGGTGCACTCGGAGGCCGATACTGACGCCAAATATGTGAAACTTGCCGACGAGTCGGTGTGCATCGGGCCCGCACCGTCAAAAGACAGCTATCTGAACATTCCGGCAATCATCAGCGCAGCCGAAGTGACGGACGCCGAGGCGATTCACCCCGGCTACGGTTTCTTGTCAGAAAACGCCGATTTTGCCGAGCGGGTGGAAAAAAGCGGCTTCTGTTTCATCGGCCCGCGGCCCGAATCGATTCGCGCGATGGGCGACAAAGTATCGGCCAAGCAGGCGATGGTCGCCGCCGGAGTGCCGACGGTGCCTGGATCGAACGGCGCGCTTCCGGAAGATCCGCGCGAGATCGTGAAGATTGCGCGCACGGTCGGTTACCCGGTAATCATCAAGGCGGCCGGAGGCGGAGGCGGGCGCGGCATGCGCGTCGTGCACACCGAAGCAGCGCTGCTTAACGCCGTCAACATGACGCGCCAGGAAGCGGGCGCCGCGTTCGGCAATGCCGCCGTTTACATGGAAAAATTTCTTGAGGACCCGCGACATATCGAATTCCAGGTGCTGGCCGATCAGCATCGCAATGTGGTGTGGCTGGGTGAGCGCGATTGTTCGATGCAGCGGCGTCATCAGAAGGTGATCGAGGAAGCGCCGGCGCCTGGGATCAATCGCCGCATGATCGACAAGATGGGCGACAAGGTCGTCGAGGCATGCAAGAAGCTCAATTACCGCGGCGCCGGCACGTTCGAGTTTCTGTTCGAGGGCGGCGAGTTCTACTTCATCGAGATGAACACACGTGTGCAGGTCGAGCATCCGGTCACCGAGATGGTCACCGGAATCGATATCGTGCAGGAGCAGATTCGTGTCGCCGCCGGTGAAAAGTTGCGCTTGCGCCAGCGCGACATCGAGCAAACTGGACACGCCATCGAATGCCGCATCAATGCCGAAGATCCGGAGCGATTTACACCGTCGCCGGGACGCATCACCGCCTGGCATCCGCCGGGCGGCCCCGGTGTTCGCGTCGACTCGCACGCGTACACCGGCTACTTCGTTCCGCCGCACTACGATTCGATGATCGGGAAGGTGATCTGCTACGGCGACACGCGCAACCAGGCGCTGGCGCGCATGCGCATCGCGATGTCCGAAATGGTGGTTGAGGGCATCAAGACCAACATACCGCTGCACCGCGAGCTGCTGATCGATGAAAAATTCGTACTCGGCGGCACCAGCATCCACTATCTGGAAAAACGCCTGGCGGCGCGGCATATCGCTTAACAGCCGGTCGATCGTGCTGGTTGAAATCACGCTGACTGCCGACGATCATTCGGCGGAAGTATTAGCCGACGCGCTGATCGAATGCGGCGCACTTTCAGTATCGATCGAAGATGCGAGTGCGGGTAGTGACGAAGACCCCATGTACGGTGAGCCCGGTTTAGAGCCAAGCCGGCACGCGTGGCCCCGAAGCCGGCTACGCGTCCTGGCGGAACACGATGGCGCCGATGCAGTGATCGCAGCCGCAAGTGCGTCGACGCAGATCGCGCCCGCGATCGAAAAGCGTGCACCGGTCAGGGACATTGACTGGGTGCGTGAAACGCAGTCGCAGTTCACACCCACCCGCATTAGCGAGCGGCTATGGATTGTTCCCAGCTGGCATCAGCCGCCGGACGAGCACGCCGTAGTCGTCCGGCTCGATCCGGGGGTTGCATTCGGCACCGGCACGCATCCGACGACGCGGCTGTGTCTTGCGTGGCTGGACGAGACACTGTGTGCCGGAGCAAGCGTGCTCGACTATGGCTGCGGCTCGGGCATCCTGGCGATCACCGCTGCAAAGCTCGGCGCCGGCGCCGTCGTAGGGGTCGACATCGATCCGCAAGCCCTCGAGGTCGCAAAGGTGAACTCAAGCGCGAACGACGTCGACGCCAGCTACACTGACTCGCACGGACTGAGTCAGCGCGCAACCACCTTCGACGTCGTGCTTGCCAACATTCTTTCGAATCCGCTGAAACTACTGGCTCCCGTGTTGGTCGCCCGCGTGGCGCCGCGCGGTTCACTGGTGCTGTCGGGAATTCTCGAACGGCAGGCCGAGGCAGTGATCGCGACATATCTCCGCGCCGATGCCAAGCTTCAGCTCGGCGTTTGGCGTCGCGAGGACGGTTGGGTCTGTTTGGTGGGACGGCGTACGCGGATGGCGCATTAGCGATGGCGCTCGCCACCAAATGCCCTCAATGCGGCGCGTTGTTCCGCGTCGTTGCGGACCAGCTGAAATTGCGCGGCGGGCTCGTCCGTTGCGGGCAGTGTCGCGCGGTATTCGATGCGATCGGCAGTCTGACCTACGTCGACGACGCTGCTTTGGCGCAGACGCGCACCATCACCGCGCTCACCCAGCCATTGCCAGCGCCGCCGGCGAGCTCGAGCGCGCGTGCGTCGCGAACCGAGCCGACAACACCTACGCGCCGAGCGCCGCGCACGCGTCCGGCGCCCGCCAACACCGGCCCGAGCAAGCAGGCACTCGGTCCGGCCACGACGCTGCGCATCGCACCGACGGCACCGGCAACGCTGGCCAACGCATCGTTGCGACGCTCGGCGCCTTTGCCGACTGCATCGCCCGACCGTCATGAGCGCGATGACGACGCGAAGCGCCATTCGAGATCAAAGCGCGAGCGCGCGATACAGGAGGAGGCCGAGGCAGTTCTCGGCGTTCCGACATTGATTGCACCGGGTGGCCGTGAACGGGTAGACGCGTCATCCATCGTCGATGGCATCGAAGTCATCGAACTGGCCGCATTGCCGGGAGAAACCGAAGCGCGGCCGGCGCAGCCCACGCGTGTTCCCGTCGCGGAAGAAGAACCCGAGTTCATTCGCGCCGACAAATCGCGAGCGCGGCACGGCTTCTCGATCATCTTCGGCGGCGGGTCAGTGCTGTTGGCCGCGTTGATCGCCCTGCAGCTCGCCGTCATTTTTCGCGCCGAGCTATTGGCGCGGATTCCGCAGGCGCGCAATGCGTTGGTACAACTGTGCGGAGTGTTCGGATGCACGGTGGGATGGCCGACACAGGTCGATCAACTGGCGGTGATCGGCAGCGAGCTGCAGACGATCCCCGGCACCGACGTGCTCGAGTTAACAGCGGTGATACGGAACCGCGCCGGATTCAGGCAAGCGCTGCCTGCCGTCGAGGTCACGCTTGACCGACTCGCTCAATCGGCCAATTGCACGCAAGGTATTCACCCCCGCCGATTACCTCGCCGCCGCGGGTGAACCGTCGTCGCGCATTGAGGACGGTTTGGGCAGTGGAAGCGACTACACGATCCGTCTCTTTTTCGAGGCGCGCGGCGTGCAGGCTGCCGGATTTCTGGTTTATCCGTTTTTTATCTAAGCGCTCCCTCCCTTGACTTCGCCGTGAGCATATTGATCTGCGGTTCGATCGCGTACGACTCGATCATGGTGTTTCCAGGTCGTTTTGCCGACCATATCCTGCCGCATCAGGTGCACATCCTTAACGTCGCGTTCCTCGTACCGGAATTGCGGCGAGAATTCGGCGGCTGCGCGGGCAACATTGCCTACAACGTCAAGCTGCTCGGCGGGCAAGCGTGGCCGATGGCAACGGTGGGCGAGGACTCGCAACCCTATTTGGATCGGCTCGAGCGACTGCAGATCAGCCAGCGCTTCGTACGCCGGGTCGAAGGCAGCTTTACCGCGCAGGCATTTATCACTACCGACGCCGACAACAACCAAATCACCGCGTTTCATCCAGGCGCGATGTCAAATTCGCACCTAAACCAAATTCCGAACGACGGCTCGATCAAGCTCGGTATCGTCGCGCCGGACGGGCGTGACGGCATGCTGCAGCACGCCGCGCAATTCGCCGAACACGGCATTCCTTTCGTATTTGATCCTGGCCAGGGACTGCCGATGTTTTCCGGCGAGGAGCTGCGATGGTTTGTCGATCGTGCAAGCTACGTGGCGGTCAATGATTACGAGGCAAAAATGCTTAGCGATCGCACGCAGCTGACACTGGGCGAGTTGTCCCGCAAAGTGCGCGCGCTCGTTGTCACGCATGGTGCCGCCGGCTCGCAAATTCACTTGAACGGCAAAGTCATCCAGATCCCCGTGGCCCCGGCGAGCAATCCGATCGATCCAACCGGCTGCGGCGATGCTTATCGAGCCGGGTTGTTGGTCGGCATCGCGCAGGAAATGGATTGGGAAACCACCGGCAAATTGGCGGCAACGATGGGGTCGATAAAAATCGAGCACTCTGGTGGGCAAAACCACACCGCCGATCGCACCTCGATTGCGGAGCGATTCAATGAGGCGTTCGGATATCGACCTTGGTGATGCAGTTCCGCTTGCCTTTATTCTGCGCCGCTCCGCCCGACCGCTCCGAAGGAGCGGCGCCTAACTAATCGGAGAAGGTGCACGTGCAACGCGCAGCATCCGTCGCGTACACCTTCGACGTTCTTATACCCTCGCCACGACCATCTGAAGCACGTAGACGGCCAGCAACAGCACCAGCGGCGACAAGTCGAATCCGCCTACCGGTGGCAGGATGCGCTGGATCGGCGCGAGCAGCGGCCGCAGCAGCATGCCGAGTGCGGGCGCAAATGGCGCGTGCGGATTGACCCAACTGACGATCGCGTAAATGATCGTGATCCACACCACGACGTTAAGCGCCCAGACTATCAGCTGACGCAGCGCGGCCAGCAGAACGAACTCAAAGGCTACGTCGGCGCCCACGATCTGCCGGATTAATACCACCACGAGCAGCGTCACCAGGAACGCGGCAGCAAGCGATGCCCAATCGATTCGGCCGCGCGCGGGCAAGAGTCGATGCAGCGGCCGTACCAGCCAGCTCGTCAGCGCGACCACGAACTGAACGACCGGATTGCGTCCCGGCATGCCAATCGCGTGAATCCACACCCGCAGGATCAGCAGGCCCACCAGCAGCGAACCGAGAACGTCAAGAAGAAACCGGGCGATATCGACCAAGAGCATGCAGGCGTCGCTATGGAAATGGTGTCAACGATCGGATCGGGATTCTAAGGGGCGGTCGCTGTGCGCGTGGAAGTGCCGGAACAAACAGGAAAGAAAAAGGGCGCCAGCTACGGCGCCCTTGCCAAAGGCAATTTGACAACTCTGCTAAGGCCGGCTGCCCGTCGGGAACGGCCACGCCGCTGCCGGATTCAGTGCGGTTTTCGCACCAGGTGCTGCGGCGGTCGACGGAGCGACCGATGTCGGCATCGTAGCGGGCCGCGGTGCGGTCCTCGGCATAGGCCTTGGAGCAGCGGGTTTGCGCGCGGCTGACTTTTTCACAGCCTTTTTAGGCGCTGCCCGCTTCTTCTTAGCCTTTTTCGATTTCTTTGCCGATTTCTTTGCCGACTTCTTAGCAACTTTCCTAGCTACTTTTTTTTTTGCAGCCTTCTTCTTGGCTGCACGTTTTTTAGTCGATTTTTTGGCAGCTTTCTTGGCTGCTGGTCGACGTTTTTTGGAGGCTTTTTTGCCTGATTTTTTCGCAGATTTTTTCGCTGCTTTTTTCGCTTTTTTCTTCATAGCCATGATGAATCTCCTTCGATGCACGTTAGTGCGGAGGTTGAGAAGGAAACCCGCTGGGCCGCCGATAAGGCAGAACCCGCCGGGCTATTCATCGGCGCATGCAGATGCTCTGTCGCCGCGACACCCCCAGAAATGCGTTTGTGATTCCGCAAATCCGAGAAATGCGCGGAACGGGCAGCGCACTGACCGCTGACGCTGATGAATTCGGCACGGCGCGCGCGGTAAAGCCGGGGCAGACGCGCGCGCAAGAAAAACGCCGGAACATGGCCGGCGTCTGAATGATCGAGAGTTTTTGTAGAGGAAGCTTTTGAAGAAAAGCGGCCACAAGACCGGGATGTCTTGGCGCTTTGGTGCGTATGAGCTCTTGAACTGTGAGGTTGCGTAGTCAATTCAGTGATCAATCGCGGCCTGTTAAGCACTACAAATAACAAACCGATTGAGCAGTTAAACAATGGATCGCGTTTTACGCGCAAAATAATTTCATCGCAAGAATTTTTTGCGATGAACATCGATTTGTGTGCGATTTGTTCCACTGTTCAAACGTTCAACGTTGTTCGTCCAAGCTGTTGCGCTTCATCTGATCACGCTAATCCCAACTCAATGCGCCGCCGCTTTGATACTCAAGCACGCGCGTCTCGAAAAAATTGCGCTCCTTTTTCAGATCGATCATCTCGCTCATCCACGGAAACGGGTTTTCTTCCTGCCGGAACAACGTCTCGATGCCGATCTGCTGCGCGCGCCGGTTGGCGATGTAGCGCAGGTAGCCCTTGAACATCGGGGCGTTCAGCCCGAGAACGCCGCGCGGCATCGTGTCCTCGGCATACGCGTATTCGAGCTCGACCGCCTTGCGGAACAGAGCGCGAACCTCCTCGCGGAACGGTAAGGTCCACAGGTGCGGGTTCTCGAGCTTGATCTGATTGATCAGGTCGATGCCGAAATTGCAGTGCATCGACTCGTCACGGAGGATGTACTGGTACTGCTCGGCAGCGCCGGTCATCTTGTTCTGCCGGCCGAGCGCCAGGATCTGCGTGAAGCCGACGTAGAAGAACAAGCCCTCCATCAGGCAGGCGAAGACGATCAGGCTCTTCAGCAGGGCCTGGTCACTTTCGGTCGTGCCGGTGGTGAAGTGCGGATCGGTGAGCGTATCGATAAACGGGATCAGGAACTCGTCCTTGTCGCGGATCGACCCAACCTCGTGGTACGCATTGAACACTTCGCCTTCGTCGAGCCCGAGCGATTCAACGATGTACTGGTAGGCGTGCGTGTGAATCGCTTCCTCGAATGCCTGGCGCAGCAGAAACTGGCGACACTCGGGCGCCGTGATATGCCGATACGTGCCGAGCACGATGTTGTTGGCGGCAAGCGAATCGGCGGTGACGAAGAACCCCAGATTGCGCTTTACCAGTCGGCGCTCGTCATCGGTCAGCCCGCTCGGGTCCTTCCACAGCGCGATGTCGCGTGACATGTTCACTTCCTGCGGCATCCAGTGGTTGGCGCAGGTCGATAGATACTTTTCCCAGGCCCACTTGTACTTAAACGGGACCAGTTGGTTGACGTCGGTCCTGCCGTTGATGATTCGCTTGTCGGCCACATTGACACGGCGCAGCTCGGGTGCCATTGCCGCCATGTACTGCTCGGCCACCGGGATCTCGCTTTCGCGCAAGCCCAGCGCCATCGCCGGCACTGGACCTGACAGCGGTGTGGCGTTTTCCTCCCAGGCCAGCACGGTCATTGGCAGGCCTCGCAGTCGGCGAAAGCGACATCGCCGGGCCTCAACGTGCAAGCCTGGCCGTCCAGCCGCGCGCCGCCCGCCAGCGCATCGGTGGGCACCGCATTCAGCTGCCCGGTGTTGGTCGTCGATTTTTCGGCGTGCGTGGCGCCGACCGTGCGAAGGTAATACGTGGTTTTCAGCCCGCGCCGCCACGCGAGTCGGTAGGTCTCGTCGAGCTTCCTGCCCGAGACGCCGCCCATATATATATTGAGAGACTGCGCCTGATCGATCCACTTCTGCCGCCGAGCGGCGCATTCGATCAGCCAGCTTGGATCGATTTCGAACGCCGTGGCGTACAGCTTTCGCACTTCGACGGGGACCCGCTCGCTTTTCGCCAGCGAGCCGTCGTAATACTTCAACTCGTGCACCATCACTTCGTCCCACACGCCGAGCGCCTTTAGATCGCGCACCAGGTATTCGTTGACGACCGTGAATTCGCCCGACAGATTCGATTTGACGAACAGGTTCTGAAACGTCGGCTCAATGCAGGCGTCGACGCCGACGATGTTCGAAATGGTGGCCGTTGGCGCGATCGCGACGCAGTTCGAATTGCGCATGCCGAATTGCCGGATGCGGTCCCGCAATGCGTCCCAGTCCATCGACGAGCTCGTGTCGACTTCAACCAACGAGAGGGCACCATCTGCCTTCAGGCTGCCGCGCTGCTCCTTCAGCAACGCCAGTGAATCCTGCGGCAGGATGCCGCGATCCCACAGCGAGCCGGTAAACGACGAATACTGGCCGCGTTCCTGCGCGAGCTCGGTCGACGCCCAGTACGCGTAGTAGCAAGTCGCCTCCATGCTGCGATCGGCAAACTCGACTGCTTCGGTCGATGCGTAGGGGATGCGCATCATGTGCAGGCAATTCTGAAAGCCCATGATGCCGAGGCCGACCGGGCGATGCTTGACGTTCGAGTTGCGCGCCTTGTTTACCGCGTAGTAGTTGATGTCGATCACGTTATCGAGCATCCGCATCGCCGTGCGGATCGTTTTCTTCAACTTGACGTGATCGAGCTCGTAGCCGCCTTTAGCGTCGGCCCTCATGTGCGCCGGCAGGTTGACCGAGCCGAGATTGCAGACCGCGATTTCGGTGTCGGACGTGTTCAGCGTGATTTCGGTGCAAAGGTTCGAGCTGTGAATCGTGCCGACATGCTGCTGCGGAGAGCGCAGGTTGCACGCATCCTTGAACGTGATCCACGGATGGCCGGTTTCGAACAGCATCGACAGCATTTTTCGCCACAACGCCTGTGCCGAAACCTTCTTGAACAATTTCAGCTCGCCGCGCGCCGCCTTTTCCTCGTAACGCACGTACGCTTCCTCGAACGAGCGGCCAGTGCGATCGTGCAGGTCGGGGCAATCCGACGGCGAGAACAACGTCCACTCCGCGCCGTCAAAGACCCGCTTCATGAACAGATCGGGAATCCAGTTTGCGGTGTTCATGTCGTGCGTGCGCCGGCGATCGTCACCGGTGTTCTTGCGCAGCTCGAGAAACTCTTCGACGTCCAGGTGCCACGTTTCGAGATAGCAGCACACCGCACCCTTGCGCTTGCCGCCTTGGTTCACGGCGACCGCCGTGTCGTTGACGACCTTCAGGAATGGCACCACGCCCTGGCTCTTTCCGTTGGTTCCTTTGATGTGGCTGCCGAGCGCGCGCACCGGCGTCCAGTCGTTGCCGAGCCCGCCCGCGTACTTCGCCAGTAGCGCGTTTTCCTTGATCGCTTCGTAGATCCCGTCCAGATCGTCGCCGACGGTCGACAGGTAGCACGACGAAAGCTGCGAGTGCTTGGTGCCGGAGTTGAACAGCGTCGGCGTCGAGCTCATGAAATCGAAGCTCGACAGCACCTCGTAGAACTCGATCGCGCGCGCCTCTCGCTCTATTTCGTTGAGCGCGAGCCCCATCGCGACTCGCATGAAAAATATTTGCGGTAGCTCGAACCGCCGGCCTTCGTGATGCAGGAAGTAGCGGTCGTACAGCGTCTGCAGCCCGAGATAGTTGAAATTCAAGTCGCGGCCCGCGTCGAGCGCCGAGCCGAGGCGTTTCAAATCAAACTGGCCCAGGCGCTCGTCCAACAGCCCGGCGCTGATGCCGTGTTTGATCAAGCGCGGAAATGCATCGGCGTAGCGCACCTGCATCTCTGACTGGGTGACCTCTTCACCCAGCACTTCGCGCCGCACGGTGTGCAGCAGTAATCGCGCGGTAACCGCCGAGTAGGCGGGATCTTTTTCGATCAGCGCGCGCGCGGCAAGAATGGCCGACTTGTAGACCACGTCGAGCGGCACTCCGTCGTAGAGATTCTTGACCGTCTCCGACAAAATGGCGTCGGGCGTTACATAGTCGGCCAGTCCGTCGCACGCCGCGCGGACGATCGCTTCGACGCGCGGCAAATCCAGCGGTACGCGCACACCGTTTTCGAGCATCGACAGCTTGGGAGCCGTCGCTTCCGCACGCGCGGCGTGCTTCGCACGTTCCTGCGCACGTTTCTCGCGGTACAGAACATAGGAGCGCGCGACATCATGAGCGCCGTCGCGCATCAGCGATAGCTCAACTTGATCCTGCACGTCCTCTATATGAAACGTGCCGCCGGCCGGCAGCCGCCTTAGCAACGCGCGCACAGTGCCGTCGGTCAGCTTTTCCACTTGCTCGCGGACAGCGGCCGAGCCTGCTCCCTGACCGCCACGCACCGCGATAAACGCCTTAGTCATTGCCACCGCGATCTTCGACGGCTCGAAGGCAACGACCGAACCGTTGCGGCGAATGACTTGATAGTCGCCGAACGAGGTCGCCTTGATTGCACTGATTGCGCTGATGCCCGCGGTGCTCGGACTGTCGCCTTGCGAAAACTCATGCGCTCCCGCCGCTGCGGCGCCACCCCCGAGCGCGGCTGATTGCGCCGTTATTTCCTGAAACTGCATTTCACCTCCAAATTGTGTGCTGGCCGCATTCACTAACAGGCAATGGCGCGAGCCGCAGCTCGGTCGCCCGATTGCACGTCGTCAATGCAAACACCACAAGTTCTAGTCGCCAAACTCGACGCCGAGACAGTCGCTGGTCAGCACGTCGCGCTCGAAACGCCGCACGCCGCCTTGCTTACCGAGCCCATCACGGCGCCCCCCGATGTATGCGATTTGGCTCTGGTGTACAACATCTTGTATGCAAGCGCCGCCACGTCACTACGAATAGTGTCCCGCATCATATGCGCAGAATTTTTGAAACTCAACAAAAGTTGATGGCGCATCGCATCGAAGATGCATTGCGCGGGCGCATCGGGAAAAAAATCAGGCCGATGGAAAGGAAACGCTTGACGGAATCCGAACTCGACGCCAGTCAAAATGCGGACCTGGGTCGGTCTTCCTATCAGGCGCGATGTCGGCGTGGCCGAGGACCGCTTTGATTGGATATGCGGTCAGTATTGCGTCGATAAGCAAGTTCAGCGAGCGGTATTGGGCGTCGGCAAACGGTTCGAAATCGGTTCCTTCGAGTTCGATGCCGATCGAAAAATCGTTGCAATGGGTACGACCGTTGAATACCGAAGTGCCTGCGTGCCACGCGCGTTGCGTGAACGATACGAACTGCGCCGTCGTCCCATCGCGATCGATCAATATGTGCGCCGATACCCGCGCGCCGACGATCTGCGCAAAAAATGGGTCGGCAGAAACGTCCAGCGCATTGGTGAAGAGCCGCTCGATATGCCCGCCGCCGTAGCTGCCGGGTGGCAAGCTGATGTTGTGGATGACGATCAGCTCGATCGAACTGCCAGGCGGCCGCGCATCGAAGTTAGGCGAGTCGACACGGCGAACTTCATCCAGCCAGCCGTCGGCGCCGATGATCACTTGATGCCGAGCCGTTGCATCCGGTATCGCAGTTGTCGAAATGTAATGCCGAGAAGCTGCGCAGCCGCAGTGCGGTTGTAGCGCGTCTTGGCGAGCGCGCAGCGAATCGCATCCCGCTCGAGCGAATCGAGATACGCTCCCAATGATGTCGGAACTCCATCGACCACCTGGAAATCCAAAACGCTGGGAGACGCGAAGTCTTCGGCAGGTTCGGGCAGCGGCACTGCCACCTCCTCCACCGAAATCGGTTCCGCATCCGCCGGCGCGTCGAGTTCCGCATCGGGCAGCATCAGGTCGTCTGCAAGCAAGACGTCACCGCCGGCCAGCGCGACTGCGCGCTCGAGGATATTTTCCAGCTCACGCACATTGCCGGGAAACCGATAGCGCTTTAGCGCTGCCGCAGCCGCCGGCGACAGATGCGCTCGGCGCGAGCCTGCACGCTCCGAAATGCGTGCCAGGATCGATTCAGCGAGCACCGGTATGTCATCCAGACGTTCGCGCAATCCGGGAACGCGCAGTTCGATCACATTCAGGCGATAAAACAGATCCTGTCGAAATCTTCCCGCGGTGACCAGCGCGCCGAGGTCCTGATGCGTAGCACTGACCAACCGTACGTCCACGGGCTCTTCCACTGATGCGCCGACCTTGCGCACTCTGCGCTCCTGAATAGCGCGCAACAACTTGACCTGCATGGCCAGCGGCAGTTCGGCGACCTCATCGAGGAACAGCGTGCCGCCTGCGGCTGCCTGAAAGAAACCTTCTCGATCGCGCTCGGCGCCGGTGAAGGCGCCCTTGCGGTAGCCGAAGAACTCGGCTTCCATCAACGTCTCGGGGATCGCGCCGCAATTGACCGCGATAAATGGCTGCTGGCTTCGGCTCGATAAGTCGTGAATCGCGCGCGCAGCGAGCTCCTTGCCGCTGCCGGATTCACCGCGAATTGCCACCGGCGCCATGCTGCGCGCGAGCCGGCTGATCATCGTGCGCATCTGTTGCATCGCCGGCGTATCGCCGGTCAGCCTGGCGAGCGCACCGCCGCCGGTCGGGCTGCTCGGAGCGGCAGGGCTCTCGGCAGACGTGACCGATTCGCGCACAGCCGAGCGAACCAGCATGCGCAATTGATTGATGTCAACCGGCTTGGTCAGATAGTCGAATGCGCCCGCCTTTAGAGCGGCGACTGCATTTTCTGCGCTGCCATATGCAGTAATCACGGCGATCGGCGGACCGGCCGATGCCGATACATGCCGCACCAGATCGAGGCCGGAGCCATCGGGCAATCGCATATCGGTCAAGCACAACGCGTACGCGTTGCGACCGAGTAATGCGCGGGCAGCGCTCACCGATTCCGCGGTATCAACGTCCAGCCCAAGACGCACCAGCGTCAGCGACAACAGCTCGCGCAGATCGGCTTCATCATCGACCACCAGCACCGCTGGCAGCCTGCGCTGCATGGGCGGGGCATGGGCGGGTTCGGAGCCGACAGACTCGTTCATTTGAATCGGTTGTTGCGTCTACCGCTCATTAGCGGATAGGCAGCGTATCGAGAAAGCCCTGCTGCTCATTACCCACCAGTGCGCCTCCTCCGAATCGAAGCAAGAATCCGTCGCGCGACGAACCGTCGACCTCGCGCCGAGACGAATACGACAGCACCGCCCGATTGGTGACGCAAAACTCACGCGCGAGGTAGAGGCCAAGTCCAGTTCCCTGCGTGCGCGTCGTAAAAAACGGTTCGAACAACGCAGCACGCGCATCGGGCGGCACACCTGCTCCATCGTCGAATACCCATAGCTGTGCCCGATCCTGCTCGGGCGCTTGCTCGATCACGATCCGCACCGATTTTGCACCCCCGGTTGCATAACGCAACGCATTGTCGACAAGGTTATAAAGGACCTGTCGCAAATGTGATTGCTCGAATTTCACGCGACAGTCCGGGCTCGGCTTCGAGCTGGATCGTGGCCGGCGCAAGCGCCCGGTCGCGCACGAACTCCGACATGAACTGCTGCACAAATTCGTTGATATCGATCTCGTCGCCGAGCGGTGGCTCGCGGCGCGCCACCCTCAACACGTCTTCGACGAGCCGATTGAGTCGCTGGGTGTTCTCACGCACGATGCCGGACAGGCGTTTCAGCAGCGGATCGGCGCTGTCTTCGCCCATCAACTGGCCGGCATGGCTGATCGCCGCCAGCGGATTGCGAATTTCGTGCGCGATGGATGCCGTCAAGCGGCCCATCGCAGCGAGCTTCAATTGTTGCGCGCGATCTTCGACGTCGCGCACGTCTTCGATAAAGATGACAAATTCCTCGTCGGAGCCCGATGTCGGCCGTGCAAAGCGTGCGCGCATGCGCGACTCGAGCAACGGGCTCAGTGCGGCGTCGGCACCTGTTCCCGCCATCACCGTGTTGGACCACGCGCCCTCGCTGCGTCCGGCATCGACCCAGCGCATGAACGCCTCCGCCAACGCGGTGGCGGAGGGCAAAGTAGTCAGGCGCACACCGGTTAGCTGCGCCGACGGCTCGAGTCCCAACATGCGGCGCGCGGCGCGATTGTTGGCTCGCACCTGCGTGGTCGGATCGACGACGATCACACCCTGCTGCATCTGTGCAATCACGAGCCGGTTGATCGCGAGCTGATTCTGCAGATCGCGGCCGCGCGAGCGCGCCAACCGCTCTTGACTCGCCAGCCGCGAACTCAACGCGCGCAGCAGCGCGGTGACTCGCAAATAGCGCGGCGCCATACACGCCCGCTTGAAAAAGCAGCGGATCGGAGGCATCGGTCGACAATGTGCGTAACCCAGCGTCGATCAAAATTGCCAACACCGCCACGGCGCACACGAAAAACACAAGGGTTGACGGAAGCAGCAACGACGCGCCTGCCAACGGCAGCAGGAACAAGATGACCCAGCCCGACGCCACTCCGCCGCTGCTGACGACCAAGCACGGTGATGACGACGAGGTCGAGCACCAACTGTCCGATAACCTGCGCCAGAAAGCGTCGATGCACGTAAAGCGAAAGACCCGCGAACAAAGCGGCGAATGCGAAGTACGACAGTGATGCGACGAGGGTCGATCCGGCAACGCCGCTCACTCCTAGCGGGCGCGCGCCAAAGGCCGCGCTGGCAAACACAAGTGCGGCGGCGACGATCACGCGCGTGCTGGCGAAGTATTCCACCGCGCGCCAGGGCGTTTCGCCATCGACCACCGGCTTGCCGTCCAGCAGCAATTCCACCGATTGGATCGACGTGTCGGAGGCGCTCACTCTTTATGAATCGAAGTGGTAGGCACGGTGGTTGGCAGCATCTGTTCGCCGTATTTATTCGCGCGTTGGAGGCATCGCGCGGCGATGTTCTTCGCAGCAAAAGTAGCGCTCGTCCTGCGTCAGCGCCTCTTCGCGCGGCACATGCAGGCCACAAGTAGCGCAGCTCACCATCGGCAAACGAGCAACTGTCGAATCGGCGGCGCCCGGGGGCAGTTGCTTTTTCTGCAGAAGGCGCCAGACAAGATAGACGGCCAGCGCGAGCAGCACGAAGAACAGTATTCGACTCATCTGCCTCTTTTCAGCAGCACTTCAAGCACAAAGTGAGATCCGACGTACGCAAGCATCAGCATTACAAAGCCGGTGATGGTCCACCGCAGCGCCGTGCGTCCGCGCCAACCGAACACCTGGCGGCCCAGCAGCAGGCCGCCAAAGACGATCCAAGCAGCGATTGCAAATACTGTCTTGTGATCGAACCGCAGCGGTCTGCCGAACAGTTGCTCCGAAAAGAAAATCCCGCTGACCAGCGTCGCTGTCAGCAATACGAATCCCACCGTGATCAGGCGGAACAACACGCCTTCCATCGCCAGCAACGGCGGCAGACGGTCAATGACAAACGCGAGTCGGCCCGAGCCAGCGGCGGCTTCGCCATGCAGGCGGCGCTCCATTGTCGCCATCAGCAGCGCCTGGATCGCGGCGATCGTCAGCAAACTGTAGGCGAGGATCGCCAGCAACAGATGGACCTGAAACAGCGGCGCCCCACTCGAACTGCCGACGATCGCGCCCGGAAATAACGCCGGCAAAATAGTTGCGACGGCGGCCAACGGCAGCACCAACAAGAACATGCCACGTGATGGCGAGAACATCGTCTCGACGCACACTATCAAAGCTGTGATCCACAGCGTCGCTGACAGTGCGTGCGCAAACCCGAAGCGCAGGTCGCCGCTCTCGAACATGCCGTGTAATAGCAGCGTGCCATGCAATACGAGTGCCAGTGCGAGCACGGCCGCGTACCACACCGGCGGTCGCGCGGAACCGGGCTGCTGTCCGCCCCACTCACGCCACGCAACAAGCAGGTAAAGCGCGGCGACGGCCACGTACAATGCGAGCCACTCGAAGCGCAACTGCATGAATCTTTATACCATGCAGCTATTGAATTTTTCCTCTGCGCAGTTGGCCTAAAACCCGCTCTTTTTCGATGCTTGATCAACTCACTACCAAACTAGCGCGCGTCGTCAAGACGATGCGTGGTCAGGCTCGACTGACCGAAGAAAACATGCAGGCGATGCTGCGCGACGTGCGCGTGGCGTTGCTCGAGGCTGATGTCGCGCTGCCCGTCGTGCGCGATTTCATCGCCGGGATCAAGGAAAAGGCGCTGGGCGAAGAGGTGACGGCGAGTTTGACGCCGGGCCAAGCGCTGGTCGGCGTCGTGCAGCGCGAGTTGACCGCCCTGATGGGCGGCGATCTTGACGACAAGCAGCGCCAACTTGATCTCGCGACACAACCGCCGGCGGTGATCCTGCTCGCGGGTTTGCAGGGCGCCGGCAAGACCACCACGGCAGGCAAGTTGGCGCACTGGTTAAAGACCGAACGCAACAAGAAAGTCTTGGCCGTGTCGACTGACGTCTACCGGCCTGCCGCGATCGAGCAGCTCAAAATGGTCGCGGAGCAAGCCGGCGCGCAATTTTTTTCGTCCGCTACCGGCGATCAGCCGATCGACATCGCCGCGCGCGCAATCGATCACGCTAAGCGTCATTACTTCGACGTATTGATCGTCGATACCGCGGGCCGGCTCGCGATCGACGAGGCGATGATGCAAGAGGTTGCAGCACTCGAAGCGCGTTTGAACCCGATCGAGACACTGTTCGTCGTCGACGCGATGCTCGGACAGGACGCCGTCGCCACCGCGAAAGTGTTTGCTGAGCGCCTGCCGCTGACCGGTGTCGTCCTGACCAAGCTCGACGGCGACTCGCGTGGTGGCGCAGCGTTATCGGTACGACACGTGACTGGCAAGCCGATCAAGTTTGTCGGCGTCGGCGAAAAGCTCGATGGGCTCGAGCCGTTTTCGCCGGATCGAATGGCAAGCCGCATCCTCGGCATGGGCGACATCGTTGCGTTGGTCGAAGACGTCAAGAAATCGGTCGATCGGCGAGCGCGCAGAAGTTTGCCAAGCGCATGCAGTCGGGCGAGCGCTTTGACCTGAACGATTTCAGAGAGCAAATCGCGCAGATGCGAAAGATGGGCGGGCTATCGGGCCTGATCGACAAGCTGCCGGCGCAGCTCGCGGAGGCGGCCGGTCAAGTGAACGCGGACGACCAGGAGAAGCAAATCCGCCGCACCGAAGGCATCATCAATTCGATGACGGCCGCCGAGCGCGCGAAGCCCGAGCTGATCAAAGCATCGCGCAAGCGGCGCATCGCCGCCGGCGCCGGTGTTCCGGTACAGGAAGTCAACCGCATGCTGAAGCAGTTCGATCAGATGCAAACGATGATGAAGCAGATGAAGAAAGGCGGCCTGGCGAAGATGATGCGCGGGCTCGGTGCATTGAAAGGCATGCCGGGCATGCCGCGTTAGTCTTGTGCGCGGCGCAGCATGCGAGCGTCGGCGCGCCAGTGCCACCGTGCGGACACGACCGTAGGCGGCAGCAGCGCGTCACTGCTGCTGCAGACATCACCCGATACGTGGGTTTGGTGCCGCTTGCTCGCCCGGCTTTGCCTCATAGCTCCAGCGATTTTTCCACGCTGCGAGGATCGAGTCTGGATAGGCCGCTCGCCCGCGGCTGCCGTTGTAGCGGCCGAGCGCCATGAACAAGTCTCCGCGTTCGATATCGAGGTAGTGTCGCAGGATCACCGTGCCGTACCGCAGGTTGGTAGGCATCGAAAAGAGATGGCGCGATTCGCCGTCGCCGATCACTCGCGTCCAAAATGGCATCACCTGCATCAGTCCGCGCGCGCCGGCGATTGAGATCGCATACTTGCGAAAGTTGCTTTCGACCTGGATCAGTCCGAGCACCATTTGCCGATCGAGTCCGGCGCGGGTCGCTTCATAGTCCAGCGTCTTCAGGAATTCGACGCGCGCCGCGTAGTCGCCGACTTTATTGCCGAGCCGCTCGGACATCTCGGCAACCCACGCAAGATAGGCAATGCGCTCTTCTATCTTTTCGAAGCGTCGCGCCGGTGGGCTGGTGTCGGCAATCTGCGCTGCCAGCGCAACGCGCACCGCGTCGGCCATCGGCTCGTATTGTTGTGCTCCGGCGCGCGCCGCAGACGGCATCAGCAATGGCGCTGCTACGGCCGCACCGCCTGCTATCAGCAAGCGCCGGCGCGAAACTTCAGTCGGCGGCATCAGGGCTGCGCCAGCTGCGCGCGCATGAACGCAAAGGCTTCGACAACCGGAATCGACGTCGTCTGCAGCGAGCGGCGATTGACGTATTCGACATTGCCTTCCTTTAGCCCGCGTTCGCCGATCGTGATCCGGTGCGGAATTCCAATTAGCTCCATTTCCGCAAACATCACGCCGGGACGCTCGTCGCGATCGTCGAGCAGCACGTCGACCCCGACGATTGCAACTGCGCATACAGTTGGTCGGCGACTTGCCGTACTTGCTGCGACTTGCCGTAGCCGATCGGAGTAACGACGACCGAAAATGGCGCGATGGCATCGGGCCATACGATGCCCTTGTCATCGTGATTCTGCTCGATCGCTGCGCCCAGCAGCCGCGTCACGCCGATTCCATAGCATCCCATCAGCATCGTTTGCGACTTGCCGGCTTCGTCGGTAAATCGAAGATTCATGCTCTGCGGATACGGCAATCCGGAAAACACATGTCCCACCTCGATGCCGCGTTGAATCGCGAGCACGCCCTTGCCGTCGGGCGACGGATCGCCGGCAACCACGCTGCGCACATCGGCCACGATCGGCTCCGGAAGATCGCGGCCCCAGTTGACGCCGGTGTAGTGAAAGTCTTGTTCATTGGCACCGCTGACGAAATCGCTCATGTTGGCGACGGTTCGATCGGCAACGACCGTCACCGGTTTCAGCGTCCCGATCGGTCCGAGATAGCCCGGCTTGCAGCCGAAGTGTTGCAGGATTTCGGCTTCGGTCGCGAAGCGAAATCCACCATTTAATCCCGGCACTTTGCCGACCTTGACTTCGTTGAGCTCGTGGTCGCCGCGGATCAGCACCAGCCAGATGCGCGCACTGGTCACGGTTCCGGATCATCGACTGCCAGCACGATCGATTTGACCGTGCGCGCCAGCGGAAGACCGAGCAACTCCGCCACGTCTTCGCACTTTTCCTTGCCCGGCGTCGGCGTCTTGCGAAGCTCCTCCGTCGGCGCGGCGCGTTTGGCAATCAGCGGCAACGCTTCCGCCATTTCGACATTGGCGGCGTAATCCGAAGTCGGGCAATACGCGATCGCGTCCTCGCCGGTGTCGGCGATCACCTGAAACTCGTGGCTCGCAGTGCCGCCGATGGTGCCAGTATCGGCCGCCACCGCGCGAAACTTCAGCCCCATGCGCGTGAAGATTCGAACGTAAGCGTCGTACATCGCCTGATAACTCGCGCGCGCGCCGGCTTCGTCGCGATCGAACGAGTAGGCATCCTTCATCGTGAACTCGCGTCCGCGCATCACGCCGAAACGCGGCCGTCGCTCGTCGCGAAACTTGGTTTGAATGTGATAAAAATTAACCGGCAGCTGCTTGTAGCTACTGATCAGCTCGCGCACGATATCGGCGATCACTTCCTCGCTGGTCGGCTGCACGATAAAGTCGCGCTCGTGCCGGTCTTTCAGCCGCAACAGCTCCGGCCCCATTTTCTGCCAGCGCCCCGATTCCATCCACAGCTCGGCCGGTTGCACGACCGGCATCAGCAGCTCGACCGCGCCGGCGCGGTTCATCTCCTCGCGAATGATCGTCTCGATCTTGCGAATCGAGCGCAGCGCGATCGGCATATAGGTGTAGATGCCGGCCGCCAGCCGGCGGATCATGCCGGCGCGCAGCATCAGCGAATGGCTGATGACCTCGGCATCGGCCGGCGCTTCTTTAAGCGTGGAAATAAAAAATTGACGCGCGCGCATCACCAAACAACGTTGTTAACGTCGTTGAACTGTCCCTATAATCGAACAAATAGTAAAGGTTCAGAGGTTGGCATGCTGGACAAGGACGGGTATCGCCCGAACGTCGGCATCATCCTGCTTAACAGTCGCAACGAGGTTTTCTGGGGTAAACGCGTCAAACAGCATTCGTGGCAGTTCCCGCAGGGTGGGATCAAGTACGGCGAATCACCCGAGCAAGCGATGTATCGCGAGCTCGGTGAAGAAATTGGACTGAGCGGCGATCATGTGAAGCTCGTCGGTCGTACGCGCGAGTGGCTACGCTACGACGTACCAGATCAATGGATTCGCCGCGAGCTGCGCGGCAACTATCGTGGCCAGAAGCAAATCTGGTTTTTGCTGCGGCTAGTTGCGCGCGATTGCGACGTTCGACTGCGCGCGACCGCGCATCCGGAGTTCGATGCGTGGCGTTGGCACGACTACTGGGTCCCGCTCGATGCGGTGATCGAATTCAAACGCGAGGTCTATCAGCAAGCGCTGCTCGAGTTGTCGCGGTTTGTGTTCAAACCGGTGCGCGGGCACGTGAAGTCGGCGCGCGCCCGTCCTACAACTCTCGATAAACCTTCGACACTGACCGTTGGTGGCATCGCGGCGGAGCCGCCGAGCGAAGCAGCGTAATCAGTGGCCGCGGCGCGCTACGTGAGCACCAGGTTGTCGCGGTGTATCAGCTCGGGTTCTTCGATAAAGCCCAGGACATTCTCGATCTCCGCCGTCGGCCTGCGTGCGATCAAACGGCTTTGAGTGCTGGAGTAGTTAGCGAGCCCGCGCGCGACCTCGCGCCCGAGCTTATCGATGCATGCCACCACATCGCCGCGCTGAAACTCGCCGTTCACGCTCATTACACCGATCGGCAGCAAACTCTTGCCCCCCACGATCAAGGCACGCGCGGCGCCGTCGTCGATCACGAGCTGTCCTCTGCACTGCAGATGACTTGCCAGCCATTGTTTACGCGCAGTTAAGACTGCGGTCCCGGCCGTCAGTTGTGAGCCGATCGCTTCGCCCTGCGCGAGACGAATCAGGACGTCGGGCTCGCGGCTCGCGGCGATGATGGTGTGCGCACCACTACGCGCGGCACGTTTGGCTGCCAGCACCTTGGTCAACATGCCGCCGCGCGCGGTGCCGCTTCCGGCACCTCCGGCGATTGCTTCGAGTGATGGATCGCCGGCAAGCGCATCCTGATGACGGTTGCACTCGCATTGCGGCGCGGGTCATCCGAATAGAGACCGGCCTGATCGGTCAGAATGATCAAGGCATCGGCTTCGACTAAGATTGGCGACCAGCGCGCCGAGCGTGTCGTTGTCGCCAAACTTGATCTCATCGGTCACGACGGTATCGTTTTCGTTGATCACCGGCACGACACCGAGATGAAGCAAAGTGAACAAAGTCGAGCGCGCATTCAGGTACCGCGCACGGTCGGCCAGATCGGTATGCGTCAACAGTACTTGCGCAGTCTGCAAGCCGTGCGCGCGAAAGCTGGCTTCATACGCCTGCGCCAGACCCATCTGCCCGACGGCGGCTGCCGCCTGCAGTTCGTGGATTTCGTGCGGTCGCCGCTTCCAGCCGAGTCGTTGCATGCCTTCGGCAATCGCGCCGCTCGACACCAGCAGCACTTGCTTGCCACCCGCACGCAGCGCAGCGATCTGGCGCGCCCAACTATCGATCGCACCGTGATCGAGTCCGCGGCCATCGGCGGTCACCGAGCTACTGCCGATCTTGACAACGATTCGGCGTGCGGCGGCAATCGCCGACGTCATACGCGGTCCCTGACATCTTCGGCGTCTTCGGTGCTGAAACGCGCATCGACGTCGCCTCGTTCTTTCGCATGCTCGGCGCGTTGCGTCGTAAGAAAGCGCGCTATCGCCGATACCAACTCACGACACCCGTCGCCGGTCGCGGCGGACACGGCGAAAACAGGCGCCTTGGTTCGCAATCGGCGGCGGAATTCGTGCAGCAGAGCATCGCGCTCATCGGCCGGCACCAGATCGATCTTATTCAAGCACAAACCAGCGCGGCTTGCGATAAAGCTTCTCGTCGTACTTGCGTAGCTCGGCGGCGATCACTCGTGCACCTCGCACCGGATCGTCGCCCTCCGGCGGCATGCAATCGACCAGATGCAGCAACAGATCGGTTCGGCTCAAGTGCCGCAAAAACTGATGACCCAAGCCGGCGCCTTCGGCCGCACCTTCTATCAAGCCGGGAATGTCGGCGATGACGAAGCTTTGCTCCGGACCGACGCGGACGACCCCGAGATGCGGATGCAACGTTGTGAATGGATAGTCCGCCACCTTCGGACGAGCGTTTGACACAGCGCGGATCAGCGTCGACTTGCCGGCGTTGGGTAAACCGAGCAATCCGACATCGGCCAGTACGCGCAACTCGAGATTCAGCTTGCGCTGTTGCCCCGGCTCACCCTTCGTAAATTGCCGCGGCGTGCGATTGGTGCTCGACTTGAAGTGCAGATTGCCGATGCCGCCGCGACCGCCTTGCGCCAGCAACGCGCGCTGGCCGTGCGCAATCATGTCGACCAGTTTTTCGCCGGTGTCGGCATCCGTAATCACGGTGCCAACAGGAACGCGCAGATCGATATCGGCTCCACCCGCGCCGTAACAATCGGCGCCGCGCCCTTTCTCACCGTTTTCCGCCTGATACCGGCGTGCATAGCGGAAATCGATCAGCGTATTGATGTTGCGGTCGGCGACCACCCACACGCTACCGCCGCGGCCACCATCACCGCCATCAGGTCCGCCTTTCGGAATGAACTTTTCACGTCGGAACGACGCGCAGCCATCGCCGCCGTTGCCGGCCGCGATGTCAATCGTCGCTTCGTCGATAAATTTCACGCTGCGTTCCGAGAGTTGGATCCCAAAAAGCAAAAGGCCCCGCCGCGGACGGCAGGGCCTCTACATAAAAATAAGGCGAACGTCGACCGCTATGCCGCTCGGCTCACTGGTTCTTCGGCCTGCACCCTGACGACACGGCGGCTCTTCGCGCCGCGAACGTCGAACTGCACCTTGCCATTTATCAGCGAGAACAACGTATGGTCGCGCCCCATGCCGACGTTCTCACCCGCATGAAACTGCGTTCCGCGCTGCCGCACGATAATGGCGCCGGCCGTGATCGCCTGGTTACCGTACACCTTGACGCCGAGACGCTTGGACTGCGAGTCGCGGCCGTTACGCGACGAGCCGCCCGCTTTCTTGTGTGCCATTTGTAAACCTTCGCTCTACGCCAACCAATCCGTTGCCGGACCGCAACGCGGGCCGGCTTCCCTACCCGATGCTATCGATCCGCAACTCGGTGTAATTCTGCCGATGCCCGCCATGCTTTTGAAAGTGCTTGCGACGCTGCATCTTGAAAATAGTTATCTTGTCGTGCCGCCCATGACCCAGCACCGTCGCCATTACCGCGGCACCCGACACAAACGGAGCGCCGAAGCGGACGTTGTCGCCATCGGCGATCGTCAACACATCGGTCAGCTTCAGCTGCTGGCCCACGTCGCCCTGCACCGACTCGATCTTGACGGTGTCGCCCGCAGCGACTCGATACTGCTTGCCGCCCGATTTGATGACTGCGTACATCAGAACTCCTAGCGTGCCGATGAGTCCGGCCGAAAAAGCCGCAGATTATCTCACCGTCGGCAAAACGCGTCAAACCGCGCCGGAGCATCGTCTGACGCACACCTATAATCGCCGAATGACGGATTTGGCGACCCCCACTTCTGCCGTCACGGCGTTATGCGCCGGCTGCCGATACCGCCGGTGGACTGCAAGACGTGCTCGCGCCGATCACCGCCGACATGCTGCTGGTCGATCGAACCATCCGGACGCGGCTTGAGTCGGACGTTGCGCTCATCAACACGATCGCCGAGTACATCGTTGCGCCGGCGGCAAGCGGTTGCGCCCTGCCGTGTTGATGCTGATAGCGCGCGCGCTCGGCTATCGCGGCGAAAAACACGTCGAATCTGGCGGCCGTGATCGAGTTCATTCACACCGCCACGCTGCTGCACGACGACGTCGTCGACGAATCAGACTTGCGCCGCGGCCGCTCGACTGCCAATTCGATGTTCGGCAATGCCGCCAGTGTGCTGGTCGGCGACTTTCTGTACTCGCGGTCTTTTCAGATGATGGTCGAAGCTGGCAGTCCGCGCGTCATGCGCATCATGGCCGATGCGACCAATCGGATCGCCGAAGGCGAAGTGCTGCAGTTGCTCAACATCCACGACCCATCGGTCAATGAAGATCAGGTATTTCGACGTCGTCGAGCGCAAGACGGCGACCTTGTTCGAAGCCGGCGCACGCATTGCAGCGGTCATCGCCGGCGCGAACGCTGCAGTCGAGGACAGCTGCGCAAGCTACGGTGCCTCGCTCGGAAAAGCATTTCAGATCATCGACGACGTGCTCGACTATTCGGGCGACAGCGAAGAAATCGGCAAGCGGCTGGGCGACGATCTGCGCGAAGGCAAGATGACCCTGCCGCTGATCCATGCGCTGCGCTGCGCGGCTCCAGCGCAGCGCGATTTTGTAACCGCAGCGGTGCGCGACGGTCAGCGGTGACTTTTCGACGGTCGCGCGCATCGTCACCGAAAACGGGTCGCTCGACTATTCGCGCGCGCTCGCCGAGCAGGAAGCGAACAACGCTCGCGCAGCGATGCATGCGCTGCCGCAGACGATTTTCAGGGATTCCTTGCTACACTTGACTGACTTTGCGATCGACCGTAATCGCTGACTCTACAGCGCGTATAGATGGCACGAATCGTGATCTTCGGGGTGTAGCTCAGCCTGGTAGAGTACTGCGTTCGGGACGCAGGAGTCGGAGGTTCAAATCCTCTCACCCCGACCACATTCCCTGCTTTTTGCTCCCCGCTGCTCCGCTGTCCTCACGAAATCAGATTGCGTTCGGCCGCAAGTGGTCTGCGCCGATCGTCTTGCCCAGTTTGCGGTAGTTTAGGTTTACAAATCCACGGCTTATCAGCGGTATCTTTCGCCTTCTCTAGGGTGGCCGGCCGGCTATAACTTGGCGGTTCGAACTGCTCGAACTTCCAAGTAGCTCGACCAAATCGAGCCCGGTAAGAGGTTTGGGATCTTAATACCTGATGTCCACCGTAATGCAAGGTTCTGCGGCTGCCGTCGGAGCCCTCACGGGCCTCGCGCGGGCGCTCGTGCAGCAAGGCAAGCTGCGGCCCGATCGCGCGGAAAATTTCGCGCGCAAGGCGACACAGGGCAACACGCAGTTCATCGATGAATTGGTCGGCTCGGCCGACGTGACTGGGCTGTCGTCGGCTGCGATCGCCAAGTTCGCGGCCGACACTTTCGGACATCCTTTGCTCGACTTGGGCGCTGTCGACATCGAGCAGTTACCCAAAGACATCATCGACAAGAAGTTGGTGGGATCGCTGCGCGTGCTGGCGCTGCGCAAGCGCGGCAATCGCCTTGCGGTCGCCGTTTCCGATCCGACCAACACCCACGCGCTCGACCAGATCAAGTTTCAGACGCAGCTCGCGATCGACGTGATCGTCGTCGAACACGACAAGCTGATGCGGCACGTCGAGGCGCAGGCGCAGAGCGTGGCGCAAGCGCTCGATACGATGTAGCGGCGGCAGCGAGGACATCGATTTCGGGATGCTGGATGAGCCCGGCGAGGTCTCCGGCTGAAGATGCTGCGGCCACCGCCGAGGTCGACGACGCGCCGGTCGTGCGTTTCCTGCAGAAGCTGCTGCTCGACGCGATTGGCGAAGGCGCGTCCGATTTGCACTTCGAGCCGTACGAAAAGTTCTATCGCGTTCGCTTCCGCCTCGACGGTCAGATGCGTGAAGTCGCGCAGCCGCCGCTGGCGATCAAAGAACGGCTGTCGACGCGCATCAAGGTCTTGTCGCGGCTCGATATCGCAGAAAAGCGCGTGCCGCAGGACGGACGCATGAAGACTCGCGCTATCCGGCACGCGGGCGATCGATTTTCGCGTCAGCACGTTGCCGACGCTGTTCGGCGAAAAAATCGTGATGCGGATTTTGGATGCATCGCAGGCCAAGCTGGGCGTCGACGCGCTCGGCTACGAGCCCGACCAAAAACAGATTCTGCTTGACTGCGTGCAGCGGCCGTACGGCATGGTGCTGGTGACCGGGCCGACCGGTTCGGGCAAGACGGTGTCGCTGTACACGTGTCTGAATATTCTGAACAAGCCCGACATCAACATTTCGACCGCCGAAGATCCTGCCGAAATTCAGCTGGCCGGCATCAACCAGGTCAACCTCAACGAAAAGGCCGGGCTGACTTTTGCCAGTGCGCTGCGCTCGTTTTTGCGCCAGGATCCGGATGTGATCATGGTCGGCGAGATCCGCGATCTTGAAACCGCGGACATCGCGATCAAGGCGGCGCAAACGGGACATATGGTGCTGTCGACGTTGCATACGAACGATGCGCCTGGCACGCTGGTGCGGTTGTTGAACATGGGCGTTGCGCCATTTAACATCGCGTCGAGCATCATTCTGATCACCGCACAGCGGCTCGCGCGCAAGCTTTGCGCGTGCAAACAGCCATACGATCTGCCGAAGGATGCGTTCATCGGCGCCGGATTTAGCGCAGCCGACTCGACGGCAGCTGGATTCCCTACAAGCCCATCGGCTGCGAGCGCTGCAAGGGCAGCGGCTACAAAGGCCGGCTCGGCATTTATCAGGTAATGCCGATCACCGAGGCGATGCAGGACATGATTTTGAAGAAGCGCCACCGCGATCGATATCGGACGCGAGGCGCAAAGAAACGGCGTGCGCGACTTGCGCCAGTCGGGGTTGGTGAAGGTCAAGCAGGGAATCACCTCGCTCGAAGAGGTGCTCGGTTGTACTAACGTATAGAAGTCGAAGCGGAGTAATTGATGGCTACCGGAACACTTGCCAAAGCACGCCCCACTGCATCAGTACGCGAGTCGATGTTTCACTGGGAGGGGCGCGACAAGAACGGCCGCGTCGTAAAGGGCGATATGCGCGCCGGCGGCGAGTCGGTCGTCGCCGCGTCGCTGCGCCGGCGCGGCATCATGACGACCAAGATCAAGAAGCAGAGCTTCTCGCGCGGCAAGAAGATCACCGAAAAGGACCTCGCGCTGTTTTCGCGTCAGTTGTCGACGATGCTGAAGGCCGGTGTGCCGTTGATGCAGGCGTTCGACATCGTCGGCAAGGGGCACTCGAACCCGTCGATGGCGCGCTTGATGAACGACATTCGCTCGGACGTCGAAACCGGTACCAGCTTGAACCAGGCGTTCCGCAAGTACCCGCTGTACTTCGATCCGCTGTTCTGCAACCTGGTCGCTGCCGGTGAACAAGCGGGTATTCTTGGAAACGCTGCTCGATCGCCTCGCAACGTATCAGGAAAAGACGATCGCGCTGAAGGGCAAGATCAAGAAGGCGATGTTCTACCCGATCATGATCATTCTGGTGGCGATCCTGGTCACCGCGGTCATCATGATCTTCGTGATTCCGTCGTTCAAGAGCGTGTTCACCAGCTTCGGCGCCGACCTTCCTGCGCCGACGCTGATGGTGATCGCGATGTCGGACTTCATGGTCGCCTACTGGTACGTCGTATTCGGCATTGCCTTTGGCGGCGTTTACTTCCTGCTGCAGGCGTGGCGGCGATCGCCAAAGGTCAAGGCTGCCGTCGATCGTGCCCTGCTGAAGCTGCCGGTGCTGGGCGAGATGCTGCAGAAGGCATCGATCGCGCGCTGGAGCAGAACGCTGGCAACGACGTTTGCCGCCGGTGTGCCGCTGGTCGAGGCGCTCGACTCGGTCGGGCCGGCAGCCGGAAACTGGGTTTACAAGGAAGCGACCAAGCAGGTTCAGAACGAGGTCAATATCGGCACGAGTTTGGCGCAGTCGATGCAGAACACCGGTGTGTTTCCGAACATGGCGATTCAGATGACGTCGATCGGCGAGGAATCGGGTTCGCTCGATTCGATGCTGTCCAAAGTCGCTGACTACTACGAGCGCGAGGTCGATGAAACCGTGGATGCGTTGGCGAGTTTGCTCGAGCCGATGATCATGGTCATTCTCGGCGTCGTCGTCGGCGGCATCGTGATTGCGATTTACCTGCCGATCTTCAAGCTCGGTCAGGTGGTATAGCAACTCAGGAGGAGCCGGCGTCGCTTGCGCAACGCCGGCAACTGATACTTGTTAGAAGGTCCTGTCCTCGTCGCCATTGTCGCCATCTTCAGCCTGGCGATCGGCTCATTCCTCAATGTTCTGATTCATCGTCTGCCGAAGATGATGGAGGCAGATTGGCGTGCGCAGTGCGCCGAGCTCGAAGGAGCCGCGGTCGCCTCGACCGGACGTTACAACCTGCTGGTGCCGCCTTCGCACTGCCCGCAGTGCAAGACGCCTCTGCGAGTGGTCGACAACATCCCGATTGCATCGTGGCTTGCATTGCGAGGCAAGTGCGCGCACTGCGCTGCTCGCATCTCAGCGCGTTATCCGATTGTCGAAGCGCTGACTGCGGTGTTATCGGCGATTGTCGCTTGGAAGTTCGGGCTGACATGGCAGACGGCGCTTGCCCTCGTATTTACGTGGACACTGATCGCTCTAACATTCATCGATGCCGATACGACGCTGCTGCCCGACGACTTGACCCTGCCGTTGCTCTGGCTCGGTTTGCTCGCCAACGTATTCGGCCTGTTCGTGCCGCTCAGAGACGCCGTGATCGGCGCTGCGGCGGGCTATCTGGTGCTTTGGTCGATCTACTGGTTGTTCAAGCTCGACCACCGGCAAGGAAGGAATGGGCTACGGCGACTTCAAGCTGCTCGCCGCGCTTGGCGCTTGGATGGGGTGGAAAGCGTTGTTGCCGATCGTGCTGCTGTCGTCGTTGGTCGGTGCGGTCGTCGGTATTGCGCTGATCATTCTGGCGCGGCGCGGACGCGAAATTCCGATCCCATTCGGTCCGTATCTTGCGGCCGCTGGCATGATCGTGATGCTCGACCGGGGATCGATTGACGCGCTGGTTAGTTCCGCTCTGATGTTTACCGCTTTCAGCGTCGGCCTGACGGGTGGCGTTGGCAGCGGCAAGTCCACGATCGCTACGATGCTGTCGGCGTCGCGGCGCCGCGATCATCGACGCTGACGCAATCGCGCATCAACTGACGAACACGGGCGGCGCTGCCATCGAGGCGTTACGCGAGTCATTCGGCACCGAGGCGATTGCCGCCGACGGCTCACTGGACCGCGCGCGTATGCGCGCCCATGTTTTCTCCGACGTCGCCGCGCGCACGCGGCTCGAATCGCTGCTGCACCCGATGATCCGGACCGCGATGCGCGAACGCGGTGCCGAGCTGATTGCCGGCGGTTGCCCATACGTGGTGTTCGTCGTGCCCTTGTTGGTCGAAAAAGGCAACTGGCGCGATAACGTTGACCGCGTGCTGTTGATCGATTGCAGCGAGGCGACGCAGATTGCGCGCGTGTGCGCCCGCACCGATATCGATGAGAAACTGGCGCGAAGCATCATCGCCGCGCAGGCGACTCGCCCGCAGCGACTAGCGGTGGCAGACGACGTGTTGATCAACGAGGCGCCGCTCGAAGAGATCCAACGCAGGGTGGAGCATCTGCATCGCACTTATCTACGATCCGCCGCGATGAAACGATCAAGCGAAACCCTGTGATATCTTCGACCATGCTCCTAAGTTCACTGCGAGATGTCGACCGACGGTAAGGTCTTGTACGAGTACCCGTTCAGCGAGCGCGTCCGGACCTTGCTGCGTCTTGAAGACCTGTTCGACAAGTTGATGTACTTCTGCGCGCAGGAGCATTCATACTGCCACCACACTGCGCTGCTGACGCTCTTCGAAATCCTTGAGGTCACGTCGCGCGCCGATTTGAGATCGGACTTGTTGCAGGAGCTCGAGCGCCACAAGCAAACGCTTCAAGCGCTGCGCAACAATCCACAGGTGTCGGAGAGCGCGCTGTCCGGCGTGCTGTCCGAAATCGAACGCGCGCAGCAGAACCTGAATGCCACCACGGGCAAAGCCGGACAGCATGTGCGTGACAACGAGTGGCTGATGAGCATCCGCAGCCGCGCGATCATTCCCGGTGGCACGTGCGAGTTTGACCTGCCGTCGTATCACGCATGGTTGACCCGCGACGTCGACACGAGGGCGCGCGATTTGCAAAACTGGGTTGCCCCGATGCTGCAATTTCATTCGGCGCTGGCGATCGTTTTGAAGCTGCTGCGCGAAACCGCGCATCGCAGCAAGCAGGTCGCGGCGCAGGGCGCGTTTCAGCAAATGTTGCAGGGACGAACCTACGCGTTGTTGCAGGTGAGAGTCGATGGCGCGCTCAACGCCATTCCGGAAATCAGTGCCAACAAGTACATGCTCTGGATACGCTTTACGACGCAGGATCGCGAGCCGAAACCGCGTTCGATGGATCGAGACGTGCCATTTCGAGCTGGCGCTTTGCGCGTTCTAGTGTCAAATGGCGAAGGTCAGATGTCCGACTTGCGGTCGCGAAGTCAAATGGGACGAGCAGCAGAAGTTTCGCCCGTTTTGTTCCGAGCGCTGCAAGATGATCGATCTCGGCGCGTGGGCATCGGACGGCTATTCGATTGCCGGGCCCGACGAGAACGACGCCGATAAGACGCCGGACGCATCCAGCCGCTCACATTGATCGTCATCCCATACCGCAGACAGCGATGCAATACCGTGCGCGCCGTGACACATTGCGCTCGCCAGATCGCTCGCTCGCATTCCGCCCAGCGCGTACACCGGCAAGCCGGCATTCGCGATCACGCTCGCGAAGGCGTCCCATCCCAGTGGCGGGTGATGCGGATGCGTGGCCGTAAGCCGCACCGGCCCCGCTGCCACGAAATCCAATAGCAGCGCGGCCGCACGTTCGATCTCTACACTCGAGTGCACCGACGCGCCGACCCACTCGAATTCAGGACGCTGTCTTAATGTCGCAAGATCGGCTGCGGTTAGATGCACACCATCGGCCTTGTCCCATAGTGTTCGGTGCCGGCTGTTGACCAGCAATGTCGCGCCTGCGGCGCGAACGCGGGCGAGCACTTCATTGAAAAGCAGCGCTGCGCTCGGCACTGTCGAGCGCGGGCTCCCGAAACTGCAGCAGCTTTAAGCCACGTGCGAGCGCCGATTCAAGGCGTCGCAAAAACACGTCGCGCCCGAGCTGCGCAACTGCACTGATCGCGTATAGCGACGGTAGCGCAAGCCATCGTAGAACCGGAACGGTCGCCGGCAACAATGGACCGTCGGGTAAGGCACTCGTCGAAAAGAAACCCGAAGCTCTGATGTTCGCGCGCATGAAGCTCTCCGCTCCACTCAAACACCCGAAGAAAATGCAGCCGCACCAGCGCATGTGGATAATCGAAGACACGCACGACCCATGGACAGGCTGTGCCCGATTCGAATGCCCAGCTCTTCGTGCAGCTCGCGCGCAAGCGCTTCTGCGACCGACTCGCCGCCTTCGACCTTTCCGCCTGGGAACTCCCAGTAGGACGCGTAAGGCTTTCCCGCGGGCCGACTGGCCAGCAGAAAGCGGCCGTCGCGGCGAATCAGCACACCGGCCGCGACTTCGACCGGCGTACGCGTCGAAGTCATTGCGGTGTGGGGTTGTTCGCCAGCCGCTTGCTGCCGGCCCAATGACGGGCGAACTGCAACGCCACGCGGCCGGAACGCGATCCACGCTGCAGCGCGAACTGCAATGCCTCGGCGCGCGCTTCGGCGGCCTCATGCTGCTGTATGCCAAAGCGCTGCAGCCAGTGGGCGACGATGTCCAGGTAGTCGTCCTGACGAAACGGATAGAACGAGAGCCACAGGCCAAAGCGCTCGGAAAGCGATACTTGCTCTTCGACCGCCTCGGCAGGATGAATCTCGCCGTCGCCGTCATAACGCGTACTCAGGTTGTCGCGCATCAGCTCTGGCATCAAATGTCGCCGATTCGACGATGCATAGATCAAGACATTGTCGGCGGTGCCGGCAATCGAGCCGTCGAGCGCAGCCTTCAACTCCTTGTAGCCGGCCTCGTTTGTATCGAACGACAGATCGTCGCAAAAAATAATGAAGTGCTCGGCCCGCTTGGCAATGATATCGACGATATCGGCAATATCGATCAAGTCGCGCTTGTCGACCTCGATCAACCGCAGCCCTCGCGCGGCAAACTCATGCAAGCACGCGCGGATCAGCGAAGACTTTCCGGTGCCACGTGCGCCCGTAAGCAACGCATTGTTGGCCGGTAGCCGGCGCACGAAGCGTTCGGTGTTCTGGCGGATCGCCTCCTTCTGATCATCGACATGCTTTAGATCGTCGAATGGAATCAACGCCGGCCGTAACACCGGCTGCAGCTCGCCTTGCTCAATTCCCAGATAGCGGCGCTTGCGCCAGCGAAAAGCCGGCGACGCAGAGAAATCGGTCCGCGATTGCGCCGGCAACAGCGATTCAAGGCGTTCAAGCACGTCGGCCAGGCGCTGCAGGGTGAGGTCTGGCGCCGCGCGGGTCACGATCGATAGTCGGCGTTAATGGATACGTACTCGTGCGACAGATCGGTGGTCCACACCGATGCAACCGCGCGACCGCGGCCCAACTGCAAACGCACCACGATTTCAGAATTCTTCATCACAGCCTGACCGTCTTCCTCCTGATACGCCGGATGGCGGCCGCCATCGCGCACGACGTACACGTTGTCCAGATGCATTTGAACACGCTCCGGCTGTAGATCGTCAATACCAGCGTTACCGACCGCGGCAAGTATTCGTCCAAGATTTGGATCGGAAGCGAAAAACGCGGTCTTGACCAACGGTGAATGCGCGACCGCATAGCCCACCTGGCGGGCTTCATGCTCTGTGGCCGCCTGCTCGACGCGCACCTCGATAAACTTGGTCGCGCCTTCACCATCGCGCACGATCGCTTGCGCAAGTTCGCGCGCAACATCGGTCAACGCCTCGGAAAACGCGGTAAAGAGAAGGTGCGTCGAGCCGATTCGATCCGCATCGGACCGCGGCCAGTCGCGATCGTTATGAAGGAATCGTTGGTAGAAGTATCGCCGTCGATCGTGATGCAATTGAACGATCGATCAGCCACGTGCTGCGTCAGTTGCTGCAGCAATGGGGCCGCAATCGCGGCATCGGTCGCGATGAAGCCGAGCATTGTTGCCATGTTTGGTCGGATCATTCCGGCGCCCTTTGCGATGCCGGTCAACGTGACCGTGGTTCCGGCGATGTCGACTCGGCGCGACACGGCCTTCGGCACCGTGTCGGTCGTCATGATGGCTTGCGCCGCTTGCAGCCAGTGATCCTTGTCGAGCCGACCGACCGCCTCGCGGCAGCCCTGCGATCAACCGCTCGATCGGCAACGGCTCCATGATCACGCCGGTTGAAAACGGCATTACCTGCCGGGCATCGCAACCGATCAACTTTGCGAGCGCCTCGCAGCTCGCGCGCGCAGCTACGAGCCCCGGCTCGCCGGTGCCCGCGTTCGCGTTACCGGTGTTGACCACCAGCGCACGCACGCCACGATTCCGACGGCCAAATGTTCGCGGCACACAAGTACCGGTGCAGCGGCAAAATGATTCTGTGTAAACACTCCGGCAACGCTCGCGCCGTCGGCAATGCGAACGACCAGCAGATCCTTGCGGCCGACCTTTCGTATTCCTGCTTCCGCCCAGCCCAGTTCGATCCCCGCAACAGCAAACAAAGACTTCGGATCGGGCGCGTGAAGATTAACGGCCATGTTCGGATCGATAATCGGTGAACCGTGAATGGTGATCGGTGAAGACCGTGGCATGCGAAGCGGCTCGTCCCCTTGCCTTTGTCCTGCGCGCGTACGCGCGGCCGCTCCGAAGGGAGCGCGCCTAACTAATCGACGAGTGCACGTGCGACAGCGAAGCCGTCGCGTACACGAGGAGCGCTACAACTTTCCATGACACTGCTTGTACTTCTTTCCCGATCCGCACGGGCACGGATCGTTGCGACCGATTTTTTCGCCGATGCGCCTGACTTGCTGTACGGCGGGCTTCGCCATGCCCTCTTCGGCTACCAGGCAACGTCAACTCCTCGACTGCGACCGGCTCCTCGGATAGGCCGAGACCGAACTCGGAATGCTGCGCCCGTGCCTGCTCGGCCCGGCGCTCGCTCTCTTCCTCAATCTGTTGCTCTGCCTGCTGGATTTCTTCCTGCGTCTGAATCCGCACGTTCATCAACACGCGCACGACGTCGGCGCGTACGCGATCGAGCAGTGAGCCGAACAGCTCGAACGCTTCGCGCTTGTATTCCTGCTTCGGTTGCTTTTGCGCGTAACCGCGCAGATGAATGCCCTGCCGCAACGCATCGAGCGCAGTCAGATGCTCGCGCCACGCCTGGTCGAGCGATTGCAGCATGATCGACCGTTCGAAGCCCGAGAACGAATCACGGCCAACAATCGCCACCTTGGCGTCGTACGACTCGTCCGCTGCCTTCAGCACCTTTGCCAGCAAGTCCTCGTCGGTCAGCGAATCGTTCGACTCCAGCGCGGCTTTGAGCGGCACGTTGAGTTGCCAATCGTTGGCCAATGCCGCTTCGAGTCCCGCGATGTCCCACTGCTCTTCGACCGACTCGTCAGGCACGTGCGCGCGAAACATGTCGGTGAAGTAGCCGGTGCGCAGATTCGTCACCATTTCACCGGTGTTATCGGTTTCCAGAATGTCATTGCGCAGCCGATAGATCTCGCGCCGTTGATCGTTGGCGACATCGTCGTATTCGAGCAGCTGCTTGCGGATATCGAAGTTGCGCGCTTCGACCTTGCGCTGCGCGCTTTCTATCGAGCGAGTCACCATGCCGGCTTCGATCGCCTCGCCCTCAGGCAACTTGAGGCGATCCATGATCGCTTTCATCCGGTCGCCGGCAAAAATGCGCAGCAGTGAGTCCTCCATCGACAGATAGAAGCGCGATGCGCCGGGATCGCCCTGGCGGCCCGAGCGGCCGCGCAGCTGATTATCGATACGGCGCGACTCGTGACGCTCGGAACCGATAATCTTCAAGCCACCGGCGCCGACGACTTGATCGTGCAGCGATTGCCACTCGTCACGCAGCTTGTCGATTCGCTGTGACTTCGTTGCATCGTCAAGCGCGGCGTCGGCTTCGACGAACTGCACCTGCTTCTCGACGTTCCCGCCGAGCACGATGTCGGTACCGCGACCCGCCATGTTGGTCGCGATCGTGATCACTGCCGGGCTGCCCGCCTGCGCGACGATCTCGGCTTCCTTCGCGTGCTGCTTTGCGTTCAGAACCTGATGCGGCAACCGTTCCTTCTTCAGCAGGTTCGAAAGCAGCTTCGGAGTTCTCGATCGACGTCGTGCCAACCAGTACCGGTTGGCTGCGTGCAACGCAGTCCTTGATGTCGTCGATGATCGCGGTGTACTTTTCCTTTAGCGTCCGATACACCTTGTCCTGCGAGTCGATACGGATCATCGGCCGGTGCGTCGGGATTACGACCGTTTCGAGTCGGTAGATTTCCTGGAATTCGTACGCCTCGGTGTCCGCGGTACCGGTCATGCCGGCGAGCTTTCCGTACATGCGGAAATAATTTTGAAACGTGATCGACGCGTAGGTCTGGTTCTCTGCCTGGATCTGCACGCCTTCCTTGGCTTCGACCGCCTGATGCAGCCCTTCGGACCAGCGGCGGCCCACCATCAACCGGCCGGTGAACTCGTCGACGATGACGATCTCGCCGTTTTGCACGACGTATTGCTGATCGCGATGAAACAGCGAGTGCGCGCGCAACGCTGCGTTCAGGTGGTGCATCAGGATGATGTTGGCGGGCGAATACAAACTCTCGCCTTCGGCCAGCATTCCCATGCGCGTCAATATTTCTTCGAGCTTCTCGTGGCCGCTCTCCGAGATGTGAACTTGATGGGCTTTTTCGTCAACCCAATAATCGCCCTCGCCTTTTTCGTCCGCCTGGCGCGATAGCAGCTTCGGAATTTCGTTGACGCGCACGTACGTTTCGGTGTGGTCCTCGGCCGGCCCCGAGATGATCAGCGGTGTGCGCGCTTCGTCGATCAGGATCGAATCGACTTCATCGACGATGGCATACGAAAGTCCGCGCTGCCGGCGGTCGGCGACCGCGTATTCCATGTTGTCGCGCAGATAATCGAACCCGAATTCGTTATTGGTGCCGTACGTAATGTCGGCTGCGTACGCCACGCGTTTTTCTTCGGTCGCCTGCTGCGACAGGATGACGCCGACGGTCAGACCGAGGAATCGATAGACCTTGCCCATCCAGTCGGCATCGCGCGCCGCCAGATAATCGTTGACGGTGACAATGTGAACGCCGTTACCGGCGAGCGCGTTCAGGTACGCGGGCAGCGTCGCTGCCAGCGTCTTGCCCTCCCCGGTGCGCATCTCGGCGATCTTGCCGGCGTGCAGCACCATGCCGCCCACCAAGCTGCACGTCAAAATGGCGCATCGCGAGCGTGCGTTTGGCCGCCTCGCGCACGACCGCAAACGCTTCAGGAAGCAGATCGTCAAGCGTTTCACCCTTGGCAAGGCGCTGTCGAAACTCGCTTGTCTTCGCTTTTAACGCTTCGTCGGACAGCGGCGCTACTTTGGGTTCGAACGCGTTAATGCGTTCGACATTGCGGTCATAGGTCTTCAGCAGGCGCTCATTACGGCTGCCAAAAACCTTGGTCAGAATTCCGGAAATCATGGAGATGATCTGGGGCTGGCGATCGCTGAAGCAAGCTTCGCCGCGAATGGCAAGGATCGAAAATTATGTCATAGGGGGTGGGTTAGGCAGCAGCGCTCGATTAGCCCGCGCCTCCAGTGCGTCGAGGGGTGTGGATTCGGTAGCAGCAGCGGCTGGCGCAGCTGCACCGCCTACGGCGTCGGGCACTAAAGTGCCGACCACTGCGGTACTCGCAGCCGCCGCGGCGAAACCGGGCTAAAGCACGGTTTCGCCGACGGCCCGGCGTCTGCTCCGTTCCTCGGGCGACGCCTCCAAGGCGGCGCATCTGCGCCAGCCGCTGCTGTCGCGACATCGCCTCGTGCGAGATGTTTTTCTTTTCCTCTCACCCAGAGACATTGCTCCCCGCGCCAGCGTTTGGCGTAGCGGCGCTGCCTTCGGAGTCGTCGCCCGAGGAGCGGAGCGCCAGCGGGGCAGTTAAGGGCCTGCCTGTTTGAGCGCAGCGAGTTTGCAGGCCCGCCGCTGGCGTGAGTACCGCAGGGTTGGCACTTTAGTGCCCGACGACTCAGGCAGCGCCGCTCCGCCAAACGCTGGCGCGCTGCGATCTAGTTAACAGGGCTTAGTCGTGTACGCGATGTCGGAAGCAGCAAGAGCCTTGATGTCGACGCGCGGCGAACCGGCAGTGTGTTGTTGCAACGGACTGCCTTTCGCGAACAGGAACTTGGCAGGGTTTTGCGCGACACCCTGATGGTGCACTTCAAAGTGAAGGTGTGAACCGGTTGAGCGCCCGGTTGAGCCGACTTCCGCCAGCTTTTGCCCGCGCTTGACAATGTCACCCGCCGCCACGTTAAGGCGGCTCGCGTGGGCGTATCGACTCAACAGCGAATTGCCATGATCGACTTCGACGAGGTTGCCCCATACCGGGTGATATTCGGCCACCACGACGACCCCGCCGGCGGCCGCATGGATCGGGGTTCCTGTGGGTGCTGCGAAATCGATGCCCGAGTGGTGCGACATTTCGCCGGAAAACGGATCAGATCTCCAGCCGAAGCCCGACCCGATAAATCCGTCCGACACCGGCTTGCTGTGCGGTAGCAACGCCTGCCGCACCTGCTGCGCCCGCAGTTCCGCCTCTATCACACTCAGGTAATCGGCGCGCTGTTCGACACTGACCGAAAGCTGTTTCAGCGCGAGATCCAGCTCGCGCAAGGTCATCGGATCGTCGCTTTCCAGCGCACCTCCACGGCCCGGCAACTGAGCGAAGCGGAACTCTTCCGGCCGGATGCCGGCGGCTTTGCCCACCCGCTCACCCACCGCGTCGAGCCGCAGCAGCTGCGCCTGCACTTCGCCGAGTTTGCGCGCCAGCGCCGATACGTTGTCGCGCACGAATTGGTCTTTGCGCTCCATCTCGTCGCGCGTCACGAATGAAATAAAGTCCGAAAGGATCGGGATACGGAACACAGAGGCCGCACGCACCGTCAGAAACGAAAATGCCCCGGATAGCAGCAGCACGCCCAGTGCGAGAGTGACCGACGCGGCGAGTGCGTGGCGGCGGGTGATACTGAGCGTCAAAGCGCGCGCCAATCGCTTGTCGACCACTATGATCTGCATCCGCGCCCTCCTGCGCTTGCCGCGTACTGCTTACCCCTGCCCATGTCGAGCTCCGCTCGCCTGATCGCCACCGCGCTGCGCGATTCGCCGCAAGCGGCTTCACTCATCGCGCGCTGGGAAGCGACTCAGCGAGCTGCGCTCGCTATCGCTCCCGCATGTCGCTTCGTCGCCGGCTTCGACCCCCTCGAGCCCGGCGTGTGCGAACTGCGTGGCGAAACTCTCTGGCTTACCTTCCCTCACCATCTCACTCGGCCAAATTGCGGCAAGCAACGCCGCGTCTGTTATCAACCTTGGCGGCCGATGGGTTCAGAGTCTACGAGATCAAGACGCGAGTACAACCCGCCGTCACGTCTTACCCTGGAGACGGGAGCCCCATACCCTCAAGTGACGCAAGTCCGGGGTTGCCCTGGCCCCGCAGCGATCAGAGCGCAGCCGCGGCCGTCGCGGCGCTCGCGGAGTCGGTAAAGGAGTCTCCGCTGAAGGAAGCGGCACAGAAGCTCGCGGCGACGCTGCGAAAGCGGGCGGCGCGTCCTAAGCGGTTTCGGTCTGAAAGCGAAAGGCGGTCGGCGCCTGCTCTTCGTCTTCGAAGGTCACGAGCTCGAAAGCCGCTTTGTCCGCAGTCAGAGTGCGCAACAACTTGTTGTTGATGGCATGACCCGACTTATGCGCCACATACGACCCGATTAACGGATGGCCGAGCACTGCGAGGTCGCCGATTGCATCGAGCATCTTGTGCTTTGCGATCTCGTCGCCGGCGCGCAATCCGTCGGCGTTTAGCACTCGATACTCGTCCATCACGATCGCGTTTTCGAAGCTGCCGCCGATCGCCAGTCCCGCCTTGCGCAACGCCTCGACATCGTTGACAAAACCGAACGTGCGTGCGCGCGAAACCTCCTTGATATACGAGTCGCGGGCGAAATCGACTTCGACCATCTGCTCGGTCGCATCGATCGCAGGGTGATTAAAGGCGATCGAAAACTTCAGCTTGAACCCGAAGTACGGTTCAAGTCGCGCCCATGCATCGCCGTCGCGAAATTCGACCGGTTTGACCACCCGCGCGAATTTCTTCGGCGCGCTTTGTTCGCTGATGCCTGCGGCCTGTATCAGGAACACGAAGCTGGCGGCGCTGCCGTCCATGATCGGAATTTCGGGCGCATCGACGTCGACATAGCAGTTGTCGATGCCGAGTCCCGCCAGCGCGCTCATCAAATGCTCGATCGTCGCCACTTTCACGTCGCCGCGCCCGATCGTTGTTGCCATTCGGGTGTCGACGACGTTTTCCGGCATCAGCGGAATGTCGACCGGCGGATCGACATCGACCCGCCGGAACACCACGCCGGTATCTGCTGCCGCCGGCCGCAACGCCAACTGAACCTTGGTGCCGCTGTGCAGGCCGATGCCGACCGCGCGGGCAATCTGCTTCAAAGTGCGCTGTTTGACCATCATGTGAGTTTACCGATGACGGACGGCCATCAGTCGGCTTGTTTTCTCAGAAAGGCGGGAATGTCATACCTTTCCGCACCGGTGTCCTCCATCGCCGCGACTCTCGCCTGCGCCGACTCGCGTGTACGCCAGATTGCCGGTTTTTCGAAATCGCTGTAGTCCGACGACGAGCCATGCGACGTCGCGATCGGTACGCTGAGCGGCGCGTTGTCGGTGCCGGTGCGCACGACGGTAAACGGCGTCGATTGCTTTTTCGACGCCGCGCGGCCGAGGCCGGTGGCAACCACCGTGACACGCAATCCGTCACCGATCGCTTCATCGCACACGGTGCCGAAGATCACGGTTGCGTCGTCTGCGGCGAACGCACGAATCGTGTTCATCACCTCACGCGTCTCCTTCATCTTCAACGAAGAAGACGCCGTGATGTTGACCAGCACGCCGCGCGCACCTGACAAGATCGACCCCTTCGAGCAACGGACTCGCGACTGCCTGTTCGGCGGCGATCCGGGCGCGATCGAGGCCGGACGCCAGCGCAGTACCCATCATCGCCTTGCCCTGCTCGCTCATCACGGTCTTGACGTCTTCAAAGTCGACATTGACGAGCCCCGGCACGTTGATGATTTCTGCGATGCCGGCGCACGCGTTATGCAGCACGTCATCGGCGGCCCTGAAGCATTCGGCCATCTCGGCGTCTTCGCCCATCACCTCCTCGAGCTTGTTGTTGAGGATCACGATCAGCGAGTGCACCGTGTCCTCGAGTTGCGTGACCCCGGTTTCTGCGAGCTTCATCCGCTTCGGGCCCTCAAATTCGAACGGCTTCGATACGACCGCCACCGTCAGAATGCCCAGCTCCTTAGCAATCTCTGCAAAAATCGGTGCCGCACCCGTGCCGGTGCCGCCGCCCATACCCGCCGTGATGAACACCATGTGAGCACCACGCAGCGCATCGGCAATCCGGTCGCGCGCTTCCTCGGCCGCCGCGCGCCCCGCTTCCGGGCGGCTGCCGGCACCCAAACCGGTTCGACCGAGCTGCAGGATGTTTTTCGATGACGAACGTGCAAGCGCCTGATGATCGGTGTTGGCGCAGATAAATTCGACGCCCTGCACCCCGCGCGCGATCATGTGCTGAACCGCGTTGCCGCCCGCACCGCCGACGCCGACCACCTTGATGATCGTGCCGCGCGTTTCCGTCTCAAGAATTTCGAAACTCATGTTGCCTCCTGCTTAGCTAAGTACTGCGATTGAAAAACGCGCAAAGCCAAAAGCCGCATTTATTAACGCCGACGCGCTTGGCATTGGGCGCTCCGCCCTTCAAAAATTACCAACAACCCATTCCTTCATCCGTTTCACCGTTTGCCTGAAGGATCCCGTTTGCTGCGCCAGCTTGCGACCACGTAAGCGCTGCGAGTGCGCTTCAACCAGTAGACCCATCGCGGTAGCGAAGCGTGGATTGCGTACGACATCGGACAGCGAGCCGATGTAATTCGGCCAGCCGATGCGCGCCGGCTTCAAGAACACGTCTTCCGCCAACTCGGTCATGCCGGGGAGCAAGCTCGTGCCGCCGGTCAGCACGATGCCGGACGACAGCAGCTCTTCGTATCCGGATTCGCGCACGACTTGCTGTGTCAGCGTGAACAGCTCTTCGACTCTGGGTTCGATCACCGCGGCCAGCGACTGGCGCGACAGCAGCCGAGGTGGGCGATCACCGAGGCCGGGGATCTCGATTTTTTCGTTCGGATCGGCCAGCACTTCTTTTGCCACACCCCAGCGCAGCTTGATGTCTTCGGCGTCTGGAATCGGTGTGCGCAGCGCCATCGCGATGTCATTGGTAATCTGATCGCCGGCAATCGGAATGATCGCGGTATGACGGATCGCACCGCCGGTGAAAATGGCGATATCGGTGGTGCCGCCGCCGATATCGACCAGCGCGACGCCGAGTTCCTTTTCATCCGAGGTCAACGCCGACAGCGACGAGGCGAGCGGCTGCAAGATGAGGTCCTGCACTTCGAGGCCGCAACGGCGCACGCACTTGATGATGTTCTGCGCCGCGCTGACGGCGCCGGTGACGATATGCACGCGCACTTCGAGCCGCACGCCGCTCATGCCAATCGGCTCGCGGATATCTTCCTGCCCGTCGACGATGAACTCCTGCGTCAGCACATGCAGCACTTGTTGATCGGTCGGAATATTGACCGCCTTTGCGGTCTCGATGACTCTTGAAACGTCGGGTGCAGCGACTTCGCGGTCCTTGATCGCCACCATCCCGCTCGAATTGAAGCTCTTGATGTGGCTGCCGGCGATACCGGTAAACACGTCGCGAATCTGGCACGCGGCCATCAACTCGGCTTCCTCGAGCGCGCGGCGTATCGATTGCACAGTCGCTTCAATGTTGACTACCACGCCCTTGCGCAGGCCTTGCGACTCGGCTTGACCGAGGCCGATCACCTGGAAACGGCCATCGGCCAGCACTTCGGCCACCGCGACGACGACCTTCGAGGTGCCAATGTCGAGCCCGACGATCAGGTCCTTGCTTTCGCTTCTCATGGTCGTGCCGCGCGGTCTGGTTTCATCATCACCTTGGTCGGAATCGATGCCGCCAGACCATTGGCGTAACGCGCGTCGATGCGCGCCGGCGGACCACCCAGCTGCGCGACGACGAATGGATACGCAGCAACGACTTGCGCCACACGCTCGCCGAGCGGGATCGCTGCACGATCACGGCCGAGTTCAACGCGAATATCGCTGCGATCTTTCGCGTCATCGCGTAGATCAGGGGCAAGGCGCAGTGACCAAGCCTTGCGATCGGAAATGTCGATCGCAGCAATGCTCAGCGACAAAGCCGCAAATTGCGCCGATAGTTCGTAGTAGCGTCGCGCCGCCTCCTTCGCCGCGCTAAATGGCCCGCTGAACTCCGGCAATCGGCCGTAAATTTCCGCCTCGTCGGGATTGGCAACGAAAAGCTCGCCGCGATCGGACAACAGCCGCCCGTCTTCCCACACGCCCAGCGCCCGATATTCGGTCAACGTAACAATGAGCCGGTCAGGCCATACTCGCCGCACCGAAGCTTGAGCGACCCATGGCACCGTCTCAAACAGCCGGCGCGTGTCGTCGAGCCGCATCGTGAAGTAATTGCCGCGCAGCCGCCCTGCCAACGCGGCACGCACTGACGCGGCCGTCACGTGGCGTAAGTCACCACGAACGTCGATGCGTTTCAGCTGAAACTTCGGCTGTTGCGCCAACCGCCACAATGCAGCGGCGCCAATAGCCAACAGCGCGAGCACAACGCACAACGCCGCCAGCCGATTCATCGTGCGCGCGCTCATTGAACAGCCCTTCGCTCTTGCAGCGTGGCGAGCGCGAGAATTCGCAGTACAAGGTCTTCGTAGCTGATGTCCACGGCGCGCGCGGCGATCGGCACCAGCGAATGTCCGGTCATGCCCGGCGACGTATTGAGCTCGAGCAAATACGGTTGATTTCGCTTGCTCAGCATGATGTCGATTCGGCCCCAGCCGCGCGCGCCGAGCGCGTTGTAGGCGCGAACCGAAAGCTCGCGAATCGTCTTGCTCAGTGCCGCATCGATCGGTGCGGGACACAGATACTTCGTTTCTTCACCGAAGTACTTATTGTGATAATCGTAGTTCGCATCGGGTGCGCGGATTTCGACCAACGGCAGCGCCTCGGCTTGGCTACCCTGGCCGAGAATTGCGCACGTCAGCTCCTGGCCGTCGATGAATTCTTCAGCCAAAACGACGTCGTCATACTCGCGCGCCAATTTGAAAGCCTCGGCCATGCCGGAATAACCGAGCACACGCGAGATGCCGATGGTCGAGCCTTCATTCGGCGGCTTGACGATCAGCGGTAGACGCAACTCGTCGGCCACTTCGTTCAGGTGCGCGCGCTCGTCGGACTCGATCACGCGGTAGCGTGGTGTCGGCAGCTTGTACATCTCCCATATGCGCTTGGTAAGCACCTTGTCGATCGCGATCGCTGACGCTTGGACTCCGCTGCCGGTGTAAGGAATCCGCAGCGTCTCGAGCGCGCCTTGGATTGCACCATCCTCGCCACCGCGCCCGTGCAACGCAATGAACACACGGTCGAACTTCGCTGTCTCGAGTTCGCCCAGTGGTTGCGTGGCCGGATCGAACGCGTGCGCGTCGATACCGCGCGAGCGCAAGGCATTCAACACGCCGGTGCCCGACATGATCGACACTTCGCGCTCGGAAGAGCGCCCGCCGAACAGCACGCCGACCTTACCGAAGCCGGAGATGCTCATTCGCCGCCCCCGCCAGTCAGCTTCGACGCCAGCTGGCCGATCGAACCGGCGCCCATCGCAATCACAACATCGCCGTCGCGCACGACATCGAGCAGCGCCGCCGGTAACTCGTCGATCGACTCGACGAAGATCGGTTCGATCTTTCCGGCCACTCGAATGGCGCGGGCGAGAGAGCGCCCGTCCGCCAAGACGATCGGCGTTTCGCCGGCCGGATACACATCGGTGAGCAGCAACACATCGGCAGTCGACAACACGCGCACGAAATCTTCGAAGCTGTCGCGCGTGCGCGTGTAACGGTGCGGCTGAAACGCGAGCACGATGCGCCGGTTTGGAAACGCCCCACGGGCCGCCTGCAACGTGGCCGTAGCTTCGGCTGGGTGGTGTCCGTAGTCATCGATCAATGTGAAGCGGCCGCCTGCCGGCGTCGGTAGATCGCCATGCCGTGCGAAGCGCCGGCCAACGCCAGTGAACTCGGTGAGCGCGGCGACGATCGCCGAATCCGGAACACCGAGCTCGATGCCCACCGCAATTGCGGCTAGCGCGTTCGCGACGTTATGCATGCCAGGCAAGTTCAGCGTGACATCAAGCGCTGCGGCGCTCTCGCGCGCAACGCGGAACTTCATCTGCGTGCCGTCTGCGCGCGCATCGAATGCGCGAAGCTGAGCGTCTTCGGCAAAGCCGTACGTCAACAGCGGCTTGGGCACCAGACGGCAGGATCTCGCGCACATTTGCGTCGTCGATGCATACGACTGCCCGGCCGTAAAACGGCAGTCGCGACAGAAAATCGACGAACGCCTGCCTCAGCCGGGCAAAGTCATGCCCATAGGTTTCCATGTGATCGTTGTCGATGTTGGTGACAACGGCGATCACCGGATTCAAATTCAGGAAAGAGGCATCGGACTCGTCGGCCTCGACCACGATGTAGTCGCCACTGCCCAGCCGCGCACTTGCGCCGGCGGAATTCAGGCGACCTCCGATCACGAAGGTTGGATCGAAGCCGCCGGCAGCGAGCACGCTCGCGACCAGGCTCGTCGTCGTCGTCTTGCCGTGCGTGCCTGCAATCGCGATTCCCTGCTTCAGTCGCATCAACTCGGCCAGCATCACCGCGCGCGGAACGATCGGGATGCGCTTCGCGCGTGCCTCTTGAACCTCAGGGTTGTCGTCCGCCACAGCAGTGGAAACCACGACTGCATCGGCCCCGTTGACGTTTTCCGCGCGATGGCCATGCGTGATCGTTGCGTTCAATTGAGCAAGCCGCTTGGTGGTCGCAGTTGAAGCGCTATCCGAGCCACTAACGCGATAACCAAGAGTAAGCAGCACTTCGGCAATACCCGACATGCCGCTGCCGCCAATGCCGACGAAGTGAATGTGTTTGACGGCGTGTTTCATCGAGAGCACTGCACGTGTACGCGAGCCTGCGGCTCGAGCAGTCGCAAGCGACCGACGCCGTAGGCGGTGCAGCTGTGCCAGCCGCTGCTTCGCGAGGTTCATCAATTCGTACATCACGCTGCAACCTTCTCAATGATCGAAGCCACCGTCTGTGTGGCGTCGGGTTTTCCAACCGAACGTGCTGCTACAGCCATAGCCAGTAGCCGATCGCGCGTGAGTGAGCGCAACAAGTCGGCAAGCCTCGACGGTCCGAGCTCTGATTGCGGCAAGTGAATCGCGGCGCCATTCGCGGCCATGTATTGCGCGTTATCTCGCTGGTGTGAAGTGGTCGACGCAACAAGCGGAACCAGCACGCTTGCCACTCCGGCTGCAGCAAGCTCCGAAACCGTGATCGCACCTGCGCGACAGACGACGACGTCTGCCGCTGCGTACCGCGCGGGCATGTCGTTGATAAACGCGACGATTTCGGCGTCGACACCGACCTCTCGATAGAGCGCGCGGACAGAATCGATGTGTTTGGCGCCGCATTGATGAACCACCTTTGCGCGCAGATCGGATGAGACCAGCGCCAGTGCGCGCGGTACGTTTTCGTTCAGCACCTGAGCACCCAGGCTGCCGCCGATAACCAGTAGTTGCAACGGACCGGAACGGCCCGCATAACGCTGCTCGGGTGGAGCGATCTGCGCTATTTCGGCGCGCACAGGGTTTCCGGTCACGACGCCCTTTTTGCCCGCCATCTTTGCGGCCGCGCCATCAAAGCCACATAGCACGGCTGACGAAAGCGGCTTCAACATTTTCGTCGACATCAACGGCGCCGCATCCGAGTTCAACAGCACCAGCGGCACGCCGAGCGTGCTCGCCGCCATTCCGGCCGGCACAGCGACATATCCGCCGGTGGAAAACATCACGCGCGGCTTGCGTGCGCGAATCAGCGCGCGGCTTTGCCAGAGAGCTCGCAGCAGGTAGAACCCGCCGAGCAGCAATGTTTTTACGCCCTTGCCGCGCAAGCCTGAAAAATCGATCGCGTCGAATGCAATTCCGCGTGGCTCGATGAGTTGGCGTTCCATGCCCATCCGAGTGCCGAGCCAGCTGACCGACCATCCGCGATCACGCAGCGCCTCGGCAACAGCGAGCCCCGGCATCACGTGCCCTCCGGTGCCTGCGGCGACGACCATCAAGTGATGTGCATACGCGCGGCCACGCCGCGCATCAGCACGCGGTTCTCCCTATCCACACGCAGCAAAATTGCAATCGCCAGCAGCGTCGATAACAGCGCCGATCCGCCGTAGCTCATCAGCGGCAACGTCAAGCCCTTGGTCGGCAGCAATCCGGTGGCGACGCCGACGTTGATGAACGTTTGCACGCCGATCCACAGCCCCACGCCTTGGGCGATCAGGCCGGCGAACGTGCGCTCCAGTGCGATCGCCTGGCGACCGATTTCAAACGCGCGCTTGACCAGCCAGTAAAAAAGCACGACGACGGTCGCCACGCCAGCCAGCCCGAGTTCTTCACCGAGCACTGCGAGAATGAAATCGGTGTGCGCTTCGGGCAGGTAGTGCAGCTTCTCGACGCTGCCGCCGAGGCCGACGCCGAACCATTCGCCGCGCCCGAAAGCGATCAGCGAATGCGATAACTGGTATGCCTTGCCGAGAGCATTGCCTTCGGACCACGGGTCTAAATAGGCAAAGATCCGCTCGCGCCGCCATGGCGACAGCCAAATGACGAGCACGAACACCGAGGCCAGCGCGCCCGCAATACCCGTGAATAGCCGGCCATTGACACCGCCGAGAAACAGGATGCCCATACTGATCGCAACGATCACGCCGAACGCGCCTAGGTCCGGCTGCAACAGCAGCAGCACCCCGATTGCACCCATTACAAACGCCATCGGCAAGAACCCTTTGCCGAAGTGATTCATGTAGTCCTGCTTGCGTACCGTGAAGTTGGCTGCGTACAGCACACACGCGACCTTCATCAACTCCGACGGCTGTAGATTCAGAACGCCGAGCGGTATCCAACGCTTGGCGCCATTGACTCCTTTGCCAACGCCCGGAATCAACACGACAACGAGCAACACAAGCGCACCGACGAACACAAACGGCGCCAGCCGCTGCCACACGCCGATCGGGATTTGAAACGCGATCGCCGCCACACAGAACGCGATGCCGAGCGACAACAGATGCCGCATCAGGAAATGCGTAGGTGCAACGTTGTAGCGCGGCGAATCGGCGAGCGATATCGATGCCGAGTAGACCATTACGGTGCCGATCAGAACCAGCGCCAACACGACGCTCAATAGCGGCCCGTCAACCGCAGGCAGCGACGTAGGACGCGCCGACGCTACTGCACCTCTGCCCAAACCCGTGCCACTCAAGCCCACCAACGATCCGGCAAATGCGAGCGCGGTATCACCGCGCTCGTGTCGAGTCGGTCTGCTACCGCCGAATGAGGCGCGCCAGAGTCGTAACAGCCCGCTCATGACGGCTGCCCCGCTTCAGCCGACAACTCGCGTACCGCATCGGTAAAGGCCTCACCGCGGTGCACGTAATTGCGAAACATGTCAAAGCTTGCGCACGCGGGCGACAACAGGACTGCGTCGCCATGGCGCGCCCGTGCCGCTGCGGTGGCGACTGCCTGCTCGAGCGTGTTCGCATCAAGCAGCGGCACGCCGGCCGCACCGTGCTCGAGCACGGCGCGGATGGCGGCCGCATCGCGGCCAATGACCACCACCGCCCGCGCATGACGTGCGATCGGCGCAGCCAGCGGCTCAAAATTCTGGCCCTTGCCATCGCCGCCGGCAATGACGACCAGCTTCTTGCCTTCTGCACCTAGGCCTTCAAGCGCGGCGACGGTCGCGCCGACGTTGGTGCCCTTGCTGTCGTCGTAATACTCGACACCGTCGATCGTGGCAATCAATTGCAACCGGTGCGGCTCGCCCGAGTAGCGACGCAGCGCATGCATCATCGGCGCCAGCGGGCAATCGATTGCGCGCGCAAGCGCGAGGGCCGCCAGCGCATTCATCGCATTGTGCCGGCCGCGAAGGGCGAGTGCGTCGGCGGGCATCAGTCGGTGCACCCGCAGTTGAGGCAGCTCGGGCTGTTGGAGCAGTTCGGGCAGTTGCGCCGGCTGATCGAGTGCTTTCCTTCTGCGCGCAGGCACGCTCAGGTCTTCTGCCCACGCCAGCCAGGCAACACCGTGATCGACGACGATTCCATACGAGTCGCCGGAAGTTGGCGCATCGGAGCCGAAAGTAATGGCGTTGCCGCTTTTCTTCGCCATCGCGGCCACTCTGGCGTCGTCGCGATTCAATATTCGAACGGTCTTCGCCGAGAAGATGCGCGCCTTCGCAGCAGCGTACGTCTGCAGCGTGTCATGCCAGTCAAGATGATCATCGGTGATGTTCAGCACAGCCGCCGCGTCGCAGGCAAGCGAGCGCGTCGTGGCCAGTTGAAAGCTTGAAAGCTCGAGCACCCACACTTCGGGCAAATCGTGTTCGGCCAAACGGGCACGCAGCGCGTCGAGGGCGACGGGCGCAATGTTGCCGGCGACTTGTACCCGCTTGCCGGCAGCCTCAATCATCAAGCCCGTGAGCCGGCTGGTCGTCGTTTTGCCGTTCGTGCCGGTCACCCCGACGATCTGCGGCGCGTAGCCGCATTGCGCTTTCAATCGCGCGAGCTCGCGCGCGAATAGCTCGATCTCACCGACCACTTCGATCTTGCGCTTGTGCGCCGCTTTGATGAGCGGCGCGGCGGATGAAAGCGTCGGCGATAGTCCGGGGCTTAGCGCCAGCAACTGCACGTCGTCCAACAAAGTCGACGAGAACTCACCGCCAACGAACTCAGCCTGCCGCAATTCAGCGCGCAGATCGGCCAGCCGCGGCGGGTCAAGCCGCGTGTCGGCCACTCGCACTGAATGTCCGTGCGCGCAGAGAAAGCGCGCCATTGCCAGGCCGCTATCGCCGAGTCCCAGCACCAGCGCGCGCGGCGCAGTTTCTAAGTCGCTCATCGAATTTTCAGCGTCGACAGGCCGACCAACACCAGCATCATCGTGATGATCCAAAACCGCACGACGACCTGCGTCTCTTTCCAACCCGACAGCTCGAAGTGATGGTGTAGCGGCGCCATTCGAAAGATGCGGCGGCCACCGCTCGACTTGAAGTAGGTGACCTGCAGCATCACAGAGATTGTCTCGACGACGAACACGCCCCCCATGATGAACAGCACGATCTCCTGGCGCGTAATCACCGCAATCGTTCCGAGTGCTCCACCGAGCGCGAGCGCGCCAACATCGCCCATGAACACTTCGGCCGGATAGGCGTTAAACCAGAGGAACGCGAGCCCGGCACCGGAAATCGCGGCGCAGATGATCACGAGCTCGCCCGCGCCCGGTATGTACGGAAACAGCAAGTAGCGAGCAAAGTCCGCACGCCCAACGACGTAGGCGAATATGCCGAGCGCGGCACCGATCATCACCGTCGGCATGATCGCCAACCCATCGAGTCCATCGGTCAAGTTCACCGCGTTGCTGGTGCCAACGATTACCAGGTACGACAGCACGACGAATCCGAACACGCCGAGCGGATAGGCGATGTTTTTGAAAAACGGCACCAACAGATCGGAGCGCGGCGGCAGGTCGATGTAAAAACCCTGCGTGACCCACTGGTGCATCAAATCCCAGATGCGATCAGTCGAGGGCGCGGCGATCGCAAACGCGAGGTAGAACGACGCAGCCAGCCCGATCGCCGATTGCCACGCATACTTTTCTCGCGCACTCATGCCTTTCGGATTGCCGTGCACGACTTTCCGGTAATCGTCGATCCATCCGATCAGTCCGAAACCGAGCGTGACGATCAGCGTGACCCATATGAAGCGGTTCGAAAGATCGGCCCACAGCAGTGTCGTGATGCCGATCGCGATCAGAATCAGCGCGCCGCCCATCGTCGGCGTGCCGGTCTTGGTCAGATGCGATTGCGGGCCGTCTACCCGCACCGCCTGACCAATTTTCAGTGCGGCCAGACGCCGAATCACCCACGGGCCGGCCGCCAGGCCGATCAACATCGACGTTGCAGCGGCGAGCACCGCACGCAACGTCAGATACGAGAAGACGTTGAACGATCGAATGTCGCGCGCCAGCCATTCGAAGAGTTCGAGCAGCATCAGTGGACAGTTTCCGTTTGCTGCGCAGACAATGCTTGCACGACACGTTCCATCTGCATGAAGCGCGAACCCTTGACCAACACCGTCGCGCCTGCTCGCAGACTCGGGCGCAAAGCGTCGATCAATGCACCAATGTCGTCGAAGTGAGCCGCATTGGCGCCGAACGCTTGCGCTGTCTCACGCATCAACGGCCCAGTCGCGAAAAGGGAATCGATGCCGCGAGCGCGTGCATAAAGTCCCATCTCCCGGTGAAACTCTGGCCCACGCACTCCCACTTCGCCCATATCGCCCAATACCAACACGCGCGGCGCGGGCGCGGCGGCGAGCAAGTCAATCGCAGCGCGGACGGAATCCGGGTTAGCGTTGTACGTATCGTCGATGACGTCGCAATCCTTGATTCGCAACTTGACGCCGCGGCCTGCGACCGGCCGCCAGGCGTTTAGCCCGGCAGCGATCGCCTCGGCTCCAATATCGGCGGCAATCGAACACGCCGCGGCGGCCAATGCGTTGCGAGCGTTATGCAGGCCTCCGCTCGCCAAACGCACGTCGATCACGCCGGCAGGCGTCGCCATCGAAACCCTTGCGCCGTCTTCCTCCGGTTCAAACGTCGCGGTAACGACAGCCGAGGCGTCGAGCGCGAAATCGATGACGCGCCGTGTACCGGACAGTTGCCGCCAAATCGGCGCGCACGTGTCGTCGGCCGGAAACACCGCCACGCCTTCGTCCGACAACGCCGCTATGGTTTCGCCGTTTTCATACGCGGTCGCCTCGATCGATTGCATGAACTCCTGATGCTCACGCTGGGCATTGTTGACCAACGCGATCGTCGGCTGCACCAACTGCGCGAGATAGGCAATCTCGCCCGGATGATTCATTCCCACCTCGATCACGGCCGCGCGATGCTGCTTCGACAACTGCCATAGCATCAACGGAACGCCGATGTCGTTGTTCAAATTGCCGCGCGTGGCCAGCCGATTCTTTTCGCCATAAGCCGCGCCGAGGATCGCGGCAACCATCTGAGTAACCGTAGTCTTGCCGTTGCTGCCAGCGACGGCAATGACAGGCAACGAGAAACGTGAACGCCATGTGCCTGCGGCGATTCCGAACGCGCGCTTGCTATCTGTAACGATCAGTTGCGGAACATCGACCTCGACGCGCCGCTCGACTAACGCGCCCGCGGCTCCGTTTTCGCGTGCGCGCGCGACATAGTCGTGACCGTCGAAGCGCTCGCCACTCAGCGCCACGAACAGCGCACCGCCCGACAGCGTGCGCGAGTCGGTCGAGACGCTCGAAAACCCCACGCGGCCGTCGCCGCTTAGTTCTGCCGGCACGCCTCGCGCCGACAGCGCGCGCGCAAGTTCGCCGATGGTCATCAATGCGGGCATTCGCCACCTGTTGCGCCAGTGCGCCGGGCAAGTGCCACGCGTGCCTGCGACAGGTCCGAAAACGGCAGCCTTTCGGCACCGATGATCTGATAGCTCTCGTGTCCCTTACCGGCGATCAATACGACATCGGTAGGGCCGGCGTTCGCAATGGCGTGCGCGATGGCGCCGCTGCGATCCACCATCGTGATCAGCTCGCGCGCGCTTGCCGCTCCGGCCGCGACTTGCGAAGCGATCGCTTCGGCGTTTTCCGATCGTGGGTTATCACTGGTGACGATCACAACGTCGGCACCGTGCGCGGCAGCAGCCCCCATCGCTGCACGCTTGCCGGAGTCGCGGTCGCCGCCGGCACCGAAGACGACCCAGAGTTTTCCGCCGCTTCCTTGTAATCGACGGGCTTCGACGAGCGGCCGCAGGGCAGCGAGCGCCTTTGCCAGCGCATCGGGCGTATGCGCGTAATCGATCACCGCCAGCGGGCCAGCAGGCATCACGACGTGTTGCATGCGGCCCGGCGGCGGATGAAGTTGCGGCAGTGCGGCCACCGCGCGCACGAAGTCGATACCGCAGGCATGCATGACACCCAGCACGCCCAGCAGATTTTCAACGTTGAATTGACCGACCAACGGCACTTCGATCGGAATCACATGACCGTCGAGTTCGACTTCGAACGCGAGGCCATACGACGTGGCTCGGATCGCTCGAGCGGATAACCGGTGCGCGATGGGCGATTCGATCCCCGTCTCGCCGGCATTACTCGCGCTGTAGCCGATCACGTCGACGCCGCGCTCAGCCAATCGGGGTATCAGGCGACGGCCGGCTGCGTCGTCGAGATTGATGACAGCGTGCGACAGCGTCGGCCAGTCGAACAGCAAAGACTTCGCCGCCTCATACCGCTGCATCGTGCCGTGATAGTCCAGATGATCGCGCGTCAGGTTCGTGAATAGCGCGACGTCGATCTTCATGCCGTTCAACCGTCCTTGCTCAAGCCCGATCGACGACACTTCCATCGCGAGCGCCTGCGCACCTGCGTCGAGCAGCGCACGTACTTCGCGTTGTAGCGACACCGGATCCGGCGTCGTCAGTGACGTTTCGTTCAGCGCCTCGTCGGCAAAGCCGATTCCTATCGTGCCGATTACCGCACAGCGCCGGTCCGCGCGCGTCAGCAATTGCGCAATCCACTGCGTCGACGATGTCTTGCCATTGGTGCCGGTCACACCGATCGACAGCAGATGTTCGCTCGGGCGCCGGTAGAACTCCGCTGCCAGAGGCCCCATCACACTGCGCAGGTCTTTGACCGCGCGTGTCGGAAGCACGCTTGTCGTCGATGACGAAGCGATTTCGTTCCATCCATCGGCGTCGACTAACGCAGCAGCGGCCCCGCTTGCTGCCGCGGCCGGCAAATACCGACGTCCATCGACATGGTTGCCGCGCACGGCGAGAAACACATCGCCGCGTTTCAAACAGCGGCTGTCAAGACGCAAATCGCGCCGGTCCGCGAACACCGACGGTGCGACCTGCCTCAGCCAGCCGAGTGCGTCGGTCGCTGCTGCAGAAGCAGCGCTCACGGCGCGCTCCGCGACGCGATCATTTCGCGGCCCGGGTCGAGCGGCGCGTCGGGCGTCACTTGTAGTGTGCGCAATGCACTTGCGGTGATTGCCGCAAACACCGGCGCAGCGACTTGCCCGCCGTAATGCGCGCCCGCCGGCTCGTCGATCATTACCGCGACAACGATGCGCGGATCGGACACCGGAGCAAAGCCGACGAAGGAGGCGACATACTCCTTCACGTATTGTCCATTCTTAATCTTGTACGCGGTGCCGGTCTTGCCCGCGACTCGGTACGCGGGAATGCGCGCGGCCGGCGCGGTGCCTTCGGGACCGACCGCCATTTCGAGCATCTTGCGCATCGCTAGCGCAGTGTCCGACGACATCGCACGGACCGGCATTGCGGTGGTATCGGTCTTCAGCAAGGTCAGCGGCACGAGGCGGCCATCGTTCGCGAACACGGAATACGCGCGCGCCAGTTGCACGAGCGTTACCGAGACACCGTGGCCGTACGAAATCGTCGCCTGCTCGATGGGCCGCCAAGTTTTCGCCGGCCGCAATCGTCCGGTAACCGCGCCGGGAAAATCGAGCCGCGGCGCCTGGCCAAAGCCGACGCCGGTGTACGTGTCCCATAACTTCTGCGCCGGCAGCTCGAGTGCGATCTTCGCAGTGCCGACGTTGCTCGACTTCGAAACGATTTCTTCGACGGTCAGCATGCCGTGCGCATGCGCATCGCCGATCGTGCGATTGCCGATCGTCAGACGACCCGGCGCGGTTTGAATTCGCGTATCCACTTTTACTTTGCCGGCTTCGAGCGCAGCGGCAATTGAAAACGGCTTCATCGTCGAGCCGGGCTCGAAGGTATCGGTCAGCACGCGATTGCGAACTGCATCACCCGCCAGACGGCCGCGCAGATTCGGGTCGAAACTCGGCAGATTGGCGAGCGCCAATACTTCTCCGGTTTTCACGTCGAACACGATCGCAGCGCCCGCTTTCGCGCGATGCTTATCGAGCGCGCCCTTTAACGCAGCGTGCGCGATGTACTGGATGCGGTTGTCGATCGACAGCGCGAGATCCTTGCCATCGAGTGGCTCGCGCAGCCAGTCGTCTTCGATCACGCGCCCGAGCCGATCCTTGATCACGCGCCGGCTACCCGCGCGGCCTGCCAGCAAGCGCTCGTGCGCCAGCTCGATACCTTCCTGCCCGCGGTCTTCGACGTTGGTGAACCCGATCACATGGGCGTTGGTCGCACCCTCCGGATAGTGGCGTTTGAACTCGCGCGTCGAGTGGATGCCGGCGAGCTTTAGCGCTGCAATACGTTCGGCGACGTCGGCATCGACCTGGCGGCGCAGATAAACGAACGTACGGTCGTCATCGGCGAGCCGGCGCTTCAGCTCACTTACGTTCATCTGCAGCAGGCGCGCCAGCGTGTTCAGTTGCTCCGGTCCCGCGTCGACGTCCTCCGGAATTGCCCACACCGCACGCGCCGGCACCGATGAGGCCAGCACGACACCGTTGCGATCGGTTATCCGGCCACGCGTGGCCGGAATTTCCAGCGTGCGCGCGTACCGTGCTTCGCCCTGGCGCTGCAGGAAGCCGGTCGACACGCCGCCCATCAAGTAGAACGCGCGGCCCACGAGGGCGACGAAGCCGACAAACAGCAGGAACAGCATCAGCTTCGAGCGCCACGCGGGCAAAGCGACCGTCAGCAGAGGATTCGCATTGAAGCCGATGCGATCGGTCCAGTTCCGCCGCGCGCTTTTTCGCGAGCGGTTCGCCCGCTTCGAGTCCGGGAAGCGCGTCACTTCTTCGTCTCCGCGGTGGGCAGATTCAGAAAGACCGTTCGAGCCGCGTCGATCGGCTTCATTCCGATTTTGCGCGCCTCGGATTCGACGTAGGCCGGCTGCGACAGACGCGATTGGTCGATGCGCAGGCGATCGTGTTCGACGTCGAGGCGCTTCGCATCGACTTGCGCGCGCTCGAGATCGATGAACAGCGAGCGTGACCGATGCTGTGCGGTAATCAGCGATAGTGCCGACGCAAATAGCAGCGCTCCGATCAATACGACCAGCCCGCGCGTCATTGTTGCTCCCTCGCGCTGCGCGCGGTCCCTCCGAGAGGGACATGCGCGCGCCTCTGGGGACTGGCCCGGCGACGCGCTCATCGATTCGCCTCGGGCCACGGCTCGGCTGTGCGTTCGGCTACGCGCATCACCGCGCTGCGAGCGCGCGCATTGGCGGCCATTTCGACCTCGTCCGGATACACGCGCGCGATCGCTGTGAGCGTCGGACGTGGAAGCTGATCGGCACGCAAAGGTACGCGCCGTGCTGCGTCGCTGACACGCTCCGGATGATGGTGCGCATCGATAAAGCGTTTGACGATGCGGTCTTCAAGCGAATGAAAGCTGATTGCGACCAGCCGGCCGCCGGCCGACAACATTGCTGCCGCCTGGTCGAGTGCTAGCGCCAATTCCTCAAGCTCTCTATTGACGTGAATCCGTACAGCCTGAAAAGTCCGCGTCGCCGGGTGTTGAGACGCATCCTTGCGGCTCCTGCCGACGGCGTTCGCGACCAGACCCGCAAGATCCGCGGTCGTTGAAAGCGGCCCGGCTGCACCTGCCTTCGCCTCTGCGCGGCGAGCAACAATCGCCTTTGCAATCGATGCAGCAAACCGCTCCTCGCCATAGTCACGAATCACTTGCGCCAACTCTTCGAACGATGCATGCGCGAGCCATTCGGCTGCGGTTTCTCCGCGCGATGGGTCCATGCGCATGTCCAATGGCCCATCGGCGCGCCAGGAAAATCCACGTGATGGATCGTCGATCTGCGGCGACGACATCCCTAGGTCGAGCAAAACTCCGTTTACTCGCGTGATGGACAAGGCGTCGAGCGTGACTCGCAGACCGTGAAAACGGCGTGTGCTCGACGTGAAAACGAGGATCGGCGATCGAAGCAGCAGCGTCGACCGCTTGCGGATCGCGATCGAATGCAACCAGCTTTCCTTTCTGCCCAAGACGCTCGAGGATCAAGCGTGAATGACCGCCACGGCCGAACGTCGCATCGACGTAGGTGCCGTCGTGGTCCGTGAGCAGATAGTCGACGGCCGGCAGCGCAAGCACCGACTGATGCTCGCCTACGCGCGGCGATTGGGAGCGAGACATTCACCTTCAGCGCGCAGTTAAAAGGTGAACTGAGCGGCAGATTCAGGCAGGCCGCCGGCGAGCGCTGCACGCTCGTGCTCTGCGAGCCGCGCGGCATCCCATAACTCGAAGTGCGCGCCCATGCCAAGCAGCATCAAGTCGCGTTCGAGTTGGGCACCCGCTCGCAGTTCTGTAGGCACCAGTAGGCGACCAGCGCTGTCGAGGTCGATATCGGTGGCGTTACCGAGCAGAAGCCGCTGCAATGCGCGCGCCGAATACGGCAGGTGGGCGATCTGTTCGCGGCGCACTTCCCAAGTGGGTCGCGGATAGACGAGAAGACAACCATCGGGATGGCGTGTCACGGTCAATCGGCCATCGCAATTGGCAGCGAGCGTGTCTCGATGTCGACTCGGCATCGAGACGCGGCCTTTGCCGTCGAGCGTCAGTTGCGAAGCTCCCTGAAACACAGCGTCCCCCGTAGGCAGCCGGTTCACGAAGCGAACACTGACTAGCCCACTGTCTCCCACTTTTTGACACGGCGCGACTGTACGGCGTCGCTGAACAAGCGGTCAAGCGAATTACGGGGATTTTTTAATGTTCACAAGGACTTAGAGGCACTTCTTGCTAAAGCAAGAAAGAGTGAATTACGTGTTAAAAGAAAGGGATAGCCCGCGCTCTGCAAGTGGACTCTCACGAACGGCCACGGGCGCCGTCCCGTGTCGCCGTATTCGCAAGTATCAGACGCGCGTGACGTTGATACGTGACGTACGCCAGCATCCAATCGACCATCGTCGTGATGCGATTGCGAAAACCTATCAAGAAAAAAATGTGCACAAACAGCCATGTCCACCATGCGAGAAGGCCGGATAAACGAATTCCACCGGGGAACACTGCGACAGCGGCTTTACGGCCGATCGTCGCAAGCGATCCGCGGTCGCGATAACGAAATGGAGCAATGCTCGGTGTTGATGCATCGTCACCGCGTACGCGCTGTGCAATTACGTGCGCTGCATACGCACCCATTTGTTTGGCGGCGTACGCAACGCCCGGCACCGGTTTTCCATCCTGCGTAATCGACGCCAGAGTCACCGATCACGAAGATCGAATCCGCGTCGGCCAGTTGTAGTGTCGGCGTGACGAGCATGCGGCCCACTTTGTCACGTGGCCCCGGCAGGCCTTGAACGAGCGCAGTGGCTTGCACGCCGGCCGCCCACAGCACCGTGCGGGCATTAATGCGCTCATTTTCCCGCCCGCTCGATATCAACTGATACTCCGGCATCGTCGACATTGTTTACATGCGCGCCGACCCGCACCTCGACGCCGAGCCGCTGCAACTGTCGCACCGCCTTTGCGGACAACGTCTCCGGATACGTATTCAGGATGCGCCGACCACCTTCGAGCAGCAGCACTCTGGCTTTGGAGGGATCGATCGTGCGGAACTCGTTGGTCAGCGTGTGTCGCGCGATCTCGGCGAGCGTACCGGCGAGCTCGACACCGGTCGGGCCGCCACCGATGACGACAAAGGTCAACCACGCTGCGCGCTTTGCTGCGTCTGGCTCACGTTCAGCGCGCTCGAAAGCAATCAAAATGCGGCGCCGGATTTCGAGCGCATCGTCGAGTGTTTTCAGTCCAGGTGCATGCTGCGCCCAGGCGCTATGTCCGAAGTAGGAATGCGTCAAACCCGCCGCGACGATCAGGTAGTCGAAACCGAGCTCGCCATCAGCCAGCAACACTCGCTTGGCTGCCGCGTCAATCGCGACAGCATCCCCAAGCAGCACACGAGCGTTTTTCTGTCTACGCAGAATATGCCGAATCGGCGAAGCGATTTGCGGTGCGGACAATCCCGCTGTAGCCACCTGATAAAGCAGCGGCTGAAAGGTATGGTGATTGGCGCGATCGACGACGATCACCTCCACTTCCGCATTGCGCAACCCGCGCGCGGCAGCGAGTCCCCCAAAGCCGGCACCAATGATGACCACCACCGGTTTGCGATCGACGCTCATCGAGTCAGCTGGAAAAAAGGCAAAGTCCGCCTGTACGCCGGATTCTGTGCGGCACTCTTGCGAACGCCGTGACGATCATTCCTCTAGGCCGGCAATCGCTCGCCGGCTCAAGCCACCTACCCGCGACCTCTCCGAGCAAGATCATCGGCCGCCTATTCGGTGTTGCTCCACGTAGAGATTGCCCGTTTCACCCGGCGCTCATTGTTACCAACGACTCGCCGACTCGTCTCTGTTGCTCTAATCCTCACCTCACGGTGGACAGGTGTTACCTGCTACGTTGCTCTGCGGAGTCCGGACGTTACCTCTCGCAGCAGTTGCTGCCAGCGATCGTCCAGCGGACTTTGCGGCGCAATTTTACGCACCCTTGCGCGTAAATCCGCCAGAATGCGCGCCAACATGAAAGATCCTCCACCATTGAACCTGATCGTTGTCGAAGACTCCGAGCTCGACTACGAATTGCTGCTGGCGATGTTGTCGCGCGAGGGACTAAAGCCACGCACGACCAGGGTCGAAGACGAGGCGGGCATGCGCGACGCATTTGCCAAAGGTCACGTCGATGCGGTGATCACCGATCACAATCTGCCGCGGTTCGATTCGTTCGCATCGCTGACAGTCGCGAAGAGTATCGACGCCGATATTCCGGTGATCGTGCTGTCGGGGGAAATGTCCGAGGACCTTGCGGTGGCCACACTGCACGCTGGCGCCGACGACTTCGTGCTGAAGACGCGCATGTTTCGCATTGCTTCGGCCTTGCAGCACAGTCTGCAGGCGGCGAACGCCCGGCGCGAGGCACGCACGGCAGTCGCCGCACTAGCTGAAAGCGAAGCCAGGCTGCGCGAACTGACGCAGCATCTTGAACGCGCGAAAGAGGAGGAGCGGCGTGCTATCGCGCAGGAGGTTCACGACGATATCGGCGGCGCCTTGACCGCGCTGAAATTCGAACTGGTGCGCTTGGCGCGCGCTCTCCCGGATGATGACGCGCGGCCGCAGCTCGATGCAATTTCGCAGCTGCTCGAGTCCGCCGTCGTCGCAAGCCATCGAATTCAGCATTCATTGCGGCCCGCCGTGCTCGATGCAGGGCTGGTCGCCGCTCTCGAATGGCTCGCGCGCGGCTTTAGCTGAGCGCAGCGGAATCAAGGTCGATTTTCATGCAAATCGGGAAGAGTTCGACATCGCCTCGGACCGTGCCGCTGCACTGTATCGCGTGGCACAGGAGGCGCTGACCAACATTCGCAAGTATGCAAACGCGGGCCACGTTCATATGCAACTGTTTGCACTCGCCGACGAGATCGTGCTTGAAGTGGCAGATGACGGCCAAGGATTCGATACGGCAAGCCTGCAAGTCACGCCTGGCTTCGGTGTACGCGGCATCGTCGAGCGCGCGCGCGGGCTCGGAGGCTGGGCCGAAGTATCGTCATCACGGAGCCGTGGCACGACGGTGATGTTCTCGATTCCGCCGTTGCAGTTGGGATCGACCGAAGGGAGGAGCGATGACGATTAGACTGTTTGTGGTCGACGACCACGCGATCGTCCGGCGCGGCATCGTGCAGGTTCTTTGCGAGCACCCTGAGGTGCAAATCGTCGCGGAAGCGTCCGACTACGCTGGGCTGCGAAACGAATTGAAAAAGCACGGCGAGCCCGATGTGCTCGTAATGGACGTCGGGCTCCCGGGAAAAAACGGCATCGATATTCTGAAAGCGCTGCGCGACGAGCATCCGAAACTGAAGGTGCTGATCGTCAGCATGTACCCGGAAGACCAGTACGCCGTGCGGGCGTTTCGCGCCGGCGCGTTCGGATATCTGAACAAGGCAAGTGCACCTGAGAAGCTGTTGGAGGCATTGGCGCAAGTAGTTTCCGGTCGCAAATACGTCACCCCGGAGATCGCGCAGGCACTGGTCGAAAATTTGAACGCGCCCGACGCTGACGGCGCTCCACATGAAAAATTGTCCGACCGCGAGTTCCAAACACTGAAGCTGATCGCATCGGGCAAGCGACTATCCGACATTGCCGAAGAGTTAGCGCTGAGTCCGAAGACGGTGAGCGTCTATCGGGCGCGCATTCTCGAAAAGATGGCGATGCGCAGTAATGCGGAGCTAACGCACTACGCAATCAAGAACGGGCTGGTTGAGTAGCTTTGCTCGGTCGCAGCGTGCCGCGTTTAGCGAAGCGGCGCCGCCTGAGTCGTCGGGCACTTCGTGCCGACCCTGCGGTACTCGCGCCGCGCGGCGAAACTGGGCTAAAGGCTATGCCGAAAACCCGCGCGCTCCGCTCCTCGGGCGACGACTCTAAGGCAGCGCCGCTACGCCAAACGCTGGCGCGAGCGGCGTTGTCTCTTGCTGGGAGGAAGAGAAAAACATCTCGCACGCGGCAATGTCTCGACAGCAGCGGCTGGCGCAGATGCGCCGCCTTTGAGTCGTCGCCCGAGGAACGGAGCAACGCCGGGGCTGTTGAGCAAAAAAGCGCTTTAGCCCTTTTTTGCGCCGGCGTTGTGAGTACCGCAGTGGTTGGCACTTTAGTGCCCGACGACGTAGGCGGTGCAGCTGCGTCAGCCGCTGCTGCGTGATGAGACGCGCGAGCGCTACGCCGTAACGCGTTCCGCCAAATACTGCTTAATGAACCTCAGCAGCTCGTCTTCCTGATAAGGCTTGCCCAGATATTCGTTAACGCCAAGCTCGAACGCCGTGCTTCGATGCTTCTCCGCCGTGCGCGACGTGATCATGATGATTGGAATCTCGGCCGTCTGCTTGTTGCCGCGTATGTTGCGCGTCAGGTCATAGCCGTCCATGCGCGGCATCTCGATGTCAACGAGCATGATGTCGGGCCTGACGTCCTGCAACTGCCGCAAGGCATCGACACCGTCTTTCGCCAGTAGCACCGTATACCCCTGCCGCTCCAGCAATCGCTGCGTCACCCTCCGCACCGTCAACGAATCGTCGACCACCATCACCGTCGGCACGGTCGAAGTCGACAGCTCGGTCACGTGATCGATACGCTTCTGCGCTGCCTTCGCCTCGTCGCGCGCATCCGGCGCGACATCGAACACCGCCGGTGGCTCCGGCGCGCGCGTAATCAACTGCACCGGATTGATGATCAAGACGATTTCGCCGTTACCTAGAATCGTTGCGCCCAGAATGCCGGCCAGTCGCGCAACTTGCACACCGACGCTTTTGACCACGACCTCCTGACTGCTCGACACCTCGTCGACCGCGATTGCAAGCCGATCGTCACCCGAGCGCAGCAGCACGACTGGTGTTTGCCGGGCCAGATGCGGGGTCGTTTCTTCGCCGAGCAACTGCGTCAGCGGTCGCAGCACAACCGCGCCTACCGGCGGAATTTCAATCAATCCGTCGGTGAGCGCCGCCAGCAGGACCGACGGACGATAGCGACGCACTTGTTCGACCATGCCGGCCGGAATCGCATAACGCCGCCCTCCGATGCCGACCAGAACGACCTGCGCTATCGCCAACGTCATCGGCAGGTATAGCGTGAAGCGTGTACCGCGCCCGCTTTCACTGGAAATCGAAATGCGGCCACCGAAGGACGCCAGTTCGGCACGCACGACGTCCATACCGACACCGCGGCCTGCCAACTCGGTCACTTCAGTCGCGGTCGTAAAGCCAGGCTGGAAAATCAGCTCCATGAGTTCGCGATCGCTCAGGATCTGATCGGGCGTAATCAACTGACGTTCGACCGCACGCGCCTGGATTCGGTCGAGATGCAATCCGGCGCCGTCGTCGTTGATGATGACGATAATTTCATTGCCCTCTTGTCGTACGTCGAGTGTCAATTCGCCTACCTCGTTCTTGCCGGCGGCGCGGCGCTCGGCCGGCACTTCCAATCCGTGCACGATCGCATTGCGAATCAAATGCTCGAACGGCCCGGCCATCTTTTCGAGCACACCGCGATCCAACTCGGTCGCTGCGCCGCGAATGTCGAGGTTGACACGCTTGTCGAGCTCCTTCGCAACCTGCCGCGCGACGCGATACAAACGCTCCGACACGTTCGAAAACGGCACCAGTCGCACCCGCATCAGTTGCTGTTGCAGATCGCGCGTCAAACGCGATTGCGAGGTCAGATCGGTATCTGCGCTTTGCAGTCCCTTCAGCATATTGCTCTGAACCATCGCCACGTCTTCGACCGACTCGGCCAGCATGCGCGTCAGTTCCTGCAAGCGCGTATAGCGATCGAACTCGAGCGGGTCAAAGTCGGCCGATTCGCGTGACAGCTTGTCGCCGCGCGCCTGGATCTGCGCATCGGCCTGTATTTCGACTTCGCGCAACTGAGCGCGCAGCCGCGAAATGTTTTCCGTCAAATCGGTCAACGATCCCTTGATCGTGCCGACCTCGTTCTCAAGCTTCGAGCGTGCGATCGAGACCTCGCCCGCCTGATCGACGAGCTTATCGAGCACGTCAGCGCGCACGCGAATGAACGTTGCCGCCTGCTGCGCACCGGGCGCAGCGGCAGTCAACGTCGCGCTGACTTCGCCGCCCATCACGGCCAGCGGAGAAACGACACTCCCCGTCTTGGAAGGCTCAGCGCGAGCATCTGTGCGTGCCGCGGCGATATCGATTACCGGTGCGCGCGGGGGCTCTTCGGTAGCCGGTCGCTCGTCCACCACCGCCGGAGCAATCGCGGCCGCGGGATTCTGCAACTCGTCGTACAGCGCCATTGCATGGTCATACTGCGAGTGCAGATCGTCGATGATGATCGGCGGTACATTGGCCAGCTGCATCGCAGCTTCCATCCGCGTTTCCATCTCGTGCACCGCCTCACCGAGGCGCATCGCACCTGCCATCCGTGCGCTACCTTTGACCGTGTGCAGCTTGCGCATCAAATCGCGCGCGAGCTCGCCGTCATTGGGATTGCTCGCAAGCCCGCGCAGGTTCGTCGCCACTGACGGCAGCAGCTCGGCTGCCTCGGTCAGAAACACTTCGAGCAGCTCGGCATCGAGCTCGTCGCGCAAACGCGAAGCCGCGGGTTGCTCGGCTTCCGAGGGAACTTCAGACTCATTGACGTCTGCGTCCTTAACTTTTCTTTCTACAGCCCTCCGCTCAGTAAACGCCGCGACGGGTTCCTCGGCGGGCTCTGCGGCGAAGTCTTCGTGCGTCACACTTGCTTGCGCAACCGCCTCGACGTCACCGAGCGCGGCGTCCGCGGGCTCGATGACCTCCAACTCGTCCGACGCCGGCATATCCTCTTCGGCCGATGCATCGACTTGAACCAGATGCAGCGCGGACCCAGTGTGAGCATCGTCATGCAACGCGCTATGCGCTCGCACGACCGCTACCAAGTCGTGTAACGCGCCTGCTTCCAGCGGCGCTTCGTCGGGATAAATGCCGGCGGCAAATTGATGCAGCATGCCGCGTACTCGATCGGTCACTCTTTCGAGCGTGTCGAATTGCGCAGCCGTCAGCGCCAGATGATGCCGTGGGCCGTGCATCGTCAGTGTGCGCATCAAGTCGTCCAGTGGCTCGGCAATCGAAACCACTGGCGCCAGTCCGACTGTCTTTGAAATTCCCGACAGCGAATGTGCGCGCCGCATGATGTTCGGCGTTACCCCGCGCGCAGGCTCATAGCGCCACTCGGCGATATCGTTGGCGAGCACGCGAATGCACTCGTCGGCTTCGGTGAGGAAGATCGAGTAAAGCCCATGGCTGATCTCGAGCGGCCCGACGCGCTTGATGTCCTCGCTGCCTGGCTCTTCCACTGCGACCGGGGTGGCGAATTCGAGCGGCGCCGCGGGTGCTCCAAGTTCAAGTTTCCAATCCGGCGCCGCGACTGCAGCTGGCGATTCTTCGTGTGAAACTGCTGCTTTGTTAAGCGGCGGGACATCGCCGAAAGTTGCATCGACGGTCTCCGCTTCCATATTCCCGTCGTCGGTCTTCGCGGGCAGCGCGTCAATGACCACTGCCGGCGCGCTGCCGTCAGACTTTGGGGCGGTTGGCATCCCCGGCAATGCATGCGCATACTCGAATGCACCGCCTTCGCGCACCGTCTGCGCCGAACGCACCAACGGTATCGGATCCGGTTCAGCCGCGGGGTTGCGCGCGATCTGGTTGATCCAGTCGCGAATCACGCGCTGCGCACCTTCGGCCAAATCGAGCAGATCGTCGCTGGCTGCGCGCTCCTGCGCCAGCCACAAATTGAAACACTGCTCAACCGCCCAGGCGCCTTCGCCGACGGTCTTAAAGCCGACCATGCGGCTCGACCCTTTAAGCGTGTGAAATGCGCGCCGCACAGTCGTGAGCGTCGCCTGGTCATCGCGCGTCGTACGCAGCATCTCGAGTTGCTCGACGATGCTGTCGAGCACGTCACGCGCTTCCTCGACAAAGATTTGGCGTAGTTCGTTGTCTGCCGCCGCCTCTGACACCGGCATGGGGGCGGTGGGCTTCGGTGTTTCTGGCGCGCGTATCGGCGCCAGCAATTGTTCGAGCTCGACCGCGTCTTCGCGCTGATGCGTTTCTTTCAGTTGTTCCAATAACTGTGTTGCGCGCGCCGCGTTTTGCTTAAGCAGATCGTTGTCGAGCAGATCGGCCTCGTTGGCCAACCTGGGCAACAGGCGTTCGAGCTCTTCGATCGCACGCGCGTCGCCCGCGACCAGCATCAGCCGCGTCGCCTGCGAGTGCGCGGCTTCGAGCGTCTTGCGCGCAGCCGACTCGACGTTGTCGCCACGCCTGGCGGGCAAGCGGATGTCTACCGTTCGCGGTGCGATGAAATCGTCGTCCGCCGGCGCAGTGACCGTATCGGCGCCCTGCAGCTGCCCCAGATCCGCGCTGAAAATTCCAGTCGCCGGGTCGTAGCGGAACATACCGCGTGGACGGTCGGCATCCTGGCCCACGCTTTCGACAAAGAAACCGATCGCACCCAGGTTCTGCGCAATGCGGCCGAACTCGTCGGGCTCCGGCGCGACCGTCGCATCGGCGAAGCGCGCGATCGACGTTTGCACATTGCGCAACGCTGCGACCGGCTCGTCATAGCCGAGCAATGACAGCACGCCGCACACTTGATCGAACATTGCAGTCGTGCTCGGCAAATCTGCGCGCTCCAGCGGGTTGCGGAAGAAGCGGTCGAGCCGCTGCTCGATGTCACGCAACGTGGCCTGCGTTTCCGCCACGACGGTGCCCATCGTCAGCCGATCTTGCGCGCGCCGCGCCAGCTCGGACATCCACGGGCCGGCCTGTGGCAGCACCTGACCGTTACGCGCTTTCGCGAGACGGTCGATTACCTGCAGCGCACGCCCCTCGTATTCAGATTCGATTTGCGGCAGCTCATCGACGCCCAGGTCGATGAACAACAACGCCGATGCGACTTCGAGTCCAACGGCCTCGCGCACGTTCGGCGCCAGCTTGGCAAACTCGCTCGTTACACGCCGGATCGCTTCGATCGTCGCGACCAGCGGCCGCCCATGCAGCTTGTGCGACGTTTCGCGCGCCAGTGCGATTTCGTGCTCGAATTTGGAAGTATCTGCAGCGCCGGCGACGATCTGCCCCCATAGCTGCTTCGCCTGTACCAGCGCCTCTTTCAACGCGCGCAACGCGTCGGCATCGAGCGCGGTCAAACTCGCGCGCTCAAAGTCCGCGGGAATCAGCGCATCGAGTCCATACAACCGCTTGACCTCGACCACGCGGGGCAACGTCCCCTCCGCGCGGCCGACGTAGTACAGCGTGTCGACCATCAGGCGTTCGGCCACCGCGCCGCCGCCTTCGATCATCCGGCGTAGCTGCAAATTCAGTCGCGCCAGTACGCGCTTTAGGTCAACATCGACCGCCACGGCGCCGGCCTCGAGCGCCTCCAGTAACCCGCGCGCAATCCACCAGAAACTGCGCGCCAGTCCGCGCTGTGGCATGTGTTCGAGATCCGACAGCGCTTCGCGCATTCGTTTGCGCGGCGCCGCGTCGTCCGAGTTGCGCAGGAAGCCGAGCAGCCCCAACTCGAATCGCGCGCGCCGGTCACGCAACTGGCGCGGCGTAAAGTTGCGCGCCTCGATTTGATGAAACGCCGGCCGGCGCGACAAGTCAGGAAACACAAGATCAGCCGGATGAACGCGGTTTGCTTGATCCAACTGCAGTACGTCGCGGTAGTACGGATATAGCTTGATCGGCTGATTCGGCCGACCTGACAACAGGCCTTCCAGGTAGGCGATCACCGCAGACAGCGCAGTCTCGATCGTGCGGATCGGCGCCGGTGAACATTCCTTCGGATCGGCTTCGAAACGGCGTGTCAGGTGTTCAATGGCCTCGGTGACCAGCGCGACGCCGCGCAGGTCGAGCAACTGCAGTGCGCCGTTGGCTTGATGAATCTGATTGCGCGCATTGCGCACGCTGTCAACGTCCTGCTTGTTCGCAACAAACGCCTTCAGCCCGTTGACCGCGTCGGTCAACGAATTCCGAATCTCGTCGATCACCCAGGCGAGCGGCGCGATGTCGGGAGCAGCTCCCACCAACTGATTCGGATCGTGTTTTTCGGCCATTTGTCTATCCGACTCGGAAGCGAGCAACCGACGCCTTTAGCTCGCGGGCGAGCGTCGCGAGCTGACCGATCGACTGCGCGGCCTGCCGCGTGCCTTGCGATGTCTGTTCAGTCACCGTCAAGATGCGCTCGATCGAGTGAGCCACACCGCCGGCCGATTGCGCCTGATCGTTGGTGGCCGACGCAATCTTCTCGACCTGATCGGTCAACTGGCGCGAGACGCGCCCGATGTCAGACAGCGCATTACCTGCGGCGTCCGACAGCTTGGCGCCTTCGACCACGCCCTGCGTGCTCTTTTCCATGGCCGCGACCGCGTCCTGCGTGTCTGTTTGAATCGTGCGCACCAGCGCGCCGATCTGCTTGGCCGCTTCGGCCGAGCGATCGGCCAAGCGCTGCACCTCTTCGGCCACCACCGAAAACCCGCGCCCTGCTTCACCGGCGGACGCCGCCTGAATCGCCGCATTCAACGCCAGCACGTTCGTCTGCTCGGTAATGTCGGTGATCAGCTCGACGATCTCGCCGATTTCCTGCGACGACTCACCCAGCCGCTTGATGCGCTTCGCAGTTTCCTGAATCTGCTCGCGAATCTCGTTCATGCCGCTGATCTGGTTGAACACCGCACGCTGCCCGCGCTCGGCCGCTTCCAGCGATGCGCGCGCCACCTTCGCCGATTCGCCCGCGTTTTTCGAGACGTCGTTGATTTGCGACGCCATTTTCAGCACCTTGTCGCCGGTGTCCTTGATTTCCTTCGATTGCGCTTCAGACGCCGTCAGCAATCGAGTCGCGATGTCGCGCGCCTGCGTCGACGCCGTGTTGACCTGCTCTGCGGTGTTGTTGATCCGCCCTACCAGCCCGCGCAATTCCTCGACGGTGTAATTGACCGAATCCGCGATGGCGCCGGTGATGTCTTCCGACACGGTGGCCTGCACCGTCAAGTTGCCGTCGGCGACTTCCTGCAGCTCGTTCATCAGCCGCAAAATGGCGGCCTGATTTACATCGTTGGTCTTCTTTGCATCCTGTTCGAGCCGCTCGGCCTGCATCCGCTGCACGTTGGCTTCCGATGCACGCTGCCGCGTGTCTTCCAGCAGCACTTTGAAAATCGCGAGACCTGCCAGCAGCAAGGCGCTGCCGAAAATCACCATCAAGATGAAATTCAGTAAACGCATTTGTTGCTCGTTCGTATAAAGCCCGCTTAGCCGGCCTACTTGCTCGCGCAACATCTCGGAATCGCGCAGGATTCCGAGCTCGGCTTCCTTGGCTTGCACGATCGCCTGCAGGCTGCCGAGAGCGCCTTCGATCGATTTTTGAAATTCGCCGTACACCTTCAGCAGCTCCTGCAGGCGCGAGCGCGCCTCGGTATCCGTTGCCGCGCTGACGCGAAGCGCATCGCTTCCGGAAAGCAGCGCCTGCGTCAAATCACGAAACTGATTGATGTCGCGGCCGAGCGTTAGCGCAACTTCAGCATTCGCCACATTGCCCGCTACCAGCGAATTGGCGCTCTTGCCGAGCCGTTGCGTCAGCGTGACCAACTGGCCGGCGGTGGCGATCTCGCGCGCAGGCGCGCCCACCTGCAGCTTCAGCGCCATGATTTCTTCGGTCAGCTGCTGCAGGCGCGGGCTCGCATCGTTGATCTTCTTGATCACGTCGCCGAACGCCAACAGTATTTTTTCATTACCCAGGATGACCGACGCCGCCGACTCGCTCGCGCGCCAGTTACCCAACAACTTTTCCAGTTCAGGCTTGATGGTGTCGCTGCCCGTGGCCGACAGATCACGCTTCTCGTCGCCCTTCATCAATGCTTCCAGGTTGCCGGCAATCGCGTCGCGGCTTTCCTTGACTTCGGTAAATGCACTACGGTTGCCTCCAACCGCGTTCGGCGCCGCTTTCGCCAGCCGCTGCGTGTGCATCAGCGTGTCGCCGACGATCTCGATCTGCATCGCGCCGTTGGCGGCCGCGCGGTTATCGATGAAGAGCAGGAGAACAAAGATCAGCAGGCAGGTAACGAGCAAGGCCAACAGGATCTGCACCTGCGAATTGACCGGTTTGTTGCCGATCACCGGCAGCCGCATTTCGATCAGGCGGTCCATAAAGCGCATCGCCCGGCCGCTGCTACCCGCGCGCTCGAGCATGACCGTTTTCGGCGCTGGCTCGGCCATAGTCGTACGTGGCGATATCGTGTCTAACGTGGTCGACGCTCGGAACGATTCGCCGCGATTACGGCTCAATCGCTCCTTCGGTCTCTTCTTGCTGATCACCGGTCCCATGTCGAGTGCCATTTAACCCTCCGCCGCTACAGCTCCGCCGTACACCATGTGCCGCTCAAAGTCGAGCGGCATCGTATCGCCGCATGTCGCGGTCGCCGTTTTCATTCCCGTTGTTGCGTTATGCGCCACTCATACTGCAATCGACGCAAAATGCGTCGACGTGGCCAGCTCGCGCAATTCGAGCTCGGTCATCGCCAATCCCTCGTTGTCTCGGTAGCGCACGTGCTCCCAACTGGCTCGGCCGGCCGGTGACGTGCCATCGAGCGGCGTTAGATCCTTCAGGTTTCGAATGCCAAAAGCGCGCGTCACCAGAATGCCGGCGTTCACGCCGAGCACTTCGCCGAACACGAGAACCTGCTGTGTCTGGTCCGGCGTCAGAGGTTCACGGCCCATCAGGTGCAACAGATCGACCACACCGATCAACCTTCCGCGGACGTTGGCCAGCCCGCGATACCAGGGTCGCGTCCAGGGCACCGGCGTGATGTCGGGCAGGCTGACAATCTCGCCGGCCAATGCCATTTCGATCAAATAGTTTTCTGACCCGATACGAATCGCAAGACGCGTCGGCTCGGTCGGCTTGTTCGGAGCCTCCTTTAAACGCTGCGCCAGCTGCGTGGAGAATTCACGCAGTTTGACGAGCTGCCGGTTGGTGGCTTCAGCGCTGGTGGCCATAATTTGAATGTCGCTTTGTGCCTAGCTCATTGACTAGTTAAATGCGGCGATTTTCTCGAGCAACTCATCGGCCTTGACCGGCTTGACGACGTAGTCGCGCGCACCTTGCCGCAGTCCCCAGATGCGATCGGTCTGCTGGTTCTTGCTGGTGCACATGATGATCGGAATGTTCTGGGTCACTGGATCCTTCGAGAGCGCGCGCGTCAACTGAAAGCCGTTCTGCCCGGGCATCACCACGTCCATCAGGATCAGATCCGGGATCAATGTCCTGACCTTGATCATTGCCTCGTCCGCGTTCTCCGCGGTCGATACGGAGTACCCCTGCTTGGTCAGCATTTCCGTCAACACATGACGCTCCGTCGGTGAATCATCGACGATCAATACTTTCTTGATTGGCATGGCTCTCCCCTCGGCCAACAGCTTCGATTCTCAATTCATCGAATGCTGTCGTACGGCAGTCAGCAGGCTGTCCTTTGTAAACGGCTTTGTCAGGTATTCGCTGGAGCCGACCATGCGCCCGCGCGCTCGATCGAACAATCCGTCTTTTGACGACAGCATGACCACCGGCGTCTTGTGAAAGCGCGGACTGCGCTTGATCAGCGCGCATGTCTGATAGCCATCAAGCCGCGGCATCAAGATGTCGCAAAAAATAATGTTGGGTTGGTGATCGTTGATCTTCGAAAGCGCCTCAAAGCCGTCCTGCGCCAGTATCACCTGACAGCCCGCTTGCGATAGAAAAATTTCCGCGCTGCGACGGATGGTGTTCGAATCGTCGATCACCATCACTTTCTTTCCGCGGATTTCCGAAAGGTCCTGAGTCGCCATCTGCTGCTACCCATTTCACGCTTGTCACCGAGCCTGCGTTGTACGCGACAATGGCTCGCGCTCAGCGCCGAATACCGAGGTTCCCAGGTCAGATTTCAACCATTTCGAAATCTTCTTTGCGCGCTCCACACTCGGGGCACGTCCAATTCGGAGGAATGTCTTCCCATCGCGTCCCAGCCGCCACTCCTGCTTCCGGAACCCCCGCTGCCTCGTCATAGATCCAGCCACAGATGAGACACATCCAGGTTCTCATCGCCACGTCGGTCGTCATGGTGCCCAACAAACGAAAGCCGGCGCAAAAACGAAGTCGACGGCTAAAATCAATAGGTTAGCGGGTGATCATAACGTGGCATCACAGATATCCGCTACCCACTTACCGCTACCCATTTTGCGTGACTAATTTAGCCGTGTGCGGCATCGCGTTTCGATCGATCGCACGTCCTTGGTCTGTGATCGCCTAGATGCACTTCGATGGCGCTTGAAGCGACACGTCTGGCCGGCATTTATTTGCTGACTCCAGACTCGGGCGCGCGCGGCTTCGATAGTGTGCTCGCTGTCGTCGAGCAGTCGTTGGACGCCGGAGTGCGCGCCGTTCAATATCGGGACAAGACGGCCGACGATGCGCAGAGGCTCGACCGCGCATATCGGCTCGCCGCATTGACGCGTGCCGCCGGCGCACTGTTGATCGTCAACGACAGCATTGACATCGCGATGCGCTCGGGTGCAAACGGCGTGCATCTAGGCCGCGACGATGGCAATGTGGCACACGCACGGCGCCGACTGCCGGATCAGCTGCTGGGCGTGTCCTGCTACAACCAGCTCGACCGCGCGCGCGCTGCAATCGCGGCCGGTGCCGACGCGGTAGCCTTTGGCTCGATATTCGAGTCCGTAACAAAGCCTGCCGCCGTACGCGCGCCGCTGGCGCTGGTGTCCGAAGCACGGGCTACATGGCCACAGCGGCGCATTATCGCGATCGGCGGCATCGATGCGGATAACGTGGCGACGGTCGCAGCCGCCGGCGCTCATGCAGCAGCAGTACTCGACGCGATCTTCGGCGCAGAGAATCCGGCGCAAGCAGTACACGAGCTGATACGGCGATTCGACCAGGGAAAAATCCAGCATGACGAGCAACGAACAACTATTTGAACGCGCGCAGCGCTCGATTCCCGGCGGGGTCAACTCTCCCGTGCGCGCGTTCCGCTCGGTCGGCGGCACGCCCCGCTTTATCGCACGCGCCGCCGGCCCTTACTTCTGGGATGCGGAAGGTGCGCGCTACATCGATTACATCGGGTCGTGGGGGCCGATGATCCTGGGCCACGCACACGCTGCAGTGATGCGGGCAATTCAGGACGCTTTGCCACGCGGAATCTCATTCGGCGCACCGACCGAAGCCGAGATACAAATGGCCGAAGCATTGATCGAACGCGTACCGTCGATGCAGCAGGTACGACTGGTGTCATCAGGCACCGAAGCGGCGATGAGTGCGATCCGTCTCGCCAGAGGCGCGGCGGGCGACGGCAGCCGGCGCAAGATCATCAAGTTCGAGGGTTGCTATCACGGCCACGCCGACAGCTTGCTGGTCAAAGCCGGCTCCGGGCTGCTGACCTTCGGTCACCCCAGCAGCGCCGGTGTGCCGGCCGAGATCACGCAGCACACCCTTGTGCTCGACTATAACGACGCGCAGCAACTGCAGGATGCCTTCAAGCAGCATGGCGACGACATTGCATGCGTCATCGTCGAGCCGATCGCGGGCAACATGAACCTGGTGCGTGCGACACCCGAGTTTCTGCGCACGATGCGCGAGCAGTGCAGCGCACACGGCGCATTGCTGATCTTCGACGAAGTGATGTCGGGATTTCGTGTTGCGGCGGGCGGCGCGCAAGCGCTGTACGGGATCGATCCCGACGTCACGGTGCTCGGAAAAGTGATCGGCGGCGGCATGCCGCTGGCCGCTTTCGGCGGAAAGCGCGAAGTGATGCAACGCCTGGCGCCGCTTGGCAACGTGTATCAGGCCGGCACTTTGTCGGGCAATCCGGTGGCGGTTGCCTGCGGCCTGGCAACATTGAAGGAAGTTGCCCGCCCCGGCTTCTACGAAGAGCTTGGCAAGCGCACGCGCACGCTGGTCGATCGTCTCGTATCAGCTGCAAAACGCAGTGCGCCTGGCTTAGCGTTTTCTGGCGATAGCGTCGGTGGCATGTTCGGCATTTACTTCGCCGCCGCAGTGCCCGACCGTTACGCCGGCGTAATGGCGTGCGATATCGAACGATTCAAGCGGTTTTTTCATGCAATGCTGGCGCGCGGCGTATATCTCGCGCCGTCGGCCTATGAAGCAGGCTTCGTCTCGATGGCGCATGATGATGCGGTGATCGATGCGACTATCGCTGCTGCGGAAGAAGCTTTCGCGGAGATCCGCTAAGCGGACGACCCATCGGGGCTCGAAAGACGGGAACTTGATTGTTAATTGTTAGACGAAAGACCATGCCGCTTAGTTAACGAGCCCTCGCATTCACCCTTGCCGCAGTCGTCGCAACGTCCGCCGCAGGCCAATCGCTGCCACGCTTTGGCGCGCCTGAAAAACACGTCGATGCCGAATTGATCGCGGCTACCGACGCGATCGTTCCGGGTCAACCGCTGACCGTTGGCTTGCGCCTGAAGCATGAAAACGAATGGCACACATACTGGCAGGTGCCGGGCGACTCAGGGTTGCCGACGCAAATCAAATGGCAGCTGCCTGCGGGCTTTAACGCCGGCCCGATCGCCTGGCCGCATCCGAAGCGGTTGCCGGTCGGGCCGTTGATGAATTTCGGTTACGAGGGCGAAACACTGCTGCTGACGACCGTGCAAGTCCCGGCTGACCTTCCGGCCGGCACACCAGTGACGCTGAATGCAAAGGCGTCGTGGCTCGAGTGCAAGGACGTTTGCATTCCCGGCGATGCGCAGGTGAAGTTGACGTTGCCGGTCAAGCCGCAGGCGGCGCCGTCGTCGTCGGCCGCGCTGTTCAAGGCAGCGCAAGCACGTGTACCCACATCCGCGCTTGCCGCGAGCGCGAGTATCGATGGGAATCGAATTCGCGTTGCGGTGTCACCACCCGCCGGTAAGACGCTCGACAAATTCGAATTCTTCCCTCTCGAAGAAGGCCGTATCGAAGCGGCTGCGCCGCAGGCGTTGAAAAGCGAAGGCGGCCAGTCTGCGATTTATTTGACCGCAGCCAAACCGATCGCGCCCGACTTCAAGACATTAAAGGGCGTAGTGGTTGCTAATGGCGGGCCGGCCTATGCCAACGGGTGGGCCAGCGTCGTACAAGCGCCGCTGTCGGCCGGTGCGGTTGGCGCCGCGGCCGGTGCTACCAGCGCAGCAGGTGCAGGCTCGTCGATGTCGCTGTTGGCCGCACTGGGCACAGCGTTCCTCGGCGGATTGATCCTGAATCTGATGCCGTGCGTGTTCCCGGTGTTGTCGCTGAAGCTGATCGGCCTCGCGCAGCATCGCACACACTCGGGGCCGATGGCCGCGCACGGCGTTGCGTTTGCCGTCGGGGTGGTGCTTTCGTTCGTGCTGCTCGCCGCATTGCTGATCGGATTGCAACAGGCAGGCAGTGCGCTCGGATGGGGCTTTCAACTGCAAACGCCGTGGGTCGTCGCCGCATTGACCGTGCTGTTCTTCGCCATCGGCTTGAATTTGCTTGGCGTGTACGAATTCACGATGGCCACCGGTGTTGCCAACTTGAAGGCAGCCGACGCGCTGGCACACAAATCAGACTGGCGCGGCAGCTTCGGTACCGGCGTGCTGGCGGTCATCGTCGCTTCGCCGTGCACCGCGCCGTTCATGGGCGCGGCACTGGGTTACGCGATCACACAGCCTGCGGTGATCGCGCTATCGGTATTCGCCGCGCTTGGTGTCGGGATGGCCGCACCCTATGTGCTGCTGACATTGTTCCCGAGCCTGTTGGCAAAGCTGCCTCGGCCCGGACGGTGGATGGAATTATTCAAGCAGTTCATGGCGTTCCCGATGTTTGCGACGTGCGTCTGGTTGTTGTGGGTGTTGGCCCAGCAAGTCGACGCCGGCGGTGTTGCTCTCGCGCTCGGTGTTTTGGTGGCAGTGGGCTTCACACTATGGGCGCTCGGACTATCGCAACGTGGTGCGCGCGTATTTCGCTGGGTCGCCGTGGTTGGCGGCATGCTGACCGCGTTGACGTTTGCGCCGATCGCCACCAGCGAAGCGCTGGCCCCTGGCACACGCTCAACGGCTGATGCGGGCTGGACCGAATATTCGCCGGAAAAATTGGCGCAGCTTCGAACCGAAGGCAAAGTCGTGTTCGTCGATTTCACCGCCGCCTGGTGCGTCACGTGCCAGGTCAACAAGCGAGTCGCACTGCGCGCCGACAACGTGAAGACACGGTTCGCGGCAGACAATATCGTGCTGATGCGCGCCGACTGGACCAATCGCGACGAGAAGATCACGCAGGCGCTGGCACAATTCGGACGCAACGGCGTTCCGCTATACGTGCTTTACGATCGCAAGGGCGAGGCTTCGGTTCTGCCCGAACTTTTGACCGAAGGCATCGTCCTAGCTGCGCTGGACAAGATGAAGGAGACCTCAAAATGAAGATGATTCATTGGTTTGCTGCCGGTTTGTTGGCGTCGTCGGTCGCTTCGATTGCGAACGCAGCGCCTGCAATCGGACAGCCCGCGCCGAGTTTTCGCGCGACGGACGTGGCCGGCAAACCGGTTTCATTGGCGGATTTCAAAGGCAAGTACGTCGTGCTCGAATGGAACAACCCCGGCTGCCCGTTTGTTCAAAAGCACTACGACAGCGGCAACATGCAGGCGCTGCAAAAACGCTTCGGCGCAGAGGACGTTGCTTGGCTATCGATCAATTCGACCAACGAGAGCAGCTCGGACTACATGCCGCCGGCCAAACTGGCTGCCTGGTTCAAGCAACACAACGCCGCCCCTGCCGCAGTACTAATGGATGCCAAGGGCGAAGTGGGCCGCGCATTCGGCGCCAGAGTCACCCCACACATGTACGTGATCGATCCGAACGGAACGCTGGTGTATGCCGGAGCGATCGACGACAAGCGCAGCACCAACGTAGCCGACGTCAAGACGGCGACCAACTACGTCGTCGCCGCACTGACCGACGCCAAGTCGGGCAAGCCCGTGTCGAAAACAAACAGCCAGGCCTACGGCTGCACGATCAAGTACGCTGCTCTGCACAGCCTCTAACCCTGCGCGTACACCCAATTAAGTAGCGCATCGAGCGCCGGCTGGCCGGCGCCTGCGTTTGGGTGATTGATAAAGGCGACCACCGCGTAGCGCCTGCCACTCGCCGCCAGGACGTAGCCTGCGATTGCGCGCGTGTCGGCCAATAGTCCCGTTTTGATATGCGCTGAGCCCGCCGCCGCGCTTCGGCGGCGCATTGTGCCGTCGATGCCGACGATCGGCAGTGACGAGACGAACTCCGGCATCAACGGCGACGCAAACGCGCTTTGTAGCAGCCGTGCAAGCCCAGCCGCGGTCAAGCGTTCGACCCGCGATAACCCTGCTCCATTTTCAAGCACGAACTCGCGCCGATCCAAGCTCTTACCTACGAGCCAGTCGCCTACTACGCGCTGCGCGCGCTCCTTGTTCGCGGGCCTCCGGCTCGCTTCGGCTCCCAGCGTCAGAAACAATTGCCGCGCCATCACGTTGTTGCTGTATTTGTTGATGTCGCGGATCACTTCGGCGAGCGGCTTCGACTCGTGCTGAGCCAGCCGCTTGGCATCGGGCGGCACCACCGAGCCGTCGCGTACTCGTCCGCGCCACACGCCGCCGCTCGAATCCCACAGCGAGCGAAACAACGCTTCGGCATATTGACCGATGTCGAGCACGCTGACATGCCAGACCTTATCGCCGCACGAGAGGGGGTACGCACCACGGAACGCCGGCCGCAGCGGATCGGTGAAATCGCCACCGAGCCGTGCGCGCCAGTCGTTGCACGGCCCATCTGCCCCGCGCACGGTGGCAGGCGTCACCATGCCGGCCAACGTAGGCAGCGCATACACGCGCGCTTGCCTGTTTTCCAGATCGGCAGTGAAGTGAAAGCTGACCGCCTTGTAGTTGAGCAGCAGCGCATCGGGCCCCGCGTTGTACGGACGCAATGCCTCGCCATCGAAGGCACCGGGGTCATGCTGTGCGACTTCGAACGCGCTGCGGTCGAGCATCAAATTGCCGCGAATCTCCCGCACCCCGGCGCCGCGCAATCGCTGCACCAGCAGCCACAGGTCTTCGATGACCAATTGCGGGTCGCCGCTGCCGCGCAGCCACAGATCGCCTTCGAGCACGCCGTTTCTCAACGGTGCCGCGCTCAGCAGATCGGTGCGCCACTGATACTGCGGGCCGAGCAGTTCAAGACCGGCAAGCGTCGTCACCAACTTCATCGTCGACGCCGGATTCATCGGCTGGTTCTCGTTCGCCGTCAGCGTCAAGCCCGGACCGGACAAAGGCACTACGGTGACACCGACTGCGGACAGCGGCACATTGGCCACTCTTAAAGCGGCCTCGACCGCATCGGGCAAAACGAAGGCTTGCGCTGGCTGCGCGCTCACCGCATTTGATGAGGCAAACGTCAGCAAGGCCGTTACCGCCAACACCGAAAGCTTTAACAGCGATCAATAGCTTCATCTCGATCGTGCACGGCATGAATTTCCAACCGCGAGTCTAGTGGGGCGCGAGCAATGAAAAACGGCGCCTGCAGCGCCGTCTTTCAAGTGTTGTGTTGCGACTAGTTGGATAGCTGCAGCAATCCCAAGCCGACTCGGCGATACGAACCGATTCCACGCAACAGCGGCCGCTTTATCAGGTCCGCGTCGGTAACCTGCAGTACGCCTTCGATCGACGCGTACGGCAACTTGACCGTGCGATCGCCATACGGAAACTGCAGCTCTTTGATGGCGACGTTGAAGAAATCCGGCTTGAAACCGAACTTGGGTCCCATCGCCTTGATCCACGACTCGACCTCCTGCGGCGTGCGAAATGGCTCGACCTCTTTCTCGCCGGCGACCATCTTCTCGCGTCCCACACAAGCCTCAAGCGCAAAGCGGTACGGGAGCCCTTCGCAGAGTTGCAGGACGATTCTTTTCGGAGCGAGAGCGCTAATGGCTTCTGCAGGCGGCTCAAGCCAAGGATCGGCCGAGTAGACCCAATAGCGGCCTTGGCTCGCGGTGTCGGCGCGGAACACGAAAGTGACGCCCGCCTTCTTGCCGAATGTCTTCGACAGGGACTGATGCGCCGACAATGGATCGCTGTGCTTCGGCTTCGAACGTGACCGCGGTTTCGAACAACTCGACCGTCGGCACATCCATCTTGGTGTAGCTCATCACGCTGTTGACAAAGGACCGCAGCGTGTTGTTCGGTCCCTTGCCTTTGGGCGCGGCGGAGCCCAGCCAGTGCTGTGGAAGCCGAAGCGGTAGATCGATGGCCACTTAATACCCCATTACGGTTAACTGCCTATCTTCGGCACGGCGTCCCGCAACCGTGTAGCGCATTTGCGTATCCGATGGGACGCTCGGAAATGCGCCGTAAGCCAGCACCCTCTCATATTCAACGTTAGTGGTCACTTCGGTGCGACAGGTGAGCAGCTTTGGTACGCAAACGGCGGGGTCGACGGCCTCTTCCGAACTTGCGGCACCTACGGCTTGAAGACGGCACTGGCGACCCTTACTATTAGCACTCGTAGGCAGAGAGTGCTAATAAGTGGCATGATCCGCTTCCCTAATTTTTAGCCCTTCTCGATTTTCGAGAGATTTCAATCAACGTGGAGAACCTATGAAGATCCGTCCTTTGCACGATCGAGTGATCGTCAAACGCCTGGACCAGGAGCGTAAAACCGCTTCCGGCATCGTCATTCCCGATAACGCCGCCGAGAAACCCGACCAGGGCGAAATCGTCGCCGTCGGCCCCGGCAAGCGCGATGACAGCGGCAAAATAAATACGCTCGACGTCAAGGTCGGCGACCGTGTGCTGTTCGGCAAGTACTCGGGCCAGACCGTCAAGGTCGAAGGCGAAGAGCTGCTGGTCATGCGCGAAGAAGATCTGATGGGCGTTATTGCATAACGCCCATACCCAGATAAGCCGGATCGCTTGCGCGACCGGCAACTAAAACTTTTTTGGAGTATTTCTCTTATGTCTAGCAAGCAAGTTTTTTTCGGCGATGACGCGCGCCATCGGATGGTGCGTGGCGTAAACATCCTTGCCAACGCAGTGAAGGTAACGTTGGGCCCGAAAGGCCGCAACGTTGTTCTCGAACGCAGCTTTGGTGCACCCACCGTCACCAAGGACGGCGTCTCGGTCGCCAAGGAAATCGAACTGAAAGACAAGTTCGAAAACATGGGCGCGCAGATGGTCAAGGAAGTCGCGTCGAAGACGTCTGACAACGCGGGTGACGGCACGACCACAGCCACGGTGTTGGCGCAATCGATCATCTCCGAGGGCATGAAGTACGTCGCCGCCGGAATGAATCCGATGGACCTGAAGCGCGGCATCGACAAGGCGGTTGTGGCGGCCATCGATGAGCTGAAGAAGCTATCGAAGCCAACGACCACCAGCAAAGAAATCGCGCAGGTCGGCGCAATCTCAGCCAATGCCGATGAAGAAATCGGCAAGATCATCGCCGATGCGATGGACAAGGTCGGCAAGGAAGGCGTGATTACCGTCGAAGACGGCAAGTCGCTGAACAACGAACTTGAAGTCGTCGAGGGAATGCAGTTCGACCGCGGCTACCTGTCGCCCTACTTCATCAATCAGCCCGACAAGCAGAGCGCAGTTCTCGAGAATCCGTACGTGCTGTTGCACGACAAGAAGATCAGCAACATTCGCGAGCTACTGCCGATCCTCGAGCAGGTCGCAAAGGCCGGACGTCCGTTGTTGATCGTTGCTGAGGAAGTCGAAGGCGAAGCCCTCGCAACGCTGGTCGTCAACAGCATTCGCGGCATCCTGAAAACCGTGGCCGTCAAGGCGCCGGGCTTCGGTGATCGTCGCAAAGCGATGCTTGAAGACATCGCCATTTTGACCGGCGGCACCGTGATCGCCGAAGAAGTCGGCCTGACGCTCGAAAAAGCGACATTGAACGACCTGGGCCAGGCCAAGCGCGTCGAAGCCGCGAAAGAAAACACCACGCTGATCGACGGCGCTGGCGACCCGAAGACAATCGAAGCCCGCGTCAAGGCGATCCGTGCGCAGATCGAAGAAGCGACCAGCGACTACGACAAAGAGAAGCTGCAAGAGCGTGTCGCCAAGCTGGCCGGCGGTGTGGCGTTGATCAAGGTCGGTGCCGCTACCGAAGTCGAGATGAAAGAAAAGAAAGCGCGCGTTGAAGATGCGCTGCACGCGACGCGTGCTGCCGTCGAAGAAGGCGTGGTCGCAGGCGGTGGAGTCGCGTTTCTCCGCGCCAAGCAGGCGGTGGCGAAGGTCAAGGGCGACAACGCGGATCAGGACGCCGGTATCAAGATCGTGTTGCGCGCAATGGAAGAACCGCTGCGCCAGATCGTCGAGAACGCCGGTGAAGAACCGAGCGTTGTCGTCAACAAGGTTGCTGACGGCAAGGGCAATTTCGGCTTCAATGCCCAGACGCACGAGTACGGCGACCTGGTCAGCATGGGTGTGCTCGATCCGACCAAGGTTACCCGGATGGCGCTGCAGAACGCCGCGTCGATTGCGGGCTTGATGCTCACCACCGACGCAATGGTTGCCGAGCTCGTCGAAGAAAAACAAGGCGGTGGCGGCATGCCGGGCGGTATGGGTGGCATGGGCGGCATGGGCGGTATGGACATGTAACGAGCGGCGCAAAACGCGCCAGGGCGTTGTTGGCCGGGCTTGCCGTACCTCACACGTACTGTCTTCGCCCGGCCGCCTAGCCCTGACACGTTTTGCTTGCTCGTGCGTCCTTCGAGCAGAAACCAAAGCCCGCTTCGGCGGGCTTTTTTTCGTCCGGCGATTGCCGTCGTGTCTGCAGTCGGCTACAAAGCGGCCACAAGAACGAGAGGGGATAGTCATGCACGAACTGCCCGCAACACCCTGGCCGTCACCGGCCTCCGTTGCAGCTCCGACCGACTATCCGGTGCGCTTTCTGGGAACTGGCAGCGAATACTTCAGGATATGGATCGTCAATTTGTTGCTGACGATCGTGACCCTCGGCATCTACTCGGCGTGGGCAAAAGTGCGGCGCTTGAAGTACATGTACCGCAATACGCAGATCGCCGATTCATCGTTCGATTATCACGGCTCGCCGATCGCCATTTTGAAGGGCCGATTGGTGGCGCTGGTCCTGCTTATCGCCTACAACTTCAGCTTTCAACTTTCATTGATCGCGGGCGTAGTTACGCTGGCGTTTCTGGCGGCGATATTCCCGTGGTTGATCCGCCAGTCGCTGCGATTCCGAGCACGCTATTCGAGTTATCGCGGCATTCACTTTCAGTTTGTCGGCGGGCTCGCTGAAATCTATTTGATCGCAGCGCCGTTGATATTTTTTGTCGTGCCTTTTGCATTGCTCGGCTTTTACGCGGAAGACAAAGCCGCGCCCCCGGTTTGGCTCACCGCACTGCTCGGATTGGCGACTTTTATCTATCTTGTATTGCTGCCGTATTTGCATTACCGATTCAAGCGTTATCAGCACGGCAATACCCTCTTAGGGTCCGCAGTAGCGCGCTTCACCGCGACCGCCGGAAACTTTTACGCCGTCTATGGAATCGTGTTTGCAGTGTCCCTCGGCATCGGTGTCATCTTCAGCGTCGTCTTTGCTGCGGCGGGTGCCGGAATCTTCAGTTCGGGCGCTGACGCAAGCACCTTCGGCATCGGCCTGCTTTTGCTGATCATTGCGATTTACGCTGCCTACTTTCTGTTGTTTGCCGCCTTTGTAGTGCTGATACAAAACCGAGTCTGGAACCATACGACCGTGGGCGAAGTCAGTTTCCGAAGCAACGCTCGCGTGTTGCCGATGGCGCGCATTTACCTGGTCAATATCGTGTTGCTGATCGTTACGCTCGGATTATTCACGCCGTTCGCGGTGATTCGCAGTCATAAGTACCGCCTTGAATCAGTCACCGCAGTTACGGTCACCGGCATGGATCAGTTTTTGGGTAGCGCATCGGTCGACCAGGTTGCGGCCACCGGCGAAGGCGCAGCCGATCTGTTCGATTTCGACATTGGTTTGTGAACACAGTCGATGCGCGCTACTTTGATGGGCGCACCTCGCGCGCTCGCGCAGTACGGCTGTCAGTCGACAACAGCTCATCTCGACATCGTCGGCGATGACATAACGCGGCGCGTGCCGGTCTCTGAGCTGCGCGTTTCCGAGCCACTGGCGCACGCGCCGAGGATCGTGACTCTCGCTGACGGGGCGTTTTGCGAGATTGCCGATAACGCGGCTTTCTCGCAGATCCTGGCTGCTTCCGGTCATCGCGATTCATTCGTCGTCGCATGGCAGAACCGATGGCGCGGCGCTTTTGTAGCGGTGTTTGGCCTGATTGGGTTTCTGTTCGTCGCCTATCAGTGGGTGTTGCCTGTCGCTGCTGAATACGCCGCAACTAAAGTGCCTTTAGCCTGGGAAGAGCGGCTTGGCCGCGAAGCGATCGCGTTTCTCGAGCAGCGCGTTTTTTCGACGACGCAGTTGTCGAACGAGCGGCGCGACGCATTAACGGATCGCTTCGAAGCGATCGCGCCGGAAGATGGACGACACTACGCGATCCGCTTTCGCGCCTCAAAAATCGGACCGAACGCGCTCGCGTTGCCGGGGGGCGTAATTTACGTCACCGACGAACTGGTCGAGCTTGCGCCCGATGATGACGCGGTATTAGGCGTGCTGGCGCACGAGCTCGGGCATATCGAGCGCCGCCACTTGATGCGCCGCCTGTTCGCGAGCGCGGCGGTCGGTGCCGCGGCGGCGGTGCTCTTCGGCGATGTCAGCACAGTCTTGGCTGCGCTGCCGGCCATATTGATCGATCTCGATTACTCACGCGCGATGGAGCGTGAAGCCGATCTGTATGCCGTCGACTTGTTGCGTGCGAACGGCATATCGACCGGGTCATTGGCAACGCTGTTCGAGCGTATGCAGAAAGCTCACGACAAGCGCGGCCCGAAGAGCGACTGGCCGACGTACCTGTCCACACATCCGCCGACACCGGAACGCATAGAGTTGTTTCGAAAGCCGGCGAACTGAGCGGACTCCGGTCTGTAAAATTCCCGCGGCGGAGGATGGATGACGTTCGTCGAGATGCTGAAGGCGCGCTGGAGCGCAGCCGATACGCTGCTGTGCGTTGGGCTCGATCCCGACCCGGCTCGCTTTCCCGAGCAATTGCACCGCCGCGATGATTCGATCTTCGAGTTCTGCACTTCGATCGTCGATGCGACCGCCGATTTCGTATGCGCCTTTAAACCGCAGATCGCGTACTTCGCATCGACCGGCAGCGAAGACGCGTTGCAACGTCTGATCGCTTACATTCGCGCGGCACACCCGGCGGTCCCCGTGATTCTCGACGCCAAACGCGGTGACATGGCGTCGACTGCGCAGCACTACGCGCGCGAAGTCTTCGAGCGCTACAACGCGCACGCCGTGACACTGTCGCCCTATCTAGGCCTCGATTCGATCGAGCCCTATCTGGCTTACGCCGATCGCGGCGTATTCCTCTTGTGCCGCACTAGCAATCCCGGCGGGGACGATTTACAGATGCTGAAAGTGGAAGGCGAGCGGTTGTATGAGCGCGTTGCGCGGCTCGCGGTCGAGTGGAATCGCGGCGGGCAGTTGGGCCTGGTGGTCGGCGCCACTTACCCGCGCGAACTCGCCCGAGTGCGAGAGCTTGCCGGCGAAATGCCGCTGCTCGTGCCTGGCATAGGCGCGCAGGGGGGCGATGTGCAAGCAAGCGTGCGAGCCGGGCAAACCGCCGACGGCACTGGCATCGTCGTCAATTCATCGCGCGCGATCATTTATGCGTCGGGCAAAGATGATTTCGCCGCGGCCGCAAGCCGCGCAGCGCAGAAAGTGCGCGACGAAATCAATCGTTACCGCCTCGCCACGGCGTAGTGGCCTGTAACAGTCGATTCCGGAGGGAAAGGCGCGTCCGCGGCGTGCCGAGTGCGCGAAGCGAGCCGCGTCGAATAGCCGACGCATATTCGCAAGGCGAGCGACAAAGCAATCGGCCGCCCCGACGCGCAAGGCACTCTGGAATTGGCCGTTACAGGCCACTAAAGTCAACGCGGCACGTCGGCCGCGTCATCATTCCCTTTTTCGTCATCTTCGACCGCCTTCTCGGGTAAGCGCGACGCCAGCACTTTGTCGATGCGATGCTTGTCCATATCGACGATCTCGAATCTCCAACCCTGCCACTCGGTCACGTCACTGGTGTGGGGCACACGGCCTAGCAACAGCATCACCATGCCGCTTAAGGTGTTGTAACGGCCGAGTTCCTCTTCGGGAGCCGCGGCAAATCCCAGCCGGTCTTTCAGCTCGGGCAGCGGAATCAATCCGTCCAGCAGCCATGAACCGTCGTGCCGCTGTACCGCCCAGGCATCGTCCACGCTGGGTGTCTTGAACTCGCCGGTAATCGCTTCGAGCAAGTCCTGCAGCGTCACCAGACCTTGAATCTCACCATATTCATCGACCACCAGCGCCATATGCGAGGTCGACGAGCGAAACGTCTCGAGCAACTCCATGCCGGTCAGTGATTCAGGCACGTAGGCTGCAGCGACCAAGCCTTTCGAAAAATCCGGCGCTTGACCTCGAATCGTCTGCTGCAAAAGGCTGCTCGCACTGATGATGCCCACCACTTCGCGCAAGCCGCCACGGCACACGGGAAAGCGCGAGCGCTGCGACTCAAGTACCTTGTTCAAATTATCGGCGGGCGAATCTTCCAGATCGATGTACACGATGTCGGAGCGCGGCGTCATCAACGAAGCGATCTGCCTGTCATCGAGGCGGAATACATTGCGCACCATTGCGCGCTCTTGCTCGTCGATAACGCCGTGGTCGGAGCCTTCCTGGATCAGTGCGTGAATCTCCTCTTCGGTCACCGATGTTTCACGCCTGCCGCGCGCGCCGAACAGCCGCAACAGCAAATCGGTCGACGACGACAGCAACCGCACGAACGGCCGTGTCGCGGCAGCCAGCCATCTGATCGGGTTCGCAACGCGCCGTGCGATCGCTTCCGGCCAGATTTGTCCCAGGCGCTTGGGCACCAACTCGCCGATGACGATCGACACATAGGTAATGACCACAACGACCAACACGGTTGCGCCGAGGCTCGCGTTACCGGGCTTCACGCCGAGACCGATCAACCATTGGCTCAACGGGTATGCAAACGCCGCCTCTCCGACGATGCCGCTGGTAATGCCGATCGACGTAATGCCGACCTGAATCGTGGACAAAAACCGGGTCGGCTCGGTGTTCAGTGCCATCGCAGCGGCGGCGCCGCGATCGCCCTCCTCGACCAGCACCTGCAGCCGCGCGCGGCGCGCGGTCACCAGTGCGATTTCCGACATCGCGAAGACGCCGTTAAGGGTGATCAAGCCGAGTAAAACCAAAGCTTCAATAGGCATGGCGGTCACTCAGGACAGTGTGAAAGGCGCGCAGACGTCTGCGCCGAAGAGTCGAACGAAGCACTCAATGATGATCGCTGTTTGCGTTCGGCGGCAGTCAAGCCGGCCAACGCAACGCAGTTTCTTGGATATCTCTGCAGATCGGCGCTGAAGACTTTGCGTGCTTCGGCGGCGCGGTTCGTGCGTAGCAGCGCTTCGCCGAGCATGTGTCGCGCTGGCAGCGGCCACACAGGCGGATCATCGCGCTCCAATTTATCCTCAGCAGCGACTGCCGCGCGCGCAAAGCGCACCGCGTCGCCGTGCGCTCCCCGCGCGGTCGCAATGGCGGATTGCAGCTGCAGGCGCGCAACAGCCAGCACATCGGACGATCGATTGATGTTTTTTATCTTTAGGTCCGCCCTTCGCACGGTAGGCAACGAACGTTGCAGCAACTCAAGCTCGGCCTGCGCAGCGGCGATGTCACCGCGCGCCGCATATGTCATGCCATGCGTGAACTGAATTAGCCCGCGCAGATACGGGCCGGCGTCCGCCTCGCGCGGCGGCGGATTCCACCGATGCAGCCGCACCTGAGTCAGCATAGGCGCCGCCAGAAAGTGTTGGCGTGTGCCATCGTGCATGTCATTGGCCGGTCGCTGCAGCTGCCGCAGCAGCAAGTTGATCCGCCGCATGCAAGGCGGTGTCGCTATCGCCGCTCCACAGCGCAGAAATCCACAGGAAATGCAAGTTGTGAATCGCGTAATCGGAGCGGGCTCCGGTCGCCGCCGCGTATTCGTGATCCGCCTTGACAGCGGCATTGTTCGCTGCCACCGCGTCGCGATAGCGCCCTACGCGGAAGAAAATATGCGACGGCATGTGAACCAGATGACCAACGATCGGAGCCAGCGTGCCGAGCTGCTCGGCCGACGCCATTGCTCGCTCAGGCTCCGCCGAATTTTCAAATAAGTGGATTCGGTAGTGGTGCGCGCCGGGATGCGCCGGCGCCAAGGCAAGCGCACGATCAAGCCAGCCAATGATCTGCGGCGTCCACGCCTGCGGCCGGCCGTCGATTCGCCAGTAGTCGTAGGCGTGCGCGTTCATCATCGCCTCAGCGGCCAACACCGCGATGTCCGCATCATCGGCGTGTTGGTCCGCCAGCGCTGCCATCGCCGCGGCGTAAGAAAGTGCAAGTCGGTCGGTATCGGCGCCGAGTGCGCGCCGAGTAGCGGGTTGCCAGCGCATCGATCAGCGCGCGCTCGCGCGAACCGGCCGTGGCGGCGACGCGCGCCTGCACAATCGCGTCGAGTGCCACCGGCACATCGGCCGCCTGCATGTCGTGATTGATGCTTGGCCCGAGCGCCCAAGCGATGCCCCATCGGCATAGGCTGCACTTAGGGTCTAACTGCGCGGCGGCGCGAAACGAGCGCACCGCCTCGGCGAAGTTAAATCCCCAGCCGAACACCAATCCCTGGTCGAAAAAACGCTGCGCTTCGACATTGTGTGACGCCGGCGGACCGCGATAGTTGCCAAACGCGAGCAGACGTGCCTTCGACACCGGCAACGCCGTTACCTCGACAGTGCAAACGGTTGCCGATCGGCTAGCGTTACCGGAGACCTCGACCGCTGCGACGGGAATCGAAGCGAGCGTGGTTGCGACGACGACAGCGTAAGCCGCGGGATGCAGCACGAAGCTACCCATCAGCAAGTCTACAAAATCAATCCGCAAAGAACGCTTGCACCTGCGCGCTCAGCAAATCAGACGCCTCTTCAGGAATGTAATGACCCGTCGGCGTCGTGCGACCGGATACTGCGTGTCGCGACCGACTCTGCCAGTCTTCGATCGGAGTGAAAAGCTTGTTGACGACGCCGCGCTCACCCCACAAGACGTGAAGCGGGCACTCGACGCGCTTGTCCGCCCGCACATCAGCTCGGTCGTGCTCGAGATCGATCGACGCCGCGGCGCGATAGTCTTCGCACATCGCGTGGATCGCCGCAGGCGTAAAGCAACGCTCGTATTCGGCCAGCGCGCGCGGATCGAACAGCGCCGTGCCGCTCGAACCCCAGCCAGCGAGCTTGTTGCGCAGATAAAAGCCAGGGTTGGCCCCGATCAACGTTTCGGGCAGCGGCTCGGGTTGAGTCAGAAAAAACCAGTGGTAATACAGCGTCGCAAAATCCATCGTCGTGCGCTCGTACATCGCAAGCGTTGGTGAAATGTCGAGCACCATCAGGCGCGCGACACATTGCGGATGATCGAGCGCAAGCCGATGAGCGACCCGGCCGCCGCGATCGTGGCCGCAGACAAAAAAACGCTTGAATCCGAACGAACGCATCAGTTCTACCGCATCGAGCGCCATCGTGCGTTTCGAATATGGCGCGTGATCCGTTTGGCTCGGCGGTTTGTCGGAGTCTCCGTAGCCGCGCAGATCGGGCATCACCAGCGTATAGCGCTCGGCCAACTGCGGCGCTACTTTGTGCCAGATCACATGCGTCTGCGGAAAGCCATGCAATAGCAACAGCGGCGGGCCGTTGCCGCCGTGTCGCACGTGAATATCGATGCCGTTGGCGCGGCGTTTTTGCGGCGCAAATCCCCCGAACAGTCCTGCGCTCAGATGTCCTCTCGCTGCTCGAGCAACCCAATCAGCGTTTCGAGTGCAACGATGATGCTTCGTGTGCGCACGGCGTTGCGGTCGCCCATTATCTGCTCGGTTCTGGTCTTCACCCACGGCGCGCTCGACGGATCGCGGCGAATCGCCCACGCGAAACACACGGTGCCCACCGGCTTGCCGACGGATCCGCCATCAGGACCTGCAATTCCGGTCACCGCCAGCGACACGTGCACGCCGTGTGACAACGCTCCGAGCGCCATCGCGCGCGCCACGGGCTCGCTGACCGCGCCGAAGTCGCGCAAATAGGCAGACGAAACACCCAACATCTGCATCTTCGCTTCGTTCGAGTAGGTGATGAAGCCGCGGTCGTACCACGCGCTAGAACCGGGCACGATGGTGATGGCGTAAGCGACGCCGCCGGCCGTACACGACTCCGCTGTAGCCAACGTCAAATGCTGCGCACGCAGCGCGGAGCCGAGCCGGTGCGCCAGACGCTCGATCGCTTGCGCGACGTCGTTCATCCGAAGACCGGCCGCGGTGCTACCGGCACGCCACGGCGCGATACTCTCGAGTCAACAGACACGTACGCGGTCGGAGGCTTCATCGTCCAAAATGATCGTAAGCACCCGTGGCAGTCTCTACCGGTGCTCCGATCTCGTCTAGCACCGCAAGATCAGCGGTCGCCGTTATGGCACCGATGCGGGTGACGGACACCGTTTCCGCTGCCACCCCGATGATTTCCGCTCGACGGCTCGCTGCCGCCGTGAACAAGATCTCATAATCGTCGCCGCCAGTGAGCGCGCAGCGTTGCTGTATCAACATCGGCTGCCGCTGCAACACCGGCGATCGCGGCACGCATGCCCATTCGATCACGGCGCCGACGGCGGAGGCACGCAAGATGTGGCGCATGTCCCCGGCCAACCCATCGGAAACATCGATCGCGCTGCTGGCGATGCCGACGAGCCGTTCTCCGAGCCGCACGCGCGGAGTCGGCCGCTCGAGTCGGGAAACCACTTGCTCCGCGTCCGACGGTGGTAGCTCGATTTCGCCGCTGCGAAACGCCAAGCCCAAAGCAGCATCACCGAGCTCGCCCGACACCCAGATGTCATCGCCAACGCGTGCGCCGGATCGCAATAGAGCGCTACCGATGGGCACGCTACCCATTACGGTAATCGTGATCACGACGGCATTTGGCGAGCGCGTGGTGTCGCCGCCGGCCAGAACGCACTGATGCGCATCGGCCAGCGCATACAGCCCGCGGCTAAAACCCGCGAGCCATGTTTCATCGACACGAGGCAGTGCAATCGCCAGAAAGAAGCAGCGCGGTGTCGCCCCGCACGCTGCAAGATCCGAAAGACCGACGGCGAGTGATTTGTGGCCGAGCGCAGCCGGATCGACGTTCGGAAAGAAATGAACGCCTTCGATCAAAGTATCCGTCGACACCGCCCAGTGCTGACCGGCGGCGCCGGCGAGCAGGGCGCAATCGTCACCGCCACCCAACGCAACGTATGGGCCCTCCGGAGCGGAACGTCTGAAAAATCGTTCGATCAACTGAAATTCGCCGATCGAAACATCGGAACCGTGTGCGCGAGCTGTCAGATCAACCTCGCGCGGCAACCTCGGTTTCGCGCAATCCTGCCGCGACCTTGTCGAGCACTCCATTGACGTATCTAAACCCGTCGGTGCCGCCGAAACTCTTGGCGAGCTCAACTGCTTCGTTGATCACCACGCGGTAGGGAATCTCGAGCCGGTACTGCAGTTCGTAGGTCGCTATTAGCAGAACCGCATGCTCGACCGGAGACAGAACGTCGACAGGTCGATCCAGGTGCGGAGCGAATCGCGCGCGCAAGGCTTCGGCGTGATCGATTGCACCGTTGAGGAGTTCCCGGTAGTGCGCGGCGTCGGCTCCCGCTTGAGCTTCGCCATCGTCGAGCGGCTGCGCTTCAATCGTTGCAGCGTCGCGGCCCGCGATCAGCCACTGATACAACCCCTGTAGCGCAAGCTCTCTGGCGCGGCGACGTGCGCTGCGGCTGCTGCCCTTAGCTCCTCGAGCTGCGCCCACGGGCGGGCTTGGCGGCTGCAAATTGGTCTCACTCTTCGCTGGTGGCAGCGGATGCGCCGTTTTCATCAAGCGCCCACAGCAAATTGGCCATTTCGACGGCTGTGCGTGCTGCGTCACGGCCTTTTTCCGCGACCCGTGCGCGCGCCTGCTCGTCGGTATCGGTCGTCAAAATGGCGTTAGCAATCGGAACGCCATATTCGAGCGAAACTCTTGCGAGTCCGCGCGCCGACTCATTGGCGACCACTTCGAAGTGATAGGTGTCGCCGCGAATCACGCAACCGAGCGCGATCAGCGCATCAAAATCATCGGTCGCTGCGAGCTTCGCGAGCGCTAACGGAATTTCCAACGATCCGGGCACTGTCAAGTGCGTGATGTCGTCCTCGTCGACGCCCAGCGTGATCAACTCGTTCATGCACGACTCGGCAAGCGCACGGCCGGCCCACTCGTTGAAGCGCGATTGCACCAGCCCGATCCGCAGATCGTCACCGTCAAAATCAGGGGCAATAAAGTCCTTGGCCATGCGCGACGTCGCTTAGTCTTCCCGCAGTTACTCTTCAAGATAGCCGGTGACCTGCAGCCCAAAACCCGCCATCGAGGGCATCTTGCGCGGCTTGGCAAGCAGCTTCATCCGGCGCACGCCGAGATCGCGCAGGATCTGCGCCCCGACACCGTAGGTGCGCAAATCCACAGTGGTTGAGCGCGCGACTTCCGCGGTACCACTCGTTATTGCATCGAGCCGCGCGAACAAATCCTCGGACGCTTCGCCGCAGTTCAGCATGACCAACACTCCACCGTCGCTGCGCGCGATCCGCTCGAGCGCCTTCAGCAGCGGCCATGCGTGCGTCGATGCCTGAATGTCGAGCACATCGAGCACCGATAATGGCTCGTGAACACGCACCAGCGCTTCGTGCTCTGGCGTGAGCGTGCCATGCAGCAGCGCCAGATGAGCGGCGCCGCTCGGTTGATCGCGGTACGCAATCAGCTCGAATTCGCCGGCAGGCGTCATCACGCGCCGCGTACAGATGCGTTCAACCAGCGACTCGTTGGCAGCGCGGTAGCGAATCAAATCGGCAATCGTGCCGATACGCAAACCATGCGCGGCCGCAAACGGCAGCAAGTCCGGCAAACGCGCCATCGTGCCATCGTCGTTCATCACCTCGCACAACACCGCCGCCGGATTCAAACCGGCCAATCGCGCCAGATCGCAGCATGCTTCGGTGTGACCCGCTCGCATCAGCACGCCACCGGGCGCGGCAACCAATGGAAACACGTGGCCGGGCTGCACCAGGTCCGATGGCTTGGCATGCGGCCGCGTCGCCACTCGAATCGTGTGTGCACGATCCGCCGCCGAAATGCCCGTGCTGATGCCATCGGCGGCCTCGATCGCGACGGTGAAGTTGGTCCCGTGCACCGTGCGGTTATTGGTCGTCATCGGTGCCAATTGCAGTTGCGCCGCGTGCTCCGCAGTGATCGGCATGCAGATCAGGCCGCGCCCGTTCTTCGCGAGGAAGTTGATCTTCTCCGGCGTGACAAAGTCCGCCGCAAAAATCAGATCGCCCTCGTTCTCGCGATCCTCGTCGTCAACCAGGACAACGATGTGACCGCGGCGCATATCCTCGATCAGCTCGGTGGTGGTCGCAAGGCGGCCCGGCGGTTTGGCAGGGTTGGGAACGGCTGAAAGCATGATGGCCCGTGCTTGTTTTCTGTTCGCTGATCGGCTGCGGAGTTTATGCGTTTCCGTGCCGAAGCGACAGCATCCGCTCGACATAGCGCGCGATCAGATCGACTTCGATATTGACGCGATCACCGCCGCGCAACGAACGCAATGTCGTGACTCGATACGTGTGTGGAATGACGTTGACCGAGAACTCGCAGCCACGCGGCGTATCGACCACCCGATTGACGGTCAGGCTTACGCCATCGATCGCGACCGAGCCCTTGGGGGCAAGGTATTTCGACAGCTCAGTGGGCACCCGCACGACCAACTCCCACGACTCGTGCACTTGCGCCATGGTCACGACCTCACCGACATCATCGACATGGCCGGCTAGAAGGTGCCCGCCCAGCGCGTCGCCGAGCCGCATCGACGTTTCGATATTGACTTCGCCAGGCGCATCGAGCCCAGAGGTCCGCGCCAAGCTCTCCCTTGAAGTATCCACAGTGAACGTCGAGCCATCGACGTGCACAGCTGTCATGCAGGCGCCAGCGACGGCGACACTGTCACCGACGTCAACCTTGAACTCGGGCACATCGCGCGCGTCGATCGTCAGTCGAGCACCCCCTTCGACGGAGGGCCGCTCGACGTCGACGATGCGGCCAACGCCGCTGAACAATCCCGCTAAACATCAGTGAATCAGCCTCGCGACGATACGAACATCGTCGCCAACCTGCGCCAGCTCGCGAAACTTCAAGCGCTGCGCGTGCGCGAGATCCGACAACGCAGGAAGATTCAGCATGCCCTGCGCTTCACCGAGCAAGCTCGGCGCCAAATAAACGAGCAGTTCGTCTGCCAGCCCCGCTCGCACGATAGATCCATTGAGCTTGAACCCGGCCTCAACATGCACTTCGTTGATGCTGCGCGCGGCAAGCGCCTGCATTAATGCTTTCAGGTCAACTTTGCTGCGATCACCGGGCAGATGCAGTACCTCCGCGCCGCGCTGGGCCAGCGCTGCCTCTGCTGCCGGCTTCTTTACTGCGCACGCGACCAATACCTGACCTTCGCCGTCAAAGATGTGCGCGGCCGGGTCGACGTCGAGTCGGCTATCGACCAGTACACGCAACGGCTGTCGTGAAGTTTGCACAAGTCGCACGTTAAGTTGCGGGTTGTCGGCTTGAACCGTGCCGATACCAGTCAACACCGCACACGCTCGTGCGCGCCAGACGTGCCCATCGCGACGCGCCTCCTCGGACGTGATCCATTGCGACTCTCCGTTGGAAAGAGCAGTTTTGCCGTCTAGGCTCGCCGCGATCTTCAATCGCACCCACGGCCGCCCGCGCGTCATGCGCGAGAAAAATCCGGAGTTCACTTCGGCGGCTTCCTGCTCCAGCAGGCCGCAGCGCACATCGACACCGCCATTGCGCAACATCTCCAGACCGCGGCCCGACACCAACGGGTTCGGATCCTCGACCGCCGCAATGACTCTCGCCACCTTGGCTTCGGATAACGCCGTGGAGCATGGCGGAGTCTTGCCAAAATGGCTGCACGGCTCGAGCGATACGTATACCGTCGAGCCGCGCACGTCGTGACCATTGCGTCGCGAGTCCAAAATGGCTTCGACTTCGGCGTGATTTGAGCCCGGCGGTTGCGTGAAGCCTTCGCCCAGTACCCGGCCATCGCGCACGATGACGCAACCGACACGCGGATTGGGCGTTGCGTGAAATGCCGCGCGCTGCGCGAGCGTCAGCGCGCGCAGCATGAATTCGCGGTCGGACTCGGAATACATTCGTGCAAAGTGTACGCAGCGGCTAAGCCGCTGCGTTTGCACTCTGCATCGTCACTCAGAGGGCCGCTCTTCTGCAGCGGCCCGACTCAGATCGCTATTACTTGACTGCGATACGCTTGCTTACCGTCGGTGCGCGCTTCGGCAGCGACAGCGTCAGCACGCCGTCTTCGAAGCGGGCGTCGGCGCCTTCTTCGGTCACTTCGGCCGGCAGTTCGAAGCTGCGCGCGTAGCTGGTCGTATAGCGCTCGCTGTACAGGATCTTGTCCCCGTTCGTGCCGTTCTTCGTCTCCGATGAGTCTTTGGACTCGGCGTTGATCGAGACGCGCGCACCTTCGATGCCTACGTGAATATCGTCCTTGCGAATGCCGGGCAGGTCGACTTTGACTTCGTAGTTGCCGCCTTTATCGAGCACGTCCATGCGTGCGCGCGAAACGGCCGCCGTCATTCGAATGGCGTGCCGCAGGTACGTTGGCGCGGTGAAAAAAGTCCGCAAATAGCGTCGTCGACCAGCGAATTAAACGAATCGCCGCGTCGGGTTGAAAGTTGGTACATCGTGTCCTCCAAGATGGTGTTGGGCCGCACATGCGCCCGATGGTCACAATCTTGGGACCGAGCACCCGGTTTCAATACCTTTTTAACGTCGCTTCGGCCGTTCTTGCCGGCCTCACCGGCCGAATCTCACGCACGACTTCGGCAAACTCGTCGACGTCCTCGAAGCTGCGATACACCGAGGCAAAGCGAATGTAGGCCACCTTGTCGAGCCGCTTTAGCTCGCGCATTACCAGCTCACCAATTTTCTCGCTCTTCAATTCGCGCTGCGCCGACGACAGCAACTTGTCCTCTATACGCGCGATCGCTTCATCGACCGCCTCCCGCGGCACCGGCCGTTTTCGCATCGACAACAGCATCGAAGCACGCAGCTTGTCGCGGTCGTAGTCCGCGCGCCCGCCGCCTCGCTTGATAATGGTCGGCATCGCGAGCTCCACCCGCTCGTAGGTCGTAAAGCGCTTTTCGCACGACAGACATTTGCGACGACGCCGAATCGTCGCGCCCTCGTCCGATGCGCGCGAATCGATCACCTGCGTGTCGGCGTACTGGCAAAACGGACACTTCACTTGACAGCCCGCTGCAAAACTACTGCGCGCCCCGATCTCGCGCCTGCGGTGCTCAACGTAGCTCTCCGTACGCCTCCGCTCCTCGGCGCGACCTCGGGGCTGCTCGCTACGTTTTCCACCGGGCTGTTCATCCGTACACCGGAAACCGCTGCGTCAGATCAGCGACCTCGCGCTTGACGCGCTCCAGCGTCGCAGCGTCGCGCGGCCTGTCGAGAATGTCGGCGATCAAATGCGCGGTCTTTTCGGCTTCGCCTTCGCCGAAACCGCGCGTGGTGATCGCGGGCGACCCGAGCCGGATACCGCTGGTCACCATCGGCTTTTGCGGATCTTTCGGAATCGCGTTCTTGTTGACCGTGATGTGCACGTCGCCGAGCAGCGCTTCGGCATCCTTGCCGGTAATGTTCTTCGCGCGCAGGTCGACCAGCATCAGATGGCTTTCAGTGAGTCCCGAAACGATGCGCATGCCGCGCTTGACCAGCGTTTCGGCCATCACACGCGCATTGGTCATCACTTGCTTCTGATACGACTTGAACTCAGGCGACAACGCCTCCTTGAACGCCACCGCCTTGGCCGCGATCACATGCATCAGCGGGCCTCCCTGCAGCCCCGGGAATACAGCCGAGTTGATCGCCTTTTCCAACTGCGGCTTCATCAAGATCAAGCCGCCGCGCGGCCCGCGCAGCGTCTTGTGCGTGGTCGATGTAATCACATCGGCGTGCGGTATCGGGCTCGGATACTCACCAGCCGCAATCAGGCCGGCGTAGTGCGCCATATCGACCATCAGATAGGCACCGACTTCGCGCGCAACGCCCGCGAAGCGCTCAAAGTCGATACGCAGCGAATACGCGGAAGCACCGGCGATGATCAGTTTGGGCTTGTGCTGCTGCGCCAACGCGCGCAACGCTTCGTAGTCGATTTCCTCGCGATCGTTCAGTCCGTAGCTGACGACCTTGAACCATTTGCCGCTGATGTTCAATGCCATGCCGTGCGTCAAATGTCCGCCTTCGGCAAGGCTCATCCCCATGATGGTGTCACCCGGCGTTAGCAGCGCAAGAAAAACCGCTTGGTTTGCCTGCGCCCCCGAGTGCGGCTGCACGTTGGCCGCGATCTCGACGCCGGGCACCGCAAACAATTGCTTCAGCCGCTCAATCGCCAGCGTTTCCGCAACGTCGACGTATTCGCATCCTCCGTAATAGCGCTTGCCCGGATAGCCTTCGGCGTACTTGTTGGTCAGCTGGCTGCCCTGCGCCGCAAGTACCGCTGGACTGGCGTAGTTCTCAGACGCAATCAATTCGATGTGCTGCTCTTGCCGCCGGTGTTCGTTCTCGATGGCGGACCAGATGTCCGGATCGGTCCGTTCTACGGTGTGCGTGCTTCGATTGAACATGATGTCCTCGCGCAGGATGCAAGTGGAATATCGATCACTTGCCATCGTGCCCAGGCGTACGGCGAAAATCGGTCCGCGCTTCCCGGGTGTTGCTCACCCTTGGCGCCAGTCACGCGGATTTGGGGTCTGCAGACCCTAGATGGCGGCGAAATTATGCCAGTGCAGACAGCGGCGTGATGAACACGCTACACGGGCAGTTCGTCACGCGATTCTTGCAGGTGCGCGACATCACCCCAGCGTTCAATCGAAAGCTGTAACGGGGTAGCAGACGTCGTCAGTCGATTGATCGCCGCATTCAGCATTTGATGTTCTCGCGGTGCATGCCATTCGAGCAAGCGCGCTGCGCGATACAAGACGTCGAGCACACCGCCGTGCGATACGAGGACGACGGTCTGGCTCGGATGCTTTGTTCCGATATCCGACACCGCCGACAGCACGCGATCGATCAGCTGTTGACCGCTTTCGCCGCCTTCGGGCCGCCACGCTGGGTCGCGTTCGCGCCACTTCTTGAACTCGGGTGGATATCGCTCCGCAGCTTCGTCCAATGTGAGGCCTTCAAAAATGCCAAAAGATCGCTCGCGCAGTCTCGGCTCGGCGATCACTTCGAGACCGAGTCGCGCAGCCAATGGTGCGGCCGTCAGCCACGCGCGCGACTGCCCGCTTGAATACACCGCATCGATCGGCTCATTCGCCAGGCATTCGGCCAAACGCGCAGACTGCAAGACGCCAAGAGGCGACAACGGAATATCGAGCTGCCCCTGAATGCGATGCTCGGCATTCCACGTGGTCTCGCCATGCCGGATCAGCAGCAACTGGGTCTTCATGCGACCGTCAGGGCCAGACGCGGATTCAGCGTGTACGTGCCGGTCAGCTGCGCCTTCGCGACGATGTGCCCATCGATTGCCTTCAGCACGTCCGGTCCGCTGAACTTACCCTCGACCGGCACGCGAGCGACATCGAGCGCGTACAGGGTGAACACATAGCGGTGCACGATCGAGTCGTTCCACGGCGGGCACGGACCGTCGTAGCCGAAATAGTCACCGTTCATGTCGTGATCGTTGGCGAACCAATCCGTATAGCCGTTTACGCCCTGCCGCGTGTTGTTCGGTGCTACCGGGCCGTTCTTGCCGCGCGGCTTCACTTCTTTCGAGTAGCTGCCGGCGTCAATCGAGCGCTGCGTCGGCGGAATATCGATCAGAACCCAGTGATAAAAATCGACGCGCGGCAATAACGACGGTATCTCCCGATCCTCTTTGAACAGATCATCGGGCTTGCTCGGAACGTCGACGTCGTGGCAGATAAGCGCAAACGACTTTGTCGCCGCCGGAACATCGTCCCATGCAAGGTGCGGATTCTGGTTAGCCGACAACGTTGCATGCTTGGCCGGATCGATCTTACAAAACGCGAACTCAACCGGGATAGGCTTACCGTCTTCGAGTGAATCGCTAAATAGTTTCATCGGTTTTCCTTGCGCCTGCTGAAGCTGATGTTGGCGGTCATCATAGGCGACAGGAGAGCTACGGGCACATGACGACCGCAGCGCACGGTGAGGCGTTGCGTGCCGTCGCAGCGCGCCAGCGTTTGGCGTAGCGGCGCTGCCTGAGTCGTCGGGCACTTAAGTGCCGACCCTGCGGTACTCACGCCAGCGGCGGGCCTGCAAACTCGCTGCGCTCAAACAGGCAGGCCCTTAAAGACCCCGCTGGCGCTCCGCTCCTCGGGCGACGACTCTGAAGGCAGCGCCGCTACGCCAAACGCTGGCGCGAGAGCAGTTGTCTCTGGGTGAGGGGAAGAGAAAAAACATCTCGCACGAGGCGATGTCGCGACAGCAGCGGCTGGCGCAGATGCGCCGCCTTTGAGGCGTCGCCCGAGGAGCGGAGCAGACGCCGGGGCTGTCGAGCGAAAAAGCGCTTTAGCCCTGTTTTGCCGCCGGCGTTGTGAGTACCGCAGTGGTTGGCACTTTAGTGCCCGACGACGTAGGCGGTGCAGCTGCGTCAGCCGCTGCTGCTGCCGCTGGTCAACCAACTAACTCACCGTCACGCGCGCCCACTTGCGCTTGCCGATCTGCACGACGTAGGTTCCTCGCTTGACGATCAACGCACGGTCGCTGACTTTCTCGCCGTCAATTTTCACTCCACCTTGTTCGATGCTGCGTATCGCTTCGCTCGTCGATGACGTAAGGCCGGCTTGCTTTAGCAGCGTTGCGATGGGTATTCCGCCATCGCCGCTCGTCACAGTCACGTCCGGCATCTCATTCGGGATCGCGCCCGCCTTAAAGCGCGCCATGAACTCGAACGCCGCCATCTCGGCCGCCTGCTCCGAGTGAAACCGCGCAACGATTTCCTTGGCAAGCAACACTTTGATATCGCGCGGGTTCCGTCCCTCCTCGCGCGCCTGCCGCTTCAGCCCTTCGATTTCCTCGTTCGAGCGCAACGACAGCAGGTCGTACCAGCGCCACATCAACTCATCCGAGATCGACATCGTCTTGGAAAACATATCGAACGGCGGCTCGGTAATGCCGATGGTGTTGTTCTTGCTTTTTGACATTTTCTCGACGCCGTCGAGCCCTTCGAGCAGCGGCATTGTCAGGATGCACTGCGGCTCCTGACCGTACTGGCGCTGCAGCTCGCGACCCACCAGCAAGTTAAAGCGTTGATCGGTGCCACCGAGCTCGATGTCGGATTCGAGCGCGACCGAGTCGTAGCCCTGCATCAGCGGGTACAGGAGCTCATGCATCGCGATCGGAGTGTTTTCCCGATAACGCGTCGCGAAGTCGTCGCGCTCAAGCAGCCTGGCCAACGTGTAGTGGGCGGCGAGCTTGATCATGCCGGCAGCGCCCAGCGGCTCCGACCACTCCGAGTTGTAGCGGATCTCCGTCTTGTCGCGCCTGAGAACGAGGCCGGCTTGATCGAAGTAGGTTTTCGCGTTCTCGTTGATCTGCTCGCGCGACAAAGGCGGCCGCGTCGTGTTACGGCCAGACGGATCTCCGATCAGCGCGGTAAAGTCGCCGATCAAAAAAATCACGGTGTGGCCGAGGTCCTGCAGCTGTCGTAGCTTGTTAAGCACGACGGTATGTCCGAGGTGAAGGTCCGGCGCGGTTGCATCCAGACCAAGCTTGCAGCGTAACGGCGTGCCCGTCGCCTCCGAGCGCGCGAGCTTCTGCGCAAACTCGGACTCGACCAGCAGTTCATCCGCGCCGCGTTTGACCAGCGCCAGTGCATGCTCGACGTCGGCTCCGACCGTGTAAGTTTTGCTCTTCGACTGCATGCGTTGTTTGCGGGCTGTCATCCTACGAAGCGTGGGACCGAATTTTGCCCGCTATACTCGCGCCCGCGATAAAAAGCGCACCGATGCGTGCGCTTTTTCGTTCCGGTCAATATTTTTTTTGGTAGATGCCATTGTCGATTCTATCCAAACGATTTGCAGTTTTTGCATGCGATGTGCGACTCGGGTTCCGGTTGGTATCGCGACGATGGAAGCAGGTAGAGCGGTCAAAGCGTAAGCGTATCGAGTTGGCGGTTGTCTTCTCGCTGTTGCCGCTGTCCGCTGCGATCGCTGCGCTCGCTGCCGCGCCCGCGGCATTCGAGCTCGATCAATCGCAGATGCAGCCCGTGATTGAAAGCGTTCAGACGCCTTCAATAGCGGATCAAGTGGTGCACCTGCTCGGGCGTGAGGACACCCATTTACGCGAAGTGCGCGTGCAGCGCGGTGAAACGCTGGCCGCTCTGTTCGCCCGGCTTGGCATCAGCGATGCGGCCGCGCTGCGCTTCGCGCAGACCGACGCTTTGGCGCGACCATTGGTGCGGTTGGTGCCCGGCCGCTTCGTTCAGGCCAGCATCACCTCAGATGGCGGTCTGCGTTGGCTGAAGGTGCATAGCGCGGGAGATCTGGACGGCGCGCTCGCCACCACGCGCATCCTGACGCTTGATCGAAGCGCAGACGCTGCATCCGGCTTTCGTGTCTTCGAAGCCGATGTCCCGCTTGAGCGTCGCGTTGAGCTCAAGACCGGCGAAGTGCGCGTGTCGCTCTTCGGCGCGACCGATGCAGCAGAGGTTCCGGACGCTGTTACCCAACAAATGATCGATGCGCTCGAAAGCGAAATCGATTTTCATAGCGATCTGCGCCGTGGCGACCGCTTCCGCGTGATCTACGAAGCGTTGTACGCGTCCGGCGAATACCTGCGCGCCGGCCGCTTATTGGCAGTCGAACTGGAAAATGGCAGCAAGCGACTTTCGGCCTACTGGTTCGCCAACGGCAGTAAGCACGGCGGCTTTTACGCTGCCGATGGGCGCAGTTTGAAGCAGGCGTTTTTACGATCGCCGCTGGAGTACACGCGCGTGAGTTCGGGCTTCAGTTCCAGCCGCACGCACCCCATTTTTGGTTACGACGCCGCGCACCGCGGAGTCGACTATTCCGCAGCAGCCGGCACGAACGTCCGCGCAGTCGCCGAAGGCGTGGTCACCTTTGCCGGTTGGCAGCGCGGTTACGGCAACATGGTCGAGATTCAGCACGACGGCAAACATGCGACCTTGTATGCGCATCTGCAGTCGGTGGCACCGACCCTGCGCCAAGGTGTTCGCATCGGCCAAGGTGACTCGGTGGGCACCGTCGGCATGACAGGTTGGGCCACCGGTCCGCACCTGCACTTCGAACTCAAGGTGCACGACCGGCAAGTCAACCCGCTCACCGCCGAGCTGCCAGCGGCAGAACCGCTGGCCGCCTCGCAGCTCCCAAAGTTCACGCTGGCAGCGGCTCCCCTGCGCGCCCAGTTGGCACTGCTGGAACGTATGAGCATCGCCCTCGACCGTCCCCGCTAGTTGCGGGCCAGCCGCTTTGCTTTTCATCGGTTTAATGTCGGGCACCAGCCTGGATGGCGTCGACGCCGTTCTCGCGGATTGCTCGTCCGCACCTCCGAAGTCACTGGGGCACACGTATCGGCCGTTTACCGACGATTTGCGCGCCGCATTGACTTCGCTTTGCTCCTCCGGCCCCGATGAAATCGAACGCTGCGGCGTCGCCGCGCGTCAGCTGGCGCAGATGTATGCAGCGGCCGTAGATGGCCTGCTGCAAATGACCGGCATAGCGCGCTCGTCGGTGCGCGCGATCGGCGCTCACGGCCAGACGGTGCGGCACCGGCCGCAGCTGGGATTCAGTGTGCAATTAAATGCCCCGGCGCTGCTGGCGGAGTTAACCGAAATCGATGTCGTGGCCGACTTTCGCAGCCGCGACATTGCGGCCGGCGGTCAGGGCGCACCGCTCGCTTCGACATTTCACATTGCCGCGTTTAGTGGACGCCAGCCGCGCGCGGTCATCAACATCGGCGGTATCAGCAACCTGACCGGATTGCCGAAAGCCGGAGACGATGCGCCCGTGGTCGGTTTCGACACCGGTCCCGGCAATCTGCTGCTCGACCATTGGGTGCAAAAGCATTTTGCGATGCCGTTTGATCGCGACGGTGCGATAGCGGCATCGGCCCGCCCGGATCAACAACTGATCGACGCCTTGCTCGCGGAACCGTTTTTTTCCGCACCGCCGCCGAAGAGCAGCGGCCGCGAGCTCTTTTCTCCCGCGTGGCTCGAGCGCGCGATGCGGGACCGACAACTGGAACCCGCCACGGTGCTCGCCACATTGACCCGGTTTAGCGCTGTCGCGATCGGACGCGCGGTTAACCGCTGGTTTCCGCAAGCAGCCGACGTTGTCGTATGTGGCGGTGGCGCGCGCAATGCAACGTTGCTCCGCATGCTCGAAACCGAGTGCGCACCACGCCCGGTCATCGCATCTTCAGCGCTCGGTGTAGAGCCCGATCAGGTCGAAGCGCTGGCTTTCGCGTGGCTCGCCAACGCGCACGTCAGCGGTCAAAGCGGAAATATTCCGAGCGTGACCGGCGCACGGGGTTGCAGGACTCTCGGTGCGCTTTACCCGGCGCGTTAGCAGCTGCAACAAAAAAGGCGCCCGCGGGCGCCTTTTCTTCAATGAACAAGTGGTTACGCTGAAAATGAAGATCCGCAACCGCACGTCGTGGTGGCATTCGGATTCTTGATCACGAACTGCGCGCCTTCCAAATCCTCTTTGTAATCGATCTCGGCGCCGACCAGATACTGGTAGCTCATCGAGTCGATCAGCAATGTCACGCCATTTTTTTCCATCGTGGCGTCGTCTTCGTTAACCACCTCGTCAAACGTGAATCCGTATTGAAAGCCAGAGCAACCGCCGCCTTGCACGAACACACGTAGCTTCAGGTCGCTATTACCTTCCTCTTCGATCAGGTTTTTGACCTTTGCCGCCGCGGCGTCGGTAAAAACCAACGGCGCCGGCATCTCGACCACAGCATTCATTGCGTACTCCAATTGGGTGCAGCTCTTAGGTGCGGATTATAGGCGCTCAGATACGCCTGAATTCTCAGAAATGGCGCCCCCGGCGGCCAATTTCAACGTCGCCGGGCTTTTATTTGACCGTTCTGGCGCCTGATAGATCAATCGGCCTTCGACCACCGCGCCCTGGTGAATCTCGATTGCTCGATAGTGCACGTCACCCACAACGCGCGCCTTCGGTTGCAGCTCCAACAGCTCGGTCACGTGCACTGGCCCCGTAATGCGTCCCGATACAACCAGGTGAGCCGCGTGCACTTCACCTTCGACATGTCCTAATTCGCTGACGACCACCATGCAGGCGTCGGCGCTGGAACACCGCACGTCGCCTTTGACTGTTCCGTCGATGCGCAGTCCGCCCGTATACGACAGATTGCCTTCCACGGTTGTGCCGCTGCCGATCAATGTTCCGATCGTCTTGGGTGCCACTGACTTGTTGCCGAACATCGCTGCCTCACATCGTAAAAGTTTGCTGCGCGCGCACTTCGCCGTTGGACTGAATCTTGACCAGCACCGAGCGCACCACCGCCCCTTCCGGAAGTTCAAACGTTCCTTCCACGCGCTGGTAGTGTCGGAACGATAACGGCTGCGGCCCGGCGTCCGGAATCGTCGCGTCCGGCAGCTGCAGGGTCCAGGGCCGGCCGCCCTGCTGCAAGCTGACGGTCAATGACACGGCCCCAACAAAGTCACGTTCGGGACGACCGCTTTGCTGAACCAGCAAACGATAGCGCAACGCCTGCGGCTCGCCGCCGGGCTTGCGATTCGATGTGCGGCCCGGCGTGCGCCCGCTTTCGCGCTCGGAATCATTCAGGGCTTGCAGGCGAAAGCTGCGAATCACGACACCCTTCGCATTCGCCGGCGTCGGAAGCAGGCTCTCGAAAAACGACAGGTCTTCCTTTAAACGAGCGTTCTCGTTTTCGAGCGCTCTTAACTGCGCTTGCACCTGCTCCGAGGCCGCTCGATCAACTTTCTGCTGATTTTCCAGCTGTACCAATAGCGCCAGTTTGCGGTCTCGCTCGGCGATCGCCTCTTTCGCATCCGCGCGCATTTTCTCCATTTCCGCGGCCAGCGCGCCGGCATCCTGAGGCACCGACGGCCGGCTGTAGATGTATGCGGTCAACGCCGCGCCGACGATCAGCGCAATGATCAGCATCATCGCCAACAGAAGGATCGCTTTGGCGCGCCACGGCAGCTCGCTACGAACTGCAACTCTCATCGCCCTTGCAGGGTTGCTGCGCAACCAACGCTTACGTCTCATCGGATCGAGCAGGTAGATTGATGCAATGCAGGCCCTCCGTGCACCGAACCCACGCCTAGCGTCCGGTTAAGAAGAAGCCGCTCGCGACTGGCCTGCCGGCGACACTTCTTCCGCGGGCAGTATAGGGCGGCAGCGACGGAAGATCGTGCCGCGATCGGATGTATCGCGAACACGCATCCCCAAAACAGGGGCTAAAGCTGCGAGGCGCGCCAGAGAAACGCGGGCCGCGCCGGTCCTATCGCTTCGAGAATTGCTTGCGGCGACGCGCCTTGCGGAAACCCACTTTCTTGCGCTCGACTTCGCGCGCATCGCGCGTCACGAGACCTGCGCCGGACAACGCGGGCTTTAGCGTCTCGTCATAGTCGATCAGTGCGCGGGCGATGCCGTGGCGCACCGCTCCCGCCTGGCCGGATTCGCCGCCGCCATGAACGTTGACTTGAACGTCGAACGTGCCGGTGTGATTGGTCAAGGCCAAAGGCTGCCGCGCAATCATGCGGCCCGTTTCGCGCTGAAAATACTCGTCGATCGAGCGGCCGTTGATCACGATTGCACCGCTGCCACGCTTCAGAAAAACGCGAGCCACCGAACTCTTGCGGCGGCCGGTTCCGTAGTTGTAGTTACCGATCATGTCTGTACCAATCGTTCGTTCGCGCTCGTCGTCGACGATCGCGTCTAAATTTCGAGGGCTTTCGGCTGCTGCGCCGTGTGCGGATGCTCATCGGCCGCATAAATCTTCAGCTTCTTGATCATTGCGTACCCGAGCGGACCCTTAGGAAGCATCCCGCGCACCGCGAGATGCAACGCGCGCCCGGGAAAGCGCTCCTGCATTTTCTTGAAGTTCGTTTCGTAGACGCCGCCGGGATGACCACTGTGGCGGTAGTAAGTCTTGTCTTCGCTTTTGTTACCGGTCATGCGAAGCTTCGCCGCATTGACGACAACGATGTAATCGCCGGTGTCGACGTGCGGGGTGTACTCAGCCTTGTGCTTGCCGCGCAGGCGGAGAGCGATCTGACTGGCCAGACGACCCACGACCTTGTCGCTGCCGTCAACCAACAGCCAGTTGCGCTGGACCTCGTGATGCTTTGCAGAAAACGTTTTCATTCAGTGCTCGAAAAAGCCGGGGGTGACGACGGAGCGGAACCCGAAATTCTATTCGTTCAAGGGGTTGCAACGCAAGGAGCCCCTAAAAAGCGGCCCAGACCGAGGCCTGGGCCGAAACCACCTTGAAGGGTGGAGGAGACAAGTCGGGAGTATGGCATGTGATTGGTGCAGTGCAAGGAAAAAATGGCCGTATAAGAAATTCCAATGAGCTCGCAAGCGATAACAAAACCTAATAATCAGCAACTTGACGATCGAGAAAATGAGGTTAGCGACCCTTACTAAATAGGGTGTTGCGTCGCCGCACTAACGGACTAAGGAGCAGACATCTTGGAGTGTTCTGTGCGATGGACCGGGGAGGGCATGAGCTTCATCGCCGAAACCGGAAGCGGGCATCTGGTCACGATGGACGGAGCCGCCGACGGCGGCGGTCGCAACCTGGCCCCAAGGCCGATGGAAATGGTGCTGGTCGGCACCGGGGGCTGCGCCGCCTACGACGTCGTTCTGATCCTGCAGCGCGGCCGGCATCAGGTCCAGGGCTGCTCGGTGCAGCTGATAGCCGAGCGCGCGCCCGACGATCCGAAGGTGTTTACGCGCATTGAGATGCAGTTCACGGTGCGAGGCAAAGCGCTGAATCGCGACGCAGTAGAGCGCGCGGCGCAGCTATCGCACGAGAAATACTGTTCAGCGACCGCAATGCTCGCCAAGACGGCCGAGATTACGCATTCGGTGCGGATCGTCGACGATACCTAGGAAGCTCTGACAAGCGTAGCGAGTCGGCCGAGGTTGCGTCGAGGAGCGCAGGCGTACAAGGCGACGTTGCGCACCGCAGGCGCAAGATCGGTCCGCGCAGTAGCTTTGCAGAGCTTCCTAGATGTAGTGCGCGGTCTTGGTCATCAGTCGCGCAGCCAGTCGCATCGCCCAGCGCGCGGGTAACGGCAATGTGGCACCGCCTCTTTGAACCGCCGCGTCGGCATGTTGAGCCTCGTCGTGTCTCATCTGCTCGACGATGGCGCGCGATTCGATGTCCGCCTCGGGCAGCCGGTCAAGATGGCTTTGCAGATGCTGTTCAACCTGGCGCTCGGTCTCTGCCATGAAGCCAAGGCTCACCCGATCGCCCAGCCGCGCGGCAGCCAAGCCAATCGCAAACGCCCCCGAGTACCACAGACGGATTGAGCAGGCTGGTGCGCCCACCAAGCTCCCCGATCCGCTGCTGCGTCCAGGCCAGATGGTCGGCCTCCTCCTGTGCGGCGCGCACAAACGTCTCGCGCAATGCCGGCGAGCTCGCCGCCAGCGCCTGCGCGTCGTACATCGCCTGTGCGCAGACTTCGCCGACGTGATTGACGCGCATCAGCGCCGCCGCTTCACGCCGCTCGGGCTCCGACAGCGGAGCGGCCGCGGCGTGCGCGGGCACCGCCCCCGCCGGATTGGCGCGGCTCGCCTGCGGATCCGCGGCCAGCGTGCGCAATGCACGATCGGCCGCAGCGATCAATTGATCAAACGGGCTCAGTCGAAGCGGCGTCATGAATGTTGCGTAAATGGCACGAAATAGATTGCGCGGCCGTCGCAGCGCCGAAATCAGCAGGCGCGGCGTTATTCTCGCACCGGTTCGCTCGCGGCCGACTTTCGGATGCGAGCCGAAAAATACTAAAGAGCCAGGAGACAGTTCATGCAGAAGAGCTTGTTGACGATGGCGCTCGCGCTCGCGCTTCCCACTGCGTATGCGCAAAGCTCGGTCACGCTGTACGGCATTGTCGACGTGGGCATCGAAAATCTCGACGTCGGCAGCGTGGACGCCACGCGCCTGCAAAGCGGAATCTCGGCCGGCTCGCGTTGGGGCATTCGCGGATCAGAAGATTTGGGCGGGGGATATCGCGCCGTGTTCACGCTTGAAAGCCGGATCGAGGTCGACACCGGCAGCGTGACCAACAACGGTGCGCTCTACTGGTGTAAGGCCAGCAGTGCAGCGGCAGCTGTACCTGCCGTGTGCCCAGGGGTCGTTTTCGTCACCACGCCCGCCGGCCACGCAAGTGCCACCGGCCGCGCAGCCGACGGTCGTCGGTGGCTCGAACGCGGTCAACAATTCGCTGTTGCAGGCGATCACCACCGTGAATGCGGTCGGGGCGCTATTCGACCGGCAAGCGTGGGGTGGACTGGTCACTCCGTTCGGCGGCTTTCTTGCTCGGCCGCCAGTACACGCCCGCCTACGAGATCTTGAACAAGTACAACGCGATCGGCGACCAGACCGCGTTGCAATTCGGGCAGGGGTTTACCAACCCCATGATCCGCGCCAACAATTCGTTGCAGTATCGAATCGAGTTGCGCGGATTTAGCGCGGCGGCGATGTACGGCTTTGGCGGCTCAGAGACGCAGCGGAATGAGCGCTCGACGTCGCCGACGAGCGGCGACGACATGTATGGCGCCAATTTGCAGTACAACGCCACCAACTGGGGCGTCGGCGTCGGCTACAACCACAACTATGTCGTTCCGTGCAACACGAGCCCAGGTGTCCCGGGGTGCGGCAGCGCGCAGAAGCACTCCGGTCTGGAAATGCTCAATGTGGGCGGCTTTATCGGCTTCGGTCCGGTCAGGCTGTACGCGCAGTACGTGAAGCGGGACAACGACAACCCCATCCTGCAGCCGGCCGACATCCAGAACCTTGTCATTACCGGTTCGACCGCTGTCCTGACCGACCTTACAGATCAACAGCTTCGACATGGACACGATGCGCGGCCTGGCAGGCCCGACCCACTCGGACGCCTACCACCTCGGCATTAACTGGCGCTTTGGCAACAGCACGCTGTACGGCATCTACAACTACGGCAAGGACGATGGACGCTCGGCCTGGGCCACGGCGGACGCCAAGGCCAGCCACTATGGCGTCGCGTACTTCTATGACTTCTCGCGCCGTACCGCAGCTTTATGCGGCGGCTGCTTTCATCGACAACAGCGACCAGGCACGTATGAGCCCGTCAGCAGCCGGTTACGCGACCGGCTTCACGACCGCGTTTGGCGAAGATGCGCGCTCCCTTCAAGTGGGCATCCGCCATAACTTTTGATGGACCCTGCAAGACTGTTCGGGCCGTGGCACAGGCAATTTACGGCCCTGCTTTGTTGTTGTCTCACTGCAACATGAATTACTTAAATTGCGGGGTTTTTCCCGGGTTTCTTTGCCTTGTCATGGCTCGTCTGAAAGAATCCGTTCAACTTCCTCCGGGGAGTGATTCCTTAGCGTGGCGGCTTCGTGCGGGGCCGTGGCGTAAAAGAATTCCCATCACCAGCTAGGAGAGCTTCACATGAAAAAGAATCTGATAGCACTGGCCATATTTGGTGCTTTCTCAGGCGCTGCGCTCGCACAGTCGAACGTAACGCTCTACGGCATCGTCGATGTCGGTTATCAGTACAACGATCCGGAAAGTGGCTCGTCAACAAGCGGCATCCAGTCCGGCCATCCAATCGGGAAGCCGTTGGGGTATCCGGGGCTCGGAAGCGCTGTCGCCCAACCTGAACGCGGTGTTCACGCTCGAAGGTGGCTTCGACGTCAGTACAGGCCAGTCCCTGCAAGGCGGTCGCCTGTTCGGCCGTCAGGCGTGGGGCGGGCTGTCGGGTAATTGGGGCACGTTCGGTAGCAGGCCGGGTAGCGACGTTTTCGTCGGGCACCGGCTCGTTTCGACATGTTCGGCCAGATCGATCCGTTCGTCGACCGGCTTTGGCGTTCATCGCTGGGTTTCGTCGACATTCACACCCTCCGGCTCGTTTCGCTTTGATAACTCGGTCCTGTACCAGTCGCCCATCTGGGGTGGCTTTAGATTCGGCGCGGGTTATTCGTTCAACGTCAACGGCGGCGGAAGTGGCGGGCACCGGCAACAACACCCGGGCCTGGTTCACGGGCGTGAGTTTCGCTCTCGGCCCCTTCTACGCGGCCGCTACATACGACGTGATCGAGCCGCCGAATAACGCCACGCCGGGCACGACTGGAGCGGCAGCGACTCCGGCGATCTTCGCTAACGCTTCGATGATTCGAAGTACCTGCAGATCGGTGCCACGTTCGATTTGAAGTTCGTGAAGTTCGCCGCCGCGTACGCGAAGGAAGATGACGTGTACTTCCTCGCCGGCCTGGGCGTCTCGCCTGTCGCGGGTGAAGATGCCGATTCATGGATGGTCGGCGTAACGGTGCCGCTGTTCGGTGGCAGCATCCTGGCGTCCTATCAAAAGCGTGATGGTGACATTGCCAACGTCTGCCTTGCGCCAATCGCAGCCAGCGCAAGTACTTGCATCGTAGGGGCAGTGCCAGTGGCTCTAACGCCGCGCGAAGGTGATAGGAAGGTGTGGTCGATCGGCTACACGTATCCGTTGTCACGCCGGACCAACCTCTATACCAGCTTCTCGGACAGCGACGGCGAAAAGTTCTACAGCGGCAATGCGACCGTCGACCGCAAGCAGTACCAAGTCGGTATACGTCACCTGTTCTAAACGTAATCAGCTACACACAATTAGGCCACTCACGCGAGTGGCCTTTTTTTCGTGCGCGTTTCGTGCGCTGACAGCGCCGCTTTGACAACCGGCTGCAACCGCGACGCGGCTGCCTGATCCAGCGACGCCAGCCTCAGTCGACGCGCAAGCACATCTGCGGTGCAGATCGCCTGCTCGTGCCGCGCGGCCAGACCGACGAACTTTTCGATGGCACCGTCATTGCCGTGGTCGACACTGAGCGCTGCGTCTTCGGCCGCGCGGCAAGCGGCTTCGAGTGAATCATCAACATCCAGCTTCAGGCCGGCCGTCACGCACGGCCGCGCATCGAGCAGTCCGGCTTTTGCCGCTTGATCGAGCGCGTCGAGCGCCATCTTGCGATAGGTGGTCCACTTGCCGCCGATCACGGTGATCAGGTTCTGATGCTCGATCACGATCGCGTGCTCGCGCGAGATCGTCTTGGTTGCTCTCGCTGCGCGCGGCGAAAACAGCGGCCGCAGCCCGGCGAAGGTCGCCAGCACGTCGGCCGTCGAAGGCGGCGTCTGCAAATAGCTGCGCGCGGTGTCGAGAATGAACTCGACTTCTGCGTCCGACGCCTGCGGCTCCCAGGTCGCGCCATTGGCCGCGACATCCGTGGTCCCCAGAATCAGACGGCCATGCCACGGAATGGCGAACAGCACGCGGCCGTCGACCGTTCTTGGAATCATCATCCCGGTCGAGCCGGGCAGGAACGAAGCGGGCAAAGTGATGTGGGAGCCACGGCTGATCGCTGTCAGTGTGGTTGCAAAATCATGTGCACGTCGGCGCAAGTCGTCCGCCCACACGCCGGTCGCATTGAAAACCACCTTTGCGCGCAGTTCGAAGCGCTCTTGCGTCTGGACGTCGCGGGCAACAGTTGCGCCGACAAGTCCGCCGTTTGTCTCGAGTTCATCGGCCTCGACGTAATTGATTGCCACTGCTCCCAGGCGCACGGCGGTGCGCATCAGTGCGATCGCCAGACGCGCGTCGTCAAACTGCGCGTCCCAGTAGGAAACGCCGCCCACGAGGCCATGCGCCTTCACACCGGGCAATTGCGCGATCGTCGCGGCGCGCGACAGCCAGCGCGTGTCTTCAATGCCGCGCTTGCCTGCCAGAGCGTCGTACACGCCCAGCCCGATGCGCATCAGCTCGCGTTCAAATGGTCGATAACACGGGACGATGAACTTCAGCGGATGCACCAGCGCCGACGCATTCGCGAGCAATAACGCGCGCTCCGATAACGCCTCACGAACCAACTTGATGTTGCCCTGCGCCAGGTAACGCACCCCGCCATGGACCAGCTTGGTGCTGCGACTCGATGTACCGCTCGCAAAGTCGCGCGCTTCAATCAGCGCCGTGCGAAAGCCGCGCGCGGCCGCGTCAACCGCGAGACCGAGCCCGGTCGCTCCACCACCGATGATGACGACGTCCCAGAGGCTTGACTTGCGTAACTCTCCGAGCAACCGCTCGCGTTCAATGACTGCCGGCAAGCTCATGCGGCCCAGCGCCGCGAACGCTCGACCGCCTTGTGCCAGAGCGCTATCAGTTCGTCTCGTTGCGATGCCTGCATTGCAGGCTCAAAGCGGCGTTCGGCGCGCCACAGACGGGAGATCTCTTGAAGACCACTCCAGAATCCGGTCGCCAACCCAGCAAGGTACGCGGCGCCCAGCGCTGTGGTCTCCGTCACTTCCGGGCGCACGACCGGTACGCCCGTGATGTCCGCCTGAAACTGCATCAGCAGATCATTCTTCGCCGCGCCGCCATCAACTCTGAGTTCGGTCAATGGCCGATGCGCATCGCGTTGCATCGCTGTCAAGACATCGGCCGATTGAAACGCGATCGATTCCAGCGCGGCGCGGGCGATGTGCGCCTTGGTCGTTCCGCGCGTCAGCCCGACGATCGTTCCGCGCGCATCCGGATCCCAGTGCGGCGCCCCCAATCCAACAAAGCCGGGCACCAGGAATACATCGCCGCTATCGTCGACCTGGCGCGCAAGCGCCTCTACATCGTCGGAGCGAGCGAATAGACCGAGTCCGTCGCGCAGCCATTGCACGACCGCGCCAGCGACAAAGACGCTGCCTTCCAGCATGTATGAAGTGCTTTCCGGATGGGCGAGCTTCCAGCCCGCGGTCGCCAACAGCCGGTTGTTCGATGCTTGCGGTCGAGAACCCACATTCATCAACATGAATGCGCCGGTACCGATTGTGTTCTTCGCCATACCTTCGTTGAAGCACGCCTGGCCGAAAGTGGCGGCCTGCTGATCGCCGGCATTGCCTGCGATTGCGATCGGTTCCCCAAACAGGGCCGGCATTGTCGTGCCGACGGTCTCGCTGGATGCGGTCACGCGTGGCAGCACTGCGCGCGGTACGTTAAATAGTTCGAGCAACCTGTCGCTCCACGCGAGCGAATGAAGGTCGAGCAGCAGCGTGCGCGACGCGTTGCTAACGTCGGTGACGTGGTGTGCGCCGCCGGTCAGGTTCCAAATCAGCCAGGTATCGATCGTGCCGAACGCCAGATCACCGCGAGTGGCTCGCGTACGTGCGCCCGGCACGTGGTCGAGCAGCCACTCGATCTTGGTTGCGGAGAAGTACGGATCGAGCAGCAATCCGGTTGTTGCAGTAACGTCGGCCTCGACACCTCGGGCGCGCAGCGCCTGACAGCGCTCCGCTGTGCGGCGGTCCTGCCAAACAATCGCGTTCGCGATCGGTGCGCCGTTTGCGCGATCCCAGATGACGGTCGTTTCGCGCTGATTCGTAACCCCGATCGCGGCCACGTCGCCCTTGCTCGCACCGGCTTGGCGCAGCGCTGACTGTGCGCACTCGAGCTGAGTCGACCAGATTTCCGCAGCGTCGTGCTCAACCCACCCGGGCTGCGAAAAAATCTGTCGGAACTCTTTCTGCGCAGTCGTGATGATCCGGCCACGCTGATCAAACACGATCGCGCGTGAACTCGTCGTCCCCTGATCCAACGCCAACACGAACTTTGCCATGCTGCGGCCAGCATAGACGAACGATCTGCGCGAAGGCAGACTTCGGCCATAACCTCCAAGGAGTGATGATGCGTCGTGTCTTGATGTTCCGTCTGTTGGCGATGGCGATAGTGGCGTCCGTCGGTTTTTCAACGGCGCATGCGCAGAGCTGGCCTTCGAAGCCCGTACGCATCATCGTGCCGTTCCCACCGGGAGGTACGACGGATATCGTGGCGCGCTCGCTCGGCGTCGAGCTGCAGAAGATGTGGGGCCAGCCGGTGATTATCGAAAACCGCGCCGGCGCAGGCGGCAACGTCGGGGCGGAAGCAGTCGCCAAAAGCCCGAACGATGGCTATACGCTGCTGATGGGCACGGTCGGCACGCATGCGATCAACGCTCCGCTGTTTGCGCAAACCGGCAACAAGATGCCGTTCGATCCGGTCAAGGACTTCGTTCCGATCACGTTAGCTGCGGGCGTACCGAACGTGATGGTCGTCCATCCGAAGGTTCCGGTAAACAGCGTCAGCGAATTCATCGCGTACGCGAAGGCAAACCCCGGCAAGCTGAACATGGCATCCAGCGGTAACGGCACGTCGATCCATCTGACCGGCGAACTGTTCAAGACGATGACTGGGACGTACATGGTGCACCTGCCGTATCGCGGCTCCGCACCTGCGGTCAGCGACTTGCTGGCGGGCAACACCGATCGTGATGTTCGACAACCTGCCGTCAGCGCTGCCGCACATCAAGGCCGGCAAGCTAAAGGCGCTGGCAGTGACATCGCGCGCGCGTTCACCTGCGCTGCCGAATGTTCCGACGATTGAAGAAGCTGCGAAACTGAACGGGTTCGACGCCAGTTCGTGGTTCGGTCTGTTTGCGCCGGCCGGCACGTCGCGCACCATTGTCGACAAGATACAAGCCGACGTTGCGAAGGCGCTCGCGATGCCGGAAGTACGCGAGCGTTTTGTCGCACAAGGCGCACAGCCCAGCGGTAGCACACCGGATCAGTTTGCGGCCTTCATTCGTGCCGAGACCGACAAGTGGACCAAGGTCGTCAAGATTTCGAACGCGAAGGTGGACTAAGGGCCTGTTCCGACTGACAACGTGAGTGCGAAAGACGGATTGCGGGTGCAGTGCTAGGCGCCGCGAGCGCCGTTGGTGCAGACCAATAAGCGAAGCGGCAACGACGCAATGCGCCCGCAATCCGTCTTTCCCTCCGGGTTGGGCCGAAATGCGGCGTCTGCTTTGGCGAGCAGCACGCCGAATGGACCCACCATTCGCCGCGCTACTCTTCGCGCATCCATCCGCATTGCGGCCCAACGCATCTCACGTTCTCAGTCGGAACAGGCCCTACGTGCTTCGGCATCAACACCGCAGAACGCATGAGAACCGTCGACACATTCGCACGCGATCACCTGCCACCAAAGGACGAGTGGCCTGAGTTTTTGTTCGATCGGCCCGAGTATCGGTATCCGCCGCAAGTGAATTGCGTTACCGAATTGCTCGATCGGCACGTCGAAGCGGGAAGTGGCGACGAACCCGGCGATCACGACCCTGATCGACGGGCGCCCAGTGTCGTGCACGTACGCGCAGTTGCATGCACAAGTCAATCGCATCGCCAGAGTGCTGACCGAGGACCTGCAACTGGTTCCAGGCAATCGCGTACTGCTGCGTGCACCGAACACGCCGATGCTGGCCGCGTGCTGGCTCGCGGTCGTCAAAGCCGGCTTGATCGCAGTGGGCACGATGCCGCTGCTGCGAGCGCGCGAGCTCAAGCAGATGATCGACAAAGCCAGAGTGACCGCTGCGCTATGCGACGTTCGCCTGAAGCGGGAGCTTGCCGTTACGATCGACCCCGCCTCCGAACACTACGCACCCGATTTGAAAACCGTCGTTTACTTCAACGACGCCGCGCCGGACGCGCTCGAAGCACGCGCCGCGCGCAAGCCAGCTCACTTTGCCGCGCACCCGAGTCACCGCGACGACATCTGCCTGATCGCATTCACATCGGGCACGACCGGTCAACCGAAGGGCACGGTGCACTTTCATCGCGACATTCTGGTGATGTCCGATGCTTTCACCACGCATGTGCTGAAGCCGACACGCGACGACATTTTCTGCGGCACGCCGCCGTTGGCATTCACGTTCGGGCTGGGCGGACTGCTTGCGATGCCGCTGCGCTTTGGTGCATCCACCGTGCTGATGGAGAAGCTGACGCCTGAAACGCTGTTATCGACGATTGAAGCCACGCGCGCGACGATCTGTTTCACCGCGCCGACGATGTACCGGCAAATGGCATTGCTGCTTGCCGATCCGGCGTGCACGTTCGATGTCCGCAGCCTGAAGAAAACGGTATCGGCCGGCGAAGCGCTACCGGATGCGACGCGCCAATTATGGAAGCAAGCAACCGGCATCGAGATGATCGACGGCATCGGTGCCACCGAGATGATCCATATCTTCATCGCCGCCGCCGGCGCGGATGTTCGGACGGGCGCCATCGGCAAAGCCATACCCGGCTATCGCGCGATCGTCGTTGACGATGCGATGCATGAAGTGCCGCGCGGCACCGTTGGCAAGCTTGCGGTAAAAGGCCCGAGCGGCTGCCGCTATCTCGACGACGATCGCCAGCGCAACTACGTGCGCAGCGGGTGGAATTTGACCGGTGACACGTTCGTGCAGGACGAAGAAGGCTACTTCCGTTATCAGGCGCGCTCGGACGACATGATCGTGACGTCGGGTTACAACGTCGCCGGGACTGAAGTCGAAAGTGCACTGTTACTGCATCCGGCCGTTGCCGAATGCGGCGTCATCGGCGTGCCGGACGATGAACGCGGTCAACTTGTCACCGCCTATGTGGTGCTGAAGTCCGGTCACGTTCGAAGCTCAGACCTATGCGCGGAGCTACAGGCGTTCGTCAAGCAGACCATCGCACCGTACAAATATCCGCGCACGATCGAGTTTGTCGACTCCTTACCGCGCACCGAGACCGGCAAGCTGCAGCGCTTCCGTTTGCGCGAACTGGCCACCCCCTGACAACCATCCTAATGAACGAAATGCTGAGCGCGTCTTCAACATCGTGATGGCGCTGCTCGTCGCTTCGCTGTACCCCATCTTCGGGAGCGCGCCATGATCTTGGTCGGTCAGTACGACAGTCCTTACGTCCGCCGGGTAGCAATTTCGTTAAAGCTGGCGGGCCTGCAATTCACGCGTGACACCCGCTCTGTGTTCGCCGATGCCGATGAGATGCGGCGCATCAACCCGCTCGGCCGGATTCCGTCGCTGGTGCTCGACGACGGCGAGGTGCTGATCGATTCAGGTGCCATCCTCGACCACATCGACGAGATCATCGGTCCGGACCGCTCGCTCCTTCCGGCGCGAGGTGCGTCACGCCGGAAGGCACTGCGAATCGTCGCGCTCGCCACCGGTGCGATCGACAAGGCAGGCGCCGTCGCCTACGAGCGCATGCTGCGCCCTCAGGAGACGATCTACATGCCCTGGATCGGCCGCTGCCTGACTCAGCTTGCGAGCGCGCTGGCAGCGCTCGATGCATTGCCTCTAACTCCGTGGTACCTCGGCGCGCGACTGATGCAACCCGACATTACTGTGGGAGTGATGCTTGGATACCTCGAGCTTCGCGTGGCCGATGCTTTTCCTGCGGGCCGCTATCCGGCGCTCGAAACACTATCGGCCGCATGCCAAGCATTGCCGGAGTTCGCGGCCACGGTGCCGACCGCAGATGAAACGATGCCAGCAAGAGGAACCGGCGTCGCCTGAAAGCCGCTCCGCGTCGCCTCCATGGCTGTGATGCGATGCCCTGCTTGCGCTGATCGGAATTAATTTTGAGGACACGTCGGCCTCTAGCCTCCCAAGTAGGCACCTCCATTGACGTGGATCACCTGACCCGTGACAAACCTGGCACCGTCGCCGGCGAGCCAGGCTACTGTTTGCGCGACTTCCCCGGCAGTGCCATGCCTTGCGAGCAGCGTGTGGTGTCGGCGTCGATGATCCGGGTTCGCGGCAGAACTGGCGGCGTGACGCACGGTGTCGATCATTCCGGGAGCAACACAGTTGACCGTAATTCCGTCCGGCGCCAGTTCGTGCGCGAGCGCGCGCGTCATGCCCGCCAAGCCGGCCTTTGCAGTGACCACGTGCAGTCTGTTCGCCGCGCCGGTATGACCGGTCATGCCGCCGATGTTGACGATGGTTGGCCGCTCGGACTTTCTTAGCAACCGCAGTGCGGCCTGTGTGCAAAAGAAAGCGCCGTCCAAAATGATCGCCAGCGTGCGATGCCAATCAGCAGCTGAGATGTCGTCGAGCTTCGTCTCGCGCCGCACCGCTGCGTTGTTCACGAGAACATCGAGTCGGCCCCATTGCGCTTCGATTTCGGCGACCATCTGAAGCACGGCGTTCTGATCGGCCACATCGGCGACGCAGAGCAACGCGCGCCCGTCGCGTTCAGTGATCTCGTCCACCACCGATTGGCCCTCTTCCACGGAAGAGCGCACATTGACAACTACGGCGGTGCCGGAGGCCGCCAAGCTCAACGCGATCTCACGGCCGATGTTGCGGCCCGCTCCAGTCACTAACGCGACTCTTGCAGCAAGAGGCTCCTTGCTCATTGCCGTGCCTCGTCGTCTGGTAACGATCCGCCGAAGCTCAACTCCGGCATATCGAACAACTCCGTGACCTTTTTCGCCAAGCGCTGCGCGCCTGCGTTCTTTAGGCCCCCATAGGCGCAATTTGCGAAGAATTTCCGCTCGAGATCCGCGTCGCTCAATGGATGATCCACTCCGCCCCTGAAGAAGTCCTGTCGATGCTCATGGATCTCGCCATTGGTCAGCGCCACGCGGACATGACCGGTGAACCGATCGGGATACGGATTAGCCGGATCGACGATGTAGTTCACTTTTTTCGCCAGGCGGATGACTGCCGCGTCGTTGACCACGCTGTCGTCGAATTCCGCAAGACCGGCGCCGTCTCTGACGATACCGACCGCGATCGCATACGGAACGCTGAACTTTGCGGCGTAACCGTTGGGAGGCGATTGCTTCAGGTCGATCGGCTCCCATAGCCGATGCACGATACCTTCCGCTGTTTCACACTCGATGCGCTCGATCCGGCTCGCATCGATTCCTTTCTTGCGAAATTCACGCGCGCAATCGATGTATGGGTGCGCCATTGTTCCGCACGCATACGGCTTGAAGGCAATCGATTGCCAGATCCACTGCGTTCCAAAAGACTCCAGCATCGCCTCAAAATCTCCACCCTCGGTGTTGGCGAAGCCGTGAAACAGGCCGTGCTTTCCCTCGAACATCGTGCGAGGCCCTTCGAAGCCGCCCAGCGCCAGGCGAATCGCACGGTAGCCCGATTGCGCAGCCCAACCCGGATGCATGCGCTTGGTCCACGAGCCGTCTGCCAGATATTCGATGATCCCCGACGCCAGGCTGCCTGCGATGCCGAACGCGTTGACCAGTTGCTTCTGCGGCAAACGCATCGCTGCGCCGATGCCTGCAACCGATCCGATCGCGCCAAGGATTGCAGTCGGATGAAAGCCTGCTTTGTGAATACGGGTGGGTGCGACCCGGCACAAGCGGCACGTGACCTCCACGCCGATCGCCAGCCCGCGCAGCAGATCGGCGCCCGACAGCCGATGCCTCTCGCATGCCGCGACGACAGCGGGAACGATCACCGCTCCCGCGTGAACGGGCCCGCCCTCGAAAGTGTCGTCGAAGTCTTCACCGTGCGCTGCGGTTCCGTTGACGAACGACGCGCCTTCGACGCCAAACCGGTGCGCATGGCCGATCACCGTGCACGGCCCGTTCTGGTCAATCGACGATAACGCGGCGTCGACGTACGGTTGATTGCGTGCAGCGATACACAGACCCGTGATGTCCAGAACCAACTTCGTGCCGATCTCGCGCGTCCCCGCTGCGCTCTCGGGGTTCGCATTCAAGATGGCGCGTGCGAGTCGTTCAGAAACGGACTCTTCCACTCGCCTGCCGCGCGACACGATGGACGCTCAGCGTACGAGCTTGATTCCCGCCGCCTGATACTGCGTGCGCAGCTCGTCCTCAATCTGCTTGATCATCTTCGAAAGATCGGCGCTGTTGGTGAAGTGATCCTCGAGCTGATTGTCCTCGACATACTTTTTCCACGAAGGCGTCGCGCGCAACTTGGCGAATAGATCTTCCCAGTATGCGACGACCTCGTTGGACACTCCAGGAGGCGCGACTACTGCACGGATCTGCGGCGTCGCCTTCACGTCGTAGCCGGCTTCCTTAAGCGTGGGGACGCCGGGATAGCCGGGCAGTGGACGGTCGCTCAACTGCGCCAAGACACGCATCTTTCCCGCGCGCACCTGCTCACCGGCTTCCTGCGGCTCGATCACCATGATGTCCACATGACCGCCGAGCAATGCAGCCAGGCGCTCACCGCCTCCTGGAAAGGAGACGAATGCCCAGCGGGCGCCGGTGGCGGCCTGCAAGCTCTGGCGAATGATGTTGTCGCGTGAAGTGACCGAACCGCCGGATTGTTTCAATTGTCCCGGCTGCGCTTTCGCCGCTTCGATGAAGTCGCGCAAGGTCTTGTACGGTGAATCGGCGCGCACCGCGAATACGGCAGGGTCGAGCAGCAGGCCCGCGACCGGTTTCAAGTCATGCAAGGTGACCTTCGCTTCGCTGGACGTCAATGGGCCCGCGATCCACACGCTGGTCACGAGGCCGATCGTGTGCGGATCATCCTTGCGTTCGGCGATCGCCGCTGCGGCGACTGCACCGTTACCGCCCGCCCGGTTCAGCACCTGCATGCGAACCGGCAGCAGCTTTTCCTTCTCCATCATCGTTGCGATCGCGCGCGCTAGCAGGTCGCTGCCGCCACCCGGCCCGGTGTGCACGATCATGTCGACCGTCTTGGTGGGTTTCCATTGAGCGTGCACATTGCCGCCAACGCACAGCAAAGCCGTCGATACCGCGACCGCGCGGATCATTTGAGCGTAGGTCATCAGTTGTCTCCTGTTTGTTGATTCATTATCAAGCCTTCTGGTCGAGTACCTGCACGCGCATCGCATTGAACTTCTTGAACAGCGGCACGATCAGCAACACGGCGGCGACTAGCAGCAGTCCCGCCGGAATGGGCCTGAACAATATCGAAATATCGCCCTGCGACATCATCAGCGACTGGCGTAAAGCCCTTTCCATCGCATCACCGAGCACCAGGCCTAACACCAAGGGCGCGGCCGGATAGTGCAGCTTGCGCATTGCATAACCGAGCAGGCCGAAGAGCGCCAGCAGACCGAGTTTGAACATGCTTGAAGAGTCGCTGTACACGCCGACAAGCGCCACGCCCAGTATCAGCGGATACATTGCGTAAGCGGGAACTTTCAGCAGCTGCGCGAATACCGCCACCAGCGGCAGATTCAGGATCAGCAACATTACATTGCCGATATACATGCTCGCGACCAGCCCCCAAAAAAGCGCAGGCGTTTCCGAGATGAACAGCGGACCGGGTTTGAAACCCCACAGCACGAGCGCAGCGAGCAATATGGCCGTGGTGCCACTGCCGGGTATTCCAAGCGTAAGTAGCGGAACCAATGAGCCCGCCGTTTCGGCGTTGTTTGCGCCCTCGGGTGCCGCGACTCCTTCGATTGCGCCGGTACCGAACTTTTCCGGATGCTTGGACACTGCCTTCTCAATGCCGTAGCTGAGGAACGAGGCGATGGTGGAACCAGCACCCGGAAGAATCCCAACGATGAAGCCGACCAATGAGCCGTTGACGAACGCGAAGCGGCAGTCCTTCATGTCTTGCCAGGTCGGCAGCAGGTTCTTCAAGCCCTTCGGCACCGGCAGCATGCCGGCAGGCTCCTGTGGCTCCATGTTGGCCAGGACTTCGCCGATCGCGAAGATACCGATGGCAACGACGATGAAATCGATGCCCCCGAGCAGCGCCGTCTGACCGAAGGTGAAGCGCGAGGTCGCGCTAAACAGGTCGGTCCCCATCGTCGCGATCCACAGGCCGACGAGCATCGCCAGCAGCCCTTTGGTCAGCGATTCACCCGACAACAGAACGACCATCGCAAGACCGAGCACCATCAGCGCAAAATACTCCGGCGCACTGAACGCGAGCGAAAGCTGCGCGAGCGGTGGCGCTATCAGCATCAGCCCGACAACCCCAAGCGTGCCGGCGATAAACGACGCGATCGCGCTGATGCCCAGCGCGGCACCCGCGCGGCCCTTGCGTGCCATTTGATAGCCATCGAGGCACGTGACGACCGAAGCGGACTCGCCCGGCACGTTCAGAAGTATCGATGTGGTCGAGCCACCGTACTTCGCGCCGTAGTAGATGCCGGCCAACATGATCATCGCGCCGGTGGGCTCGAGTCTCATTGTCAATGGCAACAGCATCGCGATCGTTGCCGGCGGGCCAAGCCCAGGGAGGACACCGATCACTGTGCCCAGCAGCACGCCGACGACGCACATCGCAAGGTTGGTGCCGGCCAGCGCAACATCAAAGCCTTGCAGCAGCCCGCTCAGAGTATCCATGCCGCCGCTGCTAGAACAAAAATCCCGCAGGCAATGCCACGCCGAGAGCCAGCGAGAACAGCGCGTAAAAAGACAACGCACCGCCGACGGCGAGCCCAATCGCAAGGCGTTGCGATTTGCGGAACAGCACCGCGATGATGAACCAAGTCATCAACGCGAAGGAGACGACGAACCCGAGCACATTCAGCAACGCGATGCACGCGACGAATGCCGCCCAGCACGTCAGCACGCGGCTCAATTCGCTCCAGTTGACGTGCTTCTGCGGCGCAGCGGGATCGGACTTCAACACCGCGCCGGCGACCAACAGCAACGACAACACGATCATCGCGCCGCCGTACCACAGCGGAAAGAAGCCGGGACCGGGACCATCGACGGTCAGGTATTCCCAGCCCCAGGCTTCTTTGACGATGTAGGCACCGAGGGCGACCAGTACCAGCCCGGACCAGAAATCGCCCTTGCGGATAAACGCGCTCATTGGGCGATACCGGTGCGCTCGGCTCCGTCGCACTGTCAACGCTGGTAGCGACCGACCGGCACCAGTTCGGCAATCGTTCCGCCCGGTGCGCGGAACTTGACCGGAATCACTCCGGGATCGCTGACGATGTCTGCGCCATAGTCCTTGATCTGCTGCGTAGCTTTTTCGATGTCTTCCACTTCCACGGCGAAGTGATGAATACACGGGCCGTCGCCTGCCGCCTTCGATTCTGCCGACTGCGTACCCGCGTCGTACTTCAGAAGTGCGAAGTCGATCTTGCCGTCGGTCATATGGCGCGACAGGTGATCGCGCGTCTTCCTGGTCTCCGCGTCTCTGAACCCGAAGACCTTCTGATAGAAGTTACCCGTTGCCTCGATCTCGTCGACCTTCAGCGCAAGGTGCACAATCTGGTCGCTCTTCCGCTTGGCTGCGACCTTCTTGTAGCGGCCGACCGGCACCAGCTCGGCGATCGTGCCGCCCGGCGCACGAAATTTCACCGGCAGCACACCCGGATCGCTGACGATTTCGCAGCCGTAGGATTTGATCTCCGCGGTCGCCGCGACAACATCGTCGACCTCGATGGCAAAGTGATGAATGCACGGCCCATCACCCGCGGCTTTCGACTCCGCAGATTGCGTACCGGCGTCGTACTTCAGCAAGGTGAAGTCGATCTCGCCATCGGTCATATGGCGCGAAATATGGTCACGCGTCTTGGTCGTCTCGGCATCTTGAAAGCCGAACACTTTCTTGTAGAACTCGCCTGTCTTTTCGACTTCGTCGACTTTCAGCGCCAGATGAACGATGCGACCCATTCGCTATCCTTCCGTGGAAACCCGCCTAGATGTTGAGGCAGCGGATAGTCATTGTATGGATTACCGATCGGAGGCAGATTTGAATAGCAACCCGTTACCGCTCCTCGGCTTGATGCTCGGCGATTCCACCGGCATTGGCCCGGAACAGTGCGCGCGTGTGCTGGCCGACCGGCGCCTCGCGGACGTCGCCCGCTTGTTGGTGGTGGGCGATGCCCGCGTGCTCGAACAAGGTGCAGCGCGACGCCGATGTCGACCTTGCGTATGAAATTGTGTCGACCCCCGAGCAGTTCAGCGAGGCAGGCGACGCAGTCGCGCTCATCGATCTAGGCAATTGCGATCCGAGCGCCGTAGCCCGCGGCGCGATCTCGGCCGACGCCGGCCGCGTCGCCGGCGAAACGCTCGCCCGCATGATCGAGCTGGCGCTCGACGGGCGCATCGAAGGGATTTGTTTTGCTCCGCTGAACAAGGCGGCGCTACATGCGGGCGGCTGGCGCTTTAACGACGAGCACCAGATGTTTGCGCACCTGACGCGCCACCAGGGTTTCTTCGGCGAGATGAACGTGCTCGACAACTTGTGGATGTCGCGCGTGACCTCGCACGTCGCGCTACGAACCGCGCTCGATCAGATCACACCCGAGCGCATCGATGAAGCGCTGACGCTTGCCGATCGCACGATGCGCGGCGCGGGGTTCGCAACGCCGCGCATCGCGGTGTGCGCGCTGAATCCGCACGCGGGCGAAAACGGCCTATTCGGCCGCGAGGAAATCGACATCATTGCGCCCGCTGTCGCAAAGGCGGCCGCGCGTGGAATTGACTGCAAAGGGCCGTTTCCGTCCGACACGGTGTTCCTGAAAGCCTTCGGCGGCGAGTATGACGGCGTGCTGTCGATGTATCACGACCAGGGTCAGATCGCGACCAAGCTAAAGGGCTTCAACCGTGGCGTCACGGTGACGGCGGGCCTCGAGACAGTCTTCACGACGCCCGCTCACGGCACCGCGTTCGACATCGTCGGCAAGGGCGTGGCGACGACCGGCGCCCTCGAACAAGCGGTGCGGCTCAACGCGCGCCTTGCTGCGAGCCGCAGAAACATCTCGCGCGGACAGCCCGCTGTCGCAACCTCTTCCAAGTAGCCATCGGATCCCAAACCATGCAAACCACGACTGCCCCCGCTCAGACTCCTGCCGCTGCAAAGCCTGCGGATTCCTCGCTGACCGATTACGTTGCAGGCTTTGTCACGCGTACGCAGGCGCGCGACATTCCGAAAGACGTGGCGCATCTCGGCAAGCGCTCGGTGCTCGACGGAATTGGACTCGCACTCGCGGGCGCGGCGTCGCAAACCGGCGACATCGCGCGCCGCTACCTCGCTCAGTTGGGCATCGCTTCGGACAAGGGCAGCACCGTGATCGGCAGCGAGCTGCGAGTGCCCGCGCGTTTCGCCGCGTTCGCCAACGGGCTCGCGATTCACGCCGACGATTTCGACGACACGCAGCTCGCGGTTGCCAAGGATCGTGTCTACGGTCTGCTGACGCACCCGACCGCGCCCGCGCTGCCGCCGGTGCTCGCGCTCGCCGAGCGCGACCGACGCAGCGGAGCGGATCTGATGCTCGCGTATCAAATCGGCGTCGAAGTCGAATGCAAGGTCGCCGAAGCGATTCTGCCGCGGCACTATCAGCAGGGATTTCACAGCACCGCGACTTGTGGGTCGATCGGTGCCGCCGCGGGCGCCGCGAAACTTCTCGGCCTTGATCGTCCGACCACGCGGCGCGCGCTAAGCATCGGCGCGACGCAGGCCGGAGGACTGCGCGAAAACTTCGGCACGATGACCAAGCCGTTTCACGCGGGTCGCGCCGCGGAAAACGGTGTCGTTGCCGCGGAGATCGCCGCGCTTGGATTCACCGCGTCGGACAATGGCCTCGAAGCCGACCGCGGATTTTTCCGCGCGGCCGGCGGCGGTTACAGCCCAGAAATGATCAACGGCAAGCTCGGTGCCCCGTGGACGTTCGCCTTCCCCGGCGTTTCGATCAAGCCGCATCCGAGCGGCTCGCTGACGCATCCGGGCATGGCCGTGATGATGGATCTGATCAAGCGCCACGATCTGAAGCCGGAGCGGATCAAGCGCGTCAGTGTCGGCACCAATCACAACATGCCGAACGCGCTGATTCATCATCAGCCGAAGAACGAGCTGCAGGCCAAGTTCAGCATGGAATTTTGCATGGCGATCCTGCTGCTCGAACGCAAAGGCGGCCTCGAGCAGTTCACCGATGACGTCGTCAACCGCGCGGACGTGCAGGCGATGATCAAGAAGGTGAACTTCGGCGTGCATCCGGAAGCCGAAGCCGCCGGCTTCGACAAGATGACCACGATCATCGAAGTCGAGCTCGACGACGGCTCGGTAGTGAAAGGCCAGGCCGACTTCGGCAAGGGCAGTCCCGCGAATCCGATGACCGACGACGAACTCGCGGAAAAATTCCGCCAGTGCGCTGCATGGGGTGGCCTCAATCGCGATCAGACCAAAGCGGTGCTTGACCTCGTGTGGCGCATCGAAGAGTTAGGTGATATCGGCGAGCTGATGAAGCTTCTGCGGCGCCCTGCCAAACGTAACTAACTGGGGAACGCTATCGCACGTGCGCGATCGTTCGGCGGCCATGAAGAAAATGGCGGCTCGCGATTGAGGTCGCAGCCTATCGTGCGCGCGTGCTCCGCTTAGTCGCAGAACCAGACCCTGACCGAGTCACACTCCGAAGGCTCGGGGCGCCTTTCACGCCTTTGTCCGGAACGTGCACCAGGAACTCCGGCATATCAGGCAGTCCATCGATGAACGTACCTTTCTTCTTGCCTTCCCGTGAGAAGCGTCGCACACGCTGTGTCAGTCGCTCGGCCACGTACAGATCGCCGTCCGGACCGATCGCAAACCCGGAAGGAGCGGTGAGCTTGCCGTCGATGACGACGCGCGCTTTAAGTTTGCCGAGCTGAGTTTTCTTCGGTATGTCGTAGGCAAGAATGCTGCCGGTTCCGGCCGCGCCGATGTACAGCGTGTCCCCGTGCAGGGTCAGATGCACCGGCTTCTTTATTCTCTTTCCCTTGATGCGCGCTACAAGACGCCCTGAGCCCACCTCGAATACTTTCACCGTGTCCCCTGCCTCATCCGCGACATACAGATGTTGGCGGTGCACGATGATTCCGCGCACGGAGTGGCGGGGTCTTCCATGCACGTCCAGCACGACGCTGAGTCCCTGCGGCTGCGGCACGTCGCGCGGTACTCGGTCGCCAACCTCCGGAAGGCGGCCCTGCGCTGATGCGACCAGCGTGCCGGGAAGGAAGTTTCCATTGGGGAATTTCTTGCGAAGATGCATCGCGACTGCCGCTGGCCGACGCACTTTGGGCAGAACAGCGATCACGGTGTTGGTGTCCTGACACGAGACATAAAGCCGGCCGTCGTCGCCAAGCTCGACGTCGAACGGATGGACCATCGCGGCAACGTGCTTCGTCGCCACCACGATGCCCGCATAGTGAAAATTATCGCCGCGCCGGCGGTAGCGCGCGACATGGCTGTCCCTGCGCCACGCGTTGGCAATGTAGAGATCATCGCCCACCAGTGCAAAGCCGCGAGCGATATGCAACGGGTGCGCTTTGGGCGATGGGTCGAGGAGCAGCGGATGCTTGGCGCGCGGTGTACCGTCATCCTCGAAGACGCCGATGTTGTCGACGCCGGCCTTGCCCTCACCTCGATAGCTGATCCACCACACCGTGCGCGTCCTTATCTACGAGCTGCTCGCTCGAATGACGTCACTTTTCCGCTTTGTGCGGGGAACGCAGGTCGAAGTCGGTCTGCATCCGCCTCAGCTGCAGCACGCCATGGAACACGACAGCGCCCATGCCAAGCACCAGGAATCCGACGAGCAACTTTTCGATGTCATAGGCGCCATGGCGGTTGGCAACGTAGCCGCCGACGATCAGGACGAGTATCCCGATGTTGATGGCCCAGTTCAGCGGTCGTGAAACGACGAAATGCAGAGTTCCAAAGCCGGCCAGCTGGTAGAGCATGAAAGGAAGAACCGCCATTGCGGGCAGAAATTCGGAGGCGCCCAGCACAACGTCGGCGGCGCCCGGCGCTCTGGCATGCAGCAAGGTGCTGCTCGCAAGTTCATGGAACAACGGCGGCACAGCACAAAGGAACGGCACTGCGGACAGCAGCTCGAGGACCAACGCCCCGCTCCAGACGCCGGTCCTCGACGCCGAATCGGCTCCCCCTGCCTCGGACTGTGCAGCGACAAACAGGCCGCCGACGACGGCAGCGGCACTCGACAGCATTAACAACTCCACCATGATCCCGAAGCCCGTCGGCTCTCCGGTCTTGAGCAGCAGCAGAGCGAGAAAACCGGGCGTGTAGAACATCACGCGGACCAGCCGGGCCCAGACGCGCGCGTCACGCTCTGGGGGGAGGATCGGCAGAGGGCGTCCATCCGTTCCAACCGTGGGCCTCTCTTTTGCCATTTCATCCTCCTTGGACTTGTTTCTTTTCAGGATAGCGCAGTTTGTTTTGCGATGAAGCTGCGCATCCCGAACAGAAGTTTCCGAGTCTCGGTCACCAGTAGACTGACAGTTCAAATGCCAGACTACGTTATCTCGCTCGAGGAGGTCTTGTGGGGCGGGCTGCTGCTAGCGGTCACGATGGGAATCCACGGGATGGGGATGCTCGCCACGTTGCGGGTCACCGATTCGCTCAAGGAACGCGCTCAGCAGTTCAAGTCGATCATCCCCAGCCTTGGCATCGTGATCCTGGGGAGCTTGATGATCATCGTGACCAGCCTTGTCGAAATAATCGTCTGGGCAGCATTCTTTCTCATGATGGGAGCGTTGTCGAACCACAGCTCCGCTTTCTATTACGCGCTGGTCAACTACACGACCCTCGACTCTGGCTATCTGCCGCAGCAGTGGCACCTGCTCGAGGGGCTGCTTGCAATGGCAGGCCTGCTAACGCTGGCGTGGTCGACCGGCATTCTCTATACGCTGGTAGACGACTTTCAGAAGAGGCAACCGCGCAACCGCAGGAAAGCGAGCGAGGCGCAAGGAACCTCGGACACACACGTATAACAAGTTGATGGCTGGTTGACCGTTGACTGCAAGGGGTTGCGTCACGGTAGCGCAAGCAACACAGGAAGAGATGAGAGCTCCGGAGCATTTTGAAGTCATGGAGGGCTACTGTTGTTATCGGCTATCGGGTCACGGCCCTTTGGCAGAGGCGGCAGGCAAGGTCATCGAGGCCATTGAGTTTTCCCGGGAACAAGGGGTGCGAAACTTGCTGATTGATACGACGAACTGGACTGGCCATGACCGTCCAGACACTTGGGAGCGGTTTACATGGGCATCGGCATTCGCCCAAGCGGCTCGTTCAACGGTGAAGCTAGCCATGGTGGTGCGACCTGAATTGATGGACCCTGAGAAGTTTGAGGTCACCGTCGCAAGAAATCGGGGGTTGTTGGGGAATGTCTTCGATTCTGAAGAGGCTGCGCTGGCTTGGCTTTTAGACGCTGCTGTTCGATGAGCGTTAGTTCTGCGTCGCCTAACCCTGCGGTCGAGCCAACAGCCAACTTCGGCATGAGGTTCCGCGTTGCTCGACCACTCCGTCACGCTGGCTGCTTCCGCACCCATTGTGCCGTCGGTCCGCTCTGATGTTTGACCGACACTTCTGTCCGGTGGCTGTGGCTCACCTTTCTTGTTGGGCGTGATCGAGACGGATGAACGCATCGCTGCTTCGACAAGACCTGCGCGATTGACCGGCTGCGCGAGCGCCAATCGCCGCCTCTGCGCATCGTCCTCTCGCTGAACGCCGGCGCATGTGATGTTGAGCGAGCATCGTCAGTTCGGGTTCTGGCTCGCCGGGTCCGAATGGCCCTGCTCGCCGACTCCCTTGGCATGCTCGGCGACGCCCTTGTTTACGGTTTCAGTCTCCACGTGGTCGCGCGTGGTCGCAGTTCTGGACAGCGCGGCGCTGCTGCCGCGAAGGCAGCGGCTGATGGCGGCTGATGCGGCCTGTTCGTCTTGTGCGCAGGTCGCGCGTACAAGCTGCTGGTATCCGCAACGTCCCGACGGTCGAAGCAATCGGGTGCGGTAGGTGCTACTAGCGCTTGCAGCGAACGGCGTTTGCTTTGCCCGGCTTTGGCGCCACCGTGCTTGAGGACATCAACATGCCGTCGGTCTGGCTGTGCTCGCGCAACGATCTCATCGCAAGCGTCTCGGTATCTGCTGGACTGCGCGGTGCAGTGTGGGTAACGCGTTCGCCCTGGCACTGGGCAGTCGCTGTCGGTGCAGCTATCTGCGCTCTGTGCCTGCGCTCCGCGTTCCTCGTTGCTCGCGACAGCGCGTGCCGAGCTTGGGCTGACATGACGCCTAACCACCTGCTGCAGCGGACGTCTGCCGCAAGCGCGCGCCGCTGAGCGCAAGCGTTAGCCCTCAAGGAACGCGCGTCGTGGGTAGTCGCTCAATGCAGAAGTACCAAGGCAGTTGTCATTGCGGTGCCGTGCGCTTCGAGATCGAAACTGACTTTCCGGAACTCACCATGTGTGATTGCTCGATTTGTCGGCGCAAGAACGCACTCATGGTCAAGGTCCATGAAAGTAAGTTTCAGCTCCTGTCGGGCAAGGAATCGCTTACCGAGTATCAGTTTCACACGAAGACTGCTCGTCACTACTTCTGCAAAACGTGCGGCATCTATCCGTTCCACCGCAAGCGCGTCCCGCCCGACAGTCTTGGCATCAACGTTTTTTGCCTGCATGGATTCGAGCCAACGGGCATCCCTGTGCGTCAAGCTGTCGGCGCAGCAATGACATGAACATGACGACGCTCGAAGAGAATCTGGTTGGAACTCAGGAGGTAACGTCCTGAACTACCGCTACTACACATGTGACGTGTTCACCGAGACGCGGTTCGGTGGGAATCCATTGGCGGTCCTGCCCGACGCGGCCGGCCTCTCGGACGAGCAGATGCAGCAGATCGCGCGGGAGTTCAACTTCTCCGAGAGCGCATTCGTATTTCCGTCGAACGCCGGTCATACGCGGCACGTCCGAATCTTCACGCCGAAGCGAGAAGTCCCGTTTGCGGGTCACCCGAATGTCGGAACCGCGTTCGTCCTCGCCAGCGCCGGCGAGTTCGGCGAGATCCGGTCGTCGCTTACCGTCACCTTCGAGGAGCAGGCCGGGTTGGTCCCGATCACGATCCATGAAGCGCGTGGCAAGGTCACTTCGTGCGAACTGGCGGCTCCTCAGACCCTGTCCCTGGGCAAGACCATTTCGCCACGCCTTGTGGCATCGGCGGTATCTCTCGTCCCGGAAGACGTCGTAACGAAGACCCATGATCCACAGGTGGGTTCGGTTGGCCTTCCCTTCGTGATCGCGGAGCTCAGGGACCGCTCTGCACTCGAACGCGCTCGCGTGAACATGGGCGGGTTCGAAGCTCTAAGCGCCGAGGATGTGCGGCCGTCCGTCTATCTGTACACCAAGGCCGACGATGGTTTCGATATTCGTGCACGGATGTTCGCCCCGTTAAGCGGAGTACCCGAGGATCCCGCCACCGGAAGCGCCGGCTGCGCAGTCGTCGGGCTGCTGGCCCACTACGGTGCACCAATCGACGGGAGCTTGCGGCTCCGCATCGCGCAAGGAGTGGAGATGGGCCGGCCCAGCATTCTGCTCGCCCGGGCGCAGAAGACTGCGGGGGTCGTCCAGTCAACGTGGATCGGAGGGGCGTGTGTCCTAATCAGCGATGGTGTAATGCACCTCGATTGAGTTCATAGCTACCTCACACCTCACGCGAGTGGCATGCCGCTAGCCGCAATGTGCGGCTGACGCGGCTCGTGCCTCCGGAGGGTCACTCTGCTATAGCTCTACGCGTGCTGATTTTCGTGGCACGCGGTGTTGAATCTTCAGCAGACTAAGCCGGCCCCCTAGTTAGAGACTTCGTTGTCTGCTCGCAATTGCAGACGCGCGTGGCCGCTTTCGCGTGTGCGGCACGTATAGGAAGGCATAGGAAATGAACAGGCGCTACTCCCGCGGCCCGCGGCGGAGAAGTCAGATGGTTTATGTCGAGCTTGTAGGTGTGGGATTGATGGCAGGATTCCTGGCCGGGTTGCTTGGAATCGGGGGCGGTTTCGTTGTTGTCCCGGCGTTGCTGCTGCTGCTTCCCGCGTTTGGAATACCGGCAGCGCTGCTACCGAAAGTAGCGGTGGCGACGTCACTCGCCGCAATGATTCCGACCGCAGCCATGGCGGTCTATGCGCAATACAAGCGCGGCGCGATTGAATATCGGTGGCTGAAGCGAATGATTCCCGGCGCGTGCGCGGGCTCGGTAGCAGGCGCGCTGCTCGCGTCTTCAGTGTCAGGAACCTGGGTCGCCATCATCTTTGCGAGCTACGCCGGCTACTTTGCGGTCAAGATGATGATCAATCGGCCGCGTGCGTCTGGCGAGCGCGGTGCGCTGTCCGCAGCGATTGCTAATTGTCCAACACCGGTAATCGGCGCGTTGATCGGAGGCTTCAGTGCAATCGCCGGTGTCGGCGGCGCCAGTCTTACTGTGCCGTATCTACTTTCGAAGAACACAGAAATGAAGCGTGCCGTCGCATCCGCCAGCGCAGTCGGATTGGGCGTAGCACTGATGGGTGCTTGCAGCTTCGCCATTACCCTTGCATACGCAGGGCCGCAGACCTCATCCATGTTGGTGGGCCTCGTTTGCTGGCCCGCCGCACTGATCCTGAGCGGCGCCTCGATCTTCATGGTTTCACGCGGTGTTGGGTTGTCGCACCGGCTGCCAGTGCGGCAATTAAAGCAAGCATTCGGCATGGTCTTGATCGCAGCCTGCACGATGACACTCGTCAAGCTCGTCCCGCTCGAATCGCTGAGCACGCTGCAAGCGAAAGCCGTTGCGGTCGCTGCAGATGCGAGCTAGGTGCCGCATCTTGCAGCACGGTCCCAAGAGGGACCCTGGTCCTACGCTTCTAGTCGTCGATGGTCGTCATCCCGGGATCGCCGGGACTCTGGTCTCACGACGCAATTGCGAGCACCTTGGACAATTCGCCCCTCGAATCGCGGCCTCGACCACATTGGCCGGCATAGCGAGTCGCGCAGGTCCTGCATCCACTTGCGCGCCCGTTTCGTATCTACCAACCCATTTTGTCCGAACGGTAACTCAAGGAGATCCTCATGCGCACCTCTCATTTCGCTACGCTGCTGTCCGCGTTGATGCTGGCCGCACAGCCCACGATGGCACACGCTGAAAGCCTGCCCATCACCACGTTGTCTTCGGCGCAAGAAGCCACTTACTCGTACGCTACGCAGTCCTTTCGTGAGCAGCGTTATTCCGCCGCGTACGGGCGCTTCGCCGAACTGGCAGATGCGGGCCATGTTCCCTCGGCGCAGTTGGCACTGGTGATGTACCGAAACGGCCAGACGCTGTTCGGCAGCAATTGGTCAGCCGCGCCCAGCCAGGAGCAGAGCTGGAATGCGCTGGTGATCAATAGCACGCGCAGCGGCGTCGAGTTTGCCGACAGCGAGCGAGACGATTGACTTGGCATCCATTCATAGCCCTGGGTAACCATACTGCGCGGCGGAGAAGCGTAAAGTCTGCCATGCATCGCGTGCAAAGCTGCGCGCGACCATGATCAGAAAAGTGGGAGCGTCATCAGACTTGCTACAGAAGCGCGTTGACGCGACCGAACAAGCTCTGCGCACAATCGCCGGCGCGGAATGCACGTGGATGCAGATCAAGTGGGCAACCGGTGGCGAGCACGATCGATTGCGTGCGCAGCCCGCGAGTCGATAGGCAACCCGAGAAGCGGAAAGATCGAATAACGCGCCGCCTGCCTTGTTCAGTGCATCGCGTTTTTGATCGAAGTGAGCGAGCGGCGAGTCGGCCGACTCTGCGACGACCAACCAAGAGCGCGGGGCAAGCCAGAATGCCGTCAGCGCACCGCTACGCGCGGTGGTGTTCGGTGTGATAGGCAATGCGATCGAGAGCTGCCGCGCTACCTGATCGGCGAAATCCGCGCGCGAAGCGTCGCCTTGCACATTCCACGCGGCGGCGATCGGCACCTCAGTGAGAGTGATCCGATCAGACACGCAGCCGCTCGCCTTCAGGATCGATGAACACCGGCGAGCCGACCTTCACGCGCACTTTTGCATTCGCCAGCGGCGATACCGCCCATAGCGTCTCGCCGTGACGATCGCGGCCGCTGGAAAGCAGCGCCAGTGCGATCCATGCATCGAGGTTCGGAGAAAAACACCACGACGTAACGTGGCCGAGCATCGGGTTCGGTGCTGCATGATCGGGGTCGGCAACAATCTTTGCAGCGCGCGGCATTTGCGCGCCGTCGAGCGCGGTCAGCCCAACCAGTTGCCAGCGATCCGGCGCCGTCAGTGCCGGTCGATTCAGCAGCGGTTTCCCGATGCACCATTTACTTGCGTTGACGAGCTTGCCCATGCCGAGGTCGTCGGCCGTGGCGCGGCCGTCTGCTTCGGCGCCGATCACGACATGGCCCTTCTCGATGCGCAGAGTGCTCATCGCTTCGGTGCCGTACGGCATCAAGCCGAATTCTTCGCCCGCTTCGATCACTGCTTCCCACATCGCGAGGCCACGATCTGCCCGCACATGAATCTCGTACGCCAGCTCGCCCGAATAACTCATTCTGAAAAGCCGTGCCGGGACGAGCCCGCTCGTGGTGCGAACGTTGCACGTGCCGACCGCGAGAAACGGAAACGCTTCGTTCGAGACATCGATATCGACGAGCTTCGTCAACACCTTGCGCGAGTGCGGGCCTGACAGCGCGGCGGCAGTCCATTGCTCTGTCACCGACGTGACGAACACTTCGAGCTCGGGCCATTCGGCCTGCAGTAGATATTCGAGCTGCTGCATCACCTTGACCGCGTTAACGGTCGTGGTCGTCATTAGATAGTGTGTCTCCGACAGCCGCGACGTCGTGCCGTCGTCCATCACGATGCCGTCTTCGCGCAGCATCACGCCGTAGCGGCAGCGGCCGACCGCCAGCGTGTCCCACTTGTTGATGTAGACGCGATTCAGCAGCTCGGCGACGTCCCTGCCCTGCAGCTCGATCTTGCCGAGCGTAGACACGTCGACCACGCCGACGTTGGTGCGCACGTTGCGTGCTTCGCGGTTAACGGCGTCGTCTTCCGATTCGCCCGAGACAGAAGTAAAACCGGGATACGAATGCGGCCGCTTCCACAAACCGGCATTGATGAAACGAGCCCCGTGCTCGGCATGCCAGTCGTGAATCGCCGAATAGCGCGTCGGCTCGATATGTGAGCCATCATGCCCTGGGATCGCGCCCAGCGTGACCGGCGTGTACGGCGGGCGAAATGTCGTGGTGCCGACCTTTGGAATCGGCACATCCAGCAGTTGCGCCATCACGGCTAGGCCGACGATGTTGCTGGTCTTGCCTTGATCGGTGCCCATGCCGAGCGTGGTGTAGCGCTTCAGATGTTCGATCGATTGATAGTTCTCGCGCGCCGCTAGCGCGATGTCGTTGACGGTCACATCGTTTTGCAGATCGACGAAGCTCTTGTGGGACTTACTGCGCGCGGGGACAGACCACAGCGGCAGCAAAGGCGATCTCGTATGTGATTTTGTATGCGGTGGTTCGAGCACAGACGCTGACAGACCGGCGTAACTCGATGCAGCGACGCCGGCATTGTGTCCCTCGGTCAACGCCGCAGCCAGATCAAAGCAGCCGTTTGCTGCGCCCGCGGGAAACACCGGCAACGGAGAAGCATCGGGAACGAATGCCGCGATCGCATCGTCGTAGCGCAACCTGCCGCGCGCCTGCGAGAACAGATGGACGGCCGGGCTCCAGCCACCGGAGACTGCCACCAGATTGCACTCAACGGTTTGCGTCGCACCGCCCGCGAGGGGTGCAACATCGACCGCTTCTACGTGGTGCGTGCCGGACGCCGCGAAGATCACTGCGTTGTTAATGACGGGAATTCGCTTCGCGATCAAGCGCGAGAGTGCCGACGATGGGCGCGCATCGACGATTGCCGCAATCGTCACGCCGGCAGCCTGCAGCGCGAGCGCATCCGCGTACGCGCCGTCGTTGTTGGTAAAGACCACGGCGCGCGAGCCGGGTCGTACGCCGTAGCGCTTTACGTACGTGCGCGCAGCAGCCGGCGAGCATCGTGCCGGGCAGGTCGTTGTTCGCATAAGCGATCGGCCGCTCAATCGCGCCGCTCGCGAGCACCACTGCTTTCGCGCGGATCTTCCACAAACGCTGACGCGGCATGTGCGTAGATGGCGCTGGCAAATGATCAGTCACACGCTCGACTGCGCCGACCAGATTGCCATCGTAGTAACCGAAAGCCGTCGTGCGCGATAGCAGCGTCACGTCCGGCTGACCCTTTAGCTCGCGTATGGTCGCTGCGATCCATTCGCTCGCGGCTCGCTCATCTATCTGTGCATCGTGCAAGCCCCCACCCCACCAATAATTTTCATCGCACACGATCACGCGCGCACCGGCATGCGCAGCAGCGCGCGCTGCTGCGAGCCCGGTGGCCCCGCCACCGATTACCAATACATCGCAATGTGCGTACCGGTGCTCATAGTGGTCGGGGTCGGGTTCGCTGGCTGCCCGCCCCATGCCGGCGGCGTGGCGAATCGCGTGTTCGTACCTGAGCCACCATTTGGGCGTCGGCGGCCACATGAACGTCTTGTAGTAGAAGCCGGCAGGGATCAGACGCGACACCGCATTGTTGATTGCGCCGATATCGAAGCGCACGGATGGCCAGCAGTTCTGGCTCGACGCAGTCAGCCCTTCGTACAACTCCTGCGTCGTCGCTCGTACGTTCGGCTCGGTGCGTGCGCCTTGCTTGGCTCGAGCTGTACCAATGCATTCGGCTCTTCGGCGCCGGCCGAGAAGATGCCGCGCGGACGGTGATACTTGAAGCTGCGCGCGACCCGATGCACGCCGTTTGCCAGCAGTGCCGAGGCGAGCGTGTCTCCCGCGTACCCTTGGTATGCAACGCCGTCGTATTCGAACGCGATCGGCTGAGCGCGATCGACGATACCGCCCGCTGGCAAACGGAACGGCTGCGTCACGAGGGAAAGTTCTCGTCAGTGCGTGCGCTGGCGAGAATGTCGTGCGTGCGTGTGTCGCGCCGAACCTTGAACCAGCTGCGGCAGCCGGCGCTGTGCTGCCACAACTCATCGTGCGGGCCGCAGGGGTTATCGCGCAAGTAGACATACTCGTACCACGCGGACTCGGGCGCATCGAGAGCAGGCCGTTTGACGGTTGCATCGCCGCCGTACGTGAACTCGACTTGATTGCGCGGGCCGCACCATGGACAGGGGATCAGCAGCATTGTTCGTTGCGACTCATCAATGCGCCCATGCGTACGGCCCTGCACCCTTCTCGTCGATCATGTTTCCTTCAGCGAAGCGCTCGAGCGTGAAGGCGGCGTTCAACTCGTGCGGGCGATCGTGCGCGATCGTGTAGGCGTGCAGCCAGCCCGATGCGGGTGTGGCCTTGAAGCCGCCATAGCACCAGCCGCCGGTCATGTAGAGACCGCGCACCGGCAGCTTGCCGATGATCGGGCTGCCGTCCATCGTCATGTCCATGATGCCGCCCCAGGTGCGCAGCAGCTTCAAGCGGCCGAAGCTCGGAAACAACGCAAGGCACGCGGCGACGACATGTTCGATGCTCGGCAGGTTGCCGCGCTGCGCGTATGAGTTGTAGAAGTCGAGATCGCCGCCCATCACGAGTTCGCCCTTGTCGGACTGGCTGATGTAGAAGTGCACTGCGCCGGAGGTCACCACCGTGTCGAGCACCGGCTTCACCGGCTCCGAGACCATCGCCTGCAGCACGTGCGACTCGATCGGCAGCCTGATGCCTGCCATCGCTGCGACATGACTTGAATGACCCGCGACCGCGATGCCGACTTTCGGAGCCGCGATAAAGCCGCTTGCGGTTTCGACTCCGGCGACCGCGCCGCCGTCGATCCGAATGCCGGTGACCTCGCATTGCTGAATGATGTCGACGCCGCAAGCATCCGCTGCGCGCGCATAGCCCCACGCGACCGCGTCATGGCGCACGGTGCCGCCGCGCGGCTGCAGCAGCCCGCCGATGATCGGAAAGCGCGCATTCTCCGAGCAGTCGAGATTGGGAATCCACTTGCGCGATCTGATCGCGCGACAAGAACTCGGCGTCGATGCCGTTTAGTCGCATCGCATTGCCGCGGCGCATCGCCGCGTCCACGTCGGCCGGCGAATGCACGAGATTCAACACACCGCGCGCGCTGTACATCACGTTGAAGTTCAGCTGCTGTGACAGCCGCTCCCACAGCTTCAGCGAGTACTCATAGAAATGCGCGTTCGGGTCGAGGTGATAGTTCGAGCGCACGATCGTCGTGTTGCGCCCGGTGTTGCCGCCACCGAGCCAGCCTTTTTCGAGCACGGCGATATTGCGCATGCCGTGCTCATGGGCGAGGTAGTACGCGGTCGCGAGTCCGTGCCCTCCTCCGCCGATGATCACCGCGTCATAGTGCTTTTTCGGCGGCGGACTGCGCCAGGCCAGCGGCCAGTTTTCGTGATAACTGAGCGCGTTGCGGGCGAGGGAGAAGATCGAGTACTTCATGGCAGGCATTGTTCCGTATGCACGCGAGGCTCGCTCCGAACCCGTCACAGAATCTGCGAAAGAAACGCGCGCGTCCTTTCCTTCTGTGGCTGGTCGAATAATTCGGCGGGCGGGCCGGATTCGACGATCAGGCCGCCATCGGTGAAGTAGACGTCATCGGCGAGCTCGCGCGCGAACCGCATTTCGTGCGTGACCAGCATGCATGTCATTCCATCCTGCGCAAGTTCCCTTATCGTGTTCAGGACCTCCTTGACGGTTTCCGGATCGAGCGCGGCGGTGATTTCGTCGAACAGCATGACTTCGGGCCGCATCGCGAGCGAACGCGCGATCGCGACCCGCTGCTGTTGTCCGCCGGATAATTCGCCCGGGTAGGCATCCGCCTTGGCGGAGAGCCCCACCTTCGCGAGCAGCGCGACCGCGCGCGCGTGAACTTCGTCCTTGTCTTCCTTCAGGACGTGGACCGGAGCCATCATCACATTCTGCAGTGCCGTCTTGTGTGGGAAGAGGTTGTACTGCTGAAAGACGATCGACACTTCCTTGCGCAGCGCGATTTTTTGCTGATCGGTGTGCAGCGTGTGTACGTCGAACGTGCCCACGCGAATGCTGCCGCGGTCGATCGGGACCAGACCGTTGATGCATCGAAGCAGCGTCGACTTGCCAGAACCCGATGGGCCGATGATGCAGACGACCGCCCCCTTGGGCACATCCATCGATATCCCCCTCAGAACCTCGACGGCGCCGAAAGATTGGTGCACATCGCGAAGACTGACGATGGGTTGCGCGTTATCTGCCGGCATGGCGCTCACTCAGTGATTGACGGCATATTTCGCTTCCAAACGCACGGTCCAGCGCGCGATCGGGTAGCAGTACAGGAAGAACCAGAACAGCACGTAGCTGTAGAACGCCAGCAACAGCCCCGGCCGGCTCTCGGCGCTCAACACCCTGCCCGTCAGCGTCATCATCTCTGCAACACCGACGATCGATGTCAGCACGGTCGCCATTGTGAGGATCGCGTACAGATTCATCCACGGCGGCAACATGCGCTTGATGCATTGAGGCACGATGATCATCCACATCGTCTGCCGGCGATTGAATGCCAGCGACGCGGCCGATTCCCATTGCGCGGTCGGGATCGACTGCACGGCACCGCGCACGATCTCCGACACGTTCGCCATCACCGGTAGCGCCAGACCAAGTGTTGCTTTGATCCAGTCCGGAATCGGAACCGTGATGCCAAATACAGTGACCTGGAACGGCAACAGAAACATGCAATAGAACAGCAGCACAAGCCAGGGTGCGTTGCGAAAGAAGTGCGTTGTGAACCACGCGCCTTTCCTGACCGGCGGCAGCAGCGAAATCTGCGCGAATCCCAGGAACATTCCTGCCAGTGTTCCCAACGTCATCGCCACGGCACTGATCGCAAGATTGAACAGGAAGCCACCGAGCAGCAACGGCGTCCACTTCCAGATCGTCGCCAGAATCGAAGGATGCCCGGGCTCAGCCTGCGCCTGCGCAACGCCGCAGCCGATCAGGAACAGCAGCAGCAGCGCCGCGCCGTGTGCCGGCCGAAGCCGCAGCGTGAAAAAGCCGGACACGCGCTCAGCGGTCGCCGAACGCGCGATTTGCGTCGCCGACGGCATCAGCACCGGCAGGTCGGTCGCTTGCGGCAGCGTCTGGTTCCAGCGCCTGCGGCTCATGTGCCAAACCCCGGCACCTTGATGGCGCGTTCCCAGCGGTGCATCACCCACACGAGAAATCCAACCAGCAAGAAGTACGAGAGCAGCAACACGTTCATCATGACCGGTACGTTCAGTGCATCCGACCAGATCTGGCTCGAGACATACAACATCTCCGGCACGGCGATCGCGTACGTCAGCGTCGTCGTCTTGACCAGGTTGACCAGGTTGTTGTTCAGCGCAGGCAGGCTGATGCGAAACGCCAGCGGCAGCACGATGAACAGATACGTGCGCGTGCGGCTGAACCCGAGCGATTCGGCCGCCTCGATCGTCGTTTTCGGTACGGCTTCGACTCCTGAGCGGAAAATCTCGACATTGAACGCGCCGGCGAAAAAAGACAGCGACACGATCGCCCACGTGACGTTGCTCACGACCGGCACCGCGGTGCCGCTCGCTCCGGTCGCAGTCAGTAGGCTGCCGATGCCAAAGTAGAAAAAGTAAATCTGGACCAGTGGCGGCGTGTTGCGAAAAAACTGGATGTACCAGTGCACGATGCTGCGGGTCAGCCGCAAGCGGGAGCCTTGAAGCCAGGCACCAACGATTCCGATCAGCACGCTCGCAACGATGCAAATCGCCGCCAGCCGGAGCGTCATCAAAAAGCCGCTGACAAAGCGGCGACGATCGAACGAATCGTAAAAGATTGTGAGATTGATTCCGGTCGCATCGTTCAACGCACGGAACCAATCCCACAACGACTGCATCGGCCCTCTCAGTCAGAGACGATTACCCGGACCAGGCCAGGCACGATGTCGCCGCGCCTTGGCCTGCCGCTTCGCGCCGACGGCTATTTGTATTTGGCGTTCATATCCTGCGCAAACTTGGTGGGCTTGATGCCCCACTTCTTTTCAAGTTGCTGAATAAAGCCGGTCTTGTGCCAGTCGATCGTTGTCTTCGCCATGAATTCGACCAAGTCCTTTTCACCCTGCTTGACTGCAATGCCCCAGGGCACGAAGAGGATCGAATCGAGCGGCATTTCGTAAGCGCTCCATTCGGGCTTCAGCATTTCGCCGACAATCGCCGTGTCGTCGTACGCGAATGCGAGGCAGTTGCCGTTTCTGAGCGCCGTATAGACCTCCGCAGTGCCTGGAAAGGCCACGCCATCGACGCCGTACTTTTCCTGCAGTTCCTTGTTATAGAACGCCCCCTGGATCAGGCACACCTTCTTGCCTTTGAGCTGGTCCCAGCCCGTTATGCGCGCGGACTTCGGCGCCAGCACGTTGAGGCCCGACCCATAGTAGTTGGGGTCGACGAAGTCGACGATCTTGCGGCGATCCGGTGTGTCGCTGGTCGTAGCGATCATCAGATCGATCTTGCCTTGCTGCAGAAACTGGATCCGGTTGGATGCGACGACCGGCACGAGCTCCAGCTTGACCCCCAGCCGCTTCGCCACATCCGCCGCCAGGTCCGCCTCTAAGCCGACGATCTTGCCCGACGGATCGAGGTAACCGAACGGCCGGTAGTCGGCCTTCGTGCCCACGACCAAAACGCCTTTCTTCTTGACATCGTCCAAAACGCCCGCGCGCGCCACCGTGATTCCCATCACGCTGAGCGTCAGGCCGGCGGCCACCACACAAATAAGTTTCTTCAACATGTCTCTTCCTCACCCTTGATGAAATTTGTCTTCGGAACCGTTGATGCATCAACCGGTGTGAACAATGCGCCGCACCGCGCCAGCCGTCAACGTTCTCACGCGATTCGTCGCGCTAGCGTTTTCCCCGCTGTAGACCGCGCAGCCAGCGCATCCTTGGTTTCCACCAATGCCTGATCGAAAATGGTCATTGCGAGATCGATGTCCGCCTTGGTCACCGTCAACGGCGGCGCGATGCGCCACACGGAACCGCGCTCGGGCCGGCGGCGGATGTTCATGCTGAGTCCCAGTTCCAGGCATCGCTGCGTGGTCAGCGCACCGAGCTCGTGATGTGGCTCGCGCGTCTCGCGATCGCGCACCAGTTCGATTCCACGCAGCAGGCCCATCCCGCGCACATCGCCGATCTCTTCGTGCCGACTCTGCAATTCACGCAGCCCACCAGCGAGGTAATCACCCATGTCGCGGCTGCGTTGCAGAAGGTGTTCGCTTTCGATCGTTTCGAGCACAGCCAAGCCGACGGCCGACGGCAGTGGGTCGGACACATGCGACGTATAGAACGCGAAGCCGCGCCGATGACAGACATCTTCGACCTCGTCATTCGTGATAACGGCGGCCAACGGCATGCCACCCCCAAGCGTTTTCGACACGGTCATGATGTCCGGCGTCACCTGCAGATGCGTCGCCGCGAACCAGTGGCCAAGGCGGCCGAACGCCGTCTGTGCTTCGTCGAAGATCAGCAGCATGCCGCGCTTTTTTGCTTCCGCCCGCAGCGCATCGAAGTAGCCATCGGGCGGAACGAGCACGCCGCCGGCGCTGATCACCGGTTCCGCGATGACAGCCGCTGGTGCACCCGCCGACTGCATGTCGTACATCTCGAAGCCGATCTTCATGCACGTGCGGTCGCATCGGTCACGGCAGTGCTTGACCGGGCAGCGATAGGCATTCGGCTCGGGGATCACGAACGTACCGGGCATGCCGGGACCGTACCCCTTGCGATCGCTGGCGAACGAGACCGAGCCTGAATTGCCGGTGACACCATGCCACGAGCCGCCAAGCCCAATCACTTCGAACCCGCCCGTGTACAGCTTGGCCATCTTGAGTGCGGCTTCGTTGCTTTCGCTGCCGGTGTTCAGCAGAAGCGATTTCCGCAGCGGTCTGGGAACGATTCTCGATAACGCCTCTGCGAGTTGAACGACGCTGCGCGGGATCATTCCCGAAAACAGATGCAGTGCGGTATCGCAGCTCTTCTTGATCGCGGCCACGATATTCGGATGGCTGTGTCCGACGGTGGCACACATCTGGCCCGACGTGAAGTCCAGAATTTTTTTGCCGGTGGCGTCCCAGACATAGCACCCTTGCGCCTTCTCCACGATTTCCGGGTAGACGTCGCCGCCGTATCGAATCAGATTGTCGCGAAAACTGTGCGTTGCTTCGTTTTCCGTCGTCATGTCCATCCATCCACTCTGCAATGGCAGGCTGCTTGTCTGATGCCGCGCCGCATTCTTACACTGTCTTGCTCGATCGCCCACGTCCCGTAAATGACGCCGAATACCTACCGTCGCCAGGTCAAGGATGCCATCGTCTCGGCATTGCGCGCGCGCAATGATGTCGCGGGCTGCTGGGAAGGTGGCTCGGCGGCGACCGGCCGCCTTGACGAGTTCTCGGACGTCGCGAACTGCCGATGTTGCCGAGACCTTGATGGATATTGAGGCCTTCTTGCGTGAACGCGGCATTCGTGCGGAGCGCCACGAGCACGCGCCGGTGATGACGGTAGAGGAATCCGAACGCCTTGTGCCTCGGCTGCCTGGTGCCAAGACGAAGAACCTATTCCTGCGCGACAGGAAGGGGCTGCGTCATTTCCTCGTGACCGTGCGCCATGACGTCGCCGTCGATCTCAACGCGCTGGGGACGATTCTTGGTGCGGGCCGGCTGGGATTCGCATCGCCTGACCGGTTGCAAAAGTGCCTTGGCATCACCCCCGGATCGGTCAGCCTGCTCGCTCTTTGCAACGACGCGGGCGGCGCGGTCGAATTCGTCATCGATCGGGCGCTGTGGGCGGCGCCGGCGCTGCAGGCGCATCCGCTGATCAACACCGCGACGCTGATCCTTTCGCATGCGGATCTCGAGCGCTTCGTCGCGGCGACTGGTCACTCGCCGCAGATTGTCGATGTGCCATCAGCGTCGAAGGCTGCATGAAAAACTCACGTGCAAGTCGCCGTGACCAGTTGTTGTCAGATGCTGCTGCACGCATTGACATGAGGATTCAGCGTGGCTGCTGAGAACAGAGATCGATTGCTGGCACTGCTGCTGTTCGCCACGCTGATCGCATTAGCCGTATCGGGCTGGCGTCCGTATGACCGCGCGACCTGGCTGCTCGAAGTTGCACCGGTGCTGATCGCGCTGCCAGTCCTGATCGTGACGCGTCGCAGCTATCCGCTGACCACTCTGCTTTACGTGCTGATTTTCGCGCATGCGCTGGTGCTGATTCTCGGCGGCGCCTACACGTACGCGCGTGTCCCTTTGGGCGCCTGGGTGCAGCAGGCATTCGACCTGTCGCGCAATCCCTACGACAAGCTCGGCCATCTGATGCAAGGGTTTGTACCTGCCATCGTCGCCCGGGAGATCCTGATTCGCGGGAACTATGCCCGCGGGCGCCGCATGGTGGCGTTCCTGTGCATCTGCATTGCACTCGCCATCAGCGCTACCTATGAGCTCGTCGAATGGTGGGCCGCGCTCGCGCTAGGTCAAGGCGCCGAGGAGTTTCTCGGCACGCAGGGCGACCCGTGGGATACGCAGTCGGACATGTTCTGCGCCGGACTTGGCGCGGTGTTTGCTTTGATCGCACTGTCAGCGGTACACGATCGGCAACTTGCCGCGTTAAGCCGCTAACTGCGGGCCATTCGTCGCCCATTGTCGAATAGTCCGCAGGGTGCGTGCGTAATCGGCCATTCAGCGGATTGCGAGTTCTCTATAACAATCGCACTGTCACAAAGTTGAACGAAACTAACGCCTGGAGATGGCGATGTTGATGCGAGTGCGTGAGCGGGCTAACGAAGTACAGATCGAGTTGTCCGGTGTGGCCGGACGACAAGAATCGGTACTGGCCGCGCTCGACGCCTGCCAGCGCTGCATTTCAGGCGCCAGTTCGGCCCCCGCCTCGGTCAGGGTTCGAGCACGCGCCGACGGCATGCAGGTGCGCCTGCGTCCATCCGAAGGTGAACAACTCGACGTACAGGAGATTTATCGCTGCCTGCGTCGCGCGCTGATCGAGCGCACGCGCACGGTGCTGGTGCCTCGCACGGTTGGTTAACGAAGCGCTGAAAAGCGTAGCGAGCGGGTCGAGGTTGCGTCGAGGAGCGCAGGCGTACACGGCGCTACGTTGAGCACCGCAGGCGCAAGATCGGCCCGCGCAGTAGCTTTGCAGCGCTTCGTTAGAACCGCAGGCCGAAGCCGACCGATATCACCGGGTAAAGGCGCAGGTGATCCTCAGCGTCGCGAAATTCGGCTTCTTCGGCGCGTATGTCGTGTGCGCACAAGCTGGCCGGCATCGCCGGGCCGCAATTACTCATCAACATAACGCTTGGCCGCTGATACATCACGCCCAAATCGGCACTGAAATACAGCCGTGACCCGGTGCGCGGCGTCAATCCCCATCCGACGCCCAGATAGGGGCTGGCTCTTGAAAAAGTCAAGCGCCCGTCCAGCGAGCCGACCCGCGCCGACGAATAAGGCGTGCCGCTGCCGTTAATCGTCCCGGCGCCGAGCCGCGCGGCTCCCGCGAAGCGCTGGTTGCTGTACGCAAGCCCGCCGGAGAGTCTGAAACCCGTGGCATACGGATGCCAGTCCGCCAACAGAAAGCCGGTGCCAAGAAGCGGTAACGACTTGCCATCGTAGCGAGTGCCGGATTCGTCCCACTCGTACAACACCGACCCGCCGGTCACGAGGCCGCGAATGCCGAAGCGCTCCGTGACCAGAGGCTCCAGTTCAAGACCGGTACCGGGTGTGTCAAGCCTGAGGCCACCGCCCACGCCCTGAGCGGAAGCAGAGCCTGCCGTCAGGCAAGCAGCAACGAGCAGAACCAGCAACGATCCGATGATTTTGCGGTTTGCTTGCACGCCAGCTCCTGATCGACCCCCGCGGGTCGCCCATACGAACACTAGGCTCGATGGTGCGACTCGATGGCGCAGTCTGTCACGCAATTCTTGCGCAATTCGGCGGCGTTGGGTTGCATTTTCGTCCGTGCGAAGGAGCAAATTCGCCAGAACGCGCGATGCCTACGCGAAGGAGCTGTGGCTATTTTGGCGATGCTGTCACGACCCGGTCGTAATCACGCTACAGGCGTTACTCGGTCTCTTCGAACTTCGGCTCGCGCCGGACCGGCGGCGCTGACGTGCGCCGTGGCCGCTCATCCCGGCCAAAGCGTTCCGACGGCGCTCGCGACCGCGCGCCGGAAGGCGGCCCGGAAGCGCGGACCCGACGGTGCGCCTGTTCGATTGAAGGCAGGCCGCACGCCGCCCCCAACCGTGCGCGCCAGTCGAATCACCAGCCTCAGCGCCTCGTTCACGGCCTCGGAGTCGCGAAACACGCGCGCTACGTCGGGATCAAGCGCAATGCCTCCGTTACGCACGGGCGCTCGCAGACGCTCGCCGAAAGGCGTGTCGCGCGCAGGACCGGGACGTGGCGGGCGCTCGGCGCGCTGGTACGGATCGGCCCGACTGAAGTCGCGAGGCTTTGCTCTCGCTGCGCCGAACTTGCGATCCTGCGCCGCGCGTGCACGCGGGCCGCTGCGTGTACCAGCGGGAGCATCGCGATCTTTGCTGTCAAAGCGCTTCATCAATGAACCTATGCCGCTTTCTTCTGGTCGCGCAATTCACGCCGCAGGATCTTGCCGACGTTGGTCTTCGGCAAGTCCGAACGGAACTCAATGTACTTCGGCTTCTTGTAGCCGGTTAAGTGTTCCTTACAGAACTCCGAGATATCCCTCTCGGTCAGCGCGGCGTCTTTCTTGACGACGAACAGTTTCACCGCTTCGCCTGCGCTTTCGTCGGGCACGCCGATCGCCGCGCATTCGAGGACGCCCGGATGCATCGCGACCACCCCTTCGACTTCGTTCGGATACACGTTGAAGCCGGACACCAGAATCATGTCCTTCTTGCGATCGACGATCTTCGTGTAGCCGTCGGCATCCATGACGCCGATGTCGCCGCTGCGGAAAAATCCGTCGGGTGTCATCACCTTCGCGGTCTCGTCCGGGCGCTGCCAATAACCCGCCATGACCTGCGGCCCGCGGATCGCGATCTCGCCGACACTTCCGACCGGCAGTTGCTTACCGTCGTCATCGAGAATCGCGATGTCGGTCGAAGGCATCGGCAGCCCGATCGAGCCGGTGTACTTCGTCGTATTGGTTGGATTGCAAGTCGCGCCCGGCGACGTCTCCGACAAGCCGTAGGCCTCGCAAATCGGGCGTGCCGGTGACGTTCAGCCACTTTTCCGCCACGGCCTTTTGTACCGCCATGCCACCGCCGAGCGACAAGATCAGCGACTTGAAATCGAGCTTCTTGAAGTCGTCGTTGTTCAGCAGCCCGTTGAACAGCGTGTTGACCGCCGGAAACACGCCGAACTTGTGTTTGCCGAGCTCCTTGACGAACGCCGGAATATCGCGCGGATTTGGAATCAGCAAATTCTTGCCGCCGGTGCGCATCGACAACAGCGCGCAGCACGTCAGCGCGAAGATGTGATACAGCGGCAGCGCGGTCACCGTGATCATCTGTTCGCCGGGCTTCAGTTTCGCGAGCGCTGGCTGATACCAGGCTTCCGCCTGCAGCATGTTGGCGATCACGTTCTTGTGAGTCAGCGTGGCGCCTTTGCTGACGCCGGTCGTACCTCCGGTGTACTGCAGGAAAGCGACGTCGCCATGGCTGCATTCGACCTGTTTCAGATTCATCTTCATGCCGTCTGCCAGCACATCGTTCCAGCGCAGCGCGTTCGGCAATGAAAACGCCGGCACCATTTTCTTCACGTTGCGCACGACGAAGTTGACGATCAGGCTCTTGGGGAAAGGCAGCATGTCGCCCATCGCGCACACGACGACGGTCTTGGTCGGCACCTTGTCGATCACCTGCTGCAAGGTGGTCGCAAAGTTTTCGAGAATGAAAATCGCCTCGGCGCCCGAGTCTTTCAGCTGATGCTCGAGCTCGCGCGGCGTGTACAGCGGATTGACGTTGACCACCGTGTATCCCGCTCGCAGCACGCCGGCCATGGCGACCGGATACTGCAGTACGTTCGGCATCATGATCGCGACCCGCGTGCCCTTGGCGAACCCCTTGCTCTGCAGCCACGCACCGATCGCCGCTGAGTTCTGGTCGAGCTGCCCGAAGGTCATCTCCGCGCCCATGAAGCTGTAGGCACCTTGGCCGCTGTACTTCTTGAATGCTTCGTCGAACAGCTGGATCAGTGACTTGTATCGACTTGGATCGATGTCCGCCGGCACGCCCTGCGGATAGTTCTTTAGCCAGAACCGGTCCATCATCATCTCCCTTATCTTGTCGTTCTGTTGTCGCTCATTGTCTGTCTAACAGCTAAACCGCCATCATAGACGCGGCTAACGCTGCGCCAGCATGCCGCGTAGCGACGCGTCGCGGCGCTCCCGTGGCAGTGCAGCAAGCTGCTTGACCTCTTCGTAGAAACGCGGAAAGTCTCCGCCCCCTTGCGCCAGCAACGCATCGAACGCCGGCACCAGGTCGTTGTACGCGCCGATCGATGCCAGGTGCGCGTTGGTCAGATCCTGCGCGAAAAACCGGTCGTAGCCGGCAAAGCCGCCCCAGCTTGCACGAAGCCGCGCGTAATCGTCCTTCAACTCGGCAAAAAGCTGCTGCTTGCGCCGGCGCTTGACGTCGTCGGATTCGCGGCCGAGATAGTTTTCATACAGCAGTCCTCGATACTGCAGCAAGAGATTCAGAAACTCGCTGCGCCGCTGCGCAAAGTCCGCGTACGCGTTACGCGATACAGCATCGCCATTTTCCGCAAGCCAGCGCTTAACGCCTTCGCGCTCGACGGCTGTGGCGAACGATTCGTTAAACGTCGTGTCGCCACCGACAAACACGACCTGGTGGGCCAGCTCATGAAAAATGAGTCCGGCGAGCTGGCCCTCATTGCCGCCGATAAATGTGTTCAACAGCGGGTCGGCAAACCAACCGAGCGTCGAATACGCGGGCACGCCGGTCACGCTGACCTCATAACCTTCGGCACGCAGTTGTTCGGCAGCATGCTCGGCCGCTTCGCGATCGAAGTAGCCGCGATACCCTGCACAGCCCACGACCGGGTAGCACCACTGTTTCAGATCAAGCGACAGCTCTGGTGTCGCAAAAACGTTCCACACCACAAACGGACGTTGCAAGTCTGCGTACGAGCGATAACTCCGATTTTCGGGCAACGCGAGCTCGCTCGATGCAAACGCGCGAATTTGTTCAGCGCGCTGCAAACGTTGCTTTAGCGACTCCGCAGTTGACGGATCGGCAACGATCTCCGGAATCGGCCGCGCAGCGCGCAGCATCGCAAAGTGACCGTGGATTGACTGCGCGTAGTAGCCGAGTGTCGAACAGCCGGCCGCAGCCACGATCGCAAGCACGATCGCACCGGCCAGCAGCAGGCGCTTGATCGGAGTGGGGGAAATCATCGGGCGCAATTGTGCCCGCCGGTTTCCGCGACGATCAATGATGATGCAGCTGGCAGATCACGCGGCGCAGCTTGCCGCTGACTTGGTCTCGTGCCGGCGGACGGCGCGCGATATCGATCGACACCCCTCCAATGCCGAGCGTATCGAAGTAGTTGCTAAGCGCACGGCGAACCTCGCTCGCCGACCCGTGCTCGTCGCCGCCCAGTCGAACTTGCAGCTTGCGCGGCGCCGTCTGCGTCACCTGAAAATCGTGAACGCACGCATCGTCTTCCATGACGGTCGTCAACGCCAGCGGCACGACCGTCGCGGTGCCGCCGCCGGTCAGCGGGAAAACCAACGCCTCATCGGTGCGACCCTCGACCGACATTACCGGAAACCGGCTACCGCAGCCGCACGGCGTATCGGCGATCGTGACTGCATCGCCCAAGTCATAACGAATCAGCGGTTGAATCCGATTCGCCAGATTGGTCAATAGCACCGAGTGCGAGCGTGTACCGGCAGCGACGGGCCGACCATGGTGGTCGATCGGTTCCAGGATGACCCAGTCACTGTTCAGGTGCAGGCGTCGATACGGACACTCCCACGCGATCGGCAGAAACTCCGATGCGCCATACGAATTGCGCACCGGACAGCCGAAGGCGCGCTGCACCTGCGCGCGCGCCGGGTTCGCCAGTGTTTCGCCGCCAGTCCACACTTCGCGCAGGCGCAATTTAAGTCGGCCTGCATGCTGCTCATCGGCCAGCATCTGCGCCGCGGTGGGATACGAGGCGAGCAGAGTCGGCCGAAACTCGTTCAGTTCGGCCACCAGTCGCTCGAGTGGTTGCAGCAGCGAAAACCCTCTCAGCGACGCGGTCAGCCACGGCATCGAGCGCCGCATGCGTTCGACTGTCGAGATGCCCGCAAAATGCCCGCCGGTCGCGGCGACCATCGCGTAGCGATCGCCCGCGATCAACTGGCGCGCCAGGTCAGACGCCGACCGTACTCCGCGAAAGCGCTGCCATTCGAGCGCGTCATACACCGCGATTGCATCGGGATCGTGGACAAAGTAACCAGGCTCGCCGGTCGTGCCCGAGCTGGTCCATACCGAATAGCGCCCGAGCAATGCGCCGCCGCAACGGTCAGGCTGGGCCACAAACTCGCCGACTGCGCGACGCGTCAGCGTCGGCTCCGTCATGACATCGTCGAACTCGGCCATCAGTGACTGCTTGGTGACCGGCGGCAGATCACTCAACCGCAAACGCGAGCTCGAACTGACCGGCAACTTGCGATACAGCCGCGAGTAGTACGGAGAGAACTCGAACGCATGCGCAACCAGCGCGACCAGCCGCTGCTCGCGCTGAGCCGCAATCGCAGCCGATGAAGCGAGCGAGCCGGTCCATACGTCGAGCGCCGCCTTGCTCCAGCGCGCCGAGTCGTAAGCAGCGGAAAGCGGTAGATCGAACAGCGAAGATGGAACCGCAGCCATCGCGATGATATGGATTGAACACCGGAGGAAAGCGCATTGTCGCGCTCCGCTCGGCGCGCGCCCATGCCTCGAACCGGGGACCTCAGGTCATTGCGGTGCAATTTCCACTAGGCAGTCGTAAAACGTCGGCGCTCGTCCGATGTCGGTCAACCGACCGTTGGTCAGCTCATTTGCGTTCTTGCCGTCGCGCGCCAGCTTTTTCCACCAGATCGACAACGCGACGACACAGCCCGGGCGCGCCCGATCGGTCACGCGGGCCAGCACATCAATGCTGCCACGATCGTTGAAGATGCGAACGCGAGCGCCGTCGACAACGCCGCGCGCGTGCGCGTCGTGCGGGTGAATCTCGACGGTCGGCTCGCCGTCGGTCGAGCGCAAGCTCGTGACGTTGACGAACGTCGAGTTCAGGAAGTTGCGCGCCGGCGGCGAGATGATCGCAAGCGGATAGCGTCGCGCCAGCGGGTTGCCGTCCGGTGCTTCGTACGGCGCGATGTACGCAGGCAGCGGATCCAAGCCGAGCGCGGCGACCTGCTCCGAGTAAAACTCGCACCGCCCGGACGGTGTTGCAAACCCTCCTTGCGCAAATGGTGCGTACTTCTCGGGAACATCGAGTCGCTGCCAGCCGCTCTGCTTCAAGCGCTGCCAGTCGAAGCCGGCGGTTGCGCCTTCGCGCTTGAACGCCTGCGCGGCCAGTTCGTCGTCTGTTTCAGAAAAGCACGTCTCATCGAATCCCATCTTCGCGGCGAGCCGGCGAAAGATCTCACTGTTTGGCAACGCTTCGCCCAACGGTTCGATCGCCGCGTTATTCGCCAGCACATACAAATGTCCGTAGGACTTGTGCACATCGACGTGCTCGAGTTGCGTCGTCGCCGGCAGCACGTAGTCCGCGTAATCGGCTGTGTCGGTGATGAAGTGTTCGAGCACGACAGTGAATAGATCTTCGCGCGCAAAGCCGCGTGCGACTTCCCTTGACTGCGGCGCGACTGCAACGGGGTTGCTGTTGTAGACGATCAGCGCCTCGATCGGCGGATCGGCATGCTGCAGATCATGACCGATCGTCGACATGTTGATCGTGCGCGGAGTTTTTCCGCCTAGCAGCTCGGGGCGATGCAGCGCGTCGGTGTCGACGGGATACACGCCGCTGGTGGATAGCAGCACTCCCCCGGCGGCGTCGCGCCAATGTCCGGCCAGTGCAGGCAAACACGCAATCGCTCGCACCGCGTTGCCGCCGCCGCGCGCACGCTGCATACCGTAGTTAAGCCGAATCGCTGCCGGTCGGATTTCCCAGTAATCGCGCGCAAGCGTCTTCGACCTCGTCTGCGCTGATGCCGCAGATCGACGCGACGCGTTGTGGATCGAATTCCTGCGCGCGCTCTTCAAGGCCATCATAACCCAGCGTGTAGCGCTCGATGTAGTCGACGATCGAGCCATCCTTCGCGTATCAGCACATGCATCACGCCCAGCGCAAACGCCGCGTCGGTTCCCGGCATCAGTGCAATGTGCTGATGGCACTTTTCCGCCGTCAGCGAGCGATACGGATCGATCGCGATCAGCTTGGCGCCGCGCCGCTTCGCTTCCTGCGCACGACTCCATAGATGCAAGTTCGACGCGATCGCATTGCAGCCCCAGAAGACGATCAGCTTGCTGTTCTGAAACTGCTCGATGTCGGTGCCGGTCTTGATTCCGAGCGTGTACGCCAGCGCTTCTCCGCCGGCGGTTGCGCAGATCGTGCGATCGAGAAAACTTGCGCCGAGCTTGTGGAAGAAGCGCGCGGCCATGCCTTCACCCTGCACCAGGCCCATCGTGCCGGCGTAGCTGTACGGCACGATGCGTTGCGGATCGCGTGCGGCAATTTCGCTTAAACGTTGCGCGATGTCGCTCAGCGCTTCGTCCCACGTCACGCGCGCAAACACACCCGCGCCCTTCGCGCCGACCCGCTTCAGCGGATGCAGTACGCGATCCGGGTGATAAGTACGCTCGAGATAACGCGAGACCTTCGTACACAGCGTACCGGCCGTCGTCGGATGCGTCGGATCGCCAGCCACCTTCATCGCCACCTTGCGCCCTTGGTCTTCGCGCACGGTAATCAGCATCGCGCAGGTATCGGGACAGTCGTGCGGGCAAGCCGCGCGAACGACGGTTTCCGTCCCAGGCATTGAATCGACTATTTGGCCCATGCTTCGCTCATTGCTTGGTCATGACCGGTGCGGACTCGGCATCGGCTGCGCGATGATGCGATCGAAAAACGCCTCACACGCAGCGACCTGTTCGTAGCTGATGTACTCGTCGGGCTTGTGCGCCTGATCGATGCTACCCGGACCGATCACCACGGTTGGAATGCCGGCTTGCGAGAACATGCTGGCCTCGGTGGCGAAGCCGACTGCGCCGGCGCTCAGATGCGCGGTGCTTGCCACCTGTTGCGCCCAACGCACCAGCGGATGATCGGCCGCGATACCGAACGCCGGCAGATCCATGCAACACTCGAACGCGATGCTGGTATCGCTCGCGACGCTTCGCATTTCAGGCAGCAACTCGCGTTCGGCATACTCGATGATGGTGCGCGTCAGCTCGTCGGTCGACGTTGTCGGCAGATTGCGCATCTCGAATGTGAATTCGCAGTCGCGCGGAACGACATTGACCGCGATTCCGCCCTTGATCAAACCGGTTTGCAGCGTCGTGTACGGCACCGCAAAGCGCGCATCGCGCGGTTCGTCGCGCGACAGACGATCGGCCGTTTGGCGAATAAAGGCCACCAGCCGCGCTGCGAACTCGATCGCATTGACGCCTTCGGGCGTCAGCGACGAATGTGCCTCGCGGCCGCGCACGCGGCAACACAAGTCGCGCTTGCCCTTGTGCGCCACGATGGCGCGCATGTCGGTCGGCTCGCCGATGATGCAGCCGGCGGGGCGAATGCCGCGCTCCGCGAGGTCGGCCAGCAGGTCGCGCACGCCGAAGAACGTGGTTTCCTCGTCGTACGTCAGCGACAAATGCAGCGGCAACTTTTCCTGTGCGGCAGAAACTTCGGCACCGCCGCCAGCGCGATAGCAATGAAGCCTTTCATGTCCGCGCTGCCGCGTCCGTGAATGCGGCCGTCGCGGTGGTCAGCGCGAAACGGATCGCTCGACCAATCCTGGCCGTCGACCGGCACGGTATCGGTGTGGCCCGAAATCACCAAGCCGCCGGTCTTGATCCGATCCGGCTCGGCCGATAGCGTGGCAAACAGGTTGGCCTTGTTGCGCGACGCGTCGTAGATCAGGTTCGCGCGCACGCCGAGACGCGCAAGCTCGTCGCGCGCGTACTCGATCAGGCCTAGATTGGAATCGCGGCTGACCGTTGGAAAGGCGATCAGCCGATCGATCATCGCGAGCGATGCGGCAGAGGGCGCGTCGGACAACGTGTCCCGTCGCGCTTCAAACTGAGCGTCAATTGGCTTATTCATGTGCGGAAGCCGGCCAGCCTGTGATTGTAGGACGGGGCGCGTAGCATTGACTCCCCGTTCGTCAACAAGCGCTCGCCAGGCCATGCAACTGATCGATCGCGTCGTCCAATTCCGCACCGAAATTGAGCAGATCCGACGCGATATTCACGCTCATCCTGAGCTGCGCTTTGAAGAAACGCGCACCAGCGACATCGTTGCCCAAAAGCTGTCCGAATGGGGGCTCGAGGTGACACGTGGCCTCGGCGGCACCGGCGTCGTCGGCACGCTGCGCCATGGGAAATCGAAGCGCGCGGTCGGGTTGCGCGCCGACATGGATGCGTTGCCGATTCAGGAAACCAATGAATTTGCGCATCGCTCGACGCACGCCGGCAAGATGCACGCTTGCGGGCACGATGGACACATGGCGATGTTGCTGGCTGCGGCGAAATATCTGGCCGAAGCAAAATCGCTAGACGGCACGGTGCACTTCATTTTTCAGCCGGCCGAGGAAGGCGGCGCAGGAGCGCAAAGAATGATCGATGACGGATTATTCGAACGCTTTCCGTGTGACGCGGTCTTCGGCATGCACAACTGGCCGGGGCTTAAGGTCGGCGAGTTCGGCGTGACCGGCGGGCCGATGATGGCATCGAGCAACGAATTTCAGATCAAGGTGATCGGCAAGGGCGCGCATGCGGCAATGCCGCATCTGGGAATCGATCCCGTATTCATTGCGGTGCAGATCGTCAATGGCCTGCAGGGAATCATCACGCGCGTCAAAAAACCGATCGACTCGGCCGTGCTGTCGGTCACGATGATTCAGGCGGGCGAAGCCACCAACGTCATTCCCGAAAGCGCACGGATTTGCGGGACCGTGCGTACGTTCAGCGACGACGTCACGTCGCTGGTGGAAAAGCAGATGCGGCGCATCGTCGAGATGACGTGCGCCGCGCATGGTGCCGAAGCGAGTGTGGACTTTCACTGGAATTACCCACCGACGGTCAACGATGTTCTCGAGGCCGAGTTTGCGGCGACCGTGATGGACGACATCGTCGGCACTGACAACGTGGTGCGCGAGATCGAGCCGACGATGGGCGCAGAGGATTTCGCGTTCATGCTGAAGGCGAAAGCCGGCGCGTATGTGTTCATCGGCAACGGCGACGGCACGCATCGCGCCGCCGGCCACGGGCTCGGACCCTGCATGCTGCACAACCCGTCCTACGATTTCAACGACGAATTGATCCCGCTGGGAGCCACTTACTGGGTGCGCCTGGCTCAAACATTTCTGGCGCGCTGACTTTAGTCATTTCCGCTAGTCCATACGCCGGAATGCGGTGTTTTTTCCCCGGCGGTTACTGTGTATCGCTGCGGCCCTCCGGTTGTATCTTGCCTCTGATGCGCTTGCCCTTTCGTTCGCACGTTTCTCGCCGCCGTCGCCCTTGTTGGCGTGAGCGGCTGCGCGACGCTAACGGGTGAAGCGACACAGGCAATCACCATTCAAACCGTCGATGCGAACGGCCGGCCGGTCGACGGCATGGCGTGCCGCATCGTCAATGGATCAGCCGAGTACATGGGCGACACGCCGCTGTTCAATTTGCGGGTGCGCCGTTCGTCGACACCGCTGGTAGCCGAATGCAAACGCCATGGCTTCCCGATGGCCCGCGCGCTGATCATCCCGCGCGCCGATCTCGTTTCCGGATCCACCGCGCAGTTGCTGTTGCCCGGCGGCAGCTCGATGCTGATCATCGATCACATTTCCGGCTACATGTACCAGTATCCGCGCTGGATACGCGCGCAAGTCGGCGCCGACATGGTTTTCGACCGCAACGATGAGCGCGGCCGGGAGCCGACACCCGGCGTCGTCACCCGCCAGTTCGATGCGCAGGTGCGCTACGCCAGCGGCGTACAAGACACCCGAGTCGACTGACCCGCGCCCCGCGTCTCCAGCCAGGCGACGCCCGTCCACACAAACCCACCGAAGCGTGGTGGGCCTTGACACTCGGCCTCCACCAGCTCGCAAGCGCACGGCAGCGCATCGTTCGGCGTACATTGGACGTACCGCCACGCGCATAGAAACTGAAAGTGGCCCCTGTGCTGCCGACGATCCTCCGCTACCAGCTGCTGCTTGCAGCTCTGGTGATCGGCCTGTCTGCCGCGCTGAGCAACGCGCAGCAGGCCGATCCAGCGGGCCCGGTGATGGTCGTGAAAATCGAAGGAGTGATCGGGCCAGCGACGTCTGATTTCGTGCACCGCAGTCTGGCCCGCGCCCAGAACCGCGGCGCGCGCCTAGTGGTGCTGCAGATGGATACTCCAGGCGGCCTCGACGAGTCGATGCGCCGGATCATCAAGGACATCCTTGCCTCACCGATACCGATCGCGTCGTACGTAGCACCGGACGGAGCGCGCGCCGCCAGCGCCGGGACCTACATTGTGTATGCGAGTCATATCGCGGCGATGGCACCGGCAACCAACCTCGGTGCCGCAACGCCGGTCGCAATCGGCGGCCTGCCCGGCGGCGACCAGCCCGATCAGCGTCCGCGCCGCGATCCAGAGCCCGACAAGAGCGCGAAGAAGGATGATGCCTCGAAGACGGTCGAGCGCCAGCCCGCGCGCAGTTCGCCCGATTCGATGCGCGAAAAAGTGGTCAACGATGCCGCGGCTTACATCCGCAGTCTGGCGCAGCTGCGCGGTCGCAACGCCGAGTTCGCCGAGCAGGCGGTGCTGCAGGCGAGCAGCTTGTCGGCCAACGAGGCGCTGCGCGGCGGCGTGATTGAGGTCATTGCGACCGATGTGCCCGAGCTGCTGGCAAAGATCAACGGTCGGTCGGTCGTATTGCCATCCGGCAAGGTAACGCTGTCTCTGGCGCAGGCGCCGGTGGAGACGATCCAGCCCGACTGGCGCACGCAAGTGCTCGGCGTGCTGTCGAATCCGATGCTGGCAATGCTGCTGATGATGATCGGCGTGTACGGCCTGTTTGTTGAATTCACGAGCCCCGGGTTCGGCGTTCCGGGCACGGCAGGAGCGATTGCACTGTTGCTGGCCCTGTATTCGTTTCATATGCTGTCGGTCAACTGGGCCGGCGTTGCGTTGCTCGCGCTCGGCGCGGTGTTGATGATTGCGGAACTGTTCCTGCCAAGCTTTGGCGCAATCGGCGTCGGTGGCTTCATCGCGTTCGTCGTGGGTGGCCTGATGCTGTTCGACACCGACGAGCCTGCGTTCGACGTCGGCTGGCCGTTCGTCGTCAGTCTCGCGCTGACCAGCGCCGCCGCGATCGCTGTGTTCGGCGCCTTTGCGCTGAAATCTCGTCGACGTCCGGTCGTTAGCGGTCGCGAAGAAATGCTGGGCGCGCCGGGTATCGTGATCGCAGTCGACCCGGGCTCGGCATGGGCTGAGGTCCACGGCGAGCGCTGGCGCGTGCGCAGCGGCGCGTCGCTGGCTGCCGGCGACCGCGTTCGCGTGGCCGGCGTCGATGGCCTGACCCTGGACGTCACCAAGGATTCAGCACAAGGGAGCTGACCATGTTGTTCGACCTGCCGATCGGATACGCCGCGCTCGTCGCGCTGCTGCTTCTCTTCTTCTTTTTCGCTGTCCGCATCCTGCGCGAGTACGAGCGCGGCGTCGTATTCCAACTGGGCCGTTTCTGGAAGGTCAAGGGGCCAGGCCTTGTACTCATCATTCCCGGTATTCAGCAGATGGTGCGGGTCGATCTGCGTGTGGTTACGATGGACGTGCCGCCGCAGGACGTGATTTCGCGCGACAACGTATCGGTCAAAGTCAACGCAGTGGTGTTCTTCCGCGTGATCGATCCGCAGAAGGCGATCATCCAAGTGGAAAAGTTCCTAGTCGCCACCAGCCAGCTCGCCCAGACAACGCTGCGCTCCGTACTCGGAAAGCATCAACTGGAGGAAATGCTGGCGGAGCGCGAGCGGCTGAACCTCGACATCCAGCGCATCCTCGATGCGCAGACCGACGCCTGGGGAATCAAGGTCACCAACGTCGAGATCAAACAGGTCGACCTGAACGAGTCGATGGTGCGGGCGATTGCGCGTCAGGCCGAGGCCGAGCGCGAGCGTCGCGCCAAGGTGATCCATGCCGAGGGCGAGAAGCAGGCCGCTGCCGCACTGCTCGAGGCGGCGCGGACGCTAGCGCAGCAACCGGAGGCGATGCAGTTGCGCTACCTGCAAACGATGACGCAGGTCGCCGGCGACCGCGCGTCGACCGTCATCCTCCCGTTGCCGATGGACCTGATACAGCCGCTGCTCGCGCGCGCGACCGGCCGGTCTACGAGCTAGGCGTTCGGATCGGCTGATCCAGCTCCATCAGTAAAGTCTGGATGTCATTCAGCATCACTTCGGGATGCAAGAACGCGAGCGAGTAGATCTCACGCACGACACCGCTCGAATCGATAAGGAACAACTTCAGCATGTGATTGATCGCCCGCGTCGGCCGACCGGCAGCGTCGGTTTCGACTCTCACGTCCTGCCCGAAGCCGTCCAGCAGCGGCGTGAGTTCGGCCATCGAACGTGCGGTAAAAAATTGCCATTCGAATCCCGTCGCGCCTGCAAGGCCCTTTGCGTAACCTCGCAGCGCATCGGGCGTGTCGTGCGTCGGATCGAAGCTGATGTTGACGAAACGCACGCGCGACCGCAGCGCCGCATCGGCCGCGATGCGATCGCGCAGCCCCTTCATCGTCTGATAGGCGAACGGGCAGCCCCAGGGATCGGTGCAATACGTGTAGAAGAAAGTCAGCAACGTGACTTTGCCGCGCGTGTAGGCGGAAAGGCGCCGCGCGCCGGCCGACGCGTTGAGCAGCACTGCATCGGGGCATTGCTGGATGCGCTGCAACTCGTAGGTACCGGCAGGCGTCGGTACGAAATCCATTTGGGGCGCGAGTGCCGGCCCCGGATCGGGCGCCGACCAGACCGGCACGGGAAACAACGAAGTCGCCGCCAGCAACACGCTGGCGCAGCGCGCGCCAAACATTTCTGCTGCTATCTCAGAACATCAACGCGCCGCTGCCGCGGGTTTCGCGCTGAACTTCATGTGATGCGCGCGTCCCAGCTGTTCCTTCGTGAAATCCACTTCGAACGCCGGCTTTAGCTCCTTGCCGTCCCACTCAAACGCGCGCAGGAACTGCTCGTTGTCGGCGCCACCTTTGTCCCACTTCTCGAGCAGGCTGGACGTGATGTAGACGCGCTTGCCGTCCCACGACTGGCTGATCATGTTGACCTGGCGCCCGGTCTGCTTCGCGTACGTCTGCTTTGGCGCCTCCGGATTGCTGAGATCGAAGTAACGCGTCAGGCCGTCGGAGAACGTATTGACCCATAGCCCCTTGCCGTCGGCGGTAATCGAAATGTCCACCGGCAGCGGAATTTTGCTCGGGTCGCCGATCGTTCCGACTTCCTTTGCCTGCCATTTGCCTGCGCCATCTTGCTTGACCAGCCATAACTTCGAAGTCAGCGCCGTTGCGGTGACGGCCCAGTCATCGCCTGGATTCAGCGACCAGCGGATCTCGAGCGGAGCGCCGGGCACGCTGAAGATCTGCCGCGGCTGCATCGCCTTCAGATCCCATAGCACCATCGTGTTGCCGAACTTCTTCATCGCGGCTTCATCCTTGATGAGTGAGCCGATATCGCGCATATAGTTTTCGCGGCCGGCAAAGCTCGATGTCAGCATCGCGTTCTTGCTGGGATTGATCGCGATGTCGTAACCGTAGCCGTCGCCCTGCACGTCACCGATCTTCGTCGTTGGAATGTCGTACTTGGCGACGAACCCACCTTTGTTGTTGTAAACGGCGATTCCGGTAACACCACCGTTATCTTTGGTGTTCGACAGTGTGCCGATCAGCATCCGGCCTGGCATCGCGTAGAACGTGTGTGGCCCGACATAGCCGGTCTTGGCGGGCAAATCGGCGATCGTCTTGATCAGCTTGGGCTTAGCCGGATTGGTCCCGACGTCGAACACGTAGATCTTGCTGTCGTTCAGCCCTCCCGCCCAAAGATAGCGACGGTCATCGGTAAAGCCCATGTGATGCGCCTCGCCGCGGGCGCCGACCGACACCTTGTGTACCACCTTGCCGTAGCTCTTCGACTTTGGATTGACGTCAATCGTTACCAGCTTGTCGAAGCCATCGCCGAGCCCTGCGACGCCGAGGGTCCAGACGTGCACATAATCTTCCTGCCCCTTGATCAGGCCGGACATGTATGGCGAGTTACACGTTTCGTCCGCACGCGCGATGCCAGAAAACGCCGTCGCGACAAGCGCTGCGAGGGCAAGACGCTGCGTTTGACGCATAAGTCGGAATGCAGTTTTCATTGGGGTCTCCTCGAGTGTTCGAATGGGGCGCAGCACTATTCGACAGCCCGTGCATCGTAAGCCGTTTCGGCAACGCCGACGAGCCGCGTTCAGTCGAACGGGCGTGTCCGGTACCGTAGTCCGAACCCCGGCGCGCCATCGAGAGCGAGCGGGCCGGTATCGAGGATTCCGCCACCGCCAAACATCAGCGGCGGATCGATTACATCGTGCGCCAGCAGATGGGTGCCGAAGGCACCTTCCTGCGCAATGAGAATGTCGCGCGCGCTATTGGCGACCGTCAACGCGGCACGCGTCAGCATGCTGGTTTCTCCGACATGCGCTCCGACGACTATGGGCACGCCTCGGCGGCGCAGCTCGCGTACAAGCTCCAGTGAACGCAACAGCCCGCCCATCTTCGAGACACGAAGATTGACGATGTAGCAATCTGCCGCTTCACCCATCAGCGCGAGCTGGTCCTGGCGCAGCAGGCTTTCGTCCAGAATGATCTTCGTATCGAGCGCGGAAGCGATTTGGCGCATGCCTGCGTAGTCACCGGCGCGCAGTGGCTCCTCGACCGCGGAGAATGGAAAGCCGAGCGCCTTTAGATCGCCGATCGCTGCGGCTGCATCGGCCCAGAGGTTGTTGGCGTCGGCGCGTACCGCTTGCGGTGCTAAGCCCAATGCGGCCAGAGCGTTTACTTTCGCCAGATCGCGCGTCCGGTCACCCGACAGCTTGATCTTGAAGTCGCTGAATCCGGCTTTGACATAGTGCGCCAACTGCGCCTCGAACTGACGCGGTGATGAATCGCCGACCACCGCCGTGTAACGAAAACTGCCGCCAAGATCCGGGAAGGCCGAGCAGCGTTTCTACCGATACGCCCTCCGTCTTCCCCAACAGATCGAGCAGCGCGAGCTCGACTGCGGTCCACGCGGCAGGATTGCGGTCGATTTCTTCGCGATGTCGCGCAACCCAACCGGACAGCGTATCGAGATCGCGAACATCTTTGAGCCATTCATTGACATGCTCTGCGACAAACGCGCATGCGCTTTGCAGGCTCTCGGCGGTCACGTATTCGCGCGGACAGCCTTCGCCGCAGCCGATCATGCCGTCCGATGTGCGCGCGTCGACCCATAGAGTTTGCGAAACCGAGCGCTCGGCCGATGCATGCTTAAAGGCGACGTTAAATGGAATCGTCAGCACCGACGCCCGAATCGATTCCAGGTTCACGGCTCAGCAACTTTCCGTGCAGGCGTCCAGGTCAAAGCTGAAGTCTTTCCGATACGCAAGCGCAACGACCTTGAACTGCCCCTCGCGCTGGCCGTGCTTCACGCAGAACTGCTTGTAGGCCTCGCCCGTGTCGGCGGTGAGCCAGGCAGCGCCAATGGGACCGAGCCGTTCGCTTTCGCGTTTGGCCATGTATTCGACGTTAAGCATCCGCAGCTTTGCGTCGACAGCCGCCGCAAGCTCTGTAGCGCCTGGCTTCGGGCCACTATCGGTTTCCACATACAGCCGATAGCGCCGCGCCGTCTCATCGGCCAGCATCATGACGAACCGCGGCGTACGACCCATTTCAACCACCGCGTCGCGCACCGCCGCCAGCACCTGTGCCTCATACAGCTTTTCACCGGTGATATTGGTGACGCCCTTGCCTTTCTGCACGAACCTCAGCAACGGCGTTTTATGCAGGAAGCCGGTGACCCGTACCAGATCGTTGATGAAATATCGGTACAGGCCCGACGGCGTGGTGACGATGATGTAGTAGTCGATGCCTTTGCGAACGCGATCGAGCGTCAGAAACTCCGGCGCACCGCTGTCCCATTTTTCGCGCTCGGCAAACTCGAAGAAATGCGTATCGAACGTCGGCAGTCCGCTGCCTGCGTTTTTCCCGATCGTAAAAGTCCCACGGAACTCGCTCGCGAGATATCCGAGTTCCAGCACCCGTGTGCGCGCAGACAACTCGCCCCGCAGCGCATCCACCGTGATGCCGGCGCTGCCGCCGGTCCACGTCACCACCAGACGCAGGTTCGGCCACAAGTCGGCAATGCGCGCAGCAGTCACGCTGCTCTTAAGCTGGGCAAGCTCCGCCGCGCGATCGGGTTGAGCGCGTACACGGGCGCGTATCGCCGACCACACTTCCGGCGGAACCTGGTTCTGCATGAAGAACGTGCCACGCGCGAGGTCGTCGATCAAGACCGCTTCGTTTTCGCGATAGAGCTTGATCAACGTCAGCAGCGTCGTCGAATTTGCCGACCCGAGGTACGTCACATCGGAGCGCGCCAACGCAAGTCGCAGGATCAGCAGGTATTTGACCCGGCTGTCGGAGACCGTGAGTACGGGCGCCGGGATTACAAACTTCTCGCGCACCAGCGCCGGCGTGCTGCCGGCGACGATGCCCGAGGCCGAACCGAACGGCTTGCCGTTAGTCAGCATGCCTTCATTCGCCGGGCCGACGAGCGCCAGGATGCCGCCTGAAAACGCTTCGGGGGAGGCGCGATATTGGGCTGCCACTGACGTCTGTTGGATGCGCCGTAGTGCGCGCAAGTAGGAACGCGTTAGCGGAACATCTTTCGGCTTGCCGGTGCTGCCGCTGGTGCGCGCGTACTGTTCGGGCGCCTCCGCAGTCAGCGCATTTTCGCCGCGCTCGATTTCGGCGTCGACGAGAGGGCGTAACGCTTCATAGTCTGCGACTGACACGCGCCGTGCGAATTCTTCGTAACTGGTGATGGTTTCAAAATCATGCCGGCGGCCAAAGGTCGTGGCGCGGTTCCGCTGCAGAATTCCTGCGAGCAAGCGACTTTGCACACGCATCGGATCACGCGCCGCGATCGCGATCCGCCGCCCCTGAATCAACCAGACAAGCCGCAGTCGAACCGCAATCAGCGTATCCGCAAGCCACCGGCCAAACGATCGCCGTTTGCCGTGACGCGGGCGAAACGGGGCGATCATCTGCGCCGAAAACGCCTTCGGATACGTCGCGTCCGTTATGCCGATCTCTGCAAGGGGTTTGTTCTTCGGCAGATACCATGTGCCGAAGATGACGTCCCAGACGATGGTCGTGTTGCTGAAATTGCAGCTCGCGGTTCTGGGATCACGTGCGTGGTGCCAGCGGTGGGTTTCCGCGCTGCCGACCAGATAGTTGAGCCATCCGTAGCGCAGCCGCACATTGCTGTGCTGAAAGAAGCCGTTGACCGCGTACAGCAGAAAGTACCCCGCGACTACCTCCGGTGCCACTCCGAGCAGCAGGAATGGCACAGTGTCGAGCGAAAAATGCAGTGCCTTTTCGAGCGGATGAAAACGGCCCGTGTTCAGCGCATACAGGATTTCGGGCGAATGGTGCACTTCGTGCAAGCGCCAGAGTGGCGTGAAACGATGGCACGCGCGGTGCAGCCAGTAGCGCATCAAATCCACTGCTAACACCATCGCGATCGTCTGGGCAACGAGTGGCCACGCGTGCGGCCACCACTGACTCCTCGCATGTTCGTGCATCCACTGCGCGATTGCCAACACGCAAAGCGCAGCAAGCGCTCGCGGCAGTATCACTTGCACGATCAAGATGAACGCAGCATCGGCCTTTACATCGGGCCAGCGGGGACGCCATTCGAGACGCTCCGGAAACCAGCGCTCCAGCACCAGAATGACGACGGCCACCAGCGCGATCGGCGCGTAGGCGGCCCCCGCGGGCGACACACCTGCCGCCAGCATTACTGCAAAAGCAACGACCGCCGACCCAACAAACACCGGGTACCAGAGGTAAGGCAGGATCATCGTCATGCGCGCCGATGGTAGTAGGCGAGCGTCAGCACATACGCAGCGAGTACGACGTGAAATACCGCGGGAATCCACGTCGAAAACCAGGCTGGCGCTGCAGGCCAGGACAGGCCGACCACTATGCGCGCGACTGACACGGTCATGTAGGTCCAGCCGGCCCACATCAGCACTGTTCCGGCCCGCGCGCTAGGAGCGAGTGATCCCGTTTGAACGCGCCGGCAGACGACCGTCATCACCACGAGAATCACCAATTGCACCGACAGCAGCAGCCAGTACGGCAGGTTGCTGCCCTGAAACGCGTCAAACGGTGGCAAGAACGGCTGCGGCGCCCAACGTTGCAGCGCCTGACCGAACACGCGCATGGCAAAGGCCATCGTCAGCAGCCATAACAATGCGGCATACGTCGCACGCTTGTTCAGCATTCGAATCGCTCCACAGTGAGCGCCATCACACCGCGAAACTACGATAGGCAAGCCGGCCAGACGTAATCGTTGCGAACCGTGCTACGGCTGGTGGCAGCAACTGCTACCGCCCATGGCCTAGACTTCGCCTAGTTCGTCTCCAACTAGATCGCTGATCCGCGGTCTTCCCCTGCACTGACAGATGTCTGCTACGTCTAAATCGGCGGGCAAGGCGATTCGCATTCGCGGCGCCCGCCAAAATAACCTTCGCAATCTCGACCTCGACATCCCGACCGGAGAGTTGGTCGTCGTCACCGGCGTCTCGGGATCGGGCAAGAGCTCGCTAGTGTTCGACACGCTGTACGCCGAGGGCCAGCGGCGTTACGTCGAAACGTTTTCGCCGTATGCACGGCAGTTTCTCGATCGAATGGACCGTCCTGCGGTCGATCGCATCGACGGCGTGCCGCCCGCGATCGCGATCGACCAGACCAATCCGGTGCGGACGTCGCGCAGCACGGTCGGCACGATGACCGAGCTAAACGATCATCTGAAGTTGCTGTTTGCGCGCGGCGCACGACTTTTTTGCCGCGGCTGCGCACGCCCCGTGAGGCGCGATAGCGCAGACAGTATTTACGGTGAGCTTGTGCAAGGCGCGAGCACCTCCGGTGATCCGCACTTGACCGTCACGTTTCCGGTCACCGTTCCGAAGAATTTCGGCGAAGAAGAAGTGCGCGCACACCTGGAAGCGCAGGGCTACACGCGCATCCATCGCGAACGGACCGCTGGCAACAACAAGGTGCTCGACGTTGTCGCCGATCGGTTTCGCATCTCGAACACCGAGCGCTCGCGCGTCATCGAGGCCCTGGAGCGAGCTCTGCGACTCGGCGCCGGCCGAGTCGACGTCCATCCAGCGGGCATCGATGCCGCCTCGGGTGTTTGGCGCTTTAGCAATGACCTGCACTGCGCCGAGTGCGACATTCGCTATGAGACGCCGCATCCCAGCACGTTCTCGTTCAATTCGCCGTTGGGCGCATGCGAAACGTGTCGCGGCTTTGGACGCGTGATCGGTGTCGATTATGGAATGGTGATTCCGGACGAACGCAAGACATTGCGCGGCGGCGCGATCAAGCCGTTTCAATCGAAGTCGTTCATCGAAAGCCAGCGCGATCTGGAAAAGTCGGCTGCGAAGGATGGCATTCCGCTCGACGTGCCATACCGTGATCTGACGCCCGAGCAAAAGCACTGGGTCATCGATGGTGGCACCGGCTGGAAAAGCTGGAATAAGTCATGGCCCGGTGTCTGGTACGGCGGCAAGCGCTTCTTCGCCTGGCTCGAAAGCAAGGCGTACAAGATGCACATTCGCGTTCTGCTGTCACGGTATCGCTCGTACACGCCGTGTCCTGCATGCGGTGGCGCGCGGCTGAAGCCGGACGCGCTGCTGTGGAGGGTGGGCGGCGCAGAAGAGGCCAACGCAGCGCTCGCGAGCGATGGCAAGTACGCCCGCTACAAACCGGTCAATGCACAGTGGAGTGGTGATCAACTGTTCGCTCTGCCCGGCCTGTCGATTCACGATCTGATGTTGCTGCCGATCGAAAGAGTCAAGACGTTCTTCGATCGAGTGCAGTTACCCGCGCCGATCGATCAAGCGAGCGAAATGCTGCTCGACGAGCTGCGCGCGCGGCTGAAGTTCTTGGTCGATGTCGGCGTCGGTTATCTGACGCTCGACCGGCAAAGCCGCACGCTGTCCGGCGGTGAAGTGCAGCGGATCAATTTGACGACCGCGCTCGGCACGTCGCTGGTCAACACGCTGTTCGTGCTCGATGAACCGTCGATCGGACTGCATCCGCGCGACATGCACCGGGTGATCGAAGTGATGCATCGGCTGCGCAGCGCGGGCAACTCGCTGGTCGTCGTCGAGCACGATCCGCAAGTGATGCTGGCAGCGGATCGGGTGCTCGACATGGGGCCTGGTCCCGGGGAACGCGGCGGCGACATCGTGTTCAACGGCACGCCTGACGTGCTGCGGCATTCGGCGACACTGACCGGTCGCTATCTCGGCGGACGATTGCACGTCGATGCCGCGCCGCCGCTGGCGATTACCGCCGGCGCGCCGAAGTTGATTCTGCAGGGTGCGCGCGAACACAACCTGAAAGCGATCGACGTCGAGATTCCGCTGAAGCGGCTGGTGTGCGTCACTGGGGTATCGGGAAGCGGCAAGTCGACGTTGATGCAGGACGTGCTGTATCCGGCGCTGGCGAAAGCAAAAGGGAAAACGACCGAGACACCGGGCGCCTACGACCGTCTGCTCGGCGAAGACTGGCTCGACGACGTCGCGTTCGTCGATCAATCGCCGATCGGCCGAACGACGCGCTCGAATCCTGCGAGCTATGTCGGCGCATTCGACTGCGTCCGCGCGATCTTTGCCAAAGCGCGGCTGGCAAAGGAACGCAACTACACGGCCGGAACGTTTTCGTTCAACTCGGGCGACGGCCGCTGTCCGACATGCGGCGGCAACGGCTTCGAACACGTCGAGATGCAGTTCTTATCCGACGTGTATTTGCGCTGCCCGGATTGCGACGGCAAGCGGTTTCGTCCGGAGACACTCGAAGTCACCGTCGAACGGCATGGCCGCGCGGTCAACATCGCCGACGTGCTCGCGATGACCGTCAACGAAGCACTCGCGTTCTTCAATGAAGATGCGGAGATCGCTCGGGTGCTGGCGCCGCTGGCGGATGTCGGCCTTGAATACGTCAAGCTCGGCCAGCCGGTGCCGACGCTTATCGGGCGGCGAGGCGCAGCGCCTGAAGCTTGCCGGTTTTCTTGCCGAAGCGACGAAGGGCAAGCTGCCCCGCGCGTCCGGTCGGATGCGCGTCTCCGAAGGCGGCACCTTGTTCCTGTTCGACGAGCCGACCACCGGCCTGCACTTCGACGACGTTGCCAAGCTGATGCGCGCGCTTCGCAAGCTGCTGGCGGCCGGCCATTCGGTCGTCGTGATCGAGCACAACCTCGATGTGATCTCTGCCGCCGATTGGTTGATCGACCTCGGTCCCGAAGGCGGCGACGGCGGTGGCGAAATCGTCGCGACCGGCACGCCCGACGAAGTGATCGCGAATGCACGCTCGCACACCGGCCGTGAGCTGCACGCGTATCGCACTGCGCTCGCTGGTCGGGCGCCGCGGGTCAACGAAGCGCCCGCAAAATATGTGTTGGGGTTCTGACCCCGTCCGCAAGAACGGAAGCGCCTTCTACGAAGCCGGGGTCAGACCTGGCTCTATCCAAATCAATTAATGCGCGCGAACACAACCTGAAGTCGATCGACGTCGAAATTCCGCGCGACACCTTCACGGTGATCACCGGCATCTCCGGCTCGGGCAAGTCGACGTTGGCGTTCGACATCCTGTTTAACGAAGGCCAGCGCCGTTATCTCGAGTCGCTGAATGCGTACGCGCGCTCGATCGTGCAGCCCGCCGGCCGGCCCGATGTCGACGCGATCTACGGCATACCACCGACGGTAGCGATCGAACAACGCACTTCGCGCGGCGGCCGCAAGTCGACCGTGGCTACGTTGACGGAGATCTATCACTTCCTGCGCTTGTTGTACGTCAAGCTCGGCGTGCAGCATTGCCCGAACTGCCGAGTGCCCGTTACTCCGCAATCGTTCGACACGATCGTCGCGCAGGTAATGCGCGAGCTGAAGGGGCTGCACGTCGGAGTGCTCGCGCCACTGGTCGTCAACCGTAAGGGCGTGTACACCGATCTAGCCAAGTGGGCAGCGGCTCGCGGGCACTCGCACCTGCGAGTCGACGGCCACTTTCTGCCGACCGCCAAGTTTCCTCGCATCGAGCGCTTCAAGGAACACACGATCGAATTGCCGGTCGCCGATTTCGTAGTGCAAGCCGACAACGAGGGCCGGCTGCGCGGTGCGATCGCAACCGCGCTCGAACATGGGCACGGCGTCGTGACGATCGCGTGGCCACTCGGCAAGTTGAAAGACGCGATCGACGGTGGTGCATGGACCGCGCCGCTCGAGCAGAAGAGTTTTTCAACGAAGCGCGCGTGTCCGTCGTGCGGCACGTCGTTTCCCGAAGCCGATCCGCGGCTGTTCTCATACAACTCGAAGCACGGCTGGTGTCCCGGCTGCTTCGGCACCGGATTGAAGCTGACCGGCTTCGACGAGGAGCAAAGCGGCGAAGAAGTCTGGTGGAACGCGTGGTACGAAGGTGAGACCGCGCCGTGCGAGAGCTGCCACGGCAAGCGCTTGAACCCGACGGCACTGGCAGTGACCTTTGCCGGCAAGTCGATCGCCGAGCTGGCCGAATTTCCAGTCGCCGATGCCGGTGAACTGTTCAACCGCTTGACATTGAGTGGCCGCGAAGCCGAGATCGCGCGCGACGCGCTCGCAGAAATCCGCTCGCGCCTCTCGTTCCTCGCAGAAGTGGGGCTTGGTTATCTCGCGCTCGACCGCGCCGCACCGACGTTGTCGGGCGGCGAAGCGCAGCGCATCCGGCTTGCAGCGCAATTGGGTTCGAACCTGCAAGGCGTGGCCTACATACTCGACGAGCCGACGATCGGGCTGCATCCGCGCGATAACCGGATTCTGCTGAATGCGCTCGAAAAGCTCGAAGCCAAAGGCAATACGCTGGTCGTCGTCGAGCACGATGAGGACACGATCCGGCGTGCCAAGCACTTGATCGACATCGGCCCAGCCGCCGGCGGGGGCGGCGGGCGTGTCGTCGCGCAGGGCTCCGTTGACGATCTGATCGCCGCGCCGGAGTCCACCACCGGCAAGTGGCTGCAGTCACCTTTGGTTCATCCGCTGCATCCGCGCCGCACGGTCGATGCAGCGACCGCGAAGCTCACTGTGCGCGGTGCGCGTTTGCACAACCTGCGTGCGGTCGACGCCGCGTTTCCTCTCGAACGGCTGACGGTAGTGACCGGCGTTTCGGGCAGCGGCAAGTCAACGCTTGCGCGCGATGTGCTGCTTGCGAATCTGCAGACTGTCGTTGGCCAGCGCGGAGCAAAGGAAGCATGGGTCGGCTGCGACGCGATCGAAGGCTGGCGCGAACTCGATCGCGTACTCGAAGTCGATCAAACGCCGATCGGCAAAACGCCGCGTTCGTGCCCCGCGACGTACGTCGGCTTCTGGGACGCGATTCGCCGTCTGTATGCGGAGACGCTCGAAGCGCGTACGCGCGGCTACACCGCAAGCCGCTTCTCGTTTAATACCGCCGGCGGGCGCTGCGACGCATGTGACGGTCAAGGCGTGCGCACGATCGAGATGAGCTTTTTGCCGGACGTCAAGGTCCTGTGCGATGTATGCGGCGGCGCGCGCTTTAACGAAGAGACGCTTGCCATCAAGTGGCGCGACAAATCGATCGGCGATGTACTGAGAATGGAAATCGACGAGGCGGTCGAGTTCTTCGCGGTCCACCGTTCGATCTCCCACTGCCTGCGATTGTTGCGCGACGTCGGCCTCGGCTACCTGACGCTCGGCCAGCCGTCGCCGACGCTATCCGGCGGCGAGGCGCAGCGCATCAAGCTGGTCGCCGAGCTTTCGAAAGTCAAAGACGATCTGACCCGCCGGGGTCAGCGCGCGCCAAGGACGCTGTACGTACTCGACGAACCGACGGTCGGCCTGCACATGGCCGACGTCGACAAGCTGATCCGCGTGCTGCACCGGTTGGTCGACGGCGGAAATACCGTCATCGTCATCGAGCACAACCTCGATGTGATTGCTGAGGCCGACTGGATCTTCGACCTCGGCCCCGAAGGCGGAGCCGGCGGCGGACGCATCGTTGCCCACTGCACGCCGGAGGATCTCGTGAAAAAACCAACGCCGACCGGACAGGCACTACTCGAATTCAATCAACGCCAAAATGTGACCCAGAGGCCATGCAGCGCGATCACGATCGACAGCGGAATCGTGCCGAGCGCGTACCAGAGATTTTGGTAGCGATTGCCAGAAGATCGGGTCGTCCACCAGCGTGCGGTAGTTGTCGAGCCCGATGAACACCGCAGGACTTGCCGCTCTTGGCGTTGAAAAAAAACTGTGCCATAGATTCGCGACCACCGGATAGTGCGTGAAGAGTGCGAGCAGCGATAACGCCGGCAACAGCAGCAGCCAACCGTAGACCCAGTGGGTCATGCGAGTCATCGCGCTCTATCCGGGAAAATCGTGCGCGCAAGATCCGCCACTTGCCGGCGATACTGCGCGCACGCAGCTCGCAGTTACCTTATTTACTTGTACGACCGCAGCAGCCGCTCCGCCTCGCGCTGCGCGTCCTTCATCGCCTGCTCCGGCGTCTTCGTGCCGGTCAGCGCCGCCTGCAGGCCGTCGTTCAGCGCCTTCGTCACGCGCTGATTGTCGTGCGTCGACAGCTCCGCCTTCGCGATACGGCAGCTGGTCGCGCGCGACCGCGGCCGGCGGGAAGTCCTGCCACGTACTTCTTCATCACCGGCGTTTCGAACGCGTCGGCGCGCACCGCGACGTAGCCGGTGTCGATCCCCCACTGCGCGGCGCGCTGCAGGCTGTCGTCACCCACTTGATGAACTTCAACGCGGCTTCGCGCTGCGCCGGCGTCGACTTCTTGAACAGGTAGAAGTTGCCGCCGCCGGTCGGGCTGCCGCGCTGCTTGCCGGCGGGCAGCATCGCGACGCCGAAGTCGAACTTCGCGTTGTTCTTCACGTTGGTGAGGTTGCCGGTCGTCGTCCACATCATCGCCATCTTGCGTCTCGAAGAAGTCGCTTCGGCGTCGTGCCCCACTCGACGATGCCTTCCGGATGCACCTTGTGCTTTCTTCACGAGATCGACCCAGTACGTGCAACGCCTCGATCACCTCCGGACGTGTCGTAGTAGGTCTGCGTGCCTGCCGCGTTCATCAGGTTGACGCCGTTCTCGATCGCGAGCGCCTGGAACAGCCAGTACGGAAAGCCCGACGACGGAATCTGCATGCCCCACTGCGTCACGTTGCCCGACGCGTCGCGCTTGGTGAGCTTCTGCGCGTACTCGAGCTGTCTCGCGTCCAGGTTCGCGGCGGCCGGTTCGGGTCGAGGCCGGCTTCCTTGAACATTTCCTTGTTGCAGTACAGAACGATCGTCGAGCGCTGGAACGGAATGCCCCAGGTCTTGCCGCCGGTCTGGCTGTTCTCCATGAACGCCGGGATAGAAGCTCTTGAGCCACGCGCGATCGTCGTCTGTCTTGATGAGATCGTCGAACGGGACGATCGCGTCCTCGTCGATCAGCGTGTACATGTCGGTCGACAGCAGGATCGACGTCACCGGCGGATCGCCGCTCTTCACCGCGGTCAGCGCCTTCGCGATCGATTCCTGGTAGCTGCCCGAGTAGATCGGCTTGCAGCTTGATGCCGGGATTCTCCTTCTCGAAGTCCGCGGCGTATCCGTCGATGATCTTCGTGATCGGCCCGCCGACGGCGACCGGGTAGTAGAACGAGACTTCGACCTGCGCCTGCGCGAGCGCAAGCGCCGATACGAGCGCGCTCGCGCAACCGGCAATACCAGCGACTCAAACGTTGCATTCGACATCGTCTCCTCCTCTTTTGTAGTGACGCTGCGGCGCTCAAGCGAGCATCGTCGCCGCGTATGGCTGCGGGCGCGCGGACGCGCGCCGCCCGATGCATCGAAACAGTGCTGCGCGCCGCCGGCCCATATCGAGGCGGATCGCGTCGCCGCCGGCCAAGCCCGACGCTGCCCGCGACTGCGCACCGCGATCGCTGGTCTCGCCGAGGCGGCAGGCAATCAGCGAATCGCCGCCCAGGTACTCGACGCCCTCGACCGTCGCCGCATGCCGCGCGTCGTCGTCGCAGCGCGATGTGCTCGGGTCGCACGCCGAGCAAGCCGTCGGCGCATTCGCGCCGGCAAGACCACCGGCCCGTCGGTTCCCTTCGATGACGGCGCCATCGCGCCGCGCGACCAGCGGCAAGCAGGTTCATCGGCGGCGTGCCGATGAATCGCGCGACGAACGTGTTCGCCGGCGTTTCGTAGAGATCGACCGGCGTTCCGTTCTGCTCGATCTCGCCGCGGTTCAGCAGGATGACGCGGTCGGCCATCGACATCGCCTCGACCTGATCGTGCGTGACGTACACCATCGTGATGCCGAGCGTGCGCTGCAGCGCGCGGATTTCACTTCGCATCTCGGCGCGCAATTGCGCATCGAGGTTCGACAGTGGCTCGTCCATCAGGCACACCGGTACGCGCTCGCGATGATCGCGCGGCCGAGCGCCACGCGCTGCTGCTGGCCGCCGGAAAGCTGCGACGGGCTTGCGATCAAGCAGCGTCGACAGGCCGAGCAGGTCGGCCACTTCGCGACAGACGTCGATTGCGCTCTTCATCGGACACCTTGCGCACTCTGAGCCCGAACACGATATCAGCAGCGTGGTGTTGCTCGCACAAACCCAACAGCTGTCGCCGAGTGCGCTAGCGCAATCTGACCGTCGTCACATTTCTTCGTGGACTTTTTGCTCGAAGACTTTTTCTTCGGCACCTTGCCTCCGGCGCGCCGCGCCTGCGATAGACCGATCGCAATTGCCTGCTTCTTGCTCGTCACCTTCTTTCCCGAGCCGCTTTTCAGCGCGCCACGCTTGCGCTCATGCATCGCCTTTTCGACTTTCTCTGACGCTTTTGCTCCGTACTTGGCCACCGTATTGCTCCTAAGGCTTGGGGATTCAACGACAAGCAAGGATCGTTCGCGGCCGTGCCCTACTTCTGATACTTCGGTTGGTACAACTGAACTTTGAACCCACCCGGCACGTTGAAGAATGTCACCAAGCCGAAGCCGTGGTCTTCGGCCTTTTGCGTGAACTCGACGCCGCGCGTTCGCAGCTCGCGCATCGTCGCCTCAATGTCATCGCAGTAGAACGAAACATCGGCGGTGCCCGATACGGGATCGCTGCCCTCGGTCGGGTGCACGCCAAGGTCGGCTTCCGGCGCGTCGAAGATCAGCCAGCCACCGCCGACATCGGTTCCGCTGAAACCCAACTTGTCGCGGATAAATGCGCGTAGCTCCTCGGCCTGCGACGAATAGAACATGGCATGCATCCCTCGAATCATGGTGGTCTCCTCGAAATGGCCGCCGCCGATCGGCCGAAACTAGCACTATGTCTTACCCCACATCTCACCGGATCGGCGCGTAAAGCGGCTCACTATGATCCGGCAAAATCGCAAAAGGATCACCGATGCGCTCTTGGCTCCCCCTCCTCGTCGCCGTGCTTGCTGGGAGTACTGCCCATGCGCAGCGCGCGCCGGCCGACCAGCCGCCACGCATCGACGAGCGCGTTGCGCAGATTAGGCAGACCGCGCTAGGCGCGCCGTGGGCGTTTATCGGCTTTGCAGTGACGACGCCTACCGATCCTGAGTGGTTCGTTGCGACGGGCACGCCCCGTGGTGGCTCGATGGGGCGCCACGTTTCGGCGAGTGACGCTCATACCGCTGTGCTGGTGATGTCGAGCGAAATACTGGACAAGCCCATTGACACCGATAGCGCGCTACTCGAATTCGCTCGCGCGCGGCACGCAAAGCTGTCGGAACGTTGGCAGATCGGCAAGCACGAGGAAACGATCGTGCGCCATGCCGGTACCCGCTGCGCGCGCCACACGCTGGAAGCCATACAGATCGAAGACAAGTCGCCGCGCAAAGACGCGAGCAAGGCGAACGAACAGCGCAGCTCGATGTTCGTCATCGGCATCTCGTGCGTCCATCCAACCGACTCCACGATGCTGGTCGAAGTTGGAATTTCCGAACGCGGACAGGTTGCCAAGATGCACCCCGCCATCGCGCGTGACGCCGAGCAGGCAATCGCCAGCCTGGCGTTTCATCGCTTTAACGAACAGGCGCTGCAAAAATCGGCCGAAGCTGCACGCACCACCGGACTGGCCGACGCCGAAGCCGTGTTGAAACCGTACGTGGATGCCGATGCCGCCTGGGCGCGCTATTTTCTCGCGCAGATCATCGAGCGAGCACGGCCGGTGCCGGAGAACGCGGGTGTTCGCATCAAGTCGCTGCTCGAGCCGGCCGCGGAGAAAGGGTTGGCCGATGCCCAATGGTCGCTCGGCACGCTCTACCTGCGCGGCGCCCCGGGCGTACCGAAGGACCCGTCGCTCGCGGAGGCGTTGCTGCGGCGTGCGGCTGAGCGCGGTAATGCAGGAGCAGCTTTCCAACTCGGCATTGCCCAACTGTCGGGCGCCGAGGGCATTGCGGCCAACAAGAGCGAAGGCGCGCTGTGGGTGCAACGCGCCGCAGTGCGTGGACTGAAGGAAGCGCAGGAGTTACTGAAGGGCACGCGCGACAAGCCAACCACGAAGTAGCCGACCCACGCCCCAGTTGCTACGGTTTGCCGTGCGCGACGCGGTTTCGGAGGTAAGCGCCCAAGCGCGCGAGAAGGATCGGCGGGATCGCCAGCACTCCGAACACGATGAGGCCGAGCGGCAGCAAATTGCCAGGCCCCACCATCAACAGCATCGCTAAAAACTGCCCGGCGAGCGGCGCGGCACCCCAGCGCCAGGTTCGCTTCGGCTCCAAGAAACCCAGCAGCGCAGCAAGCAGACAGACAGCCGGCATGCCGATCGAAAAATACAACTCCGAATCCCACGCTTCTTTCTTACCGGAAGCAGTGGAGATCAGTATCCATATCAGCGCACCGCCGGCGCCGGCCGCGATCAACAACCAGTGTTCTTTCTTCATGTCCGGTACTTTAAAGGAGCGCGTTACGCTCAGACCATGATCGACGCTGAGTTCGCTGCAGCGATGGCGCGTACCGCGCTACGGAACGTTGCGACCGAGTATCCGTACAAGCTCGATCAAGTCCTCGGCAGCGACGACGCGTTACGTGCGCCGCGCGTGCTGCATCCCGCTTTCCACGGCAGCTACGACTGGCATTCGTGCGTGCACATGCACTGGACGTTGGCGCGATTGCTGCGGATTCATCCGCATCATCCGGACGCGGATGCGACGCGCCGGCACTTCGAGCAGCGGCTCACTGCGGCGAATATGCATGGTGAGCTCGCCACACTCTCGGGGCCGCACCGAGGCTCGTTCGAGCGCCCGTACGGCTGGGGCTGGCTGCTGAAGCTTGCTGCGGAATTGAAATTGCTCGCAGCGGAAGATCGTGCCGCCGCGCGATGGTTTGCAGTCCTCGCACCATTGGCGCAGGCATTCGCCGATCGCTTCATCGACTTTCTGCCGCGGGCGACGTATCCAACACGCGCCGGAACCCATGGCAACTCGGCGTTCGCATTGCTACTTGCGCTCGACTACTGCGAGACCGTGCAGCACCGTGCGCTGCATCGCTTGATCGCCGAGCGCGCCAACCATTGGTTCGGCCGATGATCGCCGCTATCCCGCCGAATACGAACCGAGCGGTGACGACTTTCTTTCAAGCGGGTTGGTGGAAGCCGCGCTAATGCGGCGCGTCATCGACGGTTGCTCGTTTACCGACTGGTGGGGCCGGTTTCAGCCCGCCCACGATGTGATCAGTAGCTGGCTACAACCAGCGCAGATCAGTGATGCGAGCGATCCGAAAATCGTTCATCTACACGGACTCAACCTGTCGCGAGCGTGGTGTTGGCGACAATTGCTGCCTGAGCTCGATCACCGCTTCAAAGGGCCGGTTGAAGAATCGATTGAGCGGCATCTAGCGGTATCGGTACCGGCTGCGACGCAGGGAGACTATGTCGGCACACACTGGCTGGCGTCGTTTGCGCTGCTGGCGCTAACCGAGCAATGAAAGCGGCGGAGTGCGGGAGCACGCCGCCGCTAGAGAACGGAGCTACTTACTTATAGAAAACGTAATCGGCTTCGTACTTCACCTGCCGGCGCTGACCCGCGCTCGATGCTGCACATGGCTCTTTTGGCGCTATGCCACCGACCGTATTCAGACGCTGAATGTAGGTGACGCCCTGCATCACCCCGTTGCCCATCGCCGGTGCGGCCTGTACCAATTGCAGAGGGATCGCGCCGGCGTTGGTGGCCGGTGCAATCGCGAGCTGCTTGCCGGTAACTTTGCTGCCGTCGCTCGACTCCCATGTCGGTCCACCGTAGTACTTGCCGACCGCCTTGGTGCGGTTCGCGTCCCACAGGGTGGCGGTCGGGGCGACGAACGTCCACTCAAACGTGCCGGCGGCACCCTGTTTCTCGCGACATTCGTACGTCAACTCGCCAACGCCCACCGTGCGCATCGACATCTTGTTGCCCGCCGGCACCGCGATCGCCGCCGGAACGTCAGGAGCGCTCGACATCATCGGCATAGATGAGCACCCGATCAGTGCGAACGGAGCGGCGGCTAGCGCCGCTTTGATTGAAAGTTTCATTGCGTATCTCCCATATCGAGATCCGGCGCCCTGGTGCCGGGGTGAGATTCATCGTAGGTAGTGCGCGCGAGATGATCGATCTCCAGTTCCGCGCACGCGTCAGGCCGGTACGGGCGACAAGCCGTTTCGGATGACGTCTCTGCAGACGCGATGGCGCCTGCAAGTGGCAAGATCTCGCTGGCCGGAGCGTAAGAAATCGGTGCCGCGCAACGACCAACGCACCTGTCCGGGAGATTCGATGCGTGTTCTGATTGCCGCTGCCCTTGCTGCCACCATGCCCGCCGCCCACGCCGCCGCCTGCCAGGCGACCAGCCCGAAGAACACCGTTGCGCTGGTCGAGCTGTACACGTCGCAGGGATGCTCGAGCTGCCCACCGGCCGACCGCTGGTTGTCCCAACTGCCGTCGCGCATCGATTCAAGTCGGGCGGTGCCGCTAGCGCTGCATGTCGGCTACTGGGACTACATCGGATGGAAAGATCCGTTCGCGAAACGCGAGTTCAATGATCGCCAGTCGCAGCTTGCTGCGTTAAACGGCAACCGCACGCGCTACACGCCCGGCGTTTTCGTACAGGGGCGTGAAACGAATTGGTCGTCGGGTGCCTTCGACGCGCAATTGCGTGCCGTCAATCAGCGGCCGGCCGCAGCGACGATCACGCTCGACAAGGTCGAGACGCAAGGCGGCAAAGTCAATGTCCGCACACATGCGGAGCTCGCTGCGCCGAACTCTGCCAAGAATCCGCGCATGTTCGTTGCGCTGGTGCAAAACGGAATCTCGACCAAGGTGACCGCGGGCGAGAACCGCGGAGAAACACTGGCCAACGATCGCGTCACGCGCGCGTGGTCGGGACCCTTGCCGCTCGGCACGCGCACCGTTTCTCTGGAAGTGCCGTCGACCGCGGCGCGTGATCTCGCGCTGGTCGCGTTCGTTGAAGACGACACCGGAGTGTTGCAAGCGCTGCAACTGCCGCTGGCGACCTGCAGCTAGATTCTTCCTTCCTCGACGCCGTGGCAGGCAGCCTGCGTTTCGCCGCCTGCATGCCGATAAAGCTTTAGCAACGGCACTTCGGCGCGGCAGCGCTCATTCGCATGCGGGCAGCGCGGGTGGAACGTGCAGCCCGAAGGCGGATTCAGCGGATTTGGCACCTCTCCCGCGACCGGCGTGCGTGCGCGGCCGCTCATTTCCAGATCCGGAATCGCATCGAGCAGCATGCGCGTGTACGGATGGCGCGGCGTATTGAACAAAGTTGTGCGCGTCGCGAGCTCGACGATCTTGCCCAGGTACATCACGCCGACGCGATCCGAAATGTGATGCACCACCGCAAGGTTGTGCGAGATAAAGAGGTACGTAAGCCCCATCTCGCGCTGCAGTTCCTTCATCAGGTTCAGCACCTGCGCCTGCACCGACACGTCGAGCGCGGACGTCGGTTCGTCGCACACCAGGAACTCAGGCTTGGTCGCCAGTGCGCGTGCGATCGACAACCGCTGCCGCTGTCCGCCCGAAAACTGATGCGGATACTTCACCTTATCGGCCGGCGCCAGGCGCACCTGCTGCAACAGCTCGTCGACGCGCGCCATGATCTGCGCCTTGTCGTTCATCAGCCCATGCGCCTTTAACGGCTCGGCGATGATGTCGGCCACGCGCCAGCGCGGATTCAGGCTCGCATACGGATCCTGAAAAATCATCTGCAGCTTCTGCCGCAGCGCACGGCCGCGCTGCGAATTCATTTCTCGCAGATCGCGGCCGAAGAATTCCACGTGGCCCTTGGTCGGTACGTACAGGCCCACCAGCAGGCGCGCAACGGTCGATTTTCCGCAGCCCGATTCGCCCACCAGCGACAGCGTTTCGCCGCGCTTGATGTCGAAGCTAACGCCATCGACCGCGTGCAGAATCGCGCGCGCTGCTTGTTTTCGAGCACGCGATTCAGCCACGGTGGCGAGACGTCAAAATATTTGGCCAGTCCAACCGCGTGCACGATCACGTCAGGTGCGAACGACCTCGGCGTCTCGGTAACGTCCTCCCGGAGCACAGCACTCATGCAGCTACCTTGCCACCGGTGACGTCATGTAACCAGCACGCCGCCATCGATGTACCTGCCGGCAACAAATCCGGCCGCTCTCGCGGGCAACGATCGAAGGCGTGCACGCAGCGCGGATGAAACGCGCAGCCGCTCGGGATCGCGGTCAGACGCGGCATCGAGCCATCGATTTGCGTCAGCCGTTCAGTCTCGTGGCCGAAGGTCGGGATCGATCCCATCAGCCCGACGGTGTACGGATGCTGCGGCCGATGAATCACGTCCGACACTGGACCGATCTCGGCAATGCGGCCGGCGTACATCACCGCGACGCGGTCGGCGGTTTCGGCGATCACGCCCATGTCGTGTGTGACCAGCATCACCGCGGTGCCATGGTCGCGGCACAACCTCTTCAGCAGCGAGATGATTTGCGCCTGAATCGAAACATCGAGCGCGGTGGTCGGCTCGTCGGCAATGATGAGCTTCGGCTCGGCCGCCAGTGCCAGCGCAATCACGACTCGTTGCCGCATGCCGCCAGAAAACTGATGCGGGTAGGCATCGATGCGGCGCTCGGGCGCCGGTATCCCGGTGGAAGCGAGCAGCTCGATCGCGCGCACCCGCGCCTTGCTGGACGACATGTTCAGGTGCGTCGTGATCGTCTCGACCAACTGGTCACCGACCGTATACAGCGGATTCAACGAAGTCAGCGGGTCCTGAAAGATCGCACCGATCTCGCGGCCGCGAACCTTGCGCATATCTTCGTACGGCAGCGTGTCGATACGCCGGCCGACCAGCCTGACTTCGCCCGCCGCGATGCGGCCCGGCGGCTCGAGCAGTCCGATGATCGCGGCGCCGGTCAGCGACTTACCGGCGCCTGACTCACCCACGACTCCGAGCACTTCGCCGGGCGCGATCGAAAACGAAATGTCATCGACCGCGACCAGCGTCCCGCGCCGCGTCGGAAACTCGATGCGCAGATTGCGCACCTCGAGCAACGGCGGCGCCGATGACGCGATCGAAGACAGCGCGGCCGCGGTTTGTGTCATCGCCTGGCCGCCGTGGGCAACCGTTTGACTAGGCGGTGCAGCCGGCAATGGGCTCCTGGTAATCCACTCCCGGCACGAAGTCCTGCTCAAGCTGATTTTTCTTCACCGCCTTCAGGTAGTAGCGAGTGCACGGCTTCACATCGAGCGTGAACGTCTCGTATGTCGCCGTATAGAAAGCCAGGGGCCGCGGGCCCCTGAACGCGGATGACTTTCAGGCCCGGCTCGACCAGGTATCGGGTTACGCATGTCGCTGCGCCCATTGATGTCGAGCACGATGCACCGAGTAGGTGTACAACTCGGTCCTGAAGTAGCGGTTGCCGTCGATGTAGGCGAACGGCGTCGTTGCACACCCGGCCAATGCAAGCTAGCTGCGCAACGCGACTTGCTAGTTTCGTTTTCATAGACACCTCCAGAAAAACTCCCTATCTCAGCTTCGGATTGAGTGCGTCGCGCAGCCAATCACCCAGCAGGTTGACAGAAAGTACGAGCAAAACAAGGGCCAATCCGGGGAATATTGTGATCCACCATTCGCCGGAAAACAGGAACTCGTTACCGATGCGGATCAAGGTGCCGAGCGACGGCGTGGTGGGCGGCACGCCGACGCCAAGAAACGACAACGTCGCCTCGGTGATGATCGCGGTGGCGATGTGCACCGTGGCCAGCACGAGCACCGGCCCCATCACGTTGGGCAGCACGTGCCGCGCCATGATCGCCAGCGGCGATACGCCGATCACGCGTGCCGCCTGCACGTACTCCTTGTTCTTCTCCACCAGAGTCGAGCCGCGCACCGTGCGTGCGTACTGCACCCATCCGGACAACGCGATCGCGAGAATCAGCACGCCAAAGGCAAGCTCGCTGTGCGAATCGCGCGGCAGTGCAACGCGCGCAACGCCGTCGATCAACAAGGCGGTGAGGATTGCCGGAAACGACAACATCACATCGCATACGCGCATGATGAATGCATCGAGCCGGCCGCCGACGTAGCCCGACAGCAGGCCCAGTCCGACGCCCAGAACAACGGACAGGGCGACCGATGCCAACCCGATCGCCAGCGACACCTGCATGCCGAACAAGATCGCAGAGAAAATATCGCGGCCCTGATCGTCGGTGCCGAGCCAGAAATTGGGATTGCCGTTTTCCTCCCACATCGGAGGCAGCGACGCATCGAGCAGGTTCAGCGTGGCCAGATCGAACGGGTTGTGCGGCGCGACCCAGCGTGCGAACACGGCTGAAAAAATCAGAACAAACGCCACCACCGCCGCCGTGATCGCGACCGGCGAGTTGCGAAAGCTGTACGCGACGTCGCTGTCCCACACGCGACCGGCGACGTTCATCGGGATCACTGATCCTTGATCAGTGATCGCCGGAACGCCTTGGTCAGCTGGTAACGCCTGAGTGTCCATACCTGACTACCGATCGCTGATCAGTGATCACCCCCTACGGTTGCTTGATCGAGACCCACTTGATGAACATGTAGTTGTCCGCCAACTGGACCAGGTCAATATTGCGCTTCATCCCCCACGCCAGGGCTTGCTGATGCAACGGAATATGGCCGACGTCGTCCTGATGAATCTTCATCGCCTCGGCGATCATCGCTGTGCGCTTCTTGACATCGGTCTCGGTCGCGATTGCCTTGGTCAGCGCGTCGACCTTGGCGTTGCTGTAGCTGCCCAGATTGAACTGACCCTGGCCGCCGTCGCCGGGCGTCGCCATCAGCGCGAACAGCGGGTTATGCGAGTCGTAGCTGCCGGGTGTCCAGCCGAGTAGATAGAACGACGTGTTGCGCGACAGGATCTTCGGGAAGTAGCTGCCCTTGGTCTCGGCGGTCAGATTCACTTTGATGCCGGTCTTGGCCAGCATCGCCGCCACCGCCTTGCAGATCTCTTCGTCGTTGACGTAGCGGTCGTTCGGGCAGTTCATGCCGACCTCGAATCCCTGCGGATAGCCGGCTTCAGCCAGCAGCTTCTTCGACGCTTCCACATCGAACGGCAGGCGCTTGTTCATGTCGGGCGGAAACCCGTTGATGCCCGGCGCGATCATCAGCCCGGTGGGCGCCGACGCACCGCGCATCACCGTCTTTTGAATCGCGTTGACGTCGATCGCCTGATAGAACGCCTGCCGCACGCGCTTGTCCTTGAAGGGGTTCTTGCCCTTGACGCTCGACTGACAGCAGCTCGTTGCGCGACTGATCCATGCCGAGAAAGATCGTGCGCAGCTCGGGCGCCTGCATCACTTTCAGATTCTTGTCAGCCGAGATGCGGGCGATGTCCTGCACCGGCACCGGCTCCATCATGTCGACCTCACCCGACAGCAGCGCAGCTACCCGCGTCGCGTTGTTGCCGATCGGGGTGAAGATCACGTCCTGCACATTGCCTTCGATCTTGCCCCAGTAGCCCGCATTTCGCTGCAACGTCGTGCGTATATTGGGATCGCGCGAGCGCAGGCGATACGGTCCGGTGCCATTGGCCTGGAACGATGCGGTGTTCTCGGTACCTTTCCGTTTATCGACCGGCTGTACGGCCTTGTTCTTCTCGCACCAGCTCTTGGACATGATGTACCAGTTGGTAATCACGTCGGGGAGAATCGGAAACGGCTCGGTCGTAATGATGTCGATCGTGTGATCGTCGAGCTTGCGGATCTCCTTGATCTGACCGACGTAGGTCTTCACGTCGGAGCCCTCGCCCTTGCCGCGGTTGTACGAAAAAATCACGTCATCCGCGGTAAACGGCGTGCCGTCGTGAAACAGCACGCCCTTGCGCAGATTGAAGCGCCACACGGTGGGCGCGGTCTGCTTCCAATCGGTGGCCAGCAGCGGCACCACCTCGAGCTTCTTGCCGCGCCCGATCAACGGCTCATAGATGTTGCCGGTAAAGGACAGCTGGAACGACTCGTTCAGCGAATGCGGGTCCATCGACAGCGCATCGCCCTGGTTGGCAAATTTGAACGTTTGCGCCTGCGCAATGCTCGCGGCCCCGAGCGAGATGATCGCGCCGGCGGCTGCAACACGACGAAACGCGGGGATCGGCTAAAGCTGTGCAATTTCTTCATCGGCCTTCCTTGGATGCTTGAAGTTCTGAAAGCGGCATTCTGCGCTCGGCCAGCGCCGAAAAAAAAGCGGCGCCAAGCGGGATGACGGCGTCGTTGAAATCGTATCGAGTGTTGTGCAGGAAACAGTTCGACGGCCCGCCACCCTGGCCCAGGCGCAGGTAGCAGCCGGGCCTGGCCTGCAGCATGAAAGAAAAATCCTCCGCGCCCATGCTCGGTGCGAGATTGCGCACCACGTTGTCCTCGCCGACCAGTTCGGCAGCCACGTCACCGGCAAATCGGGCCTGCAGCGGATGGTTGATCGTCGCCGGGTAGATGCGCTCGTAGACGACGTTTGCTTCGGCGCCGAAGGCGCGCGCGGTTGATTCGACCAATTCGGTAATGCGGCGCTCGATCAGCTCCTGCGTATCGACCTTCGACGTGCGCACAGTACCGATCAACTTCGCTTCGCGCGGAACGACCGAGAACGCGCCGGGACTGCCCGCCTGCAGCGAACACAGACTGAGCACCGCGTTGTCGACCGGCGCCACGTTGCGTGAGACGATCGTCTGCGCAGCGGTGATGATGTGCGCGGCAACGAGCACCGGGTCGACCGTCAAATGAGGGTGAGCGCCATGCCCGCCCTTACCGCAGATCGTGATTTCGACCCGATCGGCTGACGACATCATCGGCCCGGAGTTCAGCCCGATCTGACCCGCCGGCAACGGGGGCCAGTTGTGCATTGCATAAACCTCTTCAGCGGGAAAGCGCTCAAAAAGGCCATCGTCGATCATTGCCTTGGCGCCCGCATATCCTTCTTCACCGGGCTGGAAGATGAAATAGACGGTGCCGTCGAACCTCCGGGTGCGCGACAGATACTGCGCTGCGCCCACCAGCATCGTGGTGTGACCATCGTGACCGCAGCCGTGCATCAATCCGGGCTTGGTCGAGCGGTGCGCGAATTCGTTTTCTTCCATGATCGGCAACGCGTCCATGTCGGCACGCAGCGCGATCGAACGGCCCGACGCATTTTTTTCGCCATGAAGGACGCCGACGACGCCCGTCTTGCCGATCCCCGTATGCACCTCGATGCCCAGCTCGCGCATCCGCTCCGCTACCAGAGCGGACGTGCGGTGCTCTTCGAACCCGATCTCCGGATTCGCATGCAGATCGCGCCGCAGTGCGGTCAGCCCCTCGTGATGCGGAAAAATCGCCGCCAGCGGGCCGCGCAGCGCAAGTCCTAGATAGGTACCCATTCAGTGTGCCGCAGCGGTGCGGTCGATGCGCAGCCGCGGGTCAACAGCAAAGTACAGCAAATCCACGATCAGATTGATCAGCACGAACACCAATGCGATCAAGCACAAATAAGCTGCCATCACGGGTATGTCGGCAAACTGCACCGACTGGATGAACAGCAATCCCATGCCCGGCCACTGGAACACGGTCTCGGTCACGATCGCAAACGCGATGATCCCGCCCAGCTGCAAGCCGGTGATCGTGATCACCGGCACCAGCGTGTTCTTCAGTGCATGACCGAAGTGCACCGCACGATCCGTGAGCCCGCGCGCACGCGCAAACTTGATGTAATCGGTGCGCAGCACCTCGAGCATCTCGGATCGCACCAGCCGCATGATCAGCGTCAGCTGAAACAGACATAACGTGATCGCGGGCAGGATCAGGTGCTTCCAGCCCGTCGTCGTCAGTAGTCCCGTGCTCCACCATCCCAGCTGAACCGTATCGCCACGGCCATACGACGGCAGCCAGCCCAGCAGCACCGCGAACACCAGAATCAGCAGGATGCCGATCAAGAACGTCGGCAACGAGATGCCGACCAGCGACACAGCGAGCAGAAAATGCGAGAACCACGAATCGCGCCGCAACGCCGTGTAAACGCCCATCGGAATTCCGACGACGATCGCAATTAGCGCCGCGGCAAATGCAAGTTCGAGCGTCGCAGGCAACCGCTCCTTGATCAATGTCGAAACAGCGCGGCCCTGGCGCAGGCTGATGCCGAAATCGCCCTGCATCGCGTTGCCGATAAAGTGACCGAATTGCACGTAGAACGGTTGGTCGAGCCCCAAATCGCCGCGCAGCCGAGCGCGGTCCTCGGGCGTCGCATCCTGTCCGAGCATCTGGGACACCGGATCACCGACATACTGAAACAGCAGGAAGGCGATCAGCGCCACAACCAGCATGACGAGGATCGCTTGCAGCAGGCGGCGAATGATAAAAGCGGCCATGGCCCGATATTAGGGCCTGTTTCGCCAAGACTGCAGCGCAGAAAAGGCCGGACACTCATCAGTGCCCGGCCTGCTTGCCATCGTCGACTCACGGTGCTCAGTCGATCCTCACCCACTGCCCTCGAGCCTGTTATCCGCCCGATGCACTACGGTCACGTTCTTGCGCATCGCCCACGGAATGACCTGGTTGTGCAACGGGATGTGCATTATCTGTTTGTTATGCAGCATCAACGCGTCGGCGATCATCTGATTGCGCTTCTTGATGTCGACCTCGCCCTTGATCGACTCCACCAGCTTGTCGAACTCGGCGTTGCTGACGCGGCCCAAATTGAAATTGCCGTCGCCGCCCTTGCCGACCGTCATCGGCAGCGACTGCAGCGAATACAGCGCATCGAACGTCGGCACGCCCCAGCCCAGCAAGTAGAGCGACGTGTCGTGCTTCTGAATCTTCGGAAAATAGGTGGCGCGCGGCATTGCGTTTAACGACACCTTCACTCCAATTTTTGCCCACATCGAGACCAGAGCCTTGCAAATCTCCTCGTCGTTGATGTAGCGGTTGTTCGGACAATCGAGCGTGACCGAAAAACCGTTTGGATAACCGGCCGCCGTCAGCAGCTCCTTTGCCTTTTTCTCGTCGTACGGCAGGCGCTCGTGCGCCGCCGGAACCCAGCCGTTGACAGCACGCTGAATGATCGCGCCGGTCGGATCCGACGAGCCGCGCATCACCGCCTTCTTGATCGCTTCGATGTCGATCGCTTGATACAGCGCCTGCCGCACGCGCAAATCCTTGAACGGATTTTTGCCCTTGACGTCGCTGTACTGCAATTCGTCACGCATCTGATCCATGCCGATAAAGATCGTGCGGTTCTCGGCGCCTTCCACGACCTTGATCGCTGCGGTCTGTTTCAGACGAGCGATGTCCTGCGGAACCGGGTCGAGCAGGAAATCGATTTCGCCCGACAGCAGCGCTGCGGTTCGCGTCGAGTCCGACTTGATCGGCGTGTAAATCACCTCGGTGACATTGCCCTTTTTGGTCTTCGCGCCCCACCAATTCGGATTCGTCACGAACACTGTCTTTATGTCGACTTCGCGCGACTTCAGCATGAACGGTCCGGTGCCGTTGGTGTTACGCGCGGCGTAGGTCTCTTCCTTCTGCACGAAGTTCTGCGGCGCGACGACCTTGTTCTTTTCGGCCCACGCCTTGTTGACGATCCGCAACTCAGTCAGTTGGCGCAGCAACACCGGATTCGGCACCGTCGTGTAGATGATCACCGTGTTGTCATCGACGGCATGAGCGCGTTGCACACCGACGGTGTATTGCCGGAAGTTCGACGTCGGCTGCATCGCGCGCTCGATCGAGAACACGACGTCGGCAGCGGTCAGAGGGGAGCCGTCGTGAAACTTCACGCCCTGGCGCAGGTTGAAGCGCCAGATCAGCGGCGTTTCCTGCTTCCAGTCGGTCGAGAGCGCGGGTACGACTTCGAACTTTTCGTTATAGGTCACGAGCGGCTCGTAGATATAAGAGTTGGCGGTGTTATTCAGCCCCTCGTTTTGCGCGTGCGGGTCCATGGTCAAAATGTCGCCCTGGCTGGCCCAGCGCAAAGTCTTGGCGTCCACAACCGGTGCGATCGATAGTGCAGCCGCAAATGCGGCGATGGTGAGGCGCATCGAAGTTCTCCCCGTGAAATAGTGTGCAATAAGCCGATCATGATGCCCACATCGGCCATGCAGCGTCAAACGCCGTGCGCAGCGGGTTAACCCGCTGGCCCCGACGACCGACTCCGGCGTCAAGGACGGGACGGCGGACAAAAGCGGCTTATTGCTCGCCGGACAACCTAACGTCGCGGCCTCAGTTCCAACGTCATCGCTTCGCGCGCCGACGGCGGACGCATCGGCAGATACAGGACATCGCGCCATAGCGGCAGCATCGATGCGTACAGGTCGGAAAACGGATTGCCTACCTGCCCGCTTGAACCAACCCATACAGAATTCGAATCGAGCGCCGCGAGGTCGTAGATCGCGCGCAAGGTGGCGGTATGCCGCGTCGAAAACGGGGCTTCGGCGCGGTGTGACAGCCAGCCGACATTGATCGTGTGCGTATCTCCCGGATAGGCGATTCGCAACTCGAACAGGCGCCGTAGCCCAGGCACGTTGGACATCGGCCGATGTTCGGCGACCGCGCGATGCGCCTCGCCCCATCGCAAACCGGCGACATCGCGTCCGGACGCCTGCGTCAGCTGCGTCACCGCCGCGTCGAGCGCTTCACCGGCCAGCGAGCGGCAGGTTTCGAAGCGCTGCTCGGTCGATCGGTCATCGCACCAGTCGCGAGCCTGTGCACGGCCCGACAACACGTGCAGCAGGGTCGACGTCAGGTCGGCCTGATCGACGAAGCTCTTCGGTCAGCGAGCCGAGATCATCCGCAAAGATTCGATGCTTCAGCTCACGCATCCACGCGTGATAGATCAGCGGCTCGGGCGCGTCGCGCTTCATCTGAAAGTCCCACGCTTTCAGCCGCGCAAGTGCATCACGACCCGCTTCGGTCAGCGGCTGAGCATCCTGCAGCAGCGCAAGCATGTCGCGCGCCGCGAATGACGTGACGTCGGCCTGGATCGCCTTGAACGTCGTCACGTCATGCTTGCCGCGTGCCTTAAGCAGCTGCTCGACGCGCTGTGCGCGATACGGCAGAAACCAGTCGTACGTCAGATGGTGCGGATAAGTCGACGGCACGACCTTGTGATTCGCGGTGACGATCAATCCGCTGGCCGGGTCGCGCATCCTCGGGGCTTCTGCCCGATCGGCAAGTAGCCGCGCCAGTCGTAGCGCGCATCCCATCCTGGCGCGGGCACGAGGCCATGCAAATCGTTGGTCTCGATCGCGCATCGGTATGCGTCCGGTCACCACCATTCCGATCCGTCCATCGACATCGGCGATCAGTGCCGACTGCGTGACGACCTGAAACTGCGCCAGCGCCTGCTCGGCCTGATCCATATTGCGAGCCTTGTTCAGCGCACGGATCGCCGGCGAGCGTCGTGTCGTTGGGCTCGAGTGCGGACCAGCGCAATGCAAGCGCAAACTGCGGCTGCTTGAATCCCTTTTCGCACGCTGGCCAGACCGCTGATCACCGGACCGTGCCGCGTCTCGCGCACCGTCAGACTCGACATCGTCGCCACCCTTGACGCGGATGTCGCTCGACGCGCGTTGCGAAGCGGGCCCATCCATCCGGTGTCTGATACTCGTCCGATTGCTCCGGATTGATGCGCTCCAGATACAGATCCTGCTGATCGACACCGGTATTGGTAAATGCCCACGCAACGCGATCATTGCGGCCAAGCACGACACCGGGAACGCCGGGCAACGTCGCGCCGATCACGTTCACTCCCGGTGCGCTGCATCGCCGCGAAATACCACACCGACGGTGTCGTCAAGTCCGAGATGCGGATCGTTGGCCACCATCGGCTTGCCGCTGACCGTGCGCTGGCCCGATACCACCCAGTTGTTCGAGCCGATTCCTTCGCCGTCTCCGTACCGAAAGTCAGGCGCCTTCAACGCGGTCACCGGCATCGCTTTCAAACCCAGCAGGCGATACAGCTCTGCGTAATCCGCGGTCGCCGGCGGCGAATCCCCCCGGTACGGCGGATAAAAGTCATTGATCTCCGCCACCGAAAATCGCTGCGCCAGTTGCAGGCGGCGCAACTCGCGTGTGTACGAATAGCGCGCGAGGTCCCACGCCATCATCAGCGACCAGCCGATCGAATCGGCCGGTGTCCACGGCTCGGGCTTCGGTGCGCGCGTCAGAAAGAACTCGGGCGGCAATGGCCCGCCTCGTTTGTTCAGGTACGCATTGACACCTGCGGCATACGCGTCGAGCAAGTCACGATGCTCGGCATCCAGATTCTGATAAATGCTTTGCGCCGTGCGCGCGATGCCGATCGTGCGCAGAAACTTGTCGGTATCGAGCGCCGGTTCGCCAAGCACTTCCGCCAAGCGACCGGCGGCGATGCGACGATTCATTTCCATTTGCCAGAGCCGGTCCTGCGCATGCGTGTAACCGAGCGCAAACGTCGCATCGCGCTCGCTCGCTGCGACGATGTTGGGAATGCCATGGTCGTCGCGCTCGATGCGCACCGGTTGTTGCAGGCCCGGAACAATGAACGTTCCTTCGTGCACCGGCAGACTGGCTTGCCGGTACCAAAGCAGCACTGCCAGCAGCGCAACGATCACCAGCAGGATTGCGAAGCCGGCATAGCGTGCGCGCACAGTGTCTCCTGACTCGACTGACGCGGCGATTGTATGGCGTGCAGCCTGATGCAAAGCGTAGCGAGCAGCCCCGAGGTTGCGTCGAGGAGCGCACCCGTAGGCGAGCTACGGTGAGCACCGCAGACGCAAGATCGGGGCGCGCAGTAGTTTTGCATCAGGCTGCTAGTGAAAGTCGCGCGAAGAAGTGGCAAGCCTTCCGAGCAAGCGCGAGTAATCGGTCGCGCGCTTTGCCAGCAGATGCATGACGCCGGCTTCGGATTGCCATACGCCCTGCACGCCGAGCAGCGTCGAGCCGACGACGACCTTGCGTTCGCGCTCGAAGATGTCGTTCCAGAAAATGATGTTGACCGGCCCCGTTTCGTCTTCGATCGTCACGAACACCGAGCCTTTGGCGGTCTGTGGCCGCTGCCGATGCGTGACGATGCCGCACGCACGTGCGATACGGCCGCTCGGCGTCGTTTGCAGCTCGATCGAAGTTCGCATTTTCATCTTCGCCAGCCGCGGCCGCAGCAGAGCCAGCGGATGACGGCCGAGCGTCAGGCCCAGCCGCTCGTAATCGGCCACGATATCGGCGCCCTCGGTGGGCGGCGCCAGCTCGATCCGCGGCTCCGGAAAGCGCGCCGGCTTCAGCATCTGCGTACGCCGCGTCTCAACGCCGAGCGCTTCCCAGCCGGCCTGATGGCGGTGGCCGGCGAGCGTGGCCAGCGCTCCACTGGCGGCGAGCGCTTCGAGCTCGAATGAATTCAGCTGGGCGCGCATCGCCAGATCTTCGACATTGTCGAATTCACGTTCGCTGCGGGCTTCGACGATGCGCTTGATCGACGCTTCCTTAAGCCCGCTGATGCGATTCAATCCCAGCCGCACTGCCTGCGTTTCTGCTGCATCTGCAGGCGGCTCGAGCGTCGATTCGACCTGACTGATCGTCACGTCAACGGCACGCACTTCGACTCCGTGCCGGCGCGCGTCCTGCACCAGTTGCGCGGGCGCATAAAAGCCCATCGGCTGGCTGTTCAGCAGCCCGGCCAGAAATGCATCGGGGTGATGACGCTTGATCCAGCACGACACATACGCCAGCAATGCAAAGCTCGCCGCGTGACTTTCCGGGAATCCGTACTCGCCGAAGCCTTCGATCTGCTTGAAGATGCGCTCGGCGTATTCGAGTGTGTACCCCTTGGCCGTCATGCGCGAAATCAGTCGTTCTTTATGCGGCCCGAGCCCGCCCTTGCGTTTCCACGCCGCCATCGAGCGGCGCAGCTGATCGGCTTCGCCCGGCGTGTAATCGGCGGCAACGATCGCCAGTTGCATCACCTGCTCCTGAAAGATCGGAACGCCGAGCGTTCGTTCGAGCACCGATTCGATTTCCTTGCTCGGGTATTCGACGGCTTCCTTGCCATCGCGGCGGCGCAGGTACGGATGCACCATGCCGCCCTGAATCGGCCCCGGCCGCACGATCGCGACTTCGACCACCAGGTCGTAATAGCAGCGCGGCTTTAATCGCGGCAGCATCGTCATCTGCGCACGCGATTCGATCTGGAACGTGCCGATCGTGTCGGCCGCGCAGATCATGTCGTAGGTGGGCGTGTCGTCATCCTCGATATCGCTCATCGCAAACGGCCGGCCGAGCTTTTGCGCAATGAATTCGAGCGCACGGCGCGTGGCCGACAGCATGCCGAGCGCCAGCACGTCGACCTTCAGCAGGCCAAGCGATTCGAGATCGTCCTTGTCCCATTGAATGACGCAGCGATCTTCCATCGCGGCGTTTTCGATCGGCACCAGGCGCGACAGCTTGGTGCGCGCAATCACGAAGCCGCCGACATGCTGCGACAGATGCCGCGGAAAGCCGCGCAGCTCGTCGGCGATGGTGAGCCACTGGCGAATCGAAAAGCTGTCGGGGTCAAACCCCGCTTCGATCATTCCCTTGGGAGTGACGCTGGCCGCTATCCCACCACTGGTGGTTTTTTGCGACCTGGTCGATACGCTGCGGATCGAATCCGAGCGCCTTGCCGACATCGCGCAGCACGCTGCGCGAGCGATAGCAGATGACGGTGGCGGCCAGTGCCGCGCGATCGCGCCCGTATTTGCCGTAGATATATTGAATGACCTCTTCGCGCCGCTGATGCTCGAAGTCGACATCGATATCCGGCGGCTCGTTGCGCTCGCGGCTGATGAAGCGCTCGAACAGAACATTGCAGCGGCGCGGATCGACCTCGGTGATGCGCAGGCAGTAGCAAACCACCGAGTTGGCGGCTGAGCCCCGCCCCTGGCACAAAATGCCTTGCGAGCGCGCAAAGCGCACCACGTCCTCGATCGTCAGAAAGAACGCTTCGTACTTCAGCTCGGCAACCAGCGCGAGTTCTTTTTCGATCTGTGCGCGCACCGCGGGCGGCACACCTTCCGGAAACCGATACAAAGCGCCGGCTTCGGTCAGCGCACGCAGATGGCTGGTCGCGGTCGCGCCGGGCGGCACGATCTCTTCCGGATACTCGTAGCGCAACTCGTTCAGCGAAAACTGGCAGCGCGCAGCGATCTTCAGCGTCTCATCGAGCCATTCGGGCGCGTACAGCTGCGCCAGCCGCACGCGCGGCCGCAGATACTGCTCGGCGTTCGATGCCAGCGCGAAGCCGCACTCGGCCACTGTTTTTCCGAGCCTGATCGCGGCAGCCACATCGAGCACCGGCTTGCGCGAGCGCAGATGCATGTGCACATCACCGGCGGCGACCAGCGGCACACCGGTCAGGTGACCAACGCGCTCGATGCGTTCGATCAGCGGACCATCGGTGGCGCGCAAAAGATTTTCCACCGCGATCCAGGCGCGCTCTGGAAACCAGGTCCTCAGCCACATCGCCTGGCCGAACAGCTGTTCGAACGAAGCGTCGCCCGCTGGAATCAGCAAAGCCAGGCAGCCGGGCAGATGCTGCAGATGCGGATGCCCTGCTGCCTTGCCTTCGAGGTCGGAGGCGTACGCGCGATAGCTTCCCTTGTCGGCGCGCGTGCGCGCCAGCGTGATCAATTCAGACAGGTTGCCGTAAGCAGCCCGATCGGTCGCCAGCAGCACCAGTTTTGCGTACGGCTCGCCGCCGGCAGTCAGCAGATTGATCTCGCTGCCGATGATCAGATGCAGGCCGTGCTCCTTGGCTTCGACGTGCGCGCGCACGACGCCGGCGAGCGAGCATTCGTCGGTAATCGCCAATGCCGCGTAGCCCAGCGCTGCGGCGCGCTCGACCAGTTCTTCGCCGTGCGAAGCGCCGCGCAGAAAACTGAAGTTCGTTACGCAGTGCAGCTCGGCATAGCCTGGGAGGTTGCCGATCATCCGAACTTTCCGTGCAGATACCAGCGGTCGCGGCTCGCAGGATCAGGCGCGCGCGGCCGAAAAATCCACAGCCACGCATGCTGCTCGTCGCGCGCGATGAAGTAATCGCGCTCGGCCCACTGCCCATCCCACCAGCCGCTTTCGATCCGCTCCGGCCCGCTGACCAAGCGTCAGCGGCGTGCCATAGACCGGACGATGCTGATGTTCGGATAGCGGTATCGGCTCGGGCAGCAGCCAGAGTGGACGCGGTGCGCTGTTGTTATCGAACCCATCAACATCGGACGAACGCGACGCACTCGCGCGGTCGATCGGCACTTCGCGAAATGCATGCTCGGGGCGGTGATCGTCGCGCGGCTCGAGCTGTACCACTGCGGTCGGCCCAAGGCGCGCCTGCAAGCGTTCGATCAGACGCAGCAACCCTTCCTGCTCGCCGCGCGCAGTCGCAAACAATTCTCCGTGCGAATACTGCGATGGCACGATCTGCGCGCAGCGCAGATGCAGCTCGTACACCGGTGCAGCGAGTTGCGTGCGGCCGAGCAGCTCACGCAGCAGCGCCGTCATCCGCTCTTCATCATTGGAGGCATCGGCCAGATGCACCACCAGCGGCGACGGATCGCGGTCTTCGTGCACCAGCGTGAATTCGATCGTGCGCGTTGCCGCATGACGCGCCGCCAGCCAGCCGGTCATCTGCACGATCATCCGGCGCGCGGCGAACAGCAGCGCCTCGGCATGATCGACACGCGCCAGCAGCTCGAGCTTCGCTTCGAATACCGGCGGCGCGACGAACCACACGCGCGGATCCGGCTTGCGGCCCAACGCGCGATCCAGCTCATCAAGCAGACGCGCAGAAAAGCGCCGTGCGATCCCGCTGCGCGGAAGCTGCCGCAGATCGGCAATGCGCGTCACGCCGATGCCGCGCAGCGCATCCCAATGCGGCCGGCCCGGCCCGAGCAGCCACACCGGCAGATCGGCGAGCGCCGCTGGCAGCTCGCTCACCTCATTGATGTGCGGCACCTGGCCATCACGTGCGGCGCGCGCCAGCATCCATGCCGCTTGCGGCACCGGCGCCAGCGCCATCTGCACCGTGTGCCCCTGGCGCGCCAGACCCACGCGCAAATTTCTGACAATGTTCGGATGGCCGTTGAAGAGCTTTACGCTGCCGGAAATTTCGAGCAGCAGTCCCGATGCAAGATCGGCGTCGGATTCCTCACACGGCGGCACCAGCGCGACGTTCGGCGTAAAGCGCTGCGCCCACGCGGCGATCGCTTGCAGCGAATGATTTTCCTGCACGAGCGCGCGCGTCTTGATCTGCAGATGTGGACAGATCGCCAGCGCGGTCGCACGCCTCATCTGCGCCTGCACCCCGACCTCGCGTGCGCTGCGGTTGGCAAGCAGCACATGCGATGCGTCGCACACCGCCAGCGGCACTGCGTCGACTACCGCCACTTCGAGCGGCAGCTCAGGCAGACAAACGGCTATCCACAGCATTTGTCGTTGCAACTTCAGCAGCTTCTGCAGCGTCACGTTCTTCGAGCAGCGCTTCAAAGCGGCGCACTATCGGGCCCGGCAGCGCAAGCTGCACCGTCGCATGCACCGGCATGCCGCGCCGTTTGAAAATATCGAGCGCCACACCGCGCTCGCAGGCAGCGAGCTCGATACGCAGCGGCGCCGGTGATGCAGCGGTGCGCGCCGCCGGCGAGCGCAGCAAAAACACCAGACCCGGATCGCGCTTCATACTCTGCGCCGCCAACTGCAAGCGGCGCAGCGTTTGAAACGACGTCAGGTGCGCATTGTCTTCAGGCAGCCATGCGACGACCGCTGCAGCGGCACCGCTCTTAAGCGCCTGCTCGATCGTCCACAGCCGCTCTCCCCGATCACGCGCGCGCACCACCAGCAATTGTTCGAGCGTCGCGCCATGCGCGATCAGCGCACGCGGATAAGGAATGTGCGGCGGCTCGACCCACAGCACCGTCTGGCGCGCGCGCATCAGCGGTGCCAGCACCGGCATCAGCACGCGCATCTCTCCAACACCGCACGGCACCAGCAACTCGATCAATGTGCGCTGCGGCCAGCCTCCGTTCGGCAGCAACTTGTCCAGCGCGGCAAAGCGCGTCGGCACCGTGCGAACGTTGGACTCACCCGCGTCCGAGTTGGCGCGCCATACCCGTGCACCCAACGCCGACAGAAAACTTTTGGAAGATTGCAGCATGCAGAAGTGCCGGGCATTAGCGGTAAACCGCAAACTGCATTGCAGGACGTTGGTTTGCGCTGTTCATGGGGGTTTGGCTGATACTGTATTTTTATACAGTATAGAGGCCGAAGGCAAGGAATAGCGCGCACGGCGACGAACGGCTGGCCGCGTTATGCCGTGGCGACTAGGTTTAGGAGCAGAATCGGCTCAACTTTTTCCGCTACAGACGTCACCTTTGGAACATGAAGCGCGTCCTTTTCATCTGTAGCCAGAATCGCCTGCGTAGCCCAACGGCTGAGCAAGTATTCGCAAGCCACCCGGGAATCGAATGTGCCTCGGCGGGGACGAATCACGATGCAGACAATCCATTGACGCCAGAGTTGGTTGAGTGGGCAGAGATCATCTTCGTCATGGAGAAGACACACCGAAACAAAATCACTTCCAAGTTCAGGCAGTACCTCGCGAACAAGCGAGTCATCTGCCTCGACATACCAGACGAATACGAATACATGGACACAGAACTCATTAGGCTGCTCAAAGCCAAGGTTCCTCGCTTCTTGCCAGTTGCGCATGAAGCGGCACCCGGCCCGAGATGCATGCTCGGCTCATGATCAAGCTCGTTGCCTATGACCCAGCGTGGTCCACCATGTTCGAGGTGGAAGCCAACGAGATCCGCCGTGTGTTCGGAGATCTCGCATTGCAAGTGGAGCACGTGGGGTCTACTGCGGTTCCTGGTCTTTCGGCCAAACCTGTGATCGACATTCAGATCTCCGTCACCTCCCTCGTCACGTTTGACCCCTACCTGGGTCATCTCGCATGCCTCGGTTATGTTCACGTGCCGCTCGGGGACTTCGATCGCGTCTATCCCTTCTTTCAGAAGCCGGCTGAACGTTGCGCCATGCTACGACGATCATGTCCACTTGTGTGCGAGCGGGAGTCGAGCAGGAGGCGAGACACTTGGCCTTTCGCAATCACCTTCGCGCTCATCCCGAAACTGCGAGGCAATACCTTGAGCTCGAACAGTCGCTCGCGGCGCAACATCACGGAGCCACTCAGGAATCACGCGAGAGCTATTCTTTGGCGAAGAGTCAGCTTTGTCGAAGCAGATGGTTCAGAAAGCCGTGCGAGGGGAGGTCGCTCGCAGTGGCACCTAACCCCTCCGTCGAGCGACGGCCGCAACTTTTCAGCCGCTGCGTCTCCGCTATCGACCCCCTTAAGCTGCTTGTTTCTGATCCCTCGCGCTCGTCATATTCGCAGAGTTGTATAGCAGTGATTCCGAAGCGTGACAGCCGTCTGACGTCCACCTGATTGAGCGGACAGCCACAAGCGTGCTTCGCCCGCTTGCGTCTGCCGCTCATGTCGAACGTTATGCAGCACGAGCATCTCCAACGCTCGCGCTAAAAGGACTATTTTAAAAATCAAACGTGAAGACAACAGCTTTTATCCTGACGATGCTCCTTTCGGCTGTCGTATCGGCGCAGCAAAAACCAACTACGGGCTACGCGCCGGTCAACGGACTCAAAATGTATTACGAAGTCCACGGAAGCGGCGATCCTGTGGTGTTGCTCCACGGCTCATTCATGACAATTTCAAACAACTGGACCGGGTGGATCGGTGAACTTTCCAAAACGCGGAAAGTGATTGCTATCGAAATGCAGGGCCACGGGCGCACGGCCGACATCAAACGCGGCCGTTGCCGCGCACGCGCACCAGCGAATCGCGCAGCGCCTTCTCGGCCGCATCGAGCTTGCCCTGCCGCAGGTATACCGAGCCCAGCGACTGGCGGATCGGGTAGTACCAGTACGGCGGTTCCATGTAGGCGAGCGCGTCCTCGATCGCGACCGCCTCCTCGTAGGCCTTGGCCGCCCCGGCGAGGTCGCCCTGCGCGTCGGCGAGGCGTGCGGTCGCCACCAGGCGCGCGGTCTGCACGATCTCCTTGCCCGGCACCGCCCAGTCCGCGTATGGCTTGAAGTCGGCCTTCTGCTCGATCGCGGCGATGGCGTCGATTTCGCGGCGCGCTGCCGGCTGCGTCCTTCTTCGCCGCGAACGCGAGCGCGCGCGCGTAGTGCGCCAGCGCGGACACCACGACCTGCTCCTTCGGCGGCGCCTTCAAGGCGAGGATCGCTTCGGGTGCGCTGAAGATCGCGTGCGCGAGGTAGGGCGCGGCCTTGATCGGTTCCAGCATCGCGAACTGCGCGATCACCGCGTCGGGCAGCGACGCGTCGAGCTTGGCGGCCGCATCGAGTGCGGTCGGGCCGTCGCCGCCCATCTGCGCCGAGACCAGCACGAAGTGGATGTTGTGCGGGTAGTAGGCCGACTTGTACATCGGGTCCGAGGGCGAGGTCTTGAAGTACTGCTCGTCGACGGCCATTGCGCGTTTGTTGACCTCCAGCGACTCCTTGTAGCAGGCCGGTACGGTAGTAGATGTGCGCCGGCATGTGCACGATATGGCCCGCGCCGGGCATCAACGCGGCCAGGCGACGCGCGTGCGGCAGCGCGCGCTCGGGCTTGGTGGACGCCTCGACCGCGTGGATGTAGAGATGCATCGCGCCCGGGTGATTCGGATTGCGTGCGAGCACCTGCTCCAGCACGCGCGAGCATCTCAGCGGCGCGACCCTTGGGCTTGGCGCCGCCCGCCTCCCAGTAGTCCCAGGGCTGCGTGTCCATCATGGATTCGGCGTAGAGCGCGAGGATCGTGTCGTCACCCGAATACTTGGCGGCCACGGACTTCATCGCGTCGGCGAAGGCCGCGTCGAGCGCCGCGCGCTCGGCCTTCGGGTCCGCCGAGTAGCGCTTCTCGAGGCCGCGATCATCGCGCGATCCTTCGCGGGCGCGCCGCGCGCCAGCTCGACCGCCTTGGCGAGCGCGGCCAGCGCCGGCTCGACCGCCTCGGGCATCATCGGCGCGTTGATGTTCGGCCCGAGCACAAAGGCCTCGCCCCACCAGGCCATGGCGAGCTTCGGGTCTTCCTTGCGTGCAGCCTGGAAGGCGCGTTGCGCCTCGGCGTGGTTGAACGCGAAGGACCAGCGCATGCCCTGGTCGAAGTAGGCCTGCGCCTTCGCGTTGCGCGTTCCCACTTTGAAGGACAGCGTACCGAGGTTGCCGTACAGCGGCACGTCGCCGCCCGCGGCCTGCATCGGCTGCGGCTTGAAGGGCTTGGTCTCGCCTTGCGCGAGGACCAGCCTTTGGAGCAAGGGCGGTCGGCCGGTGGCAGCCGGGGCGCATACATTGCCCTGGGCGTCGAGCAGCGGATCGTAGGTCGCGCGCCCGGAGGGCTCGACGCGCATGGGTCTCGAGCGACGGCACTCCGAATCCTCTCGGTCCCCGAGCCTCGATCTGATTCCCCCATAGCATCGACTTCGCCCGCTCTACGAGCGCGGCTCAATACCCGCGTACTCGCGCGCTCCAGTGCGGCACATCTCCTTCCCAGTTCCAGCATCGTTCACGCTGTGTTCTGGCTCAGCGATGAAACGCTGCCGCCGTACGACGTTCCGGCGGCGACTAGCTCGAGGCCTGACCTCAAAATCCCAAGCGCGGACCTCATCGGTGACAGCATGGGCGGCGGCGTCGCGATGCAGTGTGCGCATCCGCCATCCGGAAAAGGTGCGTAAGGTTGTCAGCATTTCGGCTGTGTTCCGCCACGACGGCTCGGTCATGGAAGCACTCGACATGTGCCGGCAACTCACGTCCGAAACAATCAAGGTTCGCCCATCGAAACCGAGTACAAGAAGCTGAGCCCGACGCCTGGTGAACTCCCGAATTTCGTCAAGCGCGTCATCGCGATGGATTTGAAACCGTACGACTTCGGACAAGGTGAACCGGCTCGTGCTCTACGCGCCGCAATGGATCCGCAACACCGCCGCCGCTCACGGACTCCGGCGACAAGCTCGGCGCCTACCGCACCGTTTCGCGCGACGCTGCGAAGGGACGCTGGCTCACGGGCGTGCCCGAGGACAAGAAGGCGGACCTGATTCCGCCGGGCTGGTTCGAGGCCTGGGCGGACGCGACCTTCGCGACCGATCCGGTGGGCTCGAAGCAGACGCCCCCGGTGCTGCGCGCCCCCAACGGCGTGGTGCAGGACGGGCGCGAGTTCTGGAGCGCGGGCAAGGCGCTGTACGACCCGGCCGGGATTCGCGTCCCCACCTTCCTCGCGCACGCCGAGTGGGATGCCGACTTGCCGAGCTACATGCTGCACGCCTACTTCGCCAAGCTGACCAATGTGCCCTACAAGCGCTACGTGGAGATAGGCGAAGGCACGCACTCGGTCCTGATGGAGAAGAACCGCATGCAGCTGTTCCGAGCGGTGCAGCAGTTCCTCGACGAAAGCCTCAATCCAACCAGTAAGTGTTCACCGGACAAGCTCGGTCGAGAAGTGGCCGAGTCGGCTTTAGCCGTAGCGCTTACCCTCGCATGATGCGCAACGTCGTGTCGAGCTCGTCGCCCCGGCCAGTCGTTGATCCAGCGCCGATCACTGCGGCAGTGCGCGCGGTTTGCAGCTGGTACAACATCGCGCCACAACATGACGATGATGCGAGACTGAAATGATTGAAGGATCCTGCCTCTGTGGGGCGGTTCGATGGCAGTTTGAAGGGCAACCGGATGGCGCAACAGCCTGCAACTGCACGGCATGCCGTCGGTACGGCGTGCTCTGGGCGTATGACTACGAGGGTGAAGGCATCAAGGTCTCGGGAAGGACGCAAGCGTATGTTCGGGGCAAGGCTCTTGAGTTTCACTTCTGCCCAGTTTGCGGCTGCGTAGTCTTCTGGCGCGGACAGCAGAGGGATCAACAGGGGCGTCTACGGATCGCCGTAAACCTACGTCTTGCTGAGCCCGAGGCGGTAGCGCAGATTCCGATCGACCACTTCGATGGGCTGAACACATTTGACGACCTGCCGCGAGACGGTCGCTGTGTTGCTGACTACTGGTTCTAAGGCGCTGGCTGGCGCAGTGCGGCCTAACCCTTCGCTCAAGCGGAGCGCCAACGGCACGGCGTGCTCAGCTCAAGCGTTAGGCCCCTGCGCACGATGAAGCATCTCAGCGCGTTGGACGCGCTGTTCCTGCAACTCGAGACGCCCGACACGCCGATGCATGTGGGGAGCCTCATGCTGCTCGATCGGCCGCCGGCAGGACGCGATCCCTATGCGGCGATCCGCGCCCACATCGCGAAGCGCATTCACCTGGCGCCCGTTTTCTCGCGCGTGCTGCGCTTCATGCCGCTGGATATCGCCAGCCCGCTCTGGGTACCGGCGGAGCGCGTCGATCTCGATTACCACATCCAGCGCGTCACGCTTCCCGCACCGGGCACTCAGGCTCAGCTCGAGCACGCCGTCGAGCGCCTGCACGAGGGGACGCTCGATCGTGACCGCCCCCTCTGGCAGTTCACGGTGATCGACGGCTTGAAGAGCGGACAGGTCGGTTTCTACGCCAAGATCCATCACGCCGCGCTCGATGGCCAGGGCGGCATCGCGGTCGCGCAGGCGTTGCTCGATGCGCAGCCCAAGCCGCGTGCGGTGCCGCGCGCCGCCGCGAAGAGCGCCGCGGCGATGCCACCCTCGGCGGCGAAGATGCTGGGATCGGCGCTGCGCAACACCGTCGCGCAATACGGCAGGATCCTGAAAGCGATCCCCAGCGTCGCGAAAGCCGCCGGACGCACAGGCGCGGTGGCGCTCACCGCTCAACCGAAAAAGCGTGGCAGCACTGCGGCGCCGCGCATGCGGCTCAACGCAGCGATCGGCTCCGAGCGCGTGTTCGTGGCGTTGCAAATTCCGTTGGCCGAGGCGAAGGCGATCGCGCGGCACTACGACGCCAAGCTGAACGATGCCGTGCTGGCGATCTGCGCCGGAGCGCTGCGGCGTCATTTCAGCAAGGACAAGGCGGCGCTCGGCAAGGCGATGGTCGCCGCTGTCCCGTTAAGCCTGCGGGCGCCCGGCGACACGACGCAGGAGAACCAGGTCTCGATGATGTTGGTCGGCCTTGCCACGCAAATCGCCGATCCCGTGAAACGCATGGCCGCGATCGTCGCCGGCAGCGCGCGCGCGAAGCAGCTCGCTGGCGGCATGAAGGGCGCGATCCCCACCGATCTGCCTTCGCTCGGGATTCCGTGGCTGATGGCCGCGATCACGCCGCTCTACCGCAAGGCCGTCGCCGCGCCTCGCATCCCAGTCTTCGCCAATGTGGTGATCTCCAACGTTCCGGGGCCGCAAGTGCCGCTCTACCTCGCGGGCGCCGAATTGAAGGCGTACTACCCGGTTTCAATCGTGACTCATGGGCTCGCCCTGAACATCACAATCGTGAGCTATAACGGCTCGCTCGATTTCGGGCTCGTGGCGTGCCGTAGGACCATGCCGGACTTACGCCTATTCGCAAAACATCTAAAGAAGGCTTACGAGGAGTTGCTGGAGACTACGCAGCGATGACGAGTCACGCGCAAGCTCTGAAGGCACCGGGTGCATTCCTGCTCGCACTCGAATGGCGCGCGCCATGGGAATTCAGCGCAGCGCTCGCGGCGTTTCCCTTGCTGCGCCGCGCTCCGCGCGGCGACGGCCACGCGGTGGTGGTCTTTCCCGGCCTGGCCGCGTCGGACGTCAGCACCTTTCCTTTGCGCGCATTCCTTGCCGAGCGCGGCTACGAGCCGCACGGCTGGCAACTGCGTTTCAACCTCGGGCCGCGAGAAGGCGTGTTCGAGCGCAGCGTCGAGCGGGTGCAGAAGCTCGCACGCAGCACCGGTCGCAAGGTGAGCCTCATCGGCTGGAGCCTGGGCGGTGTTTACGCGCGCGAGATCGCGAAGGTGGCGAGCGAAGACGTGCGCTGCGTGATCACACTGGGCACTCCGTTCACGGGCAACCCGCGCGCGAACAACGCGTGGCGCATTTACAAACTCGCAAGCGGACATGGACTTGACGATCCGGATCAGTGGCGGCGCATCCGCGAGGCACCGCCGGTTCCGACGACTTCCGTGTTCAGCCGCAGCGATGGCATCGTGGCGTGGCAGTGCTGCCTGCAGGCGCGCGTGCCTCTCGCCGAGAGCGTCGAGGTCACCGCGAGCCACATTGGCATGGGAGTGAATCCGGCAGCCTGGTACGCAATCGCCGATCGCCTCGCGCAGCGCGAGGGCCGCTGGCAGCCGTTCCATCGCGACGGGTGGCGCAGGTGGCTCTTCCCCGATCCATACCGTGCCGTCGATCCAGGCTGACAAGGTCTCGCTTCAGTACGAGTCCTTCGGCAATCCCGCCGACCCATCCATCGTCCTCGTGATGGGGCTCGGCATGCAGCTGATCATGTGGCCCGAGTGGCTCTGCGAAATGCTCGCCGCGAAGGGCTTTTACGTCGTGCGCTTCGACAACCGCGATGTGGGGCTCTCCAGCCACCTCGATCACCTCGGATCTCCCAACATCGCCCTGGCGACGCTTAGGTACCTGCTGCACCTGCCCTTGAAAGCGGCTTACTTGATCGACGACATGGCGCGCGACACCGTGGGGCTCCTCGATGCACTGGGAATTCCACGCGCGCACGTGGTGGGTGCGTCGATGGGCGGGATGATTGCGCAGAATCTGGCGGCGAATGCGCCGGCGAAAGTGGCGAGCCTCACATCGATCATGTCCACGACCGGCAAGCGCAGCCTCCCGCAGCCCACATCGAAAGCGCGGCGCGCGTTGCTGCGCGCGCCCGCGAAACCCGGCGACGTGGAGGGCGCGACTCGGCGGCTGATGAGCGTGCTGCGCGACATCGGCAGCCAGACCCATCCCGCGGAGGAAGGCTACCTGCGCGACCTATGCGAAAGGCACGTGCGCCGCTCGTACCACCCCGCGGGAGTCGCGCGACAGCTCATCGCTGTGGCGGCGAGCGGCGATCGAACCGCGGTCGTGCGGCGTATCAAGGTGCCCACGCTGGTGCTGCATGGAGACGAGGATCCGCTCGTGCGCCCGGCCTGCGGCGAAGAAACGGCGCGCGTGATTCGCGACGCCGGCGGCGACGCCAAGCTGGAGATCATCCGCGGCATGGGTCACGACCTGCCCGTGCCGCTGCTGCCGCAGCTCGCGGAGCGCATCGTGGAGCACTGCCTCAGACATCGGACGCAATGAGCACGGACGAGCAGGCTATTCGAGACCTTATTGCCTCGTGGCATCGCGCGACGGCGGCCGGTGACGTCGAGACCGTGCTGAAGCTTATGGCCGAAGACGTCGTCTTTCTTGTGGCGGGTCATCCGCCCACGCGCGGCCGTAATTCGTTTGAGCGCGGGCTCCGTGGTGTTCTTAGTCAGAACCGGATCGAGTCAACGGGTGAAATCCAAGAGATCGCGGTTTCTGGCGATTTGGCCTACTGCTGGACTGCGCTAACCGTGCGCATTGTTCCCATCGCGAGTGGAACTGCAACCGTGCGCACCGGAAACGCGCTTTCCATTCTTCGCAAGCAGGCGAACGGCTCATGGGTACTCACGCGTGACGCAAACATGTTGTCGGCGGCATCATGACGCCCAACCATGCGTAGCAACACAGACGCGCCGTTATCTGTTGACATCGCGAACGGTTGCCTCTCCGACACTCTATGGATAAGACACAGCACGGCGTTGCTCGCGGCATGGGCCTAGCCATGTTGACAGCCATTGCAGCTTTCGCCTTCTCTGCCACGTATGTCCCTCGAGTCTGGGCTATAGGATCCGACTTGACATCCCGAGTCACGCTCGCGTCGTGGGCACTTCTATTGCCGGCATTTACGCTGTTTGTTTGTATCGCTCGGCTCGCGAAGCATCGCTTCTTTACGCCTGAGGACATACATGGGAGCGCGCTAACCGACGGCACGGACAAGGCGAAATTGCTTCAAGCGTTGCTTCAGAACACTTTGGAGCAATCCTGCCTTGCATTGCCTATCTACATCGCGACTTCCATCATTGCGCCCGCTTCCCTGCTTCCTGTCGTTCCCGCAGCGGCAGTAATGTTCCTCGTTGGGCGTTCATTCTTCTTCGCAGGCTATGCGAACGGAGCCGCTTCGAGGGCATACGGCTTTGCACTCACGTTCTACCCTACGGTCTTGCTACTCTTTTTGCTTGTAGCTGTCGGTGTCTTGCAAACAGCCGCCTAACCCCGCGCTCGTCCAGGAGAAGTGGAGGACCTTAAGAGCGGCGCGGGAAAAAGAAAACGCCCCGGCACGTGAGCACCGGGGCGTTTGATTCGAAGCAAATAAAGCTAGCCTGACAATGTCCTACTTTCGCTAGAAATACATCTAACTATCATCGGCGCTGAATCGTTTCACGGTCCTGTTCGGGATGGGAAGGAGTGGTTCCAACTCGCTATGGTCGTCAGGCAATTCGGACGACCTCTTGATTCGCCACCGCACAGCAGCGGCTCAGCAAGAGATCTGATTCGGAAAGAAGCAAAGTGGTTGTATTGCGTGTCGAGTCTCAAAACTTCTGAGACAGGCAGCACGGTTATAGGATCAAGCCTCACGGGCAATTAGTACTGGTTAGCTCAACGCCTTACAGCGCTTCCACACCCAGCCTATCAACGTCCTGGTCTAGGACGACCCTTGAGGGAGGTCAAGCCTCCGGGAAGATTAATCTTCAGGCAAGTTTCCCGCTTAGATGCTTTCAGCGGTTATCTTTTCCGCACGTAGCTACCCGGCGATGCCACTGGCGTGACAACCGGTACACCAGAGGTGCGTCCACTCCGGTCCTCTCGTACTAGGAGCAGCCCCCGTCAATCTTCCAGCGCCCACGGCAGATAGGGACCAAACTGTCTCACGACGTTTTAAACCCAGCTCACGTACCTCTTTAAATGGCGAACAGCCATACCCTTGGGACCGGCTACAGCCCCAGGATGAGATGAGCCGACATCGAGGTGCCAAACACTGCCGTCGATATGAACTCTTGGGCAGTATCAGCCTGTTATCCCCAGAGTACCTTTTATCCGTTGAGCGATGGCCCTTCCATACAGAACCACCGGATCACTTAGACCTGCTTTCGCACCTGCTCGACTTGTCAGTCTCGCAGTCAAGCACGCTTATGCCTATGCACTATCAGTACGATTTCCGACCGTACCTAGCGTACCTTCGTACTCCTCCGTTACTCTTTGGGAGGAGACCGCCCCAGTCAAACTGCCTACCATGCACTGTTCCCCGCCCGGATAACGGGCGTAGGTTAGAGCCGCAAACAAATCAGGGTGGTATTTCAAGGTTGGCTCCACGAGAGCTAGCGCCCCCGCTTCAAAGCCTCCCACCTATCCTACACAGATCGGTTCACAGTCCAATGCAAAGCTACAGTAAAGGTTCATGGGGTCTTTCCGTCTAGCCGCGGGTAGATTGCATCATCACAAACATTTCAACTTCGCTGAGTCTCGGGAGGAGACAGTGTGGCCATCGTTACGCCATTCGTGCAGGTCGGAACTTACCCGACAAGGAATTTCGCTACCTTAGGACCGTTATAGTTACGGCCGCCGTTTACTGGGGCTTCGATCAAGGGCTTGCACCCCATCAATTAACCTTCCAGCACCGGGCAGGCGTCACACCCTATACGTCCACTTTCGTGTTTGCAGAGAGCTGTGTTTTTAATAAACAGTCGCAGCCACCGATTCTCTGAGACCTTCTCACGCTTCGGGCGTTTCTCCCGTCACGCTAACAAGGCACACCTTCTTCCGAAGTTACGGTGTCAATTTGCCGAGTTCCTTCTCCCGAGTTCTCTCAAGCGCCTGAGCATATTCAGCTCGCCCACCAGTGTCGGTTTTCGGTACGGTCGTATCTAACTGAAGCTTAGAGGCTTTTCCTGGAACCACATCCAATCACTTCGCGGCTTACGCCACTCGATCCTTTTCCTTGGTGATACGCCAGCGGATTTACCTACTGGCCACCTACGATCAGAAACCGGGACATCCAACACCCGGATGATCTTCAACAGTCCGTCCCCCCATCGCATTAGATATCGGTGCAGGAATATTGACCTGCTTCCCATCGACTACGACTTTCGTCCTCGTCTTAGGGGCCGACTCACCCTGCTCCGATGAACGTAGAGCAGGAAACCTTGGGCTTACGGCGAGCAGGCTTTTCACCTGCTTTAACGCTACTCATGTCAGCATTCGCACTTCTGATACCTCCAGCAGCCCTCTCGAGCCACCTTCGCAGGCTTACAGAACGCTCCCCTACCACGTAAACGCTTCGCTTGAACTCGCTCATGGTGGCGACGACGGCGCAGCCGGCGTCGCCAAACCTAAAAAAGAGAGTAGGCGTGCGTCAACTAAGACGCTGTGCTTGAACAGCAAGATCGATGGACGACTCGTCGTAGAGCGAGCCGTCGATGCTCGATCGAGCGAGTTGAAGCGAACTCAAGTGAAGCGTTTACATCCGCAGCTTCGGTTATCGGCTTAGCCCCGTTACATCTTCCGCGCAGAAAGACTCGATCAGTGAGCTATTACGCTTTCTTTGAAGGATGGCTGCTTCTAAGCCAACTTCCTGACTGTCTTAGCCTTTCCACTTCGTTTCCCACTTAGCCGATATTGGGGACCTTAGCTGGCGGTCTGGGTTGTTTCCCTTTCGTGTCCGGACGTTAGCACCCGGTGCACTGTCTCCCGCGCTTACACTTCCAAGTATTCGGAGTTTGCCATGGTTTGGTAAGGCGCCATGCCCCCCTAGCCATAACAGTGCTCTACCCCCTGGAGTGATACGCGAGGCACTACCTCAATAGTTTTCGGGGAGAACCAGCTATTTCCAGATTTGTTTGGCCTTTCACCCCTATCCACAGCTCATCCGCTACTTTTGCAACAGTAGTCGGTTCGGTCCTCCAGTGAGTGTTACCCCACCTTCAACCTGGCCATGGATAGATCATCTGGTTTCGGGTCTACACCCTGCGACTGAACGCCCTATTCGGACTCGCTTTCGCTACGCCTTCCCTATACGGTTAAGCTTGCCACAGAATGTAAGTCGCTGACCCATTATGCAAAAGGTACGCAGTCACTCCAGCTTGAATGGTCCTCAACAGACCCTTCAAGCTGACGCGCCGACGCAGCGCTACGCGCAACGTCGCCACCGCTTGCGGCTTCGTTTCGACATCACTCCTTTGCGAGCAAAGATCATTTCATCGAAGTGTCTTTGGCGACGCGCGTGCGCTCGCCAAGAACCGAAGGCCATTGAAGCTGGAGCTCCTACTGTTTGTATGCATGCGGTTTCAGGATCTATTTCACTCCCCTTCCGGGGTTCTTTTTACCTTTCCTTCACAGTACTGGTTCACTATCGGTCGATTACGAGTATTTAGCCTTGGAGGATGGTCCCCCCATCTTCAGACAGGATTTCACGTGTCCCGCCCTACTTGTCGTGCGCTTAGTTCCACTGTCGTTCTTTCACATACGGGGCTATCACCCGCTATGGCCGTACTTTCCAGAACGTTCCGTTTGAACAACAGCTAAAACGCACAGGCTGGTCCGATTTCGCTCGCCACTACTCTCGGAATCTCGGTTGATTTCTTTTCCTCTGCCTACTTAGATGTTTCAGTTCAGCAGGTTCGCTTCCACTCGCCTATTTATTCAGCGAGGGATTCCCTTGCGGGAGGGTTTCCCCATTCGGACATCTGCGGCTGTTAACGCTCGTTGCCAGCTGACCGCAGCTTTACGCAGGCTGCCACGTCCTTCATCGCCTGTAATCGCCAAGGCATCCACCACATGCACTTAGTCGCTTGATCCTATAACGGTGCGGCCTGTGTGTTGCTCAGGACGACACGGTCATTGGGCGACCATGTTGCTAATCTCAGATTTAATGCTTGAGACTCGAATGCAATTACAACCCGTTATCAATCCTCTCCCGGCTCATCACCAGGCGCAGGACTGAAACGCTTTGCTTCTTCCGAATTGTTAAAGATCGAAACAGCGATTTTGGTCAAAGACCAAACGGAAATGCGCATGCCGCGCACTTTCGTTTGATGTTTGAGCAAGATGGTGGAGGTGAACGGGATCGAACCGATGACCTCCTGCTTGCAAAGCAGGCGCTCTCCCAACTGAGCTACACCCCCGGTTCTTGGTCATAAGCCCCGCTAAGCCTCCTGCCTGAGCGTGGTGGGTCTGGATGGACTCGAACCATCGACCCCCGCCTTATCAAGACGGTGCTCTAACCAGCTGAGCTACAGACCCTCCGCCTTGCAAGTTTCTTCTGGTCCACTCGCTGCCGCAAGAAACCAACCGATAAGTGTGAACGCTTAAATCGAAGCGCGTACTCGAGAAAGGAGGTGATCCAGCCGCACCTTCCGGTACGGCTACCTTGTTACGACTTCACCCCAGTCATGAATCTCACCGTGGTCGCCGCCCTCCTTGCGGTTAGGCAAACGGCTTCTGGTGAAACCCACTCCCATGGTGTGACGGGCGGTGTGTACAAGACCCGGGAACGTATTCACCGCGACATGCTGATCCGCGATTACTAGCGATTCCGACTTCATGGAGTCGAGTTGCAGACTCCAATCCGGACTACGACCGGTTTTCCGGGATTAGCTCCCCCTCGCGGGTTGGCTGCCCTTTGTACCGGCCATTGTATGACGTGTGAAGCCCTACCCATAAGGGCCATGAGGACTTGACGTCATCCCCACCTTCCTCCGGTTTGTCACCGGCAGTCTCATTAGAGTGCCCTTTCGTAGCAACTAATGATAAGGGTTGCGCTCGTTGCGGGACTTAACCCAACATCTCACGACACGAGCTGACGACAGCCATGCAGCACCTGTGTCCACGTTCCCTTTCGGGCACCTAAGCCATCTCTGCTTCGTTACTGGCATGTCAAGGGTAGGTAAGGTTTTTCGCGTTGCATCGAATTAATCCACATCATCCACCGCTTGTGCGGGTCCCCGTCAATTCCTTTGAGTTTTAATCTTGCGACCGTACTCCCCAGGCGGTCGACTTCACGCGTTAGCTGCGTTACCGAAGGAGTTACCCTCCGACAACTAGTCGACATCGTTTAGGGCGTGGACTACCAGGGTATCTAATCCTGTTTGCTCCCCACGCTTTCGTACATGAGCGTCAGTCACATCCCAGGGGGCTGCCTTCGCCATCGGTGTTCCTCCACATATCTACGCATTTCACTGCTACACGTGGAATTCCACCCCCCTCTGACAAACTCTAGCCATGCAGTCACAAATGCAGTTCCCAGGTTAGGCCCGGGGATTTCACACCTGTCTTGCAAAGCCGCCTGCGTACGCTTTACGCCCAGTAATTCCGATTAACGCTTGCACCCTACGTATTACCGCGGCTGCTGGCACGTAGTTAGCCGGTGCTTATTCTGCAGGTACCGTCATTAACGCGAGATATTCGCTCGCGCCGTTTCGTTCCTGCCAAAAGCGGTTTACAACCCGAAGGCCTTCTTCCCGCACGCGGCATGGCTGGATCAGGCTTGCGCCCATTGTCCAAAATTCCCCACTGCTGCCTCCCGTAGGAGTCTGGGCCGTGTCTCAGTCCCAGTGTGGCTGGTCGTCCTCTCAGACCAGCTACTGATCGTCGCCTTGGTGGGCTTTTACCCCGCCAACTAGCTAATCAGACATCGGCCGCTCCGATAGCGCGAGGCCGGTAAAGGTCCCCCGCTTTCACCCATAGGTCGTATGCGGTATTAGCTAATCTTTCGACTAGTTATCCCCCACTACTGGGCACGTTCCGATGCATTACTCACCCGTTCGCCACTCGCCACCAGGGTTGCCCCCGTGCTGCCGTTCGACTTGCATGTGTAAGGCATGCCGCCAGCGTTCAATCTGAGCCAGGATCAAACTCTTCAGTTCGATACTGTGTGCTTGATTACTCTCGCTGGAATCGAGAGGCTCTTGCGAACTTCTCTTTCCATTGCGTGAGCACTAATGATTTGAGTTCAGCCAAGTCAATAGCCGTGAGACTTTTCGACCTGGTTGCGCCGTTCATTAAGCGCCCACACTTATCGGCTGTTTCATTTTTAAAGAACAAGACGCCCGTCGCACGCACTTTTTACAGAGTTGCGGAACGGGAGTCGCAGAGAAGCGCGATTATGGAGGTCGGCAGAAATGCTGTCAAGCAACATGCCGGCGAGCAACGCTGGAGCGCTCTCAGAATGCTCGCGCAACCCTGAATATGGCGGCTCGAATCGAAATTTCAAGCGCGAGACGAGTTCACCGGCGCTACCGGTGCGCAAATCTGGGCGAGCGTTTTTCGACGAACGCCGCCATGCCTTCCTTTTGGTCTGCAGTCGCAAACAGCGAGTGAAATAGCCGCCGCTCGAAAAGGACTCCTTCGGACAGCGGTAGCTCGTAGGCACGATTAATGGATTCCTTCGCCATCAGCACCGCCGGCAGTGAGAAGCTGGCGATGGTCGCGCCGATCTTGAGCGCTTCTGTCAGCAGATCCTCGGCTGGCACTACGCGCGACACAAGTCCCGCGCGCTCCGCCTCCGCTGCGTCCATCATGCGCGCCGACAAGATAAGATCCATTGCTTTGGCCTTGCCGACCGCGCGCGGCAAACGCTGGGTTCCGCCGGCGCCGGGAATGATGCCAAGCTTGATTTCGGGTTGACCGAACTTTGCGGAGTCGGCGGCAATGAGGATGTCGCACATCATCGCCAGTTCGCACCCGCCGCCAAGCGCGAAGCCACCGACCGCGGCGATTACCGGCTTGCGAACGCGTCGGATCGTTTCCCAGTTACGAGTGATGTAGTCGGTCTTGAAAACGTCCATGTACGACCATGTGCTCATCGCACCGATGTCGGCGCCCGCCGCAAACGCCTTGTCGTTACCGGTGATGACGATCGCACCGATGCCGTCGTCCGCATCGAAACCGAGCAGCGCTGCGCCGAGCTCGTCCATCAACTTGTCATTCAGCGCGTTGAGTGCCTTGGGGCGGTTAAGCTGGATCAAGCCGACCCGATCGCGCGTCTCAACGATGATGTGCTCGTAGCTCATTACGGCGTCTCCGGGATTTGCACCGCAATCTTAGCGGCGCGACACGGATACAGACGACGCTATGCGCCGGCGCGCGCGAGATAGTCGAGAATCGTGTCCGAAGAAAGCGCACGGGCGTAGAAGTAGCCCTGCGCGAATTCGCATCCGATGTCTCGCATGTATTCGACCTGCTCGATCGACTCCACGCCCTCTGCCACGACTTTCAATTTGAAATGGCGCGCCACGGCAAGCATCGCATGCACGATCGCGCGGCTGTCGGCGTCGCCCGGAATGCCTTCGATAAACGACTGATCGATCTTCAGCGCCGTAAATGGCATGCGCTTCAAATAGCCCAGCATCGAGTAACCGGTGCCGAAGTCATCGAGCACCAGCCCAACTCCGAGCGACGCGAGCTCAGCCAGCACATCGTTGTTGATTTCGCTTTCCCTGACCAACGTGCGCTCGGTAATCTCGAGCACGATCAGCTGCGGCGCAATCGCGTGCTGTGCAAGTGCGGCACGAACCAGCGCCGGCAGCGCGGTCGAGCCCATTTCTCGCCCGGCAACATTGATCGACACCGGCACGTCGAAATCGGGACGCACCTGGCGCCAGCGGTTGATTTGCGAACAGACGTCATTCAATACCCAGCGTGTGATCCGCTCCGAAAGGCCGCTCAGTTCGGCTACGCCGATGAAGCGATCTGGCGTCAACACACCGTGCACCGGATGCTGCCACCGGATCAGCGCTTCGAGCCCGACGACGCGGCCGCTCACCATCTCGACCTGCGGCTGATACTCGCAAATGAATTGCGGCGCTTCGCTTTGCACCGCCTTGACGAGCTCGATCCCCAGCTGAACTTCGCGCGCGGCTCGCTCGTAGCGGATCGGATTAAAAAAGCTGAACTGATTGCGGCCGTCGCGCTTCGCCTGGTACATCGCGGCGTCGGCGTTTTTCAGCAGCGTGCTCATATCGCGTCCGTGTTCCGGGAACAACGCGACGCCGATCGATGCGGACACCTGCGTGTCGATGGTCGGCACAAGATCGGTGCGATTCAGGGTTTGCGCAATCCGCGCCGCGAGTAACGCGACTTCCTGCCGGTGAACGAACTCGTTGATCAACACGACGAACTCGTCGCCGCCGAGACGGGCGACCGTGCCCGCGTCACCGACGGTCTGGCCGAGCACCTCGGCGGCTGACTTGATCAGGGCGTCACCCACCAGGTGGCCGAGCGTGTCGTTGACGTCTTTGAAACGATCGAGATCGATCAGCATGACGGCCATGCGCCGCTTGCGATTCGCCGCGGTCATGATCAGGTCGCGCATCGTCTCGCGCAGCAGGTTGCGGTTCGGCAACCCGGTGAGGCCGTCGTACCACGCAAGATGCTCGATCCGTGTTTCGGCTTCCTGACGCTGCGCCGCTTCGAGCGCCAACGCAAGCATCAGTGACGTTGTGTTGGCAAAGCTCACGTCGTCGTCATCCCACAAACGTGACTCGTAATGCTGCAAGCTCAGCACGCCACTGACTTGTCCTTCGACCAGCACCGGCACATCGAGCATGGCGCGCACGCGCGCCCAGTTCCGATCGCCCGCAAACGACGTGGTCAGCCGAGAAGTATGTGTGTCATTGATCGCAACCGGCTGCCGAATCATCAACTGCGCGAAGTAAGCCGGAAAGCGCGTGGCAGTCAGCTCACGGCCGACCCAATCGCGCTTGAAGCGATCGCTGGCGCGTTCGAACAAAGATTCACAACGCAGCGATTCGCCATCGGGCGACAAACGCCAGAAACTCACCGCGCCGACATCGAGCACCTCGGTCGCGGTGCGCAAAATGGCCGACAGTGCATGCGTGAAATCGGACTTGGGCTGGATCGCCAGCTCCAACAGTCGCTCGCGAAAGCGCAACCTTCTTGCTTGCGCGCGCTCGGCGGGCCCCAGATCGCGCGCCGTGAGCACCAAACCGCGCACACGAGGATCGTCGAGCCGATTCGCGATAACGCAAGAAATGCTACGGCCCGTGCCGGCGAGCGCGGCGCGGGTGCGCAACAGCAACGACGACGTCTGTCGGTCGCCCGGCTGCTCGCGCAAGATGCGATCGACGGCGCGCCGAAACTCGATGCGCGACGGCTGATCGAGAATAAATTCGAACGGCGATCCCAGGACGTCGAATGCCTGCTCGCCGGTGATCGGCTCCAGTGCGGCGCTCGCATAGACGACGCGCCTGTCCTCGTTCAGAACGACAGTCAATTCCGATTGATGCTGCGCGAGCGCGCGCGCGCGCGATTCGTCGAGGGCAACGCGCTTCGCGTAGGCTCGCATCTGCGTTGTTTCGGTAATCGCAATCGACGCAAATTCTTCCTGTTCAAAGCGAAACAGCCGCATCGCAATGCGCGCCGTCAATCGCCCACCGCCGCGCAACGGAAGTTTCGTTTCGACGCTCGCGTGCGTGCCGTTGGCGGCCATCGTCCACAGCCGATTCCAGCGCCGCGCGAATGCCTGATGACTTGGGAACGGGACAATTTCGGCAACGCTGCGACCGATTGGCGAATCGCCGCCCACGAGTGCAGAAGCTTCCGAATTAAGCGCGAGAATCTGACCGGCGCTGTTTACACACAGCATTGCCACGCCGGCGAAATCAAAGGCCGCCCGCTTGAGCGAACTTTCAACAGCTGCTTGACGCAGCGGAATGACGGTTGATGCCAACGGACTCCTAGGGCGTCATCGCGACTGTTTCCGATTCTGCCACGATGCACCCATTTCGCCGAGCGGAAAGGCCGAAAAAGGGAAGCGAGTGGCTGCCTAACCCACTTCCTGTGTCGCCAACTTGACGCACGGCCGCGTGCGCGCGGACGCTTTTTAAGTCCGTAGTATCGTCCGTTGCACTGCCGTGCATGCACCATTGCATACGATGTTCAAAGCGATCTACTTGACCAAGTCCGATCAGTTCCGGGCAGAGCTGCGCGACCTGGATGACACCGAACTCGAAGCCAATACGCCTGAAGCGGACACGACAGTCGAGATTGACTACTCGACGATCAATTACAAGGACGGACTCGCGCTGACGAACAAGTCACCGATTGTCCGCAAGTGGCCGATGGTTCCGGGCATCGACTGCGCGGGCAGCGTGCAAGCCGGCACATCCTCGCAAGTGCGTGCCGGTGACAAAGTCGTGCTGAATGGTTGGGGCGCTGGCGAGACCGTCTGGGGCGGATTGGCGCAACGCGGCCGCTATAGAGGTGAACAGCTGGTGCGCATACCCGCCCCGCTGACGACGCGCGATGCGATGTCGATTGGGACCGCCGGTTACACCGCCATGCTGGCCGCGATGGTGCTCGCCGATAACGGCGTAACGAGCGGCGACGTGTTGGTGACCGGTGCGAGCGGAGGCGTCGGCTCATTCGCAGTCGCGATCTTGGCGCAGCGCGGGCACCGCGTCGTTGCCAGCACCGGCAAACTGACTGAGGCTGACTATCTGCGAAGGTTGGGCGCTTCTGATGTCATCGACCGTGCGGAACTGTCCGTACCCGGTAAGCCGCTGCAAAAAGAGCGCTGGGCCGGCGTCATCGATTCGGTCGGCAGTCAGACACTTGCCAATGCTTGTGCGCAGCTGCGCTACGGCGGCGTCGCCGTCGCTTGCGGATTGGCACAGGGGATGGATTTTCCGGCCACGGTGGCACCATTCATTCTGCGCGGTGCGCGCTTGATCGGCATCGATTCGGTAATGTGCCCAATAGATCGCCGCACACAGGCGTGGCAGCATCTGGCACAAGAACTGGACCGCGCTAAGCTCGATGCCATCACGCGCGAGATCGCACTGGCAGACGCGTTTGAAGCCGGCCGCGCGATCCTGGCGGGCGAGATCCGGGGCCGAGTCGTCGTCAATGTCAATGCATAATCACGCCGCACGTTGAGCACAAGGAGAAACCCGATGTCTCGTTTTATTCGCAGCAGCACAGCAATCGCACTGGCCGGCGTGCTCGCCGCGGCCGTAGTCAGTGTCGATGCCAAAGATCGCCGGGAATGCGATCGTGACTACAAGCCGCAAGTCGGCCAGGCCGGTAAGGACGTGGTTTGGGTGCCAACACCCGACGAGGTCGTGCAGCGAATGCTGCGTATGGCCAAGGTCACGCCGCAGGACACGGTTTATGACTTGGGCGCCGGAGACGGAAAAATTGCAATCGCGGCCGGGAAGTTGGGTGCTACTGCGGTCGGCATCGAATACAACCCCGACATGGCGAAGCTCGCGCAGTGCTATGTGCAGGCGGAAAACGTTGCCGGCAAGACTCGCATCATTCAGGGCGATGTGTTCAAGGAAGACTTCAGCAAGGCGACGGTAGTGACGATGTACCTGCTGCCCGAGCTGAATCTAAAGCTACGCCCGACAATTCTGGAGATGAAACCTGGGACGCGCGTCACATCGCATCAATTCACGATGGGCGACTGGGAAGCCGATGAAACTGCAGAGGTCGACTATCGCACTGCGTATCTGTGGATTGTGCCGGCCAAGGTCGAAGGCACCTGGACGTTACGCGAGCAGGGTCCGGGCAATGCGCAGTACACCGTTAACCTGAGCCAGAAGTATCAGAAGATCACTGGCGATGTCGCGGCCGGCTCAGCGAAGCAGCCGCTCGTGGGCGCGACCGTACGCGGCGAAGAAATTCGCTTTGCATTCAACGACGACAAGGGTGTGACGCGCACGCTGACCGGCACCGTGCGCGGCAATGAGCTGACGGGCACGCTGAAAGGCGCCGGCGGCGCGGAAACCAAGGTCACCGGAACCCGCAAGTAGTTTTTTGCACGTTGCTTTACCGCTGAAGCCCCGCAAAACGCGGGGCTTTCTATTTTTGGGACAAGTCATGGCCGACATACCAACTTCACCCGCACTAGCTGCTACCACAACTTCTGCGGCGCCTCGACCGGTGTTGTCGGTCTTCGACGCGGTGATGATCATTACCGGCATCGTCATTGGCGGTGGAATATTTGCCTTTCCGCCGCTTGTGGCGGGGATGACAGGTTCGGTGGAGTGGATGTTCGGCGCCTGGATCTTCGGAGCGCTGCTCGCACTCATCGGTGCGCTTTGCTATGCGGAGCTAGCCACCACGTTTCCAAACGCGGGCGGTGATTATTACTTCCTGACTCGCGCATACGGCCGCGACGTAAGTTTCTTTTTCGCTTGGGCACGCGTCACGGTAATTTCCACGGGCGCGATCGCCCTGCTTGCGTTCGTATTTGGCGATTACATGAGCCGCGTGCTATCGCTTGGTGAGCACTCCTCGGTTATCTACGCAATTTTGATCGTCATTGCGTTAACCGCGGTCAACATCGCCGGCCTGCGGGCGTCGTCCAGAGCGCAAAATGTAATGTCGGTACTTGAGGTGCTGGGCCTGCTATTTGTTGTCGTCGCGGGCTTTGTCGCACCTGCGGCTACGAGTGCCGCCCCGGCGGCCCCGACAAGCGACGTACCCGCGCTTTTCGGCACCGCATTGCTGTTTGTGCTGTTTACTTATGGCGGCTGGAACGACGCCGCGTATATCTCGGCTGAGGTCAAGGGTGGCCGTCGCGCCATTGTTAAGGTACTTGTGGTGTCGTTGCTTGTCATTACGGCTGTCTATTTACTGTTCGTTGCCGCTCTTGTGGTCGGACTGGGCTTTGACGGGTTAAAGGCGAGCAAGCAAGTCGCCGCCGACGTCGCACAAAGAGCGTTCGGCAGCTTCGGGGAAAAATCGATCGGCGCGATCGTTGCGCTGGCAGCGCTAACGTCGATCAATGCGACGATGCTCGTCACTGCGCGCACCAACTACTCGCTCGGCAAGGATTGGCGGATATTTGCCTTTATGAGCCACTGGAATGCTGAACGTGACGCACCGATCGTCGCGATGTTGACAACCAGTGTCATCACACTGCTGATTGTGCTGATAGCCGCCGCAAATGAGGGGGGCGTCAAGTTCATGGTGGATTTCACGGCACCGGTGTTTTGGTTGTTCTTTCTGCTGACCGGGATCGGCTTATTCGTTCTGCGTTTTCGGTACCCTCATCTTGCACGGCCGTTCAAAGTGCCGCTGTATCCGATTCTGCCGATAGTGTTCGTCGGGACATGCGTGTTCCTACTCTATCGAAGCCTTCTTTTTACTTTCGAGAATCAGGCGATCCGAGTTGCCATTTACGTGATGCTGTCGGGCGTCGTCGTCTGGCTGGTCGCTCGGCTAAAGAAATCTGCGTGACTCGAGGAGCCGCGCCGACTAACGCCGCAATAGTCGGGATACTCCTTGCAGCGGGCCTAGGCGAACGCTATGACCCTACCCGCGAATGTTCGAAATTGTTGCAACCAGTTAGCGCAGGCCGCCACGTCGGCACACCGATCGTCGCTGCGGCGGTACGTAATCTAAGGACCGCCGTCTCTCGCACACTCGCGGTCGTTCGGCCCCGCAGCGATCCGCATCAGCCGCGCTTGCACGAACTACTGCACGATGAAGGTTGCGATCTGGTGGTATGCGAGCGCGCCGTGGCAGGAATGGGCGCGTCATTGGCGTGCGGAATACACGCCAGCGCCAGTGCTGACTTTTGGATCGTGGCACTCGGCGATATGCCGGCAATCGATCCGGCCACGATTACCGCCGTTGCCGGCGCGCTTCGCGCGGGCCACGTTACCGCGGCACCGGTTTATCGAGGGCAACGTGGGCATCCGGTTGGATTTTCCGCACAGTGTCTGACCGAGCTTTTGCGTAGCGATGGCGATCGGGGCGCACGCGCAGTGCTCGAAAAATTTCCGCCGCACCTGATCGAAGTGGATGACGACGGCATTTTGATCGACATCGACTTCCGCTAAACACCCATAGCGCGCGGTGTTCTATGCTGCGGCGGCAATGCAACTGCTGCAGGCGTTCAAAGTAATGGCGCTGGCCGATTGGCTGGCGCTTGCGGGTTTTTTCATCGCATGGATTAGCTACGCGATGTTTGCCAGACGGCGCACTGCGACCGTGGGATCGCTGCTGGCCTATACCAATCGTTACCGGTTGTTATGGATGATGCAAACGACAAACCGGGAAAACAGAGTCGTCGACGCGGTGGTCGTGCAAAACCTCTCGACGAGCCCGTCATTTTTTGCCTCGACTACGATCCTGATCATCGGCGGGTTGCTGGCGGTGCTAGGCACGCAAGGCGCCGCCGATCTGGTCAAGGAGTTTCCGTTCGCCACAATCACCAGCGCGTTCGTGTTCGACCTGAAGCTGATGCTGCTGCTCGTTATCTTTGTGTATGCGTTTTTCAGATTTACGTGGTCGATGCGGCAGTACACGTTTGGCGCGCTGCTGATCGCGTCGATGCCCGAGGCAAAGGTTTTCGAGAGCGGCGATGCCAAGCGCGAGGAGTACGCCGAGCGTGCCGGCCGAGTCGTAGGCCTGGCGGCAGAAACATTTAACGACGGATTACGCGCCTACTACATGGCTTTCGCGGCGTTGATGTGGTTTTCTTCACCGCTTGCCTTTGGGCTGGCCACCGCAGGCATCGTGTTCCTGCTTTATCAGCGCGAATTCCGATCGGACGTACTTAAAGTGTTGCGCGGCTGATCAAACGGCCGCCGCATGACTATTTTCTACGCCATTCGCCCTGCATCGCCCGCTGCTCATTTGTTTCATGTGACGTGCCGCGTTGAGCGGCCTGATCCGCAAGGCCAGCGTTTCATGCTGCCGGCATGGATCCCAGGCAGTTACATGATTCGCGAGTTCGCGCGCCACATCGTGCGGATCAGCGCGCTCGCCGGTGGCCGTCGAGTCGCGCTGAAAAAATTAGATAAACATACCTGGCGCGCGCCACCGGCAAAACAGATCGAGCTTGCCTACGAGGTGTACGCGTGGGATCCATCGGTGCGAGCGGCGCACCTCGATGAAACACATGGGTTTTTCAACGGAACGTCGGTTTTTCTGCTGCCGCTTGGCTTGCAACACGAGCCTTGCACGGTCGATATTCTGCCGCCGGCGGGCGCACGCTATCGCAGCTGGCGAATCGCCACCGCGCTTGCGCCGGCACGAGGTACGCGACGTCACTCCTTTGGCGCGTACGAAGCCGCTGATTACGACGAACTGATCGATTGCCCGGTTGAGATGGGCGATTTCCAGTTGGGCCACTTTAGCGTGCTCGACACTCCGCACGAAATCGCGATCACTGGACGAGTGCCGAAGCTTGACATGTCACGGCTTACCGCCGATCTCGCACAGCTGTGCGAAACACAAGTCAAAATGTTCGAGCCGCGCTCGCATTCGGCGCCATTTGATCGCTACACGTTTCTCACGATGGTAGGCGACGCTTACGGTGGCCTCGAACATCGCAGCTCCACAGCGCTGGTCACCAAGCGCGAAGGCCTGCCGTTTCTCGGCATGACCGAATCGACCGAGGCGTATCGCAACTTTCTCGGGCTCGCAAGCCACGAGTATTTTCACTCGTGGAACGTCAAACGGATTAAACCCGCCGCATTTGTGCCGTATGACCTCAGCCGCGAAAATCACACGCGGCTGCTGTGGGCATTCGAAGGCTTTACCTCGTACTACGACGATTTGCTGCTGACCCGTGCCGGGTTACTGAGCGAGGCGCAATACCTGACAGGGCTCGCCAAGACGCTGACGACCGTGACACAGCGATCGAGCCGGCTAAAGCAAAGCGTGGCTGACAGCTCGTTTGACGCGTGGATCAAGTACTACCGGCAGGATGAAAACGCACCGAACAGCATCGTCAGCTACTACCAGAAGGGGGCACTGGTTGGGCTCGCGATCGATTTATCGATCCGCGCACGGACGAAAGGCAAACGATCGCTCGACGACGTGATGCGATTGTTTTGGAAGCAGTGGAAGACGGCCGGTGCCGACTACTCCGGCGTCGCGGAGGACCAAGTCGCGCAAGCGGTTGAACAGGCGACGGGATTGTCACTGTCGCGCGAGATTGCCGAGTGGACCGAAGGAACGAGCGACCCGGATTACGAAGCATTGTTCACTCCGTTCGGCGTGATATGCACGCGGCGGCCCGACGTCGAGGCTGTGCATTTCGCATTGCTCGGTATAAAAATGACCAACACGAACCTGGAGTGCAAGATTGAGCACGTGTTTGACGGCTCTCCGGCACAAGCCGGCGGGTTGTCAGCCAATGACGTGTTGGTTGCCCTCGGTGGATTGCGCGCGACGCCGGCCAATCTCGATACGTTGTTGTCGCGTTACGCGACGGGCGATGTGGTTGAGATACTTTCCTTTCGGCGCGATGAATTGATGCGCTTCGAGGTCAAGCTGGCCACGCGACCGCCGATCAAATTCTCGCTGGATATCAATCAGAAGAGTGCGCGCGCTGCGCAGCAGCTGCGTCGCGGTTGGCTTGGGAGAGCACGGTCGGCAACTCGGCGCCGCTAGCACCATGCAATCTGCCCGCGGCCGTGCTGTCCCAAAAAAGCGTTCGCTTGCGAAAAGTGTCCGCACCCGACAAACGGAATCGGCGGACGACGCGCGGACAACGGCGACGGGTGATTTGCCTGCAGGATTAGGTGGGGCTCAGCCAGGCTTGTCTGCCACGCCTGTGCCAACGCTCCCCACAACATAAAGACCTTCGGTCTCTGGTCGGCGGCTAGAGCACCGAGCAGAATCGAGGTCAACGTTTCCCAACCTTTGCGGGCATGCGAGCCCGGCATACCGCGCTCGACGGTAAAGACGGCGTTTAGAAGCAACACCCCTTGGCGCGCCCAACGATCGAGCGCGCCGTCGACCGGCGGTGCGCAGCCAAGGTCGCGCTGTAGTTCGGCAAAAATATTGCGCAGGCTCGGCGGCGCTTTTGTCCCTGGCGGTACCGAAAATGCCAGACCATGCGCTTGGCCTTCGCCGTGATAAGGGTCCTGCCCAAGAATCACCACACGGACTTCATCGAATGGCGTAAGCGCCAGTGCACGCAGCGGTTGCGGAGGAAAAATCACCGCGCCAGCCAAGCGTCGCTCTTCGACAAACGCGCACAGCTTCTTGCCCTCCGGCGACAGAAAGAACGCATCGATCAATGCCGGCCAGCCCGGCGCGAGCTGCAAATCGCCGATCACGCGAAAAGTCGCGCGAGTTCGCCGCCAGGATCGGGCGAACGCATCAACGCCTCGCCGACCAGGAATGCCTGCACGCCCGCTTCTCGCATGCGCGCGACGTCGGAGGGAGCAAGAATGCCGCTCTCTGTGACGACGATTCGATCGGACGGCACTTGCGGCAACAGATCGAGCGTAGTCTGAAGTGACGTCTCGAAGGAGCGCAAATTGCGATTATTGATGCCGATTAGAGGAGTCTTAAGGCGTAGTGCCCGATTCAACTCGGTCGCGTCATGAACCTCTGCCAGCACCGCCATTCCGAGCGCCATTGCGATCGCTTCGTAGTCATTCAACTGAGTATCCGACAGCGCGGCGATGATTAACAAGATCGCATCGGCTCCCGACGAGCGTGTCTGAAAAATTTGATAGCCGTCAACAACGAAGTCCTTGCGCAAGACCGGCAATCCGCTGGACGAGCGCGCAACAGCAAGATGCTGCAGTGAGCCTTGAAAGTACTGCGCGTCGGTTAACACAGAAAGACACGCCGCGCCATTTTCGGCATAGCTGGCCGCAATCGCCGCCGGTTCAAAGTGTGCGCGCAACACTCCCTTTGACGGACTCGCCTTCTTGATCTCGGCGATCACGGCAGGGCGATTCCGCGCCAGCTTGCCATGGATTGCTTCGACAAAATCACGCACATCGCGTCGATCCTCGGCATCGCGCCGAACCTCGGCCAGCGAACGCTGTTTCTGAGCATGCGCCACTTCGTCGCGCTTCGTCGCCAAAATCCGGTCAAGTATGTTTTCCAAATCCGAATCTCACGACGTGAACTTCTGCGTCGTCGCAACGAAATGACCGAGCACCTTCTTGGCGGCTCCGCTTGCGATGGCCGAGCGCGCGCGCGTGATTCCGTCGCCGATCGAATCAGCAACGTTGGCGGCGTAAAGCGCGACACCCGCATTCAAAATCACTATCTCGCGAGGCGTGCCGTCGACGTTATCGAGCGCGGCGAGCAGCATCGCTTTTGACTCGGTTGCATTGCTTACCTTCAAGCCGCGGTTCGACACCATGTCGAGGCCGAAATCTTCGGGATGAATTTCGTATTCGCGCACGACGCCGTCCTTCAGCTCGCCGACCATCGTTGCGGCGCCCAATGAAACCTCATCCATGCCGTCCTTGCCATAGACAGTCAGCACATGGTTAGAGCCAAGCTGCTGCAGCACCCGCACCTGAATGCCGACCAGATCGGGGTGAAACACTCCCATCATCTGATTCGGGGCGCCCGCCGGATTCGTCAGCGGACCAAGCAAGTTAAAGATCGTGCGCACACCGAGTTCCTTGCGCACCGGCGCCGCGTGCTTCATCGCGGCGTGGTGACTCGGTGCGAACATAAAGCCGATGCCGGTCTCGTCGATACATTTGGCCACCTGCTCTGGCGTCAACGTGATGTTTGCGCCCAACGCTTCGAGCACGTCGGCACTGCCCGATCCCGACGACACGCTGCGCCCGCCGTGCTTTGCCACGCGCGCGCCTGCGGCGGCGGCGACGAACATCGAAGCGGTTGAGATATTGAACGTGCCGGCCGAATCGCCTCCGGTACCGCACAGATCGACCAGATGCGTGCGATCGGTGAGCTCCACTTTCGTTGCAAACTCGCGCATGATCTGCGCAGCCGCCGCAATCTCGCCAATCGTTTCTTTCTTGACCCGCAGACCCATCGTCAGCGCCGCGATCTGCACCGGTGTCAGCTCGCCGTTCATCAATCGCCGCCACAGCGACAGCATTTCGTCCTGAAAGATTTCGCGATGCTCGATGCATCGAACCAGCGCATCGGTAGGTGCTATCGACATACTCGACCCTCTGACATCAGCAAAAAGTTTCTTAGCAGTGCATGCCCATGCTCGGTCGCAATCGACTCCGGATGAAATTGAACGCCCTCGACCGGCAAAGTGCGATGGCGCAAACCCATGATTTCACCGTCGTCGGTCCAGGCGGTGACTTCAAGACATTCCGGCAGCGACGAGCGCTGTACAGCCAACGAGTGATACCGCGCGGCGCTAAAGCGATTCGGCAGATTGGCAAACACGCCCGACGCCGTGTGCTCCACCTGCGAGATCTTGCCGTGCATCAGTGTCTTTGCGCGGACGACCTTTCCGCCAAACGCCTGACCGATCGCCTGGTGCCCGAGACACACACCGAGAATCGGCGTGCGCGCTGCAAATCGTTGCAGCAACGCGAGCGAAATACCGGCTTCGTTGGGCGAACATGGGCCGGGAGAAATGCAGATGCGCGCTGGCGCAAGCTTCTCGATCTGATCGAGTGTGATCTCGTCGTTGCGCGCAACCTGCACATCTTCACCGAGCTCGCCGAAATACTGCACCAGGTTATAGGTGAAGCTGTCATAGTTATCGATCATCAATAACATGGTCATTCAGCCTCGAATCCATCCTCGACCTGTTCGGCTGCGCGCAACACGGCGCGCGCTTTCACTTCGGTTTCCTTCCACTCGCTTTCCGCTACCGAGTCGGCAACGATGCCGGCAGCCGCCTGTACAAACAGCATATTGCCCTTAACGACAGCAGTACGAATCGCAATTGCAAGATCCATATCGCCCGCAAAGCTCAAGTAGCCGACCGCGCCGCCGTAGATGCCGCGCTTGACGGGCTCGAGCTCGTCGATGATCTCCATCGCGCGGACCTTGGGAGCACCCGTCAATGTTCCGGCGGGAAACGTCGCACGCAACACGTCGAAATTGTTCATGCCGGGTTTGAGAACGCCTTCGACGTGGCTGACGAGATGCTGTACGTGCGAATATTTTTCGATCACGTATTGCTCGGTGACCTTGACGCTGCCGGTTTCCACAATACGGCCAATGTCGTTGCGCGCAAGATCAATCAGCATCAAGTGCTCGGCGCGCTCCTTCGGATCGGCTAACAGTTCGGCCGCGAGCACGTCATCCTGCTCGGGCGTGGCGCCGCGCGGCCGCGTGCCGGCGATCGGACGAATCGCCACATAGCGCTTGCCTTGCCGGTCTTCGCTGCGCACCAGGATTTCAGGCGACGCACCGACCACATGAAAGTCGCCAAAGTTGTAGAAGTACATGTACGGCGACGGATTCAGCGTACGCAACGCGCGATAAAGCGACAACGGCGAGTCCGCATACGGCTTGCGAATGCGCTGACCTAGTTGCACCTGCATCACATCGCCGGCTGCGATGTATTCCTTGGCCTTGGCGACCCCCTGCAGGTAATCGCTCTTGGCAAGCTCGCGGTACTCCTCGCGGCGCACGCTGGACCGTGCATGCGGCGGTTCGATCGGCCGGGACAGCCGCGTCTTGAGTTCACGCAGTCGCTGGCGCGCGCGCGCATACGCCTCGCTCTGGCGGGGGTCGGCATACACGATTAGATAGATTCGGCCCGCGAGGTTATCGATTACTGCCACTTCCTCGGCAAGTAGCAGCAAAATGTCGGGCACGCCCACATCGTCAGGCTTTGGCCGCGCGAGCTTCTTTTCAATCACTCGCACTGTGTCGTAGCCAAAATAGCCGGCCAATCCACCGGCGAAGCGCGGCAGTCCGGGGCGCACTGCCACCTTGAACTGATCGGCGTAGCGCTGCACGGCCGCTATCGGATCGCCGTCGATTGCTTGCTTCACTGCGCCACCTTCGACAATTTCGGTCGTCGTGCGATCGCCACGAATGAACGAGCGAATCGAACTGCGTGCGGCCAACCCGATAAACGAATAACGGCCGAAGCGCTCGCCTCCAACGACCGATTCCAGCAAGAACGTGTTTGGCTCGTTGGCGAGTTTTAGGTACAGCGACAGCGGCGTTTCAAGATCCGCGAAGCTTTCCGCGATAAGCGGGATGCGGTTGTAGCCTTGTGCCGCGAGCGCCTTGAATTCGAGTTCAGTCATGCGATGAAACCGATTTTCGACGAAGTGCCGCTAAAAATGCGGCCGGTTTGAAAGCGAGTGCCGTGCGTGCACGGCGACGATCAGTTGCTTATTCAGCCAATCGTGCAGCTACGCCAAAGCCAGGCTCCCCGAGCGTGCAACGCCCCGGATAAAAGCCGGCCGATCTCGCCAGAAAGTGCCATCGCTTGTCGAAGTTCAGTGTGGCCGCGGCTCGATCAAGCGAGCCGCGTGCAAAAGCGTGGGCACTATAGCATCGGCACCCAGATCGGCTAACGATTTGCCCTCGTTGTATCCGGTCTCGACGACGATCACTTGACAGCCCGCGGCGCGCGCCGACAGCACGTCGTTTTCGGAATCTCCGATGACGGTCGCGTCCGAAGCCACGACGCCGAGCAGTTGGCAGGCGCGCAACATCGGCTCGCCGTGCGGTTTTTTTTGCTCCGTGTCGTCGCCGCTGACGATCGCAGTAAACATGGCCTTTAGTTTCATGCGCTCGAGCAGTTGCAGTGTGAACGAGCGCGGTTTATTGGTAACGCACGCGAGCGCTATTGCCTTACCGCGTAAATCCTCCAGCGCTTGCTGAACGCCGGGATACACGTGCGATTCGTTGCCATTTACCTGGCCGTAATGCCGGTTGAACGATTGCTTGCCGCGCTGGTAGGCGTCGGGTAACGCTCGATCATCCATCGTCTCGGTCAGCGCACGATGCACCAGCACTTCTACGCCTTTGCCGACGTATGACGCTATCTGATTCACCGGCAACATGGGGAGGCCGAGGTCTGCGCGCATTGAATTGGCTGCGCAGGCGAGGTCCGGCAATGAGTCGACCAGCGTGCCGTCCAGATCGATCAGTACCGCGCGCGCGACAAAGCGCGCCGTCCGTGCTGCACCCTGGCGCTGCGCGCGGTCCCTCCGAGAGGGACGCTGCCTTCCTTGGGGCGGCCCGGCGGAAGTCACGTCGCGAGTGCGTCGCGCAGCCGGCGCATTACGCCGGCATACCCTCCGTCTGCATCGCGCGCGCCGAAAATGGCGCTACCGGCAACGAACGTGTCGGCGCCGGCGCGCGCAATTTCGGCAATGTTGTCGACCTTCACGCCGCCGTCGATCTCAACCAGGATCTCGCGCCCGCTCGCCTTCTTGTACGCATCGACCTTGGCGCGCGCTGTGGTGAGCTTGCGCAACGACTCTCTGATAAACGCCTGCCCGCCAAAACCCGGGTTAACCGACATCAGCAGCACCAAGTCGAGCTTGTCCATCACATGGTCCATGTACGACAGCGACGTTGCGGGGTTAAACACCAATCCCGCCTTACACCCCGATTCGCGAATCAGCGACAGCGTGCGATCGATATGATCGGACGCTTCCGGGTGAAACGTGATGATGTTGGCGCCGGCCTTGGCAAAATCCGGCACGATGCGATCGACTGGCTTCACCATCAGGTGCACGTCGATCGGAATAGTCACCAGCGGCCGTATCGCCTCGCACACCAGCGGGCCGATCGTCAGATTCGGCACATAGTGGTTATCCATAACGTCGAAATGGATCCAGTCGGCGCCGGCCGCGACCACCGCCTTGACCTCCTCGCCCAGCCGCGCGAAGTCGGCAGACAAAATGCTGGGGGCAATTCGGTGGTTTGTTGTGGTCATCGGAACCTCAGCGGCTGCGTTTATTCTAAGGGTCAGCCTTCTCGATAAACTTACTCAGCAAACATGGCCAAGTACCAATTCGCGATCAGCGTCCGTCCGCAGTTCTTGCCCGACTATTCGGACCCGAGCGAGAAGTGCTTCATGTTTGCGTACACAGTCACGATCAAGAACACCGGGGACGCGACTGCGCAGCTAATCTCGCGTCACTGGATCATTACCGACGCCAATAACCAGGTCGAAGAGGTCGAGGGTGAGGGTGTCGTTGGCGAGCAACCCATTTTGCAACCGGGCGAAGCGTTCGAATACACCAGCGGTTGTCCGTTGCCGACGCCGGTCGGCTCGATGCGCGGTACCTATCACTGCGTTGGCGCTGACGGAACGCAGTTCGAGGCGAGCATTCCGGAATTCGTGCTGTCGATGCCGCGCACTTTGCACTAATCTTTCTTCTTCGGCTTGTCGAACATCGTCCACCAGACGATGAAGACCAGCAGCGCCAGCGCAAGCGCTGCTTCAAGCAGAATTAGCCACATGGTTGGATATAAACACTGGTTGCGCCATTGTAGTTTTGCGTTGGCCTGGCTGTGGCTTGTGGGATGTGCGACTCGGCCTGCGCCGCCAGTGACGAAAGCGCCGCCGCCCACGGCGCCGTCATCGTTGCCGGCGCCCGGGGTTCCGCCGACGTCCCCCGCAGTATCGCCACCGCGCACAACCGCACCGGCTCCTCCATCTGAAACGCGCGCGAGCTACGACCGGATCGCGTTCGACGCGCTGCCTACAGTGTCGCTCAGCGATTGGGCTGCGGCGTGGCCGGCCTTTCTAAACTCATGCAGCGCACTGGCCCGGCGCGATGCATGGCGCGAGGTGTGCGCGCAAACCTTGGCGGTCGACGCGCGCGATGCCTCGGCGGTGCGCCATTTTTTCTCGACACGCTTCGATGTGTACCGTGTCTCCTCACGCCAGATTGAAGGTAACGCAGAGGCCGAGCCCGGCACCAGCGGCCTCGTCACCGGCTATTACGAACCGTTGCTGCGCGGCAGCCGCGTGCGCACCGACAAATACCCGGTGCCGATTTATCGCGTGCCGGACGACCTGGTCGTGGTCGATCTCGCGTCGGTATATCCGGAGCTCGCAAACATGCGGCTGCGGGGCAAGTTACAAGGCCGCCGCATTGTTCCGTACCCCACGCGCGGCGAGATCACTGAGACGAACACGTTGGCCGGGCAAGAGCTGCTGTGGGTCGACGATTCAATCGAAGCGTTTTTTCTGCAGATCCAAGGGTCAGGCCGCGTGCAGTTTGACGATGGCACAACCGTGCGCGTGGGATACGGCGATCAAAACGGTCACCCTTATCGATCCCTGGGCCGCTGGTTAGTCGATCAAGGCCAGTTGACGATCGACCAGGCGTCGATGCAAGGCATTAAGGAGTGGGCACAACGCAATCCGGCGCGCTTAAAGGAAGCACTGAATCACAACTCAAGTTTCGTTTTTTTTCGTGAGCTGCCGCTCGGAAACGCAAGCGCGGGTCCGGTGGGCGCGCTCGGCGTCGCGCTGACGCCGGGCTACTCGCTCGCTGCTGATGCACGCTTCATTCCACTGGGCGCGCCGCTGGTGCTGGCAACGACCGATCCGGGTTCGCAAGCGCCGCTCGTGCGTCCAATGATGGCGCAAGATACCGGCGGCGCTATTCGCGGTCCGCTGCGGTTCGATTTCTTCTGGGGGTTCGGAGCCGCGGCTGGCGAGCGCGCCGGCCGCCAAAAATACGAAGGCCAGGCGTGGGTGCTGGTGCCGAAGGGCACCAGCCCCGAATCGTTATTGCCTAAGCGTTGATTACTTCTTGACGGCAGCCAGTCGCTGCTCGATCGCCGGCACCGGCATCGCACCCGCCGCGCGTGTGCCGTCGGCAAATACGATCGTCGGCGTGCCGTTGATACCAAGGTCGCGACCCAGTGCAACGTTCTGCTCGAGCGGGTTGTTGCAATCGGCTGAGGCGGCGGGTGCTTTGTTCTGCACCATATATTCGTCCCAGCTTGCTGCGCGATCCTTCGAGCACCAGATCGCCTTGGATTTCTCCATCGAGTCGGGCGACAGAATCGGATACAGGAACGTGTAGATCGTCACGTTCTTCAATTCCGCCATGTTCTGCCACAGGCGCTTGCAGTAACCGCAGTTGGGGTCTTCAAACGTCACCATTACGCGCGATCCATCGCCGCGAACCGTCTTCACCGCGCGATCCAGCGGAAGCGACTTGAAATCGACCTTCAGCGCGACATCGAGCCGTTTTTGCGTTAGATCCTCGCGCGTGCGCGGATCGAACATTCGCCCGGCGAGTACAAACGTCACATCGGAATCGACGTAATAAATCTGGCCACCGATCAACACCTCGTACAAACCACCGCGACCTTTGAAGACTTGATCCGGCTTCTGGCCACCGGCTTTCTCGGCAAAGCGCGCAGCGACCTGAGCTTCCGGGCTACCGGCAGCCGGCGCGTTCTTGTTTTCAGGCTTCGACGCTGCTTGCGCCCAGGCCATCGAGCAGGCCAGCGACAGGGCCATCGCGCCAGCGAATCGAATCAAGCGGTTCATGTTGTGTTCTCCGGCATCCCAGCGGCGAGCCGCGGAGTGTAACGAGACTAAGCAGGTGGTCAGGGTAGACCACCTGCCGTTGATCCAGTTCAACCGAGCGCCCGGCGAATTAAGGCGTTTTTTAGAGGACTCAGGCGGTTTACGGCGGCCAGACCGGCGTTGCGCAGCCGGCGCACCAGTGGATCCTCGAACGCGAACAACTGCGCCAGCGAATCGGTCGTAAATCGCATCAGGCCGAGCGCCTCGGCGCGTCCCCTTTCGTAGCGTCGCAGTACGGCAGCGTCGCCGACATCGCGAAACGCCTCCCGCGCGCGTGCCACCTCGAGCAGAAGCGCGACGTCCTGCAAGCCAAGATTCAGTCCCTGACCCGCAAGCGGATGAACGACGTGCGCCGCATCGCCCACCAAAGCAGCGTGCGATGCAATCAGAGACGACACCTTGATCTGCCGCAGCGGAAACGTGTGCGCGGCGCCGATCGCGGTTAGCTGACCGACCGGCGTGGATTCTCCCGTTGCCGACGCGCATCGCTCAGTGACCCGACTCGCAAGTTGATCGGCGCTTAGCGCAGCCAGCTCAGCGGCCAACTCTTGCGGCGCTGACCAGACCAGCGACACGTGCTCGCCAGGTAGCGGCAATAGAGCAACGACCCCCTGATCGGTAAACCATTGCCACGCGGTATTCAAATGCGGCCGAGCGCATCCGAAATTGGCAACGACTGCTGTTTGCTCGTACGACTTTACGGTCGCATTGATACCGGCCGCCGCACGCACCGCAGAGCTCGCACCGTCCGCGCCTACCAACAGCTTCGCCGTAAGCGAGCCGCCGTCTTCGAGATCGACGCCCATCGCGTCCGGCTGCGCGGTAAGCGAAGCAAACGTCGATTGGATTCGCTTGATCGCAGGCTGAAAGCCGCACGCAGCATCGAGTACGCGCAACAGCTCGCTTTCTTCTACGATGGTCGCGAGCCGCTCAACCGTCGCGGTGTAGGCATCGAACGTCAGCTGCGGCCCGTCATCGCCGAATACGCGCATGTGCTCGACCGCACACACGCGTTGCTGATCGACACTGGCCCAAACACCCAGACCTTCAAGCAGCGCCACGCTGGCTGGCGCAACCGCATAGATGCGAGGATCGAATGGCTGTGCGCGCGTCGCTGCATACGGTTTCGGCCGTGGGCCGATTAGCGCAACGCTCAGCCCTTGCTGCGCAAACCCCAACGCGGTTGCCAGTCCCGGAATGCCAGTACCGACGACCGCGATGTCGAATGACGAAGCCACCATGAGTCAAGCGATTATGCCGCTGGTCGCTCGGTCATCCAGCTATACTTCGCGCCCTTCGCGACGGTGAAGTTTGCAAGCGTCAACCGCCGTCCAGTTAACAACAGGCCAAGTAGCTCAGTTGGTAGAGCAGAGGACTGAAAATCCTTGTGTCGGCGGTTCAATTCCGTCCTTGGCCACCAATAAATCAATCACTTGCAACGCCGCTCCCGCATGGTTCGCAGACCTTGCGGGAGTTTTGCGTGAGCTAAGCCACCAAACTTCCTGCGCAACACCACCAGCTCCGGCCTTCGCTCGCCCGCTTCACACACACGATTCGCCGCTTCGATGAGCTTGGAAAGTTCGGCGGCGGAATAGTGCGTTGTGATTCTCGACGAGCGATGCCCCAGCAAGTCCTGTCTGTCCTCAAACGACACACCGGCCGAACGCAAACGACGTCCGAATGTGTGCTTCAGATCATGAACCCGAACCTGCGGTAGGCCCGCAGCAGTTTCTTGCGCGTAGCCACGCCTTGTTAAGCATGCGAGTCGTCGGCTTGCCTTGGTACGTGAAGACGCGTGACGGGTGCTTGCCCCGCTGCGCGTCCACAACTGACTTGGCAATACGATTGAGCACAATCAGCCGCTCGTCGCCGTTCTTAACATGTCGACCCGGAATGATGAAGACGGAAGTTTTCAACTCAGGCACCTGCACTTCCCACTCCCAACAGAGCTTGCATACTTCTTGATCGCGGCACCCTGTATTGACAGCAAACAGGGCCATCGCGCCAAGATGGCTGGGCAGCTCCTTGAACAAGCGAGCCTGCTCATCCCAACTGAGCGGATAAGGCTGCCGCTTGTTGGTGTCGGGCAGTAGCTTGATCTTCGGTGCATGCGAAACCCAAGTCAGTCCGTTCTCATCTACCCACTCTTGCGCGGCGAGGTTGAGGATGCGACGAACGACTTTGAGACCGTGGTTAATAGTTCCCACGGCAACTCGTTGTCGCTGCCTTTCTTCAACCCATGGCTGCATTGTTCCACTATGGAGCTTGTCTAGCGGCACTTGACCTATCCGGGGCATGAGCAGCTTTAAACGTCCGATGTCATCGCCAAGGCTTCGCTTGTGCTGATTTTCCAGCACAAACTTAGCTGCCGCTTGTTCGAACGTTCGAGTGGGCCTTACTCCATAGACTCTTGCTTGCCGGATTCCTTCTGCGAGTCTCGCGAGGAAGCGTTCTGCTTCTTCGAGGCAAGCCGTGTCAGTGCTTTGACAAATTCGCCGCCCGCTGATGCGTTTGTCGATGTGCCAGATACCGCCACGTTTGATGAAACCCGGCGTTCTTTTGCGTCCCATATCGATCCTTTCTTTCGACCGGGACGCCCGTTGCTAGCTATATATTGATCCACCCACTCATCCAATTCAAGTCGATCGAAGGCGATTCCTTGTACGCCGATCGGAATTTCGGTGAGTGAGCCTCGAACCTCGGCGTTGAAGCGATTGCGGTCCATGCCGAGATACGTCGGCACGTCGCGGTAGCGAATGAGGCGCGGAAGAATTGTCATAGCCACGTGACTTCCCGTGAGCATTAGATGACCGCCTCCTGCGCGCATCTGTTGGGTCACAATGGCATGAGCGCGCTGGAACGCAAGTGATTCGGGTCGCAACATCGTGGCCGTTCCATGCCGGTCGATGCTGAGGAGATTCACAGTAACGCCGAGCGGCATTACCCTTCAGTGACAGCGCGACTCGAAAACAAGCCGCGTCATGAGACACTCTTGCGTCACAGCAATGGCTGTGCGTACGTGGAGCTTTATCTGGTCCGCTAGGGACTCGCTTCTAAGGCAGTTAACGACCTGCTACGCCGCTTTCAAAATTCGCGGACTGCACTTGAAATCGTGCATTTGCAAAGGACGCTACAACACCACAACGAGCAGCGCAAGCAAAATCAGACACAGGCCGGAAAACACGCCCAATCCTGACGTGTATTCCGGTTCACGCAGTTGCCTTTCGAAGAACCGCTGAATGGGTTGACGCTCAGAATTCGAAGATGCTCAAGCTCGGAAAGGAAATTCGATTCACTGAAGCCGAGATCGAGGAGGCGCGCAAGCTCGGCATCGACTTGACCGACGTCAAGTCAGAAGCTCAGTACAGCGCAGCAGTTGTTCGTCTGGTTGAAACACTGGCTAACGACCGACCGGAGCTGCTGGAGCGAATCGCGAAGGAGCTTTCAAGGGTAACCGGACGCAAACTTCCGGCAAAGCTCAAGGTCGTCAAGTGAGGCAGCAGATCAGGGCCACCACTACGAATTCCAGCCAACAATCACGAACGCTATGAGCACGCCGAGCATCGCGAGTATGGAAGGCCAAACGGAATAGAACTGCTTGATCTGGCCGCCGCAAAATGGGCACACCGAATGTGTAAGAACCCCTCGGACAATGACGATGCGAGGCACGATTCTCTTCGTGCAGTGCGGGCATGCGATGCGATCGTCTTTAAGTCCCTCGGGCTGTTCAGTATCTCAATCTCCGCTGCTGCAGGCCCTCTATGGCCTGAAGCAGGCGCGAAGGTGACAGAGGCCATTGATCAGCAAGTAGCGCGTTATCCCCTGCGCACCGCTGAAGACCGGCTCTTGGCTTTCGTGCTGTCCGCTCTCAAAGCGCCTGTCGGCTAGAGGGCTGGTCTTTGGCAGGAGTGGCCTCACGGTTTTAGATCACACACGGGCTATCGCGGCAGTTGTCTCTCAGTGAGATCTAAGAGACAACTCCAGACAACTACGTTCAGCGTTTGAGAAGCGAAAGGCTGTCTCTGGAAGACCAACGTGACAACCAACATTCTGATTCCCAACCTGAGGTACCTCTTCAGCCGCGTGGCTCAAGCGTTTTCAGCGCGTACTAAACCTGAACGCACCTTGATGCAAGAAAATTTTGCTTGACGAGAGACCATTTTTCGCTTGATGATTCTCTCGTACTCAACGCGGTCGCGTGGCCGAAAGGCCGAACCCACCTTAAGCTGTGAACCAGCCTGAAAGGGAGTAATCCCCCAGAAGTTTGATCAGGCGCCTGTCCTGATCTGAGCAAGACCCATCGAAGCTTGATGCGAGCTATTGCTCCGCATCGTCGACCGGTCGTTCCGGACAGATTCGGCCCTTGAAGGGCTGGACATCATCACTGGAGTCAGTCTGCCGTTCGTGGGTAAGCGTTCGTAATCCGACGCTGCCACGCGGTGCGCCCTAGAGGCGCCCGCCTGGATGACCACGAACCGTTGTGCCGCACCGTTGGCAGGTGCGAGTTCACACAACGGGGCATGACAGAAACGAAATCCGTTTCAAAGATGCCGAGCTTACCGCTCGGTCGCACCTGCAGATGTCACCGCAGGGATCCGCACACGCGGATGACAGTTGACGAGGCGAAATCCCGTCCGCTGCTCGCATGCACGTTTTGAAGAAACGCCTTCTCGCGCGAGCGGGAGAACCTGAACACTCATCGGCGGCACCTCAAAGCGGCTGCCGATGCCGGACACACGCTTTGGTAGTCAACGATCGGGAACCGGGTCGTTGGCCGCACTGACCGGTTCATCCGATTGCATTGATACGCGCGCCTGACTGGCAGCGCCTGAGGAGAAAGTGATGGAACAGTTTGCGAGCCGTAGAAGACAACTTCAAGACATCATCGATCGCAACAATGACCGACACGCCGTCAAACCAAAGAGCGTCGGATCCAAGACGCGGCATGAGCGAGCCATTTTTCTTCACTCGTTCTTCGAGGAACTATGGTCAACGAGCAATGCTGCTACAAGGTGCTGCCGGACGGGTTACGCAGTACCCACATCCAGTTCATGGTTGATCGCTACGCGGCGCGGGGACTGTCGCCCGGCACACTTCAGAATCTACCTCAGCTATCTGCGCGCTTTTGCGAGGTGGATCGGCAAGAAAGGAATGGTCCCCGAGTCCACCGCGTGCGTGAGAGATCCTGCGCTGGTAAAACGCAAGCACGCCGCCAGCGACAGACCGTAGCTGGTCGGCGCAGGGCGTCGACGGCGAAGAACTGATTTCCAGGATTGTCGCCGCCGATCAGTTCGTCGGAGCGCAGCTCGCAATGTGCCTTGCCTTTGGTCTTCGGGTGAAGGAAGCAATCTCCTTCAGGCCATTTCAGGACGTGAATAACGAGACACAGCAGTTGACGCTTCTGCGTGGCACCAAGGGAGGCCGGCCACGAAGCAACGCCATCGACAGCGATCGCAAGCGAGATGCAATTGCACTCGCGCGGCGCGTCGCGGCTGTCGACTCAGCTCACCTCGGTCGGCCCGATCTCAAGCTACACCAGAATCAAAACCGCTTCTATACGGTGCTAAGAAAGTTCGGCGTTACGCGCAAGGCGCGTGGCATCACAGCGCATGGCTTGCGGCATCAATGGGCCAACGATCAATACGAAAAGCTTGCAAATGTGCCATCTCCCGTGCGTAGTGGACCGTTCTTCAACCGAGAGGCTGATCGGAATGTGCGCCTAGAAATAGCCAGGCATCTCGGACATTCGCGCGAAGGCATCGTAACGAACTACTGCGGAAGAATCTTGAAAGCCAAGAGTGAGGTGCAACGATGATCGACGAAAAGTTGCAGCCGCCCATCATCGATTTGCTGGAAATGGTAATTACTTCGCTCGAGCGTCGATACCCTAAGACTCTGGCAACTGATAGACAAGGAGGAGCTAGCTGCACGAACCTTGCGACCTCGAAAGGATGCGTTTGCTCTCTATGAAGCTCACTCGTCGTCGCTAGCAATGTTGCGGATCGTATCGCCTAAATGGAGTTCGTCGACGGCAACAGATGCCGAGGACAGCCCGGCGATGCGGATCTGTATCTCAGAGATGACCATGTCTGGCGAAGTAGACGCCGCGCGAGCCATGGCTTCATGGCGCAAGACGAAACTTCTGTATCACATGCCCGAAGCCATGGTCGAAGCGCTTCGTGTAACCGCGTTGGATCGAAGTCCTTCCTGGCAGCGTCCTGGAGCACATCCCAGCTTGGTCTTTCTATGTGCCACTTGCCAGCGAATACAGATGATCCGTCGCAGCTCCGCGGCCTGCTCTTTCATACCGCTGATCGATCAGGACACCGCACCCGCTGGATGAAGACGCATTGCGACGACGGTAAGTGGCCTGATCTCGAAGTCTTTCAGGCCAATTTCGTATTCGTAACGCTCATTGAGAGTACGCAGGAAGAGACTCTCTTTCGAAGACGTGGTGCACTTTCCCCTTTGCGTGCACAGACTTGCGCGACGCCTTGAAGGACTACGCCATGGTGGGCTCAGATCCAGCGTTGGTGGTGTTGGCGTTGCAGCTGCTCTTGTATCTCTGCTCAAACAGCCGGGACCTGCGCCCCGTGTCCGAGCGCATCGAACCGATTGCCAATTGCGATGTGGCCAGCCTGCCAATAGCTCGAGATCACATCGAGGATTGGACCGCCGGATGCAGCAGTGGGATCGCCCTTCAAGCACTCTATTCGCGCAGTACGGGCTCCAACGTTGCGTCAGGTGTGTTCGGTACGCCAGTCTTTCAGCGTGCTCACTGGCATGCACACGGGTCTGGAACTCGTGCCAAAGCGCGAGTGCGTGAGTTGCGCTGGATGCATCCTCTATTGCTCATGAGCGCGCTATCTGAAGACTGCGCGGTGCCTCGCATGCTTCATTGATCGCATGGGTCGGTAAGGAAGCAGCCAGCAATGAGAAGATTCACAGAGCTGGCTGCCAAACCCACTTTCTCCCTTTAACGCCCCGAGCCTAGCGGGTCAAAAACGAAGGCGGTACTCAACGTACGCATGCATGCTGTTCATGGATCGTATGCTGCCGCATGCTTTTCTCAAGTGAGCTGTCGCGTAATGGCTAACCGAATGGCACCACCGCTAAGAACAGAATAGGTCCTCCCTTACGTCGTACCTGCAACTGAAGACATTCGCGCCACTGCGAGCAATTAGAACGGCACGTCTAACGTTTGCGCATCGGCGCGCTGCCCATCCCGCCTGTCTTTGACCTGCGCGGATAGACTTAAAAACGCGCCTCTTGCTCCATCTTTGACCCAAGCGGCAAGCTCGTAGGGGATCCCATTAATCATCAATTCGCCTCGATAACGCGGCGCGCGGTCGTTGCCCTTTTGATAGTTGCGGAACAGCGCTCCTGTTCCGTCTTTGTGTCGAAATGACATGTTGTCTCCTAGTGGTGTCCTTACGATCGCTGTTTGAGCCGATGCCTTGCGGTGTTCTGACTCGATCTTCTTGATCCGTGAACGCTCTTTGGAATCGAGTGCGGTCCACACTGCCAGCTTTTCGACTGAATCGAGACTTTCCGTTTCCTCGAAAACGCCGTACTCGTTGTCGCCTTCCCAGATGCTGTCGGATGGCGGCGACGACTTTCTCGACTTTCTCTTTGTTCCAGGTCTCGCCCTCTCAGCGCCGATTGCACCGCCGAAGGGAATCTTCTTGACTTCACCGGTCGTTTTGCTCGCTGCGTTGCCGTCGTCATCTTCGGCCGGTACGCCGAGGGCCGTTTGCAGGCTGTATCGACGTGCATAGGTGAGCGCCGAACCGTTTCCTTGCGCGTCGGGTTTGGTAGCGATGATTGGAAAGGGTGCGAGTCGCAGTGACTCCCCGGTTTCATGCATCACTACTGTCACGACGTGATGATTGTCAATGTCTTGCACGAAAGTCAGGCCATGATTTTCCAGCGGCTGCTTCACCGCGTCGATCACGGCCGATAGATCGGCGTACTTGCTCCTGAAGTGCGGATTCTCTGAGCCTTTTCTTGCGCCGCCGATTTCCTTGCGCGCGGCGACCAAGGCCTTGACCAGTTCATTCATTTGCTCTCCTTACCGTTGACTGAAACCTCGCGGGGCTTCATGCATCCATTAGATGCCTACTTGCTTTGCTGTCAACGGTGCAGTTCATGACCGCTAGCACCTATCGCATCGTCAGAGGCTGGTCGCAGCTCTCCGTGTCGTTCAACCCGTCCGTGCGGATCGCTGAACCCGACTGCGAAGTGCTGGCATGTGGAGCATTTGAGTTTGAAACGAATCGACGCCGTGACGGCGAACCGGGTTCAGTAGTGGAAACCGGCGGAGTTTTCGCGCGGCCAGTTTTTTGCAATGAACTGTTGAGATAAGAATAGTTATCTTAATAGTGCCCTAGCAAGACACGGTGTGTATTAGGTTTCGGTGACCGCTCCCGACCCAAAAGCCGACTAGTAAAGCGAGGTGCTCAAGATCGCTGACCGCACGCGCCACTGTTTAGTTAACGTTGGACCCTTTCGCATCGCGCTTGTCTCGGATCAGCTCCGCCATAGACCAACCGCCGCCACGACGAACGGCAAAATGAGCAGGAACAGAAATGGACGGTCGAGTTCGGAGAACCAGCGCTGCCATAGTTGAAGATCGAAGACCTCCGCAAGTGATCCGCGGAATCCCCACAAGCAACCAATTGCAACCAGTGTCGGCGGCAACGCCGCGATGAGCAGGCCGAATGGATTGATCGACTGCTCGTCGAATGAATCCTTCAGCAGTGAATATCCCGCCGGGTTGGGCGCGTTCGCGATGACTGTCAGGCCTCCTCCGGCCACTGCACCCGCTACCAACGCGTACTTGAACTCTTCAGACACGCCCTCCACAAGCGATCCGAGATAGGTCAGCGCCGCGTTGTCTGTGATGGCAGTAAGCGCGGCAGCTCCGAAGAAAAGCGTCGAGCCATCCAAGTTTGCCAACGCTTGCTCAAGCCACCACTGCTGTTGTCCGCCGATCACGATCAGCCCCGCGAGGAAGAACGCAACCATGAGCCCTTCGCGTAACAACAATTTGTCGTGGTAGCGCTTGTAGGCTTCTGCCAATCCCAGAAAGACAAGAAAAATCCCCATGAAAACTTCTGGGTCGTGGTTGGACACGACAACCGCCACCACCAACGCAAGATTCACGGCGACGAATACGCCGGGCACACGCCGACGCCCCGACTTATCAGAGATTGGGCGTCGCACGAGTTCGCGCCGGAATAGCATCGTGAGTGCAAATGCGTTGATCAACACCGCAGTCGCGGCCTTCCAGCCCATGGTGCCGAGCATGTGGGCGGTACTCCAGTCCCACTTGGCTGCCACCATCAGCACGGGTGGGGCGGCGAAGTTTGTGAGCGTTCCACCGATCGACACGTTGACGAACAGCGCCGCCACGGTGGCGTACTTGAGTCGATTGGAAGCACCGCGTGAAAAAATCTCATCTCTGAGCATCAACGCAGCGAGCGTCATAGCCGCTGGTTCGGTGATCAGCGATCCCAGCAGCGGCACCATCGACAGGCTCAGGAAATAGACCGCCGGCCGCGGCTGGAAGCGGGAGCGCGCGAGCAGTGACGGCGACTGCATCGGAGCTCAGCTGCATGATCGGACGACTTGCGGCCATGACCATGATCACGAAAACGAACATCGGCTCGACGAAACGCCGCGAGTCGAGATAGTCCGAAGTGGCACCCCAGCCCTGCGCGAAAGCCATGAACACCAGTAACAACAATGCCCAGAAGCCGAACACTGTTTCCACTTCGCCGAGCAGATGCCACAGACCTGCGTGGGCGGTCTTTGTGTGAGCAAGGTGCTCGAAGTAGCGAGTGGAGAAGGTGTGCAATACGGCCAGCGCGAACAACAAAGCGCCAACGGTTTCGACCGATGTAATAGCGCTCGCGGCCACGATCATTCTCCTTCTAAGGAATGCCCACAAACGTACCGAGGAGCTTCCCGTCGCGATAGTCGCAAACGCGCTTACGCAAATCCCTTACTTGCCAGTGCGCATGGCGGCGCAGATACTGGCCAGCAATGAAGATCCTGCGTTACCTGCGCGATGCAGCGGTGTTCGCGCCTTGTTACGTCGCACTCGACTGGGCAAGCTACGTCTACCCGCTAGGCCCCTTCAACATCACGCCGTGGAACCCACAACCGGCGCTCGCCATTGTGTGGATGTTATTGGGCGGCTTGCGTTACCTACCGGCGGTGGTCGTGACAATCTTCGTCGCCGACGTTGTGATTCGTCATGCTCCGGGCGGCTACGAGGTCACAGCCATGACCGCCCTGACGCTGGCTGGTGGATATGCGGTGATTGCTCAGCTGCTACGCGTGTTGCTGAGTCCTACACGTGCGCTGCACTCGACGCGACATCTCACCGTCTTTTCAGCGGTGACGATCGGCGGCACAGCGATTGTTAGCGCAGCGTTTATCGCTGTGCTGTGGACGACTGCGTTTCTTACCGAGACTTCGCTGCTGAACGCTTGGCTGCAATTTTGGGTTGGTGACAGCGTCGGTGTTCTGGTTACTGCGCCGCTTCTACTCGCGGCCGCTGATGCGCAGAGTCGTCGAGAGTTGTTCAGAGTAGTAAAGCGGCCAGAGACCATGATGCAGGCTGTTGTTTTGGCTGCTACGGTCTGGGTGGTCTTCGTAGGTCTTCCCGGTGATCCCGCGCAACACTTTTACCTGCTGTTTCTGCCTCTCATCTGGATCGCCGTACGCGGAGGAATGAGCGGAGCGCTGATTGCCGTGACGATTGTCCAGCTTGGAGTTGTGGTCGCCATACACCGTGATGCCACCACACCACTGCCGGTGCTCGAGCTTCAGGCGTTTGTGGCCGCTCTTACGCTTACCGCGCTCTACCTCGGAATGACGGTGGACGAACGACAACGCACCGCTGCAAGTCTTCGGCAAACTTTGCGGCTGGCTGCTGCGGGCGAGATGGCCGGCGCACTGGCCCACGAGGTCAATCAGCCGCTTACTGCATTAGCCAACTACGGTCGCTCGGCACAGCTGCTACTTGCCAATGATGGCGTGGCCTTGAACGAGCTTTCTGCGGTTATCGAGAAAATGCTTTCGGAAGGAAAGCGTGCTGGCGAGGTCGTTCGCCGCCTGCGCGACTTCTTCCGCACCGGCACGACGCAGCTTGAGTCCGTGCCCGTGGACCAAATTCTCGCGTCCGCGCAGAGCATCGCACAGCAACTAGGCGGATCATCAAAGCGTATCTCCATCGAGACTGGGAGTGAAGGCGAGCTGCCGGCTCTGTTCGTGGATCGCTTACAGATCGAGCTCATTTTGCGCAACCTGATTTCCAACGCAATCGAAGCGATCAGTGAACGATCTGATGAGTCGGGGCAAATCCAAGTGATGGCTCAGCGTCACGACGCTAAGCATCTGCGCTTTACCGTGGCGGACAACGGACCGGGCGTGTCAGCAGGTGTGCGCGAAGGACTCTTTGAGCCTTTTTCGTCGGACAAGTCACGTGGTATGGGGCTGGGACTTGCGGTCAGTCGCGCTATAGCAGAGGCGCACGGGGGCTCACTAGTCGCGCCCGCCAGTGAGCACGGTGAATTTCATCTTGTACTGCCATGCACTCAGACAGTTTGACAGTTTTCATCGTTGACGATGATCCGGGCGTGCGCGATTCAATTGCACTGATGCTAGGGCTGCTTGGCTTCCGTACGGCAGTATTCGCTGACGCTGAGGGGTTCCTGTCGGCCTATCAGGCAGACTGGACAGGCTGTGTGGTCGCCGATTTGCGGCTCCCGGGGAAAAGCGGCCTCGAACTCCAAGCGGAACTCGGTGCTCGCGGCAGCACGCTTCCCTTTGTCATCATTACCGCACACGGCGATGTGCCGTCAGCACGGGCGGCGTTCCAAGCGCAGGCGATCGACTTCTTGGAGAAGCCCTTTGACGACGAACAACTGCGAGCTGCGATCCTCACCGCGTTTTCGCTCGAGGGGCGTCGCATGCAGCGCTCCGACGATTCTCGCAACGACGCTCAGCGTTTAGCAAAGCTAACTGTGAGGGAACGCGAAGTCATGGAACAGGCAGCGATCGGTTTGCATGCCAAGGAGATCGCGGCGACCCTCGGGATTAGTCCGCGCACAGTTGAAGTTCACAAGACGCGGCTGATGGCAAAACTGGGGGTACGCAATGTGGCGGAACTTGTTCGCTTCACCTTGACGAGAAAGTCGCACCCTTCGCCCGATTGAGTGACCGGACTCGGCGACCTGACCTTGGTAGTCGACATTCATGTAAGGTCGCACCAAAGACGCAGGGCCGGCTGTCCGCTTTTGGCCGAATGCGGACACGGTCAATGACAACACGACAATGTGGATGCAGCTCCGGAACTATTATGTGCGCCCGGTAGTGCGAGAGTGTCAAGCGCCACATCGCACTAACGAAATTCCCAACTCATGACTACGAATGTGGAGGTCAGTATGAGTAGTGCTACGGTGGCGTCGGTCTCGGTCGTTCTTGTCCATGGCGGGTTCGTCGACGGTTCCGGCTGGGACAAGGTGTATCAGAGTCTGAAGAAAGATGGATATTCGGTCAGCGTCGTGCAAAACCCGACGAAGTCGCTGGCAGAGGACGCCGCGTTCACAAAGCGCATCATCGATGCGCAAAGTTCTCCAGTCATCCTTGTTGGCCACTCCTACGGCGGAGTCGTGATCACGCAGGCCGGCAATCACGCGAAGGTAGTGGGCTTGGTGTATGTGGCGGCGTTTGCGCCGGACTCGGGTGAGTCCGTGTCCACCCTCATCAAGGATCCTCCGCCCGGGGCACCGGTGCCGCCGATCCTGCCGCCGCAGGATGGCTATTTGGCTCTCGACAAGCGAAGTTCGCCGCTTCGTTCGCCGCGGATGTGGATCCGGCCACTGCTGCGTTCATGGCGGACTCTCAGGTGCCGTGGGGAGTCGACGCCCTCACGGGCACGATCGATACGCCCGCCTGGAAATCGAAGCGGAGCTGGTACCTCGTGGCGACGGATGACAAGATGATTCCGCCGCCGGCACAACGCGCTATGGCCAAGCGAGCAGGTTCGACAGTTGTCGAAGCCCCCGGAAGTCATTCGATCTATGTGTCACGACCAGACGATGTGGTTGCATTGATCAAGCAAGCTGCGAATGAAGCTTCGCTGAAGCAGGCCCCGTCGAAAGAGGCCCTGTCTCCGACACACTAGGGTGGAGATGGATAGCGGCGCCGATTCGCCCTAAAAGCAAGTCGGCATCCGCTGCGCGGGGGCATTTTGCCGTGACCGTTTGGCAATTTGATCTGGTGTAGATCCGCGCGTAGGTAAGAGAGTCTCGCACGCTCCTCGCTGCTGCATGGTGGCGAGGAGCAGTTGCGGGAATGATGTCATTTCGGAGGCAGTGGCTTGATGAAGCCGCCGGGTCCAATCAGATCGCCAAAGCCTGGATTTGGTTCAGGCGCCGCCTTCGGCGCTGGCTTCGGCTCGGCCGGCCGCGTTGCAAGGGGTGGATCGAATGCGGCCACCGCGAAGCTCGTACAGGCGTCCCCAGGGCAGTCGGCGACTTCTTGCACGCTGAATTGGTCAGCAGCGCCTTCCGTAACGCGGATCATCCGGCTCACGGAGCCAGCGGGGCCATCCGCAGCGTCGGCGTCTCGAAATCGGTGGGACGCTATGAATTGCCGGAGAGCGGCTTTCAGAGCCCGCGCCCTTGCGGACTGCGGATCGCTCCACGACGCCTTTTTCACAACGGGAGTCGACGCGCAGACTTGGAGCCATAGATTCTTGACCGCATAGTTCCGCGCAGAGATGTTCGGCTTCGGGGCACCGGGGCCATTGACGGCGTCTCTGATGATTGCCGACATGTCCTTCAGGACGCCTGGGCCTTGCGTAGCCGGAGCAGACGATCCTTGCGGCCCCACCGCGATCGCCCGATCTGTTCGACCGAGCGCGACCGTGAATCTCTTCGGTGGGGGATATTGCCTACTGTATGCGTTGGGATACACACCTCGCGTCGACTCCCAGACGATCGCCGCGGGAATAAGAATGCCCTTCGGACATTTGACCCCCGGGTCTTTCGTATCCACCCGGTACTTATTGTTGCCCTCTCTCGCGCAAGAGTTCAGGCGCGACGAGGCGACGCCGCTGGGCGGTTGCGCTTTCGCGGCACCCCAACGCCGGTCGAGTCGGTGAACGCAAAAGCAACATGCAGCGGGAAACTTTTCGGAAAGCCATCCGGCGCATAGAAGTGAGAATAGACGAGCTTGCACTTTCCGGAATCCACCCGATACCAGTTCGTTATCCGAAGCTCGTCGTTAAAGCCGAAGTCTCTAAGGCGACGGCCACGTCGACCGCGATCCCGGCCCTGATTGCAAACTTCGGCCTGATATAGCTCATTCGGTTGTCCGGCGTAGAATCATATTGCTGGACGTGCGCAGCCCGTCAGCAAACGACGTGAGGAAGAGCGCGATCAGCAATCGCACACGCGTTTTATCAATGAAATTCCTGATCGCTTCCCCTCATACTGTAGCGTTTCATTTTTTCCACAACGTCTTGCGCGAGATCTTCAACGCCGCGGCAGCCGCACCAATACGGCCGTCGAATCGGCGTAAGACCACTCCAATGTAGGTTCGCTCCACATCCGCAACGAATGCATCAAGCGACGGCAGAGAAGTTGATTCATTGTCGGTGACTTCAGTATCCATGTCCTCAAACAAGTCGGTGGCTGTGAGAGCGGCCCTTGCAGATAGAACACAGGCGCGCTCGATCCTATTTCTCAACTCGCGAATGTTCCCTGGCCATGCGTGCGAGAGCAAAGCCGATTGCGCGCCCAGACTGAGCAACCGCGGCGTCTCGCGTAGGCGAGTCCCCTGCTCCTCCAGAAATTTGTATGCGAGCCACAACACGTCATCGGGTCGGTCGCGCAGGGCGGCAACCTTCAGATGCACGACGTTGATTCGGTAGTAAAGGTCGTCCCGGAAACGACCCTCACGAACCATCGACACTAGGTCTCGGTTGGTCGCGCAATACACGCGAATGTCAACCGGGATGGATGTCTCCGAGCCGACTCGCTGGACTTTGCGCTCCTGAATGACGCGCAGCAGTTTTACTTGCATGCCCAGCGGCAGATCGCCGATCTCATCGAGAAGCAAGGTGCCGCCGTCAGCTTGTTCGAGGTATCCCTTCTTTGCACGCTCAGCACCGGTGAACGCGCCGCGTTCATGTCCGAAGAACTCCGCTTCCAGCAGCGTGTCAGGTATGGCGCCGCAGTTGACTGCGACGAATGCGCCGGGTCTCTGCGACTCGAGACAGCGAGTGCAGAAACCGAGCAACGATTTCCTTGCCGACGCCACTCTCACCGGTGATCAGAACCGTTTGCGCTCTTTCTGCGATGCGCGGGCCAGCACCAGCGAGTGCTCGCATGCTCGGCGAAACCCCGAGCCGTATTGCCAGTGTCAACTGGTTGCGAGTGAACGCCCACAAGGCTCCGGACCTTGCTGACGAGTTCCGTAATGTCGAACGGCTTCGTGATGTAGTCGACCGCTCCCCGCTTTAGCATGGCAACCGCGCTTTCCACGGAAGCGAAGGCCGTGATGAATAAAAACGGTGGGGTACTTCGCAATCGACTCGTTAGCGACAGCAAAAACTTGCTCGCCCGAAACGTCGGGTAGCCGCACATCACTTATCACGGCGGCATATTGCGTATCGCGCATAGCGTCGATCGCCTCACTTCCCCGGCGATACCAATCAAGCGTAAATCCTTCGAGGCTAAATCGATCGGACAGTGACTCCCCCATGATCAGGTCATCTTCGATTAGGCACAGATGTGGCTGCTTCATGCGGCGCTCTGTAGGTTGTTGTTGACGACGGGGAGCGTGGCGGCGAACCGCGTCACTCCGTTTCTGCTCTCAGCCACAATGGTGCCTCCAAGCCGGCTGACAATCTGATAACAGACCCAGAGCCCGACTCCATGCGAGCGCTTCCCATCACGCTCCGTCGTGGAACTGAACGGCTCAAACAAATGCTCCAACAGATCGTCGGGTACAGGTTCGCCGGTGTTGGTCACTTCAACTTCGAGGCCACGCGCTGTTTCAGAAACGCTCAATGCAACCGTCCCACCGTCGGCGCTCGCTTTAACCGCATTCAGAAGCAGATTCAGCACAAGTCTGCCGCACCTGGTGTGCGGGCAACGGAATCAAGTCTGCTGTCTGCACCTGCCAAACGAGCGAGAGCCCTTTCATTTCCAGCTGGGGCTGCACCAGTGTCTTCAGATCCTGCCAATCTGATACTCCCATTGCCGGGGAGTCAAGACGCGCCTCGACGAGCAGCGCGCTGACTGTGCTCCGGATCTGTTGCAGACCTCGTTGCAGCAGACCAAGGGTCCTCCTAGTAAGAAAGTCCGGCTTGCCGTGTTTGGCAAGGGTATCAACGGAGTTCAACATTCCTCCAAGTGGATTGTTGATTTCGTGCGCGATGGCTGCAGAAACGCGTCCTACCGCTGCCAGCCGCTCCGACTTAACCATCTCGCGTTCCAGTTCTTCCTGACGTGCCAAATCAACAAGCATCAGACGGAACCTGCTCGACAGCCACCGATTTCATCCTACCGGCAGGTGGGAGACTTTCTGGAATAGCCCCGGATTTCTCGCCCAGCACGCTCCACTGCGCTCGTAAGCCGGGACAGCGGAGCAGCCATGCGCTTGCCCCACCACCAGCCCAAGGACACCAGCAGCAACAGGCCGGGAAGCGTGATCAGTCCAAGCTTCCATAGCGTGGCGTGCAGCCGGTCGTAAAAGCGACCTGCGTCCAGTTCGAGTATCACGGTCCCAAGGTTCGCGCCGTCTTCCGCCGGAGACCGGAGCCGCTGAGCGACAACCGCTTCTGAAGCGTCTGTTGGAAACGAAAATTTGAAAGAGTCCGACGCACCGCTCGGTAGAAGAACAGATAGGTCATGAGCGGGCGTAGCTACGGGGAACCGATCTGGATCGCTTGGCAACGAAGACCTGCCCACGGCGATCGATCACAACGAGACCTTGCAGCGCGTTGTCGCGTTCACGAGCGGCCAGCGGCGTCTGTATGACTTCGTACGCCAGCCACAGATCATCGCGAACGAGCGGGTCTCGAAGCGACCGCGACAGCACCGAAGTGAGATTCTTCGCGCTTGCTTCCAGATCGAAGCGCGCGTCCGAAAACGCAATCCATAGCAGAGCGGCGGTAACGATCACCTCGGTGAGCAAAATCACCGTCGTGATCGCCAACGGAATTTTGATGCGGTAGCTGAGCGAGCGCAGCACGATCAGGCAGGCACGCGGCCGGCGACTTTTACCAGCTTCCGCACGCTATCGAATAAGTTTGACTTCGCCGCAACGAATCCGTTCGACATTCAGCCGCGCGAGAATTTGGCGTCCTGTTTCATCGGTCTGCATTTGCTCAAAGGCTCGCGTGAATGAGAGCAGTGGGCCGACCCCCAGCGAGATGAGGCCGACTAACGGGGGAAACCCATATTGTGGCGAGCGCCATGCGACGCGAACACCTTCAGTGCCTCGGGCTGCTGTAACTCCAGCGTCTCCCAGATGTATCCATCAACCGAGCCCGCATTTGCAACACCTGCGCGGACAGCGTCGACCACTTTGCGGTGAAAGAACGTGAAGAAAGCACGGCGGAAGAATGCTTCGGGCGCGATATCCGCGCGTATTAGTTCGACGCGCGGACCAAGTGCCCACTGTTGATAACGGGTCGCTATACGCAAAGACTTTGCCCTTCAGCTGCGATAGTGCGACGTGCTTGTATCGCGACGCGGAACGATTAATGCGATCGATACAGGGGCACGGACTATAAAGCGGGACAGCTACTAGCGCAAGCCTGCTTTCATAAAGCACGTATGGGTAGCCACACAGCCACGCAAGATCAATCGAGTTGTTCATCAGTCCGTCGACAATCTCCCGATAGCTGCCGCGCTGCACGAAGCGAACGGGTCGCTGCAGCGCGTCTTCCAGGTACGTCTGCCACGATGAAAGCAGAGAAAATCTGATCGTCCAGAAAGACCGGAGTTGTGCCGAAGCGGATCGGATCGCCGGTAACGGCAGCGGCACGCGCC
>CAWAYV010000026.1:0-76738 GCA_963786295.1 uncultured beta proteobacterium | reverse complement strand
CTCTGCCGACAAACGGCATCTTGGTGGCCATCACAGTCATAAAGAGCACGTTGGCATCAAGCGGAAGGCTCGCCATGTGAAGCACCGCGTTGGCGACGTGCTGCACGTCCATCAGCGGCTCGACGGCAATTGCGCCGTGTGCCTGCGGCACGCCTTGCGCCATCCTGCGCTGCGAGCTCGGTCAGCGCGTTACCGATGTCGATCTGGCCGACGGCGATGTCGTATTTGCGGCCATCGAGCGATGATGACTTGGTGAGACCAGTGATCGCGTGCTTGGTCGCGGTGTAAGGCGCCGAGTTGGGTCGAGGCGCATGCGCCGAGATCGAACCGTTGTTAATGATGCGGCCGCCGCGCGGATCCTGCGCTTTCATCAAACGAAAAGCGCCCTGCGTGCACAGGAACGCACCGGTCAGGTTCGCATCGACGACAGCTTTCCACTGCGCGTAGCTCAAGTCCTCCAGCGGCACCGGCGGCGCACCGGTGCCTGCGTTGTTGAATAAGACGTCGAGGCGGCCAAACCGCTCGCCGAGCTTTGCGAAGAGCGCATCCACCGCAAGCGGGTCGCCGACGTCGGTTGCAACTGTGAGCGACTCGGTACCAGCACCTGCGGCTAGCTTTGCCGTCGCTTCGAGCGCATCGAGGCGGCGGCCCGCCAGCACCGTGTCGAAACCGTTGTTCAGCAGTGTCACCGCGACCGCGCGCCCGATGCCGCTTCCCGCGCCGGTCACCAGCGCAACTTTTCGTGCTTGCGTCATGAGGCTCCTATGTAGATCCGCGCCTCATCCCATGTGCAATCCACCGTTGCACGAAAACTCGGCGCCGGTGGTAAATCCCGCGTCATCGGTTGTCAGCCAGGCGCAGATCGATCCGATCTCCTCGGCCTTCCCGAATCGCTTGACCGGAATCGTCTGGATGATCTTCTCGCGCACGTCCTCGCGCACCGCCATCACCATGTCGGTGGCGATGTAGCCGGGCGCTACCGTGTTGACGGTCACGCCTTTACTGGCGACTTCCTGTGCGAGCGCCATCGTGAAGCCGTGCATGCCGGCCTTGGCCGCCGAATAGTTGGTTTGACCGAACTGACCTTTCTCGCCATTGACCGAAGAGATGTTGATGATGCGGCCCCAGCCTTTATCGAGCATGCCGTCGATGACCTGCTTGGTGACGTTGAACATGCTGTTCAAATTGGTATCCATCACCGCGCGCCAATCCTCGAGTGACATCTTCCGAAATACGCCGTCGCGTGTGATGCCGGCGTTATTGACGAGGATGTCGACGTTCCCGTGTTCGGACTTGACTTTCTCGAACGCCTGCTTGGTCGAGTCCCAGTCGGAGACATTGCCGACCGATGCCGTGAACGTGTAGCCGTCAGCTTTCTGCTCCGCGAGCCATTTTGCATGGTCGCGCGTCGGACCGCAGCCGGCGATTACTTTGTAGCCCGCGTCGTGAAACTTCCGGCAGATTGCGGTACCAATGCCGCCCATGCCTCCGGTCACGTATGCCACTTTTGCCATATCTGCCTCCTTGGTGTTTTCTGTAATTAGACACTATTCGCGGTGCATCAACCGAGCCTGTGAAGCGGACGGCGACTCTATGATCGCTTGATGACACAGAGCGTTGTCTCCTTCGTTGTTCCTGCGCATAACGAGGAGCCGCTACTTGCTGCAACGCTGCAAGCGATACATGGCGCCGCCACAGCGTGCGGAATCGAGTACGAAATCATCGTGGCTGACGATGCGTCGACCGATCGGACCGCGCACGTTGCAGCCGATTTGGGTGCGCGTGTCGTGTCCGTGCAGCATCGCCAGATATCAGCCACGAGAAATTCGGGCGCGCGCGCAGCAAGCGGCGACGTCCTCGTGTTCGTCGATGCCGACACAGTGATCAACAAAGACGTGCTGCGTCGAGCGCTCGACATCGTTGCCGACGGCGCCGTCGGAGGCGGCGCCGCGGTGAGGTTCGACGGTCGCGTCCCGTTCTACGCGAGGGTGCTGCTTCCTGCGCTGACGGCGATGATGCGATGGATGCGCCTCGCGGCAGGATGCTTCGTGTTTTGCACGCGGCCCGCGTTCGAAGCGGCAGGCGGTTTTGACGAGCGGCTATTCGGCGCGGAAGAGATTGCGCTCAGCATCGCACTGAAGAAGCTCGGTCGGTTCGTGATCCTGCGTGAAACGGTGGTGACATCGGGCCGGAAGTTGCGTACGTATTCCGGCCTTGAAGTGCTCGGCATCATGATGCGAGGCGCGCTGAGCGGCGGCAAGATGCTCGAGCGCCGCGATCAGATGGGACTTTGGTACGACCCGCGACGTGAAGATCCCGCTTTGCAACGCCCGGATCGATCCGCTTAGCTGCAAATTAGCGCTCGACCGCCAGCGCCACCCCCATGCCGCCGCCGATACACAGCGCGGCCAAGCCTTTTTTCGCATCGCGCCGCTTCATCTCGTGCAGCAACGTCACGAGGATGCGGGCGCCGGAGGCGCCGATCGGATGACCGAGCGCAATCGCACCGCCGTTCACGTTGATCTTTTCCGTATTCCAGCCCATGTCCTTGTTGACCGCGCACGCTTGCGCGGCGAACGCTTCGTTGATTTCCATCAGATCGACTTGGTCGGCCGTCCAGCCCGCTTTCTTCAGCGCCTTGCGCGACGCCGGCGCCGGCCCCATGCCCATCACCTTCGGATCGACGCCGACCGACGCGAACGCCTTGATCTTGGCCAGCGGCGTTAGCCCGAGCTCCTTTGCTTTCGCTTCCGACATCACCAGCAGCGCGGCGGCGCCGTCGTTCAGTCCGGACGCATTGCCCGCCGTCACCGTTCCTTGCTTGTCGAACGCCGGCTTCAGTCCCGACAAAGCTTCCGGATTGGTCTTGCGATTGATGAACTCGTCGGCATCGAACGAGATCGGGTCACCCTTCCTCTGCGGAATCGGCACGGCGACAATCTCTTCCTTGAAGCGGCCCGCGTCCTGCGCGGCTGCGGCTTTCTGCTGCGAGGCCAGCGCGAATTGATCCTGCGTCGCGCGATCGACCTTGTGCTCCTTGGCGACGTTCTCCGCGGTAATGCCCATGTGGTACTGGTTGTAAACGTCCCATAGCCCATCGACGATCATGCTGTCGACAATCTTGGCATCACCCATTCGATAGCCGTCGCGCGAGCCCTGCATCACGTGCGGTGATGCGCTCATGTTCTCCTGCCCGCCGGCGACGACGATTTCGGCGTCGCCGTTGGCGATTGCCTGCGCCGCGAGCATCACCGCTTTCAGCCCCGAGCCGCACACCTTGTTAATCGTCGTACCAGGAACGGTGACCGGCAAGCCGGCCTTGATCAACGCCTGACGCGCGGCGTTCTGCCCCACCCCCGCGGTCAACACCTGACCCATGATGACTTCATCGACCTGCTCGGGTTTCACGCCAGCCCGCTTCAGCACTTCCTTGATCACCACCGCGCCAAGATCGGACGCTGGAATTTTTGCCAGCGAGCCACCAAACTTTCCGACCGGCGTGCGCGCTGCTGCAACGATGACTGCATTGGACATGAATCAGTTCTCCTAGGCTTTTTCTTGCACGTAACGGCCCGGCGCGGGCTCGATGGCTTTGTACTGCGCGTTGCCAAAACTTTTCGGCGCAGGCTTTTGAGCGCCACCAAAGTGCGCGAGCCACTTGCTCCAGTCGGTCCACCAACTTCCAGGCTGTTCTTCAGCAGCGAGCAGCCAAGCCTCGGGATCAGCCGGCAACTCGGTCGTGAGTGCCCGTCCAGTAACTGCGTTTGTTCTTCGACGGCGGATTGATGCTGCCCGCGATGTGGCCGCTGGCGCCGAGCACGAAGCGCACGCCGCCTGCCTTACCGGGCCCCGGCAAAAGTCGCGCCGAAGCATACGCAGCCTTCCACGGCACGATGTGATCTTCACGCGCCGCAAAAGCGTATGTCGGGACCTTGATCGATCCTAGATCGATGCGCTCGCCGCAGCACACGAGTTTTCCTGGAATGCGCAAATTGTTTTCCAGATACATATTGCGCAGGTACCAGGCGTACATCGGTCCCGGCAGATTGGTGCTGTCGCCGTTCCAGTACAGCAGGTCGAACGCGGGCGGCTGCTTGCCTTGCAGATAATTATTAACGACGTAGTTCCAGACGAGATCGTTCGAGCGCAGATTATTGAAGGTGATCGCCAGTTCGCGGCCCGGCATCAGGCCGCCCTTGCCCAGCGTTTGTTCGCGCAGCAAAACCTGCTGTTCGTCGATAAACATCTCGAGCATGCCGGGGTCTTCGAAGTCGAGCAAAGCCGTCATCAGCGTCAGACTCGACACCGGCGATTCGCCTCGCGCGACCATCACGGCCAGCGCCGTCGCGAGGATAGTGCCGCCAACGCAGAAACCGAGCGTGTTGACCTGTTTCTGACCGCTGATCTGTTGCGCGACGTGCAGCGCTTTGATCGCGCCCTTCTCAAGGTAGTCGTCCCACGTGAGTTTCGATTCGGGCTTATGCGGGTTCTTCCACGATACGACGAATACCGTATGGCCACTTCCAACCGCGTGCCGAATGAACGAATTTTCGGGCTGCAGATCGAGGATGTAGTACTTGTTAATGCACGGCGGCACCAGCACGAACGGTCGCGCGTAAACCTTGGCAGTCAGCGGCTTGTATTGAATCAGTTGAAACAGCGCGTTTTCGAAAACAACTTGACCCTCGCTGGTTGCGACGTTGCGGCCCACCTCGAACGCGGTTTCGTCGGTCTGCGAAATGCGTCCCTGCTGAATATCCTTCATCAGGTTGTCCAGACCCGCTTTAAGACTTTCCCCGCGCGATTCGAGCAAGGTCTGCTGCGCCTTTGGATTGGTCGCGAGGAAGTTAGAAGGCGAGGCGGCATCGACCCATTGCGACACGGCGAATTTCACGCGCTGCTTGGTCTTGCGATCGCCGTCGATGGTTTCGGCCAGCCGATTCATGAAGTCCGAATTCAACAAGTACGCGCGCGCATAAAACGACGCCAGCGAATTGTTCTGCCACGCCGGATCGGAAAAGCGCGAATCCGCAATTGGCTCGGATGACTTGGCCGGATTCTGGAAAAAATCGGTCCATAGCGACGCGAGTTGCGTCCAATAGTCCTGCTGCAGCTGCATCAGCTGATCGGGCGACGGCGGTAACGCGTAGGCCGCGGGCCTCGAATTAGTGGGCGCCTGCGACGCAGCAGGCTTGAGCGGAGCGGCACCTGAGCGTGACGCAGCGGCGCGGCGCGCCGGCTGAGCCTTCTTGCGCGATCGGCGTGCGGGTGCGGCGAGTGTGGAAGTCGGCATCGGTGTCTCCTCAGTGCGGATTCTCCGCAACGCGTAAGTGCTGGTCAAACGCGCCAAATCAACGCCGCGTGGCGGCCCGTCGTTCGATCGCGACGAAAGCTATAAAACCGGGCCGGATCGCTGAACGTGCAATCGTGGCCGCCGTAAACACGTTCGACGCAGGCTTGAGCAAGTGCCTGCCGCCCCAGTTCGAACAGGTCGGCAAGATACTTGCCCGGCGATCGCGCCGCGAACGCGCGGTCGGCGTCAGGCAGGTTCGTCCGCATCGCATCGAGCACATCGGCCCCCACTTCAAAATGCCGCGGTCCGATCGTCGGACCTAGATAAGCGAGCAGCTCTGCGCCGGCGTCTTCAAGGCGCTGCCGCATTGACTTCACGGTCGCCTGGATCACGCCCGACGCGAGGCCGCGCCACCCGGCGTGCGCGACGCCGACACAGCGGCCCGACGTGTCAGCGAGAAGCACCGGCATGCAATCGGCGATCGAGACCACGCAGACCACATTCGGTGTGTCGGTAAATGAAGCGTCGGCGACGCCAGCGTTCGATTCCGCTTGCGCCGCATCGATCACCGCAGCGCCATGCACTTGATTCAGCCAGCACGGATTCGCCGGCAAAGCGGCCCGCAGGAGAGCGCGATTCGCCATCACGTCGGCAATGTCATCGCCGCTTGCGAGCCCGATGTTCATTCCGCCCCGATCGTGCGGAGGTACACCATACGGCCCGCGCGATACGCCGCCGGCGCGCGTTGTGATCAATGCATGCACCTTGGGAGCCGCCGGCCAATCTGGTCGAATCCATTGCGCGTTCATGTCTGCGCAAAAACGTCGCTGGCAACATCGAGCGGGCCAAAGCCAAGCTCACGCATCAATCGCGCGAGGTCCGGTGCGGGGCCCTGAAACCAGGTGAGCCGCCGTCGGCTGACCGGATGATCGAGACTTAGCCGGCATGCGTGCAGCGCCTGTCGATCGAATGACATCCACTTCGGCCCTTGCTCGCTGCGTGGCGGCAATCTGCGCCGATACAGAGGATCGCCAATGAGCGGATGGCCAAGATGCTCAAGGTGCACGCGGATTTGATGCGTTCGACCCGTTTCCAGCCGGCACGCCAGCCATGAAATTTCAGCGCCGGCATCACGCGTCGAATCGATCCGCGCGTAATGCGTGCGTGCGGGCTTAGCGGATTCGGTCGTGCTTACCTTGAAGCGCAGCGGATTACGTGGGTCGCGCCCGATCGCCGCATCGATCACGCCACGTGACGCGGGCACACCGAGAACGAGTGCCCAGTACTCGCGCGCTACTGTCCTCGCCTGCATCTGGCGTACGAGATCGGTTTGTGCGACCAGCGTTTTCGCCACGACCATCAGTCCCGACGTATCGGCGTCGAGCCGATGCACGATTCCTGCGCGCGGCACTTCGCTCAGCGCGGGGACGTAGGCCAGCAGGCCGTTCAGCAAGGTTCCAGACCAGTGCCCCGCCGCAGGATGCACGACCAATTTCGGCGGCTTGTTCAGCACCAGGATCGCGTCGTCTTCAAATACGACATCGAGCGGCATCGGCTCGGGCGTATACGCGGCCGCGTCGGGTGCAGGTTGCGGCTTGATTTCTACAAGGTCATCAAACGCCAGCGTATGCCGCGCCTTGACGGTGTGCCCGTTGACGCTCACCGCCCCGGCGCCGACCCACTGCTGCAGCCTGCTGCGCGATACGTCCGGAATCAACTGCGCGAGCGCCTTGTCCAATCGCTCGCCGGCATGTCGATCGTCGATGCGCACCGTCAGCGCCGCCGATGCATCGGGCACATCGTCGCCTTCGCCGGTATCGTCGAAACGCGAGATAGACATCGTCGAACGATATACTGCCGAGCAATCGAAGCACGGTTACCACCTCGATGAAACCGCATTGGACGCACCGTATCGCGCATCTCGCCGCCACGCTGGCGATGGTCTTGTTCGCGGCCGGATTGGGTGGCTGCAGCTGGTTTGGCGGTTGGTTCGGCGACCGCGACGAAACGCTGAAGTGGGACGCCGATAAGTTGTATTCCGAGGCACGGCTCGAACTGAACAACGGCGCGTGGAAGCGATCGCGCGAGCTGTATCAGAAGCTCGAATCGCGCTATCCGTTTGGCCGGCATGCGCAGCAGGCGCTGATGGAGATCGCCTACACGTACTACAAAGAGGGTGAAAGTGCACAGGCAATACAGGCCTGCGACCGTTTTATCCGTCAGTACCCGAATCACCCGAACGTCGATTACATGTATTACTTGAAGGGCCTCGCCTCGTTTAACGAAGACCTTGGGTTCCTCGGCCAATTCCTGGGGCAGGATATTTCCGAGCGTGATGCCAAGGCGGCGCGCGAAGCGTTCGATGCATTCAAGGACCTGGTCACGCGCTACCCCGACAGCAAGTACACGCCGGACGCGCGCGCGCGCATGATTTATCTAGCGAATTCACAGGGACAAGCCGAGGTCAACGTCGCGCGCTATTACTTCACGCGCAAGGCGTACCTGGCCGCCATCCAGCGCGCACAAACCGTCGTGCGGGATTTTCAACAGACGCCCGCGACGGAGGAAGCGCTATCGATCATCGCGCGCTCGTACGAAGCCTTGCAGATGAAAGACTTGCAGGCTGACGCCGAGCGCGTGCTGGCGCTGAACTTTCCGCAGAGTAAGTATCTGCGCGCACGGAGATAGGACGCTGGCAAACTGCCAGCCAGCAGACTCACGCACCGTCTGGACGGTTGGACATTCGACGCGTCCGATCACGGAGTTTCTTCAGATTTTGCAGACCGCAGCGATCACGGCAGTAGCCGACGTACGCCGCTTCCCGGGTTCCCGACGGTACCCGCATTACAACCAGCAGGCGTTAACGAGTTCGCTCGACGCTGCCGGGATCCAATACGTCTGGCTGCCTGAGCTCGGCGGCCGGCGACGGCCGCGACCCGATTCACCGCACGTGGCGTGGCGCAATGCCTCGTTTCGCGGTTACGCGGACCACATGGACACGGATGCTTTTAAACAAGGCATCGATCGCGTGACCGCTCTAGCCGAAGACGGTCGCGTCGCGCTGATGTGCTCCGAAGCCCTGTGGTGGCAATGCCACCGCTCGCTGATTTCGGATTACCTGAAAATTCGCGGTTATTGCGTCATACACTTGCTCGCACCGAATAAACACGAGGAGCATCCGTACACGGCTGCGGCGCAGATTGTGGACGGACAACTGAGCTATGCAGCCTGATGACGTGGAGTACGCTGGATTCTGGATTCGCGTCGGCGCCGCGCTGATCGACTCACTGCTTGTTCTTATGGTCATCGTCCCGCTGCTCGTCGCAATTTACGGGTGGGGCTACTTTGGCGAGCAAACCAGCCTGATAGCCGGCCCCGCCGACTTCCTTATTTCCTGGGTCGCGCCGGCCGTCGCGGTCATTGCGTTCTGGCTGTACCGCCAGGCTACGCCGGGAAAAATGGTGCTATCGCTGCGCGTGGTGGATGCAACAACCGGCGGTACGCTTTCACTAGGTCAATCGATCGGGCGCTACCTCGGCTACTACGTTTCAACGATTCCCCTTCTTATGGGCCTGATCTGGGTCGCGTTCGACCGTAGGAAGCAGGGTTGGCACGACAAGCTTGCGGGCACGGTCGTAATTCGGTCCAAAGCGCGTGGCACTGAGCCGGTCAGATTCGAGCCCAAACGCTAGCCAGCTCGACGGCGCGTTAGAAATTCGACCGCTTCGGCTTCGCTTCGCGTGCGGGCAAACGGCGGCAGACTGGACAGGACGACCTTTCCATAAGGTTTGGTCAGCACGCGCTCGTCGAGAATCATCAAAACGCCCCGATCGGTTTCATCGCGAATCAACCGGCCGACACCCTGCTTTATCAGCATGATCGCTTCGGGTAACTGATACTCGTTAAACGGGTTGCGCCCGCTTCTGCGCAGGTAACGAATCTTCGCTTCAACCACCGGGTCATCCGGCGGCGCGAACGGCAGCTTGTCGATGACGACCAACGACAGCGCGTCGCCGCGAATGTCGATGCCTTCCCAGAAGCTGATGCTGCCGACGAGCACCGCGTTACCCGAACCGCGAAACGCTTCGATCAACGCGCGCCGCGTGCTCGTGCCCTGAACCAGCAACGGCAGTTGCTGATCATCAAGCGCCATCAGCTGTCGCAGACGCTCGGCCACTTTGTCGACCGCGCGCAGCGTCGTGCACAGAAGGAATGCTCGACCGCCGTTGGCGCGGACCAGTGGCCACGCCGCTTCCGCTACTTTCTCCGCGAAGCGGACATCGTATGGCGAAGGCATCGACTGCGGCAGGTACAGCAGCGCCTGCCTTGGAAAATCAAACGGACTGTTCCAGCGTGCGGTAGATGCGCGTTCGATCCCGACCTCCGCCAGATAATGATCGAATCGCCCTGCTGCGGTGAGCGTCGCCGAAGTCAAGATCCATGCTTGCGGTTGCGACTCGCGCGCGCGCGCGAGCGCCTTGCCGGGTGCGAGCGGCGTCTGGTTGAACTGCGCGCCGTGGGTTGACACCGAAATCCAGCGCACCGATGGCGCGTTGTCCTCGATGCTCTCCTCATCGAACTCGCCACCGTCTTCGTCACCTGTGGGCCTTTTTAGCGCGCTGCTCCAGTTGGACAACTCGCGCCGCAGCTCGACGACTCGTGCAATCAGCAAATCGAGCTCGGCATCGCGTCCGCGGTTGATTTCGAGCGCACGCGCCAACTCCGCACACGCGGCATCGAGCTCATCGAATGCGGGCTGTAACTCGCCGCGACGCTCGATTCGCTCGAGCGGCGTGCGCGATCCAATCGCGAGCCCAACGCTACCGAGCGCTAGCCGCAGATCGCGCACTGCTCGCTCGAAATGACTCGTCAAAGTAATCCATGACGCGCCGTCGGGTGCACGCGCCAGTCCGAGCGCGCGTGTATCGCGACCGGCCTCGAGCAATTGCGCGAGCGACAGCGAAGCGCCGAAAAAGTCCGCCGCTGTCGATGGCAGTTGATGAGCCTCGTCCAGAATCACCGTGTTGACGGTGGGCAGGAAATCGCGAATCGAGTCATCGCGGAACGCGAGATCCGCCATGAAAAGATGGTGATTGACGACGACGATGTCGGCGGCCTGTGCTTCGCGGCGCGCCTTGTACACGAAGCACTCGCCGAAGCGTGGACACTCGGCACCTAGACAGTTGTCGCGCGTCGAAGTGACCAGCGGCCAGATCGCGGCGTTTTCCGGCACGCCCGCCAGCTCAGCGCGGTCACCGGTGGATGTGGTCGCGGCAAAGCGCACGACCGAGCGCAAGTGCACGACATCTTCGCGGGTCGGCAACAGCCCTTCGCTCTCGGCGCGCGCCATGCGGTGTAGACACACATAATTGGCCCGGCCCTTCAGCAGAGCGGTCGCGGCGTTGATACGCAGTGCGTCGAGTACTGCCGGCAGGTCTTTCCGGAACAGCTGATCCTGCAACGGCTTGGTGCCGGTAGAAAGCAACACCTTACCGCCGGCCAGCAGCGCCGGCACCAGATAAGCGAACGTCTTGCCGGTGCCGGTGCCGGCCTCTGCGATCAAAGTACCGCCGGAGTCGATCGTGTCGTAAACCGCGGCCGCCATGTCCGCCTGCGATGCGCGGGCGACGAAGCTCGAAACGGCACGCGCCAAGGCACCGCTTTCGGCAAATGCTGCGATGACTCGCGCCCGAACGGTGTCGTCCGAGCGCAGCGCGACGGATGTCGGCGTCACGCCGGAATATCGGGCACCAGACGCATCTCGAGCTGCGTCAGCGCGTCTTTTATCTGCAACTTGCGCTTCTTCATGCGCCGTAGCGCGAGGTCGTCGATACTCAATTGTTCGGCAAGCCGACCGATCGCCGAGTCCAGGTCACGATGCTCGATTTGCAGTTCGATAATGCGCCGCTTTATTTCTTCCTGATCCATCGTTGTGCAATCATCAGGTAAGGGTCGGGCAAACGATTGAGTTAGGCCCCAAAGACGCGCCGTCATCCTCGCTATCAAGAGGGCGTGAAAGCCGATGATAGACTCAACCAAACGATCACTACCACTGTGTGTCCAGCTATAAAGTCAACGCTTGCGTTGCCACTCACATAGGCGACCGCCACGAGCAGCAGGACCGGGTCGCCATTATCACGAGCGAGCGCAACCCCGGGGCAATGCTGGCGATCGTCGCCGACGGCATGGGCGGCCGCACCGGCGGCCGGCAGGCGGCCGATCAAGTCATCTCGACCGCCGAGAGCCTGTTTTGCGACATGTCCGAGCACGACTCGACGTTTCGCGAAATGCTGCTGCACCTGGCTGCGGAGGCGCATACCGTCATCCGGCTCACCGCCATTTCCAGCGAAAAGGAACCGCACGCCACGCTGTGCGCGCTGATCATCAAGAAGCAATACGCCATCTGGGCGCACGCCGGCGACTCCCGCCTCTATTTCTTCCGTGGCGGCAAACTGGTGCACCTGACCGAAGACCAGACGTACGCTCAACAGCTGCGCGAAGAAGGACGGCATGAGGATGCCGAGATCGCTGCACAGCGCTACAAGAACATATTGGTTAGCGCCCTCGGTATCGACAAGAAACCCAAAGTCGTCATTGGTGAAGAACACAGCCTGCGCGTCGGCGACGTGTTTCCTGCTGGCGAGCGACGGCATGTGGGCCTATTTCGAGAACGATGAGCTCGCGCATTTGCTGAACGACCTGTCTCCACGCGATGCATCGGAAGAAATGATGTCGCTCGCACGCGAGCGCGCCGAGGGGCGTGGCGACAATCTCTCGTTGGCTATCGTGAAGCTGGAGCCACCACCGAAGCGGTAGGGCTAACGTGCGGCAGCGGCGTACACATTTCAGTGCCCGCGCCGATCGATTTCCTATGCAGGTAGGCCGCCGCGATTGGCCCGATTCCTACTTTCGCTCCGAACTTCCGGTGCGCAGTGATCGCGAGACCGCTTACGACGCTTGCGTAGCGATCGCCGCGCACGGTTTGCGCGGCTGGGAACGCCTCAGCGAGTCGCGCGGCCAGGAAGTCGAGACCCGTGGAGCCACCTGTGAAGTAGAGGGCATCGATCTCGTCGGCGTTGATCTGCGCTCTGCGTACTGTTTCCCGCGCGGTATTAACAATGCGGTGCACGTCTTCCTGCAGGGCGAGTTGCTGCTCGCGCTCCACGAAAGGCAACTCGAGGCCGGGCTCGATGAAGCCGAGTTCAATAATCGACTTGCCGGACTCCGACACGGCAATCTTGGCGGCCTCGGCACGCGCCGCCAGATCGTGCCCCCGATGCTGCGTGAGTACACGCATCAGCCGCTGGTGCGCACGCTGATCGTTGTACATGTTGCGCATCATGCGTAACTCGATGAGTCGATTCGGAACGTACGTCGTGTTGATCAGGTGCCAGGTCGCCAGCTCGAAGTAGACCTTCGAAGGCACAGGACGTCCGCCGGGACCGTCACCGTTCAGCCCCAGCACCGGCATGATCTTGGCGAGATTCACCGCCCGGTCGAAGTCGGTGCCCGCCAAATGCAGGCCGTGGTTCGCCAGGATATCCGCGCGCCGATCAGCCAGGCCATGCGCGGCTTCGCTGGCGCGCACGACTGAAAAGTCGGACGTGCCGCCGCCGATGTCCGCCACCAGCACAAGGCGTTCACCGTCGCTCGCGCGCAATCTCGACTCGTAGTCGAGCGCAGCCGCGATCGGCTCGAATTGGAATTCCACGTGCGTTATGCCCGCCGCATGCGCTGCTTCGAACAAAGTCTGCTGCGCCTTGGCGTCGCGTCTCGGGTCGTCGTCGACGAAAAATACCGGGCGCCCGATGACCGCTCGATCAATCGGCCGCTGCCAATGCTTCTCAGCCAGCTGCTTGATGTGTCGTAGGTACGCGATCACGACGTCGATGTAACGGATCTGCAGGCCGCTTGCGAGTTCGGTTGTCTCACCCATCAGATCCGAGCCGAGAATGCTCTTGATCGATCGCATCAGACGGCCTTCGTAGCCGTCGACGTACGCGGCGATAGCCGCGCGGCCGAAGCGGCGGCTGCCGTCATCGGCGCTGTAGAACACGGCGGTCGGCATGCTGCTCGCGCCTTCCTCGAGCGGCGCCAGTTCGATCTTCGTATGCCGTGCGTCGTTCGGATCGCCGACTGCCAGCGCCACCGCCGAATTTGAAGTTCCGAAGTCGATGGCGCAGCAGCGGGCGCCGTCGGCGGGGCCCTGCTGACTTCTCACTTGATTGACTCGGCAGCTTTCTTGCGTATCGCTTCGCGCTCGGCTTCGCGCTCCTCGATCTGCTTGCGCTTTTCAATGCGCCGCTGCTCGTTTTCCTTGCGCTCGACTTCCATTTCCTGTGCACGCTTCTGGGCTTGTTCCTGCTTCTGTTGAAACTTGCGTGCGTTCTCGGCGCGCTCTGCGGCCGTCAGCTTTTCTTGCCCGGGCTGCGGGCCTGTGGTTCGGCGTTTTGCGCTCGGCTGGCTGACGCTGGCGAACCCTCTTTCACCGCGACGGAGTCGGGTCGCTTCACTTGCGGTTCGCGTACCTTTGAAGCGTCGCGTGCCTTCTCTTCATTCTGCGCCCGCTTTGCTTCTTCGGCCGCGAGCGCTGCGGCCTTGTCGGCACGTTGCTTGGCAACTTTCTCAGCGTCGATTCGACGCTGTAAGTCGCGCGCTTCGACGCGCACTCGCCTCACTTCGCGTTCTGCCAATTGCTTTTCACGGCGGACGTCGTCGCGACATGAATTCACAAGGAACTTTCGCAGGCATTCGGCGTCGCGCTCCTTCGCACTCTGCCCGATACGCGTCATCTCGGCGTCCGCCTCCTTCAGCACGGCTTGTGCTTGCTCCGCATCGCGAATGCTTCCTGCGGGATAACGAGCGCCGAAGTCACTCGCCGCTACCGGGAGCACCCAAACCGCCATCAGCAACCACAACTGTCTCATCGGCTATTGAACGCGCGCGTTGCCGTCACGGATGACGCATCGCCAGACCGTACGGCGACGCTGCGTCTCGGCGCCTCCAGATACTCGCGCGATTGCATCTCATGCAAACGAGACACCGTGCGTGCGAATTCGTTCTTCAACGCGCCCGCCACATACAGCTGCTCCGGCGGCGCTTCGGCCGAGGCGATCAGATGCACTCGATGGTCGTACAGCACATCGACCAGCCACGTAAAGCGCCTGGCCTCGGAAGCCTGGCCGGCGCTCATGCGCGGAATATTCGACAGCAACACCGTGTGAAACTGCGCTGCAATCTCGAGGTAGTCGTTCTGCGAGCGTGGCCCGCCGCATAGCACTGCGAAGTCGAACCACACGACGCCGCCGGCACGCCGCCGGGCTCGTATTCGTCGCGCTTCGATCTCAAGCACCGGATCGTCGTCATCGGTTTCAGCAATGCGCTCGAACGCCGCCTGCAGTACAGCATCAGCTAGCGGCGCCTCCCGGCGTCAGATACGCATCGATGCGCAGCATCGCACGCTTTCGGTAGTCAATTCCGCCATCGACGGCCAGCACGTCAAGCTGTTGCTTCAGCAGATCGATGGCAGGCAGTATGCGGTCACGATGCAGACCATCCGGATACAGGCCGTCGGGCGGATAGTTCGACGTCATCACGAACCCGACATTCAGCTCGAACAGCCTGGAAAGCAGCCGGTGCAGGATCATCGCATCGGCGATGTCAGAGACATGAAATTCGTCGAAGCAGATCAGGCGATAGCGGGACGCGATGCGCTCGGCGACTTCATCGAGCGGATTTTCGGTGCCCTTTAAGTCGTCGAGCTCGCGATGGACGCTGCGCATGAATTCATGGAAGTGCACGCGCGTTTTGCGATTCACCGGCACCGCGGCGAAAAATAAATCCATCAGAAAACTCTTGCCACGTCCGACGCCACCCCATAGATAGATACCGCGCGGTGCCGAGGGGTTCGCCAGCAGCTTCTTCAGCGCATTCGAGCGCTGTGCCTTGTATTCGACCGACTCGTCATACAGTTGCTGTAATCGATCGGCCGCGGCTTGTTGCGACGGGTCGAGCGTGTAGCCGCGCTGCGCGAGCGCGTTGTCCAGTTGACTGCGGAACGACACGGGCTAAAAGCGAGTTCTAGAAGTTAAGCGCCCGCTTGTCCACCGCCAATGCGGCTTCCTTGGTCGCCTCCGACAACGACGGATGTGCATGACAGATGCGCGCAATGTCTTCGCTGGAAGCACGAAACTCCATCGCCACCACTGCTTCGGCGACCAGCTCGGACGCGAACGGGCCGACGATATGCACGCCGAGAATTTCGTCAGTCTTCGCGTCGGCGAGGAACTTGACCATGCCGGTCGTCTCGCCAAGCGCGCGTGCCCGCCCATTGGCCATGAAAGGAAACGTACCGGCCTTGTAAGCGCGGCCTTCGGACTTCAACTGCTGCTCGTTCTGCCCGACCCACGCGATTTCGGGCGACGTGTAGATCACCCATGGAATCGTGTTGAAGTTCACGTGGCCGTGCTGACCGGCGATACGCTCGGCCACTGCAACGCCCTCTTCTTCGGCCTTGTGCGCCAGCATCGGTCCACGCACGACGTCGCCGATCGCCCATACGTTCGGCACATTGGTGCGGCATTCATCATCGACTGCGATGAAGCCGCGGTCGTCTAGCTTCAATCCAATCGCTTCTGCGTTCAATCCGCCCGTGTGAGGCACGCGGCCAATCGATACGATCAATGCATCGACCGTCAGCGCCTGCGCGTCGCCTTTGGCATCGGCATAGCTGACAACCACGCTTTTCTTGTCGCTCTTTACACCGCTGATCTTCACGCCCAGCTGAATCTTCAGTCCCTGTTTGCTGAACGACTTCGCGGCTTCTCGCGCGATCTGCTGATCGACCGCGCCAAGGAATTCCGGCAGTGCTTCGAGGATCGTGACATCGGCGCCGAGGCGCCGCCACACCGAGCCCATCTCGAGCCCGATCACGCCGGCGCCCACAACGCCAAGCCGCTTTGGCACTGCGCCGATCGACAGCGCACCATCGTTGCTCAGGACGCGTTGCTCGTCGAACTCGACCCCGGGCAGCGGCCGCGCGCTCGAACCTGTGGCGACGATCACGTGTTTGGCGACGATGCTTTCTTTCGCAGGTTCCGATACGGCGATCTCAACGCCGGCGTCGCTACGCGAAACGAAGGAACCGTGCCCGTGAAAGAACGTGATCTTGTTCTTCTTGAACAGATACAAGATGCCGTCGTTGTTCTGTTTAACGACCGCATCCTTTCGTTGAAGCATTTTCTCAAGATTAAGGCTTAAGCCTTTGATTTCTATACCATGATCCGCGAAGGAATGTCCCGCGTGTTCAAAGTTTTCGGACGATTGCAGCAGCGCCTTCGATGGAATGCAACCGATGTTGGTGCAAGTCCCGCCCGGTGCGGGGCCACCAGACTTGTTTTTCCAGTCGTCGATGCAGGCGCTTGTGAAACCGAGCTGCGCGGCGCGAATTGCAGCGACGTAACCACCGGGTCCGCCGCCGATAACGACGACGTCGAAAGTTTTCGCCATCAGACTTCGAGCAGCAATCGCGCCGGATCCTCGAGCGCTTCCTTCATCGCGACCAATGCAAGCACCGCTTCACGGCCGTCGATGATTCGGTGGTCGTACGAAAGCGCCAGATAGTTCATCGGACGAACGACGATCTGCCCGTCTTCGACCACCGGCCGCTCCTTGGTCGCGTGAATGCCGAGGATCGCCGACTGCGGTGGATTGATGATCGGCGTCGACAGCATCGAACCGAACACGCCGCCGTTGGAAATGGAAAACGTGCCGCCGGTGAGTTCTTCCAGCGAGAGTTTGCCGTCGGCTGCGCGTTTGCCGTAATCCGCGATTTTTTTCTCGATGTCGGCGAACGTCATCTGATCGGCGTTGCGCAGAATCGGCACGACCAACCCGCGCGGCGACCCAACAGCGATGCCGATATCGAAGTAGCCGTGATACACGATTTCGGTGCCGTCGACCGACGCGTTGACGACCGGATACCGTTTCAGCGCCGACACCGCCGCCTTCACAAAGAACGACATGAAGCCGAGCTTGACGCCGTGCTCCTTCTCGAACTTTTCCTTGTAGCGCGAGCGCAGCTCCATTAGAGGCTGCATGTTCACTTCGTTGAACGTCGTCAGGATCGCAGCCGTCGACTGCGATTGCACCAGACGCTCTGCCACGCGCTGACGCAGCCGCGACATCGGAACACGCTGTTCCGGACGATTGACGAGCTCGGAAATGTCGAGTGGTGCCTTGACGTCGGGCAACGCTGGCCGCGCCGCGGGTGGCGTAGGAGCCGGCACGGCCGGTGGCTTCGCTTTCGCTTCGACCGCCCCGATCACGTCGCCCTTGGTAATGCGACCGTCTTTGCCGGTGCCCGCAACTTGCGACGCTGACATCCCTGCATCGGCCATCATCTTCGCTGCTGCGGGCATCGCGATCGCGCCCTTCGCACTGGCACTTGTCGCTGTAGCCGCCGATGCGGCCGCGGGTGCTGGCGCTGGCGCCGCTTTTGCCGCCGTCGCCTTGGCGTCGGTATTCAGCCTCGCAATCAACTCACCTGCCAGCACGGTACTGCCGTCGGGCTTGACGATCTCGGCCATCACGCCCGCCGCAGGCGCCGGCACCTCGAGCACGACCTTGTCGGTTTCAACCTCGACCAACGTCTCGTCGATCGCAACCGCATCGCCCGGCTTCTTTTTCCATTGCAGCAACGTCGCTTCGGCGACCGATTCGGACAGTTGCGGCACTTTGACTTCGACGATCGACATTTCGACTCCGCTTACTTGTTCAACACCAGGCCCTTGAGCTTGCCGAATGCCTGCTCAATCAGTGCCTTCTGTTGTTCGCTGTGCTTGGCGTAGTAGCCCACGGCGGGCGATGCCGACGCGGCGCGTCCTGCATAAGCAAGCTTCTGGCCGTCGGTCATGTTCTCGAGCACATGGTGTTGCACATAGAACCAGGGTCCCTGATTGGCCGGCTCGTCCTGGCACCACACGACCTCGGTCAGCGCCGGATACCGCTTGAACTCGGCCGCCAGCGACTTGTGCGGAAACGGATAGAGCTGCTCGACGCGGAAAATCGCGACGTCGTTGTCTTCGCGCTCGCGCCGCGCATTGACCAGGTCGTAGTACACCTTGCCCGAGCAGCCGATCACGCGCGTGACCTTCTTCGGATCGATCGCAGGATCAGTTTCACCGATCACGGTGCGGAACTCGCCCTTTGCGAACTCCGACAGATCGGACGTCGCATCCTTCGCACGCAGTAGCGATTTCGGCGTCATGATCACCAATGGCTTGCGAAACAGCCGGATCATCTGCCGCCGCAGCAAATGGAAGATCTGCGCCGCCGAGGTCGGTTGCACCACCTGCATGTTGTTGTCTGCCGCGAGCTGCAGGAAGCGCTCGAGCCGCGCCGAAGAGTGTTCGGGGCCCTGCCCCTCGTAGCCGTGCGGCAGCATCAACGTCAGCCCGGACTGCCGCCCCCACTTCACTTCACCCGACGACATGAACTGATCGATGACGACTTGCGCGCCGTTGACGAAATCGCCGAACTGCGCTTCCCATACCACCAGCGCGTTCGGCTCCGCGCTCGAGTAGCCGTACTCGAAGCCCAGCACCGCTTCTTCCGACAGCACCGAGTCGATGACCGTAAAAGGCGCCTGCCCCTCTGACACGTTTTCCAGCGGTGTGTAGGTGCCTTCATCGAATTTCTCGCGGTTCTGATCGTGCAGCACCGCGTGCCGATGCGAGAACGTACCGCGCGCGGTGTCCTGTCCGGTGATGCGAATCGGGTACCCGCTCGACAGCAACGTTGCAAACGCCAGATGCTCGGCCATGCCCCAGTCGAGCGGCAGCTTGCCTTCGGCCATCGCGCGGCGATCGGCAAGGACTTTCTCAACCAGCGGATGCAGCTTGAAATTGGATGGAATCGTCGTGATGCGCTCGCCCAGGCGCTTCAATTCGGACAGCGGCACGGCAGTGTCGGCGTTGTCGGTCCATTTGCGATTCAAAAACGGCGACCAGTCGACCGCGAACTTGCTCTTGTAGTTGGTAAGCACCGGGTCGGACGTGCTGCGGCCTTCGTCGAGCGCCGCACGAAAATCCTTCAGCATCTCGTCGGGCTGCTCGGCGGTGATCGTGCCCTGCGTGATCAGCTTGTCGGCGTAGACCTTGCGCGTGCCCGGGTGCTGCGCGATCTTCTTGTACATCAGCGGTTGTGTCACCGCCGGCGTGTCCTGCTCGTTATGGCCCAGCCGCCGGAAGCAGACGATGTCGATCACGACGTCGGAGTTGAACTCCTGCCTGAAATCCATCGCCAGTTGCGTCACCAGCACGACGGCTTCGGGATCGTCGCCGTTTACATGGAACACCGGCGCTTCGATCATCTTGACCACGTCGGTGCAATACAACGTCGAACGCGTGTCGCGCGGATCGGATGTGGTGAAGCCGATCTGGTTGTTGATGACGATATGAATCGTGCCACCGGTGCCGTAGCCGCGCGTCTGCGCAAGGTTCAGCGTTTCCATCACGACGCCCTGGCCGGCAAACGCCGCGTCGCCGTGCACCAGCACCGGCAACACCGTGTCGCCCTCCTTGTCGCCGCGCCGTTCCTGACGCGCGCGCACCGAACCCTCGACCACCGGATTGACGATCTCCAGATGCGAAGGATTGAACGCGAGCGACAGGTGCACCGGGCCACCCGGTGTCGAAATGTCGCTGGAAAAACCGTTGTGATACTTGACGTCGCCGCCCGGCAACTCCGAGCCCACCTTGCCCTCGAACTCGGCGAACAAATCCTGCGGCATCTTGCCGAGAATGTTGACCAGCACGTTGAGCCGCCCGCGATGCGCCATGCCGATCACGATTTCCTGCACGCCGCTGGCGCCGGCGCGCTGCACCAGCTCATCCATCGACGCGATGAAGCTCTCGCTGCCTTCGAGCGAAAATCGTTTCTGGCCGACGTACTTGGTGTGCAGGTAACGCTCGAGCCCTTCGGCGGCGGTCAAGCGCCCGAGAATCTCTCTCTTCTGCTCCGCACTGAACGAAGGCGTCGAGCGAATCGACTCGAGCCGCTGCTGTACCCAGCGTTTCTGCGCCGGATCGGACACGTACATGTACTCGGCGCCAATCGAGCCGCAATACGTTTCGCGCAGCGCCTTGACGATCTCGCGCAGCGTCATCTGTTCCTGGCCGAAGTAAGTGTTGGACGCGGAGAACACCGTGTCCATGTCGGCTTCGGTCAAGTCGTAGAACGCTGGCTCGAGCTCCGGGATCGGTGGCCGCTCCTGCCGCTGCAGCGGATCCAGATTCGCCCACCGGTTGCCGAGGAACCGGTACGCCGCGATGATCGACTGCACATGGACTTGCTTGCGCGCGACCGACAGGTCGCTCGAAGCGATCTTCGGCGCAAACGCATTGGCCTTGGCGCGCTGCGCAAAGGACTCGACGATCGGTGCGTGCGCTACGTCGCGCGAATCGGGCGAGCCATCCGCCGCGGGCACCAACTGCATCTGGTCAAAATAGGCACGCCATTTCTCGGGAACGGATCCGGGGTTATCGAGGTAGCGTTCATACAACTCCTCGACATAGGGCGCGTTGCCGCCGAACAGGTACGAGTTGGCCTGCAACTGTTTCATCATCCGCTCATCCTCCGAAACGAGTTTCTCGCTCAAAGCGCCCGCACGCTCTCATCTCGATCGACGAGAGCCGCACTGGCAACAGCGCTTCCGGCTTCCGGTCGTCGCTGCTTGCGTCAGCCGCGCATTGCCTGCGCGGTAAACGATGATGCTACCACCGGCGTTGAGGTTTTTCCCCGCAGTTGTCATGGATGTGGCGCGGTTGCCGCGCTGCTGCCGCTGCGGCTCACCCACGGCTGAGCAGGCATACACTTCGCCCAGCACATAGCAACAGGAGACAATGTGCGACCGACGGATACCAAGAATCCGGATTATTTTCATCACGTCGTCGATTGCCAATGGGCTTGCCCCGCGCATACACCCGTACCTGAATACATCAGGCTGATAGCGGCCGGGCGTTACACAGACGCCTACATGGTCAATTGGAGCTCGAACGTGTTCCCCGGGATTCTGGGGCGTACATGTGACCGGCCGTGCGAACCCGCGTGCCGGCGTGGCCGGGTTGAGCAACAACAAGCAGCGAAACCGGAACCGGTGGCCATCTGCCGCTTGAAGCGCGTCGCGGCGGACTACAAGGACGACGATATCGCCAAGCGGCTGCCGCGGCGGCGGGTGCCTATGAACGGCAAGCGCGTCGCGTGCGTCGGCGGCGGTCCGGCATCGCTCACCGTTGCACGCGATCTCGCGCCGCTGGGATACGCGGTTACCGTGTTCGATCAGGACCCGCAGGCGGGCGGCATGATCCGCACGCAGATTCCTCGCTTCCGCTTGCCGGAAGAAGTGATCGACGAAGAGACGGGTTACATCCTCGGGCTCGGAGTCGAGTTTCGCGGTGGCGTCAAGATCGATTCGATGAAAGCGCTGCTGGCGGAAAAATATGACGCCGTGTTTGTCGGCTCCGGTGCACCGCGGGGACGCAATCTGGACCTTCCTGGGCGCGACGAAGCGGCGGAAAAAATTCATATTGGCATCGACTGGCTGTCGTCGGTGTCGTTCGGCCATGTGCACCGGATCGGCAAGCGCGTGATCGTGCTCGGCGGCGGCAATACGGCGATGGATTGTTGTCGTACATCCAAGCGTCTGGGCGGCGACGACGTCAAGGTGATCGTTCGCTCGGGCTTCGAAGAAATGAAGGCGTCGCCCTGGGAGAAAGAGGACGCGATGCACGAAGGCATCCCGATCCTGAACTATTTGGTGCCCAAAGCGTTCCTGCACGACAACGGCCGCTTGACCGGAATGAGCTTCGAGAAGGTCAAGGCGCAGTACGACGACAAAGGCCGCCGTTCGCTGAAGCCCACCGGCGAGCCTGAAGTGATTCACGAGTGCGACGAAGTGCTGATCGCGGTCGGCCAGGAAAACGCTTTCCCTTGGATCGAACGCGACAGCGGCATCGCGTTCGACGAGTCGGGCATGCCGGTGCTCGACAAGACAACGCTGCAGTCGTCGGTGCCGAACGTGTTCTTCGGCGGCGATTCGGCGCTCGGCCCGAAGAACATCATCTGGGCGGTTGCGCACGGGCATGATGCTGCGATCTCGATCGACAAGCTGCTGCACGGCGAAGACATACGCGACCGTCCGGCTCCCGGCGTTACGTTGTTGTCGCAAAAAATGGGCATTCACGAATGGAGCTACGACAACGAGGTCGCCAACGACGAGCGATATAAGGTCCCCTGGCGCGACGTCAATCAGGTGTTGCGCAATATCAAGGTCGAAGTCGAGCTCGGGTTTGATCCGGCCACTGCGTGGAAAGAAGCGCAGCGCTGCCTGAACTGCGATGTGCAGACGGTATTCACGGCCCAGCTTTGCATCGAGTGCGATGCCTGCGTCGACATTTGCCCGACCGATTGCATCAACTTCATCGTCAATGGCGAGGAAGCCGATCTACGGTTGAGGTTGCGCGCACCTGCGCTGAATCTCGAGCAGGACTTGTACGTCGCCGAAGGGCTGAAAACCGGCCGCGCGATGGTCAAGGACGAGGACGTGTGCCTGCACTGTGGTCTGTGCGCCGAACGCTGCCCAACCGGCGCGTGGGATATGCAGAAGTTTCTGCTCGACATGACGCAGGCAGGGCGTGATTGCCGGCCGCGGCAGAAGGTGGCCGCATGAACGCGCCGGACAGAGCAGCGACGACCTCGGCGAAGAATGCACCGCGCATCAATGCGGTCAATGACTTCGTCATCAAGTTTGCCAACGTCAACGGCTCGGGGTCGGCGTCGGCCAACGAGTTGTTCGCGCGCAGCATTCTGCGCATGGGCGTTCCGGTTTCGCCGCGCAATATTTTTCCGTCGAACATCCAGGGCCTGCCGACCTGGTACGAAGTGAGGGTCACCGAGCAAGGCCACCTGGGCCGCCGTGGCGGCGTCGACCTGATGGTCGCGATGAATCCGCAGACGTGGGAAAAGGACATCGCAGAGATCGAGCCCGGCGGCTATCTGATGTACGACAGCACGAAGCCGCTCGCCGCAGCGAAGCTTCGCGCCGATATCAATCTGATCGGCGTGCCGCTGACCGATATTGCCGCGAGCAAATATGTCGACGCGAAAGAGCGGCAGCTGTTGAAGAACATCATGTACGTCGGCGTACTGACCGAGCTGCTCGGCATCGAACCCGAGGTGATCGCGCAGTTGCTCGGCGAGCAATACAAGGGCAAGGATCGCTTGATCAAGCCGAACCTCGACGCCTTCATGACCGGTCTGCATCACGCGCGCGAACGGCTCGAAGACGCGATCGATTTACGAGTCGAGCGGCGCGACGCCGTCGGTGAGCGCATCTTCATCGAAGGCAATGCCGCAGCGGCACTAGGTTGCGTGTACGGCGGTGCGACGGTCTGCGCGTGGTATCCGATCACGCCATCGTCATCGTTGGCCGAAGCGTTTCAGAAGTACTGCAGCAAGTATCGCGTCGACAAAGCGACCGGCACCAACAAGTTCGCGATCGTGCAAGCGGAAGACGAGCTGGCCTCGATCGGAATCGTGATCGGCGCCGGGTGGAACGGCGCGCGTGCGTTTACCACCACCTCCGGCCCCGGCATTTCGTTGATGAGCGAGTTCATCGGGCTCGCGTACTTCGCCGAGGTTCCGGCTGTCATCGTCGACGTGCAGCGCGGCGGGCCGTCGACCGGCATGCCGACCCGCACGCAGCAATCCGACTTGCTCGCGTGCGCGTATGCGTCGCACGGCGACACCAAGCACGTGTTGCTGTTTCCGGAAGATCCCCATGAGTGCTTCGAGTTTGCCGCTGCGTCGTTTGATTTGGCGGAACGACTGCAAACGCCGATTTTCCTGATGACCGATCTGGACATCGGCATGAATCACCGCTTGTGCGCACCGTTGAAGTGGGACGATAACCGCCGATACGACCGTGGCAAGGTGATGAGCGAGGCCGAGCTTGAAGCGGGACGCGACTTCGGGCGCTACCTCGACGTTGACGGCGACGGCATTCCTACGCGCACCCTCCCCGGCACGCACGCCACGCGAGGCGCGTATTTCACGCGCGGATCGACCAAGGATGCATATGCGCGTTATTCCGAAGCCGGTCCGGATTACGTCTACAACATGGAGCGGCTGCTGAAGAAGTTCGCCACCGCAGCGAAGCTCGTTCCGCAGCCCGTCATTGCAGGGGCTGCACAAAAAACATCGCATGGCGTTATTTATTACGGGTCCACCAGCCCGTCGATGAACGAAGCGATCGACGAACTCGAGCGTCAAGGCGTCCATCTGGATCGATTGCGCGTACGGGCGTTTCCATTTGCACCGTCGGTCAAGAAGTTCATCACCGAGCATGAATCAGTGTTCGTCGTCGAACAGAATCGAGACGGCCAATTGCGCTCGATGCTGATCAACGAGCTGCAGATCGACCCGGCGCGGTTGGTGCCGGTGTTGCATTACGACGGCACGCCGATCACCGCGCGCTTCATCGTTAACGCGATCGCATCGCGGGTGCGAGGTGCGAATGTGCTCCCAATCAAGTCAGGCAAGGCAGCGTAATGACCTATCTCGCGAAACCGAAACTGCGCCATCCGACCCTGCCGGCCAACCGTCTCGGCTACACGCGACGCGACTACGAGGGAAAGATCTCGACCTTGTGCGCCGGTTGCGGGCACGATGCGATCTCCGCCGCGATCGTGCAAGCGTGCTGGGAACTGGCGATCGAGCCGCATCGCGTCGCAAAGTTGTCCGGCATCGGCTGCTCGTCGAAAACGCCCGATTATTTTCTCGGCGCTTCGCACGGATTCAACTCGGTACACGGGCGCATGCCGTCAGTGTTGACCGGTGCGAACCTCGCGAATCGCGATCTGCTTTACCTCGGTGTGTCGGGCGACGGCGATTCGGCGTCGATCGGGCTCGGCCAGTTTGCGCATTTGATCCGGCGTGGCGTCAACATGACGTACATCGTCGAGAACAACGGCGTGTACGGCCTCACGAAGGGGCAGTTTTCGGCGACCGCCGATCAGGGCTCGAAATCCAAGCGCGGCGCTGTCAATCGCGACGCGCCGATCGACATGGTGGCAATCGCGCTGCAGCTCGGCGTTACCTACGTCGCGCGCAGCTTTTCCGGCGACAAGGACCAACTGGTGCCGCTGATCAGGGGCGCGTTGAGCCATCGTGGCGCGGCGCTGATCGATGTGCTGAGTCCGTGCGTTGCGTTCAACAATCATCCAGGCAGTACCAAGAGCTACGACTACGTGCGCGAACACAACGATGCGGTCAATCGGCTCGACTTCATGCCGCACCGGGAGGTGATCGCGGCCGACTATGCGCCGGGCGAAGTGATCGAAGTCACGCAACACGACGGCAGCCGGCTCCGATTGCGAAAGCTGGACGCCGGCTACGATGCCAGCGATCGTCTGGCCGCGATCAACCACATTCAGTTGCATCAGGCGCGCGGCGAGATCGTGACTGGCTTGCTGTACATCGATCCGGAAGCCGACGATTTGCACCAGCACCTCGCGACTTCGGCTACTCCCCTGAACAAGCTGACCGAGACCGACCTCTGCCCCGGCGCCGCGGCGCTGCAGGCGCTGAACGCCGAGCTGCGCTAGGGGTTGCTTCATTGAAGGCCTGCTTCACATAGAGTTCATCACGCGTTCCGCGGTTCTTCACGCGGCCGCGTGACGATCGGGGCTCCTTGCCATAGGAGCTCCTCGTGCTTAAACCCCCGCGCAACCCGCTGCTGCTGAAAGCGCTAGTGATCGGCGTGCTCGCCGTGCTGATGCTGATCCCGCTGGGCATGATCGAAGGACTTATTGCCGAGCGCGCGTCACGCCGGGCGGAGGCGGTGGCGAGCGTGCAAGCAAGCTTCGCCGGCCCGCAGACGATCGCGTTGCCATTCTTTGTCTGGCCGTACGTCGAACATTGGACCGAGCAGACTGTCGATGCGGGCAACCGCGTGGGCATTAAGCAAATGAGCGAATCGAAACAGCTGGTCTGGTTCGCCGAGCAGTCGCAAGCGACGGCAGAAGTCGCTGTCAAGAACGACCGCTATCGCGGCATCCACCGAGTGCGTACGTACGAGTCGACGATCGCGATCAGCGGCGCCGCGACATGGCCGGATCGCAGCCAGGTCAAACCCGCGACCGACGGTCGGCGCATCGTTTGGGGTGATCCGCGGCTGGTGCTGCCGATCGCCGACGTGCGCGGTTTGCGCGGATCGCCTATGGCCCACCTGGATGGCAAGGCCGTCAGGTTTCGCGAGGGTACGCAGCTGCCGATGCTCGCGGCTGGCTTGCATGTACCGCTTGCCGAATCAGCCGGTGCTTCTACCACGCGCTTCTCGATCAATCTCGAACTCGCAGGTACCGAGCGGCTCGCATTCGCGCCGACCGCGACTGCGAGCACGGTGACCGTAAAGTCTGCATGGCCGGATCCGCACTTCGGCGGCAGCTATCTGCCGCGTGATCGCAGCGTGACGCGCGAGCGGATTCTCTGCTGAGTGGGCCATCTCGGCGCTCGCCTCCGACGTGCAGCAGCAGGTGCGGACGTTGGTGTCAGCTACGCGGCCGGATCGGCCGTCGGCACCGCATGCGCGAACTCCACTCGACACGTTTGAAATCGACTTCATCGAAGCCGTCAACGCGTACCTGCTCGCCGAGCGCTCCGCCAAGCACGGCGCGCTGATCATCGTCCTCGTGTTCGGCGCGATGTTCCTGTTCGATACATTGCGCTCGCTGAACGCCCATCCGGTGCAATACGGCTTCGTCGGACTCGCGCTGGTGATTTTTTTCCTGTTGTTACTGAGCTTGTCCGAGCACATCGCATTCGGCCTGGCGTATTCGATCGCAGCATCCGCCTGCACCTTGCTGATTGCGTACTACCTGAGCCATGTCTTAGCGAATCGGGCGCGAGCGCTCGGCTTCGGCGCTGCGCTGGCGTTGATGTACGTGACGATCTATGCGATCTTGATTGCCGAAGACACGGCACTGCTGATGGGAAGCGCGCTGCTGTTTGCAGTGCTGGCCGCTGCGATGATCGTGACGCGCAAGTTCGATTGGCGCAGGATGAGCGCAGGCCTGAAGGCCGGCTAGGCTCAGTCAGGAAACGAGTCGGGTCTGCGTCTTCCAGCCGCGCTAAAGTGCGGCGATGAAGAAGTTCGCCAGCAACGCGAGAAAGGCGCTCCGCCATCCGGTTGACTTTGCCCTGGCGGTGCTCAAGCAGTTTCGCGCCAATCAGGGGTTGCTGCTGGCGGGCGCAGTCGCCTACTACGCGCTGCTATCGCTGGTGCCGTTATTGATCCTGGTCGTGCTGGCGCTTACGCATGTGTTCGATGAAGCGCAAGTGCTCGGCGCGATTGGCGCTTACCTCGAGTTTGTCGTTCCGGGCCAATCGGGCGCGCTGGTCGGCGAGTTGCGCAATTTTCTGACGCATCGCGAGCTCGTCGGTTGGCTGCTGCTGATCTTGATGCTGTTTTTCAGCACCCTCGCCTTCACCGTGCTTGAAAATGCGATGTCGGTCATTTTCTTCCATCGCGTCGCTGTACGACGGCGTCACTTTTTGACATCTGCAGTGATGCCTTACCTGTTCATCCTGTCGCTCGCCATCGGATTGCTGATCATCACCGTCGTATCGGGCGCGCTCAGTCGTCTGGGCACCCATGCCGTCGTGATTCTGGGCGAGTCACGCCCGCTCGATCTGTTCTCGGCGAGGTTGTTGTATCTGATCGGCGTTGCGGGCGAGATTTTTCTGTTGACCGCGATCTATCTGGTGATGCCGGTGGGCCGATTATCACTGCGCCATGCGTTGATCGGCGGCACGGCCGCTGCGATTCTGTGGGAGATCACCCGGCACGTCCTGGTCTGGTACTACTCGACCATATCGCAGATCCAGGTCGTCTACGGTTCGCTGACGACGTCGATCGCGGTGTTATTGAGCGTCGAAATCGGCGCCATCGTGCTGCTGCTCGGCGCGCAGGTGATCGCCGAGTACGAACGCATCGGCTATGAGCCGATTGATACCAAGGTGACGCCGATGCAGGCGCAGAAGGTCTAACTCACCGCCTGTCGTAGCGCCAGCGCGGCGTGACTAAGCGCGCTCGGCCACCCGCTCTTGTTGTTTACCGCGTTTGTTGATCGGCGTGACGTCGCGCCGCGTGGCGCCGACGAACAGCTGCCGCGGCCGACCGATCTTGTATTCGGGATCGGCAATCATTTCGTTCAGTTGAGCGATCCAGCCGACGGTGCGCGCCAGCGCGAAGACCGCCGTAAAGAGCGGCACCGGAATGCCGATCGCCTTTTGCACGATGCCGGAGTAGTAGTCGACGTTCGGATACAACTTGCGGCTGACGAAGTAATCGTCTTCGAGTGCGATTTTCTCCAGCGCCATTGCCAGCTTGAACAGCGGATCATCCTGAAGGCCGAGCTCCTTCAATACCTCGTGGCATGTCTCGCGCATCAGCTTTGCGCGCGGGTCGTAGTTCTTGTACACGCGATGGCCAAAGCCCATCAGCCTGACCTCGGAGTTCTTGTCCTTCACCTTGGCGATAAATTCGCCAATTTTCGCGACACCGCCGTTGCGCTGGATGTCGTACAACATGCTGAGCGCCGCCTCGTTGGCGCCGCCGTGCGCGGGACCCCATAGGCACGCGACACCGGCCGCAATCGCGGCAAACGGGTTGGTACCCGACGAGGCACACAGCCGCACTGTCGATGTCGAAGCATTCTGCTCGTGGTCCGCATGCAGGATGAAAATGCGTTCCATCGCTCGCACCAGCACGTCGTTGACTTTGTATTCCTCACAAGGCGTTGCGAACATCATCCGCATGAAATTCGCCGCGTACGTCAGCTCGTTGCGCGGATAAACGTACGGTTGACCAACGGTGTACTTGTAAGCCATCGCGACCAGGGTCGGCATTTTTGCGATCAGCCGATGCGCGGAGATCTCTCTTTGGCGCGGATCGTTCAGGTTCATCGAATCCGGATAAAACGCCGACATCGCGCCGACCAGGCCCGTCATCACCGCCATCGGATGCGCGTCGCGCCGGAATCCGCGCAGGAAAAACTGCATCTGCTCGTTGACCATCGTGTGATACCTCACCGTCCGGTCGAACTTTTCTTTCTGTTCGGCGTCCGGCAGCTCGCCGTACAGCAGCAGGTAACAGGTCTCCAGGTAATCGCATTGCGTTGCCAGCTGCTCGATCGGGTAGCCGCGATACAGCAGCTCGCCCTTGTCGCCGTCGATATACGTGATCGACGAGGCGCACGCGGCGGTCGACAAGAATCCAGGGTCGTAGGTGAACTTGCCGGTCTTGGCGTACAACTGGCGAATGTCGATCACATCGGGACCCATCGTTCCCTTGTAGATCGGCAATTCAAGAGCTGACGCACCGTCGGAGAATGTCAGCGTTGCTTTGTTATTCGAGGGATCGAGCGCCATGGTTTCGGTCCTGGGTAACAAATTTCAGCCAGCGCGCAGCCGGTCCAGCATCGCGCGTACGTCGGGAACATCGAGCGCGTCGGGCACATCGCTCCGCGCGAGTAACAAATCGAGCAGTTCGTTTTCGGGCAGATCGAGCAATGCCTCGAACGACACCATCTCCGCGCTCGTCAACTGATCGCCATGGCGCTCGAGAAAGCGCGAGAGGATCCAGTCGTTTTCGAGCAGCCCTCGGCGCGCGCGCCACCGCAGGCGCCTGCGGGCCAACGGCAACCCGGAGTCCGCGATCACACGGCCCTCCGCACCAACAGCTCCTTGATCTTGCCAATCGCCAGGGTTGGATTCAGATTTTTCGGGCACACATCGACGCAGTTCATGATCGTGTGGCAGCGGAACAGGCGGTATGGATCGTTCAGGTTGTCGAGCCGCTCGTTGGTCGCCTGGTCTCGCGAATCGGCGATGAAGCGATATGCCTGCAGCAAGCCGGCCGGCCCGACGAATTTGTCCGGATTCCACCAGAACGACGGACACGCGGTCGAGCAACACGCGCACAAGATGCACTCATACAACCCATCGAGTTCTTCACGCTCCGAAGGCAATTGCAGCCGCTCCCTTTCAGGCGGCGGAGTGTCGTTGATCAGATACGGCTTTATCGATTCGTACTGCTTGAAAAACTGCGACATGTCGACGATCAAATCGCGAATCACCGGCAAGCCCGGCATCGGTCGCAAGACGATCGGCTCCTTCAGGTCGCGCAGGTTGGTAACGCACGCGAGCCCGTTCTTGCCGTTGATGTTCATCGCATCCGAGCCGCATACACCTTCGCGGCAACTGCGGCGCAACGACAGACTGTCGTCGACCTCGGCTCTTGATGCGAATCAGCGCATCGAGCAGCATGCGGTCGGACGGCTGCAGCGTCACCTGCAACTTCTGCATGTACGGCTTCGAGTCCTTGTCCGGGTCGTAGCGGTAGATCTCGAACTGAACTGTCCGCGGCCCGGGTGCGGGCACCGTCGACAGCACTTCAACTGCGATGCGTGGAAGTCATTTCTGTTCCGTTCCTAAAACGTTCTGGGCTTCGGTTCGAACCCGTCGACACTTAGCGGCTTCATGTTGACCGGCTTGTAATCGAGACGATTGCCGTGTGAGTAGTGCAGCGTGTGCTTGAGCCAGTGAACATCGTCGCGCTCCGGATAGTCGTCGCGCGAGTGCGCGCCGCGGCTTTCGGTGCGCGCGGCAGCAGAAACGATCGTGGCCTTGGCAGTCTCGACCAGGTTTTCGAGCTCAAGCGCCTCGATCCGCGCGGTGTTGAAAATCTTCGACTTGTCGTCGATCGAGACACGGCGTCGCGCGTTCTTCGAGCGCCAGTGATCTTGCGCACGCCCTCTTGCAAGCAATGGGCCGGTGCGAAACACACCGCAATGCGCCTGCATCGTCTTGCGGATGTCGTTGGCAACATCCTGCACACGCTCTCCGTTGTTCGAGGCATCAAGCGCTGCCAAACGCGCGACGGTCGCGTCGCCACCGTCGGCCGGAAAGGTCTTATGCCCGATCGTGCCAACTTTCTGATCGACAATGTGATTACCCGCCGCGCGGCCGAACACCACAAGATCGAGCAGCGAATTGGTACCCAACCGATTGGCGCCGTGCACGCTGACACAAGCGCATTCTCCGATTGCATACAACCCATTGACAACAGCGTTCGGATTGCCGCCGGCAGGCGCTACCACCTGGCCGAAATAGTTGGTCGGGATGCCGCCCATCTGATAGTGAATCGTCGGCACTACCGGAATCGGCTCCTTGACCGGATCGACATTCGCGAACTTGATCGCGATTTCGCGGATCGACGGCAGCCGCTTCATGATCGTTTCCGCCCCGAGATGGTCGAGCTTCAGCAGCACGTAATCCTTGTTCGGGCCGCAGCCGCGGCCTTCCTTGATCTCCTGATCCATCGAACGCGAAACAATGTCGCGCGGCGCCAGATCCTTCAGCGTCGGCGCGTAACGCTCCATGAATCGCTCGCCATTGCAGTTCAGCAGAATCCCGCCCTCGCCCCGCACGCCTTCGGTGATCAGCACGCCGACCCCGGCCACTCGCGCTCGGGTGAAACTGCCAGAACTCCATGTCCTCGAGCGGCAATCCGGCGCGCGCGGCGAGTCCAAGCCCGTCGCCGGTGCAGATGTAGGCATTGGTCGACGCCTCCAAGATCCGACCGGCGCCACCGGTCGCCAGCACCGTCACCTTCGCTTCGAAGATCATCGGCTCGCCGGTTTCCATCTCAATCGCGATCACGCCAACCACGTCGCCATCGGCGTTGCGAATCAGATCGAGCGCCATCCACTCGACAAAAAACTGCGTGCGCGATGCAATGTTGCGTTGATACAGCGTATGCAGCAGCGCATGCCCGGTGCGGTCGGCGGCAGCGCACGCGCGCGGCACCGGCTTCTCGCCGAAATGCGCCGAATGCCCGCCGAACGGGCGCTGATAAATCGTACCGTCGGGATTGCGATCGAACGGCATGCCAAAGTGTTCCAGCTCGTAGACGACGCGCGGCGCTTCGCGACACATGAACTCGATCGCGTCCTGGTCGCCAAGATAGTCCGATCCCTTGACGGTATCGAACATATGCCACAGCCAGCTGTCTTCGGTCATGTTGCCGAGCGCCGCGCCGATGCCACCCTGTGCGGCCACCGTGTGCGAGCGCGTCGGAAACACCTTCGAGAGCACGGCGACATTCAGCCCTGCGTTGGCAAGCTGCAACGAACAGCGCATGCCGGCACCGCCGGCTCCGACAATGACTGCGTCGAAGCGACGCCGCGCCAGGTTCGACGTCGCCGGCACCTTCATACCCTCCACAGGATCTGTACCGACCACACTGCGCAAGCGATCAACCACAGCACCGTGATCGTGTGCAACGACAGTCGTACCCACAACGGTGTGATGTAATCCATCCAGATATTTCGCACACCGATCCACGCGTGGTACAGCAGAGAGAAAAGCGCAACCAGCGTGATGACCTTCATCCACAGCGGGACGAACAACGCCGCCCACTTGTCGTAGGACAGCGGCCCGAATAACACGCTCAGGCCGACTAGCAGCACCCACAAAGTCAACACGACCGACGTGATTCGCTGGCCGATAAATCCCGCCAGACCATATTGGGCGCCGACGACCACGCGCTTGGGACCAATGCCGACAGCCGACGGCGCGCGCCATCAGACAAACACTCCAAAGACCTTGAACGCCGCAATCAAAGTCAGCGGCAGGCTGATGGCGTACACCGCGATCGCACTCGCACGCGCGGCTTTGAGATCGATGCCAATGTGCAGGTCGAGTAGCAGAAAACGAATGCCCGCAACCAAGTGGTGAAAGAAACCCCAGATCAGGAACACGAGCAGAAGCTTGAAGAAAAAATTGGAGGCGATGGCCCGTAGCCGTTCAAAGCTGAGCTCCGACGTCAAGCTCAGGTCGAACATCCACAGCAGCAGCGGCAGCGCCAGGAACAGTGCCGCTCCGCTGATCCGGTGCATGATCGACACCAGCCCAGGCAGCGGCAGGCGATAGGTCAGCAGCAGCGGAAAGTTAAGGTTGCGAAATTGCGGCCGTGGCTGTTTTTCTGCGGTGAAGCTGCTCATCGATGGCCGTTAGTTTGAAAGAACTTCGCGACCGGTATTCTGACCGAATTGCTGCACTGAACCAAATCGTCTGCGCCAACACAGCGGCGCGTTAGCTCAGTGTGTTGCGATAGTGATACCGCTCGGTGACCGAAAGACCGCGCCGGACTTCGACCGGGCGCTCGCCGTAGGTGTACGACACGCGCTCGACCAGCAGCAGCGGCGAGCCTGGCGCCACCTTCAAGTGCTTCGCGGCATCGGTCGTAGCCGCCACCGCTCTGATCCGTTCATCGGCGCGAATCATGCGCGTTCCGAATTCAGTTTCGAACAAGCCATACAGCGGCCCTGTGTATTCGGCAAGACGCTCCGCCGTCAGCTTCTTGAACAGATTTCCAGGCAGCCAAATCTCATCGAGCACGACGGGCGCACCTTCGAAGCTCAGCAGCCGGCGCAGATACACGACGGGATCGCTGGGCCTGACCGCCAAGTGACGCGCGATGTCGCCGGTGGCGCGGGTCCGCCTGCACTCGAGATAGCGACTGGTCGCCGGTGTCGGCTCATGATCGTCGGGCACTACGCGCAGAAATCGGAATTGCGCACGCGGCTCATGATGCGTGGCGACGAAAGTGCCCTTGCCCTGCCGCCTCACCAGCAGGTTCTCGGTCGAGAGTTCGTCGACGGCCTTGCGTACCGTCCCCTGGCTTACCTGAAATCGCGCGGCCAGGTCCATCTCACTCGGAATCATCTCGCCGGGCTTCCACTCTCCGCGCTGCAATCCCTGAACGATCAAGTCCTTGATCTGCCGGTACAGCGGCGCGTAAACAGCGGCCTGGCTGACGGAATCGGCTTCCTTGCTGAGCGGGATAGACATCGCGGCATTTCAACACAAAGCGCCTTACAATACATCATCTATCTTATATAAGACTAGTGGTGTCAACCGGGTCTTTTGCAGTAGACTGCTCGCCGTCCCGTTTTGCCCTGCTGGCCCCGGCCGCGCTTTTCATGCCGAGCAATTCCACCGGAGAAACACGATCATGAATAAAGCTCCCGTTCGTGTCGCCGTCACAGGCGCCGCCGGGCAGATCGGCTACTCGCTGCTGTTTCGCATCGCATCCGGAGAAATGCTCGGCAAAGAGCAGCCGGTCGATTTGCAGCTGCTCGAGATTCCGGACGAAAAAGCACAAAAGGCGCTGAAAGGCGTGATGATGGAGCTGGACGATTGCGCCTTTCCGCTGCTGGCGGGCATGCAGGCGCACAGCGAGCCGGCGACCGCATTCAAAGACATCGACATCGCGCTGCTCGTGGGCGCGCGGCCGCGCGGGCCCGGCATGGAGCGCAAGGACCTGTTGGCCGCCAATGCACAGATCTTTACGGCGCAGGGCAAGGCGCTCGATCAATCGGCCAGGCGCAACGTCAAGGTGCTGGTCGTCGGCAATCCGGCGAACACCAACGCTTACATTGCGATGAAATCGGCGCCGTCGCTGCCGAAGTCGAGTTTCACCGCGATGATGAGGCTCGACCACAATCGCGCGCTGTCGCAGTTGGCGGCCAAGACCGGCAAGCCGGTGTCGTCGATCGAGAAATTGATCGTGTGGGGCAATCATTCGCCGACGATGTACCCGGATCTGCGGTTTGCAACGATCGACGGCAAAGCGGTCAAGCCGATGATCGATGACGCTTGGTATCGCGAAACCTACATCCCGACGATCGGCAAGCGCGGGGCTGCAGTCATCGAGGCGCGCGGGCTGTCGTCGGCGGCGTCGGCCGCTAATGCGGCGATCGATCATGTGCGCGACTGGGTTTCCGGAACCGGCGGGCGTTGGGTCACGATGGGCGTGGCGTCGGACGGTAGCTACGGCGATTCCACAGGACGTCATGTACGGCATGCCGTGCGTATGCGCGAACGGCAAGTACGAAGTCGTCAAGGGATTGGAGATCGACGACTTTTCACGCCAGAAAATGGACGCGACGTTGAAAGAGCTGCTCGAAGAGCGCGATGGCGTTGCTCACCTGCTCGGCTAGCACGATGCAGATCCGCCTGTTGCATGACGTGATCGGCTACGAAGCGTGTGAGAGCGGGCTGGATCAGCTGTTTGCGAACAGGAGAGACTCGCGATGAACGATGCTCCCGCGGTTACCGCACTGAAGCCAAAAAAATCCGTCGCGCTGTCCGGCGTCGTGGCGGGCAACACAGCCTTATGCACCGTCGGTCGCACGCGGCAACGACCTGCACTATCGCGGCTACGACATTCTCGATATCGCCGCGCGCTGCGAGTTCGAGGAGATCGCGTATCTGCTGGTGCACGGCAAGTTGCCGACGGTCGCCGAGCTTGCGGCGTACAAGCGCAAGCTGAAAAGCCTGCGCGCAATTCCGGCCGCGGTGCAGCGCTCGCTCGAGACGATTCCAGCCAACACGCATCCGATGGATGTGATGCGCACTGCGTGCTCGGCGCTGGGCGCGGTGCTGCCGGAGGCAGAGGATCACAAGCTGGCCGAGGCGCGCGACATCGCCGATCGGCTGATGGCGTCGTTTGGCTCGATGCTGCTCTACTGGTATCACTTCTCGCATTCGGGGCGGCGCATCGAAGTCGAGACCGATGACGACTCGATCGGTGGACACTTCCTGCATCTGCTTACACGGCCGCGCGCCATCGAAGCTCTGGGTGCGTTCGATGCACACGTCGCTGAACCTGTACGCCGAACACGAATTCAACGCGTCGACCTTCACCGCACGCGTAGTCGCCGGCACCGGCAGCGACATGTATTCGGCGATCACCGCGGCGATCGGTGCGCTGAAGGGCCCGAAGCACGGCGGCGCCAACGAGTTCGCGTTCGACACGATCGGCCGCTACGACAATCCCGACGATGCCGAGGCCGACATCGTCAAGCGTGTCGCCGACAAGCAGGTGATCATCGGCTTCGGCCACCCGGTGTACACGATCGCCGACCCGCGCAACGAAGTGATCAAGGAAGTCGCGCGGGAATTGTCGGCTGACGCGGGCAACATGAAGCTCTTCGACATCTCGGCGCGCGTCGAGCAGGTGATGATGCGCGAGAAGAAAATGTTTCCGAATCTCGACTGGTACAGCGCTACCAGTTATCACATGATGGGTGTGCCCACCGCGATGTTCACGCCGCTGTTCGTCATCTCGCGCACCAGCGGCTGGAGTGCGCACGTGATCGAGCAGCGCATCGACAACAAGATCATTCGGCCGAGTGCAAATTATGTCGGGCCCGAAGATCTGAAGTTCGTTCCGATCGAGAAGCGGCAAATGAAAGCCCTGATGATCGCAGTTGCGCTTTGGCTTGCCTTTCCGGCGGCGCAGGCGAGCAACACCGCGCCGACACGCAGCTTTACCACCGATTGGCTTTGCGACAACGGCCGCATTCTGCGTTTCAACGAGCACCCGCGCTACCCTGGTGTCCAAGCTCAGTTGACGTACATCGGCAGCCGGATCGAGGTATTCGGTACGCCCGCCGCGTCGGGAGCCCGCTATGAAAGCAAGGACGGCAAGGTTGTCTGGCACAGCAAGGGCGACGAAGGCCAGCTGACATTTGATCCGCTGCTTTCAGAGCCGATCACTTGCAGACTGAAGCCGCCCGCCCCGCCGGCCAGCAAGACCCCATCGAAGAAGTAGCGAGTCTCACTGCATGAGTAGCCATATCAGCAACGTTCGTCCGAAGCCGGACAAAGTGCTGGTCGACATCGTCGACTACGTCACCAAGTACAAGATCAAGAGCAAAGACGCATACGAAACGGCGCGCTATTGCCTGATGGACACGCTTGGGATGTGGGTTCGAAGCGCTCGAGTATCCGGCGTGCACCAAGTTGCTGGGCCCGATCGTGCAGGGTACGGTCGTTCCGAATGGCGCCAGGGTGCCCGGCACTCAGTTTCAACTCGACCCGGTCAAAGCCGCGTTCGATATCGGCGCGATGATTCGCTGGCTCGACTTCAACGACACTTGGTTGGCCGCGGAATGGGGTCATCCGTCGGACAACCTGGGGGGCATCCTTGCCACCGCAGACTGGCTCTCGCGCAACGCGGTCGCCTCCGGCAGAGCGCCGCTGACGGTCAACGACGTGCTGACCGCGATGATCAAGGCGCACGAAATTCAAGGCTGCATTGCGCTCGAGAACTCGTTCAACAAAGTGGGTCTCGATCACGTTGTGCTGGTCAAAGTGGCATCGACCGCGGTCGTGGCGCAGATGCTCGGCCTGACGCGTGACGAAATCATCAACGCCGTGTCGCTGGCGTGGGTCGATGGCCAGTCGCTGCGCACGTATCGGCATTCGCCGAACACCGGGTCGCGCAAGAGCTGGGCGGCGGGTGACGCGACCTCGCGCGCGGTGCGTCTGGCGTTGATCGCGAAAACGGGCGAGATGGGTTACCCGTCGGTGCTGTCAGCCAAGACGTGGGGCTTTTACGACGTGCTGTTCAAGGGCAAGGCGTTCAAGTTCCAGCGCCCGTACGGCTCGTACGTGATGGAGCACATCCTGTTCAAGATTTCCTTTCCGGCCGAGTTTCATTCGCAGACCGCGGTCGAAGCGGCGATGACGCTGCACGGGCAGCTGAACAAGCTCGGCAAGACCGCGGCCGATATCAAGAAGATCACGATTCGCACGCACGAAGCGTGCATTCGCATCATCGACAAGAAAGGGCCGCTCGATAATCCTGCCGACCGCGATCACTGCATCCAGTACATGGTCGCGGTGCCGCTGATCTTCGGCCGCCTGACGGCCGAAGACTACGAAGACGACGTTGCTTCCGATCCGCGCATCGATGCGTTGCGCGACAAGATCGTCGTGCGTCGAGGACAAGCAGTTCACGAAGGACTATCTCGATCCGAGCAAGCGTTCGATCGCGAACGCATTGACGGTCGAGTTCGCGGACGGCACGAAACTGAAGGAAGTCGTGGTCGAGTATCCGATCGGGCACAAGCGGCGGCGCAAGGAAGGCATGCCGTTGCTCGTGGAAAAGTTCAAGACGAACCTGGCGCGCGTGTTTCCGGCCAAGCAGGCCGATGCAATTCTGGATTTGTGCATGGACTCGAAACGCCTGGCCGCGACGCCGGTGCACGAGTTCGTGGACCTGATGATTATCTGAGGATTTATGGCGCATAACCTGTTCAACTCACTGCAAGAATTCAACGTCGGCCCGAAGCGGGGCAAGTTCTACAACCTGGCCGCGCTTGAAGCAGCGGGAATCGGCAAAGTTTCCCGGCTGCCGGTGTCGATTCGCATCGTGCTGGAATCGGTGCTGCGCAATTGCGACGGGGTGAAGGTCACCGAGGAGCACGTGCGTCAGCTTGCCGGCTGGAAGCCGACCGCCAGCCGGACCGACGAGATTCCGTTCGTCGTCGCACGGGTGGTGCTGCAGGATTTCACCGGCGTTCCGCTGCTGGCGGATTTGGCAGCTATGCGCAACGTGGCCGCCGCGATGGGCAAGAACGCCAAGACGATCGAGCCATTGGTGCCCGTCGATCTGGTCGTCGATCACTCGGTGATGGTCGATCACTACGGGACCAAGGACGCGCTGGATTTGAACATGAAGCTCGAGTTTCAGCGCAACCGTGAGCGCTACGAATTCATGAAATGGGGCATGCAGGCGTTCGACACGTTCGGCGTCGTGCCGCCGGGCTTCGGCATCGTGCATCAAATCAATCTCGAATATCTGGCGCGCGGTGTTTACAAGAAAGACGGCATCTACTACCCCGACACGCTGGTCGGCACCGACAGTCACACGACGATGATCAACGGCATCGGCGTCGTCGGCTGGGGCGTCGGCGGTATCGAGGCCGAAGCCGGCATGCTTGGTCAGCCGGTGTATTTCCTGACGCCCGATGTCGTGGGTGTGCACCTGAAAGGAAAGCTGCGCGAAGGCGTGACCGCCACCGATCTGGTGTTGTCGATCACCGAGCTGCTGCGCAAGGCAAAAGTAGTCGGCAAGTTCGTCGAGTTCTTCGGCGAAGGCACGGCGAGTCTCGCGGTGCCGGACCGCGCCACCATTGGCAACATGGCGCCGGAGTACGGCGCAACGATGGGATTTTTTCCGGTCGACGAAAAGACGATCTCGTATTTCGAGGGCACGGGGCGCACACACGACGAACTCGCCGCATTCGAAGCGTACTTCCGTGCGCAGGGACTGTTCGGTATTCCGAAGGCCGGCGCAATCGACTATTCGTCGGTGGTGACGCTCGACCTCGGCACCGTTGCGCCGTCGCTCGCCGGACCGAAGCGCCCGCAGGATCGCATCGAGATCGGCAACGTAAAAAGCGAGTTCACGCGCTTGTTTTCGGCGCCGGTGCTTGAAAACGGATTCAATCAACCGGCCGCGCGGCTTGGCGCAACGGTTTGCGGTCGTCCCATCAACGGAGTGCGAGCGGGTTCCGGACCGGCAACTCCTGAAGGCGCGCCGCGCGATGTTGTCGAGATGAAGGGCAATCGACCGCTGGTGCAGCCCCTACCAGCGCCCGAGCGTGCCGGCGTCTCGATCGCCGACGGCGACGTGCTGATTGCAGCGATCACCTCGTGCACCAACACGAGTAATCCCGGCGTGTTGCTCGCAGCAGGCTTGCTCGCGAAAAAAGCGGTGGAAGCCGGTTTGACGGTGCAAAAGCACATCAAGACTTCGCTCGCGCCGGGCTCCCGCATCGTGACTGACTATCTGCAGAAGACCGGGCTGCTTCCTTACCTCGAGAAACTCGGGTTCTCGCTGGCGGCCTATGGCTGCACGACGTGCATCGGCAACGCCGGCGATCTTTCTCCCGAGATCAACGAGACGATTATCAGCAACAATCTGGTGTGTGCCGCGGTGTTATCGGGCAATCGCAACTTCGAAGCACGCATTCATCCAAATCTGAAAGCGAACTTCCTCGCGTCGCCGCCGCTGGTGGTTGCATACGCGATCGCCGGCACCGTCTTAAAGGATCTGATGACCGAGCCGCTCGGCAAGGGCGTCACACGGCAAAGACGTGTGGTTAGGCGATGTATGGCCTAGCTCGGACGAGATTTATGCGCTGATGAAGTACGCGATGGACCCGCAGGCGTACGAAGCGAACTACGCCAAAGTGAAGAGCGATCCGGGCGAGCTGTGGAACAAGGTCGGCAGCGTCTCCGGGCAGGTCTACACGTGGCCGAAGTCGACCTACATCGCGAAGCCTCCGTTTTTCGACGGCTTCGCGATGCAGCCCGCTGCGGCGTCGACCGGTGTCAAGGGTGCGCGCGCGCTCGGCATCTTCGGCGATTCGATCACCACCGATCATATTTCGCCCGCCGGCGCGATCAAGGACACTTCACCCGCCGGCCAATGGCTGATCCGCAATAAGGTGATGAAGGCTGACTTCAACTCGTATGGTGCGCGTCGCGGCAACCACGAAGTGATGATGCGCGGCACCTTCGCCAATGTGCGCATCAAGAATTTGATGATTCCGCCGCAAGCCGATGGTTCGCGAATCGAGGGCGGCTTTACGCTGTACCAGCCGTCGGGCGAACTGATGTCGATTTACGACGCCGCGATGAAGTACATCGGCGAGGGTGTGCCGACCGTGGTCTTCGGTGGCGAGGAGTACGGCACCGGATCATCGCGCGACTGGGCGGCCAAGGGCACGCAACTGCTCGGCGTTAAGGCAGTGATTGCGCGCAGCTTCGAGCGTATTCATCGCAGCAACCTGGTCGGTATGGGGGTGCTGCCGCTGCAGTTCATCGGCAATGACAGCGCACAGACACTGAAGCTCGTCGGAAACGAAACGTTCGATATCGAAGGCCTGGAAAGCGGCGTCAAGCCGCAGCAGGACGCGACACTGCTGATTCATCGCGCCGACGGCAAGACGCAAAAAGTGCCGATCAAGTTGCGCATCGACACGCCAATCGAGGTCGAGTACTACAACCACGGCGGCATTCTTCCGTTCGTGCTGCGGCAATTGCTGGCGGCGTGATCTGAAGGGTCGATAAATTGCGCGCCGCTCGCATCGATAAGGCATCGCGAGCGTGATGCCCCAGGTGCCGAGCGCGATGACAGTGTCGCGCCAAACGCCGTTTTCGCTGCGCAAGGGGCGACGTTGCGACACTGCGGTTGACTGGCGCCTGGCGATTGGCGTCTATCGAGCGCATCGTTGCGCAACTCGAAGCGCTGCAATGGCCCGAGAAGTTTGCGATCGATGGCAGTGAACTCACCGAGATCGATTCAGCCGGAGCGCTGGCGCTGCTTAACTACGTCGATGCGCACAGCCGATCGCAACCGCAGCTGACTGGCTTCGAGCCAAACGAACTGCGGATTGTCGAGCAGGTTCGGGCGCGCCTTGACGCCGCACGCACGCCCACCGAGCATCATCGAGAGCGCATGCTGGAAGGCATCGGCCGCCGCACGATCGAAGTCGGTCACAGTGTGCTGGGTCACGTGAATCTTCTCGGTGCAGCAGTGATCGGCATCGGATATAGCATTCTTCATCCGCACACGGTGCGTATGCGAGAGTTGACCGCGCAGTTCGAGCAGGTGTGCCTGAACGCGATTCCGGTGGTCGCTCTCGTCACGCTGTTGATCGGCGTCGTCATAGCTTATCTATTGGGACTGCAAGCCGAACAATTCGGCGCCAACATCTTCGTCGTCGATGGGGTCGGTATCGGCGCAACGCGCGAGTTTGCGCCGATCATCGTCGCGGTGATCGTCGCCGGCCGCTCCGGCGCGGCGTTCACCGCTCAACTCGGCTCGATGCGATTAACCGAGGAAACCGATGCGATTCGTACGCTCGGGCTGTCGCCGCTCGATGTGCTGGTGTTGCCGCGCGTGATCGCGCTGATGATCGCGATGCCGCTGCTGGTGTTCGTCGGCGACGTGATGAGCCTGGTAGGCGCAATGCTGATTGCGCAGCCGATGCTGGACATCACGCCGACCACTTTCGTCGCGCGCTTGAGAGACACGCTCGACATTTCGCATCCACTGGTTGGGCTCGCCAAGGCACCGGTGTTCGCTTTGGTGATCGCAGTGATCGGTTGCCGCATGGGCATGTCGGTCGAGCGCGACACGCGCGCAGTTGGCATGGCGACGACATCGACTGTCGTGCAAAGCATCGTCTCGGTCATCTTGCTCGATGCGGCGTTCGCCGTGTTCTTCCAGGAAATTGGAGTATGAGAGAGCGCTCGGAGACGATCGTCGAAGTCGATTCGATCGTCACGCGTTTCGGCGAGCAAACGGTGCACGATGGTGTCAGTTTCAAGCTGCAGCGGGGCACGCTCACCGCGTTGATCGGCGGTAGTGGCACCGGTAAGTCGGTTCTGCTGCGCGAAATCATCGGTCTGCAGCGCCCTACCGGTGGGCGAATACGTCTTCTCGGCACCGACGTCTGGCAGGACTCGGAAGAAAAGCTGAACGCAATGCGCCGACGCTTTGGCATGATGTTCCAGGATGGCGCACTGTTCTCGTCGATGACGGTCGCACAAAATGTGGCGGTACCGCTGGTCGAGCACGCTCGGGTGCCACCTGCCCTGCTCGATCCGCTGATCAAATTGCGGCTTGCACAGGCCGGCCTCGGAGCGGACGCCGCAGAGAAAATGCCGAGCGAGTTATCGGGTGGCATGCGTAAGCGCGCCGCAATTGCACGCGCCTTGGCGCTCGAGCCCGAAGTGCTGTTTCTGGACGAGCCGACTTCCGGTCTTGATCCCACGACCGCACGCACGTTCGACAAACTGGTGCGTTCGCTGGTCGATGATCTGGACATCACGGTTTTTCTGGCGACGCACGATCTGGACACGCTGCTGACCGTAGTCGACCGCATCATCGTGCTGGAAGCGGGCAAGGTCCTGGCAGATGGCAGCATCGACGAGATTCTGAGCGTCGATAACGAATGGATTCAGTCCTACTTCTCGGTGCGAACGATGGTGGACCGTCACGGCGAGCCCGTCTCGTAGAATTCGCCGACAATGGAAGCGGAAGCCAAGTACACCTACGTCGGAATCGCGCTGATCGTGCTGGTCGCGGCGCTGATTGCGGCGGTAATCTGGTTGAACCGCTCCGGCGCGCGCGGGGATTTCAGGTACTACACGATCTACTTCGAACGCCAGCTGCTCGATGGACTGCAGATCGGCGCCGACGTCGACATGCGCGGCATCAAGATCGGCCGCGTCGAAGACTACGATCTGCTTGCCGAGAAGATCAATCGCGTGCGGGTGACGATACGCACCGACCGGCGCGCACCGGTTCGAACGAATACGGTCGCGATCGTCACTCGCAACTTCGTGACAGGTATTGCGCGTATTAGCTTGATCACACCCGAGCCGCCTGGTCCGCCACTGACGGAGGTTCGCGACGATCAGCCATATCCTGTCATCGCCGAAGGTGAATCAAGCTTCGATGCGATTGCCGGTAAGGTCGGGCACATCGGCGACATCGCCGCCGAAACACTCGAAAACATCAATTCGATCCTGACTGCGGACAATCGCGCTGCGATTACTGCCTCGTTGGTCAACCTCAAATCACTGACGGCGGGGCTTAATCAGCGCATGGAAGATCTGGATAAAACGCTGGTCGCGGTCAACGCGGCCGCCGCAGATGTCGGGCGTGCGGCGACCAAGTTTGCGCAAGTCGCCGAAACGACCGGAAGCCAGCTCGCGCCCGCTATCAAGCAAGTCGATCAAACGCTGCAAGACGTTTCGACGGCAGCGTTGGCGCTCGAAAAGCAAATCTAACGCGCTGGCGAGAACTTTTTCCGACGCTGCGTCGTCGACCGATGAGCAGTTCACGGTCGCGGTCATCGAATTGCGTTCGACGGTCGAAGCGATGACGCGCTTGCTCGATCAGCTGCGCGACCCGCGCGCAGCCCTGCTCGGTCCAGGCAAGGCGCAACGTGGGCCGGGTGAGTGACATGACCTCCGCAGATCCGTTTGCTTCTTGCCGTAAGCACTGCCGCACTTACCGCTGCGTGCATCAATGTGGGACTGGGCGGCGAAGGAAGTCCGCAGGCGCAGTATCGGCTGGAAGATCTGTCGCCCAAGGTTCAGCCGCGTTCAACACCGATCGATCGTCGGCTCCTGCTTTCGACCACACCCTTCGAATCGATCGGTGACACCCATTCAATGGCGTACTCACGCGCCGGACAACAGCGTGAGTTCTATCAGTTTGCGAGCTGGACTGATCGTCCGTCGGCGCGCATCGTGCAATTGCTGACCGAGCGCATCGAAGCACGCGGCATGTTCGAGTCGGTCTCACGGCTGGGCGGCGGCATCGGCGGCGGGTTGATTTTGAACGTCGGCGTCAACGAATTCGTCCACGATGTTCGCACCAGTACCGCTCGCATTGAAGTCACCGCCGAGCTGATCGAACGCCGTGGACGCAACTTGGTCGAGCGCAAGCGGTTCACCGCATCGGCGCCGGTAGCCGCAGAGAATGCCCCGTCCGCAGTTGCTGCGTTGAGCCGCGCGTTGACGACGCTGTTCGATGAACTCGTGCCGTGGCTCGAACGCACCGCTGAAGCGCTGCCACCACCGGAACCTCGACCCGCTCGCGACGGCAAAAGCTAGCTCATGCGCGATCCGGACAAGCCCTCGTCGGCTCGCAATGTTCTCGGCAGCGAACTGACCGGCTGTTGCGATTCTCCCGCCACGGGTTTCTACCGCGATGGCTATTGCCACACCGGCCCGCAAGATGTCGGTTCGCACACCGTGTGCGTGAAAGTGACGCGCGAGTTTCTCGACTTCTCGGTTCAACGCGGCAACGATCTGGTGACGCCGCATCCGGAGTTCGACTTTCCGGGACTAAAGCCAGGTGACCGCTGGTGCATTTGCGTTGCACGCTGGAGGGAAGCATTCGAAGCAGGCGCAGCACCGCAGGTTCTGCTGACAGCTACGCACGAAAAAGCGCTCGAAGTCGTGACGCTGGATCAACTGAAGCGGCACGCGGCGGATTTGCAGTAGACGATTCGCGGCTTGGTTGTGTCAGAACGCTAGGTGCGCATCACCAACTGTCGCAGCGCCCGCGCATCATCCAGCGCATGATGCCGGCGCAGCTTCAGCTGCTTGGCCGCCTCATCGACCTCTTCGTACGAAATCGGCACGCGCTTCCAGTCGATTCCGCTCGGCAGGTCTTCGCGACCGAGTAGTTCCGTCAACGCCCAGCGGTCGTATCCTGAGTCGCTGATGATCGTCGTCGGTGCGCGGCCTGCGCGTTCGTCGAGCCACGCGGAAAACGCTTCGGCTGCCATCTCCAGCGGCACTGCGTCGCCGTCGAGCAGCGGAACGACGATCTGTTTGACGAAGTCGGTCGAACGCTCCTGGTTCCAGCCTTTGACTTCGGCATAGAACGCCGTCGAGTCGGTGGCCACCGCGCCGATGCTGATCAGCTCCGGCGTCAGCAGGCTCGTGAACTCGCTGTCGACGAACACATAGATGCGCGCCGGGTCCGGCGCCAAAGTCGCCGGCGGCACAGGCAAGATGCGGAACAGCAGCACTTCGTCGGTGTAGTCGCCCGGCGGTAGGTGAAGCTTTTCGATCACTTCCGCTGCCGGCAAATCGGTCTCGCGAAATCCGGCGCGCCGCATCGCGCGGAGCGCCCGCACATTGCGGCGCGAGGGCCGCACCAGGAACCGGTTGACACCATAGTTCGTCTGCATCCAGTCGGCCAACAGCACCAGCGCCTCGGAGCCGAGCCCACGGCCGGTCAAGCGCCGTTCGGTCAACCAGATGTCGAGCTCGACGACGTCGTTCAATAGATCGATCGGACCATGCGACACGCACCCGATTTCATCGCCGCCGGCAACGATGACGAACATGCGTCCCGCATAAGGCCGCGTGCCGTCGAAGTACGCGTTGACGTACTTGGCTGAAAACTCATCGAGTGTCGGCACAGGTCGTTCGGGAAAAAACGGTGCGCCCATCGTGTTCGACGCCAGATCCGACTGCGTCAGCCACTCGTAAATACGCGGCCGATCGAGCCACCGCGCGCGGCGCAACGTAAGGCGAGTACCGGCCGCGACCGTCACGCGCTCGACCCCGTGCGGACCAGATGGCGATAAATCGGCTCAAGCATCGCTGCACCGAGGCGCGCACTGCGGGCGCTGCTCCAGCCGAAGCGCAAATCGGGCGCGTTGGCGTTGTCCTTGAACGGCATCTCCAGCGTCAGCGATAAGCAGCCGAAGGTGTGACCCGCGTACTTCGACGCGAGTTTCAGCACGTCGTCCTTGTATTTGCTGGCGTGATATCCGTGCTCGCTCTGAAAATCCGAGTTCACCGTGCGCAGGTCAGCCGCGAATGCCTCTTGCTCGGCCGCCTGTTGCGGCGTGAAGTTGGGCAACATCTCGCAGCCCGCGACGAACACGTACGGCAGATTCTCGTCGCCGTGAATATCGAAAAACGCATCGCACCCGGTCGCGTGCATCGCGTCGCGCACGCACTGCACTTCCGGGCTGCGTTCGGCCGACGGCGCGAGCCATTCACGATTCAGGTTGGCGCCTGACGCATTGGTGCGCAGGTTGCCGAGCACTGAGCCGTCCGGATTCATGTTGGGAACGATGTAAAGCGTTGCGGCGCGGCGTAGCGCCCGCGCCGGCTCATCGGTTTCGTCGAGCAGACGCTGCAGCAATCCGTCGACAAACCATTCGGCCATGGTTTCGCCCGGATGCTGCCGCGCGATGATCCATACCGGTCGCTCGCCCTTGCCGACAACAAGTGCATCGATGTCACGTCCTTGAATGCTGGCGCCGAGCCGTCGCACTCGCGCGCCGCGTGAGATGCAGTCTGCCAACAGCACCAGATGACGTTCCCACGAATACGGCTCGAAATAAGCGATATACGACGGGCCGGGTGCAGGCGGTAGGCTGATTGTCAGAACTTGCCCGTCATAGCGTGTAGGAATTCGTTCCCAATCGCGCCGGTTCCAGCTGGCGACTGCGCGGTAGTCGCGCCATCCGTCCGGATAGGTGGTGGCGCCTGCGTTCACGATGCGCAGTTCCGCGCCATTGTTTTCCGCGCCACCGACGCGAAAATGAAACCACTGCAGGAACTCGCTTGGTTCGCCACCGGCGGTGACGTCGTGTCGAATCGCTAAGTCGGCGCTCGAGTCGCCGCACGCGATCACTTCAATCGCACCACTATCGAAACCTTGGCTGACCTGCATGCCTTCAACGAGCCCGATCAAGCTATGCGGCAAGCCTCATCGAAGTCGAGCCGCGGCGAGCGCGGAAACGATTTGCTTGCGTCGCCGTGACCGTCAAGTTGTTTTTTTCGGCAGTCGTCATGTCACTTCTGCATGGATGAAGCGCGAAAGTATAGTTACAGGCCTTATGCGCCCGATTCAGTCCGCCAGCAAGCTGCCTCGGGTAGGAACAACTATTTTCACCGTGATGTCGCAGTTGGCCGTCAAACACGGCGCGGTGAATCTGGGTCAGGGCTTTCCGGATTTCGATTGCGATCCCCGATTACAGCAGCGTCTGACGGACGCGATGCGGGCGTCACATAACCAATACGCTCCTATGACCGGCGTACCCGCGCTGCGCGAAGCTATAGCGAATAAGAATGAAGCGCTGTACGGGTGTCGGCACGATCCCGATGCTGAAATCACGATCACGGCGGGTGCGACGCAGGCATTGATGGCCACGATTCTTGCGCTTGTGCACACCGGTGATGAAGTGATCGTGCTCGAGCCGGTGTATGACAGCTATGTGCCTGCGATCGTGCTGGCCGGCGGCCGGCCCGTGTTCGTGCCACTCGATCACGCGCACGGCTACGCACCTGACTGGGACGCAGTGCGCGCTGCAGTGACGAGCAAGACGCGGCTACTTCTGATCAACTTTCCGCATAACCCCACCGGCCGTGTGCTGCGAGACGCCGATATTTTGGCGCTCGAGCGCCTGGTTGATCAAACCGGCGTGCTGCTCGTCTCAGACGAAGTGTACGAACATGTCGTGTTCGACCGCGTGCCGCACCGCTCGGTCATGCGCTCTCCGATGCTGGCGGCACGCAGCGTCGTCATCTCGAGCTTCGGCAAGACCTTTCATACGACCGGGTGGAAAGTCGGATATGCGTGTGCGCCCGCACCGATATCCGCTGAAATTCGCAAGGTGCATCAGTTCATGGTGTTCGCGGTCAATACGCCCGCGCAGCACGCGTTTGCCGAACATTTGGCGGACCCGCAGCCATACCTGGACTTGCCGGGCTTCTACCAGGCCAAGCGTGATTTGTTTGTCCAGGGACTGGCGGACACACCGTTTCGCGCACTTCCTTGCGAGGGGACTTACTTCGTGCTCGCCGACTATTCGCAGATATCGAATCTGACCGAAGTAGAGTTTGCGAAGAAGTTGGTTACGGACTACGGCGTTGCGTCGATTCCGGTGTCCGTGTTCTACGACATGCCGGTCGAACACCACGTCGTGCGCTTTTGCTTCGCCAAGGAAGATCGCACGTTGCAACAAGCGCTCGCGCGTTTTTCAGCGCTGAGAGTTACTGCAATGGATTCTTAAGCAGAGTGCCGAATGGCACGGGCATGACCTCGATGCCTTCGTCCTTCAAGTCCGCCGCCTCTTCCTTCGACGCCATCCCGCGGATCGAACGCTTCGGCGCTTCGTCATAGTGAATGCGGCGAGCCTCTTCCGGGAAGCGTTCGCCGACGTCTTCGCTGTTCGCCGCAATGTGGCGCGCGATTTGCAACATCATCGAGCGCATCGACTCACCGTTTGGCATGGCCACCGGTTCTTTGCCCGATGACTCCGGCGCATCTTCGGCTCCCCCCAGGTTGAGGCGCGGCGCCGACAGCAGCTTGCGCACCCGGCTACTTGCGCACACCGGACACTCGATCATGCCGACCGCCAGTTGGCGATCGAAATCCTCGCCCGAAGCAAACCAGCCTTCGAACGGGTGTTCCTGATCGCAACAAAGATCGAATACTTTCATCGCGCCCTGTGCGGCGGGCCGGAATCAGCCGCACGCTCACTTTCGCTGGGGATGCATTTTAGGTCAAGTTGCATTGATGGCTTAGGCCGATAAGACGAATGCGCACGCGTTACCATCCGTTCCCGGCCGCCCGGGTGGCGAAATTGGTAGACGCACAGGACTTAAAATCCTGGGCCGAAAGGCATGTGGGTTCGATTCCCGCCCCGGGCACCAGCGCTTTTGCGCCTTTCCGCAGGCGAAAAAAGCTGCATCAGGCTCGCTTGCCCGCTGCGCGCGCAGCCCAGAAATCCGGTGCGCGCTTCTCTAGAAAAGCAGCAGCGCCTTCTTGTTGTTCGTACTTCCAGAACTCGGGCGTGACCATGTAGCGACGCAGCTCGTCGCCTTGACCGAGCAACGCGTTGTATTCCTCGACGAACGAGGCCTTCAGGATCTTCATGCACGTCGGAGACAGCGCAAGGATTTCCTTGCACCACTTGTCGACCTCTTCATCGAGCTGCGCGTGCGGAACGACCGTGTTGACAATGCCCATCTCAAGCGCTTCCTTGGCCGTATATCGGCGGCACAACATCCAGATCTCACGCGCCTTCTTCGCGCCGACGACTCGCGTCAGATAACTGACGATCGCACCGCACGCCGGGCTTCCCACCCGCGGCCCGTTCTGCCCGAAGATCGCTTGCTCGGAGGCAATCGTCAGATCGCAGAAGTACGCCATGTGATGTCCGCCCCCCACTGCATAGCCGTTGACACGGGCAATCGTCGGTTTCAGGCAGCGCGACAACGTGACGTGAAACAAGTAGGGCTCAAGAATTTGCCGCTCGAGTCCGCCTTCTTTTTCCCAATTGACATCGCCGCCGGCGGAAAAGGCGCGATCACCTGCACCGGTCAGGACGACCACACCGATGTCGTCATCCGCGCCCGCGGTCTCGACTGCGAGAGTGAGCTCCTTCAGCGTATCGCCTGTAAAAGCGTTCAGCTGTTTGGGGCGATTGATCGTGATGCGCGCCACGTGATCCTGGACTTCGTAGATGATGTCTTTGAATTCCACTTTGTCCTCCTCTGCCCATGTCTCGCGCATCCTCACTGCAGCCAGTTGAGCGCGTGCTAATCTAGATTAAAAGTTGCGGCGCCGCCTTGGCGACAATCGCGGCGGTGTCCCAGTAGTGGCCTCGGACCGCGTGTAAGGACAATTTCTTGGCGGAATTGGCCGTTTTCTCGGCTTAGTGCTTGACTCAACCAAGCCGCCTTCGATGCGTAAGTGCATCTTCGCACCGACATCATCTGTCCGAGCACTCAGGCCCGGTCAAGTCTTGCGCGAACTGCTCCATCTTCGGCAGCGCGAGTAACTCCATTCCGCCGATGTTGCGGACGATGTGTCTGGAAGGCTGAACAGATAACCCCGTGCTCGGTCTTCACATGCCGCAGCCGACGACAGTGGCGCAGCTATCCGAGGCGACCTTCGTCGTCACCTTTGCGTGGCATGAGCGGTGGCCAGTCTCTATTTGGGCTCCCTCCGTCAAACATGAGGTACAGCGCGGTCGCAAACGAGAAGAGCACGATGAGCCAGTCAAAAAAGTCCATTGCGTTCACTCCTAATCGATCTCAATTTTGTTAGGCGCACGCAAAGAAGGGAAGTCATCCAGCCGGCTTCCGCTATTCGGTCGACCGACGTGTTCATCATGGGCCACGGCGGCCACCGGGCCAGTTCCGCCAGATAAAACTCGCCGCACGCGCGACCGTTACGCGCAAAGCGCCTCTGCCTGCACCGGGCACTGGCTGCGGTGGACGCGGCAAAATCCTGTCAGAGGGGAAATGGAGGCGGGGGTCGGAATCGAACCGGCGTACACGGATTTGCAGTCCGCTGCATGGCCACTCTGCCACCCCGCCATGATCTTGAATCAAAAAAGGGAAGCGCGGCGGCTCCCCTCTCTACAAAACTTGGAGCGGGAAACGAGTCTCGAACTCGCGACCTCAACCTTGGCAAGGCCAATGGTGCTCCAAATCACACGGCAACACGCTTAGATGTTACCAAGAACTGCACCGAGTGGTTGTACGATTTCATGGATTTTCGAACTCTCACCGTGCGCACGCGACGCACAGTTCGCCAATGACAGACATTGAGGTGCCGATTCACGGACAGCAGCTAACCGGCGCGACTGGGAGTGGACGGATCCCAAGCGGAATAGTGCGACAAGAGCTTGCGTAAACGTTGCACGATCGAGCGCTTCGATAAGAAAGCCCATGCACAAAGATAACCAAGCGTATTTGCGTCACCCCAACCTACTAGGTGACCGCATCGTCTTCGTCACTGACGATGACATCTGGCAGGTCAGCGCTTCCGGCGGTATCGCACGTCGATTGACCGCGGGGCTTTCCGAGCCTTCGACGCCATGCCTATCGCCTGACGGTCGTTGGATCGCCTTTGTCAGCCGCGATGAGCAGCACGCCGAGGTCTATCTAATGGCAAGCGACGGCGGATTGGCGCGCCGCATGACCTGGCTTGGACCCGACACGATGGTGCGCGGGTGGACACCTGAAGGCCACGTCCTATTCGTCACCACATACGGTCAGCCGTTCTTCCGCAACTACCGCGCGTACACACTGGAGCCGAACGGCGGAGCTCCGCAGTTGCTGCCCTTAGGACAGGTCAATCACCTGGCGCTCGGTCCAAAGGGGTTGAAGATCATCGGTCGCAACACCGCAGACCCTGCGCGTTGGAAGCGCTACAAGGGCGGCACTGCCGGCCATCTGTGGATCGACGTCAAGGGCAATGGCGAGTTCCGGCGCATGAACGAGATCGGCGGCAACGTCACGAGCCCGATGTGGATCGACGGCCGCGTCTACTACCTGTCGGATCACGAAGGTGTCGGCAACCTGTATTCGTGCTTGCCCGATGGCTCGGAGCTGGCGCGGCACACAGATCACGACACCTACTACGCCCGGCACGCCTCTACCGACGGCACGCGCATCGTCTATCAATGCGGCGCCGACATCTGGCTGTTCGACCCGGCGAGCGACACGGTTCAGCGGCTCGACATTCAGATCCTGTCGCACCGGACGCAGGCGGTGCGCAAGTTCGTGAAAGCCGAGGACCATCTCGGTCCGGTGCATATCCATCCGGCGGGCCACAGCATCGCTGTCGACGCGCGCGGCAAGCTCTTTAGTTTTGCGTTATGGGAAGGCGCAGTACGCCAGCTCGGCGCGCCCGACGGCGTGCGCTACCGGCACGGCCAGTGGTTGGACGACGGCACGACCGTGGTGGCTGTCAGCGATGCGTCGGGTGACGAGCGCGTTGTGGTATTCGATGGTGATTCAAGTCGCGAATTGCCGTGGGATATTGGTCGCGTCGTCGCGATGAAGGCCGCGCCGCGTGGCCGCCGTGTCGCTCTTGCGAACCACCGCAACGAGGTGCTGATCGGCGACCTCCAAGACAACAAGATCATGCGGGTCGACCGCAGCGAATGCGGACAGAGCGAAGATCTCGCGTGGGCGCCCGACGGTGCATGGCTTGCCTACACATTCGCAACCAGCACGCGACACCAGGCAATCAAACTGCACGAGCTGGCGACTCAGACCAGCACGATGGTGACCCAGCCCGAGTTTCGGGACTTCAGTCCATCGTTCGATCCCGCCGGACGGTATCTGTACTTCCTCTCACTGCGAACGTTCGATCCGGTCTACGACAGTGTTCAGTTCGAACTGAGCTTTCCGCGGGCCGCTCGCCCGTATCTGATCGCGCTGCAAGCGCGCGGCCGGCCGCCGTTCGAGCCCGAACCTCAGAGTCTCGCAAAGCGCCCTTCTCAAGATGCGGAGCCCAAGCCAACGCCGGCGCCCGCCGCAGTGCGCGTCGACCTGGACGGGATCGTCTCGCGTATCGCTGCGTTTCCCGTCCCCGAGAATCGGTTTGCGAAGATCGCCGGCGCGGCCGATGACAAGGTCGTGTGGAGCATTGCACCGATTGTCGGTGCGCACGGCCGCGGCGGACACAAGGAAGAAAAAGGACGGCTCGAGCTGTTTGATCTGCGGACTTTGCGGACAGAGCCTGTCGTCGATGGTGTTAACGACTTCGAGGTCTCACAAGACGGCACGACGCTGGTGTATCGCGATGACAAGCGGTTGCGCGCCCTGCCCGCCCTGCCCAAGCGGTCCCGAGATCACGAGGCGGCCGAAAAGGACGCCGGCGACAAACCGTCGCGCGAATCAGGTTGGGTTGACCTGAATCGGATTCGTTTGTCGGTCGATCCGCGCGCCGAGTGGAAGCAGATGCTGCGCGAAGTGTGGCGTCTGCAGCGCGATCAGTTCTGGGTCGAGGACATGTCCGGAATCGACTGGCAGTCGGTGTATGCGCTGTACGCACCGCTGCTCGACCGGGTTGCCACGCGCGGCGAACTGTCCGACCTGATCTGGGAGATGCAGGGCGAGCTCGGCACGTCGCACGCGTATGAAAGCGGTGGCGATCACAGGCGTCCTCCGTCTGTCGCCCTGGGCTACCTGGGGGCAGACCTGCGCTTCATCCCCGAAGACGACAGTTACGAGATCACTCACATCGTCCGGGGTGATCCGTGGGACGCTGCCGCCGATTCACCTTTGAATGCTGTAGGAGTCGAAGCCCGAGTGGGCGAACGGATTGTTGCCATCAATGGACAGAAGGTTTCGCGTGAGCGCCCACCGCAGGCGCTACTGGTTCATCAGGCGGCCGCCAAGGTCGAAGTGACGCTCAAGTCAGCAGATGGCGAGACGACGCGTAACGTCACGCTGACGACTTTGAACGACGAGGTTCCCGCGCGCTACCGCGAGTGGGTCGAGCGCAATCGAAGTTTTGTGCATGAGCGCTCCAACGGGCGAGTCGGATACTTACATTTACCCGACATGATGGCCGCTGGCTTCGCGGAGTTTCATCGCTATTTCGGGACGGAATGCGAGCGCGACGCTCTGATCGTCGATGTCCGCTACAACCGCGGCGGTCACGTTTCGGCGCTGCTGCTCGAGAAGGTAGCCCGCCGTCGTATTGGTTACGACGTGTCCCGCTGGACCCGTCCGATGTCTTACCCGGACGAGGCGGTGGCCGGACCGGTGGTTGCGCTCACCAACGAACACTCCGGCTCTGACGGTGACATTTTTTCGCACGGCTTCAAGCTGATGAAGATAGGTCCGCTGGTGGGAACGCGCACCTGGGGCGGTGTGATCGGCATCAATCCGCGTCACAACCTGGTCGATGGCACGCAGACCACGCAGCCTGAGTTCTCCTTCTGGTTCTCCGACGTCGGCTGGGGCGTCGAGAACTATGGGACGGATCCTGACGTCGTCATCGACAATGCACCGCAAGACGTGGCGGCCAAGCGGGACCGTCAGCTGGAGACGGCGATTGCTACGGCGCTCGAGCTCTTGGGCCGCGACACGCTTTTGAAGCCGGAGTTCGGGGCAAGGCCGGTACTGCCTCGGCCTCCTCTAACAAAGCGCCGACGAAAGGCTGAAAGAAAAATTATTGAGTCTGCAGTGAAGTGATCATCCAATGATCGGGGGCTGCGCGCGATACTTCAGCGCGTCGTTAACGCAGAACTGAGGCTTCTCTTGAACGATTTACCGGCAAGCGCCTCGTCGCAGGCGACGAGCTAGCTAACCAGTTCGTGGTTTGGCTTGAAGCCACGAACGGAAATCGCAACCTTGTCATGTTTCGTTTACGGCTCCGCCGGAGAGCATCAGCGCCCGCTCTCAAGCCGATGTCCGTTCGCCCGGACCGGTCAAGCGGTAAGCAAGTGTATGAAGCGAGCAAACCGCGGCCCGCTGTTTTGTCCGCGATGCTGACGATGCCGCCCTTGTCCCGATGATCGCTGTCGCCTCGGCGCGGTGGGCGGGCTTGACGGGTCCTAAGCGGCGACGGACACGCACGGACTACGAACGACTGAGCCACTCCGCGATGTTGCGTGCATAGTCGCGCGTGTCGTTTAGCGCCCTGGGCTCGCGCTGCAACCCGTTGCCGGGCGGCTCATTGACAAAACTTGGGCAGCCCGCGGCGGTATTCCAGTTGTAGTCCGCGAAGCGATGGAAAGTCGCCTCGGCGACCGCGCGGCCGAGATCTGCCCCATCGTGCCGATAGCGATCGATCGCCACCATCAGATTGAAGGGTCGTCCCGTCACGCTGCTCGTACTCCGCGCAACCACCCGCGCAGCGCTTCCCAACTCCGTCGGCGCGCTCACGGCGCCTTCGTGAGGATGCGCTGGCAAGTAACGAATCCCTCCGCCGTCCGCCCGGCGCAGCAACGGATGGGCCGGCGTGATCGCTTCGATCTCCTGATAGTCGCCGTTTGCGCCTGAGTGATAGTTTGGCCAATCGATTTGCAGCGTGAACGGATCATCACGCGTACGGCGTTCGGGCTCCGTTTCTGGGTTGACGTTGTGGAAATGATGAGCGGCACCGATGCCGGAGAGCTTCGAGAGACCGCTCCCGAGGTCGAAGTGATCGCGCGTCAAAGAAGCCCCCCGCCTCGGCGCCGAAACGCTTCGATGCCGGCGATGTCGGCCGCAGTCGGCGCCCATTGGTCATGTCAACTGCGAACAACCAGATCTGGTCGAATGGTAGCGCTCCCGCCGACAAGATCGACGTCATCGCCTGTTTCATCCGTGATGCGGTCGCGCGCTTCGACCTGATGGCTCTCGCCCAGCAGATCGCGCAGCATCGAGAAGCGAGCGATCGACCAGTCATCCTCAGTCGTCGGTATGGTCGTCTTCAGCAGAATGCGGGCCACGGTCTGCTTCCTTTTGTTCAATCTGTTCGACGCCGTCGGCGCCAATTATTGCAATTCTCTCTCCAGTGCCCTGGATTGGTTTCCCGGTTGCCGGCTTTCCATTTGTCTATTGATTGCGTGGAGTGTCTGCAATTGGCCGTTCAGGCACCAATCGCCGCATTTATCTCGGCCTTCGTAAAGCACGTCTGGACAACGCTCCTCATGGTCTGACCGTCCGTGAATTCAATCGCCTGGTAGCCGTGCCGTTCATAAAATCGGCGTGCTCCAACATTCGCTTGAAACGTGTAGAGCCGGATCGGACGCGGAAGACGCTGATGGGCGTGATCAAGCAATTGCTTTCCCACTCCTACACCGGTCCAGCCAGGCTGCACGTACATCTGATCAATCCAAGAAGTACCCCTGTACACAAGAGGTTGCTAAACCCCGATAACCCGCCCTTCATGCTCGGCCACGATGACATCAGTGGTCGGTATTAATCGATCAGCAACCCAAGTACGAAGGTCGTCGGGTGAGTGAGCCGACGGTGCAAACGGCAAGTGCTCGGCGCGCGATTGAATCAGAACCTGCGCGACCGCCGAGGACGTCCTCTGATGTCGCAGAGCGCAAAAAATGTCTACCTTCAAGCTACGTCATCGATGTGCGTTGAAGCTCAATGATCGCACTTGACAGTCCTATATTGTTTTCAGCAAGCCAGCCAACTAATTGTTAGATGACCGTTCTTGGCCGAAAACGGACGAGATCGCAGAGATCCCATTGATCGTGATCGTCCCTCGGGATCTCAGCGAGACTCCTAGTTCCAGTCGTTTCGTGGGGATCCTCTTCGACCTCCGCGCGGCGCGTAGTTCTTCCTCCAGCGCGGCGATCCGATCGTGTAGCGGCCGCGCCGCCGCCTCGACCTGATCCAGCGTGAAGCGCTGCGTGATGTGCTGCGGGCAATTCCAGTCGAACGCAGCTACGTCGATCAGCCCAACGCGGTCCACCCTGGCTCGATAGCCGGGCAGCTCGACCTGCTGTACAAGATCGGCATCCGCCTCTGCCAGTTCGATGAACCGCAGGTGTCCGAGCAGCTTCAGGCGTTGCCGGTGCACATAGTCCATCACGATCAGCGAAGCGCGATTGTCGGTCGCCGCGTTGCCGGCACTGACGAACTGCTGGTTGCCGCGGAAGTCCGCAAACGCGATCTGCCGCGGCGACAGCACCTTGAGGAAGCCACGCGGGCCGCCGCGATGCTGCACATAGGGCCAGCCCGTCTCGCTGACGGTCGCCAGGTAGAAGCTGTCGGCCGCCGCAAGGAACTCGGACTCGTCCGGACCAAGCCCGCTGCCGGGCTCGGCTTTCGCCTGCATGCGCGCGTATTGCGCACGCGAGCCGCGGGACTCCTGCAGGGCCCGCACGGCGGGGGTGAAGGCGACTTCGGCGAAACCACCGCTCATGTCAGCTTTCCTCTTTTCAGGCAGCGCGTCGTTGCGGCGCGAGCAACGCGACTTTCGGGAAGTCGATCTCGACCTGCGAGGCCTTGTTGATGATGTTGGTGAAGATGTTCAGCACCACGACGGCGATGACTTCGACGATCTCCTTGTCGGAGAGTCCTGCGGCGCGCGCAGCGTCCAGTTCGGCCGTCGTGATACCGCCGACGTTTTCGTTCAGTGCTTTCGCCAGCGCGACCGCCGCGGCGGCACGCACGTCGCTCGACAATCCATTGCGATTGAGCAGCATTTCCTCATTCGAGAGGCCGGCACCGCGGCCGATCGCGGTGTGCGCGGAGACGCAGTACTGGCAAGCGTTGCTCTCCGCGACCACGAGCGCGACGCGCTCGCGCGTGGCTTCATCGAGTGCGAATCCACCGGCTGCGCCGTACAGGCCGAGGAAGCCCTCAAGCGCTTTCGGCGAGTTGGCGAGCACGCGGAACAAGTTCGGCGTGACGCCGAGCTGCGACTGCACGGCGTCCAGGAGTGTCCTGGCGGCACCGGTCGCGGTTTTCGGATCGACAACGTTAATGCGAGACATGAGTGCTCCTTTCGAGATCGATTTCTGGACTTGCTGCCACGTTGGGCGACAAGGCGAAGTCTGATTGCTGCTTTGGTTCGAATAAATGCCAGCCAACGCAATTGATTACTTCATTTCTCGGAGTAGTATCGGGCGATGGACAAGTTGCGCGCGATGGAGACGTTCGTCCGCATCGTCGATCGGGGCAGCCTCACGGCCGCGGCCGAGACCCTGTCCACATCGTTGCCGTCGGTTGTGCGTACGCTCGCCGCGCTCGAAGCCGAACTGGGCGTGCGTTTACTTAACCGAACGACGCGGCGCCTGTCGCCGACTGACGAGGGTCGCGAATACTTTGAGCGCAGCAAGCGCGTGCTGGCCGAAGTCGACGAGGCCGAGGCCGCACTTTCCGCACGGCGCGTAGCGCCCAAAGGCAGACTGCGCATCACCGCACCGGTGATGTTCGGACGCCTGCGAGTGGCGCCACTTGTAACCGAATTTGTCCTCAGGCACCCGGCACTGCAGATCGAACTCACGCTGCTCGACCGCATCGTCGATCTGGTGGAGGAAGGCATCGATGCGGGCGTTCGCATCGCTCGGCTGCCCGACTCGACGCTGGTCGCAGTGCCGGTCGGGCAGACGCGGCGCGTGGTCTGCGCATCGCCGGCGTACCTGAAGCGCGCCGGAACACCAAAGACACCGCAGGATCTGATGCACCACCGCTGCATTAGCTTCAGCGGGCTCGCTCGCGGGCAACGCATGGAGTCTCGGCGGCGGCAACGGTCACGCGCAGATCGAGGTCCCCTCCGCGCTCGCCACCAACCAGGTCGACGCTGCTATCGACGCCTGCCTGCGCGGAGTCGGTCCGGGCCAGTTTCTTTGCTACCAGGTGCAGGCGCTGCTCGACGTCGGCAAGCTCAAGCGCGTGCTGCAGAGCTTCGAGCCCGAGCCCGTGCCGATCCAGCTCGTCTACCCGCAAGCACGGCTGTTGTCGACCAATGTCCGCGCGTTCGTGGATTGGGCGGTGCCGCGGCTGCGGGCGCCTTGAGAAGACAAGCGGAACCAAAGCGAATGGATGCGAGGTTATCGGTCGCGCCCCGACGGCGCGCATCGATGACACGGCCAACTCGGTGTCGCCGGTCTCCTTCGAGCCAGGTTACGACGCCCGACGCTACGGCTGCTATTCCGATTGGCCGATAGCCGACATTAGTACACGTCCGCATTCGACCCACAGCGGAAGTCCGTCGCACACGAAGCGGACGTTCGCGAGGCGATGCGAAGTATTCTCGGTCTGCTTCCGGCGTAGCCGGGGATCGGAGGTGCGATGCACATCTCAAGCGCGGCGGTCAAGCCCCCTCTCATCGCCGTGTGCTTGATGATGCTTTGCGGTTCGACCGAGGCGGCTGACGACTGCTCGGTCGCCGATGTGTTGGTCAATAGCTGGGTCCGAATGGCTCGGAATCACTCCTCAGTATTGCCGACGACCCAGGCCACCAGGAGGGAGCTCGAGTTCAAGACCAACGATCAAGTCGCACTGAAGGGCTATTCGTATTCCCCGCCGTCTCAAGAAAGCGAAACGGCTGCGAAGCACTTTATCCTTCTGCTGCAGGGAAGCGCATCTTCGGCGGCGCAGTTGGCCGAGACTGCAAGTGGTCTGGCGCTCGCTGCAAAGCGGGAAGTGTTTGTGTACGAGTATCGCGGATATGCCTCCGAAAGCACCGTCCATCCAACCGCGGCGGCGATTCAAAGAGACATCGACGCAATCATCGATAGCCTTTCTGAACGCGGCAGGCGCGGTGTCGTGATCGGGTTGTCCATGGGTGGGATCTTCGCCATTCAATCATTGAAGCGTTCGAAGAGCGGTGATCTGCGCGCACTGGTGGACTCCGCTCCCGCTCAGGTGCCGACGATTCCATTCCTGCTCCGTTGTCCCCGATGGATGAATCCACTCGATGCTGCTACGGCGGACGTGGTCCAACGCCTTGGCGTCCTCTATGGCGCTGACGATGGATGGTCAAAGGATCCGGCAGCTAAGGAGCTCATGGAGAAAGTGAAAGCGGGCGGCGGACGGGTGTGGATGATCGAGGGCGGGCACGTCGATCTGTCGCTCTCGGGACTTGCCGTTCGTCTGCCGATATATGTCGATTTCGTGCAGGAGCGCTCACCGTGAAGCATCAACGGCCGGCAGCCAGCTAGCTGCCGCTCGCGCAAGTCTGCTTCTGGCCGAAAGCCGACGTTAGTACACGTCGGTATCGACGCAGGGAACGTGCCGCAGGCCTTCGTAAGCGCGCTAGTGGAGCCACCCTCCTCCAGGAGCCGCGCGAACAATGACGCGGTGAACCTCTTCACTCAATCCGCCAATGTATCCGCCGACGATCTGCCCATGCCACTAGACAACGTCGCCCGCTTCGGCTCCTGTGATCTACGAGCGAACAAATTGACTAATTCATATGCGACTGTCGCCGCCGCGAGTGCAGTGATCTCGGCGTGATCATATGCAGGAGCGACCTCCACAATATCGCCAGCGACGATATTCACGCCTGCCAGTCCGCGCAGCACATTCACTAACTCGCGCGTGGTCATTCCGGCAATTTCCGGCGTTCCCGTTCCGGGTGCATGCGCGGGATCGAGCACGTCAATGTCTATCGATAGATAGACGGGGTGGATCCCCACGCAGTTGCGAATGCGTTTCACGACGCTCTCGATGCCGGCGGTCTCAAATTCGTCGCAATGCACGACCTTGAAACCAAGCGCGGAATCACGCGCGAGGTCCTGCCGACTGTATAGCGGGCCTCGAATGCCAACATGCATTGAGGCGGCGTCCATGAATAATCCCTCTTCAGCCGCGCGGCGAAACGGCGTTCCGTGGGTGTATGGAGCGCCGAAGTAGGTATCCCACGTGTCGAGATGCGCGTCGAAGTGCACTAGAGCGACCGGTCCTACATGATGATTGACAGCACGCAAGAGAGGGAACGCAATCGTGTGGTCGCCTCCCAGACTGACGATGCCACCTACCTGCGAAAGCAAAGCTGTTGCGGCGTCTTGGATCTGACCTATTGCTTCGGCAATGCTGAAAGGATTGCAAGCGACATCCCCTGCATCGGCCACCTGCTGCACAAGAAAGGGCTCGGTGTCGTAGGCAGGATGGAAATTCGTACGCAGATGCCGCGAGGCTTGCCGAATGGCCATTGGACCAAAGCGGGCTCCGGGCCGATAGCTGGTGCCAGCATCAAAGGGAATGCCAAGTATTGCGACGTCGCAGCGCTCGACATCGCGGAGCTCGGGCAATCTCGCAAACGTCGACGGTCCGGCAAAACGCGGCACGACGGTGCCGCTTACAGGCTGGACGGGTTCTGCGCGCTCGCGCTCTGCCATCACTGGGTTCCCGTTAGCGCGAACTCGTTGCGAAGAATCGCCGCAATTGCTGACGTGTGATGATTAAAGAGCATCTTCCCGTTATCCGCGGTCGCGCTCTTCGCCGACGACAAGGCGCCGCTTGAAGGCACCCAATGCTGATGGGGCGGGTGAACATCGTACGTGCCCGACATTGCCGAAGGATGATCCGGAACGCGGTCAAGGTGAACCAGTTGAGGAAACAGGTGAAGCATAAGCGATGTCTCCATAACCGCTGCATGCTCCAGCGCGAACTCTGGGAATCCCTCGTTTTTTCGCTTGTCGAGAGTCAGGGACAGATGGGCACGAGCCTAAGGACCGGCCGCCTAGGAGGGGATCCTCACGACTGAGGGACGCCACTTCCCTTCTGTCCCCAAGTGGCGAACGTGATCACAAATCTCATCCAGGCGAGCGAACCACACGCCATCACGGCTTCGCATGTACTCGATCAACTCAATGATCGCGTGAAACTTGGCGAGCCGGCCCGACAGGAACGGATGCCAGACGGAAATCCAAAGCGCGCCGTACGCATGCGCAGCATCAAACTCTGCGCGAAACACTTCCATCGCGCGCGCCGGAGCGGAGATCGGCATCGTGTAGCCGAAGTCGCGGTTGTGCATGTAGTGCGGCCAGTCATCCAATGTCCAATCAGTCGGCAACTCGACAAGCTGACCTGACGTGCCCTGGATCGAGTACGGGATGTCGTCTCCCATCAGCGACGAATCGTAGTCAAAACCGGCATCGACCAGCAGGTCCAGGGAGTGCCTGGAAAAGGCAAAACCTGGAGCCCGCCAACCACGCGGGCGTCCCCCAATGCGCTTCGAGTAAGCGTCGAGCGACCGGACGAGAACACCGGCCTCTTCGTCTCGTGTAAGTTGATTGGAACGTTCGTGCATGTACCCGTGAAGTCCCACCTCGTGACCGTTACTGACGATCAAGTCGATAGCCGCCGGATAGCGTTCAATCACCCAGCCGGGCACAAAGAACGTCAGTTGTAGCTCGAGCCTGCGGAAGATCTCCATCAATCGCGGGACAGCGATCGACGGCCCGTACCTGACAAATGACTGTGTCGCAACGAGGTTGTCCGCCGAATCAGGATGAGCGTAGTTAAGGCCACTGTCGGCGTCCACGTCCCACGTAAGAGCAACAGCACACCGCTTTCCTTCGGGCCATGGAATCGGATTCGCCAGCATTTGGACACTCCGGTTTCTGATGAGAAGTCGATCTTGAATAGAGAAAGCGCGAGTTGTTTGGCGCGTGAACGACAGTGTCATCCGGGTGTCCATTTGACTCTCACTAGATAGATCCCCGCGATGATGATCAGGACGGCGCCGACGATGACGAAGTGATCAGGTATCTGGCCCCAGAGCACAAATCCGATTGCGAGACTCCAGACAAGCGCCGAGTAGCGAAACGGCGCGACGTAGGATGCAGGCGCAACACGGAACGCCTGAGCCATCAAAACATAGGCCAGCAGAAAGAAGATGCTGGCAAATCGCGACCACGATCAGTGCACCTTGGTCGGGCCAGCGCCAGCCGAACGCAAAGGTGCAGCCTCCGACAACGGCCGTTCCCAACGCGGTCGACAGCGAAATCGATACGGACGTCTCATGTGTCGACATTCGACGTGTGAGCAGATCGGACAAGGCGATCGCTAGGCCTGCAAGAACGGGAAGCACGCTGGCCGGGCCGTAGTGTTCCAGGCTTGGATTGAGTATCAGCAGCACCCCCAAAAACCCCACCCCTATCGCCAGCCATCGCTTGGCCTCTACACGCTCGCCTAGCATGGGAGCCGAGAATGCGGCCACGGCAAGCGGGCTCGTAAAGGAAAGCGCGACTGCATTGGCGAGCGGCATGGCCGACAGGCCACTAAGGAACAGCAACGCGGAAAGGCCGATTAAGCCACCGCGTAGCGCATGAATTTTCTTGCTGCGGAAGGTCACTCCTCGGGCCACAGTGTTCGAGGCCAGCGAAGCACCCAGAAAGATCACCAACATCACCGCTCCGCGAATAGCCATGATCTGACCCGCGGGATACTGTGGCATCAGCCATTTGCAAAGGGCATCGTTAACAACCAAACACGCTGCAGCTGCGACCATCAGGGCTCCGCCCTTGCCGTACTGCTGCATTGGACCCTGCCCATAGACGCTCACCGCTGGACATTCCTCAATTGACTCCATCGCCCCCACCGGGAGGCCTCGGCTCAACCACCAACCAACTGAATGTCACCTGCGCCCTTGGTGCCCCGGCGAACCTGCTCAAGGTTCGCAAGTCCTGGCTTTAGCTCACCTCGCTCTACCGACCTAAAAATTGTCATCACGGAATCGTTCACTGGCGTCGGAATTCCCAACTCGATGCCCTTGGACATAACGAGCCCGTTGAAGTAATCCAACTCTGTTCTGCGTCCTAACTCAACGTCCAATGGTGTGGACGAGCGACCTTTGTCTGTCGCGCGCTCGGCCATTCTCACCAAATCGAGGTCGAGCTGATCGACACCCTGCCCGTTGCCCGCGGCGACCCACCGATCGACCGGGATTCCGAATATCGGGACCAGCGAATACCCCGCCGCCCGACCCACCTTTACCGCCTCGATCGCCAGCAGCATGCTCAGTCTCCGCACTTCGGAATTCATGCTCATCGCCCGGTCCCGGAGGCCCGTGATCGCCGCCAGCGGATTCACCATCGAGTTAGCAACGAGCTTGCTCCAGCGCTCCCCAAACAAATTGGATGTCGCCTTTGTAGTGTCGACGCTGTTCAAGACGTCTACCACCCACCGCACTCGCGCAGTCATCGTCCCATCTACCTCGCCGACGCGAAACACTTCATATCTATCTCCGCCGGGCTCGTAGGCACGACTGACTTCTCCCGGGCCCGAAATTTCCGCTCCCAAAGTGCTGGCTATGCAACCGATAACCGGCTGCCCATCCAGCACTCTGCTGATAGTTGCTTCGTTGAAACCATTCTGGAGGGATACGACAATGGCATCAGGAGCTGAGGTAGCCCTTGATTAATGCAGTAGCCCACTCGCTGTCGTAGGCCTTGACCGAAATGAATGCGACATCAAGCGGCGTCAAGGCAAGTTTGTGAAGTTCATGGATGTGAAGTGCCCTCAGCCCGACGGTGATTGCGACCGTGCGTGCCAGTGATAAGAAGCCCTTGCTCCTTGATTGCCTTGATGTGCTCCGGCCACCCGTCAATCAGCGTGACGTCATAGTGCGCGCGAGCGAGCATCCCTCCAACGAAACTACCCATAGCTCCGGCGCCGACAAACCCAAGTCGCTTATCCATTGCTCTTGCTCATCGACCCACGTTAAACACTGTGAGGATGTTCGCCAGCATCGAATAGAAACCGATTGTGGCTGCGATCTCCGCGGTTCCCACGGTCCCAAACTCGGTTTGCACACTTCGAAAACAGGTATCCGTGACGTTCTGATCGCGCAGCGTTTGATGGACGAACTGAACGACGAGACGCTCCGGATTGCTGCCGTGGACCGGTAGGTTGCCGTCCCTGATCGATTGAATGGTTTCTGCCGAAACGCCTGCCGCTCGAGCCTGCGGCTCATGATCGGCCCACTCAAACTCCGATCCCATGTGGCGAGCGGTGGCGAGAATGATGCACTCTCTGACTGCAGCAGACAGGCCGGACCCAAAGCGCACGTATGAACCGAGGTGCGCGACTCGTCGAAGCAGTTCGGGGGCCGGTAGTAGAACCTGAAATGCTTCATCAACCTTCCCGCGACTGCCCATGATCTCGTCGTAGACAGCCTGCCCCTCCTCGCTTAACGCTTCCCTCGAACTCATCATCACTCTGTTCACAGCCCCTCCGCTCGATCAATGACTAGACGCCTTTCAACGCGGCGGCGTGCAAGTTCTGCGACGAGAATGAGCGAAGTCACAAAAACAAGCACGACCGTCGAAACCGCCGTGACGACCGGACTCACGCGCAGCATCGAGTCGACCCACATTTGTTTCGGAAGCGTCGGCGACGCACCGCCGCTGATGAAAAGCGCGATGCTTAGTTCATCAAGCGAAATCACGAATGCGAACAGAAATGCGGCGATGATTCCAGGGAAAATGACGGGGAATGTCACACGCCTTAGTGCCTGAAACTTGTTTGCTCCAAGACTCCATGCCGCCTGATCCAATCGCTCATCGTAGGTCTTCAGGACGGCCATGACCGTAACGACGACAAATGGAACGGAGATGCATGCATGGCCGAGGACCAGCCCCAGGATAGTTCCGACCAGTCCGACTTGGGCGTACAGAAAGAACAAGGCAATCGCGATGATGATGTGCGGCAGAATCATCGGCGCGAGGATGGCAGCCAGGACAATGCGTTTGCCCGGTACGGAACGCCGCGTCAAGACGAAAGCAGCCGGCACCCCGAGCAACATGGCCAAGTAACGCCGATGTGAGTCCCACGACCAACGAGCGGATCATTGCGCCCACATAGATCGGGTCCGCGAGGAATAGTCTGTAGTTGTCCAGCGTGAAGCCGACCGGCGGCCACTGAATGTAAGGTGCTTCCGAGAACGATACTGGAATGACAAAGAACGACGGAGCCGCCAAGTACACCAGCGTGATCACTCCCACTATCCAAAGCAGAAAGCGCGAACCTTGCGGCACGCGGACGATCGGGTTGAACGGGTCGGATCCAGTCCAGCGCCTGGCCTGCACGATCGCAGATCCATCCCAGTAGAACGATCAGATGCCCACCTGCCAGAGATCCGCATCGCCCAACGAGTCCCGTCGGCCTCGTCGAGTGCTTCGCACCATTGGGGTCATCGATCAGCATCGACCGACCGAAGGCCTTCTCGTACAGAAAAATGACTGCCAGGGTGGCAAACAGGAAAAGGACCGACACTGCGCCAGCAAACCCCCAGTTGAGCAACTGCTCAATCTGCTCGATGATCACCTGTGCAATCAACACCTCTCGGCCGCTGCCAAGCAGCGCTGGCGTGATGAAGAAGCCAAGTGAAAGCACGAAAACCAGCAGAGCCCCTGCAGCCACCCCCGGCATCGACAGCGGCAAGTAAATGCGCCAGAACGATTGGCCGCCGCGCGCACCGAGGGTGCTCGCTGCCCCCACGAGCGCTGGATCGATAGTCCGCATGACGGTCACCATCGTCAGAACAGCAATCGGCATCAACGCCTGGACCATGCCGATTAGCACTCCCGCCCGGTTGTAGATCAGCGGCAGGGGAGCATCAATCAAGCCCATCGTCGCCAGCCAATCGTTGATCGCGCCTTTGCGCCCAAGCAGTATGAGCCACGCGAATGTGCGGACCAAGAAGCTGGTCCAGAACGGGACGAGCACGAAGAGAATCAAGATGTTCCGCACGCGGCTGGACACCGTCGCGATCAGGTACGCGAGCGGATACCCAGCGAGAACTGAGATCAACGTCGTCCAGAACGCGATCTCAAATGTGACGCCCAATACCCTTACGTAGGTGCTCGTGGTGAAAAGCCGAACATAGTGCACTGCCGTCAGGTTCCCTTGGCTGTCAATGACGCTGAGCCAAAGAAGCTGTCCGACCGGATAAACGAATAGCAAGAGCAGATACAAAACGACTGGCAGTAGAGGCCAAAGCCCCATCCAATCACGACGACGTTGCGTGAGGTTCAGTGCCCCGGTAAGCGTCGCGCCCTGCATCGTCGTCGGCTTTGCTAACGGGACTGAACCAAAGGCAGGCAGACCGTGCTTTGCCGGTCAAAGCCAAAGCGAACCTCTTCGCCAGGATGGAGGACGGGTTGCCCAGGCTTGGTCATCTGCGAAGCAGAGACTTCGCTGCCGTTGAGCAGGGTTGCGTAGTGCTTTGTGACATGTCCGAGAAGAATCCGGTCGCGGAGCTTGGCGGTGAGTTCGTTGTCCGCCTGCTCGCCTGGTTCCAGAATCCGAAGATTCTCTGGACGAACGAGGAACTTCACGCTCTGTCCAGGCGCGATTTCCTGATCGAGCGTCGCCTTGATTCTCGCGCCTGTCATCCCCTGGAGATCGGCGTTGCGGTCGTCCCTCGAAATCAAAGTCGCATCGAGCAAGTTGGACTCGCCGAGAAAATCTGCAGCGAAGATCGTTCTTGGCTGAAAATAGAGTTCACTTGGCGTTCCGATTTGCTCTATCCCACCACTGTTCAGGAGGCAAATCCTGTCGGACATCGCCAGCGCCTCTTCCTGGTCGTGGGTCACGTAGAGAACCGTGATGCCGAGCGCTTGATGGAGTCGACGAATCTCGAGTTGAAGCTGCTGTCTGAGCTTCTTGTCCAGTGCACCGAGCGGCTCATCCATCAGAATGATCGGCGGTTGGTAGACCATGCAGCGCGCCAATGCGATGCGCTGCTGTTGTCCACCTGAGAGTTGGCTAGGAAGTCGATGCCCCAGACCGGAGAGCTGAACGGTTGCCAGCACACGCTCGACATCCCCCCGGATCCTCGCTTCCGAATAGCGGCGCATTCGAAGGGGGAACGCGATGTTCTCGTAAACGGTCATGTGAGGGAACAACGCGTAGTTCTGGAATACCACGCCAATGTCGCGCATGTGCGGCGGCATGTACGTGGACTGCCTCCCGTCGATCCACACTTCGCCATCATCGGGCTGAATCAGGCCTGCGATGATGAGAAGGATGGTCGATTTCCCAGAACCGGACGCCCCTAGGAGAGTGACGAACTCCCCTTCCTTCATTTCCAGATCGACCCCGCCGAGCGCTAGGACGGGGCCGTAAGCTTTTCGCAGTCCGCGAATCTGGAGTTTGTGAGCCGCTTCAGTCACTGGAAAAACACACGAACCGGCTCACTCGCGCAATCCTTTCGAATCAAGCGGCGATGAACAGAATCGCGCTCGGCGCGAGTCGCGTGAGCGGCGACTCGCTAGCCTCACTGACCGGCCGCTGGTACTTACCCCAGAATCCATTGATTGAACCGGTCCGTCGCACGGTCCTTTTCCTTGCCCCAGAAGGTCGCGTCAAACTCAATCGATTTCGCCAAATTAGCAGGCGCGGTTCCGAGCACCGCAGCTCGCGCAGGCGCGATGTGCTTGAAGGCGTTTGGATTGGTCGGACCGACCGCAATGAACCTGGCAAGCGTTGCCTGTCGCTGCGCATTCGCGCAGAATTTGATGAACTTGCGACAAGCCTCAATATTCGGGCCGCCCTTAATAATCGCCATGCCGCCGTACGTCCAAAGTGCTTCGTTCCAGGAGAGCGCGACGGGTGCACCGCCGTCGATCGCGTCCTGAGCGCGTCCATTGAAGGTCGGGACCATGTCCACCTCTCCAGTTGCCAATAGCTGTGAAGTCTGCGCAGCCCCCGTCCACCAGATATTGACGTTTTTGCGTATCTGGTCGAGCGATTTGAAGGCCGGCTCAAAGCCATTCTTCTGCAGATACTGGTAGACCTGATTACCGGGGACTCCTTGCGCCATCACTGCTTGCTCGATCGTGTAGAACGGGTTCTTTCGCAACGAACGGACCCCTGGAATTCGCTTCACGTCCCACAAATCCTTCCATCCGGTTGGCACCGGAGCCTTCTTCGGGTACACGTCCGTCCGATAGGCAAGAACACACGTGAACACTTCATACCCTAGCAGGTAGGGCATCCGAAACTTTGTCGGAATTTCCTGCACCTCTGGGTCACTGTCTATCTCCAACTTCTCAAGATATATCGGACCCTCCAGGAGCGCGTTGGTCGACGCGATACTGAACCCGCCAGCGATGTCCCAGGTGTACGTCTTGGATTCGACCATCGATTTGATCAAGGCGGTCGGCTCATGCTGGCTAATTACGCCCGTTACGACAATCTCGCCCTTCATCGCTTCATTGAACGGCTTGTAGAACGCTTCCGTCATTGCCTTGACGTAGGGTCCGCCGGGATCCCGGACTGTTAGCTTGATTGTCGCTGCCTTTGACTTGCGCGATGTGAACACCATCGGCGAGGCGACTGCGGCTACCACCAAGTTCTTGATAGCTTTCCGGCGGCCGGGTCCATGCGTATTCGTCGAATCAAATTCTGGCTTCGTTTGTTTCATGACTAGATCTCCCCTCAAGAAAAGTATCAGCCAAAGAAATCAATACTCGCGGTCGATTTCGACAACGTTGGTAAGAGGCTCTCCCGCAATGCATCGCCGTACGTTCTCAAAAAAAATGTCCAGCGTTCGTGGAATGTACTCGTCGAGGTCATCCGACAGGACATGAGGCGTGATCATCAGGTTGGGCGCATCCCACAAGGTCGAGTCCGACGGAAGGGGCTCGGGGAAGGTCACATCGACAATTGCGCAGCTGATGTGATCGGTACGAAGCGCCTCCTCCAATGCCTTGGGATCAACCAGACCGCCACGAGACATGTTTATGAAGGCAGCGCCTCGCTTCATCAATGAAAACTCAGTACGTCCAATCAGGAAACGCGTGCTTGAGGTTAGAGCTGTGTTGATCATCACGATGTCAGCCTTGGGCAGCAGTAGATGAAGCGCGCCTGGGGCATGCATTTCATCGACCGCAGGATGCGGAATATCACTACGCCGTACGCCGAGCACTCGCATTCCAAGCGCTTTCGCCTGCTCGGCGATTCCGCCACCAATATGCCCGACACCCACGATAAGCAGCGTCTTGCCTGATACGGTCGAGGTGAACAGGCGATTCCACTCGCGTCGCCTCTGGCTTGTCACCAGCTTCGGCACCTGCGCATTGGCCATCAAGATCGCCATGAGCCCGGACTGAGCCGCCTTTGGCACATGGGCGCCGCAGTTGTTGGTTAGCGTTAGTCCCGCCGGAACCCAGTCAAGCGGCAGCATGTAGTCGACACCAGCGCCCAACACCTGAACAAACTTCAGGTTGGGGGCACGCGTCGCAAGTTGCGCCCGGGGGAAGCGATACCCAATCAAGGCGTCTGCGTCGGCGATCGCCCGGTCGAACACGTCTCCGTCTATCCCCCACGTGGTCTCGACAAACTTAGCCACTTCGGCGTGCCGGTCAAGCGCCGCCTCATACTGATTTGGATATACGGTGAAAACAGGCATGAGCTTGTTTTCGTTCTCAATGTGCACTCGGAACCGCCCCGTCGTCGAGAACCCCTTCGCCTGGTCGCGAGCGCCGTGCTTCACCTAGTTGGCTCTTGCGCGTTGGCTGCGTTCGTGGAAGACATGATCCTGAATCCTTACCCTGCGCCGGTTAGAGTTTTGATGGTTTTGTGTGCGTTCTTGTTGCGTCTCATCGGCCGATCGAGCGTGGCCAATCTTAGCCGGAGGTCGCCTTGCGCGCTACGAGGTGCGCCCAACCACTGTTTTCGTGTGCGTGTTTTGTCCGTGCTTGTCCGTGGCTTGCGCGTTGTGAGCAGCGCATGCTGGAGAAGGGCCACGTACCTCGCAGGGCCTCCGTGGCTGGGCCAGCAGAATCGCTCTTTTGTGGAGTGATTCCAGGGCGTGAACTGGCGGATTCAGTGGTGGTCTTCTCGGCTGAAGGCGTAAAGCAAGGGTCCTTCAAATGTCGTGACGAACAGCAAGTCCGCTTGGTCGGACGCCCCAAGCAAATCTCGGTCACCTAACGACTGGGAGAACTAATACCATCCACAGAAAAGAGAATCGCAACCTTGTTATGGTTTCGATGAGCGCGTCGCCCGAAAAAAGCGCGTGCGTTTATTGAGTCCTTGTCGCCGATCGGCGGCGTGAAGCGCAGTCTCTTGATGGGTTCGCGAGGAGCCATGTGGACGATGCAGGTCGATGCCTGCACTGACCGGGTTGCTACGACAAGATACCCCCGCGCGCATCCCATAAATGGAATTTTTGACGCATTAAATCACTATGTCCGCTTGGGTCTACGAATGCCGTGTGCAACAGTTGTAGCCACAGATGCGCTTCGAGGAAGGAAAGGTCATGACCCCGGAAATCCACCATTTGCCGTTCGCGAATCTGTCTGCTGTCCAACGCGGCCAAGACATCGTTAACTACCCGATTGTCAGTCGCAAGCTAGGCTCGAAAAACATCAAGTCGGGCATCACTCGCGTGCCGCCCGGCGCTGTCGTTTCGAACCATTCACACAATGCCGAAGAACAAGTGACCGTACTTGAAGGGAAATTGAGGATCGTCCTCGGCGACCAATCGTTCGATTGCGGTCCCTACGATTCCACGTTCATATCGGCCGGCGTGCCGCACGAGTTCACCAATATTGGTGATCAGCCGTCGCTGGTGATGGTCATCTACGGCTCGGCCGACGTAACGCGCACATTCACCGATACCGGTGAGACGGTCGAGATTGGCTCGGAGCGCGATCGATTTCCGCCACCGCGCGTCGAAACGTCGACGGCCACTTAGTTCGCCTTAGCGACAGGCCTCATCGTGACGAGCGAAGCAATAATCGATCGTCAATCGGGTCAGAGAGTCGCGGCGGCGAAGTTACGAACGCAGTCGGTAGCGGCTAGTGGTCGCAACGGCGGCGGTCTGCACTTCTACGTTGTCACACCTTATGACGAGCACGGCGACGTCGAAACCGGCGTGCTCGACGAATATCTGACCGAGATCGCGCGATCGGGAGTAACTGGTGTTACGTGTATCGCGAGTACTTGCGAAGGGCCCTATCTAACTGACGCGGAGCGCGGCCTGGTCGTTGACACGATCGGCAAGCGCATCGGCGGACGGATCGAACTCAACGTCGGCGTCGGCGCTTTATCGACGCGCCAGGCAATTGAATACGCGCAGCACGCTCGTGACGCCGGCGCGACATGCCTAATGCTCGACATGCCGCAGTACTTCCCTATCACCTTCGAGGCTGCGTATCGCCACTACGAAGCGGTCGCAAACGTGGTCCCGCTCCCGATTCGCCTTTACAACATCACGCTGCCAACGCGTTTCGACTTCACGCCCGAACGGGTGCTGGCGATGGCCGATATTGCCGCGATTCATTCGATCAAGGATGCATCCGGCGATGTAACGCGGCTGCGCGACATACGGATGTTGTGCGGCGACCGCTTTGCGCTGCATTGCGGGCTGCACTTTCAGGCGCTCGATGGATTTCGCTTAGGTGCGGACGGCTGGGAGGTGATGACTCATCCGGTGATTACTCAGGACCTAATCGATCTGCACGAAGCCTTGCGCGCCGATCCGTGGTCGCCGCGACGCGGAGCGGAAGTATCGGCGGCTGCAGCCGCTTTTTCACTTCTTCAGGCAGTTTGGCGTTCCGCAATCGATCAAGGCGATCTCGCAATGGACCGACCTCAAGCTCGGCCAGCCGCGAGCGCCGCTGCAGGAGTTGTCCCCGCCAACGGCATCGCGGCTGAAGGCTATCGTCGGCGAGCTAGGCATTTCGTTGAACTCATAAGCAAGGAGACAAGCATGACACGCATCGTGAGCAATCGAAGAAGCATCGTTCTCGGCGGTCTGGCGGCCGGCGGCTTGGTGTCCTGGCCTCTGATTCGAGGCGCGGCGCACGCGCAGCAGAAGGCCGAACACACAATGGTCTTTGCCAGCACGTTCAGCGACGCCACGGAGCATCAGGTCGTCACGGGCGTCGATCTGTTCAAGCAGCTGGCGGAGAAGTACAGCCAGGGACGTTTGCACATCGATTATCACGGCGGCGGGAAGCTCGGTGGTCAGAACGTGCTTCCGCAGAAAGTGCAGCAGGGCGCTATCCAAGGATGTCTGCTTTCGATGCAGAACTTCACGCCGTATTCCGAATCGTTCAACCTGCTCGATTTTCCGTATCTGTTCGCATCCAATGAGGCATTCGAGCGATTCCTGGAGAGTCCCCTGTTATTGCAGTCCCAGCTTATCTCCGAACCTGAAAGCAAGAACATGAAAGTGCTGGTGGGAATGTGGGCCAACAGCGGCTTGCGCACACTGGGCATAAGCAAGAAGCTCAATCGCGAAATTCACCTGCCCGCTGATCTGAAAGGCGTCAAGATTCGCGTTACCACGTCGAAGGTGGAACAACAGGCATTCGAGCTGACTCCGGGCAATGCAGTGTCTATCAATTGGGCCGAGACCTATCAGGCGATGCAGCAAGGTGCAGTCGATGCGCTGAATGTCGGGCTAGGGCCACTGACTTCGGCGCGCGTGCACGAAACGATCGGGACGGCGACGCGTATCAACATGAGCTTCAACGCTCATGTCTCGGTAGTAAACAAGCGTTGGTTTGATGCGCTTCCCGCACCAGTACGTGACGCTATCGAGCGTGCACGCAAAGGAATCGTGGGCGTTCCAGAAGAGCGAACAGCGCAAGGCAGATGAGAAGATGTGGGCCGAATGGAAAGCGGCTGGCATCAAGATCATCGATCTCACACCCGACGAGCGCAAACAGTGGATCGCCGCCGTCGGACATCAGCGCCCTGAGTGGAAGCAGTGGAAAGACCGTTACGGCATGGCGCTGTACGAGAACATCGTAAAGTTGAACCAGACTTAGACATAGCGAGCGGTCGCAGCATCGACCGCCATCGTTCACACCGGCGAAGACATCGCGACCTCTTCGCCAGGACGCTGCTGGTCAGGCCATGCGAAGACTGCTGTCCAGGATCGATGACTCGCTCGAGCGGTGGCTCATCGCCATCAGCTACGGGTACTTCTGCCTGATCATCCTCGTCGAAGTCGTGCGACGACACGCTTTCGGCTTGTCGAGCGCTTGGGGCGAAATGACCGCGCGCTACGCGTTCGTGTTCCTCGTGTACATCGCGGTCGCCGAAGTTGCGCGGACGCGCGATCACATTCGGATCGACCTTGTTCCGCGGCTGCTCGGTCCTAAAGCTCGGCTGATGCTGTACGCCTACTTCGATCTGCTGTACCTGCTCCTTGCCGGCTTGGTCATCTATTACTCGCTACAAGTGATCGGCATATCGATCGCGTACGGCACGCTGATGACCGGGTTCGATCTGAACATGGCGTTCGCGCAAGCGGCATTGCCGGTCGGCTGGACATTGCTCGCCTATCGAGTGGTGCAGTCGTTCGGCCGCACTTGGGCGAAGTATCGGAAGGAAAGGACAGTTCCCTTGGGCGGCGGTCTGGAAAGTGAGTAACGACCTGATTGTCCTGAGTGTCGGCGTCCTGATGCTGGTGCATCTGGCGATCGGCGTGCCGTTATTTGTCGTGCTCGGGTTGGGCTCGCTCGCGATGATCGTTTCGGTTGGCGTCTATTCGCCGGCCATCATCGGAGAAGTGCCGTTCACTGCAATGGACAGTTGGGCGCTATTGGCAATGCCGCTGTTCATCCTGACCGGCGACATTATCTCGAGCGGGCGGCTCGCAGGGCACCTGGTAAAACTCGGCCAGGCGCTGGTGGGATGGATGACCGGCGGCTTCGGAATGGCGACCATCTTCGGCTGCTTCTTTTTCGCGGCACCAGCGGGTCAAACTCGGCGGACACGGCAGCAATCGGGAAAATCATGATCGGGCCGATGGTCGAGCGCGGTTATCGAAAGTCATATGCATCCGCTCTCGCGGCCGCGGGCGGATGCTTGGGCATCATCGTCCCGCCCAGCCTGATTTTTATCATTTACGGTGTTGTGACGTCGACGTCGGTCGGCGACTTGTTCCTCGGCGGGGTCTTCACTGGTTTATTGATGGCGCTCTCGATGTGCGTGGCGAACTATTGCGTCTGCCGCTTCACAGACTGGGGTGCGCGTGACCGCACACCGTTCTCGTTCTCTGTGCTGTTGAAGGCGATTTGGGATGCGCGCTATGGCCTCGGTGCTCCGGCGGTCATTCTTGGCGGGATCTACACCGGCGCCTTCACTCCGACCGAGGCCGCGGCCGTTGCGGTCGCTTATTGCATGCTGGTCGAAGTGTTTCTGACCCGCGGACTGACATGGCGAGATGCTCCGCAACTTTTAGTGCGCAGCGGATTGATTACCGGAATCATCGGACCCATCATCGCGTTTTCAGTGTTGTTCTCCGAAGTCCTATCCGTATTGCGGCTGCCGGATCGAATGGGCCAATACATGCTTTCGTTAGTCACGAACGATATATCTGTGATTCTGATGATGCTGCTCTTGCTGCTGATCATCGGCTGCTTCCTCGAAACGATCGCCGCGATCATCATCATGATGCCGATCCTGCTGCCGATCGCGTTGAAGATCGGGTTCGATCCAGTGCATTTCGGTGTGTTCGTTGTGTGCGCGCTGACCATCGGCTTCATCACGCCACCCGTTGGCATCAATCTGTTCGCGGCCTCGGCGATCAGCCGAGTGCCCTACCTGAAAATCGCGGCACATGCTTGGCCGCTATGCCTATCTCTGGTGATCGCGGTAGTGCTGATCGCATTCATCCCGGAACTGACGCTCTGGTTCCGTTGAGTGCGTTACCGTCGTGACTTGCGATGCCAAAAAGTCCGTCGACGATGCGAAGCTTCGAGATCATCGAAGTAGTCGCGTTCTCGGCGGAACCGATCAGCCTTGATCGGATCGCGACCGCCACCGGCGCACCGAAGTCCACGTTGCATCGTCTAATCAAAACTTTGGTCGATCATCGCGTCCTGATGCGGGAAGCGAACGGAAAGCGCTACTCGGCCGGCGAACGGCTGATCGCACTAACCGAAGGCGTCAGGAGCCATTCATCATTGCACGATGAGCGCCGCGCAATCCTTAAGAGCCTCGTGGACCTGATCGGCGAGACTTGTAATTTCACAACGCTGAACGTGACCGACGTCGTATACGTCGATCGCGTCGAAGCGAGTTGGCCATTGCAAATGCGCCTCGAACCAGGATCTCATGTGCCGATTCATTGCACATCGAGCGGCAAGTTATTTCTAAGCCACATGCCAGCGCGCCAGCGTCGGCGTCTACTCTTTCAGGCGCCCTTGAAGCGATTCACCGACAAGACAATCACTGATCCGGCCCGGCTTGAAGCAGAGCTGGCGCGTATTCGCCGGTCGAACGTCTCGACCGATGATGAGGGCTACTTGGCAGGCCTGATCTCGGTGGCGGTGCCCGTGTTTGGCCGCGACCGCAAGATCATTGGCGGGGTGGCTGTTCACGCGCCGACCGCACGCATGAGCCTTGAGCGAGCGCTCGAGCATGTAGGTTTGCTAAAGCGCGCCGCCAGCGACCTCGGACGCCTTTATCGGCAGTTCAAGTAAGGAGTGGTTTCCAGCTATGCGAGGCGATCGCACATCGATCGCGTCCGCCCTTGACGACACTCGTCGCACCCTTCAATGGCTGACCGCTGCGCTCGGTTTCGCGACGTCCGGCACGCAACCGGCCGTGCTCCGCTAGGCACACCAGTGCATCGTCTACGTCGTCGGTCGTCACCGATGCGAACTCGCGCTCGCCCAGGCAATCGACCCAAAACGCGAGGCGACTACAACTCGCGGAATCCCACTGCCGTGACGCTGCAAAGGCGTCGGCAACTTGTTTGAACAGCACGCTGACCTCCGAAACTGTAGG
>CAWAYV010000025.1:0-37052 GCA_963786295.1 uncultured beta proteobacterium | reverse complement strand
CGTAGTGGTACGCGCGTTATGGCCGATGACGGTCCGCGCGCATCTGTCTCGTCTACCGGACGAAACTATCGACTACACGCATACGGTAAGCACAAACGTGGGGCCGAGCGTGAACACGGTGGTGACGAAGGCAGCGATCAATGTCCAGACAGACCGTGTGCAGGAACGTGCCGGCACGCCGAAGGCTGGCTCCGAGTCGGCCCTCGTCATCGCGCCACATCCAGCCGATCACGACCAGATGCGCGAGCAGCACGACGACGAGGCTAACGCGCAGCACGCCGGCGGGCCATGCGAAGGCGCAGCCGATGGCGTGCAGGGCATAAAGCATCACGAGCGCGCTGCACCAGACGCCGAAACCGGCGGCGAGCCACCAGAGTCGGCTCGGGGGAAGAGCGCGCGCGCTTATAGAACCGGCGTCCTCGTGCGCGCGCGCTCACGAACGACCGGGCTCCAGCATCGCGGCAAGAGCGGCAGCGCCAGCACGAGGCCGAGCGCGATCGCCGCAGTCACCGTGGTGTAGTCGATCCACAGTCGCGTCAGGCGCAGGTCGGTGAGCCGCCGCGGCGATACGAAGCCCGCACCGATGCGCAGGAAGTTGCTGACCAGAAACAGCACGCCGATGCCGGCGTGCAGGACGACGAAGGCGAGCAGCGCAGCGGCAGTTGCACCGAGCGCATGCTCGCGCGGATTCGGAATGACGCCGCCGATCAGAACCACGAGCGCGGCGATCGCGGCGACGAGCGCGAGCATCGTCGAGGCCGATCCAGCCCTGCGGCGCGCCGCCAGCAGCGCCGGCGCGCAACGATCCGCGCGCCATGAACGCGGCGACGACGAGAGCGGCGAGGGTCGCGATGATCATCAGCAGGTTCGGTTCGGGTCTTGCCGGTGGCGGCCAGTTCGGCGCGGCGATCCACAGGTAGAGCGTGCCGAACACCAGCGACGTGAACAGCGTGGCGTCGATGACCAGCGTGAAGATCATCGCCCACCAGGAAGGTGAGTCGGCCACCTCGGTATGCGGCGGCAGACTCAGCCCGCGGCCGACCGGCAGCGGGCCGTAGTCGCGCGCGAGTCCGGCGCTCTGCCCGCCGAGCACGAAGAGGCCGGCGACCACCAGCGTCAGGACGAGTGACAGCAGGTAGAGCTTGAACAGAAATCCGAGCACGACTCCCGCCGTGGTCAGCGCGATAAAGAGCGGCAGGTAGGTCGCACGCGGCAGCACGATCAGTTGCTCGGGAGCGCCGCTCGTCACGTGCACGCCCAGCGTCTCCTGCCAGCCGTTGCGCGTGAAGCCGAGATAGCCTTCGCCGCGCGCCAGCGACGGCGCGAGCTTGCCAGGCCCGACGCTGTCGGCCCTCGACTCGATGTGCGCGATCGACGCGAAGGCATACGGCGCCGGCGGAATCGGCATCGCCCACTCAAGCGTCTCCGCCTTCCACGGATCGCGCCGCACTTTGCGTCCGTAACGAATCTGCGCCAGCAGGTCGATCACGACCAGCCCGAAGCCGATCGTCATGATGAACCCGCCGACCGACGACAGCAGGTTGAGCCCGGTCCAGCCTTCGTCACCCGTGTACGTGTACACACGCCGCGGCATGCCGAGCAGGCCGACCAGGTGCATGAAGAAGAAAGTCAGGTTGAATCCGATGAAGACGAGCCAGAACGCGGGCACCGACAATCGGTGCACCGCCGTGCGTCCGGTCAGCAGCGGCAAGTAGTAGTACAGCGCCGCCAGCAGCGGGAAGGCGAAAGCGCCGCCGACGACGTAATGCAGGTGGGCGACGACGAAATAGCTGTCGTGCGCCTGGTAGTCGAACGGCACGATGGCGAGCATCACGCCGGTGAGCCCGCCGAGCACGAAGACGAAGAAGAAGCCGAAGATATAAAGCATCGGCACGTCCCAGCGCGGCTTGCCATGCGCCAGCGTGCCGAGCCAGGCGAAGATCTGCACGGCCGTCGGCACCGCCACGATCGCCGAGCCCGCAGAGAAGAACGCGAGCGCGAGATGCGGAATGCCCACGGTGAACATGTGGTGCACCCAGATGCCGAAGCTGACGAACGCCATGCCGACGATCGCGACGACGATCGCGCGGTAGCCGATCAGCGGCCGGTTGGCGAAGACCGGGATCATCGTCGACAGCAGGCCCGCCATCGGCAGGAAGATGATGTAGACATCCGGGTGGCCGAACAGCCAGAACAGATGCTGCCAGAGCAGCGCATCGCCGCCCCGCGTCGGGTCGAAGAACGGAAGTCCGAAGGCGCGCTCGACCTCGAGCAGGATCGCGCCGAGAACGAGCGGCGGAAAGGCCACCAGCATCATCATCGCGGTGACCAGCATGTACCAGGCGAAGATCGGCATGCGATCGAGCGACATGCCCGGCGCCCGCATCTTCAAGATCGACACGGTGATCTCGACGGCGAGTGTGAGCGCCGAGATCTCGACGAAGGTCACGCCGAGCAGCCAGATGTCGGCGTTGATACCCGGTGTGTAGACGTTCGAGCTCAGCGGCGTGTACATGAACCAGCCGCTGTTGGGCGCGACTCCGAAGAGCAGCGACCCGATCAGGATCGTGGCGCCGAACAGATAGCACCAGTAGCCGAAAGCGGTCAGCCGCGGGAAGGCGAAGTCGCGCGTGCCGAGAATCTTCGGCGTCAGGTAGATCGCGATGCCTTCCATCATCGGGATTGCGAACATGAACAGCATCATCGAGCCGTGCATCGTGAAGACCTGGTTGTAGGTCTCCGCGTCCATGAATGCCGCCTGCGGTGTCGCGAGCTGCACGCGCGTCAGCATGCCGAGGATGCCGGCGATCGCGAAGATCACGAACGCGGTGACGATGAAGCGCAGGCCGATCACGGTGTGATTGACCGAGGCGAGGCGCTGCAGCCCCGGCCCGGTGGCCCAGATCGCCGCAAGCTGCCGATGCAGCCGCAGCGCGCGAGTCTCGTGCGGCATTGGGTTGACAGACGCGCTCACTTTTTCGCTCCGGTCTGCGCGGCTGCTGCGATCGCAGCCGGGAAATCTTCCGCCCGATGCACGACGACTGCGAAGCGCATCTTGGTGTGACTCAAGCCGCAGAATTCGGCGCAGGCTCCTTCGTAACGGCCCGGCTCATTGGCCTGAATGCGCAGCACGTTCACGTGCCCCGGCAGTGCGTCGAGCTTGCCGGCGAAGCGCGGGATCCAAAAGGAGTGGATGACGTCGCGACTGCTGATGAGGATGTCGACCGGAACGCCTGCGGGCAGATGCAGTGTCTTTTCGGTTTGCAGCCCGCCGTGTTCGGGATAGCGGAAGGTCCACACCCACTGCCGACCTTCGGCCTCGATGCGCAGCGGCGGCTTTCGCGTCAACGGCAGCAGTTGCTCGCCCACGATCAGTCCATAGGCGACCAGTGGAATCAGCACGATGGCGGGCAGAACCAAACCGCCCAGCACGATCCAGCGCGACGGCGATACGTCGGAGCCCCAGCCCGGCCGCCGGATCACCAGCGTGAACAGGATCATCACCAATGCGAACAGCGCGGCGGCACCGGCGAGCATCACCCACCACATCGTTGCGATCGAAGCGGCCGCCGGCCCTGAAGGATCGAGCGTCGACAACGGTCCGCTGCAGCCAGCGAGTGTTGATATCAATCCAAGCGGAATCGCCGCGCACAGGCTGTTACGATTTCCACGCGACGGACGCGTCACAGGAGACCGAACAACATGGCGACAAGAGACTATGAAGCTCCACGCGTAAGCCCGGTTGTCCTCGAGCTCGAGCAGCTCGATAAGGGCTCGGCGGTCGCGCTGGTCGGCCATCCGCTGCACGTGCTGATGGTGCATTTCCCGATCGCGTTCGTGATCTCGACCCTCGGCGTTGACGTTTTCTATTGGTGGTCGGGTGATGCTTTCTGGGCGCGCGTTGGCTTGTGGTCGGCCGGCATGGCGTTCTGGACCGGCCTCGCTGCGAGCATCGTCGGCACGGCCGAGCTGCTGCTGGTGCGCGGTATCCGCGTGCGCGAGGCGAGCTGGTCGCATGCCGTCGCGGCGATGACGCTGCTCGCGATCGCCGGCGCGAGCTGGGGCTTGCGCCTGACTGATCCCGCAGACATTCTGCCGCACGGTCTCGCCCTCTCCGCGCTCGCTTCGGTGATGGTCGGCTTTGCCGGCTGGCATGGAGGCAAGCTCGTGTTCGATCACGGCATCGGCATCATGGTTTCGGCGAAGCACTGAAACCGAAGTACTGCCGCAGCGCGCCGGGATCGAACAGATGCGGGGCAAACTCGTTCGCATCGATGTCGGGCTTCGCCAACACGATCCACAGAATCGCGGTGATCACGACGAGATAGGCGCCGGTCAGCGCACTGTATGAAAACGCGCTGAAGCGGCCGTCGGGATCGAATATGCGCTCGAGGAAGAGGCCGGCAACGACGTGCAGCATCACCATGGCGCCAACGGCGACCATCTTCAGCGAGAACCACTCCTCGTAGGTTTGCTGCAGGAAGATCAGCGCCGTTCCGCTGCCGATCGCGATGAAGGCGGCGGGCGACGTCATCGCCACGTAAACAAATCGCGACAGCCGATGCAGGCGGTCGAGGTCCCGCCCTGGCGGAAGCCCTCGGCGCTGCCAGAACAGAAACGGCAGCACGATCAGCCCGCCCGACCAGATCGCGATCGCGGCGAGATGCACGAACTTCAGAAAGGTTGTCACCGCGCCGGCTCGAACGGCCGCAGGCTGGACCACGCGAGCCTGAGGCCGACTATCAGATAGGGCAGCATCGCAGGCACCCACATCAGCAGTCCGGCGAGCTGCTGGTCCGCGAGCGGGCTGAGTCCCCACGGTGCCGTGCTCGCCAAGATGCACCCAGTACAACGGCCGTGGCGCGAACACGATCAACGCGCCGAGCAGTCCCATCTGCGCGATCGTCGCCACGAGCGCCATCAGAGCGCCGGACCAGGCTGCGAAGCGCGGCGCCAGAATCGCGCGCCACATCAGCCACGCGCTCCCAAGCAGCGAACCCTGCATCAACCAGTACGCGGGCACGCTGGCGAGTCCCCACGCATAAGGTTCCGGCGCGTGCCAGAGCCACAGGATGACCGCATGCATTCCGACCAGCAGCGCGAGCGGAGGCGAGCCGATGCGGCGCATCGGAAACGCGACCGCGAGCAGCGGCGCCACGGCCGCGATCAGCAGAACATGATGGAACACCCGCGCCGAGAACAGCGCCGACGCGAGCGCGCACAGTGGCGAGACGAAGATCACGAACATCAATGCGATCGCTGCCCAGCCGGCACGCGCGTTGGACGAGTAGCCGCGGGCGACAACAAATGCCAAAGCAGCGAGTATCAGCAGCAACAGCGGATCGGCATTCCAACGTGTCCAGAAGTCATCTGGGACCGCGGCGGGACCGCAATAGGCGATCAACGTGCCGAGCATGGTGAGCGCGCTTCCGATTCCGGTTGCTCGTCCCGCTGCACGCGTGGTGCGCGAGGATCTTGTTTCGAGTCAGCGCAGTATGGCATGTGATGTTTCATCTCCGCTATTCCGCCGTGCGCAACAGCGCGAACGCCACTGCCATCACGACCACAACCACTGCCGTCGCTACAGCCAGCTTGTCGGCGAACAAACGGCGCATCGTGTTCTCCTACGCGAAGCTGTAGCGCTCCGAATGATATTTCGCGAACGGCACGCCCAGCTCGCCGAGCGCCTTTTCGATCGCATCCATCATCACGTTCGGGCCGCAGATGAAGTACTCATGATCGGCATGCGGTGGCGGCAGATGACGCTTGAACATATCGGCGTCGATATACCCCTTCTCGCCGTGTCCAACCGGCCGGCGGGTCCGGCAGCACGTGAACGACCTTCAGGTCGAGCCGCGACTTCAGCGACTCCAGCTCATCGCGGAAGATCGACCGAGTCCCAGTCCTTGTTGCCGTAGAGCAGCGTCACCGGACGTTTGTCGCCGCGATCCGCGAGCGTGCGCAGCATGCTCATCATCGGCGTGATGCCGACGCCGCCGGCGATCAGCACATGCATGTCCGCCGGATTGCGGTCGATCGTGAACGCGCCGTAGGGCCCATCGAGGTAGACGCGCTGGCCCACCGGCACCTGCGCGATGCGGCTGGTGAAGTCGCCGAGATTTCGGATCGTCATCTCGACGCGTCCATCGGTGACGGCCGCGCTCGACGAGAACGAAAATGGATGTCCTGTGAACTTGAACGGGCTATCCCACAACGTCAGCCAGCCGAACTGACCGGGCGTGAAGCGGAACCCCGAGTGTCCGTCCGGCCGCATCACCAATGTGCGCGCATCGCCGCGCTCCTCGCGCACCTCTGCGACGCGATACGGCCGGCGCAGCATGAACAGCGGCTTGATGATGCGCACGTAGGCGAGCAGCGCGATCCAGAAGATCGCCATCCCGATCCACAACGTGCGCTTCCACGGGTCGGACAGGTAGAACGCCCATCCCAGCATGTGGGCGGCTCCGAACGCGACCGCTGCGACCGCGAGTGCGATATGCGTGACGTGCCACGTTTCGTATCGGAGCTTCAGCTTCAGGCGCCATATCGCCATCACGACCAGCGCGATCAGCGAAAACAGCGACACCATCGCGAAGACGCCGCCCCACGGCACGTCTTTGATCGACATCGATAGTCCGCGCATCTCGGGCGAGAAGGCGAACATGATCAGCGCATGCGTCACCACCAGGCCGACAGCGACCAGCGAAACCTGCCGATGAAAGTGGTAGATGACGTCTTCGCCCCACGGCTCGGTGACGAAGCGAAAGCGCGCGGTGAGGCCGAACTGCAGGCCCATCATCGCGAGGCCGGCGTAGCCGATCGCAGTCGCAAATTCAGTCCAGAAGTCGCGCGCGGGAGGCAGCCGACCCAGAAGCAGCGCGAACAGCGGGCCGAGCACGAACAAAAGATACAGAGCGCTCCAAATAATTCCGCGCAAGCGTGAAGCGTTGCGACACAGCCGTCGTCATCAGAACGATCCGAACGCCTTGCCCAGTGCGATTGCGATGACCAGCGCGATCAGTGGTCCGACAACGATCACCATCGCGATATCTCGGTAGCTCTGCCGCATCGTCGCGCCGCAGATCGACAGCAACGTCGCGATCGCGCCGCTGTGCGGCAGTTGTGCGAGCGGGCCGCTGGCGAGAGCGGCGATACGATGCATCAGCTGCGGATCGATGCCTGCCTCTGCCGCCAGTCGCGCGTACGTTTCGCCGAAGGTGTTCAGCGTGATGATCAGTGCGCCCGAAGCCGATGCGGTGACGATGCCCAACACACTCGTCGCGACGGCCATCGACACCAGCGGGCCACCGGGCACGGCCAGCAACCCGTCGCGTACGACGACAAAGACGGGAAGTGCCGCGATCACCGCGCCGAACCCGCCAGGCTCGCCACGTTGAAGATCGGCAGCACAGACGCGTTGGCGCCTGCATCCAGACTCTTGCGCAGCTCGGTGAGACGCCCACGATTGAGCAGCACCAGCACGACGCGACGCGACGATCAGCGCCACCACCACCGACCAGATGCCGCTGACCGATCGCAGCGAGATCCCGCCCCAGCGGGCTTCAGCGAGAAACGACGTGTCCATCCGCGGCAGAATCAGCCAGGTCATCAACAGGTTGACCACCAGCACGACCAACACCGGCACCATCGCGATCATGAACGAGGGAGAGCGTTCGCTGTGGTGACCGTGCGTCAGCTCCGCCGGGTCGAAGCTGTCGGTGTCAATGGCGCGCTCACGCACCAGCTCCGGGTCCGCAGTCGCATGGGCATCGGGGCCGTAGCCCTCGCCTGCATTGCGCGCGAGCGTCTCCACCCGGCGTAACCACCACAGGCCAAAGCAGACAGTGACCGCCGCTGCGATGACGCCGAGTCCCGGAGCAGCGAAGATCGTCGTGCCGAAATACGGAATCGGAATCGCGTTCTGAATCGCGGGCGTGCCCGGCAGCGCCGTCATCGTGAAGCTGAACGAGCCGAGCGCGATGGCCGGCGGAATCAGTCGATGCGGAACCGAAGCCTGCCGGAACAGCGCGTCGGCCACCGGGTACAGCGCGAACGAAACGACGAACAGGCTCACGCCGCCGTACGTGAGGATCGCGCACGCGAGCACGACCGCCATCACCGCACGTGCTGCGCCCATCCGCTCGGTGATCGCGCGCGCGATCGCCAGCGCCGACCCGCTGTCGTCCATCAACTTGCCGAACACGGCGCCGAGCAGGAAGAGCGGGAAGAACTGGACGATGAAGCGACCGGCGCCGGCCATCAGCGTCTGCGTCCAGTGCGCGAGCAGCGGCTCGCCCGAGAACGCGGCGGCGACGAGCGCCGCGAGGGGCGCGGCGAGCAGCAGGCTGAAGCCGCGATAGGCGAGCCAGATGATCAGGCCGATCGCAACCAGAATCCCGACGAGCCCGACAAGATCAGCGGTCGTCATCGCTTTAGGTCCGTGGGTCGGTCGGTCGATTACGAACAAGCACTGGCGCGTGTCAACGTTTTACGACGTCGATCCACGAACGGAAGTTGTTTGTATGTTTGGCGTATATGCTGATCTGATTCCACTTTCCAACGCAATAGGATGTTTGCGTAGGTGCCACGCGTCTGATCGAGCATGCAGTTGCGCATCGCGTGCACCGCATCGACAGGAGAGCTCCATGTTGAAAGGCAAAGTCGCGATCGTCACCGGTTCGACCAGCGGGATCGGACTGGGCATCGCGAAAGCGCTTGCTGCCGAAGGGGCCGATGTGGTGCTCAACGGGTTCGGCGAGGCGCCGGCGATCGAGCAGCTGCGCAAGGACATCGCGAAAGAGCACGGCGTGAAAGTGAGCCTACAGCGGCGCCGACATGATGAAGCCAGCGGAGATCACCGGCGATGGTCGAGACGGCGACCCGCGAGCACGGCCATGTGGACATCGTCGTCAACAACGCGGGTATTCAGCACGTCGCGCCGGTGCACGAATTTCCGATCGATAAGTGGGACGCAGTGCTCGCGATCAACCTCACGGCTCCGTTTCTCGTCACGCGCGCCGTGCTGCCGCAGATGCTGGCGCGAAAATGGGGCCGCATCATCAACATCGCTTCGACCCATGGTCTGGTCGCTTCGGCGGAAAAGTCCGCGTACGTCGCTTCGAAACACGGCGTGCTCGGTTTCACCAAGGCGGTGGCGCTGGAGACGGCCACCACCGGCGTGACCTGCAACGCGATCTGTCCCGGATGGGTGCTTACGCCGCTGGTGCAGAAGCAGATCGATGCGCTCGCCGAGCGCGAGAAGCTGTCGCCCGACAAGGCGAAGATCAAGCTGCTCGAAGAAAAGCAGCCCTCGCTCGAATTCACCACACCGGAGCAGTTGGGCGCGCTTGCCGTATTCCTGTGCTCGGACGCGGCGACGAACATTCGCGGTGCAGAGCTGCCGGTTGACGGCGGCTGGGTTGCTCGCTGACCGAAGCTCGCAACTGATCGCCGGCGGTCACGAGCGACGAATCAAGCAGGCTCGCTGCCGCACTCGGCCGCGCCCTCTCTTTTCGCATAGACGCATCGACTGGCGATGTCATGGTTCTGACACGGCGGTGAGTACTATTCCATCCGTTGTTTGGGAGACAGCGTTTGCCAAAAAAACGAAGCTCGGCGAAAACTCGCACGGTGCGAACTGGAAGCAACGGAGCGAAGGCGCCATCGAAGCGCAATCAAGTCCTGATTGACCTGGCGCTGCAGGGCGGTGGCTCGCACGGTGCCTTCACGTGGGGCGTGCTCGACCGCTTGCTCGAAGAGGAGCGGCTCAGATTCGATGGCATCTCGGGCACGTCTTCCGGCGCGATGAACGCGGTCGTGATGGCCGACGGACTTACCGAAGGCGGTCCGGAGCGCGCAAGAGCCGCGCTCGAAGAGTTCTGGAAGCGCGTGTCGGAAGCGGGCCAGTACAGCCCGCTGCGCCGCGGTCCGATCGAAGTTCTGACAGGACGCTGGACACTCGACTACTCGCCGTTGTTCGCTGCGGTTGATATCGCATCGCGCGTGTTCTCTCCGTATGACGTCCCCGGCGGCAACAATCCGCTGCGCCAGATTCTCGCTGACAGCGTCGACTTCAAGCGGCTCGTCACCGCACCGATCAAGCTGTTCGTGACCGCCACCAACGTGCGCACCGGACGCGGCCGCGTATTTCGCAACCGCGAGCTCACACCTGATGTCTTGCTGGCGTCGGCTTGTCTACCAACGATCTTCCAGGCGGTCGAGATCGACGGCGAGCCGTATTGGGACGGCGGTTACGCGGGCAACCCGACGATGGCGCCGCTGATCCGCGAATGCAGCGCGTCCGACACGATCCTGGTGCAGATCAATCCGATCGTACGGAATGAAACGCCGCGCACCGCGCGCGAGATTCAGAACCGCCTGAATGAGATCGCTTTCAACGCGACGCTGATAAAGGAGTTGCGCGCCGGCGCTCTTCTGCGGAAGGCGGTCGATCCCGGCACGCGCGAAGGAGCGGTGTGGGCGAAGATGCGCATTCACCGCATCACGAGCGACATCATGCTCGAGCTCGGTGCTTCGTCGAAACTGATCGCCGAGTGGAAATTCCTGTGCATGCTGCGCGATGAAGGACGTCTCGCGGCGACTGAATTTCTACGCACCCACGGAGCAGCGTTGGGCAAGCGGTCGACCCTCGACCTCGACGAATATCTGGAAGGCATTTAGTGGGGCTGGTCGGCATTCTGCTTGGCCTCGGTGCCATCGTGATGGTTTCAAATCGTCGGTGCGATTCTGGCGCTGATGGCGGTGATTGTTCTTTCTGACGTGACTAATTTGCGCCAGCGATGCGATCACTTCGATGCTACTGCCCACCTATAATCGTTGCGGCTCAACGGCAGTTCACGCCAGCATTTCGGGAGAGCGCAAATGCGGAACAGTGTTAGATCGTCAAAACTATTGGCCGCAGTTGCGCTAGCTGCCGGCGGCGGTTCTGCATTGATTGGCCCGGCGCCTGCGGCCGCACAGCAACCGGGCTGGGCGCCGTTCGTAGCGGTCACTCCTCTTTACGAAGGCGACTCCGATTTGGAGGGCGGCGGAGAGTTCGGCCTAAGTGCTGTGCAGTTGCGCCTCGGCACGGCTGGGCCCGTTGGCACCGGCTTTCACGCTGGCGTGACATTGAACTACGACTACTACGACAGCTCGTTTTCAAACCCCACGGTGTTCGGCGCTACCGCACCGTGGGGGAACGTGTACCGCTATGGCGTCAGCGTTCCACTGGCGTGGCCGCTCAACAACGAATGGAGCATCGGCCTTGCACCATCGGTCGATTGGTTCAGAGAAAGCGGAGCCAATACTAGCGATTCGCTGATCTGGGGCGCGGCGTTGAGTGCGGTCCGAAGGGATCGCGATGGAAATCGAATCGGGATCGGCATCGCGGTCTACGATGCGATCGAAGAGACCAAGGTCTTTCCGGTCGTAGTAGTCGACTGGCGGCTCGGCGACCGCTGGCGGCTGATCAATCCGCTGCCGGCCGGACCGACGGGGCCCGCGGGTCTCGAGCTCGACTACCAGTTCGACGGCGGATGGAGCCTTGGCGTCGGCGCAGCCTATCGCAGCTTGCGTTTTCGCCTGAGCGATGGCGGCCCGGTGCCGCGCGGCGTGGGCGAGATCAATGGCGTGCCGATCTTCGCGCGCGCAACTTACGATCTAGCGAAGCAGTGTGACGCTGCACATCTACGCCGGCGCCATTACGGGTGGCGAGTTGCGAGTCGAAGACCGGAACGGCAATCTGTTGCGTAAGGACGATTTCGACACCGGTCCGTTCGTGGCATTGACGGTGACCGCACGCTTTTGAGCGATCGAAAGCGTTCAACAGCAGTTCACGAGCATCACGAGAGAGAAAAAACATCACGGTCGGGCCTTGGGTCCGGCATTCAATTAGTCACAGCGCTCGTGATGTCGACAACACCAGCGGCATTCGAAGATACAGACGGCCAAGCTCGTCAATCCTGGTTGCCGATGGTCATTATTGCGATTGGTCAGGCGCAGATGTCGCTAAACATCAACGCCGTGCCCGTATCGATCGGCGCAATCGTGGCTGAGTTCACCATTGCGCCGACAACAGTAGGGACCGTAATCGTTGCCCACGCGATCGCGGTGGCCGGGTTCACCATGCTTGGCGCGAAGCTGGGTCAAAAATTTGGCTCGCTCAATGTTTACCGCATCGCTACGACGGTGCTGCTCGCATCCTTAGTGATGATGACGTTCAGTTCCAGCGTGGCAGTCATGATCGCGGCTCAAGCGCTCGCGGGATTGGCGGCAGCGGGGATTGTTCCGGCGCTGGTGGTTTTGATCGCCCACAACTACAGAGGAAAGCAGCAGGCGATGGCGCTGGGCATCCTCGGTGCGGTGCAGGCCATCGCCGCCGTCACCGCCTTTTTCGTTGCCGGCGTGATCGGTACCTACTTCGGATGGCGCTACGCGTTCGGCCTGGTCATTCCGTTTTCGGCCGCCGCGCTTTTGTTCAGCCTGCGACTGGAGCACGTTCCAAAGGTCAGTGGCGTAATGATCGATGGCGTCGGTGCATGCCTCGCGGTCGCAGCGGTCACTCTTCTCAGTCTTGGCATAAACAACTTTAACGACTGGGGCATGGTACTGGCGAGTGCATTGGCGCCGTTCAGCGTACTGGGCCTGTCGCCAGCACTCGTCATGGTCGTCGCGGGCGTCATTGGCGTACAACTTTTCATCGCGCACGCCCAGCGGCGTCAGGCGCGGGCGCAAACACCGCTGCTTGCAATGGAAGTACTGCGATCAGCCCCGGAACGCGCCGCCGCATTTTCGATGATGTCAATAGCCTTGCTCGCAGCTGCGTTGACCTTCGTTGTGCCTCTTTACATCGAGATCGTGCAAGGTAGGAGCGGCCTTGCGACAGCGGTGGCGATGATTCCCTATCAGTTGTCGGTGTTCGCGGCCGCCATGTTCGTCCTTGGCTTGTATGACCGCCTGACCCCGCGCCAGATCACGCGTTACGCCTTCGTCCTGGTGTCGGCTGCGCTCCTGTTGCTGGCGACAGTGATAAACAATGAATGGCACAACCTGCTCGTGGTTACAGGCCTTGTCATGTTCGGTCTTGGACAGGGTGCGCTTGGCGACACAGTTGTTCAATGTGCAAGTAGCCTGTGCGCCGGCACAGTTTGTAGGCGACGTAGGCGCGCTCCGCGCGACAATTCGGAACCTGGCGTACGGCGTCGGCACTGCCGCGAGCGCTGCGCTCGTCGTGTCCTGCTGATCATGAACATCGAGCGCAGCCTGGTAGAAAACCCGACGATTCCTCGGGAGCTTATCGCGCAGGTCGACTTGACTCGCGCGACCTTTGTTAGCAACGAGCGACTGAAGGATGTGATGGCGGCCACCACCGCCACGCCCGACCAAACCAGCGAGGCTGTGCGCATCAATTCTGAAGCGCGGTTGCGGGCACTCAAGCTCTCATTTCTTCTGCTGGCCGGTGTCGCTTTGCTGGCAATCGTTCCGGCGGGTCGGCTCCCGGGTTAGGTGCCGGTGAGGTCATTCCATCGGCGCCGCTTGCTCGGCGCGTGTGCCGCTGGTCTGTTGGCTGCCGGCTGCGATCTGTCGTTGCGGCATGGTGTGTTCAACGCGTGCAATACCGAATGGCCTGCACACTTGCATGAGCACGCATTGGTGTTAGCGGCGTGGCGTGGGCTCGACGCTGCCAAAGTCTGGGACGTGCATTGCCACGTGTTCGGACGCGGCGACTCGGATAACGGACTCTGGTTCAATCCTCGCATGGAGCAGATGTGGCGCACGGTCGAGTATCTGCAGCGCCAGTTCTATATCAATGCTGCGTGCGCCCACGATGCGCCCGGCATGTTGGACGCCAGTTTCGTCGATAAGCTCGTTAGTCAAAGCGATGCAATGCCGTCCGGGTTTCGCGCGCTGCTCTTCGCGTTTGACTGGGCGCGCGACGAAACCGGTGCCCCATTGCAGGAGCGGTCGACGTTTCATGTTCCCGACGATTATGTCGCCGGCCTCGCGCAACGCCATCCCGCTCGATTCGAGTGGGCGGCGTCGATTCATCCGTATGATCCGCGCGCGCTTGAGCGGCTGGACATCGCTGCGGAGCGTGGTGCGCGAGCAATCAAGTGGCTGCCGTCTGCGCAAGGCATCGACCCCGCGAGCGCGCGTTGCGATCGCTTTTACGCGAAGCTCGCCAAGCTGCGCATGCCGGTCATAACGCATGCCGGGGATGAGCGCGCGGTGTCACGGTTTCGGCGAGCACTTGGGCAACCCGCTCAAACTGCGGCGCGCGTTGGACGCCGGCGTGCGCGTGGTGGTTGCGCATTGCGCTTCGCTGGGCGTCGGCCATGACCTTGATCGGAGCGACGCGGCCATGGTCTCCAACTTCGAGCTGTTCGCGCGATTGATGGACGACCCGCGGTATCGCGGAAATCTGGCCGGAGACGTTTCCGCGATTACGCAAGGCAACCGGATGAGCGTGATTCCCACGTTGCTGGCTCGTCACGACTGGCACGATCGACTGCTTAACGGCTCCGACTATCCACTACCCGGCGTCGTGCCGCTGATCCCACTGCATGCCCTTGCTGACAAAGGGGTGCTCGAGCCGGCCGCCATTCCGTTCTTAGCCATGCTGCGCGAGCACAACGTGCTGCTCTTCGATTTCGTCCTGAAACGTGCGCTGGCGAAAAATGGCGTAGGATTTCCACCATCGGTGTTCGAAACGCGAGGCTATTTCAGCCGCACCGTTTGATTCCAGCCGCACCAATTGATTCGCGTCCGTAGATCCCACATGAGAGCTACTTCGACACTCTGTGTTCTTGCGGCAGTTTTCTGCATGTGTGCCACATCAGAGGCGGGCAGTCAGCCGGCAAGACAGGCTACTCAACCTCCCGATTTACACAACAGTAAAAACTCACTTGACTGGGCTGGCACTTACGAGGGCGTTTTGCCGTGCGCAGACTGTCCCGGCATCAAGACCCGGCTGACGCTTAATAAGAATGGCACGTACGAACTTCGCGCAGAGTTCCTTGACCGCCCGATCGCGCCGAAGACGGTGCGTGGGAGATTCACATGGCATGCGAGTGGAAACGCGATTTCACTCGATGCGACCGGCGGCCGGCAGCAGTGGGCGGTTGGAGAGGGTCATTTGGCTCCGCTTAACCTCGACGGCACACGCGTTAATGCTCCTGACCGAATGTTGAGACGCGTTTCGTAGAGCTCGCTTTCCGATATCCCGGCAGTTGGCTCGCGCTGGTTCGCAGCGGAGACCGGAATCGTTTATCCATAGCCTGTCTCGCGTCATGGTCGTAGTCAGTGCTCTGCTGGTGGCGGCATGCGCTTCGACGCCTGAGGTTCCATCGGGAAGTACTACCCGGAAGCCAGTTAGCGACAGTAATCGACTACAGGTCCTCGAGTCGCATAGTTGGCGTCTTCAATCCGCGGTTGATCTCCAGAATCAGCGCATCGCTGCACTCTCGCCTCAAGACGTCCGCCCAATTGTGTTCGGCTTTGGCGGCGATCGAATAAATATCCAAGGTGGGTGCAATCAGATGGGCGGCCGTTACCGTATTACCGCGGCCTCGCAAATAGAGGTGGACCAGATAGTCTCGACGAGGATGGCGTGTAAACCCGAATTAATGCAGACCGATGCAGCGTTGTCTACCTTGCTCGCCAAACCGTTGCAGATCGAAGTGATCGATGGTGCAAGTCCTCAACTGCGATTGGTGTCTGCATCGAACGAAACGCTTGTGTTTGCCGGCTCGCTTACGCGGGAGGCGCAGTTTGGAGCCCCGACTGTCATTTTCCTTGAGGTTGCGCCCGAACACGTCGCGTGCAATCGCGCACCGGCTGTCGGCGCTCGATGTCTGCAGGTCCGCCAGCTGTACTTCGATGAAAAAGGGCTTCCCGCTGGAAAACCAGGAGAATGGCGGGCGCTTTACGAAGACATCGAAGGTTTCCGGCATGCCGAGGGTGAACGCAACGTACTGCGTGTAAAACGCTTTAACCGAGCACAACCGCAGGCTGGAACGGTGGGGACCGTTTACGTACTCGATTTGATCGTCGAATCGGGATCGGTCAATCGACGGCAGTAATGGAGGACGCACGATGCATCGCATGCGCAAATATTTGGTGAGCGGGCCTGGCGCGATTGGAGATTGGCACACATGACTCGGAAGCTAAAACGCACGCAGTTGGTATTGGTGGCATTCCTGCTCAGTCTTTGCCACGCAGGTCAGGCGCAACAAGCGCCGGGTGCGAGCCCTTCCACTCCTTCCGGCGGCGCGGTCACGCTGTTTCAGAACGTCCGGATCTTTGACGGAAAAAGTACCACTCTGTCAGCGCCGAGAAACGTTCTCGTTCGTGGGAACAAGATCGAGCGTATCTCCACAAGTCCGATCCCGACCGATCGCAGCGCCACCACCACGCTCATCGACGGCGGCGGGCGCACGCTGATGCCCGGGCTGATCGACAACGCACTGGCACACGATGATGGTGCGGCCGACGCCCGTAGCAGCTGCTCATGGGGGACGTCGGCCACCTGAATCTGGTGGCAGGCGCCGAAGCTACGGCCACGCTGATGCGCGGATTCACCACCGTTCGCGACGTGGGCGGGCCGGCGTTCGGGCTCAAGCGCGCCATCGACGAGGGCACCGTCGTCGGCCCGCGCATCTACCCGTCCGGCGCCATCATCACCATCACCAGCGGTCACGGCGACTTCCGCCAGCCGTTCGAAGTGCCGCGCATCGCTCGGCACTCCGCAGTCTCGCGGCGAACTGCTCGGCGCCGCCATGATCGCTGACAGTCCGGATGAGGTCCGCGTGCGCGTACGCGAGCAGCTGATGCAGGGCGCTTCGCAGATCAAGCTGACGGCCGGCGGGGGGGTGGCGTCGCCCCACAGCCCGCTCGACGCGTCCACCTTCACCGAGGCCGAGCTGCGCGCCGCCGTTGAAGCCGCCGGGAACTGGGGCACCTATGTCACGGTGCACGCGTACACGTCTGAGTCCGTCCGGCGCGCGATCGCCGCCGGCGTGAAGTGCATCGAACACGGCCACTTGATGGATGAAGCGACCGCCAAACTGATCGCCGAGAAGGGCATCTGGTTGAGCATGCAGGCGTTCCCTGACGAGCTGGCCGACGCGTTTCCGCCCGGTTCGTTCGAGCGAGAAAAGGCGATGGAGGTGTTCGCCGGCACGGACAAGACTTACAAGCTGGCGAAGAAGTACAAGATCAAGACGGCGTTCGGCACCGACATCCTGTTCTCGCCCCAGCTCGCCCGGCGTCACGGGGCGCTGCTGACCAAGCTGGTTCAGTGGTACACCCCCGCCGAAACGCTGGTGATGGCGACGGGAACGAACGCCCAACTGCTGGCGCTGTCGGGGAAACGAAATCCGTATCCAGGCAAGCTCGGCGTGGTCGAGGAAGGCGCGCTCGCCGACCTGCTGCTCGTCGACGGTGATCCGATCGCCAACATCAAGCTGATCGAGGATCCGGAGAAGAACCTGCTCGTCATCATGAAGGACGGCAGGATCTACAAGAATGCGCTGCGCAAGTGAGACCCGATCAGTGTGCGTTCCATGTTGCCCGCGCGTCGTCGAGAACGACGCCTTAAGTCGGTTGAACAAGAAGGAGGATGCTATGAAGTACCGCACGCTGGGATTGGCGTTCGTAGGGGCTCTTTTCGCTGTAACGGCGGCAGCTCAGGAACCGTCCGACTCCGTAAAGTGGGTCGGGACTGACAAGCTGGAGATCAAGTCCACCGTGATTGCCCGGGATGGCTGCTACTCCGCGGGATCCGCGAAGGCCGGCAATCCTGCAGGATCGACGGCAGTCCAGAACGCCGTCCTGGTGACGTACCCACTAAAGCACGCTAAGGGCATGTGCACACAGGCGCTCACCCCGGTCACGTTCTCAATCACAACAGAGGCCGCTAAGGATGCCCAAGCCATAGTGCTGTACACGACCGACGAGAGGACGAAATCGACATCGGCAAGGGCGCTGTCCCTCCCGGCGAAGTGAACATGGGGGCGTTCAGTCGTCGACGGCCCGGCGCGATTGGAGCAGTTCTCCCGCAACTGTCAACGCCCCATTAGACGCAGTTCAGGTACACGCTCGTGTACAGCACCGCCTACGCGCTGCGGGTAATCGTCAGGGAAGTTCCACAAACCGCGTCCCGGACCGTGGACGAGGCCGCGCCACGCCGGATCGAAGGGATAGACCATCGAAAGGAGTACGTCGCTGGACACGCGCTGGTTCGCGATCCAGTAACCGTGACCGCGCATTCCAGTGAGCTCGTGCGCGCCGTAAACACCCGTCACGTCAATGCCGACCAGACGCTCATTGTTCGCAAGCGTCGCCAAATCCTCGCGCGAGAGCTCGTCGAAATTCGGGCGTCCAAGACGCGAGGCGCGCGCGAGTATCGCTGAAACCTGCAGTGCGCCGTCGTTCTCGGACACATACACCTCGGTGCGGCGCGCGATGTCCAGGATCGGCGGCAGGTGCGAGCCGGCGAATGTCTGCAGATCAATATCGGCCGCCAGGAAAATCGCGTTGGCGATTCGGAAGCGTCGTTGAAGCGCCGTCGTGGTCCTCATTCGGATGCGCCTTGCCGTAGTTCCACGAGCGCCTCCGCGAGTAGCGGCGAGCCGCAGCTGAAACCGACCAAGTTAAGGCGTCGCGCCTTGCTGCGTTCGGCGACCAGCGCGATCAGCCGCGCAATGTCGGGAACGAACGCGCGTGCACGGGGGCAGTCGGTGCAAGTAGTTCCACATCGACGTGCCTGTCGGCCACGAAAAGGCAATCACGGGCGATTGACGCCCCAGGAAATGCGCCCAACTGCCCATCAGCACCATCACTTGATTGAACGTCGTCCGGTATCCGGGCACATAGATCACCACGGAGCCGCTGAGAGATGTTGCGACCTGACGATCGACGGCGGCGATGAAGTCGCGGTCGGCGTCGCTTTCGGGACCGCCGACGATGCCGAATTCCTTGACCGCCACGACGCGGGCCGGACGCTGTTCTTCCAGACCGCTGGTCCGGTCAGACTTTGAAAGTTCGTCGAAAGACCATCCCGGCTCGCCAAGCTGCACCTGCGCGACACCGAGTCGCACCGCGTTGGTCGCGTTGCGCGTAAAGCGCTCGTCTGCCTCCGGCGGCGCGGGAACGCGTGTGGTTGCGAAAAGCACGCTGACTTCGGTTCCGCGGTTCTCCGGCCGGACGATGCGTGCGAAATCAAGTCGCTCGTCCTGCATGACGATAGGGGACGGCATCATCATGCTTGGCGTAACTTGACTGCTGCAGCCCAAGAGCCCAGCTTGGACCAGCAACACGGCGAGAATGCGGAGATGTTTCACCGAGGCGAGGTATTCATGCTCGCGTCTATTCACGATTAATAGAATGAGAGCATGCGCCGAACCAAGCGCGATCATGCGATCCATACATCACGTTCCACCGATACCGTTCAATGGCTAAGAACCCCCGTGATCGCGCACTTTGCGACAGCGAGGTTCTACACTGAATTCAGCAGAGCAGCGCACCGCCCACAGGACACAACACGAGAGGAGACACCGATGATTAGCAAGAGAACATGGACAAGATTGTTTGCGGCGGCGCTCGGATTGGCTGCCGGCGTTGCATCGGCACAGACGACTGTTCAATACGGTCGCATTACTGCAGTCAATCTCATCACCGAGGCGAGCGGTGCGGCCCAGACTGGCGGCGCGATTCTTGGCGGTGCACTTGGCGCGTCGTCGGCATCCAACCGATCGAGCAGCACACGGGTTTTGCGCGGTGTAGCGGGCGGCTTGGCTGGGCAGCAGGTTGGACGTGTTGCGACCCAGCGGCAGACATTCGAGTATTCAATCCTAATCGGCGGCACGTCTTCAATCACGATGCGGACGGATGAAGCTGGGTTGCGAGTCGGTGACTGCGTCGCTGTTGAGCGCGGAGAGTTCAACAATTTCGGCTTGTCGACGATTCACGCTGCGCATCGGGCGCGGGTTCGGGTGCAGCGAAGAAGGCTGCGCCTGCACCTGCATCGGCGGCGGATGTACGGGTGGCAGAACAGTGCATCACCGCGAAGAACCGAATGCTCGATGCCAAAACCGACGAAGAATTCGACCGTGCAGAGCGTCAGGTCAGGCTGCTCTGCGCCGACTGACCCAACATGCGACGATCGAGGACAGCCGCTAGCGGTTTCGATCCCTAGGAACAATGCCCGGTAAAGCCGCACGTCGTGCAGAACTCGCAGCCGTCACGCCTAATCATTGCGGCTGCGCGGCAGCTTCGTTACACGAGCCATGTCAACAATCGGCCGTTCACGCCGCTGTTCACAGCCGCCGGTGTGCCGCCGCAGGATCTCGACGACATCGAGGCGAAATTCTCCGACCTGCGAAACTCGCTAGATCACCGCGTCCTTGGTCATCGTATTCACGATGAGCCGGACGAACTGATCGATCATCTGCGGCACCGTGTCGAACCCGGTCGTCGTCGTAGTCGCTGCAGTCCAGACCACTGCCGCCGTCTTAGCATCGTAAAGGCGCGTATCCGCATGCACGTTCTGCGTCGTGGTCATCTGGGCGGAAACGTCGTAGTCCACATGGTGTTGTGAAAGCCGGCGGCGCCACCCCATCCCGGGCCCCAGCCGCGATCCCACCCAAAGCCCGACCCCCAGCCCGGGCCCGTCACCATGCCCGGTGTCACTCTGACGTCGGTTGTCACGTTGCTTATCCGGGTCGCAATCGCGTGCGAAACGCCAGCTTCAGTGACGACCCGACGCAACTGCTCTTCGCTGACCGGACCATCCTGCGGAATGGACTTGTAGGACTGCACGGCCTTGACTCCGGCCGCCGTGAGCGATGCGACCATGCGATCCTCGAACAGCCTGCGATTGGTCGAGTCCCTGGTCACAGCCATCACCATCACGTTGCGAACGGATCGCTTGCCGGCGAACTCCGGGTTCACCCACTGCGCATTCAGAGTGGTGGCACGGGTCGCGCACGCTGCAAGAACAATCGCCGCAGCGGCGGCACCAACAAGTCCGACTAGGCGCTTGATCATGGTAGAAGACTCCTTCGTTTGAACTTCAAAAGATTACTCCAACGGTCCATGAACGTCGCGCAATCTCCCTCTCGACGGTCTCCTCTCGTTCGGTGGCTGAAACTGCTCGGCCGCGTGCTGCTTACTTCGGTCGGATTCGTTTTCAGGGTTGTCATCATCGCGTGGGCCACGCTCGCAATCTACTACTCGAATCTGCCGTGGCCATGGTTGCGCTTGCTGCTTGCAATTGCGTTCCTCGCCTTCGGCGTCTGGGCTTTGTGGCTGACCAGAAAGCGCGGCATACCGTGGGTCTTTGCGGGACTGTTTGCCGGAGTGGTCGTGTGGTGGAGCTTCATCCCTGCGTCACACGATCGCCCATGGCGGCCCGAGGTGGCGGTGATGCCGCGCGCGATCATCGACGGCGATCGCGTGCGCTTCACTGGATTCCGCAATTTTGAATACCGCAGCAGGGATGACTTCACGCCCCGATACGAAGAGCGCGAGGTGCAAATCTCGCATTTGATCGGCGTCGATTTCTACGTGTCCTACTGGAGGATAGGTCCGGTATCGCATACCTTCCTGAGCTTTATCTTCGACAATGCGCCGCCTGTCAGCATCTCCATTGAAACGAGGCCCGAGGTCGGCGAAGGCTTCGACCCGCTCGCGTCGCTGTTCAAGCAGTTCGAGTTGATCTACGTGGTGGGCGATGAACGCGACATCGTGCGCGTTCGCACCGACTATCGCGACGAGGACGTGTTCCTCTATCGCATCAACACTTCGCCGGAGGATGCGCGCGAGCTGTTCCGATCTACCTACAAAGGATCAACGAGCTGGCAGATCAGGCCGAGTTCTACCATCTGCTGAGCAACAGCTGCACGATCAACATCGTTCGCTACGCGAACGCCGCGGGCCGGGTCGGTCGATGGGATTTCCGCCATTTCCTCAACGGTTTCATCGATGGCTATCTGTACAACTCGGGCCGACTGAATTCGCCATTGCCGTTCGACGAGCTGCGGCGGCAGTCCTGGATCAACGAAGCTGCGCGAGCTGCCGGCAACGCAAAGGACTTCTCCGAGCGCATTCGCGTCTCTTTGCCGACGATGCGATAACTCAGCGCAGCCTGCTCGCCATCCGGACGGACACGTGTACGCATGCCCTTCGCAATTTGTACGTTGCTGAGCCTTTACGCCGGCGCAATCGCGTACCGCATAATGTGTCTAGCACGATGGAAGCATGACATGCGCGGCCACTTATTGAGATGGAAGATTCTCGGGATAGTTGCACTCATGGTGGCGGCCATGGTAATTGTTGTCTGGATACGGAGCCCCAAGCCGCTGGACAAGACTTCCACGCAGGCCCTTTCATTGAACGCGCGCGCTGTGCACGGCAAAGCGTTGTTCGAATCCCGTTGCGCATCCTGCCACAGTGTCGAGCAACGCGCCGCACCCCTCTCAGAGGCGGCGGACAGAGGCGTGGCACGTAAGCGGTTACTAGTTTTCTTGGAAGGCCACGGCCATTCCTCGTCCGCCGAGAACCCCCCAATTGTTGACTTCCTCGCTGACGCAGTGCCTCGAGCGCGACCGCGATGATGCTCAAAGTGTGAACGAAATGGATGCTGCTGGGTTTAGTTCGCGCTAGATATCGAGCACGCTCTTGTTGGAACGTCGTTCAACAATTTGGCTGCGCGCTGAACTATCTTTCGCTTAACGTCGTTAGCGGTCGTTGAATGCACGTGACCAATCTGATCGGACATTTATTCATCCGGTAACGTCCAAGCCAGGACATATAATCTTCCCAACGCGGCTCAGTGTTACGGCGACTGCCGCGTTTTCTTTTGGCCAGTAAGGAGTGCGAACGATGACGCACCTGATGAATACCTACAACCGGCTGCCGGTTGCTTTCACTCGCGGGAAAGGCGCGCGGCTGTACGACGAACAGGGCAACGAGTATCTCGACGCACTCGCGGGGATCGCAGTTAACGGCTTGGGCCATGCGCACCCGCGGCTGACCGCGGCGCTGACCGATCAGGTGAGCCGCCTGATTCATACGTCGAATGTCTATCGAGTGCGCGAACAGGAAATGTTGGCCGATCGCATTTGCGCTCTGTCTGGCATGCAGGAAGTGTTTTTCGCAAACTCCGGCGCAGAGGCCAACGAAGCGGCGCTAAAACTGGTCCGCATGTTCGGACACAAGCGTGGAGAGCCCGAAGCGCAAACGCTCGTGATGGAACGCGCATGGCACGGTCGCACGCTGGCGACGCTGGCGGCAACCGGAAGTGAAAAAGCGCGAAAGGGCTTCGAGCCGTTTCCTACCGGCTTCATCAGCGTGCCGTACAACGATATCGACGCGGTAAAGCGTGCCGCCGAAGCGGACCACCGCGTACTCGCGGTGTGGCTCGAAGTGCTGCAGGGCGAAGGCGGCATTTACGTGGCGGATCTGGAGTACGTCAAAGCGCTGCGGCAGTTGTGTGATCAGCGCGGTTGGTTGCTGATGATCGACGAGGTCCAGAGCGGCATCGGACGTACCGGCAAATGGTTTGCACATCAGTGGGCTGATATCAAGCCCGATGTGATGACGCTGGCGAAGGGGCTCGGCTCGGGCGTACCGATAGGCGCATGCGTGGCAGCCGGTCCAGCGGCCGGCGTCTTTGGACCGGGAAACCACGGCACCACGTTCGGCGGTGGACCGCTTGCAATGCGCGCCGGTATCGAAACGCTCGAGATCATCGAAACCGATGGCCTGATGGCCAACGCCGTCGCGCAGGGCGAGCGCATCGTCGGCGGACTGAAGCGCAGATTGGCCGGTATCCGCGGTGTCGTGCAGATCCGCGGCATGGGGCTGATGATCGGCATCGAGCTCGACCGGCCGTGCGGTGAGCTGGTGCGGCAAGCGCTCGCCGCGGGATTGCTGATCAACGTCACGCACGACACGGTGATTCGAATGCTGCCTCCGCTGATCCTCAGCGCCGAGGAGGCCGAGCTAATCGTCGAGCGTTTGGCGCCGTTGATCTCCGCGTTTTTGCGTCCACAGAGTGAGGTCAACTCAAGTACGACCGCGAAGGCGGCCTAAATTGCATGTCGGGCGGCATTCGCCACTTCTTGCAATTTGCTGACTTCAATCGCGCCGAGCTCGAATGGGTCTTCGAACGCTCGCGCATCATCAAGGATCGATTTAAGCGCTACCAGTTTTATCAGCCGTTGGCCGACCGTACACTGGCGATGGTGTTCGAAAAGGCGTCGACGCGCACGCGCGTGTCGTTCGAAGCCGGCATGTATCAAATGGGCGGATCGGTGATTCATATCACCACGGGCGATTCGCAGTTGGGCCGTGCCGAACCCATAGAAGACACTGCGCGAGTTATTTCGCGGATGGTCGACATCGTGATGATCCGCACCTTCGAGCAAGCGAAGCTAGAGCGCTTCGCTGCGCATTCGCGCGTGCCGGTGATCAACGGGCTGACCAACGAATATCACCCGTGTCAGATTCTGGCCGACATCTTCACGTTTATCGAGCATCGCGGACCGATCGCCGGGCGAACCGTGGCTTGGATCGGCGATGCGAACAACATGGCGTACACGTGGCTGCAGGCCGCGCGTAGCCTCGGATTTCGGCTTAACGTATCGACACCGCCCGGCTATGCGCTCGACGCATCGCGGGCCACGGCCGGCGAGCATTTACAAGTCTTCGCCGATCCGCTGGAAGCTGCGCGCGGCGCCGACCTGGTAACGACCGACGTGTGGACCAGCATGGGATACGAGGCCGAGAACGAAGCGCGCACAAAAGCATTCACAGATTGGCAAGTCGACACCGAGATGATGCAGGCTGCGGGGCGCGACGCAGTATTCATGCACTGCCTGCCCGCGCATCGCGGCGAGGAAGTGGCAGTGGATGTAATCGACGGTGCGCAGTCGGTGGTGTGGGATGAGGCCGAGAATCGTCTGCACGTGCAAAAGGCGTTGATGGAGTATCTATTGCTGGGCAGGAACGTCAGCTAAGACGTGCCGAAATCAAACCGGTGCCGCTGCACTGACTGTTGGCGGTTCGCTCTTCGAAGCGCACTGCAAGCGTGTGGCGGCATACAAAGTTGCGCCGATATGATGCGCTTGCTGCTTGCCACGAGGCTCGTCCAATAACTCTATGGCCACCATCCTGCAACACCTTCCCACCGGGAACAAAGTGGGCATCGCATTTTCCGGCGGCCTCGACACCAGTGCCGCATTGCTGTGGATGCGCGACAAAGGAGCCATCCCGTACGCGTACACCGCGAATCTTGGTCAGCCCGACGAAGCAGATTACGAAAGCCTCCCACGTCGCGCGCTCGAATACGGCGCCGAGAAAGCGCGGCTGGTTGACTGCCGTTCACAACTTGTCGCGGAAGGTATTGCAGCATTGCAATGCGGCGCCTTTCACATCGCCACAGCGGGGCTTACTTACTTCAACACGACACCGCTCGGGCGCGCCGTGACGGGCACGTTGCTGGTCGCGGCAATGAAGGAGGACGAGGTCAACATCTGGGGCGACGGCAGTACCTACAAGGGCAACGATATCGAGCGCTTTTACCGCTACGGCCTGCTCGCCAACCCAGAATTGAAGATTTACAAGCCTTGGCTTGACCAGATATTCATCGACGAATTGGGAGGGCGCGCCGAATTGTCTGAGTTCATGCGCGCGCGTGGCCACGCCTACAAGATGTCAGTGGATAAGGCATATTCGACCGACTCGAACATGCTAGGCGCAACGCACGAGGCCAAAGATCTCGAGCACCTTTCGACCAATGTGCACATCGTCGATCCGATCATGGGCGTGGCGTTCTGGCGCGACTCCGTCACTATCGCCCGCGAAGAGGTCAGCATCCGATTCGATCAGGGCCGGCCTGTCGCCCTAAATGGTCACGAGTTCGATGATTTGGTTGAGCTGATGCTCGAAGCGAACCGCATCGGCGGCCGTCATGGACTCGGAATGAGTGACCAGATCGAAAATCGCATCATCGAGGCAAAGAGCCGCGGCATCTATGAAGCGCCCGGCCTGGCGCTGCTTCATATTGCCTATGAGCGCCTGATCACCGGCATCCACAACGAAGATACGATTGAGCAGTACCGCGACGGTGGACGCCGGCTCGGACGACTGCTTTACCAGGGGCGATGGTTCGACCCGCAGGCGATCATGCTGCGCGAAAGCGCGCAGCGTTGGGTAGCACGCGCCGTGACTGGCGAAGTAACGATCGAACTCCGCCGTGGCAACGATTATTCAATCCTCGATACGAAGTCACCCAACCTCACGTATCAGCCAGACCGGTTGACGATGGAAAAAGGCGAGTCAAGCTTCACGCCGGCCGATCGAATCGGTCAACTTCAAATGCGCAACCTCGACATCATCGATACGCGGCATAAGCTCGAGAGCTATGCGCGGGCCGGATTGCTGACAACTGGTTCCGCGTTGTGGCGCCTGACCGATGAGAGCGACGACCGCTAGCGTGACGACGGGCCTCGACCAGTCGTGACGCCTGCGGCGCTTCGCGGCGCGCATCCGATGCGTCTGGCTCAATCGCTTTCTATGCATACGCGGCAGCGCACAAGTCGCCGGGAAAGTTTGCGGCTTCGATGACCTAGACGCCGTCGTTGCTGCGCTGCTCGAACCGACCGACCGTCGGCAAGGCGGGCGCACTGGCCGTTTGGATGAATGCGCAAATAAGCTTCGCTGTTTATAGTTCGCTTGTCTGTGGTGCCGGTGCTCTCCGCGTTCTCCTCCGCATACGAGCTCTCCGACCGGCACCTTAGACACCGCACGTTATGAACCTTGGCCCGCGCCCGCGGGCCTTTTTTTGTGGCGGCCCTCCAGGCAAACGGGCTAGCATCCGCGACCATGGAAAAGCGCGTCCGCTTCCGCTCCACGTGGTTGCCCTGGGCGTTGCTGGCACCGCAACTGGCGGTGATCGGCATCTTCTTTTTTTGGCCTGCTGCGCAGGCATTGTTGCAGTCGGTGCAGATTCAGGACGCGTTCGGTGCGACACGCGAATTTGTCGGGCTGGAAAACTTTCGCCGACTGTTTGCCGACGAGACATACATCGATTCGTTCAAGACCACAGCGATTTTTTCAGTGCTCGTGGCCGGCTTCGGCATCTCGATCGCGCTGGTACTGGCCGTATTCGCAGATCGGGTCATTCGCGGTGCCGGCTACAAGACGCTGCTCGTGTGGCCTTACGCAGTGGCGCCCGCGGTGGCCGGTGTGCTCTGGCTCTTCATGTTTGCCCCGTCGATCGGCATCATTCCCTTTGCGCTGCGCAGCGTCGGTTACGAGTGGAACCATCTGCTCGACGGCAACCAAGCGATGGCATTGATCGTAATGGCCGCGGTATGGAAGCAGATCAGCTACAACTTCCTGTTCTTTCTAGCCGGGCTGCAGTCGATACCCAAGTCACTGATCGAAGCCGCGGCGATCGACGGCGCGGGACCGTGGCGACGCTTCTGGACGATCGTGTTTCCGTTGCTGTCGCCGGTGACGTTTTTTCTGCTGGTGATCAACATCGTTTATGCGTTCTTCGAGACGTTCGCGATCATCGATGCATCGACGCAGGGTGGGCCGGGCAAAGAAACCGCGATCCTCGTTTACAAGGTTTATTACGACGGCTTCAAAGGTCTGGATCTCGGCAGCTCGGCGGCACAGTCGGTCGTGCTGATGGCCATCGTCATTGCGCTGACGGTCGTGCAGTTTCGCTACGTTGAGAAGAAGGTTCAGTACTAGACCTATCTCATGGTCGAACGCCGCCCCGCCCTGACGGTCTTGACGCACCTGGTGCTGATTCTCGGGGTGTCAATCGTCGCGTTCCCGGTGTACGTGACGCTGGTCGCATCGACCCACACCGCGCAGGCGATCGTGCAGGCGCCGATGCCGCTAGTGCCGGGCGACCAAATGCTGCAAAACTACAAGGCCGTGCTGGTCGGCACCGATGCCGGCGCGGGTTCGGCGGCGCCTGTGGGCCGCATGATGTTCGTCAGTCTGGTCAGCGCGTTGACGATTGCGCTCGGCAAGATCGCGATTTCGCTGCTGTCGGCATTCGCAATCGTGTACTTCCGCTTTCCGTTTCGCAATTTCTTTTTCTGGGCGATCTTTGTCACGTTGATGCTACCGGTCGAGGTGCGCATCGGCCCCACCTACGAAGTCGTCTCCGACCTCGGCATGCTGAACACCTACGCGGGACTGACGGTGCCGTTGATCGCGTCTGCGACTGCGACATTCCTGTTCCGGCAATTTTTCCTGACGGTGCCCGACGAACTGGCCGAAGCCGCTCGCATCGACGGCGCCGGACCGATGCGTTTCTTCTGGGATGTGTTGCTGCCACTGTCGCGCACCAGCATTGCGGCGCTGTTCGTGATTCAGTTCATTTATGGGTGGAATCAGTACCTGTGGCCGCTGCTGGTGACAACGCAGGAGGACATGTACCCGGTCGTGATGGGCATCAAGCGCATGATCGCCGGTGGCGACGCGGCCAACGACTGGAATCTGATCATGGCCACCGCAATCCTGGCCATGCTGCCGCCCGCGATCGTGGTGTTGTTGATGCAAAGGTGGTTCGTCAAGGGTCTGGTCGAAACAGAAAAATAAATGGCCTCGATCGAGTTTATCGACGTACGCAAAAGTTACGGCGCGATGCAGGTGGTGCATGGCATCAACGTCGCGGTCACCGACGGAGAGTTCGTCGTGCTGGTGGGTCCGTCGGGATGCGGCAAGTCGACGCTGCTGCGAATGGTCGCCGGCCTCGAAGAGATCAGCGCGGGCACGATCCGTATCGGCAACCGGGTCGTCAATGAGCTGGAGCCGAAGGATCGCGACTGCGCGATGGTGTTTCAGAACTACGCGCTGTATCCGCACATGAGCGTGTACGACAACATGGCCTATGGGCTGAAAATCCGCGGTCTGGCGAAGAGCGATATCGACAAACGGGTCAACGACGCGGCCGTCATTCTCGAACTCAGCGGTTTCTTGCAACGCAAGCCGCGGCAGCTGTCCGGCGGCCAGCGGCAACGCGTCGCGATGGGCCGCGCGATCGTGCGCGAACCCGCGGTCTTCCTGTTCGATGAGCCGCTGTCGAATCTGGACGCGAAGCTGCGTGTGCAAACGCGGTTGGAAATTCAGAAGCTGCATCGGCGCCTAAAGACAACGAGCCTTTATGTGACGCACGATCAGGTTGAAGCAATGACACTGGCACAACGCATGATCGTGATGAACGCGGGCCGCGCCGAACAGATCGGTACACCGGACGACGTCTACGCGCGGCCGGCAACCACGTTCGTCGCAAGTTTTATCGGTTCACCGCCGATGAATCTGTTCAAAGGCCGCGTGGCCGGCGACGGCACGACATTCGACGCGCACGAGAAGACGATTGCACTGCCCGAACCGGTGGCTGCGCTGGCGGGGCGCGAGCTGATACTGGGCCTACGGCCCGAGCACATACGGCTTGGCGGCCAAAATTTTTCGATGGAAGTTGAAACCGTCGAAATGCTAGGCGCAGAACATCTGATCCACGGCACCGTCGCCGGCCACGACACGATCGTACGCACCGGACCGCACGACAATCCGGCGCCAGGCTCCGTCTTGCAGCTGGGACTGAAGGCAGGCGCCGCGCACTGGTTCGATCCCGCACGACGCAGCGTATTTCCGCGTGACTTATCGCCGTAGGTAGCAGCAGCGGCTGGCGCGCTGCGACGCGCCCCACCCTTACTCCTTGCGTCGAAATTCGCAATTAGGTTTGGTGCAATCGCCATACAGCGCGAGCGCATGACCATGCAGGCTGAAGCCGCGCGCTGCAGCCACCTTGCGCTGTCGGTTTTCGATTTCGGCATCGACAAACTCTTCGACTCTGCCGCACGTCAGGCACACCAGGTGATCGTGATGCGTGCCTTCGTTCAACTCGAACATCGCGCGGCCGCCTTCGAAATGATTGCGTGCCAAGAGCCCGGCTTGTTCAAACTGGGTCAACACCCGATAAACCGTGGCAAGCCCGACGTCGATATGCTCGGCTATCAGCGCTTTGTAAACGTCCTCGGCGCTCATGTGACGCACGCCGAGCTCCTCGGAACTGCGCTGAAAAATTTCGAGCACTTTTAGCCGAGGCAGCGTCGCTTTGAGGCCGATGCTCTTCAGCTCGCTGGAAGATGGCGGGACGCGCGTCATTGCTGACTCCATTTGCCAGATATCATACGAGCTTCCTCTTCGGGTCGTCTCCGATATGACTCACCGTGTCCCGCTTTTGTTGCTGACTTCGTGCGTCGCGTTGACCGCGTGCCAGACGATATCGAACGTCGGCTCGAGCATTTCGTCGGGAATGTCCTCGGTGACCGGTTGGGCGCCGACGTTCCTCAGGCCGTACCGTCCCGATGTGCATCAAGGCAACATCATCACGAAGGAAATGGTCGAACAGTTGCGGCAGGGCATGACACGCGAGCAAGTGCGTTTCATGCTCGGTACGCCGCTTTTGACCAGCGAATTTCACAAGGATCGCTGGGACTACGTGTATTACCTGAATCCCCGCAAGGGCGAGGTGCAAAACCGCAGGCTCACCGTTCAATTCAAAGACAACAAGCTCGACGGTTTTAAATCCGACGAGATGCCGCAGGAAGCGATGGCTGACATCCTGATTCTCGGGCCGGATGCACGCAAGATGCCACGGCAAGCGCCGAGGCAGCCCGAGAAAGCGCCGGATATTCTGACGCCCGCGCCAGGACAGCCTTCCAATTGAAACTAGCGATCGCCGGCGCCTCTGGCCGCATGGGTCGCATGTTGATCGAAGCGGCGCTGGCGCAGCCCGACGCGACAATAACGGCAGCGTTCGATCGCGCCGACAGTCCAGCGACGGGACGCGATTGCGCAGAATTTCTCGGACGTTCGACCGGAGTCCGGGTGGTCGCCGATTTGTCTTCCCTCAGCAAAGCGGACGTCTTGATCGACTTCACTCGCCCAGAAGCCACCCTTGCTCATTTGCGTGCTTGCACGGCAGCCGGCGTCAACATGGTGATCGGCACGACGGGTTTCGACGAGGCGGGGAAACAAGCGATCGGCGCAGCCGCAAAGAAAATCGCCATCGTTTTTGCGCCGAACATGGGCGTGGGCGTCAATGCAATGTTGAAACTGCTGGACCAGGCAGCACGGATCTTGAACGAGGGCTATGACGTCGAAATCATCGAAGCACACCACAAGCACAAAGTCGATGCGCCGTCGGGCACCGCATTGAAAATGGGCGAGGTCATCGCCAAAGCCCGCGGACAGAAGCTTGAAGACGTTGCGGTTTACGCGCGCGTAGGCGATGTCGGAGAACGAAAGGCCGGTGCCATCGGCTTTGCCAGCATTCGCGGCGGCGACGTGATCGGCGATCACACCGTGCTTTTCGCCGGGATCGGCGAGCGAATCGAAATCACACACAGAGCGTCGAATCGAATGTCATACGCCGTTGGCAGCATGCGAGCAGCGCGCTTTCTGGCGGGGCGTCGTACGGGGCTGTACGACATGTTCGACGTGCTGGGCATCCAGTAAGGCGGCACCGTGGAAGCAACAGCTCTCGGACTCTCGCACTTCTGGTCGCAGGCTGATGCGGTCATTCGCCTGACGGCGTATCTGCTGCTGGCGATGTCGGTCGCGAGCTGGTTTCTGATCTTATGGAAAGCGTGGGCATGGCTGCGCGTGCGCCGCGCATCAAAACAGCTCGAAAATTTTTGGAGCGCCAGTTCGGTTGAGTCAGCCGTCGCACAACTGAAGCCGCACGACCGCGAAAACATTTTCGTGCCGCTGGCGACCGGCGCTTCCGGCGCCGCGACGCATCCTGCGTCCGAGGGCAGCCTGGCGGCGCAGATCGATCGCTCCGAACTGATTACGCGCGCGTTGCGCCAGCGCATTAACGAAGCGGCGGGGAAACTCGAATCCGGGCTCACCGTGCTGGCATCGGTCGGCAGTACTGCGCCGTTTGTGGGGCTGTTCGGCACCGTCTGGGGCATTTATCACGCGTTGATCAACATCGCGCGCTCAGGTCAGATCGCGATCGACAAGGTCGCCGGCCCCGTCGGTGAAGCGTTGATCATGACCGCGTTCGGGCTGGCGGTCGCGATTCCAGCTGTGCTCGCTTACAACGCGTTTACTCGCGTCAACCGCATCGTGCTGGGGCAGTTGGACGGTTTTGCGCACGACTTGCATGCCACGTTGACGATTGGTTCGCGTTTGCCCGCGGAGAGCGCGTAACCGATGGCGTTCGGCGGCTTCGAGCGCCACAGCGGGCCATCGCAGCCGATGTCCGAGATCAACGTCACGCCGCTGGTCGACGTGATGCTGGTGCTGCTCGTGATCTTCATCATCACTGCACCGCTGCTGTCGTACGCGATCAAGCTCGATCTGCCGAACGATCCGGCGCCCGCCGCTGAAGCAGCGCTGAACACAATCAAGCTATCGATCGACGCCGATGGCAAGGTCCATGTCGACACGGAAGCGATAACCGATGATCAACTGCGCGCGCGTTTTTCGGCTGCAGCCAAGACATCGCCGGTGCCCGAGGTGCACGTGCGCGCCGACAAGGCAACACGTTACGAACGCGTCGCCTTCGTGATGTCGTCGGCGCAGCAAGCAGGGCTCACCAAAATCGGATTCGTTACCGAACCGGTCAGCACTCCTGCGGAAGCGCCGGCGCAGCGCTGACACATCCGAGCGTTCCTACTCCTCAAGCCACGCGAGTAGTGGTTGCCACTGTTCGCGATCCTTCGCGACGCGGCTTGGCGCGACGTCCCACAACGTCAGCCCCTGCGCCGCCAAGTACACGTAATTTTGCGTGTCGCGCAGATATCCCACGACGGGTAGACCGAGTCCCTCGACAAATCGATGCAACTGTTCGGCGGCGCGCGTGCGTTCATCGACGCGCATGCCGAGCACGCCTACCTTGCCGGCGTCACTTAGCGTGCCACGCTCAGCAAGCTTGGCAAGAAAGGTCTGCGTTGCAAAGATGTCGAAAATCGACGGCTGCAACGGAACAATGACGCGATCGGCGAGCTTCAAAACGTCTTTCAGGTCACCCCCGCGCAGGCCTGCAGGACTATCGAGAACCACGTGAGTCACACCGGCGGGAGGCCGCGCCGTATGTTTATCGCTACGGTCCCACGATTTAATGCGTGGTGCGAATTCCGGTCGTATCTCGAGCCACGAAACCGCTGACTGTTGCCGATCGAGATCGCCGAGCATCGTCCGCTGACCGACACTCGCGTAATAGCCGGCGAGATTCGTGGCGACCGTGCTCTTGCCCACTCCGCCCTTCGGATTAGCGATCAGAACGATCATCCAAATGAGTCTAGCGGAGCGCGCGGAACGCGGTGCTACCATCGATGCATGCTCGACGACCTCGACAATTTGACGGCGAAGATCAAGGAAATCGCCGCGATGGTGAAAGTCCTGCGCGCGGAGAATCAGCAACTGCGTGCACAACTTGTGGCGGCATCGTCCGAGCTCGAATCGATGAATAGCCGGGTCGATGAGGCAACGCGCCGGCTCGATGCGCTGTTGCAGCGCCTACCGGATCCGATCAAGCCTGCAAGCTCGTCTTCGCAATGGAAAACCTGAGCGTTTCGATTCTCGGCCGCGAATACAGGCTCGCGTGTAGTCCGGACGAGAAGGAGTCTTTGCTCAAGAGCGCGCAGCTGGTTGATACGAAAATGCAGGCAATACGTGAAGCCGGTAAGGTGATGGGCGCCGATCGCATTGCGGTGATGGCAGCGCTGCAGTTCGCGCACGAACTGTTGAGCACACGGGGTAGCGACGGCGTCGAAGCCGGTGAGCTGCGCCGGCGCGTGCGCGACCTGCTGCAGGTTTGCGATGAAGCGTTGCTGCCGCAGGAAAAATTGTTCTAATTCGGAAGTTGCGTTGCAGACGAAGCGCTAAACTGCGCGCAAGCGTTCGGTGTTTGGAACGCAAGAAAATTCCCTGCGGTGTTCGCGCAAAGGCCTCATAGTTCCTTGAACCAATGCGCAATGCGCAAGGTTGTTGGCCTCGCGTCGTGGTGCGATCGGCACGCGTTTGCTGAACCTAAACGGCGCGGACAACGACCACCCTGAACCGATGGTTCAGGACATCTGGCCGGGCGGCACAGGCGGGGAACCATTCGAAGGGACACGGCACGTGCATCGCGTGCCGTGTCGTATCTACAAGCCGCATTACTTACTGGCGAGCTTGCACAGGCGTCACTCGCAAGGTGAACTCGCGAAACACGCCTGCAACGGGCCTGAGTACCTTGATCTCCAATGGCTCGCCGACCGCTTCGCGTCCGAGCAGGCGCAATAAATCGGATACCTGCTCGACCCGCTGCTGCCCGACCGCCACCACGATATCGCCCACTTCGAATCCGGCCTGCTTGGCCGGCGCGCCCGCTGACACGGCCTCGACTCGCATGCCGGTATTCGCAGGCCAGTCGGATCTCAGCACCCAACGTCGCGGCAACGGGACGGTGCCGCCCTGCACACCGATGAACGCGCGTCGCACTTCACCATAGCGCATCAGTTGACTCGTAATCCAGTCCGCGGTGTTGCTGGCGACCGCGAACGCGAGTCCATGCGCCGACGGGATCATCGCGGTATTGACGCCGATAACGCGACCGTGACTGTCGAGCAGCGGACCACCCGAGTTGCCCGGATTCAGCGCGACGTCGGTTTGAATCACATCGTCAATCGGACGACCGCCGAAACCGAGCATCGTGCGCGCCAGCGCGCTGACGATGCCGGCCGTCACCGTGAAGTCAAAGCCGAGCGGATTGCCCACTGCAATCGCAATCTGCCCGGTCACGACGGTGCGTGAATCGGCCAAAGGCAAGGCCGTTCCGATCGAATTCTCGAGTCGCAGCACCGCCAAGTCCGTGCCGGGGTCGTCACCGACAAGCCGTGCGCGCTGACCGTTGCCATCAGCGAATGAGGCTTCGAGCGACGATGCGCCGGAGACCACATGGCTATTGGTCAACAAGAATCCGTCGGACGCGAACACGAAGCCCGACCCTTGGCCCCCACCTTTGCGTTTGGTAGCTCGTATATGCACCACCGACGCGCGCGCGCGCCGAGCGACATCGGCCACCCGCGCCGAGTATTCATCGAGCAAATTCGCATCGGCCGATGGTGTCGGCCGCTCGTCTTGCTCCGAAAACGCATCCGGCTGTGCGGTTTCAGAGTCGGCCAACCACTGCATCCTTGGGTCCACTTGATTTCTCCGCTTTGGATCAAGCGTAAGTGGGTACGGCGCAGCGGCGATCAACCTTGCTCGGCACCTGCATTCAGAAAACGATGGATCGCCTGTACGACGACCGATCCTTCACCCACCCCGGAGGCCACGCGCTTGACCGATCCCGACCGCACATCTCCAACCGCGAAGATGCCGGCTGTCGTCGTTGCAAATGGCGATCCGAGTTCGCGCCCGCTTGCGTCGTGGCCGGTAACGACAAAGCCACGCTCATCCAGATCGAGGCAGCCGCTTAGCCATTCGGTGTTGGGCTCCGCACCGATCATTACGAACAGACTTCCGGTGCGGCGCGTTTCGCTCGCTCCAGTTTCGCGATTCGTCCACGTGACTTCCCGCAGAATCGCGTCGCCGTTCAGCGCGGTGATCTCGGTAAACGGATGCAGCGTGATTTTCGGCGACGACTTGATCCGCTGCACCAGGTAGTCGGACATCGTCGCAGCAAGACCAGAGCCACGCACAAGAATATGGACGTGACTGACTGTTCGCGATAAAAAAACCGCCGCCTGCCCGGCCGAATTGCCGCCACCCACAATCACGACTTCTTCGCCTTCGCACAACTGCTGTTCCATGGCGGTGGCTGCGTAGTGAATCCCCTGGCCTTCGAAGCGTTGATAGTTGGCGACATCAAGCTTGCGATACCGCGCGCCAGTGGCTATGACCACGGCGCGCGCGGTCATCGATTGGTCGTCCTCAAGCCGTATTCGATACGGCGAAACATCGCAGTCGATTGCCGTCACCGCGCGCGCAATCGCAAGGCGCGCTCCGAATTTCTGCGCCTGGACTTGCGCGCGGCCAGCCAATGCCATGCCCGAGATTCCGGTCGGAAAGCCCAGATAGTTTTCTATCTTTGAGCTCGTCCCGGCCTGCCCACCCGGGGCAAGTGCCTCCAGCACGACCGTTCGCAAGCCTTCCGACGCGGCGTACACGGCAGCCGCCAAGCCGGCCGGACCGGCGCCGACGACCGCAACATCAAAAAGGGCGTTCGCGTCAAACGATTCGGTGAGTCCGAGCCTGTCTGCCAGTTGAACCGTACTCGGATTGCGTAACACCTGCCGGCCCGGTCCGATCACGATCGGCAACTCCGAGCCCGTCATCGCGTAACTCGCAAGCAGGCGGCCGGCCTCCGAATCGTTGTCGGCATCGAGCCACCGATGCGGGTAGCCGTTGCGCGTCAGAAATCGCTGCAGCCGCAATGTATCGGCGCAGTGACTTGAGCCGATCAGAACGATGGCGCCGTGCGCATGCCGGATCAAGCCGACGCGGCGCAAGATGAACGCTCGCATGACGATTTCGCCGATGTCCGGCTCGGCGCTGATCATCTTGCGAAAATCAGCGCGCTTGACGCGGACGACTCGACTGTTGATGCCGGTGCGGCCGGACACAAGAATTTTTCGATCGTTGAAGAGGTCGAGCTCGCCGGTGAACTGCCGCTCACCGTGCACTCGGAAGACCCTTGGCTGACCATGCTCGTCCTGATCGAAAATCTCGACGTTGCCGTCGAGGACCAGGAAGAAGTCGACACTGCGCTGGCCGCGCTCGAACAACAGCGTCCCTTTACGCAGCCCCTGCTCTACGCCGTAGTTCGCAACGCGGTTCGCTGCATCAACGCTCAGCCGCGGAAACGTCTGCGCCTCGCGCGCATACGGATCGGTCGGATCGATTTCGTGCTCGGGCTCGGCGATCGATGAATTTGATTCGGCCATTGTCATTGCCAAATCGTACGCGAGGTCCTGCCGCACTTTGCCTGGGGCTGTTAGGCTGATCGGGCATGGAACCCG
>CAWAYV010000024.1:0-54866 GCA_963786295.1 uncultured beta proteobacterium | reverse complement strand
GGCGGATCGTGGCTCCGTCGCCGCGCTGCAGCGATTATAGAAGCCGAGATCGCTGCTCGGTCACAGCGCGCAAACGTTGGGCGGAGCTACCCTGCCTGGGCGTCGGGCACTTCGTGCCGACCACTGCGGTACTCGCAACGCCGGCGCGAATTAGGGCTAAAGCGCTATTTCGCTTAAAAGACCCGGCGTTGCTCCGTTCCTCGGGCGACGCCCCGAAGGCAGGGAATCTCCGCCCAACGCTTGCGCGAGAGACAGTGTCACTTGATGTGGGGAATGAAAAAAGAACTCACGCCTGGTGGCCACGTCGCAACAGCAGCGGCTGGCGCAGATGCGCCGCCTTTGAGTCGTCGCCCGAGGAACGGAGCAGGCGCCGGGCAGTCGTCGAAACCGCGCTTTAGCCCGGTTTCGCCGCGGCGCCTGCGAGTACCGCAGTGGTCGGCACTAGTGCCCGACGACGTAGGCGGCGCAGCTGTGCCAGCCGCTGCTGCGTGATACCAATCGCCTCGCGCTACGCTGCTCGGGGATTTCGTGCGGGCGTTACGCCGCGCGCCGGCGCTGCGGCCGGCTCGCCACCAGCGCAATCAGTTGATGTTCCTCATCAGACGACAACACCCGCACCGACGGTACGTAACCCTGATACACGACGCCGTGCAGCTCGACCTTGTTCTGCACGCGTAGGTAGCGCACCAGGTATTCGACGATGGTGTCGGTAATACGCTGGCCCGGCACCAGCACAGGGATGCCCGGCGGATACGGGACGATCTGATCGCAACTGATGCGTCCGGCTAGTCCCCGGTTCACCTGATCGTTGTCATCGAGCAACGGCACCAGCTCGCCGGTCGCGTAATACGCATCGCGCGGTAAAAATGCGAGCTCGGTAAACGGTGGCAGATCCGGCGTGCGATAGAGCCTGCGCGGCGCTCGCTTCTCACGCGCGATGCGCATCAGCGCGTCGTACAGCCGCGAACACTTCGAGCGCGTGGTGCCGATCGTCAGCAACAGCGTCAGTGTGTTAAACGTCGACTTCTCAACTGTGATGTTGAAGCGCGTGAACAGCTCGTTCTGCAGGTCGTCGACCGTCATGCCGCACGACGCCACGTCGACGGTTATCTTGGTCGGGTCGAGCCGGATACCGTCGTTCTTGACTTCCTCTGGGAGCAGATCGTCCAGCTCCAGCACGCGAAACACGCCGGTCGAATTGATCTGCTCGCGCAGTTCGTCGGCCAGCATCAATGTCCGCTGCAACAGCTTGTAGCCTTCGAGCACCGCCTGCTTGCGACTGACGTCGAGGCTGGCGATCATGCTGTACATCGGACTGGTCGATGTATGCATGTTGAAGTTTTCGCGAAAGATGTGCTCGTTGAATGTCGGGTCGTTCACATGGATGTACGCGGCCTGCGACAACGCAGACAAAGTCTTGTGCGCCGATTGCGTGGCGTAGTCGGCACCGGATTCGAGCGCGGTCGGGCGCAGCGCAGGGTGAAACCGCGCGTGTGCGAACCACGCCTCGTCGATCAACACCTTGATGCCACGGGCGTGCGCCGCGTCGACGATCGGCTTCAGGTCGTAGCGCAATCCGTCGTACGTGCATGACGTCAACACGAGCAGCTGCGCCTCGGGATGTTCGTCGATCGCCTTCAAGATGGTTTTCTTCGGCACCGGTCCGAATACACCGTACTTGCGATTGACCGAGGAGTCCATGTAGATCGGCTGTGCACCCGACAGCACGACGCCGTGATGAACCGACTTATGGCAGTTGCGATCAAGCAGCAGCGCTTCGCCGGGTGCGATCAGTGTCTGCAGGATCACCTTGTTAGCGGTAGAAGTGCCGTTGGTCGCAAAAAAAGTGCGCCGCGCGCCGAACGCGCGCGCCGACATTTGTTGTGCTTCGGCGATCACGCCGGTGGGCTCCATCAGCGAATCGAGTGCCTTCACCGACACCGACAAATCGGCGTCGAACACGTGCTCGCCCATGAAGTCGTAGAACTCGTTCGCCCACGCGCTGCCCCGCATCGAATCCCCGCTCGAGTGCCCCGGCGTGTGCCAGGCATCCTTCGCGGCCATCACATACGCTTTCAGCGCATCGTAAAAAGGGGTGCGCGCGCGTTCGGCGATCTGCGCATTCAAAATGCGGTACATGCCGCGGTAGTCACGTTCCTCGCGATAAAAATAACCGTCGACCGCTTCCGTAAACAATGCGTCAACGACCTGATCTTCCTTTCTCTTTCTCGATCAGGATGTAGATGTCGAGCTCGGGGCGCAGCGATGTGATCTTCTGCACCAACTTCAGTGCCGAGACTTGCAAGTTGCGCTTGCCGTCACCGTTCTTGCGGGCGAGCTTGCCGTTCGACCGGCCATCGGACACGGCATACAACTTGTCGTCAACGATGGCCGTCTGAATGTCGCCATCACGCTCTATCAGCGCCAGCGCTTCCTTGGCCGTAAGCGCGCCGATGAACGAAATACCGAAAGGATTGTCGAGCGAACGCGCTGCTGCATTAAGCCCCTTCAGCAACTCGCGCAAAATCAACGGCTCGTCGTTGATGACGAGCACCTTCGAGGACGGCTTGGCCATGCGGCGCGCGAGGGAGAAGAAAAGGGCGATTTATCCGGCAAACGCGCGTGTAATGCAAGCGCGAAAAGGGAGGATCTCTTGCTCTTGTTTAAGCGTCGCGGCCACCCGAAGGTGGCGCGTCTAGCTTACTGCGAGTGCCCGTACGAAGCGGTTGCGTACACCAGCAGCGCTACGCCATCGACTTGACAGCGGCTGCCAGTCGGCTCTTGTTGCGTGACGCGGTGTTCTTGTGAACGACTTTTTTATCGGCGATCGAGTCGATCACGCTGGTCGCCTGGTTCAATGTGTCTAGCGCGACTTTCTTGTCGCCACCCTCGATCGCCTTGCGAACCGATTTGATGGCGGTACGCAGGCGCGAACGCTGCGCTGAGTTATGTGCATTGCGTACGGTCGATTGACGCGCCCGGTGGCGGGCTTGTTTGGTATTGGCCATAAGATTCGTATCCGGCTAAAAGCGATCGCTTGGCGTGTGCGGCGAAAGGGGCGGCACTATAGCAAACCGGCCGCCGCCGAGCTCTCTAGACCTCTACCAACAACGAACTCGACATTGCTGCGTGCTGTTGCCACCGTTAGCGGCCTGACCCTCGCATCCCGCGTCACCGGACTGGTGCGGGACATGTTGATCTCGAGGATCTTCGGTGTCAGCGCCGAGACCGACGCCTTTAACGTCGCGTTTCGCCTTCCCAACCTGCTGCGCCGGATGTTCGCTGAGGGTGCATTTCAACAGGCATTCATTCCGATGCTCGCCGATGTTCGCCGCCGCGATGAGAGCGGTACGGCTGCATTCATCGGACGCATGACGTCGGCGCTGTTCTGGGTGTTGCTCGGCGTCTCGGTCTTGGGCGTCATCGCCGCGCCGATATTGGTTTGGCTGATCGCATCGGGCCTGGCACGCAACCCGGACGCGTTTGAACTCGCAACAGTGATGACGCGCTGGATGTTTCCGTACATCCTTTTCATGTCGCTGGTAGCACTCGCAGCAGGCGTGCTGAATACCTACCGCCGTTTTGCGGTGCCGGCGGCTACGCCAGTATTGCTGAACGTTTCGTTTATCGGGTGCGCGCTGTGGCTGGCGCCGCGGCTTGAACGGCCGATCATGGCGCTTGCCTTTGCCGTTGTGATTGGCGGCGTGCTGCAGCTTGCGATGCAGCTCGCCGCGCTGCGAGCGATCGGCGTTGGCATTCGCTGGTCATCGCCGCTGGCTGCGTTTCGTGATCCCGATGTGCGCCGCGTCGGCGGCCTGATGCTGCCGGCGTTATTTGCGGTGTCGGTCGCGCAAATCAGCATCATCATCAACACCAACATCGCATCCCACCTGGCGACCGGCAGCGTCACATGGCTGGCGTTTGCCGATCGGTTGATGGAGTTTCCGACCGCGCTGCTGGGCATCGCCCTCGGCACGGTACTTTTGCCCACCCTGTCCACTGCGTTTGCCGAACAGCGCGTCGAGGAATACTCGCATCTGCTCGATTGGGGATTGCGTCTCGTTTTCCTGTTGGCGCTGCCGGCCGCGATCGGCCTCGGCATGACGGCCGAGGGCATCGTCTCGGTGCTGTTTCAGGGGCGCGAGTTCACCGCGTCTGATGTGCAACAGACAGCCTCGGCGGTCATCGGTTATTCGGTGGGCTTGCTCGGGCTGGTCGCTGTCAAGATTCTCGCCCCCGGTTTTTATGCGCAAAAGGACATCCGTACGCCGGTCAAGATCGCGATTGTCGTGTTGATCGCGACGCAGCTTGCAAACATCGCATTGGTGCCGATCTTTGCGCACGCCGGCTTGGCGTTATCGGTCGGGCTGGGGGCGTGCGCCAACGCGCTGGCGCTTTTCCTCGGCTTGAGACGGCGCAATCTGTATCAGCCCGCTGCTGGTTGGGCTTCGTTCATCGCACGCCTCGCTCTAGCGCTCGCGGTGCTGGCGTTTATCTTGTGGTGGGCGCAGCAGCCATTGATGTGGTCAGCGATGCAGGATGCGCCGTGGCAGCGCGCCGCGTGGCTCGCTGCGGTAATCAGCGGAGCCACACTCGGTTACTTCGCCGCACTCCTCGCGCTGGGCTTCCGGATGCGCGACTTTCGAGTGCGGCGTGCCTAATTGGGCTCCGAACGGGTGGCCATTTGTTCCATGCGCTCGGCGACGTCGCGCTTGTAGCCAAACGCGAAGAACACCTCGGCCATCAGGAAAATCGGCGCAATGAACACTTGGAAGAAATTGTCCATCAACGCCGGTTTCTTGCCTTCGAATACGTGGCCGATCAGTTGCAGCGCCCACCCGCCGACGAACGTCGCGGCGAAGACCACCAACGCTGGCCGCACTCCTTCGCTCGCAACCCCGTGCGCTCCGACCAGCAGCACCGCGACAAACAGCGTCATCGCCGCCGCCAGCACGGCATCCAGTCGAAAGTAGTAGATCAACACCACGACCGCGAGCACGGTCGCCGCCGAGATCGAGAAACCGCCTACGTTGATCCGCACCAACGCAAGCAGCACAAACAGCGAAAACATGATCAGCGGCACGCCGACGAAGTGCGTCAGCTTGTTTTTTGGATTGCGGTGATAACGCAGATAGAACGACATTTGCTCTTCCAGCGTTTTCATCGGATCTCCTTAAGCGACGCGCTCGGGCTCCGCCACTTGCTTCAGCATCGTGTCGGCGTCGCTGACTTCGAACTTGCCCGGCGCTTCGATATTTAGCGCCTTGACGACACCATCGTCGACCAGCATCGAGAAGCGTTGACAGCGCACTCCCATGCCTCGCGCAGTCAAATCGAGCTCGAGTCCGAGTTTCTTCGTATAGGCAGCTGAGCCGTCGGCCATCATGCGCACCTTGCCGCCTGATTTCTGATCGCGACCCCAGGCGCCCATCACGAACGGATCGTTGACCGAGAGGCACCAGATCTCATCGACGCCCTTTGCCTTTAGCGCGTCGTACTTCTGCAAGTAACTCGGAACGTGCTTGGCCGAGCAGGTCGGGGTGTAGGCGCCCGGCAAGCCGAAGATGACGATCTTCTTGCCCTTCACGATATCTTGGACCTTGAACGTATTCGGGCCGATCGAGCAGCCCTCGGTTTCGGTTTCAACGAATTCCTGCAGCTCGCCCTCGGGCAGCTTGTCGCCGACTTTGATCGCCATTGTTTTTCCTGTCCTGACGTTGGAAAGAATGGGAAGTCTAATCGCCCAGCGCGATACCTTCCCGGCGCGGGTCGGCGCCGCCGGCCCAGCCGAGCGAACCGTTCGGCAGCCGAACCCTGACGATGCCCTGTAGCCCGCTGGCCATATCGATCTCGCGCACGTCGTGGCCGCGCGCTTTCAGCGTTTCGGCCATAAACGGACTGAACTGTCCGCGTTCGAGCTCGGTCGGCCCGTTGCGCGATCCGAAATTCGGCAGCGAAATCGCCTGCTGGATATCGAGATTCCAGTCGAGTACGCCGACCAGCGTCTTCGTCACATACCCGATGATCTGCGATCCTCCGGGCGAACCCACGGTGCCGACCAGCTGTCCGCTGGCGCGATCGAACACCAGCGCGGGCGCCATCGAGCTGCGCGGCCGCTTGCCGGCTTGCACTCGATTGGCGATCGGCAGGCCATCGGCCGTCGGCGCAAACGAAAAATCGGTCAGCTGGTTGTTCAGCAGAAAGCCGCGCACCATCATGCGCGAGCCGAAGATATCTTCAATGGTGGTCGTCATCGACAGCGCGTTGCCGAAACCGTCGACCACCGAGATGTGCGACGTCGCTGCCTTATGCGACAGAGGCATCTTCGGCTGCTGCAGCCTGTGTACCCGGCGGCACGCCCGGCTTGGCAGTGCCCATGCTGCGATCGCCGATCAGCTGCGCGCGCTGCTTCAGGTACGCGGGATCGAGCAGACCGGCGACATTGACTTTGACGAAATCGCTGTCGGCGACATACAGGCCCCGATCAGCGAAAGCGAGCCGGCCGGCTTCCGAAAACAGATGCACGGCGTCGGGCTGCAATTCGAGCTTGCCGGCGGGTCCCATCACGCCCATTGGCGGCGACGCCGCAATGTTGCGCGACGCGAAGATGCCGAGCATCTGCGCCACCGCAATGCCGCCGGACGACGGCGGTGGAAAGCCGCACACGCGCCACTGTTTGTAGTCGGTGCATATCGGCTCGCGTTGCTTGACCTGATAGGAAGCGAAATCGGAGACGGCGAGTCGGCCGGCGTTCGGATGGGCACGTACTGCCTTGACGACGTCAGCCGGAATTTCGCCAGCGTAAAGGGCATCCGGGTTCGCCGCGATCGCGCGCAGCGTGGCCGCCAGTGCCGGGTTGCGCATAGACGTGCCGACCGCCTTCGGCGTTCCGTCCGCGTTGTAAAAGTACGCCGCGGCTGCGGCATCGTTCTTCAAGTACTTTTCGGACGCCAACTGCATGTTGAGCCGCGGTGACATCGGAAAACCGTTTTCCGAAAGCCGGATCGCCGGTTCGAACAATCTTGCCCAAGGCAACTTGCCGTATTGCTTATGCGCGAGTTCGAGCATGCGCACTGCCCCCGGCGTGCCGACTGAGCGGCCGCCTACCACGGCGTCGTAAAACGCCATTGCCTTGCCATCCGGCAACAGGAACAGTTTTTCGTCGGCCGCCATTGGCGCGGTTTCGCGGCCGTCGTAAGCAACTACCTTGCGGCCGTCCCAGTGCATCAGGAACGCGCCCCCACCGATGCCCGAGCTTTGCGGCTCGACCAGTGTCAGCACCATTTGAATCGCGATCGCCGCATCGACCGCGCTGCCACCCGCACGCAGGATTTCGCGGCCCGCCTCGGTGGCCAGCGGATTGGCCGAAGCCGCCATGTGCTTGCTCGCGGTGACGCTGTTCAGGCCGACTCGAAACGCCGACGATGCTTCCGGTTGCGACGGTCGATCGCTCTGCGTCGCGCACGCAGCGAGCAACGCCGCGGCAGCGATGGTGCCGACGCCGAGTTTGATTCTCATCGAATGTCCTCTTATTTCGGCGGCAGCCGAATCGCGCCGTCGAGGCGAATCGTTTCTCCGTTCAGCATCACGTTCTCGATGACGTGCTTGGCGAGCGCCGCGTACTCATCGGGATTGCCGAGCCGCGAGGGAAACGGCGGTTGCTTGCCGAGTGCATCCTGCACCTCCTGCGGCATGCCGAGCAACATCGGCGTTGCAAAAAGCCCGGGCGCAATCGTCACGCAGCGGATACCCTGGCGTGCCAGATCGCGCGCAATCGGTAATGTCATGCCGACCACGCCCCCCTTGGATGCCGCATACGCCGCCTGGCCGATCTGCCCGTCGTACGCGGCGACCGATGCCGTGTTGATCAGCACCCCGCGCTCGCCGTCGACTGTGGCGTCCAGCTTCGCCATCGCGTCGGCCGCGACGCGAATCATGTTGAACGTCCCGATCAGGTTAATGCCGATCACGCGCGTAAAACTTGCCAGCGCATGTGGGCCCTCCTTGCCGACCGTCTTTTCGCCGATGGCAACGCCCGCGCAGTTGATCAGCCCGCGCAAAGCGCCGAGCGCCTGTGCCGCGTCGACCACTGCCTTGGCGTCTTGTTCATTCGTGACATCGCATCGAATGGAGCGTGCGTTGGCGCCGAGCTCGCGCGCCAGCGATTCACCTTTGTCGGATTGAACGTCGGCGATGACGACCTGGCCGCCGTTGGCCGCGATCATGCGCGACACGGCTTCGCCTAAACCAGAGGCGCCACCGGTGACGATGAACGTGTTCTTATTGATCTGCATGAATCCCCCTTGAGGCGAAGGATTCTAGAGCGACGCCGAGTTTGGGACCTGCCGATCGCTGCGTCCGACAACTGTGCCTTCGCGGCGCAGAATGATGATGCACCATTGCAGTTGCACCGTGCGACGCGCAGCGTCGCGTACACGAGGAGCGCTATGCGTTTAGCGGAAGGTGCAGCGTGCGTACAGCCAGAGAGTGCCGTTGATGTTGCCGTCGCCGCTGGATTTGGTGCGTGCGCGCACCATCGGCAATTGACACTTGTCGGTGTCGAAGCCCGCGGAGTTCATAAATCCCCGCATCGATTCCGACGGAACGCCCACGTGAAACTTTGGACGCGTGTACTGGCCGGTAGCCGGTAGCGCGTGGCTCTTCCAGCTGAATCGCAGAGCCGAGCCAGCTCGAGCCTGATGCTGCGGAGTAGCTCCGCGTCGTTGTGGCTGGCAGCGATCGTGCAGCGGCACCGGCGACCGCGCGGTCTTGCGTCGGCGCCAGCGCGCTTTCGGGTACTACGTCGAGTTGTAATTGAGCCGCGCACGGCAGGGTTGCGGCCGTCAGCGACAGCCCGAGTATCGGGGCAAGCAGCGTTTGCAACGGTGTACGGAATGCCAACACGTAAGTCCTCGTCGGTACATTCAGGCCGAATCAATAAGCATCAATCTGACTCTTTCACGCACCGCTGGCAAGTATCCGGTTGGATGACTACAGTGGCGAGCGAAAAAGCGAGCAAATAATGGGCCAACAACGTCGTGACCTATTGTATGGGATGCGCAGCTTCGAGCGCGGCAAGTTAGTGAGTGCGCGCGACGCCGTCCAGCTGATCCAGGATGGCGACACCGTCGCGACGACCGGATTTGTAGGCATTGGGTTTCCGGAGAACATTGCGGTCGCGCTGGAGCAGCGATTCCTCGAGACGAGCGAGAAAGATCCGGACGGCGTGGGTAAGCCGGAATTTGCATTCAGGCCGAATCAATAAGCATCAATCTGACTGTTTCACGCACCGCTGGCAAGTATCCGGTTGGATGACTAAAGTGACGAGCGAAAAAGCGAGCAAATGAATGGGACAGCAGCGTCGCGACTTATTGTATGGCATGCGCAGCTTCGAGCGCGGCAAGTTAGTGAGCGCGCGCGACGCCGTTCAGCTGATCCAGGATGGCGACACCGTCGCGACGACCGGATTTGTCGGCATTGGGTTTCCGGAGAACATTGCGGTCGCGCTGGAGCAGCGATTCCTCGAGACGAGCGAGAAAGATCCGGACGGCGTGGGTAAGCCGGAAGGATTGACTTTGGTGTACGCCGCCGGCCAGGGCGATGGCAAAGAGCGCGGACTCAATCATTTGGGTTACGAAGGCTTGGTGCGGCGCGTGATCGGCGGCCATTGGGGGCTGGTGCCGAAACTGCAGGCGCTCGCAGTCGGCAACCGGATCGAGGCGTACAACTTGCCGCAAGGAGTGATCGCGCATCTGTTTCGCGATATCGCCGCAGGCAAGCCTGGTCACTTATCGAAAATTGGCCTCGGCACGTTCGTCGACCCACGGCACGGCGGCGGCCGCATCAATCAGCGGACCACCGACGAGCTGGTCGAGCTGATGACGATCGCCGGCGAAACGTATCTGTTTTACAAGGCGTTTCCGATCGATGTCGGCATCGTGCGCGGTACCACTGCGGACGCCGACGGCAACGTGACGATGGAACGCGAAGCGCTGACCTTAGAAGGGCTCGCGATCGCAATGGCTGCGCACAACTCGGGCGGCATCGTCATCGTGCAAGTCGAGCGCATGGCGGAGCGTGGATCGCTGAATCCGCGGCAGGTGAAGATTCCCGGCGTGCTGGTCGACTGCGTCGTCATTGCCGAGAAGCCCGAATACCACATGCAAACGTTCGTCGAGCAGTACAACGCTGCATTTTCGGGCGAAGTACGAGTGCCGGCGGATACGATCGCCGCGATGCCGATGAGCGAGCGCAAGATCATTGCGCGCCGCGCGGCGTTGGAGTTGAAAGCGAACAGCGTGGTCAACCTGGGCATCGGCATGCCGGAAGGCGTCGCGTCAGTGGCCGCTGAAGAAAAGGTCATCGATCTGCTGACGTTGACCGCCGAACCCGGAGTTGTCGGCGGCATTCCAGCGAGCGGGCTTAACTTCGGCGCGGCGGTCAACACACAAGCGATCATCGATCAGCCGTATCAGTTCGACTTCTACGACGGTGGCGGCCTTGACCTCGCGTTTCTTGGGCTGGCGCAGGCCGATCGTGAAGGCAATCTAAACGTCAGCAAGTTCGGGCCGCGGCTGGCCGGCGCGGGCGGCTTTATCAATATTTCGCAATCGGCGAAGAGCGTCGTATTCGTTGGCACGTTTACAGCGGGGGACTTGCAGCTCGGCCTCGATAATGGACGCCTGAAGCTAATAAGCGACATCGGTCCGAGAAAGTTTGTCGAGAGCGTCGAGCACCGTACCTTTTCCGGTGGCGAGGCGATCAAGCGCAAACAACCGGTGTTGTACGTGACCGAGCGCTGCGTGCTGCGGCTAGGCGCAGACGGCATGGAGTTGATCGAAGTCGCCCCCGGCGTCGACATCGAGCGCGACGTGCTGGCTCGCATGGACTTCAAGCCGATCATTCGCCGCGATCCAGTCCTGATGGATGCCGCGATTTTCGCCGTCGAACCGATGAACTTGCGCCAGCGCATGCTCGCGGTGCCGCTCGCCCAGCGCCTCGCCTACGACAGCGAGCACAACATTCTGTTTTTGAACTTCGAGAGGCTGTCGGTGCGCAGTCAGGCCGATGTGGACGCGATTTACACCGAAGTTGTTAAGCGGCTTGAGCCGCTGGGGCACCGCGTCTATGCGATCGTCAACTACGATCACTTCGAACTCGCGCCGGAAATCGAAGACGAGTATCTGGCGATGGTCAAAGCGTTGGTCGATCAGTACTACCTCGGCGTTACCCGCTACTCGACGTCGGCATTCTTGCGGGCAAAGCTCGGCGACGCGCTCGATCGTCGTGGGGTCGCGCCGCACATCTACGAGTCGGCGGCCGAAGCTTTGCAGCGCGTGCGCGACACCAGAAACGGCTAGCGGCCGCCAGCTGTCGGCCCGTCAGTCGGGCGGTGATGTGTCACCGGATCCGAGTGAGCGCTGCATGATGACGACATCAACCCAGCGGTCGAATTTGCGGCCGACAGAAGTCATCACTCCCACGTAGGAAAAGCCGCACGCCCGATGCGCTCCGATCGACGCTGCATTTTGAGAATCGCCGATTACCGCCAGCATTTGCCGCAGTCCCAGTGCCGTACAGCGTTCGATCAATTCGTTAAGCAATGCCTGGCCAATACCGAGTCCGATCGCATCGTGCGATACATAAACCGAATCCTCGACCGTGCTGCGATAAGCCGCGCGCGGACGAAATTGATTGGCGTACGCATAGCCGGCGACACGGCCGTCGCGCTCGGCGACCAGGTACGGAAGTCCGGCCTGCACGATGTCCATGTAACGTGCCCGCATCTCTTGTGTATCCGGCGGCTCGGTCTCGAACGTGCCGAGACTATTCGCGACGTGATGCGCGTAGATCGCCTGGACAGCCGGCAAGTCGCCATCCACGATCGCGCGAATATGCATCGCGATCGGCGCTGCGTTACTTGGCCGGCACCACCGGCGGTGCCGGCGCCGGTGGAGCCACTTGCACGGCCGGTGCCACTATCGGCGCGCTGCTTCCGGTCATCGGCTTCCCGCCGTACACGCTCGCGATGATCGGCACGATCAGCAGCGCCACGATGTTGATGATCTTGATCAGCGGATTGACCGCGGGGCCGGCGGTGTCCTTGTATGGATCACCCACGGTATCGCCGGTCACCGCAGCCTTGTGCGCGTCCGAGCCTTTCCCGCCGTGATGGCCTTCTTCGATGTACTTCTTCGCGTTGTCCCATGCGCCGCCACCGGTCGTCATCGAGATCGCGACGAAGAGTCCGGTGACGATCGTGCCCATCAGCACTCCGCCGAGCGCTGCCGGACCGAGCACAAGTCCGACGATGATCGGCACCAACACCGGCAACAGCGACGGAATCATCATCTCCTTGATGGCCGATGTGGTCAGCATGTCGACCGCGCGGCTGTAGTCGGGCTTTGCCGTACCTTCCATGATGCCCTTGATGTCGCGAAACTGGCGGCGCACTTCCTCGACCACCGCGCCGGCGGCGCGGCCGACCGCTTCCATCGCCATCGCGCCGAACAGGAACGGAATCAATCCGCCGATGAACAGGCCGATGATGACGTTCGGATTCGACAAATCGAACGTGACGTTGAGCCCGGCTGCCGCTAATCCGCCGGTGTAGTCGGCGAACAGCACGAGCGCGGCCAGTGCGGCCGAGCCGATCGCATAGCCCTTGGTGACTGCCTTGGTCGTGTTGCCGACAGCATCGAGCGGATCGGTCACGTCACGCACTGCTTTCGGCAAGCCGGCCATTTCGGCGATGCCGCCGGCGTTGTCGGTGATCGGGCCGTACGCGTCGAGTGCAACGATGATGCCGGTCATCGACAGCATTGCCGTGGCCGCAACCGCGATGCCATACAAGTCGGCCAGCCAGTAAGACGTCAAAATCGCGACACAGATCGCAATCACCGGCCACGCAGTACGCCTTCATCGACACCGCAAGACCGGCGATGATGTTGGTCGCATGTCCGGTCGTCGACGCCTGCGCGACGTATTTGACCGGCTTGAACTGCGTACCCGTGTAGTACTCGGTGATGTAGACCAGCGCGGCTGTCAGCACGAGCCCTACGACCGCGCACAAGTACAAGCTCATCACGGTGACTTTGGCCGAGATTGCCGTCGCAATCACCGGTCCGAGAATCCAGTCGGTGACCGGATAAAACAGCACCAGTGAAATTGCACCGGCCACCAGCAGACCGCGATACAGCGCGTTCATGATCTTGCCGCCGGGGCGCGCTTTGACGAACATGCAGCCGACGATCGACGCCAGAATCGACACGCCGGAAATGACCAGCGGATAAACGATGCCGGCGTCGCCGAGCGCCGCGGAACACGAAACCGCCGACGAGCATCGTTGCGATCACCGTCACCGCGAAAGTCTCGAAAAGGTCTGCTGCCATGCCGGCGCAGTCGCCCACATTGTCACCAACGTTATCGGCGATCACCGCCGGATTGCGCGGATCGTCTTCCGGGATCCCGACTTCGACTTTACCGACCAGATCGGCACCGACGTCGGCGCCCTTGGTGAAAATTCCTCCGCCCAAACGCGCGAAGATGGATATCAGCGATGCGCCAAACGCAAAGCCGATCATCGGATGCAAAAGCTCGCGCACGTTCGCCGCGGCGTGCGTAGCGCGCAGCACCCAATAGAAACCCGCGACGCCGATCAGTCCGAGGCCAACCACCAGCAAGCCGGTAATCGCGCCGCCGCGGAACGCGACGTTCAGTGCCGGATTCAAACCAAGCGTGGCGGCCTGCGCGGTGCGCACATTGGCGCGCACCGACACGTTCATGCCGACGTACCCCGCTGCGCCCGACAACACCGCACCCAACAGAAAGCCGATTGCGGTCCAGATGCCCAGCTGCGGCACGATCGCGATGATGATCGCCAGCACGACGCCGACGACCGCAATCGTCCGATACTGGCGATTCAAATACGCCTGCGCGCCTTGCTGTATCGCGGCCGCGATCTCCTGCATTCGAGCGTTGCCCGCGGGCTGCTTCAGAATCCACGAAATGGACCACACGCCGAAGACCACGGCTGCGAAGCCGCAGGCGAGCGCGAGTGCCAATCCAGACATGCTTTTCTCCTTGTCGAAACTGTTTAGAAAAACGTCAGTTCAAATCTGCCAAATCACGAAGACAGCGCGGCCGACACGCGCTGCTTGATCTGATCGACGCTACCAACGCCGGAAATGCGGCGATATTTGGGAGCGTCCGTGTTGCCGCTCGCTGCAAGGTTCGAGTAGTAACCGACCAGCGCGCTGGTTTGATCTCGATACACGCCGAGACGCTTGCGTACCGTTTCTTCCTTGTCATCATCGCGCTGGATCAACGGCTCTCCGGTGACATCGTCCTTGCCCTCGATCTTCGGCGGGTTGAACTTCACGTGATACACACGCCCGCTGGACGGATGCACCCTGCGGCCACTCATGCGCTCGATGATGTCGCCTTGCGGAACGTCGATCTCGAGCACGTAGTCGAGCCCGACGCCGGCCTCTTGCATCGCCTCGGCTTGCGGGATCGTGCGCGGAAAACCGTCGAACAGGTATCCGCCCGCGGTGTCCGGTGCGCGCAGGCGCTCCTTCACCAGGTCAACGATGATGTCGTCGGACACCAGCGCTCCGGTGTCCATCACTTTCTTGGCGGCGACGCCGAGTGGAGTGCCCGCGGCAATCGCGGCGCGCAGCATGTCCCCGGTTGAAATCTGTGGAATTTTGTATCGCTCCTTGATGAACGCGGCTTGCGTGCCCTTGCCGGCGCCCGGCGGCCCAAGCAGTATTAGTCGCATCCCTTGTCCCCAGCCCGACCTTCTGATCTTGTAGTTATTTGTGCGACTGCGCTTGAAGCGCGCGAGTTTACCCAAATGAGCTAACGAAATGAAAAGGGCCGGCGAACCGGCCCTGGTGTACAGCGCAGTTCTACTCGTTGCTGCCGATGCGTGACCGACTCCATGTTCAGCACGTTGTCCGGCCGATGCACGACGGTCACGTTGCTGCGCATCGCCCACGGGATCATTTGTCGGTGCAACGGAACATGGTGCACCTGCGCGTTGTGCTCAGCGATCGCCTGCCGAATCATTTCGCGCCGCTTGTCGGCGTTCGGACTCGATCGCCGCGCTGTCGATCAGCGCGTCGAGCTTCGGGTTGACGTAGCGTCCGTAGTTGAAAGAGCCGTTACCGGTCTTGTCGTCCTTCGAGCGCAGCACCGGCTGACAGCGTCGTCTGCGCGTCGGTAATCGCGCCGCCCCAGCCCAGCATGAACATGCTGGTGTCGTACTTCTCGAGCTTCGGGAAATACGTCGCGCGCGGCTGCGTGTTGACTTTGGTGTTGATGCCGACCTTGGTCAGCATCGACGCCACCGCAATGCAGATTTCTTCGTCGTTCACATAGCGGTTGTTCGGGCAGTCGAGCGTCACTGTCGAAGCCGTTTGCATAACCGGCTTCAGCCAGCAACTGCTTCGACCGGTTCATGTCGTACGGCAGCCGCTTTTCGGCGTCGGGGTTGGACGCCGTAGATCGAGGGCGTGATGCCGCCGGTCGGCACTGCCGAGCCGCGCATGATGCGCGATCGAATCGCATCGATGTCGATCGCGTGATACACCGCCTGCCGCACGCGCACGTCCTTGAACGGGTTCTTGCCCTTGACGTTCGAATACAGCAGCTCGTCGCGCGCTTGATCGAAGCCGAAAAATACGACCCGGTTTTCCGGCCCACGCATCACCTTTGTGCCCTTGTTCTCTTCGATCCGACGCACGTCCTGCGGCGGCGGGTCGAGGATGAAATCGACCTGGCCCGACAGCAGCGCGGCGGTGCGCGTCGCATCGGCGCTGACCTGCGTGTAGACCACTTCGGTGACGTTGCCGGTCGCGCGACCGTCCTTGAGGCCCCACCAATCCGGATTGCGTTTCAGCACGGTCTCGAATGCCGGGCTCGCGCGTTACCAGGATCCAGGCGCCGGTACCGTTGGCGTTGCGCGACGCGAATGTTTCTTCCTTCGCCTTGAAATCGAGCGGGCGTTCGACCTTGTTCTTGATCGCCCACGCCTTGCTCATGATGTAGATCGTCGTCGCGTGCTCGAGCGTGATCGGATTCGGCTTGTCCTGCACGAACTCGACCGTGAAGTCGTCGATCTTGCGCGGCTTGCCGACTGGGATCGCATATTGCCGCAGCTGTGAATTCGGATGGCTGGCGCGCTCGTACGAAAAGACAATGTCGTCGGCAGTAAACGGCGAGCCATCGTGAAACTTGACGCCTTGGCGCAACGTGAACCGCCACGTCGTCGGATTGACTTGCTGCCAGCTGGTCGCGAGTCCGGGGACGAGCTTCAGCGTGTTGTCGCGCATCACGAGCGTGTCATGCACCGACTGGGAAAACATGTTGGTGAGGCCTTCATTCTGCGAAAACGGGTCCGCCGTCTGCGGATCACCCTGCGAGGCCCAGCGCAGCGTCTTGGCATCGGCCGCAGCGACAGTCAGCGCAGCGGCTGCGATGAATGCTGCGAGATAACGCTTGATCATGACGACCTCCCGGGCAAATCTTGATGGACGTGAGCGAGTTTAGTCTCGGATCATGGCTCGTACGCGCTGCAAATCGTCCGGCGTATCGACCCCCGGCGGCAGCGCAGAGACCAGCTGCAAAACCGCAATGCCAATGCCTTGAGACAGCGCGCGCAGTTGCTCAAGTTTCTCGTGTTCTTCAATCGCCGGTCGCGGCAGCGTGGGAAAGCGCGATAAGAACGCGGCGCGGTAAGCGTACAGCCCGACGTGCCGCCACGCGGGCAGGCCCGCCGGCAAAACTGCGCGCGTCGCTGCAAACGTATCGCGCGACCAAGGGATGGGAGCGCGTGAGAACATCAGTGCCCGAGCGCCGGCGTCGACCACGACTTTCACTACGTCGGGGCTGAAGAACTCGCCGGCATCGACGATCGGATGGGCCGCGGTGGCGATCTCGCAATCAGCGCGCGTGCTCAGCAGCTGCGCGACTTCGCGCATGACGGCAGGCGGCAACAGTGGCTCGTCTGCCTGCACATTGACGACGATCGGTATGCGGGTCCAGAGCAAGAAGGCGCGCCGCCTCGGCCAGGCGATCGGTACCACTCTGATGGGCCTTGGAAGTCAAGATCGAATCAACATCATGCGCGCTGCATGCCGCCTGAATCTCCTCGTCGTCAGCGGCGATCACGACACGCGCAGCACCGCTTTTCTCCGCGTTGCGCGCGACGTGCACCACCATCGGCACGCCGCCGATATCCGCCAGTGGCTTGCGCGGCAGGCGCGTCGACGCCAGCCGCGCCGGCACGATGACGATGAAGTCCAAAATCAGCGGCCGATTTCTGCGGGCTCGACCTTGCGTGCATCCGATTCGAGCATCACCGGAATGCCGTCGCGAATCGGATACGCCAGCGCATCGGCTTTGCACACCAGTTCCTGTGAGCTCTTGCGGTAGTCGAGCAAGCCTTTGCAAATCGGACACACGAGAATGTCAAGCAGGCGATGGTCCATCAGCAGTTCTTCCTTGACGAGATCCGTGCGACAACGGCATCGATCAGCGCCGGATCAACCTCGGTCACCAACGGCACTACCCAAAGCCGCGAGTCGTTCACCATCGATGAAATGTCGGCGCATTTTACGGCGTCCTTTTCGGTGATCAGTATGCGGTCCGCGGTGCAACCCGAAAAAGGATTTGCGCTGTAATCGAAGTGATCCGCCAGTGGCAGCTCATCGATGACGAGCCCCGCCGCGCGCAGCATCGCAAAAAATCGATCGGGTGCTCCGATACCGGCCGCGGCGGTCAGTCGCCAGCCATGAGAGCGCTGTTCGGCTGCAAGTGACGACAACTCGATACTAAGCTTTGGTGCGTGCAACGCGAACGCGCTGGCAAGGTAGGTTCGCATGCGATAGCGCGGCGCTGCGGCAGCAATCTCGGGCGCGTCGCCATTGAGCGCGATCGCATCGACCCGATCGAGCCTGCTGCGTGGCTCGCGTAGCGGCCCGGCGGGCAACATCCAACCGTTACCCAGGCCGCGGTAGTTGAGCAGCGCGATTTCCATATCGCGCGCCAGTTGCCAATGTTGCAGGCCATCGTCGGCGATGATGACGTCGCATTCGGGATGGGCTTGCCGCAACAACTGCGCCGCCTCGGCGCGCCGCTTCGCGATCGCCAGCGGTGCGGTCGTCGCGCGCACGATCAACAAAGGCTCATCACCGACTTGTCGTGCAGCATCGCCCGGACGCACCAGACGCGGCGCCGAATCGCGCGCGCCGTAGCCGCGCGACACGATGCCGGGGTGCCAGCCGCGTGCGGTCAGCGCACGCACCAATTCCACCGTCAGCGGGGTCTTGCCGGTGCCGCCGACGTACAGATTGCCGACGACCACGACCGGCACGTCGAGCCGTGTAGGCTGGCGAAGATCAAGCGCATAGAGCGCGCTGCGGCAACGGTAAATGACGTAGTGCAACACCGACAGAGGCGTCAGCAGCCAGGCAAGAACGCCGCGCCGCTGCCACGTTTTGGCGAGAGCGAGCTGTAGCCAGGTGCGCAGCAGCACGGCGATCGGCACTGCGGCGCTTACTTGCCGCCGTCGGTGCGCTGCGTCGCAAAACTGATGCGCACGATGCCGGCTAGCCGCGCCGCTTCCATCACCCCAATGACCGCCTGATGCGGCGCTTGCGCGTCGGCATTGATGATCAAGATCGTCGTATCGGCTCCCTTGCTCACCGCGCGCAGTGCCTCCGCAAACGTGCGCACGTCGTTCGAGGCGAGCAGTTGGCGTTCGATCGCGTAGCGGCCATCCGCGGTGACGGCGACGTTGATCTCGTTCGGCTGTATGGTGGGCTGCGCCGCGTCCGCCGACGGCAATGTGATCTGCAGTTCCGCGAAGCGTGAGTACGTCGTGCTGACCGCGAGAAAGATCAAGACGATCAACAGCACATCGATCAATGGGATCAAGTTGAGTTCGGGCTCCTCGTCGAGCGCACGGCGAAAGCGCATTAGGCCCGCTCCGCTCGTTCAGGCTTCGCTGCCGCGAACACGGTTTCGAGCAGCCTTTCGGCCTGCTCTTCCATGTCGACCAGATAATCGTCGACCAGGCGTTTGAAGTAGCGATACGCAAGCACGGCGGGTACCGCCACGATGATCCCGAGCGCGGTGCAGTAGAGCGCCACCGAAATGCCGCGCGCGAGGTCCTGCGGATTCGATCCGGCCTGCTGAGACGCGAAAATGGCGATCATGCCGACAACGGTTCCCAACAAACCCAATAGCGGTGCGATCGAGCCGATCGAGCCCAGTAACGTCAGATTCTTGGTGAGCCGATTGGCAACGACGGCGCCGGCTGCCTCGATCTGCTGCATCGCGCCCTCACGAGTCGTGCGTTCGTTGCGCAAGCCGGCCGCCAGCACCCTGCCCAAGGGCGAATTGGCTTCCAGCTTGGTGAGCACGTCGGGGGTGATCTGCCGCTTCTTCCAAATGCCGATCACATCGGTCAGCAGCGTTGCCGGGACTATTTTTTTCCGCTGCAGAGCAATCGCTCGTTCGATGATCAACGCCAGTGCAAGAATGGACGCCAAGATAAGGGGCCAAATAGGCCACCCGAGTTCAGCAATGATGGCAAACAACGGGAATCCTTCGTCGTGTGGGCACTTGCGCGAGCGCGCACTGTAGAGATGCCTGACGGGCGCAGCAAGTTTCCACAGTTGCTGTGGACAAGTATGTGAAGAAGTAGTGGCCGGCAGCCCTAAGCCATTGTTGCAATTTGGTTTGTACGACTTGCACAGCGGTTAGGCAGTGTATGAAAGTTCATGAATTTCAACACGTTAACTTAATCATGCTTACAACAAAGCTCACGCATCAGCGCGATCCGCAATTTGCCTCGATGTGTGGACAGGTTCCGCTCGGAAACCCGCATGGCTCTTGACTTCGACACTCCAGATGCAGAAAACACGCGGGCTGCGCTGACAGTTTCCGCGCTGAACCGCGCGGTTTCGGGCTTGCTGCAGCGAAGCTTCCCACTGGTGCGGGTTCGCGGCGAGATTGCCAATCTGACGCGCGCCGCCAGCGGACATTGGTACTTTGCATTGAAGGACGACTATGCACAGGTCCGATGCGTAATGTTTCGCGCGCGCAACCAGTTGCTCGGTTGGGCTCCGCGTGACGGGGACGAGGTCGAAGTCAACGCGGTGGTTTCGCTGTACGAGGCGCGCGGTGAATTTCAGCTGAGCGTCGAATCGATGCGCCGCGCCGGGCAAGGGCGCCTGTTCGAAGAGTTTTTGAGGCTTAAGGCCCGGCTGACCGGCGAGGGGTTATTCGCCAGCGAGCGCAAGCGTGCGCTGCCGCGCATACCGCGCCGGGTTGCCGTGGTCACCTCGATGCAGGCCGCGGCGCTCGCCGATGTGGTTACGGCGCTCGCCCGTCGGGCTCCGTACGTAGGTGTCATCATTTATCCGGTGCCGGTGCAAGGCGCAGGTGCGGGCGCCCATATCGCCACCATGCTTGAGAAAGTGTCGAAGCGCGCAGGTACGGACGCGGTCGATGTGGTGTTGTTGGTGCGTGGTGGCGGTTCGATCGAAGATCTTTGGGCGTTCAACGAGGAAGCCGTGGCGCGCGCGATCGTGGCGTGCGCGATCCCAGTCGTCGTCGGTGTCGGGCACGAAAGCGACATTACGATTGCCGACTTCGCGGCCGACCTTCGCGCGCCGACGCCGACTGCAGCGGCAGAGATGGTTGCGCCGGCGGCGGTGGATCTGGTCGCGACCATCAATGCGCAGCAGGCTGCGCTTTCGCGCGCGCTGCAGCGATCGATCGAGAGGGCTCAGCAACGGATCGACTATGTGCTGCGGCTTACAACGGCACGGCGCGCGCCGTGGAAGTTGCTGGCAGGCCAGCTGGAAGAACTGCGCCTGCGCAGCGGTAACGTACTGGTCGAAGCGATGATGCAAGCGCGCGTTCGAGTCAGCTCTCGCGTTCATCGACTACTCGTCGCGCGGCCGAACCCGGACGCCGCTTCCGTGCGCGTCGCGGCGCTGATGATGGCACGCCGCTCTGCAATGTTCGCGCAACTCAAGCGCCAGCAGGCGCATGTTGAAGCGGGGCTGGCAGCGCTAGCGCATCTCGACCCGGGACAAACTCTGGCGCGCGGCTTTAGCATCGTGCGTGATGCGAGCGGTGCGCTGGTGCGCGATGCAGAACTTGTCGACGTCGGCCAGACGCTGGAGATCGAATTTGCGCGCGGCAGCGCAAGCACACGCGTCGAACGGCTGCGGCGGTAAGGTGTCAGCGCGTCGTCACGCATGCTAGATTGCTGCAAGCTCGAGCAACTGAGCGAATAACAAGCGAGGAGGCACTATGGGCGCAATCTTCCAGTCGCTGGGACGCACGGTCACGGCCGGTGTCGTGCTGCTGATCGTGCTGGTGGCGATCGTTGTGGGTATTACAGGCACGCCGGTTCGCGTCGATCACGCGTGGACGACGTTTTTTATGCGTTGGTTGCACGTTTTATCCGGCGTGATGTGGATCGGACTGCTCTGGTACTTCAACTTCGTGCAGATTCCGTCGATGCCGAAGATCCCGGACGAACACAAGCCGGCGATTGGCAAAGTGATCGCACCGGCCGCGCTGTTCTGGTTCCGCTGGGCCGCGCTCGCGACCGTGGTTACCGGCGCATTGCTCGCCTGGATGATGGGCTATTTGGTGCGGGCATTGACGCTACAAACTCCAGTTGTCGCGATCGGTATCGGCATGTGGCTTGCGCTGATCATGGCGTTTAACGTCTGGTTCATCATCTGGCCGAACCAGAAAAAAGCGCTGGGTATCGTGCAGGTCGCGCCTGAGGAGAAAACCAAGGCAGCTCGCCTGGCGATGCTGGCCTCGCGCTTCAACACGATGTTCTCGATTCCAATGCTCTACATGATGGTCATTCAGCAAAATCGAGGCGGCGCGGTTTTCTAGGCCACCTAATCCGTGAACGAAATGGGGCCTGTGCGGCCCCATTTCGTTTTGGCGGGCGCACCGCTTGCTAAAGATCCTCTGCAAGAGGACTCGTCACGAAGAGGATCTGATGGAATACAAACTTCCTCCCCTGCCATATGCAATGGACGCGCTCGAACCCGCGATGTCGAAGGAAACACTGGAATACCACTACGGCAAGCACCATCGGGCCTACGTCAAAGAACTCAACAACCTAATTAAGGGGTCGGAGTTCGAGAATGCGACCCTGGAGCAGGTCATTCGCGATTCATCGGGCCCGTTGTTTAACAATGCCGCCCAGACGTGGAATCACACGTTTTTCTGGAATTGCATGGCGCCACGCGGAGGTGGCAAACCGACCGGTGCTCTGGCTGAGGCAATGAACGACAAGTGGGGTTCGTACGCTCAGTTCAAGGAAGCGTTCTCGAAGAGTGCGATCAGCAACTTTGGCTCGGGATGGACCTGGCTCGTGGTCCGGTCGGACGGCGTCGACATCGTCAATACCGACGATGCTGACAATCCAATGACGCAGGGCGATGAGCCATTACTGACACTCGATGTGTGGGAACACGCTTATTACCTCGATTACCGCAACGAGCGGCCGAAGTTCGTCGAAGCGTTTTTCAAAAACCTGGTTAACTGGAACTTCGCGCTGCGCAACTACGAGAATTCGCTCAGCGCGGTGGCAGCCCACTAATTTTGTTTCCGGCGGTCACGCCGCGTTTAGCAAACCAGCCCTGATCCATTTCGAGCGCATAGCGCACCGGGCGTTGCGGGCAGGTCGACGCTTCGCTTTTCGGCGTCATGTCCGCAATGCTGACGACGGTGCCGTCGTCATCGATGAATGCGATTGAAAGCGGAATCAGTGTGTTGCGCATCCAAAAGCAATGCTGTGACTTGTCCTCGAATACGAACACCATGCCGTGATTCGGGGCAAGACGCTCGCGCATCATCAATCCGATCATGCGCGACTGCGGAGTCGATGCGATCTCTGCCGTTATGACGTGAATGCCGGCGGTCAACTTCGTCGTGCGCAGCGTCGGTTGCGGCGCCTGTTGCGCCAGCAGCAGTCCGGGCACCATCAGTGCGCACATGAACAACGCGACGATTCGTTCTTTGTTCATTCGTCAACGGCGACGCGCATGGACCTTAATGTAACGCGGCTGTATGTTGACCAAATAGGTCACCGATCAGAACGGCTTCGGTTGCGGGGCCGTTGACATCGCGAACGCTCCAAAAGGCTGCGTGAGTACACTCGCAGAAGATAAACCGCACTGGAGACGCGATGGTTCAGCACATCAAGGTGCCCACGACCGGGCAGAAAATCACCGTCAACAAGAATTACACGCTCAACGTTCCCGATCAGCCGATCGTGCCGTATATCGAGGGCGACGGCACGGGTGTCGACATCACACCGGTGATGATCAAAGTAGTCGATGCCGCCGTTAAGAAGGCATATGGCGGGAAAAGGAACATCGTCTGGATGGAAGTATTCGCCGGCGAGAAATCAACCAAGGTCTATGGCCCGGACGTGTGGCTGCCCGATGAGACGCTCGCCGTCTTGCGTGAGTACGTCGTTTCGATCAAGGGGCCGCTCACGACACCGGTTGGGGGCGGGATTCGCTCGATCAACGTCGCGCTGCGGCAGGAACTTGACTTATATGTGTGCCTGCGTCCGGTGCGCTACTTCAAAGGTGTGCCGAGCCCGCTGAAAGAGCCGGAAAAAACGGACATGGTGATCTTCCGCGAAAACTCCGAAGACATTTATGCCGGTATCGAATACGAAGCGGAAAGCGCCAACGCGAAAAAGCTGATCGAATTCCTGCAGCGTGACATGGGCGTCAAGAAAATCCGGTTTCCGAACACGTCCGGCATCGGCATCAAGCCGGTGTCGAGCGAAGGCACCGAGCGTCTGGTGCGCAGAGCGTTCCAGTATGCGATCGACAACAAACGCAAAAGCGTGACACTGGTGCACAAGGGCAACATCATGAAGTACACCGAGGGGGCGTTTGCTAAATGGGGCTACGCGCTGGCGCAAAAGGAATTCGGCGCGGAATTGCTGGACGGCGGGCCCTGGATGAAGTTCAAGGCACCGCACGGCGATATTGTCGTCAAGGACGTGATCGCCGATGCGTTCCTGCAACAAATCCTATTGCGACCCGCCGAATACGACGTGATCGCAACGATGAACCTAAACGGCGACTACGTTTCCGATGCGCTGGCGGCGCAAGTCGGCGGTATCGGCATAGCGCCTGGTGCCAACATGTCGGACACCGTCGCGGTGTTCGAGGCGACGCACGGCACCGCCCCGAAATACGCCGGCAAGGACTACGTGAACCCCGGCTCGGAAATTCTTTCGGCCGAAATGATGCTGCGGCACATGGGCTGGGGCGAGGCGGCCGATTTGATCATCAGCTCGATGGAGAAGGCGATTCTGAGCAAGAAGGTCACCTACGACTTCGCGCGTCAGATGCCGGGAGCAACTCAGGTGAGCTGCTCCGGATTCGGTGACGTGATGATCGCGAGTATGTAGCGGCCGGCAAGGCTGCCGCAGCATAAAAACAACAGAAACAAAGCCCCGCCGCGGCGGGGCTCTTACTGCGGCCGATTATCCGCCGGCGGTAATGTTCGACGCCTGCTTGCCTTTTGGGCCCTGCACGACTTCAAAATTTACCTTCTGCCCTTCTTTGAGCGTCTTAAAGCCATTCATATTGATGGCCGAGAAGTGAGCGAACAAATCCTCACCTCCATCGTCCGGCGTAATAAAGCCGAAGCCTTTGGCATCATTGAACCACTTAACCGTTCCAGTCGACATTCCCTCACCCCTCCACGACAAAGACGAGGCGGGATCCGCTTTTTGCGCTCGCGCGCCCATCGCGATCCGCCCACTTGCCACCCTCACCGAACGATTTCGCTGGTGCGGCCGCGCCACCGCCAATTGCTGCCATGGCGCCGACGCCGCGATTGTTCGAGCAAAACTGGCGGCGGTCAATAGCGCTGCGCACAACGTTTGACCGATGGTTTGGGGACTTCCCGCGAAGTATTTTTCCAAAACTGTCATCGCAAGACCGGTCAAATTGGTTAAAGCTGACAGTTAGACGCGATCAACGTTGTCAAGGCTGCAGGCAAAACGGATTGGTGCGGCGTCGCGAGTATTACGTTCAAGCATGTGTGTTTTCCCTCGCCAATTCGAGGTTTGTACATGGTTGATTAAGCGGGATGCGGACCGATTTACCGTATGATTGGTACGCTATTTGTATCCCGTGTTGGATGGTCGATTTGCATAGAATGCGGCCAGATGAGTGAGCGGTTGGGCGAAGGCACCGTCGTAGAGAAGCAAGCTTCTCGCGTCAAGCCACCGCCCATTTATCAAGTGGTTCTGCTGAACGATGACTACACACCGATGGAATTCGTGGTCGGCGTTCTGCAGAAGTTCTTCGGCAAAGGGAGAGAGCAAGCAACTCAGATCATGCTGAAGGTTCATCACGAAGGGCGCGGCGTTTGCGGCGTCTATCCGCGCGATATCGCAGCGACCAAGGTCGAGCAAGTCTGCAGTTATTCACGCCAGCATCAGCATCCGCTGCAGTGCGTGATGGAGGAAGCATGATCGCCCAGGAACTCGAAGTCAGTCTGCACATGGCCTTCGTGGAGGCCCGACAGGCGCGACACGAATTCATTACCGTCGAACACCTGTTGTTGGCGTTGCTAGACAACCCGTCGGCCGCCGAAGTGCTGCGTGCGTGTGCCTGCAACATCGATGATCTGCGCAAGAATCTGCAGAACTTCATCGCCGACAACACCCCGATTTTGCCGCCGAACTCGGAAGCCGATACGCAGCCGACCCTCGGTTTCCAGCGCGTGATCCAGCGCGCGATCATGCATGTGCAAAGCACCAGCAACGGTAAGAAGGAAGTCACCGGCGCCAACGTGCTGGTCGCGATTTTCGGCGAAAAGGATTCGCACGCCGTTTATTACCTGCATCAGCAGGGCGTGACGCGGCTGGATGTCGTTAACTTCATTTCGCACGGCATTACCAAGGCGGGGCAGGGCGAGGAAAAAGCGAAGCCTGGCGCTGAGGAAGCCGCTGAGGGCGACGGCAAAGACCAGCCCTCTGCTCTCGAGCAATACACGCAAAACCTGAATGCGCTCGCCAAGGAAGGCAAGATCGATCCGCTGATCGGCCGCGAACCCGAAGTCGAGCGAGTAATCCAGATCCTATGCCGTCGCCGCAAGAACAATCCTCTGCTGGTCGGTGAAGCGGGTGTCGGCAAGACCGCGATCGCCGAAGGTCTCGCGTGGCGCATTTTCAAAGGAGACGTACCCGAGATCCTCGAGAAGTCGAGCGTGTATTCGCTCGACATGGGCGCGCTACTGGCCGGCACCAAATACCGCGGTGATTTCGAGCAACGGCTTAAGGCTGTGCTGAAGCAGCTGAAGGCCAACGCGCACGCGATCTTGTTCATCGATGAGATTCATACGCTGATCGGCGCGGGCTCGGCGTCGGGCGGCACGCTCGATGCGTCCAACCTGCTAAAGCCCGCGCTCGCGAGCGGGGCACTAAAGTGCATCGGCGCTACGACGTACAACGAGTATCGCGGCATCTTCGAAAAAGACCATGCGCTGTCGCGCCGTTTTCAGAAGATCGACGTGGTCGAGCCGACGATTCAGCAGACGATCGAAATCCTAAAAGGGCTTAAGTCGCGCTTTGAAGAGCACCACGGCGTCAAGTACACGTCGAGCGCGATCGCAGCGGCTGCAGAACTATCAGCCAAGTTCATTAACGATCGTCATCTGCCCGACAAGGCGATCGACGTGATCGACGAGGCGGGTGCCGCGCAGCGCATCCTGCCGAAGTCGCGGCAGAAAAAAACGATCGGCAAGACCGAGGTCGAGGAAATCATCGCGAAGATCGCCCGCATCCCGCCGCAGACGGTATCGAGCGACGATCGAGCGCAGCTCAAAAACCTCGATCGCAATCTGAAGAACGTCGTGTTCGGTCAGGACCCTGCGATCGAAGCGCTATCGGCTGCAATCAAGATGGCGCGCTCGGGGCTGGGCAAACCGGACAAGCCGATCGGCTCGTTCCTGTTCTCCGGCCCGACCGGAGTCGGCAAGACCGAGGTTGCGAAGCAACTGGCGTTCACGTTGGGCATCGAGCTGATTCGGTTCGACATGTCGGAATATATGGAGCGTCACGCCGTCAGCCGATTGATCGGCGCGCCGCCGGGCTATGTCGGCTTCGACCAGGGCGGGTTGCTGACCGAAGCGATCGCCAAGAAGCCGCACGCAGTGCTGCTGCTCGACGAGATTGAGAAGGCGCATCCGGATATCTTCAATATTCTGTTGCAGGTGATGGACCACGGCACGCTGACCGACAACAACGGTCGCAAAGCGGATTTCCGCAACGTGATCATCGTGATGACGACCAATGCCGGTGCCGAGCTGCTGCAGCGTGCGTCGATCGGCTTTTCGAACACTCGCGAATCCGGCGACGAGATGGCCGATATCAAGCGCATGTTTACGCCGGAGTTTCGCAACCGGCTCGATGCGGTCATTTCGTTCAAGGCGCTGAACGAGGAAATCATCTTGCGCGTGGTCGACAAATTCCTGATGCAGCTCGAAGATCAGTTGCACGATAAGAAGGTGGACATCGTCTTCACCGATGCCTTGCGCAAGCATCTGGGCAAAAAAGGCTTCGACCCGGTGATGGGTGCGCGGCCGATGGCTCGACTGATTCAGGACACGATCCGGCGCGCGCTGGCCGACGAACTGCTGTTCGGCAAGCTGTTGACCGGCGGCCGGGTTGACGTCGACGTCGACGACAAGGGCGAAATCAAGCTCGACTTTCCGCCGAGCGACAGCGGTGACGCGCCGCAGCCGAGCAGGGCGAGCCGGTCCTATCGGAGTAGGGACGGCGGAATAAGCTGATCTCTAGATCTTCGTAGCCGTCGGTTGACGGCGCGTTCGGATTGTCCCCACAATGGCCCGCTTTTGCGGGCCATTTCTTTTGCACACGAGGGAAACCGATGAAAACAAAAAGAATCACGGCGTGCGCGTTTGTCTTGCCGCTGTTGGCCGGCGCGGCGCACGCGCAGCAAGCGGCCGAAACTGACATGCGGTCGGCTGCGCTTCTTGCGTCGAACTGTGCGAACTGCCACGGCACGTTGGGCAATGCACAGGGGGCAATGCCAAGCCTGGCCGGCCAGCAAAAAACTTATATCGTCGAGCAGATGCGGGCGTTTCGCGACGGCAAACGGCCGGCGACGATCATGCATCAACTGGCCAAGGGCTACACCGATCAGCAGATCGAGCTGATCGCAGAATTCTTTTCGCGGCAGAAATCAGCGCGCTAGGAGACGCCGGATGAATACAAGAAGAATTACGCGACGCGATGCGTTGAAGGCATTTTCCGCAGGCGCCGTGGTGTCGAGCCTGTCGGCGTGCGCAACGATGGGCCAAAAAAACATTGGCCGAGTAGTCGTCGTCGGTGCAGGCTATGGTGGCGCCACGGCGGCCAAGTATTTGCGGCTGTGGTCCGAGGGCGCGATCGAAGTCACGCTGGTCGAACCGAGCGAAGCGTTTGTTTCGTGCCCCATTTCGAATTTGGTGTTGGGCGGCAGCAAGACGCTTGCCGACATCACCGTCAGCTACGCCGGACTCGACAAGCACGGCGTCAAGCGGGTGCGTGACACGGTCAGTGCGATCGATGTTGACAAGAAACAGGTGCGCCTCGCCTCCGGTGCCATGCTGCCCTATGACCGTCTGGTGGTATCGCCGGGTGTCGAGTTCATGTACGACCGATTGCAGGGATGGTCTGCAGCAGGTGAAGCTTCCGTGCTGCACGCGTGGAAGGCTGGGCCGCAGACGGTCGCACTGCGCAGACAGTTGACCGATATGAAGGATGGCGGCGTCGTCGTGATGAGCATTCCGCTGGCGCCGTATCGCTGCCCGCCGGGGCCGTATGAGCGCGCGTGTCAGATCGCGTGGTACTTGAAGCAGTCGAAGCCGAAGAGCAAGCTGATCGTGCTCGACGCCAATCCAGACTACGTGTCCAAGAAGCCGCTGTTTTCGCGAGTGTTCGGCGAGGATTACAAGGGCATCGTCGAGTATCGGGTCAGCGCACCTGTTAACCAGATCGAAATCAAGTCAAACACGCTGGTCACCGAGCTCGGCGACAAGGTGCGCGGCGACGTCGTCAATTACATCCCGCCGCAGCGCGCCGCGAACATTGCGCGCGACGCCGGACTGATCACCGCCAACAATCAGTGGTGCGAAGTCAACTGGACGACGATGGAGTCGATCAAGGTGCCGAATGTGCACGTGCTCGGCGACGCGACCTTGTCGGCGCCGGCGATGCCGAAATCCGGTCACATGGCGAATCAGCATGGCAAGGCCGCCGCCGCGGCGATCGTCGAGTTGCTCAATGGCCGCACTGTTGTGCCGCCGACGATGGCCAATACCTGCTACAGCTTTATCGACGATCGCAACGCGGTGCACGTCGACAGCGTGCACCGCTGGGTGCCGGAAAAGAAAATGTTGGAGCCCGTGGCGGGCGCCGGGGGTATCTCCTCGCAGGACCGCGCATCCTGGGCGCTCGAAGGCGCGTATGCGCAAAGTTGGGCGACGACGATTTGGGCGGATATGCTTTCCTAAGCGCACACGAGGTGTACGCGACGCGGCTTACGCCGCATCGCACGTGCACCTCGTGTGATTAGTGAGGCGCGCTCCCTTCGGAGCGGCCGCGCGTGCGCGCGCAGTACAAGGGCAGGGGAGGGAACGCTCCGGTCGCCACGTTCAACGGTCATCGTCCTGTGCTGCCGAAGCCGCCGCTGGCGCGCTCGGATGCCGTGAATTCTTCCACCACGTTGAACTGCGCCTGCACTACCGGCACGATCACCAGCTGCGCCAGCCGCTCGAGCGGATTGAGGGTGAACGGCTCGCGGCCGCGGTTCCAGGTGGATACCATTAACTCGCCCTGGTAGTCGGAGTCGATCAGACCGACCAGGTTGCCGAGCACGATCCCGTGCTTGTGTCCCAGTCCGGAGCGCGGCAGGATCATCGCTGCGTAACCGGCATCTGCAATATGAATCGCAAGTCCGGTTTTTATCAGGTGGGTTGCTCCCGGCTCGATCAGTAGCGGAGCGTCGACACATGCGCGCAGATCGAGTCCGGCCGCGCCGGGCGTCGCATACCCGGGCAATTGGTCGCGCAGTCGTGCATCGAGGATGCGAACATCGACGCGCATTACTTCGTCTTGATCGTGGCTGCGCTAAAGACTTTGGACACCAGCGCTTGATTTCCTTGTCGCGGCGAAAGTTTCTTCAATGCGCGACTGAACCGTCGCACGCCCCAGAATATCAATGCGGTGCCGATGACGAGCGGCGCTATGCTGGTTGAGGCAATCAGCCAATAAAGTGCGAGCACCACACCGGTCGCGATCAATATTGCAGAAGCGAATACTTGGCTAGGCGACACTTGCGCGGCTACTTGCGCGACACTGGCCCGCAACTCTCCTGCACTGCGAAGATCGGCCGGCTTGCGGCCGGCAAAGAAATGACCGTCGCCTTTGCCGGCTGCTGTTGGAGATTTCTTGTCGAGCTGAGTGATCAAATGATGATTGCTGCCGAGTAAGCGCGCGGCCGATTCTTTTTGCAACTGTTCAATGTACGCAATGAAATCCCCATCCTTGGGCTCGTGCGTGTCGATCATCCGAGCCTCGATGCGATTTCGGTCATCAGTCGCCTTGCCTGTGCCAGTTTGTTGGTGCGCGGTAAGGTCGTGACGCCATGTCCATCAATCAATGACAGCTCGCTGCTGTCCGAGCCGAATACATCCTGCGCCCGATTTGCCACTATCAGCGGCACTTTCTTGTTGGTGAGCTTGCGGCGTGCATTTTCGATCACGTCATCGCTTTCGGCTGCGAAGCCGACGCAGTAGGGCGCCGACGGCAAGCCGGCGACGGTTGCAAGGATGTCGGGGTTCGGCGCGAACTTTAGCGTCGGTGGCGTTGCCGAATCATCCTTCTTGATCTTGCTCCGGCTCGGATTGCTGACATTCCAGTCCGCCACCGCAGCCACCGAAATGAACACGTCAACCGGCAGATTGCCGACCACCGCGTCCATCATCTCGCGCGCCGTCGTCACGTCGACGCGCTGAACTCCGCGCGGTGTCGCGAGCGCAGTCGGCCCCGCGATCAACGTCACCTGTGCGCCGGCGTCGCGCGCTGCGCGCGCAATCGCAAAGCCGGTCTTGCCCGACGACAGATTGGTAATGCCGCGCACCGGATCGATCGGTTCGAACGTCGGCCCGGCGGTCAGCAGCACTTTTTTTCCTGCCAACGTCTTCGGCTGAAAAAACGAAACGATGTCGTCGAGCAGTTCGTGCGGCTCGAGCATGCGACCGAAGCCGGTTTCGCCGCACGCTTGCGCGCCGCTCGCGGGTCCGAGGATCACGACACCATCCGCGCGCAACTGCGCAATGTTTCGTTGCGTCGCCGGGTTGTCCCACATTTCGACGTTCATCGCCGGGGCAACAAGCAACGGCGTGCGAGTCCGATCGCGCGCGAGCGCCAACGCGGTCAACAGATCGTCGGCCAGTCCGTGCGCCAGCTTCGCCAGGAAATCTGCCGTCGCCGGCGCGACGATGACCGCATCAGCGTTGCGCGTCAGTTCGATGTGCGGCATCGCGTTGCCGGTCGAGCTCTTCCATTGATCGGTTTCCACCGGGCGGCCGCTCAATGCCTGCATCGTCGTCGCGGTGACGAACTGCTGCGCACCTGCCGTCATGACCACCTGCACGGTTGCGCCTTCATCCTGCAGGCGGCGCACCAGCTCGCACACCTTGTACGCGGCGATGCCGCCGGTCATGCCGACGACTAAGTGTTTGCCGTCAAGCTGCATCGCTATTTGGCTCGGCGTACGCGCCGCAGTTCGTCGACGATCAACAGCGCCGCGCCGCCGACGATTGCGCTATCGGCCAGATTGAACGCCGGCCAATGCCAGTCGCCCCAATGAAAATCGAGAAAATCGATAACGTGGCCGTACGCGATGCGGTCGATCACGTTGCCCACCGCGCCGCCAAGAATCATCGCGAGCGCCAACGCAAACAACCGTTGGTGACCGTGCCGCGCCAGCAGATACAGAATGAAAACCGACGCGGCGACGGCAATCGCTATTAAAAACCCCCCTTGCCATCCGGATGCCGAGGCGAGGAAAGAAAAGGCAGCGCCCTTGTTATAGGCCAGCACAACGTTAAAGAAGCCGGTCACTGGCTTTACATCGCCAAACTCGAACCGCTGTTCGATCGTGATCTTCGTCAGCTGATCGATCAGGATGATCCCGATCGCAAGGCCCAACCACGGCAGCATGCGCTGCCACCATGTCGGTTGCTTGATAAAGGACATCAGACGAACATCCTCGACTCGCCTGCACCGAACAAATTGCTGACACACCTTCCGCAAATCGTCGGATGATCGGCATCACAACCGACGTCGGCGCGCCAGTGCCAGCAACGTCCGCACTTGGTATCGCCCGATGGCGTGACGACGATTTGCTGATCGGTTGAATCGTCCACCTGCGTCACGCGCGTACTTGAAGTGATCAACAGGAACTTCAGCTCGTCGCCGAGCGTCTGCAGCAACGCGGCAGTCTCTGCATTCGTACGAACTTCCACTTCGGCCTGCAGCGACGAGCCGATCTCGCCGCGCTCGCGCAACGGCTCGAGTTTCTTTTGCACATCGGCGCGAACCGCGCGGAGCCGAGTCCACTTGTCGATCAATGCGGCCTCATCAACCGGCGCCGGCAGAACAGGAAAAGTCTCGGTAAAAATCGTGCCGCCGGTTTTTCGCTTCAGGACCTTCCAGGCCTCCTCGGCGGTAAATGACAGCAGCGGCGCCATCAGCTTGAGCAAGGCTTCGGTCACCAGATAAAGCGCGCATTGCGCCGATCGGCGCGCTTTTGAATTCGGGCTCGTCGTGTACAGACGGTCTTTCAGGACATCCAAATAGAACGCGCCGAGCTCTTCCGACGCGAACGTCTGCAGTCGCGCAACGATGGGGTGGTACTCGTAGCGGTCGTAGTCGGCCTGCGTGCGCGCCACCATATCGCGCAGCATTGCCAGCGCGTAGCGGTCGATTTCGAGCCACTCTTCCACCGGCAACATGTCACGCTCGGCATCGAAGTCGCTGACATTGGCCAATAGAAATCGCAGTGTATTGCGCAGCCTTCGGTAACTCTCAACGACTCTCTTCAGAATTTCGTCCGACAGCGACAGCTCTCCCGAATAGTCGGTGCTCGCGACCCATAGCCGGATGATCTCGGCGCCGAGCGTGTCTGCCACCTTCTGCGGTGCGATTACGTTGCCCAGCGACTTGCTCATCTTGCGGCCCTGGGCGTCGACGACGAAGCCGTGCGTCAGCAGCGCCTTGTACGGCGGCACGCCGTTCAGCATGCACGACGTCAGCAGCGACGAGTGAAACCAGCCACGATGCTGGTCGGATCCTTCCAGGTACATGTCCGCAGGAAAATGCGATTCCGCGGCGTGCGAACCGCGCAGCACCGTCTGATGCGTCACACCGGAGTCGAACCACACGTCGAGCGTGTCGCGGTTCTTCACATAGTGCTCTGCATCGTCGCCCAGCAGTTCGCGCGGATCGAGGTCCTGCCATGTTTCGATGCCGCCTTGCTCGATGCGCTGCGCGACTTGCTCGAGCAATTCCTGCGTACGCGGATGCAATGCGCCGGTTTCCTTGTGCACAAAGAACGCCATCGGCACACCCCATTGCCGCTGGCGCGATAACGTCCAATCCGGGCGATTCGCGATCATTCCGTGCAGCCGCGCCTTACCCCATTGCGGATAAAACTGCGTCGCTTCGATGCCTGCCAGCGCCAGCTCGCGCAGGGTGGCTGCGCCTTCACTCGGCACGATATCCATGCCGGCGAACCACTGCGATGTCGCGCGATATATCACCGGCGTCCGGTGGCGCCAGCAATGCATGTAGCTGTGCGTGACTTTCTCGACGTGCAGCAGATGCCCGTGATCGCGAATGACCTCGACAATCTTCGGATTGGCGTCCCAGATCTTGAGGCCGCCAAAAAGTGGCAGCGAGGATGCGAACACGCCGTCGCCCTGCACCGGATTGATAATTTCGTCATCCGTCATGCCGTGTGCCTTGCACGACACGAAGTCTTCGATGCCGTACGCAGGCGATGAATGCACGATGCCGGTACCGGTATCGAGCGTCACGTATTCACCCAAGTACACCGGCGCGTCACGGTCGTAGAACGGATGCCGGAAGCGGATCAGCGAGAGATTCTTACCCTCGGTTTTCGCTAGCGTCGTGCCGCTCAGTTGATACGTTTGCAGGCACGCCTGCCTTGCGCTCGCTGGCCAGCAGTAGCAACCCGCGTTCGGTATCGACGAGGTCATAGCTTGCGCTCGGGTGCAGGTTCAGCGCCTGGTTGGCCGGAATCGTCCACGGCGTGGTGGTCCAGATCGCCGCCAACACCGGCTTATCAGGCAACGTCGGAAGTCCAAATGCGGCCGCCAGCTTCGTGCGCTGGTCGTCGCGCAATGGAAATGCCACATCGACCGCGAAATCAACCTTGTCCTGATACTCGACTTCCGCTTCGGCCAGCGCCGAGCCGCAATCGAAGCACCAGTTGACGGGCTTCAGGCCGCGAAATACGAAACCCTTTGGCCATGATTTTGGCCAAGATGCGCAGCTCGTCGGCTTCGTTCGAAAAGTCCATCGTCTTGTATGGACGATTCCACAGACCAAGCACGCCGAGCCGCTTGAAGTCCATCCTTTGAATTTCGATCTGCTCGGCGGCGTGCGCGCGCGAGCGCGCCTGCACTTCCCGCGTCGGCAGGTTGCGGCCGTATTTCTTCTCGATCAGGATTTCGATCGGCATACCGTGGCAGTCCCAGCCCGGAACATAGTGCGCATCGAAACCCGCCATCTGCCGGCTCTTGACGACGATGTCCTTCAGTATCTTGTTGGAGGCCGTGCCCATGTGGATCTCGTTGTTCGCGTACGGCGGGCCGTCGTGCAGGATCCATTTCGGTCGGCCGACCGATGCTGCACGGATCTGCCCGTAGATATCCTGCTCGTCCCATTCGGCAATCCACTGGGGCTCGCGCTTCGCCAGGTCGCCGCGCATCGGAAACGGCGTATCTCGCAGATTCAGCGGATATTTACGCGTCGCCGGATCGGGCGCGGGTTTTCGTTTTTCGTCTGGCATACCGTGTATCTCAGGACGCGACTGCGCCATTCAATATGGAGCGCGCTCGCGCGGCGTCATCGCCGATCGCGGCCGATAGTGCGTCAAGTGTCTCGTACTTTTGCTCATCGCGCAGTTTCTTGACGAATTCAACGGTCACCAATCGTCCGTAGACGGCGTCTGCAAAATCGAAGAGATGCACCTCGAGCAGCCATCGTCCGGCGTCTTCCAGCGTCGGCCGCAGGCCGATGCTGGCCACGCCAGCGACCGGCCGTTCGGCAATGCAGTGAACCCGGACCGCAAAAATCCCCTGCAGCGCCGGATGCGAATGTTCGATCTTCAGATTGAGCGTCGGGAAACCGAGCGATCGTCCCAGCTTGCGCCCGTGCAGCACGCGGCCGCTAATCGTGTACGGGCGATCAAGCAGCATCGAAGCGCGCGCCAAGTCGCCCGCCGCCAGCGCTTGCCGCACCGTGGTGCTCGAAATGCGCTCACCCTGGTCCGAGACGGTCGGCATCACTTCGAGCTCGAAAGCGCCGCGCGCCGCGTAATCAGCGAGAAGCGAGGTGTCTCCGGCACGCCTGGCGCCGAAGCGGAAATCATCGCCGACCAGAAGCCAGCGCATGGCGCAGCCTTCGACCAAGACGTCTTCGACGAAAGCGCCGGGTGTCAGACGCGAGAATCGGCGATTGAAGTGGGCGACGAAAGTGCGCTCGATCCCACAGCGCTCGAATGCGGCCAGCTTGTCACGCAGGTTCGACACACGTGCGGGTGCTCGCTCGGGCGCAAAGAACTCGCGCGGGTGCGGCTCGAAAGTCATCACCGCTGGCGTCAGATCGCGCGCGCGCGCAGCAGCGGCGACGCGCGTCAGCAACGCCTGATGGCCGCGGTGAACGCCGTCGAAATTGCCGACCGTTAGCGCGCATGGCACACGATCGGACGGGCGCGGAGCGCCGCGATAAACCTTCATAAGAAAGCGGTTGATGCGATGCGAAAACGACGCCGAAGTATACGGTCGAGCGATGCATCATCTTGATTTGTCGAGCGTTTGCAACGAGCACCGAGGGCGCGCCCTTACAATTCGCGCTGTGATGAACGACAGCGCGCTTAAGCCCACGATCAAGCCCATCGTGGTTCTGGTCTCCGGGCGCGGCAGCAATCTGCAAGCGCTCTTGACGACGGCGACCGTGGAGCGATGGGACACGGCGCTCGGCGCAAAAATCGCCGCTGTTGTCAGCGACCGTGCCGATGCCGAAGCGCTCGGCGTGGCGCGCGCGCACCACGTTCCCGTTCACATCTTGGGCCATGGAGAATTTGGTTCGCGCGCCGCATTTGACGAAGCGCTGGCTCGGACCCTTGAGCGTTACGCGCCGGAGTTGATCGTGCTGGCGGGATTCATGCGCGTTTTGACTCCCGAGTTCGTGCGCCGCTACGCGGGCCGACTGATCAACATTCATCCATCGTTACTGCCGTCGTTTCCCGGGTTGAACACGCATCAACGAGCACTGGACGCCGGAGTGCGCGTGCATGGCGCCACGGTACATTTTGTGTCGGAGGAGGTTGACGCCGGCCCGATCATCGCGCAAGCGGCGGTGGCAGTGCACGCGGACGACGATAAGGTGAAGCTTGCCGAGCGCGTGTTGCAACAGGAGCATCGATTGTTGCCGCAGGCCGTGCGCCATGTGCTGGAAGGCCGCGTGCGATGCGGCGATCGGCGAGTCGTGCTGAAAGACATCGGAGAGGGCGAGTTATCGCTACTGGCGTCATGAAGGCAGGGGCGCCAAAGCACGCGAAGCACGAAGGCCGCAAGCTTTCCGATTCCGCGCGTTTTCAACCTCGAAGATCGAATAAAGCACGTAGTGCTTCCAGGCATCAGCTCGAACATGGGTCGAAATCGGCGCCCGAGCGCATGTCGCGCAACGCAACTACGTTTCACGCCTCGGCGAGTCGCATCACATCACTGGTCGTCGATTCGCTTACGGCAGCGCTTGCTGTGATACTGAAATTCGACGGTCCGTCGGATGTGTTGCTGTCGCGTTTCTTTCGCTTGCATCCCGCACTGGGTCAGCGCGACCGTGGCCTGATTGCCGAAGCGGTGTTCTTCGCTTTGCGCCGCTATGCGACGTTGGGCTGGATGATGCAGCCGGCGCATCCGGCGCGAGCGGCGCGCTTCGCTGCATTGGTGACGCTGGCACGCCAGCACGGCCTCGATGCGATCGATCAGCGTGCGCTGCGGGGCGATGCGAACGCGGTCAAGCAGGCGCTGACGATCGATTTGGCGCAGGCCCCGACCTCGGTGCAAGCCGAGCTGCCGCATTGGTTGTTTGTCGAGATCGAACGCCAGTACGAAGATGCGGCGCCACTGATCGACGCGCTGAGACAGAGTGCGCCGCTCGATCTGCGCGTGAATTCGATCAAAGCTTCGCGCGCGGAAGTGCTCGAAGAACTGGCAGCCCACCATGTCGGAGCAGCACCGACGCCGTATTCGCCGGATGCGATTCGGCTGGCGAGCAAGCCGGCGTTGACGAACTGGCCCGCGTATCGCGAAGGCCGCATCGAGGTGCAAGATGAAGGCAGCCAGCTGATCGCTCGCCTGCTGCAGCCGCGCCGCGGGCAAATGGTGGTGGATTTTTGCGCTGGAGCCGGCGGCAAGACATTGGCGCTGGGTGCGTTAATGCGGTCCAGCGGGCGCTTGTACGCGTTCGATGTCAACGAGAAGCGGCTCGCCGGCCTCGGCCCACGCTTGAAGCGCAGCGGCTTGTCAAATGTGCATCCGGTGGTGATTCGCAACGAATCCGATATCCGCGTGAAGCGATTGAATGGCAAGTGCGACCGCGTGCTGGTCGACGCGCCATGTTCCGGCAGTGGAACGTTGCGTCGCAATCCGGACTTAAAGTGGCGCTTCAGCGAATCCGAACTGGCGCGGGTCAACGATGTGCAGCATTCGGTGCTGCGCGCAGCGGCGCGGTTGCTGAAACCCGGTGGGCGACTGGTGTATGCGACATGTTCACTGCTGGCACGCGAAAACCAGCAGGTGGTTGATGCCTTTCTGGCAGAGCATCCTGAGTATGAATTGATACCAGTGGCGACCGTATTACGAGCCCAGTCGATCGATGTCGAACACGCGGCGCGCTTTGCTCCATACTTTGTAATGCTGCCGCACTTGCACGGCACCGACGGCTTTTTCGCGGCGATTTTCGAGCGTCGATGAGAGATCAGATCAGGTTTCCAAAGTGAACCGACAAACTCTCTTCGATGAGGTTTTGCATGTTTTAAGCAATGAGCTATCGCGTCCGGCGCAGGCGTGGCAGTTGGCGATTATCGTCGCCGCGCTGCTAGCTGCCTGGTTCTACGGGCGCCACGTTGAACGGCGCGCGCAAGCGACTCTGACGGCCGCGGCCACCGCGCCGCATGGCGTACGTGTCGACGTTTTGAAGTTCTCGATCGACGGCTTCCGGCGGCTCGCGTTTCCGGTTACAGCAATGGTGATGCTGGTGCTGGGTGGCCTTGCTTCTGTACTTCGCGGGTGTCGTGCGCTCGGAGGAAGTGCACCTGCTGCGGCTTGCGTTGCTGCTGCTCGGCGCAATGGCAGCGATCCGCTTGTTTGTCTACGTGCTGCGTCGTTCGCTGCCGCGCGCGGCCTGGATTGGCACATTCGAGGTGGCCATCGCGCTCACTATCTGGATCATCGTGGCGCTGTACGTCACGGGCCTGTTGGACGACCTGATCGACTACCTGGATGCGGTCCGGTTTCCGGTGGGCAAGCCGCCGCTGACGTTGTGGGACATTCTGGCCGGTGTCGTCAGCGTCATCCTGACCGTGCTGGCCGCGCTGTGGGCGGGCTCGGTCGTCGAAGCGCGCCTGATGGCAGCGCAGTCACTGGCGCCGAATTCGCGCGTCGTGTTGGCGCGGCTGGTCAAAGCAGTGCTGACGTTGCTGGCGGTACTGCTGGCGCTGTCGTTGGTCGGCATCGATCTGACGGTGTTGTCGGTGTTTGGCGGCGCACTTGGGGTCGGCCTTGGTCTCGGCCTGCAGCGCATCGCCAGCAACTACGTCAGCGGGTTCATCATCCTGCTCGATCGCAGCTTGTCGATCGGCGACATGATCACCGTCGACAAATTCTACGGCGCGGTATCTCAAATCAACGCGCGCTACACAGTGATGAAGGCGCTCGACGGCACCGAGACGATCGTACCCAATGAGATGCTGGTCAGCACGCCGGTGATCAATCATTCTTATAGCGACAAGTCGGTGCAAGTGGTCGTTAAATTGTCGATCGCATACAGGGCCAACGTCGACCGCGCGCTGGAAGTGCTGGTCGAAGCGGCCGCCGCGCAGTCGCGCGTACTTTCTGATCCACCGCCGAGCGCGTTCATCACCGGCCTCGGCGCTGATGGAATCGATATGCAGGTCGGGTTCTGGATTCGCGATCCGGAGGCGGGGAGCCTGCCCATTCGGTCGGAGATCGCGCGCTCTGTGCTGAAGCGATTTCACGACGAGGGGATTGAAATTCCGGCGCCACAGCGCGACGTAAGGATCACGTCGGTTTCAGGTCCAATTCAGTCAGTGGCCGCGTCCGCCGGCACTGGCGCGCGCACCGACGGTCAATAACTGAGTCGATTGCCTAAAAAAGGGCGCGCAAACGGCAAAATTGCAATCGTTTTCGGGCGGTGCACTGCGTACAATCCGGCGTTCGATGCAAGAACTCTCCGCAGGGGCGGTCCGACCGGGCGTCAAAAGGGGAATGTGAATGTATCTGCTTGAATTCTTGGATGGTGGCTTGCTGCAGTTGAGCTGGTGGCAGCTGATCCTGGCGGCACTGGTCTTGACGCACATCACGATCGCCAGCGTGACGATTTTCCTGCATCGCAGCCAGGCGCACCGTGCGCTCGATCTTCATCCCGCGGCAGCGATGTTTTTCAGAGTCTGGCTGTGGCTGACGACCGGCATGGTGACCAAGGAGTGGGTTTCTATTCACCGCAAGCATCACGCCCGCGTGGAGACCGACGAAGACCCGCACAGCCCGCAAACGCGCGGCATCAAAGCGGTCTTGTGGACCGGTTCCGAGTTGTATATGGAAGAGGCAAAGAACGCCGATACGCTGACGCGCTACGGGCATGGAACGCCGGACGATTGGATCGAGCGCAACGTATTTTCACGCTACACATGGCAAGGTGTCGGCTTGATGGTCGGCGTCGATTTAATGCTGTTTGGATTCGCCGGCCTCGCGATCTGGGGCGTGCAGATGCTGTGGATTCCGTTTCATGCGGCGGGCGTCATTAACGGCATCGGCCACTGGTGGGGCTATCGCAACTACGACTCACCCGATGCCAGCAACAACATCGTGCCCTGGGGCATCTGGATCGGCGGCGAAGAGCTGCATAACAATCATCACACCTATCCGACGTCGGCCAAGTTTTCGACCAAGTGGCATGAATTCGATATCGGTTGGGTTTACATCCGCGGGCTGCAAGCGCTGGGCTTGGCGAAAGTCTTGCGCGTTGCGCCCAAACCGCAGGTGGCGGAGCCCAAGCGATCGATCGATCTCGAGACGCTGCAGGCGGTCATTTCTAATCGCTACGACCTGCTGGCCAAATATGCGCGCTCGTTGAAGCTTGCGCACCGCGACGAGTTGCAGAAGCTGCGCTTGTCGGGTGACGAGCATGCGCGCTTCGCAAGACTGAGGCGCGTGCTGCGCAACGGCGACGTCTCGAAGCTGGCGGCCGCCGAGCAGCATTCGCTGTCGGACATGATGAAGCGCAGCGGTGTGATGAAGACACTGGTCGAAATGCGCACCGAGCTTTTGGCCACGTGGGAGCGCTCGTCCGCATCGCGTGAGCAGATGCTGACGCATCTGCAGGACTGGATTCATCGCGCCGAAGCGAGCGGCATTCATGCGCTGCAGGAAGCCGCGCTCAGGATGCGCAGCTACCGACTTGCCAGGGCGTAAGCATTGGGTTGCAAAAAAAAGCCCGGCACCGCCGGGCTTTTTTATTCCGCATTCCTACTTCAGCTTGATCTCTTTATACGCAACGTGCTTGCGCGCGACCGGATCGAACTTGCTGAATTGCAGCTTGTCCGGAGTGGTCTTCTTGTTCTTCGTGGTCGTGTAAAAGTGACCGGTACCGGCCGTCGATTCGAGCTTGATTTTCTCGCGAGCGCCTTTAGCCATGATGCTGCTCCTTCACTTTCCTAAATTTCGCCGCGCTTGCGCAGGTCGGCCAGCACTACATCGATGCCAAGCTTATCGATCGTGCGCAGCGCCGCGTTGGTGACACGCAGGCGCACCCAGCGATTTTCGCCTTCGATCCAAAAGCGCCGATATTGCAGATTCGGCATGAACCTGCGTTTGGTCCGATTATTGGCGTGCGAAACGTTATTGCCGGTCATCGGCCGTTTGCCCGTCACTTGACACACGCGTGCCATCGCTCACTCCTGATGCGAATTTCACAAAGCCGCGCAGTATAAGCGTTTGCCGGCGTCCGAGCTACAACAATCCGCGCTCGGCGAAGGACACCGTTGCCGAGCCAGCGACGATCAAATGATCCAGAACCTTCACATCGACCAGCGATAGCGCCTGCTTCAGGTTGGACGTCAACAATTCATCGGCGCGACTCGGCTCTGCCACACCGGACGGATGATTGTGCGCAAAAATGACGCCCGCCGCGTTGTGCTTCAGCGCTCGCTTGACGACTTCGCGCGGATACACGCTGGTTTGCGTCAACGTGCCGCGGAACAGTTCGTCGGTTGCAAGTAGCCTGTTCTGCGCGTCCAGATAAAGCGCGACGAACACTTCATGCTCGAGCCGCGCCAGGATCAATCGCAAATAGTCGCGCACCTTGCCGGGCGACGAAAGCAACGTGTCGCGCTTCACGTCTTCTTGCAGCGCGCGCCGCGCGAGTTCAAGCACGGCTTGCAACTGCGTGTACTTGGCCGGGCCGAACCCGCCGACTTCGGCCAGCGCTTCAGGCTGCGCCGCAAACAATCCATTGAGCCCGCCGAAGCGTGCCAGCGCGTCGCGTCCGAGGTCGATCGCCGATCGTCCCCGTGTGCCGGTACGCAGGAACACTGCGAGCAATTCGGCGTCCGACAACGCATGCGCGCCGCTGGTCAGCAGGCGCTCGCGCGGACGCTCGCCTTCGGGCCAATCCTTGATCGCCACCGAGCCGACCTCGACTAAACTTGTTGCTGATGAAAGTGAACGATCGTAGCGCGATGTCCGAGAAGCCACCCGCGGAAGCGATGGAAGTCGTGCTCGCGCAGCCGCGCGGCTTCTGTGCCGGCGTCGATCGCGCGATCGAGATCGTCGAGCGAGCGCTCGCGGTGCACGGCGCGCCGATCTACGTACGCCATGAGATCGTGCATAACAAATACGTCGTCGACGATTTGCGCACCAAAGGCGCGGTGTTCATCGATGAGCTTGAGCAAGTGCCGACCGGCGCCATCGTCGTGTTCTCCGCGCACGGAGTATCGAAGGTGGTGCAGCGCGACGCGCAGCAGCGCGGCTTACGCGTGTTTGACGCTACGTGTCCGCTCGTGACCAAGGTGCACGTCGAAGTTGCAAAGCAGCGGGCTGCCGGACGCGAGATCGTGATGATCGGGCATCTCGGTCATCCGGAAGTCGAAGGAACGATGGGCCAGTCTGACGGTGGGATGCACCTGGTCCAAAGCGTCGAAGACGTGCAGCGATTGCAGGTTCGAACGCCGGACTCACTCGCGTACGTCACCCAAACGACCTTGTCTTTGGATGATGCGGCCGCGATCATTGCCGCGCTGAAGCGGCGATTCCCGTCGATCGCTGAGCCGAAAAAAGCGGATATCTGCTACGCGACACAAAATCGGCAGGACGCGGTCAAGATCATGGCACCGCAAGTCGATGTCGTCATTGTCGTCGGCAGTGAGAACAGTTCGAACTCGAACCGGCTACGCGAAGTGGCCCAAAGGTTCGGTGTGCCTGCTTATCTGGTTGACAGCGCTGACCAGCTCGACCCCGCGTGGCTCATTGGCCAGAGCAGGGTGGGCGTTACCGCTGGCGCTTCCGCGCCCGAGGTGTTGGTGACCGCGTTGATCGAGCGACTGAAGCAGCTCGGTGCCGGTAGCGTGCGCCCGCTGGACGGTGTGCAGGAAAAGGTTGTATTCCCGTTACCGAAGGGATTGAATCAGGTGACGGCGTAGTCCAGCACTCAACTACGGGAGACATCGATGACGAAGTGGCTGCGTGCAAATCTGATGATAGGGCTGGTGGGCTCCATGGCGGCGGTGTCCGCCGGCGCACAGCCGGTAGAAATGGAGGGGCAAAAGTTCGAGCCCACCGTGCAAGTCGGCGGTCAGACACTTAACCTGAACGGCGTCGGTTTGCGACGGCGCGCGATCTTTAAGGTCTACGTCGCCGGCTTGTACGTCCCGCAGAAAAGCACGAACGCCGCGACGCTGATCAACGACAAAGGCGCGCGGCGCGTCTCACTGCGAATGCTGCGCGATGTCGACGCCGGCAGCTTTATCGATTCGTTTAACGAGGGATTGAAGAACAATCTGACCGATGCTCAGCTGACGGCGCTGAAGCCGCAGATGGACGCACTGACGGCAACGTTGAAGTCGATCGGGGAGGCCAAAAAGGGCGACGCGATTAACTTCGATTACACGCCGGAGGCTGGCACTCGCATCAGCGTCAACGGCCAACCGCGCGGCGACCCGATTCCGGGTGCCGATTTTTTCTCCGCGGTGCTGCGCATATGGCTCGGCGAAAAGCCTGTTGACGAATCGCTGAAGAAGGGCATGCTGGGCGCTTGAGCGATGCTCGCCGCACTCGATTTGCAGTCGCGAGACCGTACTGATGAACCCTCACGGTTCGATGCCGTCGCACGGCTGCCGTTTGGCTTCGTCGGCGTTCGCACCCGTGGCGCATGCGTCGAAGAAATTTCTTTCCTGAGCGGCGAGATACCGCACGGAGCGCCGGCTAACGCGTTGGCGCAACGCGTCGTCGATCAGCTACAGGCCTACTGCGCCGATAGTTCAATTCAGATTGACTTGCCGCTGGTGATCGAAGGAACGGATTTTCAACGCCGGGTGTGGGATCAAATTGCCCGCATCCCGCCGGGGTCGACTAGAACGTACGGTGAGCTGGCGCGGCGATTGAATAGCGCTGCGCGCGCGGTGGGCCAAGCGTGCGGAGATAATCGACTGCCGCTTGCGATTCCGTGTCATCGAGTCGTCGCGGCGTCGGGTTTAGGCGGGTTCGCACATCATCGCGGTGGCGCGTATCAGCGCATCAAGCGCTGGCTGTTGATGCACGAAGCCGGCGGTGAGTTGCGTTTGGCGTGACCACGTTTGGATCGCGTCCCTAAACGCTTGCAACGATGCCATTGCGCGCATCCAGGCGAGCGGTAGTTACGGAATCGCCCGGCACCCCCGATGCTTTGATCGACGCGTTTGCCGATGCTGTGTGGCTCGAAGACGGTCTGGCACCTAATACGCTCGCCGCTTATCGACGCGATCTCTGCGGACTATCCAATTGGCTTATCCCGCGCGGCGCCACTTTGGCATCAGCGCGGGAAGTAGATCTCGCGCAATACTTTGCCGACAAGCACGCCACGACACTTGCCTCCACCGCCAATCGGCGGCTCGCAGTGCTGCGACGTTTCTATCGGTGGGCGATGCGAGACGGCCGCGTTGCGCAAGATCCAACACTGCGCCTGAAGAGTGCAAGAAAGCCGCCGCGATTTCCCAAGTCGCTGTCCGAAGATCAGGTAGAGGCGCTGCTGCGCGCTCCCGATACGGACACCGCGCTCGGACTGCGCGACCGCGCGATGCTGGAACTCTTATATGCAACCGGGCTGCGTGTCTCGGAACTGGTCGGGCTGACTTTGCCGCAACTGTCGCTTACCGAAGGCCTGGTGCGCGTACTGGGCAAGGGGGGCAAAGAGCGCATCGTTCCGCTCGGCGAAGAGGCGCGCAGTTGGATCGAGCGTTACCTTAAGAACGCCCGCGGCCCGATCCTCGGGCGACGCGTGGCCGACGCGCTGTTCGTTACCCAGCGCGCGCACTCGATGAGTCGCCAGATGTTTTGGATATTGATCAAGCGCTATACGGTGCGCGCCGCGATCGACGCGCCGTTGTCACCGCACGGACTCCGTCACGCTTTCGCCACGCATTTGCTGAATCACGGCGCCGATTTGCGGGTCGTGCAGCTGCTGCTCGGTCACGCGGATATTTCGACCACGCAAATTTACACACACGTAGCGCGCGCAAGGTTAAAGGCATTGCATGCGCAGCATCACCCGCGCGGCTAGACTGCTTTTATGCAGTTAATCAATCTGTTTTTGGCGACGTGCGCGGCGTACCTGATCGGGTCAGTGTCTTTCGCGCTCATCGTCAGCCGCTCAATGGGCTTGGCCGACCCGCGCACGTATGGGTCAGGCAATCCTGGTGCGACCAACGTGCTGCGCTCGGGTAGCAAATGGGCTGCAGCGCTCACCCTGCTGGGAGACGGCTTTAAAGGTTGGCTGGCGGTATGGCTCGCTCTGCGCTTCGGTCCACCGCATGGCATCACCGATACCGGCGTTGCGCTGGTGGCGGTGGCGGTCGTACTCGGGCACTTGTATCCCATTTTTCTTCGTTTTCGGGGCGGAAAGGGTATTGCGACTGCGGCGGGCGTAATCATCGCGCTCAATCCGTGGCTCGCTTTAGCCACCGCTATTACCTGGGTCATCGTTGCGGTGTTCTTCCGCTACGCATCGCTGGCGTCGATCGCGGCTGCGATCTTTGCGCCGTTCTATTCCGCGTTCGGCTGGGGATTCGACGCGCGGTTCGTCGCGCTGGTCATCATCGCCGGCTTCACGGTGTATCGCCATCGGGTGAACATCCGGCACTTACTCGCCGGCACCGAGCGCCGCATTGGCGAAAACAGCCGGACAATTAAAGCGCAAGTGAGATGACCTCATAACCCGAATGTTTCGTTAAGGCTAACTTTGCGAAGCGAAGTTAAGGGCCGCGGCCCGGCCCGGAACCACAAGCGCGAAATCGCGGTAGCAGCGCGGCGCTAGGAGCTCGTTGCTTCCGCAAGCGACCAACGCGGATGCACCGAAAACGCAAGCTGCCTGCCGTTGACTGAAGATTCGCGGGTGCGTTTGAGCTGTGCTAATCCCGCTAACGCAATCATCGCGCCGTTGTCGGTACACAGATCGAGCGGCGGAAAAAAAACCTTACCCCCGCGCCCCTCTACTTCCAGTTGCAAGCGCGCTCTGAGCTGTGCGTTGGCGCCCACGCCGCCGGCAACCACCAGCGTTTTTAGTCCGGTTTGATCGAGCGCGCGCAGCGCCTTGGTGACAAGCACGTCGACGATTGCCTCGACAAACGCACGCGCGATATCGGCGCGCTCCTGCTCGCAGACATTGCTCTTACCGGCGCGGCGCACCGCCATCAGAACGGCGGTCTTCAGACCGCTAAAGCTGAAGTTCAGATCGCCGCTGCCGAGCATCGGCCGTGGCAGTTTGACCGCACCGGGATCGCCGAATTCGGCGAGGCGCGATACAGCGGGGCCACCGGGATACCCGAGTCCGAGCAGTTGCGCGGTCTTGTCAAATGCCTCACCCGCAGCATCGTCGACCGTTTCTCCCAACAGCCGGTAATTTCCCCAGCCGCCCACGTGCAATAGCTGCGTATGACCGCCGGACACCAGCAGTGCGACGAACGGAAACTCGGGTGCCGGGCGCGACAGTAACGGCGAGAGCAAATGCCCTTCCATGTGATGAACTTGATAAACCGGCCGGTCAAGCGCGTACCCCAATGCGTGGCCGATGCTTGCGCCCACCAGCAGCGCGCCGGCTAACCCGGGACCGGCGGTGACGGCAATCGCGTCGATCTGCGCCACGTCGCGCTTGGCTGCTTCGGCAACCCGGTCAAGCAGCGGCAGAACACGGCGAATGTGGTCGCGCGATGCCAGTTCCGGCACGACGCCGCCGTAGGCCACATGCATGTCAATCTGAGAATGCAGCTGTTGCGCGAGCAGGCCATGTTCGCTATCGAGCAGCGCCAGCCCTGTCTCGTCGCACGAAGTTTCGATTCCGAGGATCAACATGGATCGAGTGTAAGGAGGAGAGATCTCCGGGCTGTGGCCGCGGCACATAGGTGGTTGTTACGCCGGACAATTGTCGGATAGAATTACCGGCTTTCCGGACTGCGCAAGCGCCGAAATCAATCCGAGGACTTGAACCCACTGATGCCTACCATTCGCCTTAAAGAAAACGAGCCATTTGAAGTGGCTTTGCGCCGCTTCAAACGCACGATTGAGAAAAGCGGCTTGTTGACCGAATTGCGTGCACGTGAGTTCTACGAAAAACCGACTGCAGAGCGCAAGCGCAAGCGATCCGCCGCCATCAAACGGCACTTCAAGCGGCTGCGCGGGCAGATGCTGCCGAAGAAGCTTTACTAGCCTCGACGAGACACTGCGGGGCACACCGCGCAGCGCGCCATTGGCGCGCTTTCTTTTTGGAGAATCCATGTCGACGTCGTTAAAAGACCGTATTACGGAAGACATGAAAAACGCCATGCGCGCAAAGGATGCCGAGCGACTTGGCGCGATTCGATTGTTGCTGGCCGCAATCAAGCAGAAAGAAGTCGACGAGCGCATCACGGTAGATGACGCTGCCGTGCTCGGCATCGTCGAGAAGCTGATCAAGCAGCGCAATGATTCGATCGAGCAGTTTGAAAAAGCCGGTCGCGCGGATCTGGCCGCAAAAGAGAAAGACGAGCGCGAGCTGTTAAAGGGCTACCTACCGCAACAGATGTCAGACGCCGAATTGTCGGCGGCGGTCGATGCCGCAGTCGCCGAGTCCGGCGCGACTGGCCCGCAGGCGATGGGGAAGACGATGGCGCTGCTGAAGCCGAGGATCGCGGGCCGTGCGGATATGGGCAAGGCATCGGCGTTGGTCAAGCAGCGGCTGATGTGATCGCGAAAGTGCGCAGCCTCGGCGTGTCTGCGTACACTTTCACGAAATTCCGATGATCCCCCAAAGCTTCATCCAGGACTTGCTCGCGCGCGTCGACATCGTCGACGTGGTCGGCCGCTATGTTCAGCTGAAAAAGGGCGGGCAGAATTACCTGGGGCTGTGCCCGTTCCACGCTGAAAAGTCTCCATCGTTCACCGTGAGTCCATCGAAGCAGTTCTTTCACTGCTTCGGTTGCGGCGCGCATGGCAGCGCTATCGGATTCGTGATGGAGCACCGTGGCCAAGGTTACGTCGATGCGATTCGCGATCTGGCACAACTCGCCGGTATGCAGGTTCCGGAGACAGAACGCGCCGCTGACTCACATACGAAAACGCGCGCGATCACGGATGTCTTGCTGCGCGCAGCCGAGTTCTATCGCGGCCAGTTAAAGGACAGCGCGGCGGCGATCGAGTACCTGAAGCGCCGTGGCGTCAGTGGTCAAACCGCAGCGCGCTTCGCGCTGGGATATGCGCCCGATGCCTGGCAACCGTTGCGCGCTGCGTTCGACAATTACGACGATCCGCAGATGGTGGAAGCGGGTCTGGTCATTGCCGACGAAGGAAAGCGCTACGACCGGTTTCGTGGCCGTGTGATGTTTCCGATCCGCAGTGCGCGAGGACAGGTGATCGGTTTCGGCGCGCGTGTGATCGACGCCGGCGAGCCGAAATACTTGAACTCACCCGAGACGCCGGTTTTTCGCAAAGGCCAGGAACTATACGGTTTGCACGAGGCGCGCGATGCCATCCGCAAGATCCGGCCGCGCGATCGTGGCCGAAGGCTATATGGACGTCATTCGGCTGGCGCAGGCGGGCTTCGTTGAATCGGTGGCCGCGCTTGGCACAGCCGTTACCAGCGCGCACGTGAGCGCGCTTTTTAAAGCGGCCGATCACGTGATCTTCGCTTTCGATGGCGATGCCGCCGGCCGCAAGGCCGCGCGCCGCGCGCTGGAAGCCGCGTTGCCAGTAATCGCCGACACCAAGCGTGCGAGCTTTGTGTCGCTGCCGGAAGGCCAAGACCCGGACAGCGTGATCGGCAATGGAGGCGCGGCAGCATTCGATTCTGCGCTGAGCGAAGCGCTGCCGCTGTCGGAGTTTTTCATCAGGACGTTGACGGGGACTGCGCAGCGACCGGCGAGCGCCGAGGACCGTGCAGCGCTGCTCGGAGCCGCCAAGCCGCTGCTGTTGTCGATGCCGCCCGGTGCGATGCGGCTGCAGTTGTTGCGGGAGCTGGCCGAGGTTGCGCGCACGCCGCTGGACGCGGTCGAAGCGCTATACGGATTGCGCAAGGCGCTGCCGCGACGGATGGCGTCGGTCGAGCGTCATACGCCGAGGATGGAGGTGGGCGACCTGAAGTTGAGCATCCTGCAACAACTGCTGGCCCATCCGACGCTCGCTCGCGAGTTCAATCAGGACGTAATCGACGAGCATGTGCACGGCGACGACCGGGTTGATCGGGAGATCGCTGAAGTGTGGCGCGCCTCGACGGCGACCACCGCCGCCGAGGCCGCGGCGCTCAGCCACGGCGCCTTGCTCGAAATGCTGGCCGACAGCGACTACGCCGACGAATATCGCGCGCTCGCCGCTCAGGAAATGGAGATTGAAACCGGGGTCGAAGTAGCGCGTGAGATCGTGTCCGAGGCATTTGCGAAGTTAAAGCTGCGGCGGTTTGAGCGGGACCGGGCCGAGCGGCTGTCCGACTATGAGCGCGACCCGTCGCCGCAGCGATTGGACGCGTACCGCGCTGCCGACCAGGCGTATACCCGGGCGCGGGGGCCGACCGAGCGTGAGGTCGGGGCGAGGTAGCCGGCCTTTTGGCGGCAAAGCCGCGGCAGAATTGAACTTTTTGCCGCAAAAACGTCTCAATCGTGTTACATTCAACGGTTGTCGACGTTGGTCATCGCTAGCTGAACGGCCTAGCGTCGAGCGCCCAGGAGATCGCGAATGATCGGTGGCGCCAATAAATAGATCGACAGCGTGCGCAATTACCGGAAACGCGATCTACGGATCAGGCGTTGGGTTAATCGGATCTTATGCGCGACGCTTCGCTTCGATAAAGATCGGCCACATTCTGCGTGAGTAGAAGCACGGCTTGGTTGAGAAGGCTCATTTGAACCCAATGATGTGTGTGTCGACTGCGCATGAGGCGGCCCTGTCGCCTGCGAGCGCGCTTGGCAATGACCGACTGATCGGGTGTCCGGCGCCGTTCGGTCGAAACAGGTGACGCGATGGTATTGAGAAAACAGGAAGTGAGAAAAGTCGAAGCGAAGGCGAAGTCTTCACGCGCGGTTGCGTACGACGAGCATGGCAAGGTCGCGAAGAGCGCGATGAAAAAACTCGAGGCGACGCTGATGTCCTCGGCGGCAAAAGCGTCTCGCGGGCGTTCTGCGCCGGCCGATAGTGACTTGGTAAAAAACGGCGGCGCATCGGCGGAGGTCGCGGGCGCAGTCCGTGGGCGCCCTGGCCGCAAGCCGAAGCAAAGCGCAGAACAGCTGCTCAATGGCGGCGCCGATGCGGTGCCCGAGGCCGTCGACACGGGTGACGATACGGCCGATCCGAGCGTGCAGATCGTCGAAAAAATGAGCGCGACCAAGCTGCGCGCCAAAGATCGTCGAGCCAAGGAAAAAGCGCTTAAAGAGGCACTCGAGCGCAGCTACCACGGCACCGAAGAAGACCTCGAAACTCGCCGCAACAAGCTAAAGGCGCTGATCAAGCTCGGTAAAGAGCGCGGCTTTTTGACGTATGCCGAGATCAACGATCACTTGCCCGACGCATTGGTCGACGCCGAGGCGATCGACGCCATCATCAGCACGTTCAGCGACATGGGGCTGCAGGTCTTCGACCAGGCGCCCGATGCCGAGACGGTGCTGATGAGCGAGAACGTGCCCGCCGCCACGACCGACGACGCAGCAGAAGAAGAGGTCGAAGCCGCGCTGTCGACGGTCGATGCCGAGTTCGGCCGCACTACCGATCCGGTGCGTATGTACATGCGCGAGATGGGTTCCGTCGAGCTGCTGACACGTGAAGGCGAGATCGAAATCGCCAAGCGCATTGAAGACGGGCTGAAGCACATGGTGATGGCCATTTCTGCATGCCCGACAACGATCGCTGAAATTCTGGCGCACGGCGAGCGCATTCGCGGCTCCGACATTCCGATCGACGAAGTGGTCGACGGTCTGATGGACCCGCTGGCCGAAGATTTCCCGACCGCCGGGGGCGAAGAGGAAGACGAAGAGGGCGAAGAGACGACCGACATTGGCGCCTCCGGCATGACCGCGGCGCAGTTGGACGAGCTGAAAGTGCGCGCGCTCGACAAGTTCGATCACGTCACCAAGCTGTTCGACAAGATGCGCGTGTCTTTCGAAAAGGAGGGCTACAAGTCACCGGGCTACCTGAAGTCGCAGCAAAAAATTCTCGATGAACTGATGAGCTTGCGATTCACCGCAAAGATGGTCGAGCGGTTGTCGGACACGCTGCGTCGTCAGGTCGATGAGGTGCGGTCGATCGAGAAGCAGATCTATGAGATCACCGTCAACAAGTGCGGCATGCCGCGCACGCACTTTCTGAAGACGTTTCCGGGCAACGAAACGAATATGCGCTGGGCCTCGCGCGAAGCCGATTCCGAGCAGCCGCACGCGGAAGTGCTACGGCGCAATCTGCCGGCCGTACAGGAACTGCAAAGCAAGCTTGGGTCGCTGCAAAAGCGCGTCGTGTTGCCGCTGAAGGATCTGCGCGAGGTCTACAAGCAGATGGCCACCGGCGAAGCGAAGGCGCGCAAGGCCAAGCGTGAGATGACCGAAGCGAATTTGCGGCTGGTGATTTCGATCGCGAAGAAGTACACCAACCGCGGATTGCAGTTTCTCGATCTGATTCAGGAAGGCAACATCGGCTTGATGAAGGCGGTCGATAAGTTCGAATATCGGCGCGGCTACAAGTTTTCGACCTACGCAACGTGGTGGATCCGGCAGGCCATCACCCGCTCGATCGCCGACCAGGCACGCACGATCCGGATTCCGGTGCACATGATCGAGACGATCAACAAGATGAACCGGATCTCGCGCCAGATTCTGCAGGAGACCGGCCAAGAGCCCGACCCAGCGACGCTGGCAGTCAAGATGGAGATGCCGGAAGACAAGATCCGCAAGATCCTGAAGATTGCGAAGGAACCGATCAGCATGGAAACGCCGATCGGTGACGATGATGATTCGCATCTGGGTGATTTCATCGAGGACACGTCAACCGTCGCACCGGTCGATGCCGCGCAGTACAACAGTCTGTCGGATGTGACCAAGGACGTGCTCGATTCGCTGACGCCGCGCGAGGCGAAGGTGCTTCGCATGCGCTTCGGCATCGAGATGTCGACCGACCACACGCTGGAAGAGGTCGGCAAGCAGTTCGACGTCACGCGCGAGCGCATACGGCAGATCGAAGCCAAAGCGCTGCGCAAGCTGCGCCACCCGAGCCGCTCGGACAAGCTGAAGAGTTTCCTTGAGTAGAACGCTGTCCCACGGGCCTCTAGCTCATGCTTGGTTAGAGCAGCGGACTCATAATCCGTTGGTGCCGTGTTCGACTCACGGGAGGCCCACCAAACTCGCTCCGATGCTGCATGTCCGCTGGCCGTCTTCGACGGCGCGCGTCCTCGCGCGCCGCTCCCACTGGTCGCGCAGCGCGCTCCGTTGGTGCCGTGTTCGACTCACGGGAGGCCCACCACATTCATGTCTGACCCCAAGGACTTCACTCATTTCGGCCTCGATCCGCTGATTCTCGCGGCGATCACCGAGATGGGTTACGCGACACCGACGCCGATTCAGGCGAAGGCGATTCCGGTCGTGATGAAGGGTCTCGACGTGATGGGTGCGGCGCAGACCGGCACCGGCAAAACGGCCGGCTTCGCGTTGCCGATCATTCAGAAACTGTTGCCGCACGCGAGCGCCAGCATGTCGCCAGCGCGCCATCCGGTGCGGGCGCTGATACTGGCGCCGACGCGCGAGCTGGCCGATCAAACCGCGGACAACGTAAAAAAATACATTGCGAAAACGCCATTGCGTTGCGGGATCGTCTATGGCGGCGTCGATATGGACCCGCAAACCGCAGCGTTGCGCTCCGGCGTCGAAATCCTGGTCGCCACGCCAGGGCGTCTGCTCGACCATCTGCAACAGAAGAACACCAGCTTGTCGCAGGTACAGATCGTCGTGCTCGACGAAGCCGATCGCATGCTCGACATGGGGTTTCTGCCCGACATCTCGCGCATCCTGAATTTGCTTCCGAAGCAGCGCCAGAGCCTGATGTTTTCGGCGACGTTTTCCGAGGAGATCAAGAAGCTCGCGGCGAATTTTCTGCATGATCCGCAATTGATCGAAGTCGCGCGTCGCAATGCGACGGCCGACAATGTGACGCAGGAAGTGTTCAAGCTGCACGAATCGGAGAAGGTGGCCGCGCTGCTCGAGCTACTGAGCACACGCGGGCCCGATGGCGGGCGGCTGACGCAGGTACTGGTCTTCGTCAACGCCAAGATCGAGTGCCGGCGGCTCGCGCGCCAGTTGCAGAAAGCCGGCATCAACGCCGACGCGATTCACGGAGACAAGACGCAGGACGAGCGCATGAAGGCGCTTGAAGGTTTTAAAACCGATGCGATCGAAGTGCTGGTGGCCACCGATGTCGCCGCGCGCGGCCTCGACATCGTCGAGCTGCCGGTCGTCATCAATTACGACGTGCCGTTCGCCGCCGAGGATTACATCCATCGGATCGGTCGCACCGGGTCGAGCGGGTCTCAGCGGCCTGACGATCATGCTGATGACCGGATCGGACGAGCGCGCTGTTACGGCAATCGAAAAGCTCACCAAGCAAAAGTTCCAAATTCGGCACGTTGAACGTCGCACAACGGCCTCGCGCTGAACGCAGCGATCATCGCGAGCGACCGGTGCGGCGCGATGCTCTTGAACGACGGCCGGAGCGCGCATCATACACCGGCGCCTGCGCCAGTCGATGATTTCTTCAGCAAGCCCTACGAGGCGAGCACATCTGATGCGGCGAAAGTCGAAGCGCCCAAAGAAGCCGCGACCTCACGCAGTCAGAAGCCGGCGAAGGTTGCAGCGCTGCTCGGCGGCACGCGTCGTTAACGTCGTCTTCGGGCGGTTTCACACCAACGATTGAACATCGGCATCAACGCCGATGGCCTGGCCCGAAATCTTTGCGCCCGCCGGCGACGCCAGAAACACGATCGTTCGCGCGATGTCCTCGGGGGCGATCAACTTTCCTAGCGATGTCTTTGCCAGGGCTTCGTCGCGAACAGTTTCCATCGGTACGCCACGCGCCGCGGCCTTGTTCGCGAAAACCGAATCGATCCGAGCTCCCGCGACCGACCCCGGGCAGATCGCGTTGACACGGATGCCGTCGCCTCCGAGCTCGATCGACAGCGACTTCGTGAATCCGATGACGCCCCACTTCGACGCTGCGTAGGGCGTCCGCAACGGAAAACCGAAACGCCCCGCTGCCGACGAGAGATTGACGATGCTTGCATTGCGGCTCTTGCGCAGATGCGGAATCGCCAGTTTTGCGCAAAGGAACTGACCGGCCAGATTGACGGCGAATGTGCGTTCCCAGTCGGCAAGCTCGATGTCTTCACAGCGTGCCGTCGGTCCGGCGATGCCGGCGTTGTTGACCAGCACGTCGAGGCCGCCGAGCTGCGCGTGCATGTCGTCGAAGAGTTG
>CAWAYV010000023.1:0-57013 GCA_963786295.1 uncultured beta proteobacterium | reverse complement strand
ATCCGCTGCATGCGACAACCCAAGCCATGCGCGCTGATCTGCATAGTCGTGATACGACTGCGGCTGAGCGAAGGACGGCAGCAACCACGCGGCGAGCCAAGGCGCTATCAGAGCGCCGAGCGCGAGCAGATTAATGCGTGCAGTCGATGATTCTTCAGCTTTGCGAGATGAAGCGGTGGATGTCGAGGTGTTCATGGCGTCTTTCGTTCAAGAGCGGCTCACGCTACTTCGACTTCCCTTCGATGAGCGATGCAATGCGCAAAGTCTCGCATTGCGAAACCTTTGGTGCGGTCTAACGCTGCGTGTCGGTCAACAGCTGATCGAGCCGCCAGCGCAGCGCGCGTACTGCGAGTTCACGCGCGACCCAGATGAAGAACAGCATCGCGACGGCAAAGCCTGTCCACTTCGGAAATCCGATCGCACCGGCCAGCGTGGCGGCCGAGAAAACAACGATCCAGAAAATGACAGTGTTGCGAAAGCCATGCCGGCGCGGCGGCTCGTACACGACCAGCTCGTCGACCAGCACCGCTTGCCGTTGCGGATCGACACCGCGCGCCGCGACTTCATCGACCACCCATGCACGCGACACGATCCATACGGCCGTAGGAGTGAGCCGGTCAGGCCACGGCATGATTTCAAGCGAGATGCCTTAACTCGCGTAACGCGACCGACAGCATCGCCAGATCGGGCATTTTGTTATCCGAAAGCTCCCAAAGAATCCGCTGAGCGCGCTCGACCACCGGTCGCTGCGCGGTTTCCCAAGCCGACGGTCCACCCGCCTGCAGGGCATCGGCAGTGAGCTCTCGTTGTAACGCGGCCAGCTCGTCGCCGAGTGAGCTCTTTGCCATGCCCTGCCAGTATCCGTCTGCAGGCAGCGCCGACACTTGCGCGCGCAATCGCCCCAGCCCGAGTAGTCCAGCAATTGAAAAATAAGTTCCGGCCACCAGCGCCAGCGGCTGATGTGAAGTCTCGGCCACTTCAGCGATGTCGAGCGCCGCAAATAGTGTGTCGGATGCAGCAACCGCCAGCGCCAGCGACGGTGGAACACCGGCTGCCGTCAGCGCCTGTTCTTGCTGTGCGATCGGCGCGCGCCAAGGTGCGCTTGCCGGAGCCGCCGCGATGAAGTCGAGTAACGCGGCAGCCGCGGGTGCGAAGCGCTCGATCGTTGCGCCCATCGGTTCACCAAGCCGACGCGAGCGCAGGAACCAGTTCGTGCCCCGTATCGTGCGGCGGCCGAGCTCGATCAGCATTTCCGACTGCAGCTCGTCGGGCACAACATTGTCGAGCGCTTCGATCGCCTGCCATGTCGGCACCAGCCCGAACACTTCGCGTGTCAGCAGATACGCGCGCACGATTTGCGGCGGTGTTGCGCCGGTTGTTTCCATCCGTCGGTGCACGAACGTCGAGCCGACGCGATTGACCATGCTGTTCAATACGTGCGTCGCGACGATCTCGCGCTTCAAGGGGTGCCGCTCGATGTAGCTGCCGAACTTTTCCTTAAGCACCGACGGAAAGTAGCGTGCGACCGCAGTACCGACCCACGCGTCTTCGGGCAAATTCGACGCCAGCAGCTCGTCGAACAGCCACATCTTCGAATACGCGAGCAGCACGGCTCTCTCCGGGCTCGTTAAAGCGATGCCTTTGCTGCGCCGATCGGCGAAATCATCCTCGCTCGGCAGAAATTCGAGCGCGCGATTGAGCTGCCCCTGTTTTTCGAGAAAGCGGATAAACCGCTGTTGCGGATCGAGTAGTCGGGTGCCCATGCGTCCGCTGACCGACAACGACTGCCCTTGGAAGTAGTTGTCACGCAGAACGAGAGCGGCGACGTCCTCGGTCATGCCGACGAGTTGCGCGTTGCGTTGCTTCTCGGTCAATTCGCCGTCCGCCATTGGCAGCGATAGAAGGATCTTGATGTTCACTTCGTGATCCGACGTGTCGACGCCCGCCGAGTTGTCGATCGCGTCCGTGTACAGCCTGACGCCGTTCAATGCGGCCTCGATACGACCCAGCTGGGTCAAACCCAGATTGCCGCCCTCGCCAATGACCTTGCAGCGCAGTTCCGCGCCGTTGATGCGCAGGGTGTCGTTCGCTCGGTCACCGACATCGGCGTTCGACTCGCCGGCCGCTTTGACGTAGGTGCCAATGCCGCCGTTGTAAAGCAGGTCCGCTGGCGCTTTCAGAATCGCAGAAATCAGTTCCGACGGAACCAGCTTGGCGGTCGTGATCCCGAGCGCCGCTTGGGCCTGCGGCGAAATCGGGACCGATTTTTCCGAGCGTGCCCAGATGCCGCCACCCGGAGAAATCAGTTTCTGGTTGTAATCGGCCCACGAGGAGCGCGGCAGCGCGAACAGGCGCTCGCGCTCCGCAAAGCTCGCTGCAACATCAGGAGCCGGATCAATGAATATGTGCCGATGATCGAACGCTGCGAGCAGGCGAATGTGACGCGACAACAGCATGCCGTTACCGAACACGTCGCCCGACATGTCACCGATGCCGACACACGTGAAATCGGTCGTTTGAATGTTGACTCCGAGCTCGCGGAAATGGCGCTTGACGCTCTCCCACGCACCGCGTGCGGTGATGCCCATCTCCTTGTGGTCATAGCCGGCACTGCCGCCCGAAGCGAAGGCGTCGCCGAGCCAGAAGCCGTACTCGGCGCTGATCGCATTCGCGTAATCCGAAAACGTCGCAGTTCCTTTGTCGGCCGCAACGACCAGATAGGGATCGTCGGCGTCGTGTCGCACCACATGCGGCGGCGGCACGATGGTGTCTCCGACGCGGTTATCGGTCACATCGAGCAGCCCACGCAAATAGTCGCTGTAGCAGGCGATGCCTTCGTTCAAGAACGCCTCGCGGTCGGTCATCGGAGGCGCTTTCTTGAGCACGAAGCCGCCCTTGCTGCCGACCGGCACGATGACGACGTTTTTCACCATCTGCGCCTTGAGCAATCCGAGCACTTCGGTACGAAAGTCTTCGGGCCGGTCCGACCAGCGCAAGCCGCCACGCGCGACCTTGCCACCGCGCAGATGCACGCCTTCAAAGCGCGGCGAATAAACGAAGATCTCAAACATCGGCCGCGGCTCCGGTAGGCCGGGGATCTTCGACGAGTCAAACTTGAAAGACAGGAAGGCTCGCCGCGGCCCGGCTGCCCCACTGGTACCGGCGCCAGTGCGCCAGTAATTGGTGCGCAAGGTGGCGATGATCAGCCCTAGGTACTGACGCAATACCTTGTCTTCGCTCAGACTCGACACGCGGTCAAGCGCCTGCTCAATCGCGTTGACCTGACTTGCGGCAGCGCCGTCATCTTGTTGTGCGGGATCAAAGCGCAGCTTGAACAGCGCCACCAGCATGCGCGCGATGCGCGGATGCAGCGCCAGCGTCGATTCAATGAAGGCTTGCGACAACGCAAAGCCCGTTTGCCGCATTACCTTGGCGTAGGCGCGCAGCACGACGATCTCATCGGCAGACAAACCGGCACGCAGTACCAGCCGATTGAAGTCGTCGTTCTCGACCGCGCCCTCGAACACGCGCGCGAACGACTCCTCGAACAGAGGCGCGATTGTTTCAGCGTCGATATCGTCCGACCCGGGTAACTGCAGCGAAAAATCGTGCACCCATAGCGCCTCGCCAGCTTCAGGATGGATCTCATACCCGCGCTCGGACAACACACGAACGCCCATTCGCTCGAGCATCGGCAACGAATCCGACAATGCGATCGGCGCGCCGCTGCGATACAGCTTGAAACCGAGGCGACCCGCCGGCCCTTCGAGCGGCCGATACAGGTTCAGCGCGAGGCTGCCCTTGTCCAGCGCCGTCAGCCGCCGAATATCGGCGACCGCCTGGCGCGGCGACACCGCTTCCTCGTATGCCGTTGGAAAAGCCGTGCCGAAGCGCTTGTACAGCGGCGCCGCGCGCGCTTCGCCTTCCTCGTCATTCAACGCCTGGCGCAGATCGTCTTCCCAGCGACGTGCAGCACTGGCCAGCCGCGCTTCGATCGCACGTCGATCGACTTCGGGCACCTTGCCCGGCGTGGTGCGCACGGTGATATGAATGCGCGCGAGCACTGCATCGGTCAGCAGCACATCGAAGTCGGCGGTCGACCCGTCGAACGCTTCGATCAGTATCTTTTGAAAGCTGGCGCCGCAACTCGGTTGTGTAGTTTTCGCGCGGCACGAAGATCAGGCACGACACGAAGCGCTCGAACGGATCGCGCCGAATGAACAGGCGAAAGCGCTGGCGTTCTCCCAGATGCACGATGCCGGTTGCGATTTCGTACAACTCGTCGGCCGTGATCTGAAACAACTCATCGCGCGGATAAGTCTCGAGCACATGCGTCATCGCCTTGCCGAGATGGCTGCCCGGCGCGAGGCCGGAGCGCGCCGCGACTTCGCTTACCTTGCCCCGTATCAGCGGCACTTCAGCGACGCGGACGGTATATGCAGCCGAGGTAAACAGCCCGACGAAGCGATGCTCGCCGATGACGACGCCGTCTTTGTAGCGCTTGACGCCGATGTAATCGATATAGCCGGGCCGGTGCACAGTCGAGCGCGAGTTCGCCTTCGTCACGAACATCATCGGCGACACTGCATGCGCGACCGCCCGTGCCTGTGGTGGCAACACCGCAAAGCTGCTCGAAAGCGCGGTTTCGGTCGCGGATTCGCGCAAGATGCCGAGCCCGCTTCCCGGCACCAGACGTAATGCGTCTTCTCCGTCGACCGTTGTCAAATCGTGGCGTCGATAGCCGAGCAGCAGCAAATGATCTTCGGTTAGCCACTGCAGGAACGCGCGGTTCTCCGCAACTTCCTCGCGCGGCAGCGGCGGCGGCTGGCGATCGATTTCTTCGATCACCGCGCGCAGCTGCGCGATCATCGCCTTCCAGTCGGTCACCGCAGCGCGTACGTCGCCTAGCACGCGCTCGATGCCTGCTGCGAGCTCGGCGCGCGCCGCCGGGTCGGCCAAGCGATCGACTTCGATGTGCATAAACGATTCGCGCGGCCAATCGGGTTTGTTCTCGCGCAGATCGATCGTTTTCAGCGTGCCGCTAGAGTCGCGCTCGACCGCGAAGATCGGATGCACGATCATGTGCAGTGTCAGTCCCTGCCGATTGACCTCCATTGACGCCGAATCGACCAGGAACGGCATGTCGTCGTTGACGATCTCGATCACTGTGTGGCGCGAGGCCCAACCGTGTTCGCCGGCGCCGGGATTGAACACGCGAACCTTGGCCGCACCGCTTTCGCGCTTGCGCGCAAACTGCCAGTGCGACAGCAACGCGCCGTACAAATCCTCGACGCTGCGTGCGGCGATATCCTCGGGGTCGACTCGCTCGAAATAGCCGCGCGCAAAAGTCGTCAGCGACGCACGTTCACTTTTTTGGCTGCGTGCCTCGATCAGAGCAACGATCGCGTCGACCCGCGCGGCCTTGTCAGCTTCCGGCGATGCCATGTCTGTCTTTCCGGCGTCTCTCTTTCTTCACAGTATGCCCGTCTTGCGTGACGGATAATTCGGTCAATGTTTCCCTCGATCGCGCCTCGCCTGGCCTTTGTCGATGTCGAAACGACCGGATCGAGTCCCGAGCGCGAGCGCGTGACCGAAGTCGGCGTCGTGCGCGTCGATTTCGATGGCGACGATGTGCGTGTCGACGAATGGTCCACGCTGGTCAATCCGGGCGTGCCGATTCCGGCGGAGATCCAATGGCTGACCGGTATCACCAATGACATGGTGCGTGCGGCACCGTCGTTCTCCGAGATCGCGCAACAGGTATTCGATCGGCTCGACGGCGCAATCTTCGTCGCGCACAACGCCCGCTTCGACTACGGATTCCTACGCGCGGAATTCAATCGCGCCGGCCTGTCGTTCGCAGCCAAGACATTGTGCACCGTGCGGCTCAGCCGCTACTTGTATCCGGACCGAACGCCGCACACGCTGGACGCGATCATCGATCGCTTCTGCCTGGAAGGTGAGCCGCGGCACCGCGCGCTCGGCGATGCGCGCGTGCTGTGGCGATGGCTGCAACGGCTGGCTGACCGCCACCCACCGGCGGAAATCGAGTTCGCAGCGCACGAGTTGTTGCGGCGGCCGGCGTTGCCGCCGAACCTACCGCCCGATGCCATCGACGCGCTACCGCATGCGCCCGGCGTGTATCTGTTCTACGGATTAAACGAGTATCCGATCTATATCGGCAAGAGCATCGATCTGCGCGCGCGCGTCGCCAGCCACTTCAACTCCGAACGCGAGCTGCGGCTGTCGCAGGAGATTCATCGGCTCGATTGGGAAGAAACCGCAGGGGAGTTCGGCGCGCTGTTGCGCGAATCAGAGCTGATCAAAACGCGGCTACCCGCGCACAACGTCGCTTCGCGGCGCAAATTGAATCAGGTGCTGCTCGGTTTCGATGCCCAAGGATGCGTAACGCTTACCAACGCGACAGCGTTCGAGTTTGCGCAACTCGGCCACTGTTACGGGCCGTTCGGATCGCGCTCGTCGATCCGGCGCTGGATGACAGGACTTGCTGCCGAACACCGCATTTGCCTGAAAGCGATCGGGCTTGAGGGACGCCGCAAGGCGGCGCACGACGGCGCGCCGTGTTTTAACTATCAGTTACGCCGCTGCCGTGGTGCGTGCGTCGGAGCAGAGGCACGCGGCGAACACACGGCACGCCTGAAAGAATTGATGCAGCCGTGGTTGTTACCCGAGTGGCCGCATGCAAATGCAATCGCACTGGTCGAACACAACGCCGAGCGCTTTCAGGAGCAATGGCATGTGTTCGATCAATGGTGCTGGCTCGGTACGGTCAAGTCATTGAACGCGGCGCTCGATCTGGCGCGCAGTGCGCCACGGACGTTCGAAGCAGATGCGGCGCGATTGGCGGTGCAGGCGTTGTCCGATCGGTCGCCCTGGAAGTTGGCGAAGGTCGAACTCGTGCCTAACGCGTACCCACTGGCGGCAACGCTTCCGCTGGCGGTTGCACTTGCGGATAGCGCTCGCGAAAGCGCTTTAGCTCCGCGTCAGCCTCGTCGTGCCGACCTTCACGCCGCAACTTAATGATTCGTTCGAGCCACATTTCGGCCGACTCCTCGACTTGCTTGCGCTCCTCTTGCGCTCCTGCCAATGGCGGCGGTGCAGCGGGTCGAGCAGCATCGCGCCGAGCGCCAGCACCCGCCTGATCCTTCGGGGTTGTTGGCGCAACGGAGCCGACTGCGCCTTGCTCCGCACGCAGTTTCGAGCGATCCGTCGGCTCGGGCGCTGGCGGCGGAGGTGAAGCTGCGGCAGGCACATTTTGCCGGGCCTTCTCCAACGCGTTGGCGGGCGAACTGGCGGGCGCCTCGGCCGGTACCGAACGGTTCGCTTCGCGCGCTGCTTGTGCGACGGAATCCGATTCGGTCTTGGCGGGCGCCATCAGACGTCCGTTACGTGTTTGTACTTGCCGTTTTTCTGTTACTTGCTGCTCCATCGCTTCGCGCTCGCGGGGCGGCGCGACAACTTTCGGCGCCGCTGGCGCGCGCTGTGCTGACGGCTCAACGCTGTCTGCGGCGCCGCGCGCGGTCTCAGGCGCAGGGGTGTCTGCAGCGCTGGGGTGCGGTCACGGGCGCAGGGGTGTCTGCGACGCTGCGCGCAGCCTCGGTCGGAGCACCGAACTGCGGCATTTCCTCATTCGTGCGAATCGCAAGCAGTACCGCCAGCGTCGACAACATGACGGTAGCGGCCGCCGCGAGCGGCCAGCGCGGACGAGTGCGCCGATACGCAGCGGCATCGACCGGTTTAGCGTCGACATTGCGCGCCGCGGCCGCCAATATCGACGCGCGCGCGGACGCCGCCGGACGCTCGTCCAACTCGGCGCTCGCCTGCCGATAGTGGTCTATCAGCTCGCGGTTTAGCGGATCTTCAGCACCGCTTTTGTCGCGGTCCATACTCACTGCCATGCCTCCATTGCCGAGCGCAGCTTGCTCATCGCATAACGCAGCCGGCTCTTGACTGTTTCATGTGCCGCGCCCGTCACGGCGGCGATTTCGTCGAGCGACAAGCCGCCTTCGGCTTGCAGCAGGAACGCCTCCCGCTGGGGCGGCGGCAACGCTTCTACCGCTGCCAAAAACGCGCGCGCTTCGGCCCGCGCTATCGCCTGATGATCGGGTCGATGCGCGTCGCCCGCCGGGATATCGAGCACGCTTTCGTCGGCATCGTTGGCAGCGTCCCCGGCAAAGTACGCCAGTGAAACCGTATCGTCACGCGCGCGCCAATGATCGATCATCTTGCTGCGCGCCACCGTATACAGCCAGGTCGTGAATTTGGCGCGCGGCTCAAAGCTCGCAGCGTTGCGCACCACCGCGAGCCAGGTTTCCTGCAGCAAGTCCTCTGCCACCGAGGTTGCCGCTCCCTGCCGCAAGAAAAAACGGTAAATCGCACGCTCGTGCCGCTCGTACAACTCAGCAAAAGCGCGCGCATCTCCCACGGCATAAGCCGCCAGCAGATCCTCGTCGCTGCTCATCGCGCGGCATTGTGCCTCCTAACATTGGCGCGATAAGCCAGCGATTAACCATGCGTTACCAGCGGCGCGGCGGATCGGGAACAAACCCGACCGGCCCGGGGAATGGCTCCGGCGCACGATGCGGCCGGTACCTTGGCGCCGGAATCGCGCCCATCGCAATCAGATTGTCTCGGCTGTCGTAGTGAATCTTGATCAACTCGTCCGGCGTCGACTGCGCACGCTCGAACGCCACATGCTGCGTCGGTGCGTATTCACTGCGGCCATGCCCGGTGCCCAAACGCTGCTGATCTCTGCGCTCGGTACGCACTCCGTCCAAATTCGACGACTCATTCGAGGCCGACGGACTCACAGGCTCGGATGCTCGGGCCCCCGCGCCGTCGCGCCCCGCATCTTGCTGCGCTTCGGACTTGGAGCGCGACAAAGGCTGCGACACTGCGGGCTCGGCAGGCGGCGGAACGTAGCGCACCTTTTCGCGGAACACGGCCACGCCGATCACACCGACGTTGTCCGGGCGGCCGGTGCGTGCTGCATAAGAATTGGGCAGTGCGGTGAACTCGAATGCGGCAACCCGCGCGAGATTCTTGCGCCAACCGGTGATCTGCGCGTGCTGGCCGGGGTTGAGCACGTAACCGGTCTGATCGTGCGCCGCGGTTTCGCCCGAAATCGCATTGACGCCGTCGACCGAAATCACGGTCAATGTTCGGCCGCCGCTGCGGTTGGTCAGCGTAACGGCGTAGCGATTGCCAGGTTTGCCGGGAACCCACCAGCGGCCGTCGTGCCAATACATCGGCAGCGTCTCGCCGGTGATGCGATCGATCACGTTCACATCGACCATCGAGCCGATCGCAGCGGCGGGTGTAGAGCAAGCAGTCAAAGCCAGGACGGATGCCGCCGCGGCCAACGTTCTGATCAACATGGAACTCTCCAAAGTCATGGTCAAGACGCTGAAACGCCCGCGCAACGCAAAAGGGGTTAACGAACCCGCCGCCTAAGGCAGAATTCCACCGTGCGGTTCGAACACCTGATACAGATCAACGACCCGTTGATGCCGCTGCTCGACACGTTGACCCGCGAGCAGCTATGGCGCGGGCTGGTGCTGCGTGCGGAAGACCCGACGCAGTTCGTGCTCGGGCTCGAGGTCGCCACGATTCATTCGCGGCGCGTTTGGGGCGACGAGATCGAGCTGATTCGAACGCTCGATTTCGGGTCGTTCAAAGTAGACGACCGCGTGCGTCTACTGCCGCAATGGCGCAGCGAAATTCACACCCGCGCGGGACCGACCTGGCCCGCAAGCCGCATGAGCATCGAGATCGAAGAGCCGCAGCCCGAGCTGCTGTTCCTGCGCTTTGTGTACGAATCGGACGAAACGACCGGCGCAGGAGAGCTGGATGACGTCACGACCGCGCTGCGCGAACAGGCGTACGAGCGCGCGGACCTGGACACCGTCGCGCGGATCCGCTCATTGGCGGAAGACGGCTGGCTGGACGACTCGGCCGCGCGCCGGCTCGCAGGCATTCCAAAGCACTAGTTCTGTTCTCCGGCGGTCAGGATTCGCCGACCTGACTGGCGTGGGCGCTCGACCTAGGCGCGCTAGCGCGGCTTCGGTAACGTGCGCCGGATGATCCGGCGCTCGATGGTGGCCGGGGGCGGTTGGTGTTGGGCATCGAACCCTGCGATCGGCTTGGCCAACGACTCGGCAATCTTCTGGCGAGCCGCATTCAGCGCCGTCTCGCGAGCGGCCGCGCCCAGGAACTCGTCCAAGTCGTCATGCTCGCCGCGCAAGCTCATGATCATCGGCACGAACAGGTCGACCAAGTGCGGATCGAACTGCAGCTCGCGCAGCCGAAGAATCTCACTGATCGCCTCGTCGCTGGAAAACGCCCGCCGGTAGGCCTTTTCGTGCGTTAACGCATCGTAGGAGTCGCACAAACAGACAATCCGGGCTGGCAGCGGAATCGCCGAGCCGGAAATGCCTTCGGGATAACCGTTCCCATCCCATCTCTCGTGATGGTGCCTCGCAATGTCGCTCGCGAGTTCGCTGTACGAAACTTTGGTTTTCGACAGCAAATCGGCGCCGGTCGCGGCATGCGTTTGCAGAATTTGACGCTCGCCTGCTGACAAAGGTTGGGGCTTCTGCATCAACGAATCCGGAATGCCAACCTTGCCGATGTCATGCAAGCGCGCGGCAAGATCGATCGTTTCGCACGCATCATCCGATTGGCCGAGCGTCTTCGCCAGCAGCGACGCGAGTTTCGCAACGCGGTAGCAATGCTCGCCAGTCGGGTCGTCTCGCATCTCCGCGGTGAACGCGATCTGTTCGAGCAAGTCGCCCTGCTTCGTGCCGGCGGTCTGTGCGGCGATCTTGTCGCTGAGCTCAGCTTCCTTGTCCGTTAAGCAGATGCTCGGGAAACTGGCTGAGCAGCCTCGATCTGCTGCAAGTGCAGTTCTTGATGGCGAACGATGCTGTCGTGCTGCGCTTTGCGGATGTGCAGTGTCAGTTCGCGGTGCAATGCCAACGCCCGCTCGGGTCGCCCGGCTTTCTCATGCGCCTGAACCAGCGCCAAAAGCGTTTCGCGCAGCGAGGGTTTAACGGCGCGGGCCTTTTCGAGAGCAGCCATGCCGCGCGACAAGCCGACATCGCCCAAGCCCGAGTACACCTCGACAAGCCCTTCGGAGCATGCGGCCGAAATATCAGCCCGTACTGACTTCGCCTTGCGTCGCCAATTCCTTGGCGATTTGCGCTCGCTCGGACGCTTCTGCAACTCGGCCCAGCGCCAGCAGCAGTCGTGTGTAGGTTCCTTCCGCAAAAACACGGTTCAGCATTTCAGCGGGCGTATCGCGGCGTATGTCTAAGCGCAATCGCATCTCGAATGCTGTCAAGTCCCGCCTCGTACTCTTGCATGTGCATGCAGCAGAGCGCGACGTTTGCCAGCGCGACGGCTTTGAGCGCATCGAAGCTGCAGGTGAACCCGTAGCTAGCCGAGTTGCGCGCTCAGCGCAATCTCTCGCGTCCGCATAGAGCGCTGCTTCGTAAAAAGCCGTGCCCAAGATTGATCCAGACAGCGACCTTGCCAACTGTCATCGCTAATGCTCTCGGCAATTTCGAGCGCTTCGGAGAGCGCAGTGAGCGCATCGCCAGGATTGTTTGTCGATAAGAGAACGACTGCCTGCACTGTTAGCGCTTGTCTCAGAGAGCGCGCGTCATCTGACGTCACGAGCCAACATCACCGCAAGCGCTGCCGGCTCAACGCCATTGAACGTGCTTTGGCCCTGGTGATAGAACTGCGAAGCAATATCGATCAGGCAATTGATCCGTCGCTTCGGATCAACGGTGAATGGAATAACGCGCAGCCGCTTCAGCGCGTCGTTTAGGAAACGCAACTGTTTCGGCGCTCGGCGACGCAAGGTTCGCCTTGATTTCGCGCTCCAAGACTTCGAGTTCTTCGTGAGCGTGCGTCAGCCATCCGGCACTGGGAAATTAGGGTCGGCAGCATTGTGATCGTACCCATGACCGATGGCTATGGTCGAAACCGCCAAATGCGGGTGATTTCTCGTGCTTCTTCTAGTGATCGAAAATGCGGTTGCGTAGAGGTCAGCGTGACCTGACAGCTAGAACTCAAAACCCAACTACTCGTAGAGGACTCAAATGAACAAGATCGAACTTGCCGTCGCTGAAGAAATCGAATGTTGAAACTAGCCGAGCAGCAATCGACTTGAACTGTCGCTGTCCGAACTTGACATGGTCGGTGGCGGCAGTATCGGTGTCTGTCTTTGTGATAGCATCGACGCTAGAAATCACTTGCCGATCAAGACGCTTAGTTTTTTGCTCTACGAGCTTAGCCGGACGGCCCTGACGAGGGCTGTCCGGTTATTTTTGCCTACGCCGCCAGCTGGTTCGAGACTACCACGGTCTCGCCCAGCCTGACAATCCGATCCACCGCCCCGACGGTCTCCGGGCGGTGGCTGACGATCACCAGTCCGATCCCCGTTTTCCGCAAGCCATCGGTAATCGCTCGTTCCTTGGCCAGGTCGAGCTGATCGAACGTTTCGTCCAGGAACAAGATCTGCGGCTGGCGATAGAGCGCGCGGGCTAGCAGCACGCGGCTGCGCTGGCCGCCCGATAGCGCCATGCCCAGACTGCCGACGATCGTGTTGAACTGCATCGGCATCGCGTCGATTTCCTGATCGACCATCGCCAGCCGGGCGCAGTCCTGCACCCGTTGCGCGTCGTGTTGCGGGTCGAAGAAGCTGATGTTGTCCTCGATCGTGCCGACGAACAGGTGGTCGTCCTGCATGACGACCCCGATCCGGCTGCGGTAGGCGGCTTTGTCCCAGTCTCGAACGTCACGGCCGGCGGCCGTCAGCGAACCCTCGGTCCGGTCGAGCAAGCCGGCCAGCACCTTGACCAATGTGGTCTTGCCGGCGCCGCTGGGCCCGACGATCGCCACCATTTCGCCGGGCTTGGCGGCGAAGTCGACGCCTCGAAAAACAAACCCCTCGATGCCGTAGGCAAATCCGATGTCGCGCCCCTGCAACACGAACGGCGCCGACGGCGCATCGGCGCGCGCCACTGCGGGCAGCTCGGCCGCGCCTTCGGGCTCCGCCAGGGCGATATCCGCAACGCGGTCGGCGTGCAGATCAAGCATCCGGAACTCGATGCCTTTATCCACAAGGTTATTCACACGCGTGATGAACAGCAGCTTGAACAGCAGGAACGCGAACAGCATGCCGACCGACAACTGGTTGTCGAGCACGGCGTAGGCGCCGAGCCAGATCACCAGCACGTTTTCGATGCCGAACACCAGCACGTTGCCGGCTCGTTGCAGCAGCGCCAGGTTCTGCACGCGCACGTCGGCGTTGGTCTGATCGACCACGTGATTCAGATACGCGGAGCGGCGCTCTGACTCGCGCAGGTTCAGCTTGATCGCCATCATCCCGCGCAGGGTTTCGATGAAGTGAGTGGCCGCTTTCGCCTCATGCACGATGCGCTCGTCGGTCGCGCGCCGCTGCGGGCCGTACATCGTCCAGCGCAGCAGGCCGTAGCAAGCCGCGGCGATCACGACGATCAAGGTCAGCGTCGGGCTGTACCAGAGCATCACGGCGAGCGTGACCAGCACCATCACGCCGTCCATCACCGTTTCGAGAAAGGTCAACGTCAAGGTGCGCTGGATCGCATCGACCGAGCGGAAGCGCGACACGATGTCGCCGATGTGGCGCTTTTCGAACCACGCCAGCGGCAAACGCAGCAGCCGCGCGAACAGCGTGTCGAGCAGTTGCAGGTTCAGCCGCGTGCTGATGTACACGCCGAGCCAGGCGCGCAGCCCGGTGACGACGGCGATCATCAGCGCCAGCAACGCGAAGCCGATGCCGAGCACCGCCAGCAGGTCGCGGTCGCGCCCGACCACGACGCGGTCGACCACCAATTGCAGGAAGAACGGCGTCGCGATCGCCAGTACCTCGAGCACCAGCGAAAGCAACAACACCTGCGTGATCGCGCCCTTCAGCCCGGTGGCGGTGCGCACCAGTTGCCACGCGCTGATTCTGTTCGCGCTCGTCGCGCCTCTTGAATCCGGCGCTCGGAGTCATCTCCATCGCGACGCCGGTGTAGTGATCCGACGCTTCGGCTGAGCTTCAGCACACGCCGCCCGCGCGCCGGATCGTTGACCGTGATCGTGTCGCCGTTCACATGGGTCAGCACGACGAAGTGATTCATGTCCCAGTGCAGGATCGCCGGCAGCTTCAGTTGCGACAGCGATTCGAGCGCGACCTTGACGCCGCGCGCTGCCATCCCCATCACCTCGGCGATCGAGCTGATGTGCTTTAAGGTCACGCCCTTCATCGACGGCGCGAGTCGCATGCGCATGCCGCCAAGATCGGTGCGAAAGCCGTGATAACTGGCGATCATTGCCACGCACGCGATGCCGCACTCGGGCGCTTCGCTCTGCAGAATCATCGGCACGCGCCGCGCATCAGCCGAGTCTCCCCTTAAGCGACAGAATCGGCTCGAACACCCACTCCCACACCTTGCGCTTTTCTTGCAGGATGTCGGCGTTGACCGACATGCCCGGTCGCAATGGAAGCGTTTGCGCGCCGGAGGCGACGGTTTGCGAATCGATCTTCACATCAACTCGATACACAGGCTCGCGCACCGTCATCGAACCGACTTTTTCGCCGGGCGACCACACGGTGCTGCTGACGCGCTCGACCGTGCCGCGATACTGCCCGAAGCGCTGAAACGGAAAGGCGTCGTACCGCAGCACAACCGCCTGCCCAGGCTGCACGAAGCCGATTGCGCGCGTGGGCACCAGCAATTGGGCATGCAGGCCGCTTCCTTTGGGCACCACCAGCGCCAGCGGCGCTTCGTCGGCAACCGCTTCGCCGCTGTTGGCGGCGATGTTGGTCAGCACGCCGGCGATCGGTGCGCGTATGACGTGCTCGCGCTTCGCAGCCTCCTGCACGCTGCCCTGCTGCAGCTCGCTCATCTGGCGCTTGACCTGGTCGATCTGCGAGTTCACCTTCGTTCCCACCATCGGCAACTCGGCGCGTGTCGACGACAGCTCGCGCTCGACGCTCGCTCGCTGGCGCTTCAGGCCTTCGAGCTTCACCTGCTGATCGAGCACGTTGTTGCGGAACTCGATCAACTTGCTTTCCGAGTAGAACTTGTCTTTGAATAAATCTTCGGCGCGCTGATACTCATTGCGCGACGACGCGAGCCGCGTCTGCTGCGCCCTGATCTCGATATCGGATTGCGCGAGCTCGCGCTGCAGATCGTCTATCTTGCGACGCAGAATCTCGGTTTGCTGCGTGCCAAGCAACCGCACCTGCAGTTGCTCGCGCTCCAAGCCGCTGATGCGATCGCCGATTTCGCGCTGCACCAGCTCGCCCGACGTGACGCCGGACGCGGTCACGCGCTCGAACGACAGGCGGATCAGCGGCTGCCCGACTGCCACCTCCTCGCCTTCTTTTGCAAGGATCTCGGTGATCGTGCCCGCCTGCGGCGCCAGCAAGCGCGCCGCGCCCGAATCGAGCGCCAAAAAGCCATCGACGCGCTCGCGGCGCGCGTACTCGCCCCAGATCGAAAACGCGACGAGGCTGACAGCGAACGCGACCGCAAGCGCGGTGTATCCCCACATGGGCACCGTGCGCGCCAGCGAAACTTCGCCGAGCAGCTTCTCACGCTGCGCGTCGATTGCCTGTTGCCGAAAGAGCTTGGTCGCCATCGCGACCGGATTATGGCGGCGGAGTCAGCCAGTGCAAACTACGCAAGGCGCGTAGGCGTCGCGTACATCCGCACGTACTAGCGCGGAAAATACATCTTGCTCTTGTCGAGCTCGTAGCTCCACGGCAGCTTGGCGTTTTTCCAACCGTTGACGTTGTAACGTCCGCTATCGGACAACTCGCCTTCAAATCCATAGACCACGGTGTAGACGCGCGTGTAGCCCGAGTCGGCAAGCAGATTAGCGGCACGTGAACTGCGCTCGCCCGAGCGGCAGATCAGCACCACCGGGTCGCTCTTGCTCAAACCCTTCGCCTGCAAACGGCGTCCGACTTCGGGAACAAAGTCGCTGAACGGCTCGAGCTTGTAGAAGCCCTTTGTCTCGTCCCAGTCGGTCATGAAGTCCTGGAACTCGACGTACGGCACCAGCGCATCGACCGGCGTTGCCATCCCGAGAAACTGCGCCTCAGCGCGCGTGCGCACATCGACGAACAGCACCTTGCCCTTCTGCGCGCGAACGAATTGGTGCGCCTGCGTTGGCAACAGATACAACTCCTGCCGCGAGCGCATTTCCTCCGGCACACGCGAGGGGTCGATCTTTTGCGCGGCAGCTCCGAAGGAGACGGATGCGAGCAGCGCGAAAAGAACGCAAGCGATCGGCGAGCTGATGGCTTTCATGCTTGTCTGCGAGGAAGGGGCGATCATCATAAGCATGCTGGCGAGGCGGTACCAAATACGTCGGTATATGTATATGCGTACCGCCGCGAGGCGTCGGGTATCGTCGCCTCGCACATGAGCACGGCCCCGACGTCGTCGAGATTCATCGCGTACTTGCTGCTGACCGCCTCAATGGCACTGGTCGGCACGTACGTTGGGCTATCCAAGCCGCTGGTCGCCGTGATTCCGGTTTTTGCGCTGGCGTTTCTGCGCTTTGCCATCGCTTCTGTCGCGATGCTGCCCTGGACGTTCCGCGCGAAGGGCGAGGCGCCGCTGACGCGTACCGAGCAGTGGCTTTTCTTTCTACTTTCGTTCTTTGGGAATTTCCTGTTTTCGATCTGCATGCTAAGCGGCATTGCGCTGACGACGGCGACTGCTGCCGGCGTCACGCTCGCTACCTTGCCGGCGGTGGTGGCGTTGCTGTCGCGTTGGTTCTTGCACGAAACGCTAACGTTGCGGACGTGGATCGCCATTGTTCTAGCGGTGGTCGGTATCGCACTGTTGCAGCTGGCGAAGACCGCGGAGCCCCTACCTGAGCCAGGCTCGACGCTGACCGCGCTGCTTGGAAATCTTCTGTTGTTCGGCGCCGTCGTGTGCGAAGCCATTTACGTGATCATCGCAAAGCGACTGTCGGCGACACGCTCACCGTTGCGCGTTTCGGCGCTGATCAATCTACTGGGATTGGTGCTGATTGCGCCGCTTGGTCTGTGGCAGCTTGCATCCTTCGATGCCAGCGCCTTGACGGCGAATCTGTGGCTGTTGCTGATTTTCTATTCGCTCGCGGCCAGCCTGTTCGCCGTATGGATGTGGGTGGCCGGACTCAAGCACGTCGCCGCCAGTCACGCCGGTGTGTTCACGGTCGCCTTGCCGATTTCTGCGACGCTAGTCGGCATCTTCCTGCTCGGCGAGACGTTCACGTGGCTGCAGGCAGCAGCGCTGGCGTGTGCGGCCGCGGGCATTTTCCTGATCAGCTCGGCGCGACACACCACCTTGCACTGATTCGGATCACGATGTCGCTGCTGACGATTCTCGATGCCGAACTCGCGTTCGGCCTACAGCCGTTGCTCGACCGTGCATCGCTGACAGTGCAGCCCGGCGATCGCATCGGGCTGATCGGACGCAACGGCACCGGTAAGAGCTCCTTGTTGAATGCGATTGCGGGACACGTCGAGCTCGACGATGGCGAAATCAAGAGAAAGGAAGGCCTGTCGATCGCGATGGTCGAACAAGAGCCGACGTTGCCACCGGCACCGACACTGCGCGCGAGCCTGGCGTTGCGCGCCGGCCTGAATGCAAATGCGGACACGCACGCAGTGGCGCACGACGATCGCGAACGATGGCGTATCGAGGCCCGATTGATCGAGTACATGCATCGGCTCGGTCTCGACGAAGCGGCCGATCCGGCGCGACTCTCCGGCGGTGAACGCAAGCGCGGGGCGTTGGCGCTGGCGTTTGCACTGGCTCCGGACCTGATGCTGCTTGACGAGCCGACCAACCATCTCGATATCGACGGCATCACGCTGCTCGAGGAGCTACTGGCGAAGCAGACGATGATCGTCATTACGCACGATCGCGCGTTTCTCGATCGGGTCACCACCCGCATCGTCGAGTTGGATCGCGGTTTGTTGCGCTCGTATCCCGGCAATTACAGCGCGTGGGAAGCGCGGCGCGCAGTCGAGCTGGCGGCCGAGCAGACCGCCGCCCGCAAGTTCGACAAGTTCTGGCAGCAGGAAGAGGCGTGGATTCGGCGTGGCATCGAAGCGAGACGCACGCGCAACGCGGGAAGAGTGGAGCGGCTCGAACAGTTGCGGCGCGCGCGTGCCGCGCGGCGCGAAAACATCGGACGCGTGAAGCTTGCCGTCGATGCCGGCGAGCGCTCGGGCAAGCTGGTGACCGAACTGACCGACGTGACGAAGCGTTTTGGTGCGACCTTGATTGCAGATCGCCTATCGATGCGGATTCTCCGCGGTGACCGCATCGGACTGATCGGTCCCAACGGCGCCGGCAAGACGACCTTGCTGCAACTGATGCTCGGCACGCTGGCTCCCGATCAAGGCACGGTACGTGTAGGAACCAAGGTGAAGGCAGCCTACTTCGATCAGATGCGTGCTGCGCTTGACCCGGAAAAAACGCTGATCGAAACGATGAGCCCGGGCTCTGACTGGATCGAGATCGGCGGCGAGCGCAAGCACGTAATGACTTACCTCGGCGACTTCCTGTTTCCACCGCAACGCGCCGAGGCGCCGATCAAAACCCTGTCCGGAGGTGAACGCAACCGACTATTGCTCGCTCGATTGTTCGCGCAACCGGCGAATCTGCTGGTGCTCGACGAGCCAACCAACGATCTCGATATCGAATCACTTGAACTGCTGGAAGCGACGCTGCAGGAGTACTCGGGCACGTTGCTGCTGGTCAGCCATGATCGTGCGTTTCTCGATAACGTGGTCACGCAAACTCTCGTTTCCGAAGGAAACGGTGTATGGCGCGAGTATGTCGGCGGCTACTCGGATTGGCTGCGCCAGAGGCCGGATATCGAAGGCGTCGAAATTTCAAGCAAGGCGGACTTAGCATCGGCCCAGCCCGCCGCAGCTCGCGCGCCAAGAGTCAAGCTTTCGTTTAAGGAGAAGCGCGAGCTAACCGCGCTGCCCGCCGAAATTGAAGCTTTAGAAAACGAGCAGCGAGAAATTACGGACCGGATGAGTCATGCTGACTATCACCAGTCAAGCGTCGATCAAATCAAGGCGGACCGGAAGCGCGTCGAACAAATCGAACACCAGATTGCATCCAAGTTCGAGCTATGGTCAGCGCTTGAGAAGCGAGAACTCGCTGCTCAGGGCTTCTCGTCCTGACGTTTTCCGATCTGATTGCCGATGACGCCGCCGCACCGATGGTGCTGGTACAGATGGTTTACGTGGGGAACATCCGCGGAGAGCGAGACGCGCGCTGATCCGACGCGGCCTCTGGCACGGCCTCAGTCAACACACGAGTCAACCACTCGGCAGTTAGCACCGGTCGGCTCTGACCTTCGCGTTCCACACTGACGTTCCATAGCAGCTTCGCACCGCCGGGAATCGGATCGCTCGATGCGAGCGTAAAGCGCGCGCGGATGCGGCTTCCTACCAACACCGGGCCGCTAAAGCGAATCTTGTTAAATCCTACGTTGATGCCGGCACGGCGGTCTGTAATGACAACGGTGCTGTCCATCCAGTGCGAAAGCATAGAGAGCGTCAGAAATCCGTGCGCGACGGTGCAACCTGCGCCGTCTTGCGTTCTAAATGGCGACTCGCGCGCTGCGCGCTCCGCGTCGACATGAATCCATTGCAAGTCCCGCGTGGCGCCCGCAAAGGCGTCGATGACTTGTTGTGTCACTTCGAACCACTCGCTGACTCCGATTTCCGAGCCGACTTTGGTTGCCAGGTTGCTCAAGCTAGTCCGGACCATCGAGCGAGGATAGCCGAGTGCTTGCCGCCGCTTGTGAGAAGCGTCGGCGGCATAGACCTTGCTATTAGTATAAACCGGCGCGGTAGTCACGCGCTCAAAATTTCAGTGGGAGAATCCAATGGCAACCACCAACACCGCGGAACGCGAAGAACACCTGCTCGATCAGGCCATCGCGGAAAGCTTTCCGGCGAGCGATCCTATTTCGCCGGCGTACGAAGCCAGCCTGGAACCGGTGCTGCTCGAGGAAAACCGTACGCGCGAGCTATGGAAGCGCCGCCTGCGTAAAGCGAGGCCGTCGCTGATCGCACTGGGAAGCGCCGCGGTGGTTGCGCTGATCGCCGTATACGTGCTGCGCGATCGCCGCTCCGTGTTGAGCGAGTGGCGCGACTACATTCCGTGGAAGCACTAGCCGTTTCCTGGAGCGATGGGCGTGTGCGCCGCACTGCAGCAGTGGTGGCTCGCTGTCGGAGCCACCACTGCCGGCCCCACTCGTATTGCATGGGCTGCAAGCCCTGAAAGCTCGAATCGAAGCGAAGGCCGGAGCTAACGGAAAATGACGGCTGATTCGGGCGCTTTGGTTACATTTTGGTACCGCTTTTTGAGTCGGCGATTGCTAGCATTCGCACGTTAAGTTTGCTGTCCCGATGCGAATGCGAAGATCACATGACCCCGCTTAAGACGCTCGCCGCGGCCGCTGCGATTGCTCTCGGCCTAACGGCCGTTGTCGACTCCGCGTCCGCGAAGCGGCAGAGGTGGTGGCGGTGGTTATCGCGGCGGCGGTCATCATCACGGCGGTCATCATCACGGTGGTCACCGCCATGTTTCCGTTGGCTTCTGGGTGGCGGCTTTTGGGGTCCAGGTTATTGGGGTGCCGGTTACTGGCCCGGTTACTGGGGTGGCGGTTACTGGCCCGGTTATTGGGGTGGCGGCTACTGGGGACCGGGTTGGGGCGGCTATTACGGCGCGCCAGCGTATGCCTATACGCCGGTCGTCGTACAGGAGCCGCGCGTATGGGTCGAAAGCGATCCGGCTTCGGCCACGCCCCCACCCGCCGCGGCTCCGAACCCAAATCCGAACGCGCAGCAGTGGTGGTACTGGTGCGCAAGCGCTCGGAAATACTACCCATACGTAGGCACCTGCGCCGAGGGTTGGCAACGCGTGCCGCCACAACCCACACCAAGCGACAATGAATTTCGCTTACAGAGTGATCGCAGCCGGAGCGCTCGCTGCGCTCGCCGGTTGCGCGACGGTGCCAACAGGTCCGACCTATAGCGCGATGCCCGGCAGCCGCAAGAGCTTTGATCAGTTTCAAATCGACGATGCGTCGTGCCGGCAGTACGCGGTGCAGACGATCGGCGGAACACCGAACCAAGCCGCCACCGACGCTGCCGGTCGGCAGCGCGGTGGTCGGCACGATCCTGGGCGCGGCTGTCGGCGGGTTGATTGGCGGCGGTGACGGTGCCGCCATCGGCGCCGGTATGGGTCTGTTCGGCGGTAGCGCGGTGGGTGCAAGCAATGCACAGTACGCGTCGTACACGACACAGCAACGGCTCGACAACACGTACTACCAGTGCATGTATTCGCAAGGGCACAAGGTACCGATGCCGGCAAGCTACGCGCGTTCGATGCGTCAGGCGAATGTCGGTCCGGCACCGGCGCCATATGTTGGCGCGCCACCGCGGAATGCGGCGATTCCTCCGCCGAATGCGCCGCCGCCGAACGCGGCTATACCTCCGCCCAACACACCACCGCCTAACGCGGCGATCCCGCCACCCAATACACCACCGCCTAACGCGGCGATACCTCCGCCTAACGCACCGCCACCGTACGTGCAGCGATAGCGTCGGCGTTTTTCGCGCGTCATCCGGTTTCGCTGCGTTCTCTCGCGCGTGCCTCACCGCGCAGCCTGACGGTGCCGGAAGGCTCCGCCCGGTGCAGGTACGATCGCGCCTGATCCGACGGCACGCCCATCTATCCAGTCCCTATGAGCCAGAAGCACGTCAATCTGTTGCGCGCAATATTTCAGGACCCGGTTAACACCAAGCTGTCGTTTCGTGAAGTCGAGTCGCTGCTGAAGCATCTGGGAGCGCAGATGGAATCGGTCGCCGGTGCGCGCATGCGAGTCAAGCTGAACAATGCAGAGGGTGTGTTGCACCGGCCGCATCACGGCGGCAACACGATGGACCGCCATTCCGTGCAATCGCTGCGGGATCTTCTGACGCGCGGCGGCGCGACGCCGTCGCAATATGAGGCGCGCCGCGCTGATTGACCAACTACCGGAGGGAAGCCCTGAAAAACGTAGCGAGCGGGGCAAGGTCGCAGCGAGGAGCGGAAGCGTACGGAGGCTACGTTGAGCACCGGAGCCGCGAGATTGCCCCGCGCAGTAGTTTTGCAGGGCTTACCTAATGTCGCGGCGGACGCTTAACCTAGACGATCGGCTGTATGACTATGTGCTCGACGCATCATTGCGCGAGCATCCAGCGTTGGCCGAACTGCGCGAAGCGACGCGCAAGCACCCGCACGCCGGCATGCAGATTTCGCCCGAGCAGGGCCAGTTGCTTGCGTTGCTGGTCAAGCTGATCGGCGCACGGCGCACGATCGAGGTCGGTGTGTTCACCGGTTACAGCGCGTTGGCTGTGGCGCTCGCGCTGCCCGACGACGGCCGCGTGCTCGCGTGTGATGTCAGCGACGAGTACACGCGAATCGGTAAGCCGTACTGGCAACGCGCCGGTGTCGCGGACAAGATTGATTTAGTGCTGGAGCCGGCCTTGACGACGCTCGATGCTCGACTCGCCGCCGGAGAGGCGGGCCGTTACGACTTCGCTTTTATCGATGCCGACAAGACGAACTACGATGGTTACTACGAGCGCTGCCTGCGCCTGCTGCGCAGCGGCGGTTTGATCGCGATCGACAACACGTTGTGGAGCGGCCGAGTCGCGCAAGAGGTCGATCCTGCGAAAGATCCCGACACCGCCGCGCTGCAAGCGCTCAACCTAAAGCTGCGCGACGACTCGCGCGTCGACATATCGCTGCTACCGATCGGTGACGGATTGACGTTGGCACGAAAGGGCTGACGCCTATCGTTCCTCCGGCGGTTTGATCTGGCGGAAGGCGCGCCACAACAACAGGTCATAGACGATCTTTATCGCGGCGCCAGCAGCAAGCGGCAGCCATAGCGCGCCGGCCTGCATCGCTGCACCCGCGAGCGCCGGCGACACCATGCGCCCGGCGGCGCGTGCCAGTTGGGAGATCCCCGCGGCCCACGCGCGCTCGTGCGGCGGCACGATCGCCATCAGGTACGACTGCCGGGTGGGAACGTCCATCTCGGACAGGCCTTCACGCAGAATGAAAAGCACGGCTGCGACGCCGAAGGTCGGCGCGATCGGCAACGTCAACAGCAGCAGGCTCGATGGGATGTGGGTGAACACCATCGTGTTGACGAGCCCGATGCGGCGCGCGAGCCACGCGGCGGCGAAGTGCGACACCACGATCACCAGTCGCGCCACGACGAACAGCAGCGCGAGCTCCGCTTCGTTGACGCCGAAGCGCGCATACAGGAAGTAGGCGATCAGCGCCGATCCGATGAATCCACCGCCGATTGCATCGAGCCCCGACAACCCAGCAAACTTCCGCACCTGGCGTCGGATGCTGGGCGGCGCATCGTGCGCGAGATCCGCCAGCGAAGGCACGGGCGCGCTCTCCACGCGCGCCGACAAACGTGCGTACAGCACCGCCACGATCAATATCAACGCTGCATACACCAGCACGGTAGCGTCGTACGCACGCAGCTCGGGCACCTGCAAGCGATCGCGCAGCAAGGCCGGCAACGCAGCGAGCAGCGCGCCGGCAGCGCCGCCGACATCGGCTATCGCGTTGTAGCGCGCGAACACCTGCGTGCGATCGGCGTCGGTCGTCGTCGCCGGCAAGATCGCCTGCTCCAACGCTTGCGCCGCACCGCGATCGGAGCCCTGTGTGTTTAGCATGCCGAAAAACGCGACCAGCGCCGCGGCCCACAGCGTGTCGGTCGCGACCAACAGCGCGCCGCCGACGGCGGCCAGCAGCGCCAGCGTCACCAGACTGCTGCGGCGTCCGATTCTGTCCGCAAAGTAGGTACCGAAGATCGTGCCCGCGAGCACGCCGGCCATTCCGGCGCTCAACACGACGCCGAGCGCCGCTTCGTCGAACCCGCGCTTGGCCAGATACACCGCGGCCAGCACGCTGATCGCACCCGCGGCGAGGCCGCGCAACAATGCAGCGCCGTAGATCAACAGGCGATCGTTATTGGTGTCCACTGAGTGCCCGATGCGCCCATACACTTTAGCCGCCCGCGCCCGCCACCATGTCTGAACTGCCGCGCGTTATTGCCCACCTCGATATGGACGCGTTTTATGCGTCGGTCGAGTTGCTGCGCTATCCGGAGCTGCGAGGTCTACCGGTGGTGATCGGCGGCGGCTCGCGGCAGCAGCCGTATTGGGAGAACGACGCGGCGACCGGCGAACCGAGGCGCGTTTTCGCTCGGCTGCGCGACTACGTCGGACGCGGTGTGATCATGACGGCGACCTATGAGGCACGTGCGTTCGGTGTCAACTCCGCGATGGGCCTGATGAAAGCGGCGCAGAAAGTGCCCGACGCCATTTTGCTGCCGACCGATTTTGACGCGTACCGCAAGTACTCGCGGCTGTTCAAGGCGGCCGTGCGGGCGATCGCGCCGCAAACCGAAGATCGCGGCATCGACGAGATCTACATCGACCTCACCGAACTGGTAGCGGCACGCGTACCGGTGGACGACGATGCCGGCAATACGCGTGAGGCCGATACGTGGTGGTCAGCGCGCGAGATCGCGCGTGAATTGAAGCAGACGGTGCGCGATGCGACCGGACTCTCGTGCTCGATCGGGCTCGCCCCGAACAAGCTGATTGCCAAGATAGCCTCGGAGCTCGACAAGCCCGACGGCCTTGCCATCATCACCGAAGCCGAGATCGAGGCGCGCCTGTGGCCACTGCCGGTGCGCCGACTGCATGGTGTGGGACCGAAGTCTGCGGCCAAGCTGGCGCGGCTCGGCATCGCAACGATCGGCGAGCTAGCGCAGGCCGATCCCGCATGGCTCGCGCAAAATTTCGGCAAGGCGAGCGCGGCGTGGATGCATGACGCTGCGCACGGTCGTGATGACCGTGCGGTCGTCACATTCTCGGAGCCGAAATCGATCAGCCGCGAAACGACGTTCGATCGCGACCTACATGCAGTGCGCGACCGTGCGCAACTGACGCGCATCTTCACCGAACTCTGCGTCGAGCTCAGCGACGATCTGCAGCGCACGCATTACGCGAGTCGAACGATCGGCATCAAGCTGCGCTTCGAAGACTTCAAAACGGTGACGCGTGATAACACGCTGGCTGCGCCGACCGCCGATGCCGATCAGATCCGACGTGCAGCCGGAGAATGTTTGAAGCGTGTGGACTTAACGAAGCGGATTCGTCTGCTCGGCGTGCGAGCCGGCAATCTGGCCGCAGACCTACGCTGAAGCTGCTGGTCGCGCGCCACGATGAAACCAGAGCACCGACAGCGTCAGCGCCAGCAGCGCGAACAGCGCCGCGATTGCGCTGAAAAACGCGCCGATTTCGGTTTCCTTACGTTCCATCGAGAGTTTCGTGCTTAGGTTCGCATACACCTTGCGCAGATCGGCGCCGGTGCCGGCGTGAAAGTATTCACCGCCGTCAGCTTGGCGACGCCTTCAGCGTCTCTTCGTCGAGCCGCACGTAGAACGAGTAGTTGTCCATGCTGATCGTCGTGCCTTCGATCGTGCCGAAGCCGACGGTGTAGACGCGCACGCCGCGCTCGGCCGCCATCTTCGCGACTTCGATCGGATCGGGCCCGGCGGTGCGCCGACCGTCGCTCAGCAGGATGATGACGCCGGAAGAATACGAACCCGGTGCGACCGGCTGCACGACTTTCTTTTCCTCGGTCTTGCGCGGACGGTCGATCGGCGCTGCACCGCCGGGGTAGCCGCGCAACCGAGCCTGATTGGCGAGCACCGTTTCGATGTCAATGCCTTCTTCCGGAAAAAGCATCGCCAGCGCGAGGATCAATCCGCTGCCGGTCGCGGTGGCACGCTGCAATTGAAAGCGGTCGATCGCGTCCAGCATGTCCTGCTTGTTATCGGTCGGCGTCTGCACCACATTGGCGGTGCCGGCAAACGAGACGATGCCGAGGCGGACATTGCGCGGCAGATCTTCGATGAATGACCTGGCCGCGACTTGCGCGGCGCTGATACGCGTCGGCTCGACGTCGGTGGCCTGCATGCTGCGCGACACGTCCATCGCCATCGCGATCGTCATGTATTCAGACGGCAGCACAACCGACGCGGTGGGCCGCGCGATCGCCACGATCGCCGCGGCCATGGCGATCAGGAACAGCGCCGGGGGCACATGGCGGCGGAAACGCTGGCCGCGGACCGCCTCACGCACCAAAAGCAGGCTCGAGTAGCGGATTGCCGAGCGTTTCCGCCGGCGCAGGATATAGATGTAGCCCGCGACCAGCAGCGGAATCGCCAACAATAGCCAGAGCATGTCCGGCCACAAGAACCGCATCGTTACTTCCTTTAGCGCCTAATGTAGCCCCTTAGCGCGACGCCATAGCAACTTCGGGCGCGAACCATTTTCCCAAAAGTGTGCTCATATGACAGGCCGAATACCGGCGCCGTTCCTGCCCACGAGCACTTAATCACTCTATCACCCGTCCGTGCTATTTTTTCTCAATGAAACGTCCCGCGCTTTATAGCGCCGCGAAGCCGACACCCACCGATCCCCCGAGTGCTGTGGTGGAAGCGCCTGGCGCGGACGTCGCAGCCGTCGCCCCCGGCTGCGCCCGGACGCATTCGTTCCTTCGTTCGGCGGCACGATCGCGGAATGCTGTTACTGGGCGGCATGCTGATCGCGCTGGCGCTGCTCATTACACGCGATCGAATGCAGCCGGCGCCGCGCGAGCTTGCGCAGGACGATATCGACGCGGCCGTTTTGCACACGCTGGAGAATAAGACGCTGCCATCCCGCGCGACCAAGGCCGCCGCCGCCGTGATGCCCTCGGTGGTCCGTGTACGCGGCTACGACGAGGACGACGAGCCGGGCGCGGGCGAGCGCATGAACGGCGTCGGCTCCGGCGTCGTCATCGTCGACAACGGAACGATTCTTACCAATTTGCACGTGGTGACCGGCGCCAAGCGCATGTCGGTCACGTTCTTTGACGGCACCGAGTCTGAGGTCGAAGTCATCCGGGCCTATCCCGAAAACGACCTGGCCGTGATTCGCGCCAAGAAATTGCCGGACGATCTGCAGGCCGCGACGCTCGGGTCGACTGCGCATCTGCAGCAGGGCGACGAAGTCGTGGCGGTTGGGTTTCCGTTCGGCATCGGGCCATCGACCAGCGCCGGTGTGGTTTCTGGACTCGATCGCGAATTTCGCTCGCGCGAAGGCAAGCGCATTTTGACCGGCCTGATTCAGTTCGACGCCGCCGCCAACCCGGGCAACTCGGGCGGGCCGCTGGTCACGATGAGCGGCGAAGTGATCGGCATCGTGACCGCCATTCTCAACCCGACCGGGCCGACCTTCGCCGGCATCGGCTTCGCCGCGACGATCGAAAGCGCCGGCGGCGCTGTCGGCATTCCTCCCTTTTAAACAAGGCATACCGTGGACGATTACTCAAGCCGCAACGCCGGCGCGTTGATGCAAAACGTGCTGTATGAAGTCAAACGCATCGTCGTTGGACAGGATCATTTTCTTGAGCGCGTGCTGGTCGCGATCCTCGCGCAAGGGCACTTGCTGGTCGAAGGTGTGCCGGGTTTGGCGAAGACGCTAACGGTCAACACGCTCGCGAAGACGATCCGCGGCTCGTTCAAACGCATTCAGTTCACACCCGATTTGCTGCCGGCCGATCTGATCGGCACGCGGATGTACAACCAGCGAACCGGCGACTTCTCGACCGTGCTCGGTCCAGTCTTTACCAATTTGTTGCTGGCCGACGAGATCAATCGCGCGCCCGCCAAGGTGCAGAGTGCTTTGTTGGAGGTGATGCAGGAGCGACAAGTCACGATCGCCGGCGAATCGCATCGCGTACCCGAGCCGTTCCTTGTGATGGCGACGCAAAACCCGATCGAAACCGAAGGCACGTACCCGCTGCCCGAGGCGCAGGTGGACCGCTTCATGATGAAGGTGCTGGTCGGCTATCCAAGCGAAGAGGAGGAGTTCGTTATCGTCGAGCGCGTCACAGGCGCGGCGGCGACCGTCGGCTCCGTTTGCTCTACCGCGCAGCTGATGGAGCTGCAGGCCGAGTGCCGCAAGATCTATGTCGACCCCGGTCTGATGCAGTACGCGGTCAAGTTGGTATCGGCCACACGGCGGCCCGACCGTTACGGGCTGAAGGACATGGCCCGCTACATCACGTTCGGTGCGAGCCCGCGTGCCACGATCAACATGATCGAAGGCGCGCGCGCACTGGCGTTTCTGCGCGCGCGCAACTATGTGCTTCCCGAAGACGTGATCGACCTGGTGCCCGACGTGCTGCGCCATCGATTGGTATTGAGCTACGAAGCGCTTTCCGACGGCCTGACCGCCGATCAGATCGTGATGCGCGTGCTGCAGGCGATCTCAGCGCCGGATAAACCGCTGGAAGCTCATGTTCGGGTTGCCGCGGCCTCGTAAGTCAGGCGATACCCCCGCAGCAAACGAACCGGTCGCCCGGCCGGATTCGGAGTTGCTGCTGCGTCGCCTCGAGTTCACCGTCCTGCGTCGGCTCGATGGGCTGCTGCAAGGCGATTATCGAACGCTGTTTCGCGGCTTCGGGCTCGATCTCGCTGACCTGCGCGAGTATCAATTGCACGACGACGTTCGCTACATCGACTGGAACGTCACCGCACGCCTGCAAACGCCGCACGTGCGCGAGTTTCAGGAGGATCGTGAGGTCGCCGCGTGGTTCGTGCTCGATCTTTCGGGCTCGGTCGATTTCGGCTCGCGCAAGGTGCGCAAGCGTGAACTGTCAGCCGAGCTAGTGGCGGTGCTCGCGCGTCTGTTCACGCGCTACGGCAATCGAGTCGGCGCCATCTTGCACACGCATCGCGCCAACGAAATGATTCCCCCGCGCAACGGCCGGCGGCACGTGTTGCACATGCTCGACCGCATGCAAAGGACGGAAGCCGCGCCCGCCGGCAAGGAAACCGATCTTGCCGCGTTGCTGGCGACGGCGCATCCGATGATCAAGCGCCGCTCTGTCGTGTTCGTCGTCTCGGACTTCATCAGCAAGCCCGGCTGGGGCAAGCAACTGGCTTTGCTCGCACGCCGGCATGAAGTCGTTGCCGTGCGTTTGTACGACCCGATGGAGCTCGAGCTGCCCAACATCGGTCTGGTCGTAATGCAGGACGCCGAGACCGGTGACCAGATTTTTGTCGACACACACGATCGCCGCTTTCGCTGTCGACACACACGATCGCCGCTTTCGCAAGCGCTTTGCGGACGCAGCGAAGCAACGCGAGGAAGCGCTGCGTGCGGGGCTCGCTGAGGCCGGCGTCGACTGTCTGGAGCTCACGACCGATGAACCACTCGATCAGGCGTTGCTGAGATTTACACAGCTGCGCAAACGCCGTAGCCAGTTGGCCGCAGGCGCAACAGCCTCCTTGGCACACAAGCGAATCGGGTACAGGCCACTAATGCTGGACACCGGCTCGCTGACGTTCTTATGGCCGAGCATGCTGTGGCTGCTGATTGCGGTGCCGTTGGCGGCTGCACTCTACAGGGCGCTCGCTGCGCGCCGCCGAAAATCTTCGACGCAGTATGCAAGTCTCGAAACGGTCGGCGGTCAGGAACATGGCCAACGCCGCGAGCCGCACGCGCCGCGTGCTCCCGTTGCTGTTATGGACACTTGCGCTGACGGCGCTGATCCTCGCAATCGCGCGCCCGCAGGCCGCGCTTACGTTGCCAGCGCGACTCGACGCGATCGTTCTTGCGCTCGACATGTCGAACAGCATGCGCGCTACCGACGTCAAACCGAATCGCCTGAGCGCCGCGCGAGAGGCTGCAAAGACTTTCATCGAAGCACAGCCGCGCAATGTGCGCATCGGTGTCGTCGCGGTCGCCGCATCGGCCGCCGTCGTGCAATCGCCGACCAACAATCGCGAAGATCTCGTCGCCGCGATCGACCGGCTGGAGACGCAGCGCGGCACCGCGCTCGGCAGCGGATTGATCATCGCGCTCGACGCGGCGTTGCCCGCTGCGCGCATCAACGTCGAGGAATTCATCAACCCGCGTCCTGGCGAGAAGAAAATAAGGCGTACCGACGAGCTGCCGGCGCGCGACCCCAAGAGCGACAACAAACAAGTCGCGATCGTGCTGTTGTCGGATGGGCAGAGCAACGTCGGTCCGGACCCGTTGAAAGCGGCCGAGATTGCCAGCGACTATGGCGTCCGCATCTACACGGTCGGCATCGGAACGACGGAGGGTACCGTCGTGAACGCCGAAGGCTGGAACATGCGAGTGCGGCTCGATGAGGAGGCGCTGAAGAAAATTGCCGACGTGACGAATGCGGAATACTTTCGCGCGGCCGACGCGGGACAGCTGAAGAAAATCTACCAGGTGCTCAGCACCAAGCTTTCGTTTGAGCGGCAACAACCGACCGAGGTCACTGCGATCTTCGCCGCGATCGGTGCAACGCTGGCGATGGCAGCGGCGTTGCTGTCGATGTGGTGGTTCAACCGGATCCTGTAGCTTCGCGCGCGTCTTATCGGCGCTAAACCGTCGCGGGCAGCGGCTTTCCGCAGTGCGCGCAAAAGTTTGCCGAGGCCGCGTGATCGTCTGCGCCGCAGCCGGCGCAGACGCGGCCAGCGGCGCCCATGCCGAAGCGACGATGCGTCATCTCTGCGGTGACGATACCGGTCGGCACGGCGAGAATGCCCCACCCCAGCAGCATCATGAAACTGGCGATCGCCCGGCCGAGATCCGTCTTGGGTGCGATGTCGCCAAAGCCGACGGTCGTCATTGTGGTGATCGCCCAGTAGACGGACACAGGAATATTGCTAAACCCATTTGGCGGCCCTTCCACGACATACATCAGCGTGCCCATTAACACGTCGATGGTGAGCACGGTGCATATGAAGACCAGGATTTTGCGGCGGCTGGCCCGTAGCGCGTCGCCAAGGACACTGTATTTCGGTCAGGTACTGCGTGAGCTTCAAGATTCGAAAGACACGAAGCAATCTGAGCAACCGTATGTCGATCAGCGCATGCAGTTCCGGAAAGAAAAACGCCAAATACGTGGGCAGCACCGACATCAGGTCGACGATTCCGAAGAAGCTTGTTGCATATCGCCACGGTCGCTGAACCACCACCAAGCGCGCCACATACTCGACGGTAAAAAGCGCCGTGACAGTCCACTCCAGCGCATTGAGTACGGGTCCGTGGCGCGCGGCGTATGTGCTGACGCTGTCCAGAATGACTACCAGCACGCTGGCGACGATGACGGTCAACAGCACGAGATCGAACGTACGTCCGGCTCGCGTTTGAGACTCGAAAATTATTTCGAACCAAGTGCGCCGCCAGCCGGATGGCGGCTTGCCGAAGCGCTCGGCCTCCTGCGATGGAGTGGCGCGCGTTGGAACGGCGGCGCCGGCGGCAGTCGTCATCGCAGCGGATTGATCGTTCGCTTAGTGTGTGCAGCGCCGCCTGGCTGTAGCGACAGGCTTCAGGCAGCGTTACGTACAACCGACGCAAGAATCCGGTCGAGCAATGCCGGGTCGACCGGCTTCACCAGATGATGATCAAAGCCCGCTAGCCGCGAGCGCCGTCGATCTTCGTCCTGGCCCCAACCGGTGACGGCCACCAGCACGACAGGTTTTTGCGGATCAATCGCGCGAATTTCGCGAGCCGCGTCGTAACCGTTCAACTTCGGCAATCCGATATCGAGCAATACGACATCGGCGCGGTGCGACTGCACGGCGCGAATCGCAGCAGTACCGTCGTATTCCGTATGTACGTCATGGCCCGAGGCGCGCAGCATTTCTGCAAGCGTATCGGCCGCGTCGACGTTGTCATCAACGACCAGGATGCGAAGACGCGCGCTCGGCACCGCCTCGTCGTGGCCAACCGCCGAGGCACTTTCGCTCGCGTGCACGAACGCCGGCAAGCGGACGATGAACTCACTGCCTTGGTCCGGCCCGTTACTTCGGGCCTCGACGTTGCCACCATGCAGTTCGACCAGTCGCTGCACCAACGTCAGGCCGATGCCTAGACCGCCGGTGGAGCGCTCGATTGAACGGTCGACCTGCGTAAACAGATCGAACACGTGCGACAGCATGTCGTGCGGAATGCCAATGCCGGTGTCGGTGACTCGAATCACTACCTGCTGCCCGTCGAACTCGGCATGCAATGCGATCTTGCCGCCCGGCGGCGTATACCGAGCTGCATTGTTCAACAGGTTTTGCAGCACTTGCGCCAGACGCGTCAGATCGGCATCGAGGTAAACAGGCTCTGCCGGCAACGTCACCGTCAATTGATGATTCTCCGACTCGATCAACGGGCGCGACGCTTCGATCGCATCGGTCACGATCAACGCCAGGCTCACGCGCTCTTTTTGCAAACTGATTTTTCCGCTGCTGATACGAGAAATATCGAGCAGATCATCGACCAGCCGTATTAAGTGCCTGACCTGGCGATCGATGATGTCGCGTGCGTTCTGCAGTGCGGCGTCGGGTGGCCCCTTCAGACGCAGGTATTGAATCGCAGTGCGGATCGGCGCCAGCGGATTGCGCAGCTCATGCGCCAGCACGGCAAGAAACTCGTCCTTACGGCGATCGGCTTCGGAGAGCTGTGCATTCACGCGTTGCAGTTCGTCCCGGCTCTCACTCAACAGCGCGCTCGAACGAGCGCTTTCTTCGGCCGCACGCTTGCTAGCCGATATGTCGCGCCCTACTTTCGATGCACCGATCACGCGGCCGTGTCGATCGTGGACAGGCGAGATCGTCAACGAGACGTCGACTCGGCGGCCGTCTTTGGCGACGCGAACCGTCTCGAAATGCTCGACTCGTTGACCGAGCCGTATGCGCCGCAGAATGTCACTTTCTTCCTCGTGGCGTTCGGCCGGAATGATCAAGGTCATCGGCTGGCCGATCGCTTCGTCGGCCGTATAGCCGAACAGGCGCTCCGCTCCCGCGTTCCACGAGGTAATGATCCCGTTGAGCGTCTTGCTGATGATTGCGTCGTCGGACGAGGCAACGATTGCAGCCAGCAAGGCGGCCGCATGCTGGGGATCACGCTCGTCCTGCGAAGGCGAATTCCCCACGAACGCGCGGCGCAGAAAGGAAAGGATGCCGTGCTCGCTTTGCTCTGCGCCGAATGGGGGCATATCTAGGGATTCGTTACAACCTCAGCCCACTCATTTGCATCGTCCGGTATCACCCCATCGCGCTGTGGTGCTAACGACGCAGAAGCGGTGCCCACTTGGCGCTTCCATCACCCACCATGTCCTGACCTGTTCGACGCGCTTCGCCCCTAGCTTTTCGAGCCGCTTGACCTCGCCCTCGATATCGTCCGACTCGATGTCCAGATGGACGCGGCTTGGATGCGACACCTTCTGCAGCAGAATAATCAGCTCCTCCTTGCCGCTTCCGAGGATCACGTACTTGTCCTTCGCCGGATCCTCAGAAGGAGCGACCTTGCGCCCCAGCGCCGCGCTCCAAAAACGCGTCGCCTCGGTCAAATCCTCGGTCTGACAATCGATAACGGCAGTGACAAGTTTGCTTTTGTGCATCCGCGGAACCGCCTCCGGTGATTTATCCAGCCTCAGCGAACAGCGGTACCTGCCGCGTAATTTGGGCAAACCATAATGCGTAGCCGTCGGCGCTCGGATGTATGCCATCGGGCGAGTAGTAGCGGCGCGGCGCGAGGCGGAACGGATCGCGGTGGCGCGGCATCCGCAAATCCACCAAGTGCATCTGAGCACGTTCGCGCATCGCGTATTGCCAGGCGCGCCGCACCGTTTCCGCGCGGCGTGAAAACACCGCGTCGAGCGGCCACACCCAGATGGGCGCGGCCCCCAAATCGGCCGGCGGTACGACCGCTACGTGGTCGCTGCGCGAGCTTGCGACGTCGAGCGCGTGCTCCGCAGCTACCAACACTGCCTGATACGAAGAAAAACGAGTCACGTCGTTTCCGCCGACAAGAATCAATATCAGGTCGAAGCGGCCAGTACTTGTTGCGATCTGCGCGGGAATATCGAACGACCGCGCGCGGTCGCGCGCATGATTGACGATCACCGTGCCCGGAAACGCCGCCGCCAAGCGGCCCGCTACTGTCGAGCGCGAGTCGACGCTGCCGATGCCGACACCGGTGCTATCGCCCACGATCAGAAAGCGGCGTGCCGGAGTCGGCTCTGCATGCGAAAACGGTGCAGTGTCAATGCGACGGTGCTTGGCATATAACAGCCGAAAGCATTGCAAAGTCGCCCAGCTCGCACCCAGCACCGCCGCCGTGAGCATGAGGGTTGAATCAAGCCGTGATTGGCGAGCAGCGCGCAGGGGCCAGTGAGGTCTCATGAACATCATTATGCAAGCGGCATTCCTAGACCGTCACGCACCTTTGTCGCCCACTACGAGCGGTCGGCGCGGCTCGTCGGCCACCGGTGGCCAGCGTAATGTCGGCTCAGCCATCACTTCCAATTTGGCTTCACCCATGCCACGTTCAATAAGCTGTGGCGTCATCGTAAGGCGGGCCTTCGGCGAGTTGCTGCTGGGTCACGCGACCGGGCGCAACTACTGGGATATCCCGAAGGGTGTGCGGGACAACGATGAAACGAGCATCGCGGCGGCGCTGCGCGAGTTGCGCGAAGAAGCCGGCATCGAACTCGACGAGCTTCGGTTGCAAGACCTCGGAGTGCACAAATACTTGCCGCGCAAAGACCTGCATCTGTTCTTGTTGAATCCACCGGACCCGGCACTGAACATCGAGCTTTGTCATTGTTCGACGCATTACATGCCGCGCTACGGCACGCGCGAAATCCCGGAGATCGATGCGTACCGCTGGACCAAGCGCGCCGAGGTGCCGGATTTATGCGGCAAAAACATGACGCGCGTACTGATGGCGCTCGAGTGGTAGCGCGCCGGTCGATTTAGCCACTCTTGTGCTCACTAAAATACCTCGCACAGTATCGGAGGTCACGAAATGGCGATCAAGCGCTCGAAAGCGCCGGCCGGCACACTGGTAGTTCTGGAACACCACTCCCGTGTGCTGCGCGACAACCCGTGGGGCGACCCGTCTGTGCGCAAGCTCGCTGTGTGGCTGCCGCCGCAATACGATCAGGCGGCGGGCGTCGGCCGCAAGCAAGCGAGCCAGGCGCGCTTCCCGGTGTTGTATGACATGGTGGGTTTTACGGGCTCCGGACTCTCGCACGCCGGCTGGAGAGCATTTTCATACAACCTGCCCGAGCGCGTCGCGCGCCTGATTTATGAAGGCAAAATGGGGCCGGCGATCGTTGTAATGCCCGATTGCTTCACTGCGCTCGGCGGCAACCAGTACATCAATTCATCGGCGGTCGGCCGCTACGCGGACTACCTGCTAAAAGAGATTGTGCCGTTCGTCGATCGCGAATTCCGCACGCTCGCATCGCGCAAGCACCGCGGTTGCTTCGGCAAGTCATCCGGGGGTTACGGCGCCATCGTTCACGGCATGAAGTACGCATCGCACTGGGGCGCGGTTGCGGACCATTCGGGCGATTCGTATTTTGACTTTGTCTACTGGCACGATTGGCCCAATACGCTGAATGAGCTCGGCAAGCACCGCGCGAAGAAACGCGTCGCGGGACGTTTCGACGCGGCGCAGGCAGCCGCGCAGGGCGCACTCGATCAAGGCATCGATGATGGGCGCGTCAAGCGATTTCTAAAGCACGTCTGGAGCAAAGAGAAGCTTTCTTCTGCCGAAGTCCATTGCATCATGAACCTGTGCATGGCGGCCACTTACGACCCTGATCCGGAGACGCCGCTCGGCTTTCGGCTGCCGTGCAATCTTGAGACCGGCGAGCGTATCGAGCGGCGCTGGCAGCGCTGGCTAGCGAACGATCCGATCAACCTGGTGCCGCGCTACGCGAGCAACCTGAAATCGCTCGCCGGTATTTACATCGATTGCGGCTGGCGCGATCAGTTCCATATTCACTATGGCACGCGCATCCTGTCACGGCGCTTGAGTCTTGCGCGTATCGCGCATCGATACGAAGAATTCGACGACGATCACTCGGACGTCGACTACCGGATGGACGTCAGCCTGCCGTTTCTCTATCGAGCGTTGAAGCCGTAGCCGGATGGCGCTGCGGATCGGCTGTCGCCAGGATGCTGATCTTCTGCCAGATCTTGCGTGAAAGGTCGGCGGTCAGTGCTTCGATGTCGTTGACCGCACTGAGCACTACCGCGTCGTTCAGGTTCTGGGCGTGCAACGCTGCCAACTTGCTGGTCAACGCAAGCAACTCCGAGCAGTAATCAAGGTAGCGCGGCAATTGCGTGCGTGACAATGTGCGCGACGGCGATGAAGCCGTCGACTCCACACGGTGCAGCGCAAGCTCAGGATCCTTCGTCAACTGGTGCATGTCGACAATATGGGCAATGCTGCGCAGGCGATGCAGCATGCGCAGCGCAGTGCGTCGCTTTAAGCGCGTCTCCAACGAGACGAGGAACAGCACGACCAGTGATAGAAAAATCAGCTCGCTGGTGGCGGCATCGATACTTTGAAGCGCTTCGGATAGGGTGAACGTTCCTCCTTTGACCAGGTCCCTGAATTCGATCGCGGCCCACACCACCAACGCGACCAACGCTGCAATCGTCAGCGTAGCCAGCCCCCGCAACCACCACAGCGGGCGCCGCAGATTCTCGATCACCGATTGATTCTGTGCCGCCACGGTGACCAATTCAGCCGCGACCTTGCTGAGGCCCGAGCCAGGGAAGCGCTCGTGGATGCGGCGCGCCAGCACCGAAATGGTCGAGCAAACCGGGGCCGGATGCAGTTCGCTGTAGGTCTGCATGGGATCAGGCATCAAACTCGCTACAAAAGTAGTCCATTGTCGATCAATTCAAGGAGGTCTAGATGCTGAGCAATCGAGACGCGGTCGAAGTTCGAGCACTACGACCTGCCGGCTTGAAGCGCCAGGGTGACGTCCACATCGGCGGGGACATGAAGGTTGCCTGGTTCAAAGATCCGGATGGCAACATCCTCAACATCGTGAGTGGATAGCGTCAGCGCATCGCCGTCAAGAACATGAAGAAAAAGTACTCGGGAAGCTGTCACTGCGGCGCAGTGCGGTTCGAAGCCTTTATCGATCTGGGCGAAGGCACGTTCAAATGCAACTGCTCCAGTTGCACCAAGACGAGAAGCTGGCTCGCCGTAGTGAAGCCCGACGCGTTTCGGTTATTAGCGGGCGAATCTGAACTGACCGATTACCAATATGGCAAGAAGACGTCACATCACTTGTTCTGCAGGCGCTGCGGCGTGAGTTCTTTCGAATGGGGCAAAGACGAGAACCTCGGCGGAAAGTTCTACGCCGTCAAAGTCGCCTGCCTCGATGACGCGACGGTGGACGAATTGGTCAATGCACCGATCACGTACGTCGATGGCCGGCATGACAACTACAAGGCGGCTCCGGCTGAGGTTCGGCACCTCTGACCGGAGAAGAGCACCGAGATGGTCACGTAGTGATTTCTGAGCGGCCTTGTGGCGCCCGTTTCAACTCCATCACCCAATTCGTCTCCCACTGCCCGCCGTTATATGAGAATGCTTGCTCCCAGCGTGCCTTGTCGGGGCCGAGCAGAGTCCAAATGAAGCGCACGTCGACTGGCTTGCCGTCGTCTTCGTCCTGGCCGTAGAAAACGCCGCGGTTACCTGCGAAGCCTCCGACAACCGGCGGGAAGAGTTTGCCGACGCGGCTGTTGACCCAATAGATCGACCAGCGATTGGCCTGCACGTCGAACGTGCGGATCGTCGTGCCCGACCATCCCTTGGTCGGAAAATTATTTTCATCGACATTGACGACGCCGCCCATAAACAACTGTGCGCGCGATGTTGAAGGAAACTCGTCCCAGTCATTGCTGCCGACTCCGCGCACCTTGAGCCGCCGGTTTGCAACGTCCCACTCGCCGGCCAGAAAGTCGTAGTCGTGCACCGAACCGATAGGCAGGTCTTTCATCGCAGCTCCTGAATTAGTCACGAGAAAGCGCATGCTGCGCCGCTATACCTGACACCATATGTCATGTATTTCCGCTAGGCTCGGATTTCGATGCGTGCAAGCCGCCTGCTCTCCGTGATGATGCTGTTGCAAGCACGCGGCCGCATCAGCGCACAGACGCTTGCGGACGAGCTCGAGGTATCGGTCCGAACCGTCTATCGCGACGTTGATCACCTCAGTGCCGCCGGCGTCCCGGTGACCGCCACGCGCGGTGCCGCCGGCGGGTTCGAGTTGCTCGATGGTTGGCGTACCCGGCTGACCGGGCTGACGCCCAACGAAGCGCAGGCAATGTTGCTGGCTGGCGCGCCCGGCCCTGCGGAGCAACTCGGCCTTGGCGAAGCCGCCGCTTCGGCTCAACTGAAACTACTCGCTGCGCTCCCGCCGCAGTGGCAGGCAGATGCGCGACGAGTCGGTTCGCGCCTTCACCTGGATCCGGTGGGCTGGTACCGAAGCGCCGACCGTGCCGAGCATCTGAACGAAGTAGCCCAGGCCGTGTGGAACGATCGGCGGCTGAACATCCGTTACGAAAGCTGGAAGGGCGTGGGGGATCGCATCATCGAGCCATTGGGCCTCGTGCAAAAAGCGGGCGAGTGGTACGTCGTAGCTCGCAGCCACAACCAGCTCCGTACCTTTCGCTTATCGCGCGTTCAGCAACTAGAAGTGCGCCCTGGCAAATTTGCGCGGCCCAGAAAGTTTGACCTTGCAAAATATTGGGCGACGTCGATCGAACGATTCGAGGCTGGCCTCTATCGCGGAACCGCTGTCGTGCGGATCACGGCGCTCGGCATGCAACGTCTGAAAGGATTCAGTGCTGCAGTAGCGGAAGCAGCCAACCGCACACGGACTACCGTTGGTGCCGACGGATGGAGTCGGGTCACGATTCCGATCGAGTCGATCGAATATGCGGCCATCGAGTTGCTGCGGCTAGGCAGTGAGGGTGAAGTGCTGAAGCCGAAGCAATTGCGCGAGCGCATGGCGAACACCGTTCGCGCGCTTGCCCAGATATACGGACCTGGGTCAGGCGGCGACCTTTAGCTCTTCAACTGAAGTCTGCAGCGCGCTCGGCGGCATTCCGTTTTTCCACGGAAGCTCCACCGCGTAGTCCTTCAGCAAGCAATCGTCCGGCAGCGTCTGGATCGGCGTGAAGTCCCGGTGCGCGATGTACTCCGGGCGCTTAAAGCGGCGGATATGGTTGCTGACCGTGCACAGGCTTAGATACACGCTGACCCGATCCCACGGCGAGAGGTTGCTGCTCGACGCGTGCACCAGGCACGAGTGAAACAGGATCATCGATCCCGATGGCCCCTTCGGAGCGACGATGCCGCCAGTTCTTCGCCGCCGGCGCGCTGCACCAGTTGCCGAATCAGATCGTTATCGATCGTCCATAGCGGATAGCTGGTCGTCGACACATCATGCTTGGCGTTGACCACGCCTCGCTTGTGGCTGCCGGGGATGAACATCAGCGGCCCGTTGTACTCGTTGACGTCGTCCAGAAAGATCGCGACGTTCATCGCGCGCTCGGTCGGCATCAGGTCGTCGTTAAGCCAGGTACCGTAGTCCTGATGCCACTGCCACACATCGCCCTCGAACGCCATCTTGCCGTTGATCTTGAACTGGTGCATGTAGACGTCTTCGCCGAACAGATCACGCACCGGATCGACCATTCGAGGGTGGCGCGCGAGCTTTGCGAACGGCACGCTGTAAAGATGCGCGGCAAAGTTGGTGCGAACCGCGTCGGAATCCTTTTCGCGCACATTGCAGATGTCGCGGCGGGCGTAGAGCTCGGGCACGGCGTCCGTCAGAACCTTGGTTTCTTCACGCGAAAACAAGCCGGGAAAAAACAGATAACCGTCGCGATCGAACTGCGCGCGTTGCTCGGGACTCAACTTCATGCGGTCTCCTCTTCAGCTCACTGCCACAGAGGCAAGGTAAACCTGCGATCGGCGGTCGTCAAACCTATGGCCGCCCGGTACGCGGCTTGCCGCACCAAGGCAATAAACTGCCGCGTTTCCGCTTTGGAGCCATCGAATGCATAGCACTTGGAGTCGCCATCGCCGCGCAATGCGGCTTTCGATCGGTTTGCTGGCATCAGCGGTGCTGCTGCCTGCTTACGCTGCCGATCCTCCGCCAAAAACCGCACCGGCCAAGCAACAAAGCAAGACCAAACAGAAGCCGATGAGCCGCGATCAATTACGCGCGTGTATGGATCAGCAGGATCGCCTGCGGCGATGAGAGAAAGCGTGCTGAAGGAGCAAGCATCGCTCGACCAGCAGCGCGCCGAAGTCGCACGTATGGATGCCGAGCTGGAACGCAAGCGCGCTTCGCTCGATCCGGCGGATGACGCAGCAAAACAGGCGCTGGTTGATGAGGAGGGGCGACGCAATGTCGTTGGTGAAGCGTACAACGCGCGCCTTCCCGCGCTGAAGGAACAGGGCAGCACGTTGGATAAAGAACGACAAAGTTGGGTCGAGCGCTGCGCGAACAGGGACTTCGATGAAAGGGATGAGTTCGCGATCAAGCGCGAGCGGACAGGCGCCGCCAAGGCTGCGGGCAAATAAACGCCAGTAAACCTTGTCAGCGCCGGTGCTAAGGCGCCCGATCCTGGTGCACCTGCTGGCGCATCGCACCATCGCAGGGCGATCCATCCGCACCACAACTAAAAATTCCTATTCGTCTCAACGACTTGCAATTTGGCATAGGTCTTGCGAAGCCGTAGTTTCGAAAGCGCCGGCGGTCGGCGTCTTGTCGCAATCCACGGGGGAAGCGCATGTTGAAACGAAGAGGGATAGTCAAGGCCGTCGCCGTGAGCGCCGCGCTAATGGCGGCGGGCATTTCATCGCAGGGCGCGTTTGCGCAACAGAAGACAGTCAAGGTGGGCGTGTTGCACTCGCTCTCCGGCACGATGGCGATCTCGGAAACGGTATTAAAAGACGTCGCGCTGATGGCGTTCGAAGAAATCAACGCCAAGGGCGGCGTGATGGGCATGAAGATCGAGCCCATCGTGGTCGACCCCGCGTCGAACTGGCCGCTGTTCGCCGAGAAGGCGCGCCAATTAATCACGCAAGACAAAGTCGCTGCGGTGTTCGGTTGCTGGACGTCCGTGTCTCGCAAATCGGTGCTGCCGGTCTTTGAAGAGCTGAACGGCCTGCTCTTCTATCCCGTGCAGTACGAAGGCGAAGAGCTGTCGAAGAATGTGTTTTACACCGGCGCCGCGCCTAACCAGCAGGCAATACCGGCCGTCGAATATCTAATGAGCAAGGAAGGTGGCGGCGCCAAGCGCTGGGTGCTGCTCGGCACCGACTATGTGTATCCGCGCACGACCAACAAGATCCTGCGCGCGTTCCTGAAGTCGAAGGGCGTCGCCGATAAGGACATCGACGAGAAGTACACACCGTTCGGCCACAGCGATTACCAGACGATCGTCGCCGATATCAAGAAGTTCGCAGCCGGCGGCAAGACTGCGGTTGTTTCGACGATCAACGGTGACTCCAACGTGCCGTTTTACAAGGAACTCGGCAACCAGGGACTGAAGGCGACCGACGTTCCGGTGGTTGCGTTCTCGGTCGGCGAAGAGGAATTGCGTGGAGTCGACACCAAGCCGCTGGTCGGCCATCTCGCGGCGTGGAATTACTTCATGTCGATCAAAGCGCCGGCTAACGACGATTTCAAGACCAAGTGGGCCGCTTATGCCAAGGCCAAGAAGCTGCCGGGCGCGGACAAGCCGCTGACCAACGATCCGATGGAAGCTACGTACATCGGCATCTATATGTGGAAGCAGGCGGTCGAAAAAGCCAAGACGTTCGACACCGACCAGGTCATCGCAGCGATGGCTGGCCAGACGTTCACCGCGCCCTCGGGCATCGTGTCGAAAATGGACGAAAAAAATCACCATCTGCACAAGGCCGTATTCATCGGCGAAGTAAAAGGCGACGGCCAATTCAACGTGGTTTGGAAAACCAAGGGACCGGTCAGAGCGCAGCCCTGGAGTCCGTACATCCCGGGCAACGACAAGAAACCCGACGTGCCCGACGGCAAGACAATCATCACGAAGTGAGTTGCAACATCAGCAGGGGCCGCTTCGGCGGCCCCTTTTCATATGAGAGCACTGTTAGCAGTGGTTTTTTGCTGTCTCACCTTCGGCGCGTTCGCGCAACAAGCGAATACGGTCGAAAAGCTCGCGTTCGGAGAAAGCGACGAGCAGGTCGAGGCGATTGCGCAACTAGTCGCTGCGGGCAATGAGAAATCCACCGCCATTTTGCAGGCGCTTGCCGACGGCGAGCTTTATACGTCGGGCAAACGTGTCCTGATCATCAAGGGCGATAGCGCGGCCGACGCGGTAACGGGCGAGAAGCTCGCAACCATCCCGGGCGACAAAGAAGACATCACCGTCAACAACCGACTGCGGCGCGAACTCGGCGCTGCGCTGGCTGCATTAAAGCTGGTCTCACCGGAGCGCGATATCCGTCTTGCTGCTGCCCGGGAGCTCGCCGGTGGCGCCGAGCCGGCGATGCTGCCGATGGTGAAATTGGCGCTCGCTAAGGAAACCGATCGCTTCGATCAAGCCGCTGCTCGAGCAACTCGCTGCGACTTTGGAGCTGCGTGCCGAGGATCGCAGCACACGTCTGGCCGCAGTGAAGAAGCTGGCGAGCTCAAGCAGCGCCAACACCAAAGGCTTGTTGCTCTCGTTTCTCGAATCCGAGAAAGATGAAGAGCTGCGGATCGAAGCGCAGAGAAGTCTGCGCGAGATCGAAAGCGGTCTGGCATGGGGTGAGCGCCTCGGTGTTGTCTTCACCAGCGTGAGTCTTGGCTCGATCCTGCTGCTCGCTGCGCTCGGCCTCGCGATCACCTATGGACTGATGGGTGTCATCAACATGGCGCACGGCGAGCTGATCATGATCGGCGCTTACGCGACGTACGTAGTGCAGGGACTGTTTCGCAACACGGCGTTCTTCGACTGGTACCTGCTCGTCGCGATTCCGATTGCGTTTGCGGTGTCTGCTCTCGTCGGAATCGCGATGGAGCGCACGGTAATTCGCTGGCTGTACGGGCGTCCCCTCGAAACGCTGCTCGCAACGTGGGGAATCAGCCTGATTCTGATCCAGGCGGTGCGCACGATCTTCGGTGCGCAGAACGTGCAGGTCGAGAATCCGGCGTTCATGTCGGGCGGGTTCGAAGTGATGACCGGCGTCGTGCTGCCGTGGAGCCGCATTGTGATCATCGGCTTCGCAGCGTTCGTGCTGGTGCTGATCTACTTCCTGCTGAACCGCACGCGGCTCGGACTGTTCGTGCGTGGCGTCACGCAGAACCGCGAGATGGCATCGTGCGTCGGTGTGCCGACGGCGCGCGTCGACATGTGGGCATTCGGCCTCGGTTCTGGCATCGCGGGGTTAGCAGGCTGCGCGCTTTCGCAGATCGGCAACGTCGGCCCCGATCTCGGCCAGGCCTACATCGTCGATTCGTTCATGGTCGTCGTGCTCGGCGGTGTCGGCCAGCTCGCCGGCACCGTCTACGCCGCGCTCGGACTCGGCTTCGCCAACAAACTGCTCGAGGCGTGGCAGGGCGCGGTGCTGGCGAAGATCGCAGTGCTGATCTTCATCATCGTGTTCATCCAGAAGCGCCCGCAGGGCATGTTTGCGCTGAAGGGGCGAGCGGCGGAAGCGTGATTGTCGAGCGCCTGAACCATCGCCTCTATGGCGTCCGGGGCTGGACGATTCTCGCAGCGTTCGCCTCGGTGATCTTCGTCGTGTTTCCGGTGTTCAATCTGGTCGTCGCACCCGACAGCCCGTTTCACATCTCGACCTACTGGGTCACATTGCTCGGCAAGATCATGTGCTTCGCGATCGTCGCAGTGGCGATGGATCTGATCTGGGGCTACGCCGGCATCCTGTCGCTCGGCCACGGCCTGTTCTTCGCGCTCGGCGGCTACGCGTTTGGCATGTACCTAATGCGACAGATCGGATCCGACGGCCAGTATCGCCAACCGATGCCTGACTTCATGGTGTTTCTCGACTGGAAAGAATTCCCGTGGCAGTGGTTCAACTCGGATTCGTTCCTGTGGTGCGCGATGCTGGTCGTCGTGGTGCCGGGTCTGCTCGCCTATGTGTTTGGTTATTTCGCGTTTCGCTCACGCGTCAAGGGCGTTTACTTTTCGATAATCACGCAGGCGCTGACGTTCGCGGCGATGCTGCTGTTCTTCCGTAACGCCACCGGCTTCGGCGGCAACAACGGCTTCACCGACTTCCGCCGCATCCTCGACATTCCAATCGCCACGCCACAAACGCGTATGGCGCTGTTCGCCATTACCGGTGCGACGCTGATCGGCACGCTGCTGCTCGCACGCTGGCTGGTCACTTCCAAGTTCGGCCGCGTGCTCGCCGCGATCCGCGACGCGGAGACGCGCGTGATGTTTTGCGGGTATGACACGCTGTATTACAAACTGTTCGTGTGGACGCTGTCGGCCGTGCTGTGCGGCATTGCCGGCGCGCTGTATGTGCCGCAGGTCGGCATCATCAATCCGAGCGAGATGTCACCCGCCAACTCGATCGAGATCGCGATCTGGGTTGCAGTCGGCGGCCGCGGCACGCTGGCCGGCGCGGCGCTCGGTGCCGGGCTCGTCAACGGCGCCAAAAGCTTCTTTACACAGGCGTTTCCAGAGTACTGGCTGTTCTTCCTCGGCCTGCTGTTTATCCTGGTGACGCTGTTTCTCCCGCAGGGTGTACTGGGACTGATCAACAAGCGCAGGGAGCGGGCGTGAGCAGCATTGCGATGCATCCTCCTGCGCGCGAAGGCAGCACGATCTCGGACTTCGGCCGCGTTGCAACCGAAGGCCTGGACGTCACGCACGGCGTCGTCCTCTACCTCGAAGGCATCACCGTGAGCTTTGACGGCTTCCGCGCGTTGAACAACCTGTCGCTTTCGATCGACGCGGGAGAATTGCGCTGCGTGATCGGGCCGAACGGTGCCGGCAAGACGACCATGATGGACGTGATCACCGGCAAGACGCGCGCCGACACCGGCACCGCGTTCTTCGGCCAGACGATCGACCTGGCCAAGTACTCCGAAGCGCAGATCGCGCACGCGGGCATCGGACGTAAATTTCAGAAGCCGACGATCTTTGAGCGCCACACGGTGTTTGAGAATCTCGAGTTGTCGATGAAGGCGGACAAGCGCGTGCGCAGAACGCTGTTCGCCAAGCTGTCCGCCGACGAGAAAAACCGCATCGACGCAATGCTGCAGCTGATCAGGCTCGACGACGCTGCCTACCGGATCGCCGGGCTGCTGTCGCATGGCCAGAAGCAATGGCTCGAGATCGGCATGCTGCTGATGCAGGAGCCGAAGCTACTGCTACTCGACGAACCCGTGGCGGGTATGAGCGACGAGGAGACCGAGCGCACTGCGGAGCTCTTCGTCTCGCTCGCCGGTAAGCATTCGCTGGTCGTCGTCGAGCACGACATGGCATTCGTCAGCAAGATCGCGCGCAAGGTCACCGTGCTGCACGAAGGCAGCGTACTCGCGGAGGGGCCGATGGAACACGTGCAAAATGATCCGCGTGTGATCGAGGTTTATCTCGGTCGATAGACTTACACAGGGACATATAGTCGAATGCTCGCGGTCTCCAACCTAAATCAGTATTACGGCGGCAGCCATATCCTGCGCAACCTGTCATTCGAAGCGCCGGCGGGTAAGGTCACTGCACTGCTCGGCCGCAATGGCGTCGGCAAGTCCACGCTGCTGAAGACACTGATGGGGTTACTGCCCGCAAAGAGCGGACAGGTTCTCTTTCAGCAGAAGGACATCACCGCTGTCAAGCCTTACGAGCGCGTGCGTGCAGGCATCGGTTATGTGCCGCAAGGAAGAGAGATATTTCCGCGGCTTACCGTCGAAGAGAATCTGCAGATGGGTCTGGCCGCGCGCCCGCCCGGCGCCAGCATTCCGGAACGGATCTTCGAGATGTTCCCGGTCCTCCGAAGCATGCTGCGGCGGCGCGGCGGCGACCTTTCCGGTGGCCAGCAACAACAACTCGCGATCGGCCGCGCGCTTGCGGTGGGACCGCGCCTGCTGATCCTCGATGAGCCGACAGAAGGTATCCAGCCTTCGATCATCAAGGATATCGAGCGCGCGATTCGCACGCTGGCCGAGAGCGGCGAGATGGCAATACTGCTCGTCGAGCAGTATTACGACTTCGCGCGCTCGCTTGCGGATCAATATCTCGTGATGGAGCGCGGCGAGATCGCCGCGCGTGGCGCCGGTGCCGACATGGACCGCGATGACGTGCGGCGACTGCTCGCGGTATGACCGTAGGGCCCTAGATGCGTGTCGCCGAGCCGATCTCCGCACCATGGAAGGCCGCACTTTTCCTTCGGTTCCAACCCGAACAGGGAAAAACAACTCTCATCGAGAAGCGCTTCGAGGGCCCGCTTGTCGTGCAGAAGCCGTTGTATCCCGAGGGCGACGAGGTCTGTCATGCGGTCATCGTTCATCCGCCGGCAGGACTCGTTGGTGGCGATCAACTGTCGCTGCATGTAAAGACTAGTTCGGGGGCGGCAGTGCTGCTAACGACTCCGGGCGCGGGCAAGTGGTATCGCTCCGCGGGTTCCTACGCAAGCCAAAAGCTTCGCTTCGAAGTCGACGGCAGCATGGAATGGCTGCCGCAAGAAACGATCATGTTCGATGGCGCGCTCGCTGAAATGGATTGCGAAGTAAGCCTCGGCGCGCACGCGCGCTACATCGGCTGGGAGATCCTCTGTCTCGGACGCACCGGGTCCGGAGAGCGCTTCAGCAAGGGTCGCATCGATTTGCGAAACAGGATTTCCAGAAACGGCAAACCGTTGTGGCGAGAGCGGGGTGCGATCGATGCGGGCGGCCGATTGATGCACTCTGCCGCGGGGTTGAACGGGAAATCGGTATGCGCCACATTGGTCGCCGTCTCGCCGCAGATCAGTTCGAACGTGGTCGACGCATGCCGTGCAGTGGACGACGTGTCGGTAACGCTGCTACCGGGCCTGCTTGTCGCACGCCATCTTGGCGACTCCAGCGAATCGGCGAAGCAACGTTTCATCGAGCTCTGGCAAGTTCTTCGCCCCGCGATCATCGGCCGAGAGGCGCAATTGCCAAGAATCTGGAGCACATAGTGGCCTGTGACAGCCAATTCGAAAGTGCCTTGCGCGTCTGGGCGGCCGACTGCTTTGTCGCTCACCTTGCGCGTATGCGTCGGCTACGCGACGCGGCTCGCTTCGCGCATTCGGCTCCCCCAGACACACCTTTCCCTTCCGAATCGACTGTTACAGGCCACTAGTGGAACTGACTCCGCGCGAGAAGGACAAGCTGCTGATCTTCACCGCAGCGCTGCTGGCCGAGCGACGAAAGGGCCGCGGACTGAAATTGAACTACCCGGAAGCGGTCGCCTACATCAGCGCCGCCATCATAGAAGGCGCACGCGACGGCAAATCGGTCGCCGAATTGATGGGGTACGGTGCGACGCTGCTGAAGCGTGGCGACGTGATGGAAGGCGTGCCGGAGATGATTCCCGAGATTCAGGTCGAAGCGACGTTTCCGGACGGTACGAAGCTCGTCACCGTGCACCACCCAATCCCATGATCCCGGGCGAAATCGAAACAGTCGCGGGAGAAATCGTCCTGAACGACGGACGAAAAACCGTCGTCGTTCAAGTGACAAATTCTGGAGACCGGCCGATTCAGGTGGGCTCGCACTACCATTTCTTCGAGACGAACAGCGCGTTGAAGTTCGAGCGCAACAAAGCGTACGGCTTCCGTCTGAACATCGCCGCCGGCACCGCGGTGCGCTTCGAGCCCGGTCAATCGCGCACGGTCGAGTTGGTCGCGCTCGCGGGTGACCGAAAAGTTTTCGGTTTCACCGCGAAGGTGATGGGCTCATTGGCGTCGAAGCTCAAAGAATGAAGATTTCCCGTCAGGCGTATGCGGAGATGTTCGGCCCGACGACCGGTGATCGCGTACGTCTTGCCGACACCGATCTGTGGATCGAAGTCGAAAAGGATTTCACGTTCTACGGCGAGGAAGTCAAGTTCGGCGGCGGCAAGGTGATCCGCGACGGCATGGGGCAAAGCCAGCGTGCATCAGCCGAAGTCGCCGACACGGTGATCACCAACGCGCTGATCATCGATCACTGGGGAATCGTCAAAGCCGATATCGGCCTCAAGAACGGACTCATCTCGAAAATCGGCAAGGCTGGCAACCCGGATGTACAACCGGGCGTCGATATCGTGATCGGCCCCGGCACCGAGATCATCGCCGGTGAGGGCGCGATCGTGACTGCCGGCGGCATCGACACGCACATCCATTACATCTGTCCGCAGCAAATCGAAGAAGCATTGATGAGCGGCGTCACGACGATGCTCGGCGGTGGCACCGGTCCGGCGACCGGCACCTCCGCGACGACATGCACGCCGGGTCCGTGGCATATCCATTCGATGCTGAAGGCGGCCGAGAGCTTTCCGATGAACCTCGGCTTCCAAGGCAAGGGCAACGCGAGTTTGCCCGCCGCACTCGAGGAGCAGATCGAGGCCGGCGCGTATGGGCTGAAGCTGCACGAAGATTGGGGTACGACGCCCGCGGCGATCGACTGCTGCCTATCGGTGGCCGACCGCTACGACGTGCAGGTAACAATTCACACCGACACGTTGAACGAATCGGGCTTCGTCGAAGACACGATCGCCGCGTTCAAGGGCCGCACGATCGCAACCTTTCACACCGAGGGCGCCGGCGGCGGCCACGCGCCCGACATCATTCGTTGCGCGGGCTTGCCGAATGTCCTGCCGTCGTCGACCAATCCGACCATGCCCTACACCGTCAACACGGTCGACGAGCATCTCGACATGCTGATGGTGTGTCATCACCTCGACGCTTCGATCGCCGAAGACGTTGCCTTCGCCGAGAGCCGCATCCGCCGCGAGACAATCGCCGCGGAAGACGTGCTGCACGATCTCGGCGTGTTCTCGATGATGTCGTCGGATAGTCAGGCGATGGGGCGCGTCGGCGAAGTCATCATCCGAACGTGGCAAACGGCGCACAAGATGAAGACTCAGCGCGGCACGCTGCCACAAGATTCGACGCGTAACGACAACTTCCGCGTCAAGCGCTACATCGCCAAGTACACGATCAACCCGGCGATCACACAGGGCATCTCACACATCGTCGGCTCGGTAGAAGCAGGCAAGTTCGCCGACCTCGTGTTGTGGAAGCCGGCATTCTTCGGCGTCAAGCCGTCGCTGATCATCAAGGGCGGCAGCATCGCCGCCGCGGCGATGGGCGATCCGAATGCATCGATCCCGACGCCGCAGCCCGTGCACTACCGCCCGATGTTCGGCGCGTTCGGCTCCGCGATGAACGCGACGTGTATCAACTTCTTGTCGCAGGCCGCGGTCGCTGGGGGCGTGCCCGAACAACTCGGCCTTCGTCGGCGCGTCGAGGCTGTCAAGAACACGCGCGCGATCGGCAAGGCAGACATGGTGCACAACGACGGGACGCCGACGATTGAAGTCGACGCGCAAACGTACGAAGTACGCGCCGACGGCGAGCTGCTGACCTGTGAACCTGCCAAAGTTCTGCCGATGGCTCAACGCTACTTCCTTTTCTGATGGTCGAGATCAAACACAAGCTGAAGATCGTGCGCGGCGCGTACAAGATCGAGATCAAGGGACAGCTCGAGCTGCCGTTCGAGATGCGACAGAAGAGCCGCTTCAAGGCGCAGCTCGCATCCGGCGAAGAAGTGGGTGTGATGCTGCCGCGAGGCGAGATCCTGCGCGGCGGCGACCTGGTGACGACGTCTGACGGCCGCATCATTGAAGTCATTGCGCAGCCGGAGAACGTGCTGCACGTGGAATGCGCAACTGCGGTCGGGCTGGCGAAGGTCGCGTATCACCTCGGCAATCGCCACGTGCCGGTCGAGGTCGGCGACGGCTACCTGCGGCTCGGCGACGATCACGTGCTCGAACGGATGCTTGAAGGTCTCGGCGCGAAAGTCGGCCGGACGGTAGCGCCGTTTGAACCCGAAGCAGGCGCGTACGGTGGAGCCGGGCACGAACACGGCTCAGCGAAGATCCACGATCATCATCACGATCATGACCATGCGCATGATCACGACCATCGCGACCATGACCACAAGCACTAACGGCAGCACGCGCCTTGTGCGGCTGCTGCAGCTCGCGAGCCCAACGCTGCCGGTGGGTGCGTACAGCTATTCGCAAGGACTCGAAGCGGCGATCGACGCGGGCGTCGTGAGCGATGCTGCCAGCGCCGAGCAGTGGATCGGCGATGTGATGGAATTTTCGATCGCGCGGCTGGAAGCGCCAGTCCTTTTTCGCTTGATCAGGAATCCCACGGAGATGGAATCGCTGAACGCGCTGTTTCTCGCCAGTCGCGAGACCGCCGAGTTGCGCGCTGAGACAGTGCAGATGGGCTATTCGCTGAACCGTCTGCTGCCGAACCTCGGTATCGAACCGCTCGCGCTCGAAGAGCCGGCATTTCCTGCCGCATTCGCGACCGCAGTCAATGCATGGAACATCGATCCACATGAAGCGCTGCAAGCGTATCTGTGGTCATGGCTTGAAAACCAAGTGATGGCGGCGGTGAAGGCAGTTCCCCTCGGCCAGACCGACGGTCAACGAATGCTTCTGTCTCTCGCGAGCCGGATACCTGACGTCGTGAACGGTGCCGTCGCGCTGCGCGACGAAGACCTCGGCAGTTTCGCGCCCGGCTTCGCGATTCTTTCTTCGAAACACGAAACCCAATACTCGAGACTGTTCAGATCATGACGCTCAGAATCGGAATCGGCGGCCCGGTGGGCTCCGGCAAGACCGCGTTGATGCTCTCGCTGTGCCGGTCGCTGCGAGACAAATACAACATCGCCGCGGTTACCAACGACATCTACACCGAAGAAGACGCGCAGTTTCTCGTGCGCAACGAAGCGTTGGTGCCCGAGCGAATCATCGGCGTCGAAACCGGCGGCTGCCCGCACACCGCGATCCGCGAGGATGCGTCGATCAATCTCGAAGCGGTGGCGCGGCTCGACAAACGTTTTCCCAACCTCGATCTGATCCTGATCGAGTCGGGCGGCGATAACCTCGCTGCGACCTTCAGCCCCGAACTGTCGGACCTGACGCTCTACGTGATCGACGTCGCGGCTGGCGACAAGATCCCTCGCAAAGGCGGCCCGGGCATCACGAAGAGCGACCTGCTGATCATCAACAAGATCGATCTCGCGCCGATGGTCGGCGCTTCGCTCGAGGTAATGGACCGCGACGCGAAGAAGATGCGCAATGAGCGGCCGTTTGTGTTCTCGAACCTGAAAACTGGGCAAGGCGTGGACACAATCGTGAAGTTCATCGAAACCGAAGGCATGCTATGAGCCGCGTTGCGCTAATACTTTTTGTTGTGTGTGGTGGCGCACTAGCTCATCCTGGCCACGGCGAGCCAGAACCACACTTTCATTTCGCCCCCATCGTCGTGCTCGCCGTCGTGGCGGTCGTCTGCGTGGTATTTCGCTGGCGCACCCTGCGGCGCCGTCAATGACTCAGGATCTTCGACAAAAAGTCGCGCGTCCGTTCGTGTTTCGGGTGATTGAAGAACTCTTCGGGCGAGTTCTGTTCGACGATCTGGCCGAAGTCCATGAAGATCACGCGGTCGGCGACCGACTTGGCGAAGCCCATCTCGTGCGAGACGCAAATCATCGTCATTCCCTGTTTGGCAAGCTCGATGATCACGTCGAGTACTTCTTTGATCATTTCCGGGTCGAGCGCCGAGGTGGGCTCGTCGAACAGCATGATCTTGGGTGTCAGGCAAAGCGCGCGCGCGATCGCAACGCGTTGCTGCTGACCGCCTGACAATTGCATCGGATACTTGTGCGCCTGCTCGGCGATGCGTACGCGCGTCAATTGCGCCATCGCCCTTTCCTCGGCCTCCTTCTGCGGAACGCCCGTCACCCACATCGGCGCCAAGGTCAGGTTCTCGAGCACGGTTAGGTGAGGAAACAGGTTGAACTGCTGGAATACGAGGCCGACCTTGCGGCGAACCGCTTCGATCGCCTTGACGTCGTCGGACAGTTCGACACCGTCGACGACGAGCCGTCCCTGCTGATGCTCTTCGAGGCGGTTGATGCAGCGGATCAGCGTCGACTTGCCTGAACCGGAGGGGCCGCAGATGACGATGCGTTCGCCTTGTCCCACTTCGAGATCGATATCGCGCAACACATGAAACTGCGCGAACCACTTGTTGACCTTGTCGAAGGTGATGATGGGCTCTGGCACTGTCAGGCCCGTCTTATGCCGACATTCAAGTGCTGCTCAACCCACTGGCTGTAACGCGACATCGCATAACAGAAGATCCAGTAGATCGCGGCGATGAACAGATACGCCTCCACGAAGAACGGCCGCCAGTTCGCGTCGCCGGCGAGCGCCAGCGTAACCGAGCCGGTCAGCTCGTACAGACTGACGATCGTGACCAGCGACGTGTCCTTAAACGTGCTGATAAAGCTATTCATGATCGAAGGGACCACGAGCCGCAGCGCCTGCGGCAGAACGATCTTGCGCTGCGTCTGCCAATAGGAAAGACCCAGTGATGCAGCGGCCTCAAGCTGGCCGTTGGGTATTGCCTGCAGGCCGCCCCTGACGACTTCGGCCAGGTACGCCGCCGCGAACAGCGTGATGCCAACCAGCACGCGCAGCAGCACGTTGATCGTGACCCCTTGCGGCATAAACAGCGGAAACATGAACGACGCCATGAACAGCACCGAGATCAACGGGACTCCGCGGATCAGCTCGACGTAAACAATGCAAATCGTGCGCAGCGCGGGCAGACGCGACCGGCGTCCCAGCGCAACGAGGATGGCAATCGGGAACGCCGCAGCGATGCCGATCGTGGAAAGCAGCAACGTCAGCGGCAGCCCGCCCCAACGATCGGTCTCCACTTCCGACAATCCAAAGACGCCGCCGCGCATCAGGATGAAGAACGCCGCGAAGGTGATAACCCATGCGAGCACTAACCACCGGCTCCATAGTGGCCGCGTGCAACTCGCGATCAGCACCGCGACCATCAGAACCGTTGCCGCCAACGGTCGCCATTGTTCGTCGAACGGATAGCGCCCAAAAAGGATCAGCCGGTATTTTTCGGCGATCACACCCCAACACGCGCCGGCACCGTCGAGCGCGCGACACGCTGCGACGTCGGGTCGCGTGACCGCGTTGACAACCGCCCAGTCGATGAAGCCTGGAACGTAGTAGAACAACGCGGCGATGATGGTCAGCGTGGCGAGCACGCTGGCCGGTCCGCCAAAAAGGTTGCGCCGGACCCAGCCCAAAGTGCCGCGAGTCGCCACCGGCGCCGGGCGTGCGGCGATGGGCGCAAAGGTATCGACCGAACTTGCGGACGTTGCGCTCATCGTTCCTTGATCGCCGCGCGCGCGTTGTACCAGTTCATCAGCGCCGCCGTGGACAGCGACAGCGTCAAGTACACCGCCATGATGATCGTGATGCACTCGACCGCACGACCGGTCTGGTTAAGCGTGGTGTTCGAGATCGATACCAGGTCGGGGTAGCCGACGGCGACTGCCAACGAAGAGTTCTTGGTCAGGTTCAGATATTGGTTCGTCAGCGGCGGAATGATCACGCGCAACGCCTGCGGCAACAGCACGAGCTGCAACTGTCGTTTGCGGTTGAGGCCAAGCGAGCTTGCCGCTTCGATCTGCCCCCACGGCACGGCCTGGATTCCGGAACGCACGATCTCGGCAATGAACGCGGCCGTGTAGATCGCAAGTCCCAGAGTTAGCGCGAGGAACTCGGGCGTTACCGCGGCGCCTCCCGTCACGTTGAACTGGGTTTTCTCGGGCATATCGAGCGCGGTCGGTGCGCCGCCGGCGAACCAACCCGCGGCGACGCTAACAGCGATGATCGCCAGCGACGGCCAGAATATGGGTCGCGCGTGTCCGGTCGCCGCGAACTGCGAGCGTGCCCAGCGGCGGTACAGCCACGCCAAAGCGACGCCCGCAATCGCGCCGGCCAGCATCAGCCCATACCCCGGTACCCACACCGGCACCGGAAAAGCGAAACCACCTTTGGATAGGTACATCCCAGGAGCGGGATTCAGTGCGTCGGCGGACGGCGGCAGCAGCTCGTTCAACAGCAGGTACCACATCAGCAACTGCAGCAGCACGGGGATGTTGCGGAAGATCTCGACGTACGCCGTGCATACGGCGCGCAACAGAAAATTTCTGGACAGGCGGCCGATACCGATCGCGGTGCCCAGCACCGTGGCGATCAGAATGCCGATGATCGCCACCCGGATCGTGTTCGTCAGGCCGACCAGAAACGCTTTCCAGTAGGGATTGCTCGAGTCGAACTCGATCACGGTCTCGCCGATGCCGAAGCCGGCTGGCTGGACTCAGGAAATCGAAGCCGCTTTGAATGCCGCGGATGCGCAGATTGGTCAGCGTGTTGGAGGTCAGAAACCACGCCACGAGCGCGATAACGCTGACCGCGAGTACCTGATAGACGACGCCGCGGAACGCCTGACTGCGCCACGACCAACTGCGGCGTTTTAGCGGGGGTATCGGCGAGGGCCTGTCAGCCATGGATTGCTGATCACCCGAGAGCCCTCCTTCGCTTTGGCGAAGGAGGGAGGTTCAAGCACCGAAATCGATCAGCGCTTATTTAGCGAATAGGCGGCGCGTACATGATGCCGCCCTTGTTCCACAGATTATTCAGGCCGCGCGGCAGCTGAAGCGCGGATTTCGGACCGACGTTGCGCTCGAAGATCTCGCCGTAGTTTCCAACCGACTTGATCGCGCGGTACGCCCACTCCTTGTCGAGGCCAAGCAGCTTGCCCATATCCTCGCCGGTGCCGAGAATGCGTTGCACGGCCGGGTCGGTGCTCGCCTTCATCTTGTCGACGTTTGCCTGCGTGATTCCGTATTCCTCGGCTTCGATCAGCGCGAAGACCACCCACTTGGCGATCGCGAACCACTCGTCGTCGCCGCGGCGCACCGCCGGTCCGAGCGGCTCTTTCGAAATCAGTTCGGGCAGGATCACGTAATCGTCGGGATTGCTCGCCTCCTTGTTGCGAATCGATGCCAGGCCCGAAGCGTCCGTCGTATACGCCTGGCAACGGCCGGAGAAGAACGCCTTGACTGACGCTTCCAGGCCCTCGAACACGACCGGCTTCATGCGCAGGTCGTTGCTCTTGTTGTAGTCGTTCAGATTCTTCTCGGTGGTCGTGCCGGACTGCACGCAGACATCGACACCTTTCAGACTCTTGGCGCTGGTGACCTTCGTCTTTTTGGGCACCATGAAGCCCTGACCGTCGTAGTAGGTCACGCCGATAAAATCGAGTCCGAGCGACGCATCGCGTGTCAGCGTCCATGTGGTGTTGCGCGACAGGATGTCGACCTCGCCCGATTGCAGCGCCGTAAACCGTGCCTGCGCGGTGAGTGGCACCCACTTCACCTTGGCCGCGTCGCCGAGCACGGCAGCCGCCAGCGCCTTGCAAACATCCACGTCGAGACCGGTCCAGTTGCCCTGGCTGTCGGCGGCCGAGAAACCGGCGAGGCCCACATTCACGCCGCATACGAGCGCCCCGCGCTGCTTCATTGTGTCGAGCGTCTTGCCGGCGTGCGCCGGCAGGCTGATCGCCGCCGTCAACATCACGGCCGCACCTGCAATCCATTTCACAGCAGACTTCTGATGCATGAGGCTCCCTCCTTGTGGGCTGTTAACCGCCGGACCCGCGACGCGAACAGAGTCTGACGCGGGCGATCTATCGTACGGTTCAATATAAGCGCTTGTGCTCGGCGGCGCCATGAGCGGCGTCCCTGACCGGGCGGGTCAGCCCTTCTGGTATTTCCAGTGCCTGGGCTTGCCCGCCGCATTAATCCGCACACAGCTTAGCTCCACCGCACATGCCATGGCGCACGTCAGTGGGACGAGCGAAGACGCGTCCGAATCCCCGCCCTTTTTGGTGAATTCGAATCCCTTGCTTATCGACGCAATCGCGGGAGCAGAACAACGACACACTGGCACCGCATCGATTGAGAGGGCGGCATGAATGCGAATGCCGTAGCGATTGAGGAAATGATTTCGGATCGAATCATTCGGTTGTGCAAAGACGTCGAACGCCTCGCGTGCGAACTCGACCTCCTGACCGCGCGCGGCCATAGCAGAACGGTCTATGCAGTGCTGATGCGGATGAGGCTTGCGGCGATGACGGCAGAACTCGTTACCGCCGATCTCGTAGAGCGCCTGCAGCAAGCGCCATTGGATGCCAAAGCGGCGTCAGAGGACGTCCGCACGCCAAGGTAAGCGATGCGCCATCGCCGTCAGCCGTCGCTCGCGACTGATGACTCAGAGTGCCACGAGCAGGCGCGCTTCCCGCTACACCGACTCGTCAAATCCGTGCGCTGGAGCGCGCGATGAAGTGCAAGGTCGGTGACATGGCCATCATTATCGGCGTGCGCGACCCGCGCTGCGCTGCAAATATCGGCGTGCCGGTCACGGTTCTCGGACCCCTCCCGACGGACGGAGAGCCAGAGTGGGTGGTCGAGCCAGCCAGACCGCTACTGCTGTTCTGCGAGTTTGCCCCATCACTGCCTCCGGTCCTGCAGTCAGACAATCGCGCGTGGGTACTGGACCGGCACCTGATGCCGATCAACGGCCTGCCGCTGGACGAAGAAGTCAAAGACGACATGCTGCAGCCGGCATAAGCGCCGTGCTACACCAGATCAAGGACGACCAGCTCCGTCGGCCGTAAGAAGTACTTCTCGAATTTCCATTACGGATCACGGTCATCGCAAGACCCTCGCCGCCGGGAGCCATCGCTCTCGACCGCCGAACGGTAAGTGGTGCACACTGCCTACCGCGCGCCGCGCAAACCGCCGGCTTGCCACTTGCTGGCTTACTA
>CAWAYV010000022.1:0-85667 GCA_963786295.1 uncultured beta proteobacterium | reverse complement strand
TAAGCGCGGGACGGATCGTCGATGCAAGCCGCTGCGCCATCGCTTCGGCGATTTCGGCTTCCGAGGCTTCGACCATTACGCGCAGCACAGGCTCGGTTCCCGAGGGGCGAATCAGTACGCGGCCGCTGCCGTTGAGTTCGCGCTCCGCGTCCGATACCGCAGCGACCAGAGCCGTGTGTGAGCGCCACTCGAAGCCGCGCTCTACGGTCGCGTTGACCAGCGCCTGCGGCATCAGCACCAGATCATGAGTGAGTTGCGCGAGCGATTTGTTCTGGCGTCGAGCTGCCGAGAGCACCTGCAATGCGCTGACGATGCCGTCGCCGGTGGTATGGCAATCGAGGCATAACAGGTGCCCGGAGCCTTCCCCGCCGTACAGCCAGTTCTTCTCTTGCAGCATCTCCAGCACGTAACGATCGCCGACTTTCGCGCGCGAAAATGGAATGTCGAGCTCGCGCAGTCGACGCTCCAGCGAAAAATTAGTCATCAACGTGCCGACCACACCTTCGACTTTCGCTTGGCGCATCCGGTCACGCACGATGATGTACAGCAATTCATCACCGTTATAAATCCGCCCTTCGGCATCGGCGATCACAACCCGGTCGGCGTCGCCATCGAGCGCGATCCCGTAATCGGCTTGAGTGCTGCGCACCGCGTCGGCGAGATGACTCGCGTGCACTGCCCCGACGCCGTCGTTGATGTTCATTCCGTTCGGTGACACGCCGAGCGAAATGACTTCGGCGCCAAGCTCGTGGAACACCGGCGACGCCACGTGATAAGCCGCACCGTGCGCGCTGTCGACGACGATCTTGAGACCCTTGAGGTCAGCTTCGTTCGGAAACGTGCGCTTGCAAAACTCGATGTAGCGTCCGGCGGCATCGTCAAGCCGCCTGACCTTACCGAGAAGCTTCGAATCGACGCAGTGCCAGGGCTGCTCGAGTTCGGCCTCGATGCGCTCTTCAACCGCGTCCGACAGCTTGGTCCCGCGTGCCGAAAAGAACTTGATGCCATTGTCTGGATACGGGTTGTGCGAAGCGCTGATAACGATGCCGGCATCGAGCCTGAGCGCTCGCGTCAGGTAAGCCACTCCGGGAGTCGGCAACGGACCGCACAGCACGACGTCCACCCCGGCGCTCGAAAGACCCGCTTCCAGCGCAGCTTCGAGCATGTAGCCGGATATGCGCGTGTCCTTGCCTATCAATACGGTGGGGCGTTGACTGCCGGATCTACTGGCAGCCTGCAGCAGCGCGCGGCCGGTTGCCTGGCCCAGACGCAACACGAACTCCGGCGTGATCGGCGCTTCGCCTACCGTGCCGCGCACGCCGTCGGTGCCGAAATACTTGCGTCGGGTGCTCATTGGACGCGCACTTGGTCCTGCATCGTTTTCCACACGCGTCAGTGCATCGCGTGTCGCCGCGACGTCGTGCACGCGCACGATGTTCGCACCACGCTCGGCGGCCAGCAACGCGGCGGCTACCGAAGCCGCCACTCGATCGTGCACAGCGCGGCCCGTCGCTGCGCCAAGCATCGACTTTCGCGACAGCCCCACCACGATCGGAAGTTGCATTTGCTTCAGCGCCGATAGCTCAGACAGAAGCGTGAAATTATGCTCGATGCTCTTGCCAAACCCGAACCCCGGGTCGACCGCAATGCGCCGCCCGTCGATTCCACGTGCGCGCGCGCTTTGCACTCTCGCGCGTCAGAAACTGTACGACCTCACTCGTCACGTCGCGATAGTAAGGTGCTTGTTGCATCGTGCGCGGCGTGCCCTGCATGTGCATCAGCACCAGCCCGCAGCTCACTGTCTGCTACCGCCTCCAGCGCGCCGGGCTGCTGCAGCGCACGCACGTCATTGATGATCGCAGCGCCGGCCGCCAACGCGGCGCGCATGACCTCGGGCTTGCTGGTGTCAACCGACAACGGAACTGCGCCGGGCGCCAGCGCCTCGAGCAGCGGCACTACGCGTCTGATTTCTTCGTCGGGCGACACATCAGCTGCACCCGGGCGCGTCGACTCGCCTCCGATGTCGATGATGTCGGCGCCTTCGTCGATCAACTGTCGTGCATGCGCCAATGCATCGGCGTGGTTGAAGTGGCGCCCGCCATCGGCAAACGAATCGGGCGTGACGTTGACGATGCCCATCACGAGCACGCGGTCGAGCGCAAGCTCGCGGCCCGCAACCGACCATGTGGGCTGTTGTTTGATTTCTACCTCACGGTTAAGCATCGCCTGCATTGTAGAAACGCAATAAAAAAGGCCGGGGTGCCGGCCTCTTTCAGGACTGCGTCGACTAAGCAGGCTGCACGACAGCTTCGGTACCGCCGCCGGGCGACTTGCCACCGGCCGGCGGCACCGAGCCGGTCGACTTCGGCGGGCGTGGCGGACGCCCGGCAAGGATGTCGTCGATCTGTTCGGTATCGATCGTTTCCCATTCGAGCAGCGCTTTGACCATTGCTTCGATCTTGTCGCGATTTTCTTCGATGTGCTTGCGCGCGATCGCGTACTGCTCGTCGATGATGCGACGGATTTCGGCATCGACCTTGCGCATCGTTTCTTCCGAGACATTGGTGGTCTTGGTAATCGAGCGTCCCAAGAAGATTTCGCCTTCGTTTTCGGCGTAGACCATCGGGCCCAGCGCATCGCTCATGCCGTAGCGCGTCACCATGTCGCGCGCCATTTGCGTCGCGCGCTCGAAGTCGTTGCTGGCGCCGGTCGTCATCTGGTTCATAAACACTTCTTCGGCGATCCGCCCGCCAAACAGAACCGCGATCCGGCTCAACAGGTACTGCCGGTCGTATGCGTAACGATCCTGTTCGGGCAACTGCATCGTCACGCCAAGCGCGCGGCCGCGCGGAATGATCGTGACCTTGTGCACCGGGTCGCTCTTCGGCATCAACTTCGCGACCAGCGTGTGGCCCGACTCGTGATACGCCGTGTTCAAGCGCTCTTCCTCGGTCATGACCATCGATTTGCGCTCGGCGCCCATCATGATCTTGTCCTTGGCCTTTTCGAAGTCGACCATCTCGACCACGCGCGCGCTGCGCCGGGCGGCGAACAGCGCGGCTTCGTTGACCAGGTTGGCGAGATCCGCACCCGAAAATCCCGGCGAGCCACGCGCCAACAAGTCCGCGCGCACATCGGCGCCGATCGGCACCTTGCGCATATGAACGTTCAGAATCTGTTCGCGGCCGCGAATATCGGGCAGCGGCACGACGACCTGACGATCGAAGCGGCCCGGACGCAACAGCGCAGGATCGAGCACGTCGGGGCGGTTGGTCGCGGCAATCACGATCACGCCCATGCCGGTTTCGAAGCCGTCCATCTCGACCAGCATCTGATTCAGTGTCTGCTCGCGCTCGTCGTTGCCGCCGCCGAGACCGGCGCCGCGCTGACGCCCGACCGCATCGATCTCATCGATGAAGATGATGCAAGGCGCGTGTTTCTTCGCCTGGTCGAACATGTCGCGCACCCGCGCCGCGCCGACGCCGACAAACATCTCGACGAAGTCCGAACCGGAGATCGAGAAAAACGGAACCTTGGCTTCGCCTGCGATCGCCTTTGCCAGCAACGTCTTGCCGGTACCGGGCGAACCGACCATTAGCACGCCGCGCGGAATCCGGCCACCGAGCTTCTGAAACTTCGACGGGTCGCGCAGAAACTCGACCAACTCGTGCACTTCTTCCTTGGCCTCGTCGCAACCGGCTACATCCGCAAACGTGATCGCGTTGTTGGTCTCATCGAGCATGCGCGCGCGCGACTTGCCGAATGAGAACGCTCCGCCCCGGCCGCCGCCCTGCATCTGGCGCATGAAGAAAATCCAGACACCGATCAGCAGCAGCATCGGGAACCACGAGACGAAAATCGTCGTCAGCAGCGACTGCTCTTCCTCGGGTTTGCCATACACCTGGACGCCGGCCTTGCGCAGATCGTCGACCATCCACAAGTCGCCGGGCGACGTCAGCGTGTAGCGGTTGCCTTCGACTGGAGTGACGTTCAGGTTGCGCCCCTGGACGTCGACCCGCTTGATCTGGCCGGCCTTCGCCTGGTCCATGAACTGCGTGTAGCTGACGTTCTCAGTCGGCTTCTGGCGGCTCTCGAACTGCTTGAAGACCGTGAACAGGACGAGCGCGATCACCATCCAGATGGCGGCTTTCGCAAACATGTTGTTGTTCAAGGGAACTCCTCTACGCGCCCGATCTATCAGGCAACCTTCAGGCCGCAGCTAAATGCGACCTCAACCGCAGTTGGGTACGTCCGGCGAATTCTAAACCCCTACTATCGCAATTGACGGCCCAATAAATACACTTCCGCCGATGTTTCGCGCGATGCAGCGGGCTTGCGCACGGCGACGGAACGAAAGATTCTCTTCAAGCGCTCAACGTACTGACTGTAGCCGCTGCCCTGGAACGCTTTGACGAGAAAAGCACCGTTCGGTTGCAGATATTTAGCGGCAAAGTCGGCCGCGACTTCCGCCAGATGCACGCTACGCGCCGCATCGGCAGACGCAATCCCCGATAAGTTAGGTGCCATATCCGACAGCACCACGTCGACTTTGGCCCCCGCCAGAAGATCGATCAACTGGCGCTCAACCGCTTCGTCATGAAAATCGCCCTGGATGAATTCGACATCCGGCAAGGGATCCATCGGCAGCAGATCGACCGCCACAACGCGCCCGCTGACTATCCCGTTACGCGCCGTCAATCGCTGCCGAACCACCTGAGTCCAACTGCCGGGCGCAGCGCCCAGTTCAACCACGACCATTTTGGGCCGCAACAACCGGTCTTTGTCATCGATTTCCGTCAGTTTGTACGCGGCGCGTGAGCGAAAACCCTCGGCCAACGAACGCTTGACGTAGGGGTCGCTAATGTGACGCCGAATCCACTCCGGATTCGAGCGGTTCTTGCGGCGAGGAGTCGGCACGTTGGCTAAGGCAGCCGGGAATCGCTGCTCAACAGCAGAACCGGCAGCCTAACCTAGTGCATCAACCGGCGTTGTGCTACTCCGACGTCTAGCCGTCTTCCGCGCCAATCTAGCGGTCTCGGTTCTCCATAAACCAGAAGGAGCGCTTGCGCTTGGCGGGAATCACGATGCGCGCGCGCTCGGCTTCGATCGACGAGTTGGTCTCGCCTCCGCCGCCGATCACGAATGGGACCAGTTTGCCGCCACCCACGTCCACGTACCCCACGACCGGCGAAGGCGGAAGACCGTCCCCGATAAGATTCCGATAGGTCGGCACCTGGCATACCAGCGGCAGCTGATAGGCCCGTGATTGGCTGCGTGAGCAGCTTCCCGGACCCGGTGGCAACGGGCGATTGGTCGAGAAATAGGTGATGCCGCCGAAGGTGATCGGCTGATTGATCACTTTTTCGCCGTTCGTAGCCAGAGCGTACGCACACCCCTGCTCGTCGGTGGTGGCACCGTCGCTTCCGATCATCGTCAGAGCGGCCTCGGTAATCAGGGTGACCGATGTCGGCTCGCCCTTCGCAACGCGCGTGTCCTTGACAAGGAAGAAACGGTCGTTTGATGTTGTCGTCAGCGGCTTCTCGCGGTCACCAGTACCGAACAAGATCGCCCCGTAATTGCGCGTCAGCACAACATCCGGCGCAAAAAACACCTTGCGCGTTCCGTCCGTCCCGCCGGTGCCATCATTCAATGCGGCGATCTTGGTGATGAGCCAAGTCAGACGTCGCGGCGCGCTTCACCGCGCAGCATCCTCGATGTCGATTCGGTACACCTGGGCGCGTACATCGACCACGTAGGCGCGATCGACGAACCCGTCGCCGTCAGAGTCCACGATCGACACGTCCGCCGGCACGCTGTAGTCGGTCGCTATAAAGCCCAGGCGAGCGCCGGTGCGCATGTTGATGACGTAAACGCCTCGGCCCACTGTGCTTGCGCCGGCTGGACTGGAGTCCTCAGCAGTGGGGTCGTAGCCCGCGCCCATGATCAGCACCGGATCCGCGCTACCCTTGATTCGCGATATTCGTGGCATCGACCACGTCTGTCCGAGCGAGGCGTAGTCGGCCATCGTGTGATTGATGCGCCACATCAAATGCGGCCGGTCCGGATTCGTGACATTGAACGCGTACACCCCCCGCCCGCCGCGTCTCATCCCAGGGAACAACAGCACCTCATTCGTCGCCGTGTTCTGATAAGCGCCGATCGGGCCGTCGAAGAAGTAGCTACGCGGAATCGCTCCTGCAACCGCGGCCGGAGTTGATGGGTAGCGGACCTGAGGATCGTTCTCGCGCAAACGATTCAGACTTGCGAAATGCTCAGGGGCCACGAACGACCACATTTCACTGCCAGCCCCGGTGCCAGTCTTGTTGCCATTGATTGCGCGCAGCATGCCGTCATTGGAACCGTAATACACGACAACACCGCGAGTGCCGCCGTAGTTAATGGCCACCGGTCGCGAGTGCAGCACATCGCCGTGAATCGACGGCCGCACGGTGACACCGTCCGGCGCCTGGCCGAGCTGGTCGCGGGCGACCGATTCATTGGCGACGTTGGTGCTGGTGACGTTGTCGCGTCCGCGGATCCAACGGATCACCAGTTCGCGCTCGCGTGCTGGAGCCGACGCCCAGCATGGCGGCGGTCAGGCTCGTGTTGTCCGTCTGAAAGACGTAGTTGCTTCCGGCGGCAGCGAGGTCGATGCCGGTGGTGCCGCCGTCGCAGCCGCTACCGACGCAGGTGTACACCGGCCTGTCCGCTCGCGACTCCCAGTATCTCGTCCTGAGCCACTGCGCTATGCCGCCCTTTTTCGACAACTTCACCATCAGGCGCGTCGCTACGCGAATAACGCCCGGATGAAGCTGCCTCGACATTGATCCAGAAGCTCGACGGCGTGGTCCAGAAGCTCGTTGCATCGCTGTCAATAAAGCCGGTGGTGGGGCTCACCGCGGGCACAAGCGCGGAATCGGCCAAGTCGCAGCGTGTTCGTGGCCGCGTCATAAACGAATTGGTACTGCTTCAAGTTGCCGACCCAGCGCGGCAGCGCGTTTCCGTCGGGACGGAACATTCCGATGTACACCTGATTCAGATAGGTGCCCTGCGTGTTGGCTGAAACCGGCAGGCTGGCCGACGAAAAGACACTGTTGGCCGCGCGTACCTGGTTGAAAATCTTTGTCATGCCGACGACGATCTCGTCGCTGTTGCTTGCCTGCTGGTAAAGGCCGCCGCCTTCCTTTGCGATCCAGCGAATGAAGTTCGGATAGTTGCCGTCGCTCGACGCGCCGGTCACGGCCAGCGTGTGGACGTGATGTTCTGCGCGCCTTCGATCGTGGTATCCAGGTCGGCGCCGCGATTGAAGAAGGCAGCAAACTCGTCCGCCCAGTTGGCCTCGTCACTGTTGCCTACGCCTTCTGCAACAGGAATACTCTTGCGCGACCACGCTCGGGTTCAAACGACGCAGCAGAGCAAGTGCGTTGTTGTCGTTGTCCTGCGGCTTGCCGTTGGCAAGATAGATGATGTGGTTCTTTGCGCAGCCGACGCCAGGCGAGACATAGCGAGTCTTGCTGGCATCGGTAAATGCCGCCGCGATCGTGCTTGGTCGCCGTCTTGTTCCCCAGGTGAACGGTCGAGCCGGCGAACCACTGATACGCCTCGTAAAAGCTTTCGGCCGTCGACGCGTTGTTGCTTTTGTCGCGCATTGATCCTCAGTCCGCTGATCGATGTTCAGCAAAGCCTGCTTGTCGGCGGCGGTCGTGACATGAAAGAAGGCCTTGCGCGGATAGCCGCTGGCGTCGGGCGATTCGTTGAACAGCATCAGACGCGAAATTGAACTGGCTTAGATCGGCAACCGAGAGGCTGGCGATCAGCCTGTAGAGCGCGCATTTCTGCGCGCCCATTTTGGTGCCTTCCTCCTTGCCGGGGTTGGAGTTCTTCACCATCGCACCGGCCGCACTGCAGATCGGAGTCGAAATCGATGAGCTCCAGTTCGCGCTGTTGTCCAAAATGATCAGCACGTTCGGGCGGAAACCCTTCGGTGTTTGGCAGCGAATAGATATCGATGTCTTCGGCGCGTGCCGGAGCAAACGCAGTCGCCAGGGAAAAGGCAAGTGCGGCAACAAATGAAGTGAGCAGGCGAGCATTGTGCATGGCGGTTCTCAGTTGCATATCGTGTTGAGTCCGACCACGGCAGTACGTAATGTCACGCCCTGGTTCAAGGTGACGGTGGCGCCCGTCTGTGCGTCAGTCGAGCGAACTCTTAGATGCCACTCGGTATCAGCGCACAGAGAACCTGCGGGACCACCGCTTCCCGGAAGTAGTCCGGGGTTGGTCAAAGCTGCACTGGCAAAGCAAGGGGCATCCTGCGGATTCGACGGATCGAGATCGACCAGCGACACTGATCGGGCGCGCAAGCACACCGGCGCTTCCGCAAGCACAGCGACAGCATCGGCGACTCCGTCGCCGTTGTAGTCTGAAGCCACTCTTGCCGCAGCGAACACGCCTTGCGGATTCGTCGCGAATTCATCGCTGCTCAGCGTCTGCTCCAGCAGCATCTGCGCCGCGGCGGTCACTTCCTGGCGCGCCTGCATATTGCCGACGATCTGCACGTTGGTCGTGCTTGCGCGCAAGCCCGTCAGCGCGAGCGTGGCCAGCAGCAATAGGAAAAATATGGAAATGACCAGTGCCGAACCGTGCTGTGACTCTGTTGACCGGATATGCGCGTGTCATCTCAGTTCTCCCGGCGTCCGGCCACGTTGTTCAGCCGCATCGTGGTAGTCACCAGGCGACACTTGAATCCGGCCGGACAAGTTTCGGCGGTGTGTGCTGGACCGAGGTCGTAGACACCGGGCGAAGTCGTCGCAGCGCTGGCCGGCTTCGGTGCTGCGCATCAGCATGTGCAATCGCAACGCGACAACGTTGGACCAAAGCGATGTCGGAGTCGTGTCGGCTGTCGTCGAAGTCAGATACTGTTCCGGCGAGCCGTCATCATTGGTGTCGAACGCGTATTCGAGCTGCAGGTTGACTGACGCCTTCCGCCAGCGATACGACCCGCACCGCGTTGTCGATGATTTCAATGCGCTTCAGCGTCGGGATGCCGTCGGATGGTGTGCACGAGTTGCAACTGGCGACGTAGTACCCACGCACGAAATAGCGGCGAATGGGCGCGATAAGAGCGGCGTCACATGCAGCTGTCCGCAGCGTGAACTGTGCGGACAAATTCGATACCCGCAACAGCGCCGGATCGTTAATGCATTGCGACGCCTGAACATAGACGTTGCGAACATCGACCGCCGCCGCGGCGATGGTGTCGGCGCTGACACGACGGATCACGATCACGTCGGTACCGGGCACGCGATCGGGTAGGCACCCCAGGGCAGGATCGCCCGCGACCGGATCGTCCCACCCCATCAGCTGCGCCGGATAGCGCGGTGGCGTCAGTGTCGGCTGCCAGCCGAGCGATGTGAGGTCGGCAACGTTCCAGGCGCAGGGCGACGTATTGGTAAAGACAGTGTCGGACGGCGGTAGAACCGTTCCATAGAAGCCGGCATGGCGAACATCGTCACCGATCACGTCCACCGCAAAACGGCTGTTTTCAACAAGCCGCGAGACGCGATCGAGGTCGGACCGACCGCCCGATGTGCGGTCGAACACTGTTGCCAGGACCGTCAGCAGCACGAGCCCGATCGTCACGCCGATCATCAGCTCGATCAACGAGAACCCCGTGTGCGTTCGACGCAGCCGCATTGAATCGGGTCGCATCAGGGCGCCGGATTCAACGTGCCTATACGCAACAGTGTCGTCATCAACCGGCGCTGGTTTTCATTGCCGAATTGGTCGCGACCACATCCGGTAGGAGGAAAATTGTTGTCGACGATCGGTGCAGCGCTCAGCGCTTGCGCCTTGCCAGGCGATTGTTACTGCATAGATCCGATTAAAAGCGTCGATCTCATGGACGCATCCCATCGCACCGACCAACACGCCCGCGTTGGCGTTGTCGATACGTTCGTTGCCGCCGGCTAGCAGCTGCCCCCATGCGCAGCTGTCACGCTCGGCCATCGGCGCCGCGGGATTGCAGCTCACGTAGCTATAAGCAGTCGTGCCAGATGGAGTGGTAGTTGCAACATAACCGGTAATGCCGGTGTCGCCAGTCACATAAGCGGCCGCATTGGCTCGGTTGCCCTCGATACGCGTCACCATGTCCTGCAGCAGCATCGCCGCCTGCGCGCGTTGCATCGCGTCGACTTCGGTGGTGAACGATCGTGATACGAGGCCAGCAATACCGAGTAGTCCGAACGCAACCACGACAACGGTCACCATGGACTCAACCAGGGCAAAGCCAGCAAACTTGACCGCGGTTTTTCGCATTGCGCCTCTCACGAGCATGTCCGTTTGGTCGAGCGCGACAGGCCCGACGGATCGAGGCGAACGGTTCGTCCTGCAGTGCTACCGCCGGTGGGCGGACAGATTTCGAAATTGCCTACCGTGACCAGCGAAGCGCGACCGCCACCATCAAACGTCAAAGTGGGAGGAGCTGCGGTGAAGCCAACTGCTGCTCCAACCGGATCGCGAGACCGCAGCACATTTGCGCCGAAGGTAATCGTCCAGCCATTGACCCAGTCACCGTTGCGGGGTGCCACCACGATGTCCGCGTTACGCTTGACTGCTTCACTCCGCGCGAAATTGAGGTCGGCAATCAGGTCGAACGTGGCGCCGCGGATCTGCGTGGACTGATTGAGCCATACAAAGCTTGAAACACTCGTGCCGGCAAGAATGGCCATGATCGAGATCACCACCATCGCTTCGATCAAGGTGAAACCACGCTGAGCAAAGGATCTTCGGTCGTTGCGTTAGTGTTTTCATACTCTTACCAGCAACGGTTGCTAACGGCGGTGCGATTGCCCGCCTGGTCGATCGTGAGTAAGCCGCAACGATCGGTGGCCTGGGTACCGATCGGAGTCGCTGAGACCTGAAATCCCGCCGGCGGCCCGGCGACGACGGCAATAGCGACCGTATATCGCGCGGCAACGTCGGCAGGGGCTGCCATGTTCAGCGCATCAACCGTCGCCGCATAGTTGCGACGATCAAGAAAGAACTGCGACTGTCGGCTTGCGACATCGCTGATAAAGGATTGCACCGCGGAGCGATGTGAGCGCATTACGTATTCGCTGTAGTTCGGGATCGCAACCGCCGCCAGGATCGCGGCGACGGCCATCACTACAGCGACCTCGAGAAGCGTGAAGCCGCGGGGCCTTCCGCAGTGCTGCCGCGTACGCATCATTGAGTCACCCACTTGATACCTGCGTCACGCGCCAACGTGCCCCAATGCGAAGGTATCGCCGTCGTCGAACGCACATTTGCTTGGTTAATCGTGTAGACAAATCCGGCCGTACTCCCTGCACCGGTAGCAGTTGCCGTAAAGGCCTGACCGCCAGCGGCGATCGCGCACGCGATCGCGAAGTTATCCAGGTTGGTGGGGACTGCCTGACCGCACACGCCGGCCCTCGCATACGTGCGGTTGTCCTGATAAAACTGTTCCATACGGACGCGGTATTCGGACAGCGCGTTGCCAGCATCGACCAAGTGCCCGCGCGTCACGTAGCGTGAGTAGTTCGGAACGCTGATCGCCGCGAGAATGCCGAGCACGGCGACTACCACCATCGCCTCGATCAGCGTGAAGCCGCTCTCGTCTCGTTTTTTCATGGCAAACGCGTTCCTGTGCACAACTGGGTAACGACGCCCACCGGCCGTTCTTGAATGCCCGGGATGTACGATCCGGCAGGACCGACGAGCGGTTCGCGTCCCACCGCCCACCACGCATAGCGTGGGAAGAATTCCCAAACCCAACATCCGATTCGATCCTTTGCGAATGCCTGAATTGATGCTGAATTCCGCGCAACGCCAGGCGTTAAAGGCGCGCGCGCACGACTTAAGACCAGTGGTATTGCTCGGTGCAGCGGGTCTCACGGAAATGGTCCTGCATGAAATCGACCGTGCTCTCGCGGCCCATGAACTGGTAAAGATCAAGGTGCCGAGTGACAGCCGCGGCGAGCGAGCGCAAATCGGAGCTGAAGTGGCCGAAAAACTGTCGGCCGCCAAAGTTCAATCGATCGGAAAGATGATTGTGCTGTTCAGACCACGGCCTGAAAGCGACGAAAAGCAGGAGCCGACGCGCCGATGAGTCAGCGGGCGGACGAGTGGCGGCAAAACGAAAGAGATAGACGCTTAATTAACGGCCAATTGCACCGTTAGCGCTGCGTTGAACGAAAGCGTGCAGCAAGCGCCCGTGCTGACTACGTATATGAAACCGAAACGATCGAATATTCGCGCTCGCCGGCGGGCGCGATCACGGTTGCAATGTCGCCTTCGCTTTTGCCGATTAATGCACGCGCGATCGGACTTGATACCGAAATCCACCCGGCCTTGATGTCCGCTTCGTCGTCGCCGACGATCTGATACTTCACCAGATCGCCCGAGTCCTGGTCTTCCAACTCGACCGTTGCGCCAAAGACGACGCGTCCCGCCGCATCGACCGTCGCCGGATCAATTATCTGCAGCGCCGAAAGCTTGCCTTCGAGCTCCTGTATGCGGCCTTCGATAAACCCCTGGCGTTCGCGCGCCGCTTCGTATTCGGCGTTTTCGGTCAAATCGCCTTTTTCGCGCGCGTCTTTGATTGCCTGAATGATCGTCGGGCGATCGACACCGCGCAGTCGTTGCAACTCGGCCTTCAGTTTTTCGGCGCCACGCGCCGTGATCGGTATGGATCGCATATGGCTTTCAACCTAAAAAAAGCAAAGCCCCGGCAAAGCCGGGGCGCAGGGAAATGTATCTAAAGCGTTCGGCGCACGCAAATCGCGTTACTGGAGGCGGCGATGCAACGATTGCAGGTCGTACACCTTGAGCCGATCGACCTGCTGCAGTCCTTCAATAGCCGCGCGTCCGCCTGCCATCGTCGTGTAATAAGTAACGCGCTGCGCCAGCGCGGTGGTGCGGATCGAACGCGAGTCGGCGATCTGGCTGCGCACTTCGCTCACGGTAGTGATGACCAGTTGAATGTCGCCATTTTTCAGCAAATCGACCACGTGCGGCCGTCCATCCTTGACCTTGTTGACCATCGCAACCGGAATTCCGGCCTGATCGATCGCCTGCGCGGTTCCTCGCGTTGCCACCAACTGATAGCCTTTGTCGTGCAACAACCTGGCGACCGCAACCGCCTTCGGCTTGTCGCGATCCATCACGCTCAAGAAGACGGTGCCCGACTCCGGCAGCGTCGATCCCGCGCCCAACTGAGACTTGAACAAAGCTTCGCCGAATGTCTCACCGACACCCATCACTTCGCCGGTCGAGCGCATCTCGGGGCCAAGCAACGGATCGACACCCGGAAACTTCGTGAACGGAAACACGGATTCCTTGATCGAGTAATACGGCGGCACGATTTCGCGCGTCTCGCCTTGCTGTTCGAGTGTGATGCCGACCATCACGAGCGCGCCAATCTTTGCCAGCGGCTTTCCAGTCGCCTTCGAGACGAACGGCACCGTGCGCGATGCGCGTGGGTTGACTTCCAGCACGTAAACAGTGCTCTCGCCGTCATGCGTTTGAATCGCGAACTGAACGTTCATCAGTCCGACGACGTTCAGCGCTCGCGCCATCTGCTCAGTCTGACGCTTCAGCTCATCGATCGTCGCCTGCGACAGCGAGTACGGCGGCAGCGAACACGCCGAGTCGCCAGAATGCACCCCTGCTTGCTCGATGTGTTCCATCACTCCGCCGATCAGTACCCGTTCGCCGTCGGCGACGCAATCGACGTCGACTTCGATCGCATCGTCGAGAAAGCGGTCGAGCAGCACCGGCGAATCGTTGCTGACCTTGACCGCCTCGCGCATATAGCGTTCGAGGTCGCGGCCATCGTGCACGATTTCCATCGCGCGCCCGCCCAACACGTAGCTGGGACGCACCACCAACGGGTAACCGATTTCCGCGGCCAGGCGCAATGCCTCGTCTTCAGTGCGCGCGGTACGGTTCGGCGGCTGCTTCAGCCCGAGCTGCTGCAGCAGCTTCTGAAAGCGTTCGCGATCTTCGGCAATGTCGATCGAATCGGGCGACGTGCCGATAATTGGGACACCGTTGGCTTCGAGATCGCGCGCGAGTTTCAGCGGTGTTTGCCCGCCGTACTGCACGATCACGCCAAGCGGCTTTTCCTTGTCGACGATCTCGAGCACGTCTTCCAGGGTCAGCGGCTCAAAGTACAGACGATCCGAGGTGTCATAGTCAGTAGACACCGTTTCCGGATTGCAGTTGACCATGATCGTTTCGAAGCCATGGTCGCGCAAAGCAAACGCGGCATGCACGCAGCAGTAATCGAACTCGATCCCCTGGCCGATTCGGTTCGGACCGCCACCGAGCACGATCACTTTCTTGCGATCGGTCGGTTCCGCCTCGCACTCGTCCTCGTAGGTCGAATACAGGTACGCCGTAGTCGTCGCGAACTCGGCCGCGCAGGTATCGACTCGCTTGTAAACGGGCCGCACACCGTGCCGCAGGCGCGCTGCGCGCACATCCGAGGCAGAAGCAGCCAGCAATGTTGCCAGGCGTCGATCGGAAAAACCTTTGCGCTTTAGATAGCGCAATTCATCAGCCGTTAAGTCGGTTAACGCTCGACCTTTTAATCGACCTTCGATCTGCACCAACTCTTCGATCTGTGCCAGAAACCACGGATCGATCGCGGTTTCTTCAAACACTTCGTCGAGCGTCATGCCGATTCGAAACGCATCGCCGACGAACCAGATGCGATTGGGACCGGGCTCACCGATCTCTTCAACGATCTCGTCGCGATCGCTCGAATGCTCGTCGAGTCCATCCGACCCGACTTCGAGGCCACGCAGCGCCTTTTGAAAGGATTCCTGAAACGTCCGGCCGATCGCCATCACCTCGCCGACCGATTTCATTTGCGTCGTCAGATGATTGTCGGCCTGCGCAAATTTCTCGAACGCGAAGCGCGGTACCTTGGTCACAACATAGTCGATCGTCGGCTCGAACGACGCTGGCGTTGCCCCACCGGTAATCTCGTTGCGCAATTCGTCGAGCGTATAGCCGACCGCGAGCTTCGCCGCGACCTTGGCGATCGGAAACCCGGTCGCCTTCGACGCCAATGCTGACGAGCGCGACACTCGCGGATTCATCTCGATCACGATCATCCGGCCGTTCTTAGGATTGATCGCGAATTGCACGTTCGAGCCGCCGGTATCGACACCGATTTCGCGCAGGATCGCGATCGATGCATCGCGCATCAGCTGATATTCCTTGTCGGTCAGCGTCTGCGCCGGCGCGACGGTGATCGAGTCGCCGGTGTGCACACCCATCGGGTCCAAATTCTCGATCGAACACACGATGATGCAGTTGTCCGCCTTGTCGCGCACGACCTCCATCTCGAATTCTTTCCAGCCGATCAGTGACTCTTCGATCAGCAGCTCGTGCGTGGGCGACAAATCGAACCCGCGCTGGCAAATCGCGGCGAACTCTTCCATGTTGTATGCGATGCCACCACCGGTGCCGCCGAGAGTGAAGCTCGGACGGATCACGACCGGAAAACCGTTTTTTTCCTGTATCGAAAGGGCCTCGGCCATCGTGTGCGCGACATCCGAGCGGGCCGACGACAGCCCGATGCGCGTCATCGCATCCTTGAATTTCAGCCGGTCTTCTGCTTTTGCGATGGCGTCGGGCGATGCACCGATCAATTCAACGCGGTACTTGTTCAGCACGCCGTTGTTGTATAGATCCATCGCGCAGTTCAGCGCGGTCTGACCGCCCATCGTCGGCAAGATCGCGTCGGGCTTTTCCTTCGCGATGATGCGTTCGATGACTTGCCATGTGATCGGCTCGATATACGTGACATCGGCCGTTTCGGGATCGGTCATGATCGTCGCCGGATTGCTGTTGACGAGAATGACCCTGTAGCCCTCGTCTTTCAGTGCCTTGCACGCCTGCGCGCCGGAGTAGTCGAACTCGCAAGCCTGGCCGATAACGATGGGACCCGCGCCGATGATCAGGATGCTTTTGAGATCCTCGCGCTTCGGCATTACGCGTAGTTCTCGGGCGCGAGCTTGCGCTCGACCAACTCGATCAGAATGTGAATCACCTTGATATGCAGCTCCTGCACGCGATCCGCATACTGGCCGGCGGCGGTGACGATCGCGATATCGGCTGACTCGGCGAGCGGAGTGCGCTCGCGGCCCGTCAAGCCGATCACCTTCATTCCACGCTGACGCGCCGTGTCGACCGCCGCGAGCACGTTCTTGCTCGTACCACTGGTCGAAATCGCAAGCAGCACATCGCCTGCGCGCCCATGCGCTTCGATAAAGCGGGCGAACACCTGCTCGTAGCCATAATCGTTGCCGACGCACGACAAGTGGCTCGCATCGCTGATCGCCAGCGCGGCATAGCCTGGCCGGTTATCACGGAAACGGCCGGTCAGCTCCTCGGCAAAATGCATCGCATCGCACATCGATCCGCCGTTGCCGCACGAATACGCGCGTCCGCCGGCGGCAAAAGTGTCCGCCAAGAGCTGTCCCGCAGCCGCAATCCGCTGCAGCATCACTTCGTTGCCGATCAGTCGTCTGCAAAGCCTCCAGCGCTTCGTTCAATGTGTTCTTGACGGCGCCGACCGTCATGCGGAGACACTTTCAGCCGCGCTTAACTGATGCCGACGTGTACGCCATTAGCTCGACAAACCGATCGAACAGGTCGCAGATATCGTGCGGGCCGGGGCTCGCTTCGGGATGGCCTTGAAAGCAGAAGGCCGGCGCATCGGTCAGCTCGAAGCCCTGCAGCGATCCATCGAATAGCGACACATGCGTGATCCGTGCGTTTGCCGGCAATGTTTTTTCATCGACGGCAAAGCCGTGGTTCTGACTCGTGATGTAGACCTTGCGCGTCGCTAGATCGAGCACCGGATGATTGGCGCCGTGATGACCGAACTTCATCTTCAGCGTGCGTGCGCCGACCGCGAGCCCGAGTATCTGATGCCCGAGGCAGATGCCGAAGGTCGGCACCTTGCGCGCGATGAATTCACGCGTCGCCGCGACCGCGTAGTCGCACGGCTCGGGATCGCCGGGTCCATTGGCGAGAAATACGCCGTCGGGCTTTAGCTTGAGCACGTCACTCGCACCGGTTTGAGCCGGAACGATGGAAATGCGGCAACCACGATCGGCCATCAAACGCAAAATATTCTGCTTGACTCCGTAGTCGTACGCGACAACATGGAAACGATGCTGTTCGCGCGCCACAAATCCGGGCGTGCCGTCCGCGCGCGCGAGACGCCAGCTTCCCTCCTTCCACTGATACGGGCGCTCGACGCTGACTACCTTGGCCAGGTCTTGCCCCGCCATCCCCGCGTACGAGCGCGCGCGCTGCAATGCACGCTCGATGGCTCTGCCATCCAATGCGTCAGCAGCAACGATGCAGCCGGCCTGAGCGCCGCCTTCGCGCAGGCGCCGGGTGAGCTTGCGCGTGTCGATGTCTGCGATGCCGACGACGCCCTGCTGCTGCAAATAACTCGACAGGTCGCACTGCGCGCGGAAATTCGACGCTCGTACCGGCAGGTCACGGATCACCAAGCCGGCGGCATGCACTCTCACAGCCTCGACGTCTTCGTCGTTAACGCCGGTGTTGCCGATATGCGGATAGGTAAGCGTAACGATCTGACCGGCGTACGACGGATCGGTCAATATCTCCTGATAACCCGTCATCGCCGTGTTGAAAACGACCTCCCCCAGCGTCTCGCCGGTCAGCGCCGATCGATCGGCCTCGAAAGAGTCGTTCCATCGGCCAGCACCAGCGCCGCGACGGGACGCGAATCAACTACCACGGGGGGCAAACCGGCTCCTCATTCCCGATAACCGCTGCATTTGCCGCGACGCCCGGGTGTATTTACTAGACCCGCGCGAATCGGCCGCGGATAAACTGCCGGATTGTATCTTCACGTGCCGCCTGGACCGACGTGCGGCCTCCGCTGACAGAGACATGCTGCTGATTCCGTATCAGACGCGCTTCACGCTCAAATCGCTGCCGCTAGTAACGCTGGCGCTGATCCTCGTCAACGCCGTCGTTTACTTCGTCTTTCAGTCCGGTGACCGGCAGGCCTACGCGCGCGCCGCCGATTACTACTTCTCGTCGCAATTGGCACAGATCGAGTTGCCCAGGTACGCGACGTATTTGGACCGACGCACTGACCGCGGCTCCCTGCAAGTGCTGCGAATGATCCGCGCGGGCGCCCGGCCGGAGCAATCGATCCGTCTCATTTTGGCAATGGAAAACGATCGCGAGTTCATGCGTGATCTGCGCGAAGGTGCTGTCGTGCCGTCATCCGATCCGGCGTACGCGGCGTGGCGCGACCAACGGGCACAATTCGACGCCCTGCTTGGGCGCGTGTTCACTGAACGATTCGCGTTGGAGTCGGGCGTCGGCGGTGCAGCCGGGGCAGCGCTTCGCCTTATTACGTATCAATTTTTGCACGGTGACGCGGTGCACTGGCTCGGCAACATGATCGTATTGCTTCTGGCGGGGCCGTTTGCCGAAGCCGCGCTGGGACGCTTTCGCTTTCTGATCGCGTTCATCGCCAGCGGCGTGTTCGCCGGGGCGTTGCACATGCTGGTCAGCGATCAGCCGCTGATCGGCGCTTCGGGATCGATCTCGGGGGCGATGGCGATGGTCGCCGTCTTGTACGGCACGCGCAAAGTGCCGGTGTTTTATTGGTTGTTCGTGTACTTCAATACTGCCCGCATACCGGCGCTGCTATTGCTGCCGGTGTGGCTCGCTAATCGAAGCTGTGCAGTGGGCGTTGTCGCCCGAGGCGCCGGTGTCGTACGGCGCGCATATCGGCGGCTTCCTTGCCGGAGCCGTTCTGGCGTGGCTGCTGCGCCCGAGGGAAGACAAAAGAGTTGATCGCATTTTGGACGAGCAGTTTGCTGACGAGCGACGCAGCGATAGGAAATCGACTCTACTGCAGGAAGCGCAGGCAGCCGCGGCCCGTTTAGATACGCGCAAAGCAGCGCGCGCGTACGGCGAGTTGCTGCAGAATGATCCGACCAACGTGCAGCACGCGACCGCGTACTTCAACATGGCGCTGCTGGGGCGCAACCGTGGAGACGCTGCTCGATGCGACCTTGCGCGTGCTTTGGATCCGCGCGCGCGGTGCGCGCTCCGAATTACGGCCGGTGTATCTGCAGATGAGCCAGCCGCACGTGCTGGCTGCCCTTCCAGTCGACGAACAACTGCGGCTGGCACGCCGGCTCGTAGCCACGCGCGAAGACGCGGCGGCGCTACGCGTGCTCGACGGCCTGTTGGCCAGCGACACGCTGAAGAACCTTTATGGCCGCCAGATCGCCGATTGCCTGCTCGGTCTGTTCACGACGTATTCGCGCCATGGATTGCGGCAGCCGGCAGAAGATGTCAAGCGGCGGCTGTCGACGCACTTCCCGTCACCGGCCACCTTGGGTGGCATTGCAGCCGACGCGCGAGCCGCCGATGACGATCCGCGGCGCGACCGGAACACCTCGCCGGCGCACCGCCTCATCGGGTCCGCCGTCGGATATGGAGCTCGACCTCGATACTCAACTGCGGACGCGCTGGGGTCCGGAGTAAATCTGCGACTAGTGGCTGCGCGGCGCGGTTCAGCACTTCGCAGATAGCGCCCCGCCTCAGTGGCGATCTGCATCCGACGGATAGCGGTTAAGCAAGTGCTGCAGAATCCGCTGAGCTTCGTCAGGCTTGCCGCCCCACTCGGCCATCAGCTGCGCGCCGATCAGGTAAATCTTCGGAATGTCGGCGTGCACTGCATGTCTTCTTGTCGAACCCCTTGATCAGCTGCCCGGCTAATTGAGGCTTGCTCTGGCGCATCGCCGCCTGCGCAAGCGGAGCGATGTGGTCGACTTCGCGCGGCATCCAATCGGCGCGGCGCGCCCTCGCATCTTCAACTAGCTCGATCGCCTCGCGCCAGTTTTCGGATTTCACCAGCAGCTTCAGATAAGAGTCCGTGTGGTGTTCGATTCTCGGCGTACTGTTTTCGGCCACCAGCAATCGATGCAGCCTTGCGTGCAGTGACAAATCGTTCGGCCGCTCGCTTAAATCATGCGACAAGCAAATCGATCGCCTCCTTGATCTCGCCCGCCGACACCATCTGACCGATCAACGCGTCGCGGGTGCGCGCCTTGACGTCGATCGTGCGCGCATTGGCCACACTGCGCATCGCCTGCTCGCCGGGGCCCATCACCGAGATATCGAGCGCATCGGCAAACTGATACATCGCGTAACCGACCATGCCGCAGATCATGTAGGTGAAGTACCAGAAGGCGGACGACAGCAGCGAACAGCTGGACGATCGTGCCGAAGCCAAATCCGGTCTTCAAACTGGCCGCGCTGAGCCCGCCACCCACCGCCAATGCCGCCAACCCGTAACTGCGGCACAACTCGGCCACGAAGATGAACGCCGCAAGCGCGGCGTACGGCTTGCCGATTCGCTGGATCAGCGAAAGCATCTCCGTCGGATTCAGCGCACCACGCAGGCTGCCCGTGATGACGAGACGCATCGTCGCAGCCGGAATAATCGCGACGAAAAAGAACAACCAGGTAACGACGGCGACGAACTCGTTCCCGCCGCTCAGCACCTGCAGCAAAGTGGCCAGCACACCGAAGACCAAATTCATCGCCGCGTACTTGTACGGCAGATACTCGCTGACCAAATCGTCATCGGTCAGCGGATAGTCCGACGGGCGCAGAAAGCCCTTCGAAGACCGTTCGATGATCTTGAAGCCGTAACGAACTCCGCTCACCAGGACCGCCAGCAGCGCAAATACCAGCAGCAACACGCCGAATCCGCCGAAGAGGAGCAGCGCAAAGGACGCGACAAAGGCCGCTGACAGGCCGCCAATCCGCGTCAGGACCGTCTTGTCGAGCGGCAGCAGAAAGAACCGGTTGATACGGTCGCGGTGCCAGAACGGCTCAATCGGGCCGTTGCTTGCGTACGCATAAGCGTCTGACATGTCTGACATCGCGCCGGCAGACTACGATTGCGGCTCTGGCGTGTAAAGCGTCGAATTACCCCTAATTCGGCACTAAATCCATGGCTTTTCCGTTTTGCTAGAGCTTTTCCGTTTCGCCGGCGCGCGGCTGCCACTTCATCAGGTGCGTTTCGACTCTGCCAACGGCCCAATCGAGCACCAGCGCAAACGCGGTCAGCACCAGGATGCCGGCCATCACGGTGTTGATGTCGAACGAACCTTCGGCTTGCAGGATCAGGTAGCCGACACCGCGTGAAGACCCCAGGTACTCACCCACGACCGCGCCGACGAACGCCAGGCCGACGGAAGTGTGCAGCGACGAAAAAACCCAGCTCGTCGCGCTCGGCAAATAAACGTGCCGCAGCAGCTGGTTGCGCGATGCGCCCAGCATGCGTGCACTGGCGAGCACCGTCGGGCTGACTTCCTTCACGCCCTGATAGACGTTGAAAAACACGATGAAAAACACGAGCGTGAAGCCGAGCGCGACCTTGGAGGCAATACCCAGCCCGAACCACACGGCAAAAATCGGCGCCAGGATGACCCGCGGCATCGAATTCAGCGCCTTGATGTACGGATCGAAAATAGCGCCGGCTATCGGCGATAGCGCCAGCCACATGCCGATGATCAAGCCGCCGATCGTTCCCGCCGCGAATGCGAGCACGGTTTCGAGCAACGTCACCCACAGATGCGCATAGATATCGTGGTCGGTGATGAACCAGCTCCAGATGCGAGCGAAAATCTTGATCGGTTCGCCGAAGAAAAACGCCGCCTGCCGATCGTTTTCGAACATGATCGGAGGAATCAGCCCGGGCGTGGTCATCGCGTACCAGAACACGAACACGGCGACCAGCACCATGGCCTGCCACAGTCGCAGCGTTTTCTGGCTCGGTCTGACCACGCTCCAAATCACGGTGACGCCCCCGGTCGCTGCGCGCCCGCCCCCCGCGGGGGCACGCGCTGAGCTTGGGGCGGCCCGGCGCTCATCGCTCAGGCCACCAGCTTCTGCTGTGCGTAGCCCTTCAAAACCTCATCGCGCAACACGTCCCAGATCGCCTTGTGCAAGTCGACGAAGCGCGGCGTCACGCGCACCTCGGCGACATCACGCGGGCGTGGCAGATCGATAACGAATTCGCCGATCGGGTGCGACGCCGGGCCGGCCGACAAAACGATCACTCGGTCGCTCATCGCAATCGCCTCATCCAGGTCGTGCGTGATGAACAGCACCGCCTTCTTTTTATCAGCCCAGAGCTCCAGCACCTCGTTTTCCATCAACTGCCGCGTTTGAATGTCGAGCGCCGAAAACGGCTCGTCCATCAAAATGATGTCGGGGTCGAGCACCAGCGTTTGCGCCAGCGACGTGCGTTTGCGCATGCCGCCCGACAGCTGATGCGGATAGCGGTCGCCGAAACCTCCGAGCCCGACTCGCTTTAACCACTCGTCGGCCTGCGCACCGGCGTCGGGCACGCCGCGAAACTCGAGTCCCGCCATCACGTTGGCGCGCGCGGTGCGCCACGGCATCAGCGCCTCGGTCTGGAACATGTAACCCGCGCGGGTGTTGATGCCGGACAGCGGCTGGCCAAACACGTGCACCTGGCCGGCACTTGGCTCGAGCAATCCCGCACCCACATTCAACAGCGTGCTCTTGCCGCAGCCGGTCGGACCCACCACGCTGACGAATTCGCCGGGCGCCACCGTAAGCGTGACGTCCTCGACCGCGGTGTATCGCTGCGAGCGATTGTCGCGACTGACGAAGGTGCACGTAACGCCGCGCAGATCGAGCGCAGCCGTTGATGTGGACGCCCCCGGTCGCTGCCGCCCCCGCGGGCTCGCGATGCGCTTGGGCGGCCCGGCGCTTATCGCGCGCTCACCCATTAACCCTTCGGATACTTCGCGTTCGCCTTGCGCACGAAATCGTTCGTGTAAACCGCCTTCAGATCGATCTTCGCGGTCTTCATGTTGTCGTCGACGCTTTGCAGCGCGCGCAGCGCGGTCGCCGCGCCCTGCTCGGGAAACATGCCATCGGCGGACAGCGCCGGCTTCGCCTTCAGGAACGCATCGATGTAGACCGCGCGATCGCCGAGCAGGTAGCTTTCCGGCACCGACTTTGACGATGTCCGATGGCCCTGCCTGCTGGATCCACTTGTTGGCGCGCACGATCGCATTGGTCAGCGCCTGCACCGTGTTCGGATTCTTGTCGATGAAGGAAACCGGTGCATACAAAGTCCCCGCCGGCATTGGACCGCCGAATACCTTGTCGGCCTCCGCGACGTCGCGCGTGTCCGAGATGATCTGAATGTCGTTGCCGCGCATCAGCATCGTGATCACCGGATCGAGGTTCGAGATCGCATCGATCTGGCCGGCACGCAGCGCCGCCACTGCACCCTGCGCGGCACCGACACCGACGTACGACACATCGCTCGGCTTCAAGCCCGCCTTGGCCAGTACGAAATTCGACATGATGTTGGTCGAAGAGCCGGGTGCAGTGACGCCGATTTTCTTGCCCTTTAGATCGGCAACCGTCTTGTAGTTCGGCATCGTCTTGGTGCTCACTGCGAACACGATCTGCGGCGCCCGGCCTTGCACCACGAACGCCCGCATCGGCTGACCCTTGGCCTGCATGTTGATGTTGTGTTCGAACGCGCCGGAGACAACATCAGCGCTACCGCCGACCACGGCCTGCAATGCGCGCGCGCCGCCGGCAAAATCGACGATCGTGACCTCGAGCCCTTCGGCCTCGAACAGCTTCTTCTGCTCGGCGATCGTCAGCGGCAGGTAGTACAGCAGATTCTTGCCGCCCACAGCGATCGTTACCTTCTTGCGCTCGGGTGCTTGCGCGCTTCCAACCGTCGGGAATACCAGCGCTGCGGCGCCTGCCAACAGGACTTCACGCCGCGTGAGCGTTGTTCTCATTCATGTCTCCTCGTGAACTATGCGGTCGAGCCTAGCGCAGCCTGTGCCCGCCCCGGCTGCCCGTATGTACCCTAGCCGGGTGCTACACCGGACAGGAAGATAACGATGCACGTGACGAAGCCGACGATCCAGACGAATGAGCGCGCCCAGTGCCAGTCGGCCAGGTAACAGACGACGTACACGATGCGCGCGACCACAAATACGATCGCCAGCAGATCAAGGCGGCCTTGAGGCGCGTTGGTCAAGTGCGCAATGATCACGGCGGCGGCGAAGAACGGAAACGCCTCGAAGCTGTTCGATTGCGCCGCTGCTGCGCGCGCCCGGTATCCCTGCTGCTTGTCCAGCCAGACGCGCGGATGACGATTGTTGTAACGCTCGCCTCCGGCCTTTGCGATGCCGATCGCAATCAGCGGTATTACAGCGGCGATCAGCACACACCAGTATGCGACGGTCATGCGCCGAGTCTAGCTCGTCTAGTCAGCGCGTCGATCGAGCATCGCTTGCGCCACCGTATTGACATCGGTGTACTCGAGTTCGGCGCCGGCAGGAACTCCTCGCGCCAGTCGGGTCACCTTCAATTGCGGGTCGCGCTCGCGTACGAGCTGCGTAATGTAATGCGCAGTGGCGTCGCCCTCGGGCGTAAACGACGTCGCGACGATGACCTCGCGCACGATGCCGTCGGCAACGCGCGCCAGCAGTCGCTCCATCTGAATTTCGCGCGGGCCGATTCCGTCGAGCGGTGACAGCCGGCCCATCAATACGAAATAAAGACCGCCGTAAGCAAGCGATTGCTCGATGACCAACTGATCCGCCGGAGATTCAACGACACACAGCAGCTGCGCATCGCGCTTCGCGCTGTCGCAGGTGGCGCAAATGGTTTGCTCGGTCAACGTGTTGCATCGCTGGCACTGCCCGATCGTACGTGCCGCGATCAGCAGCGATTCGCCCAGCCGTAACGCGGCGTCGCGATCGTGTTGCAGCAAGTGGAAGGCGATGCGCTGCGCAGAACGTGGGCCGATGCCGGGTAAACGCTTCAGAGCGTCGACCAGCGTGTCAATCGTGTGGCCCAGCTTCATGGTCTCGGATGCCGTTGCTTGCAGGGCGGGCGTCCGCATCGCGTGCGTCGCCGCCGCGTACGTCGAGGGCGCTAGAACGGCAGCTTGAATCCCGGAGGCAATGGCATGCCCGCCGTGACGGAGGCCATTTTCTGTTGCGACACTTCTTCCGCACGCCGCAAGGCGTCGTTGAACGCGGCCGCAACCAGGTCTTCCAGCATGTCCTTGTCGTCGCCCACCAGGCTCGGATCGATCGCAACACGTCGCACGTCGTGTTTGCAGCTCATCGTGACCTTGACCATGCCGGCGCCCGATTGGCCTTCGACTTCGGTGGCGGCCAGCTCATCCTGCATGCGCTTCATGTTCTCCTGCATCTTCTGCGCCTGCTGCATCAAGCCTGCCATCTGGCCCTTCATCATGGTGTCTTTTCCGTATCGATGTCGTTACGCTCGTTATCGCTGCGCGGACGAATTGAAGCGGGATCAACCGACGCGCCGAAATTCTCGATCAATTCTCGCACGAAGGGATCGGCGTAAATCGACTCCTCGACCTGCCGCTGCCGCTCAGCGCGCGCTTGCTCCGCGATTCCTGGCGGAGGTCGGGCCCGACCGTGTTGCCGACCTCTGCGGCGAGACGCATCGGACGACCCAGCGCGTCGCTGACCGCCGTCTGCAGCTTTTGCAATGCACCGGCGTCGAGCAACGTTTTCAACGGAACGCGCAGTTTCAAACGATCGCCGTCGTGCGAAACCAGCTCGCTTCGCTGCGCGAGTTCGCGGACGAGGCCCGACACTTTCAGTCGCGCGACCAAGCCAGTCCAGTCACCATCGAAAGGTGCGGCTGCATTTGATTGCACACCTGCCGGCGGTTGCGCCGCGGACTTCGACGGCAGCGCTTCGAGCGCCGACGCAACGCCCGCGCGTGCCGGAGTAGCGGCAGAAGCAGGCCCCGCCGCCGGCGAGCCGACGCCGCTTCGATCGGCGCAAATGCGAGCATACGCATCAGCGCCATCGTGAAACCTGCGTATTCGTCGGGCGCCAGATGCATTTCATTGCGCCCATGCAATGCGATTTGATAGAACAGCTGAATTTCGTCGGCCGCGAAAGTCGATGCCAAGCGCCGCAAATCGTCGGCATCGACTTCATCGTCGGCCGCACTCGGCACCTGCTGAATCAACGCGAGTCGATGCAGCAAGCTCGCCAAATCCTGCATCGCCTGCGCAAACGAAACGCTGCGCTCGTTCATTTGATCGGCGATAGCCAGCGCTTTCGCCGCGTCGCGTGCGGCGATCGCATCCAGTATCGTTGATCAGCGTGCCTTGATCGATCGCTCCCAGCATTGCGCGCACTGCGTCGAGCGTGATGCTGCCGCCGGCATATGCAATCGCCTGATCGAGCAGCGACAAGCCGTCGCGCATGCTGCCGCGCGCTGCATGCGCCAGCGCACGCAGCGCCGGCAGCTCTGCTGCGATTTTCTCCGCCGACAGAATTCCGGCCATGTGCTCGGCAATCGCCAACGGTGTCATCTGCTTCAAATTGAACTGCAAGCAGCGCGACAGCACCGTCACCGGCACCTTTTGCGGATCGGTCGTCGCGAGAATGAATTTCACGTATTCCGGCGGCTCTTCGAGCGTCTTCAACATTGCGTTGAAGGCATGCTGAGACAGCTGGTGCACCTCGTCGATCATGTACACCTTGAAGCGCGCACTGCTCGGTGCATACATCGCGCGCTCCAGCAGCTGCACCATCTCGTCGACGCCGCGGTTGCTCGCAGCGTCCATCTCGATGTAATCGACGAAGCGGCCAGCATCGATTGCGGTGCACGGCTCGCACACGTTGCAGGGTGTGGCGGTAATCCCGCCGTTGCCATCCGGGCCGACGCAGTTGAGCGCCTTGGCAAGAATTCGGGCCAGCGTGGTCTTACCGACGCCGCGTGTGCCGGTGAACAGATACGCGTGATGCAACCGGTTTTCGGTTAGCGCATGCGTCAGCGCTCGCACCACGTGTTCCTGGCCGACCAGGGTCGAGAAATCGCGCGGGCGATACTTGCGGGCCAGAACCTGATACGACATGCGGTGATTTTACGGCTGCGACGGCGATGTCGCGGCGAAGCGCTTCAGCGCGTCGCCGCTGAGCGGCAGATGCGCCAGTCGGGCAGCATCGTCGCGCCGATCGATTGATAAAACTCGATCGCCGGCTGATTCCAGTCGAGCACCGCCCATTCGAATCGTCCGCAGCCGCGCTCAACCGCAACGCGCGCGCAATGCCGAATCAGCGCCTTGCCGATGCCGCGGCCACGCGCCTCGGGTACGACGAAAAGATCCTCGAGATATAACCCGCGGCGGGCCAGAAAGGTCGAGTAATTGTGAAAGTACAGCGCAAAGCCGAGTGCGCTTTCTTCGTCCCACGCGATCACCGCTTCGATCACCGGCCGCTCGCTGAACAACTCGCGCTGCAAATCCTGGGCTGTGCCGACGACTTGTGCAGTCAGCTTCTCGTAGTCGGCCAGCGCACGAATCAGCACGTGCAGGGTGGCGACATCGCTTTGTCGTGCGGCTCGAATCGAAACGCTCATTGCCCCGACATTACAAGAATCGCAGCCATGGCCGCGTATCATCCAAGACGGCGGGCCCCCTCGCACTGGGGTGCCGTGAACCTGGTCAGGTCGGGAACGAAGCAGCCACAGCGGAGTGCCACAGGTGCCGAGGTCAAGGCTCGCCTCTTCCGCCGTAGGCGGAAGAGCGAGCCCTTGGCTCATTTGAAGATGCAAGAGGGGGCTGCAGCCCCCTCTTGGAACTCCCCCTTAACCTGTGCCGTTCTCGCTTTTCCATTCGCGCCAGCCGTTCAGCAACGGAAAATAAAGTCCTAGCTGAGCTGCGCCGCCGAGCGCTTGCGCGTACAGCTCCAGCTGGCCCGCATAGCGCAGTCGTTCACGATCGAGAAAGCCTTCGACATCGGCGCCTTCGTGCGTGCCGGTCTTGTAGTCGATGATCCAGCGCGCGCCGTTTTCATCGACAAAGGTGCGGTCGAGCACCATGCGCTTGGTGCCGGATCCGCTGCGAACGGTCAATCGAAGCTCGCTGCGCGCGTCCTTGTGCGGTCCGAGCAGCCAGCGCGCACGCGGGTCGGAAAGTGCGCTGGTCAGTGCCTGCGCGACGCGGCTGCGCGCCGCTTTCAGTTCGCCACCGCTGATTCCCGCTGCGGCAAGTTCGCGCTCGATATGCGGCGCGATCGCCCGCACCTTCTCGGCGTTCCAGCCGCGCAAAGCATCGTCGGCGATGCGCTGCAGCCAGCGATGCACGACCATTCCAATACGGCGCGCATTCTCGCCAGCCCACGAAAACTCGACCGCCGGCTCGGCGGCCGGCAGCGCGTCGTCCTGCCAGTCAACCGCAGGCGGCGCGATCGGAAATGTCCAACCGACAGGCAGCCTTCGCAACGACTGGTCATACGTTGCAGTCAGCGGAGCCGTTGCAACGTCGCCGCTGGCGTCGATGGCACGTTCAGTCAGCGCGCGCCTGCATTCGTCTTCCACCGCCGGCCATAGCCGTTGCAACAGCGAGTTTTCACGCGGCGCAGTAACGTCACCGTCGATGATCGGAATGCAGGCCAGCCAATGCAGCTGTTTGCGTGCGCGCGTCGCAGCTACGTACAGCAGACGTCCGTCCTCGTGCACCTGCCGTTGCTGCTGCAATCGCTCAATCCAGCAGTAAATCGAATCGTCTTTCTTGTCGGCATCCGGCGGATAAATTGGGCTCAGCAGCAACTCGGCCGGCCCGACTCGGACGGGCGCTCGAGCCACTGCATCAATTGCGCATCGTCACCCATCGTCACTCGATCCAGCCCGGGAACGATCACGTAATCGAACTCAAGCCCCTTCGCCCTGTGAATCGTCATCACCTGCAGCCGGTCGGATGCCTGCGTGTCCGGCGCGGCATACAGGCGCACCAGCGATGCCTCGAACGCGGCGATATCGGCAACGCTGCGCGTCCTTTCTTCGTGCTGCGCCAGATGATCGAAGAAAGACTCCGCATCGGCGTGATCGGCCGCTGTCGAAACGCACGCCGGGCCGCCGAGCAGCCACCACGTCTCGCGAACTCGTTCGGTCAATCGGACTCCGGCCGCGCAGCTCAAGCGCTCGCCGCAGAACCGATGCCACGCGCTCCAGCCGTTGCTGGCCGTCCGATGACAGTTGCGATCGACGCGATGGATCACACACCAGCTGCCAGACCGTCGCATTGGGCGCGCCTTCGGCCAGCGCCGACAGGTCGGCCAGCGTCAGTCCGCACCATGGCGCGCGCAACACGGCGAGCCATGCCACCCTGTCGGCGAGATGCTCGAGCGCGCGCGTCAATGCGAGCAGGTCACCAATCAACGGACGCGCCAGCAGCAGCTCGAGCTCGACCGCAGTGAACCGCAATCCGGCTTCGCGCAGCGCCGGCACGATCTGCGCCAGGTGTGGGCGCGCGCGTACCAGCAGCGCGATCGAAGCCGCCGGATCGTCGGCCTGGATGCGTTGCACCAGCTCGACAACGCGCGCTGCTTCGTCGTGCGGCGTTCCGTCGATCAGCGCGTTGAACTCTACCGCGGCAGGCTGCGCCACATCGGACGATTGTTCCGCTACCGACGGCTCGAATGCGACGGCACCGCTCGCCATGTCGCTTTCGGCCGGCAGCACGCGAACAAACGCGGCATTGGCCCAATCGACCAGCCCTTGTCGCGAACGGAAATTGCGCGCGAGCTGCAGGCGCTGCAATGACAAGCTCGCGATGCCGCTCGTTCCACGCGCGCAGAAACAGGCCGACTTCGGCCTCGCGGAATCGGTAGATCGATTGCATCGGATCGCCGACGACAAACACGGTTCGCCCGTCATCCGGCTGCCAATCGGCGATCAGTCGTTCGATCAGTTCGAACTGCGTGATCGATGTGTCCTGAAACTCATCGATCAGCAGATGACGGATGCGCGCATCCAGCGCGTGGGCGATATCGGCTGCGGTGTCGTCCTCACCGAGTGCATCGACCGCCGCCCGCGTCAGTTGCACGAAGTCGCTCTCGCCTGCATCGCCGAACACGAGCATCAACTCGGCGGCAGCTCGCGGCAACAGGGCAACGATCGACTCGAGGACTTCCCACTGGGCGGCGGTGAAGTGTGGCGCGGGCAACTCACGCAGTCCGTGCAACGCCTGTCGCAGCGTTTCGTTCGACCGCAGCGTGTCGGTCAGAGCAACGATCCGCTGCTTGAATGGAGCTACAGCCGGGAACGATGGAAATCCCTCTAATTTGCTGAACCTCGTCCGCCAGGTCCCCTCCTTGGTCAGCAACAGCGCCGCCAAGCGCACGCCACGCATCGAGCCGTTCGAAGCTGGCTTCCGGAAGACGGTCAAGATCGGCGCACGGCGATAGCCGCGAATCGTTCGGCAAGTTGCCTGCCGCGTAGCGTGCCAGCGCGATCAACTCTTGCACGTTCACTGCACCGTTCCAGCAACGCTTCGCACACACGCTCCATCTGCCGTGAGCACTCGTTCTGCATCGGAGCCTCGAGCGCGGCGCGGTCAAGGTGTCCGACATGGCGCAGCCATTGGTCGCGTCTCGCCAGCATTCCGCTCAGCAGGCGATGCACGCGCGGCCAGTCATTGTCGAGATGCGTCAGCAGGCGCGCGACATGGCGCGCGACGCCGCTGTCCTGCGCATCCTCGCTGTCGATAAGCGACAGCGTCGCGTGCGCCGCCGCGCTGTACAACGGATCGGCTTGTTCGGTCACTTGCGTAATGGCGGCAAAGCGCGTCGTGATCGGTAGCTGCTGGGCCAGCCACAGAGCCAACGCATCGATCGTCTGCACTCTCAGCCGCGCCGGATTGGCGGCCAGCTCCCACCCGAGCTCGCGGTCGCGCGCTGACACCTGCCGCGCAAGTTGCAAGGTCAGTGCGCGGTGCGGTTCGTCCAGTGAGCTTGGAGGAGCGGTCGAAGCCGCCGCGTCCGCAAGCGACTCGAGCAGGCGATCCTTCATTTCCGCGGCGGCCTTGCGCGTAAACGTGATTGCAACGACTTCCTCGGGTGTGTCGGCCTGCGCCAGTAACGCCAGCACCCGCTGCGTCAACAACTCAGTCTTGCCTGACCCCGCCGGTGCGCGAACGATGAAACTCTGCGTGGTATCGAGCGCGCGCGTACGTGCGGCCGCGTCATGGTCCCGCAGTGCCAGATCAACAGGCGCATCAAGCCGTGCGTCTAGCGACCCCTTGGCTTGTGGCTCTTCCTGCAACGGGAGTTGCAGCTGCGCGTCGCTGCGCGACAGGCCATCATTCTTCATCGCGCACCCATGGCGTGCCATCCTCGTCTTCGACGGCGCCGGCGACTACGGTCCCACCGCGCTCGTTGATCCGGCACAGAGTCGGCAGATCGCAGTAGCGACACGTTTGCGGCAATCGCTTCGGGTCCACCGCTGCGTCACCGGCGGCGAACTGCATCGCCAGGCGCTCGAGCACGATCGTCCATCGATCGACTAGCGCGTTCCAGCTCGCATACTGCCCCTTCCACAGATCGGACTTGCCCGGCAACAAGCTTGGTTCCGCCGCGAGCCCAATCAAACCAATGTCGCCCGTGCGCACTTTTGCCAATGCGATCGCTCGCGCTGCCGGCTCTGAGGCAGTCAGATACAGCGGCAACTGCGGCTCGTCGGGCCGCTCGTCGAACCAGCCGGAGTTCTTCGCGCCGCCGGTCTTGTAATCGATCACGATCCGCGCGCCGTCGGGACATTCATCGACCCGGTCCAGACGCGCGGCAAGCGTCAGCGGTCCGACCTGCATCGTTCGTGCCTCTTCGATCGCGACGACACGAAACGCGGAGCGCGTCCTGATCTCGTACTGCAGCCATTGCTCAGTCACGCGCACCAGGCGCGCGGACTCGAGTTCGGTCAGCGCCGCTGACAATCTGCCGCGCCGTCTTTGCAGCCGCAGCTGCGCCGCATCTGCGGCGTCCCTTAGCAATACACGCCGCTGTTGCTCCGGCGTCGCTGCCAGCGCATCGCGCGTCAGCTCCGGCAACGAAGTCCAGAAAGCCGCGAGGGTGTCGTGCACCAGCTGGCCGCGCTCGCGATAATCGAAACCGTCATGCGGCGACTCGATCGCCCTGGCATTCAGACGATGAACGGCGAACGCGCGAAACGGACAAGCCGCCTGGTTCTGCACGACGGCGGCACCGCCGCGCAACGGCATCAGAGGCCGCCACGGCGGCGCCACCGCATCGTGCGACGACATCAGCGCCACGGCTGCCATCGCATCGATCAGACGTGCGGCTCGAGCCGGCGCCTCCCACTGCTCGAACGATGCAATCAGCGGGCTCGGCGCCAGCTTCCGATCGGCGTCGACGGTCGCGTGACTGACGATCACTTCAGGAGCGGATTGCAGTAGCCGCTGCAACTGTCGCCGCGCTCGCTGCAACTCCGCCGCCGCGCCTGCGCCCGGCATGCCGGCTGCGCGCTGCAACTCGATCGGCAGCAGTGGGTTGGGCTTCGACGGCGGCGGCCATGCGTCGGCCGTCAATCCCATGATCCACAAATGGTCGAACGTCAGCGCGTTGGCTTCGAGCACACCCAGCACCTGCACCGGCGGCGTGCCACCTTCGGGCTGGAATATCGTTTCGCGCGCGATTCGCTCGAGCTTGCCGACGGCGGCCGCCGCTGCCAGCCGCCCGACTGTCCGATCAAGCGCGGCAAACTCGGCCAGCAAGTCCTGCCAACGCGCGAGCGCCTGGTACTCAGCCGAGTCAAGCACGGACTCGCTGCCAATCAGGCCGCCCGCAGAAAACGCGCTGATCGATTGCAGCACTTGTGCGAACGCGCTCGCCCATTCGGAAGGCCGCCGTGAACGCGTTGCGTGTTGACGCCGCCAGTCGTTCAACGTGCGTAAACCCGCGAGCAGTTGCGCGACTTCAACGCCGCAGTCGCGCGCCGACGCTTGTGCGGCTTCGAAAACACGCTCGAAGTCCACCGAGCGCTGGCATCGGCGGCGCAACTGTGCGTCCACCAGTTCACGCGCGTCGCGTTCATGTGTTGCACCGCTGAAGTACGGCGACCGCAACACCGCGCTCGCTTCCTCGAACTCGACCCTGACCAGCGTCAACCGAATCGAGCGCAGCAAAAATGCGACGAGAGCGACATCGGAGAGCGCGCCACCGAGCGAGACCGTGTACGGCCGCGCGCTTGCCGGCGCCAGCAGTCGATCCGGCACCAGCGCCGCATCGAGCGCCGCCACCAATGAACGGCGGCGCGACATCAAATGCGGCACGACGATGCCGATGCGCGCATGACGATCTGCCGCCAGACGCGCTGCGGCCCAATCGGCCACTTTCTCGTTTTCGTCGCGGGCGTCGCGGCACGTGGCTCGCTGCGGTTTCGCGTCGTGCTGGGCTGGCTCGAATCGCTCGCATAGCGAGCCGCGCGCGACCAAGGCATCGAAGAGCCGTTGCTGCTGCACGGTGGTTTCGTCGAAGCCGGCGAGCACCACACGCTGCGGCGCTGCAATGGCATTCGAATCGACGTAGTCGCGGACGACGTCCGGCAGGCGCGCGAGGTCGGTTGCTCCCGCTGCCCCTACCCGCCGCTGATATTCATCGGCCCAGCTGACGAAGACGCGCGTGTCCGCCACCGACGTATAGCGCCGAACGCGCGACGCTATGTTCCACTGATGCGCGAGCGTCCATGCATCGGCCGCCAATGCTGCGGCAGCGGTCGACGACAGCAACCCCAGTTCGCTGTCGCCGATCACCGCTTCCCACAGCGCGCGCTCCTGCACCCGTGTCAGCGGCGTTCGCACTCCCGCCAAGTTGGGGTCGTGCTGTGCGGCGTCGTACAGCGTCGCGACAAATGCGGCGAAGGGGAGAATCTGCGGCGTTTCCCACACTCTTCGCGATCGGTCCGTCTGATACTGATCGAACTCAGCCGCCAGCGAACGCGCCAGGCGTCGATTCGAGGTGACCACGCAGACGGCCGCCGGTGACGAGGCAAGCAGGTCAAATAGCGCGTCGCGTTGCATTCAATCGGTCGAAAAGCGGTAATTGTAGGTAGCGGGGGCGCTGGCAGAGGCTTTGACAGTCTTCCCAAACGCGATGAAAGTGATACCATGCCTGCGAAAGCGCGCCGAGTTGCAATCTGAGATGGCAATTTCTCGGTCTTGCAATCTGGTCCAGCGCCGCCAAATCCCCTTAATTCAGTTCCCTTTCTTCCTGATGCCGCGCGCCGCTGCAAGCGCCCGCAAGCGAGAGGACTCAAATGAGCGACATTAAGTACACCAGCGACTCAGCGTTCGAGGCGGACGTTCTGAAATCTGCGAGCCCGGTGCTGGTCGACTACTGGGCGGAATGGTGCGGTCCGTGCCGCATGATTGCCCCGATCCTGGACGAAGTGTCCAAGGAGTATCAAGGCAAGATCACGGTGGCCAAATTAAATGTCGATGAAAATCAGACGACGCCGGCGAAGTACGGCATTCGTGGCATTCCGACGCTGATGATGTTCAAGGACGGTGCGGTGGTCGGCACCAAGGTCGGCGCACTTTCAAAATCCCAACTGACGGCTTTTATCGACAGCAACCTGTAATTAGTCCGGTGGATCGACGATCGATCCACCGCCCTCCCCGCGGGCGCGCTCCCAACGCCCCATTTTCCCTCTAGTGACTCTATGCACTTATCAGAATTAAAAGCACTCCACGTCTCGCAACTGCTCGAAATGGCGATCGGGCTCGAGATCGACAACGCCAACCGGATGCGCAAACAGGAATTGATGTTTGCGATCTTGAAAAAACGTGCAAAGGGCGGCGAACAGATCTTCGGCGATGGCACGCTCGAAGTGCTGCCCGACGGCTTCGGCTTTTTGCGCTCGCCCGAAACCTCGTACTTGGCAAGCACCGACGACATCTACATTTCGCCCTCGCAAATCCGCCGCTTTAACCTGCACACCGGCGACTCGATCGAAGGCGAGGTGCGAACACCGAAGGACGGCGAGCGTTACTTCGCGCTGGTCAAGGTCGACAAAGTCAACGACCAGGCGCCGGATTCGACCAAGCATCGCATCCTGTTCGAAAACCTGACGCCGCTGTTTCCTGACGAGCCGCTGATACTCGAACGCGACATGAAGGGCGACGAGAACATGACCGGCCGGCTGGTCGATCTGATCGCGCCGATCGGCAAGGGACAACGCGGCTTGCTGGTGTCCAGTCCGAAATCCGGCAAGACCGTATTAATGCAGCACATGGCACACGCGATCGCCGCCAATCATCCGGACATCGTGCTAATCGTGCTGCTGATCGACGAGCGGCCCGAGGAAGTGACCGAGATGCAGCGTTCGGTAAAGGGTGAAGTCGTCGCGTCGACGTTCGATGAACCCGCCACGCGTCACGTTCAGGTCGCCGAAATGGTGATCGAAAAGGCAAAACGCCTCGCGGAAAGCAAGAAGGATGTGGTAATCCTGCTCGATTCGATCACGCGTCTGGCACGTGCCTACAACACGGTGATACCCGCATCGGGCAAGGTGCTGACCGGCGGTGTCGACGCCAACGCTTTGCAGCGACCCAAGCGTTTCTTTGGAGCCGCACGCAACATCGAGGAAGGCGGCTCGTTGACGATCATTGCCACCGCGCTGATCGACACCGGGTCGCGCATGGACGACGTGATCTACGAGGAATTCAAAGGCACCGGCAACATGGAGATTCACATGGAACGCCGGCTCGCAGAAAAACGCGTTTACCCCGCGCTCAACGTCAACCGTTCTGGTACCCGCAAGGAAGAGCTGTTGCTGAAGCCTGAAATCCTGCAAAAGGTCTGGATCCTGCGCAAGCTGCTGTACGGCATGGACGAGATCGAGGCGATGGAATTTTTGCTCGACAAGATGAAGGCAACCAAGAATAACGCCGAGTTTTTCGACATGATGAGGCGCGGTGGCTGACGCTTGCTCCCTATGTCCAAAACCCGGATAATCCGCGGCTTCCAAATCCAGGTACGTGGTCGAGCGTAAGTGCTGCGGCTGGCGGCCGCATGACAGGTCAAGACAGATGAAACAAGGCATCCATCCCGAATACCGTGAAGTCGTTTTCCAGGACATGCAAAACGACTTCAAATTCATCACGCGCTCGACATTGCAGTCACGCGAGACGATTGAAATCGACGGCAAAACGTATCCGTTGTTCAAGTTGGATACGTCGTCCGAGTCGCATCCGTTTTACACCGGCGCACAGACCCGGATCGTTGAAGCGGGCCGCGTCGAAAAATTCCGTCAAAAATTCGCGGCGAAAACCGATGCGGTCAATGCGGCCGCTGCCGAGGCGACCAAGGCTAAGGCTGACGCAAGGCGTCGGTGATACAACGGTTTGGATCGCGTACAAAGGCAGCTTCGGCTGCCTTTTTTGTTAAGTGAGCCTCTTCTGCAGCTTCGGTACCTATTGAATGAGCTTTGAGCACCGTCCCTCGCCAGCGCGCGTCACCGAGGCTGCCGCCGCCAAGCTGCCGCGCTGGATGTTCTTCGGCCTGCTAACAGCCTACATCGTGCCCGGCCTCTTCGCGCGCGATCCATGGAGCTTGGAGGATGCTTCGGCCTTCGGTGTGATGTGGACGATGGCTCACGGCGGCGCAGCCGAGTGGTGGTTGCCGTCAGTGGTAGGAGAGCCGCTGCCCGAGGAAGGACCGCTGCCGTTTTGGATCGGCGCGCTGCTGATTCGATTGTTCGGCGGCATCTTCGGCGACATCGTCGCCGCGCGCCTGGTCACCGTGTTGTGGTTTTTCATCGCCACGATCAGCCTCTGGTACGCGACCTATCGGCTTGCGCGGCGCCCCGAAGCGCAACCGGTGGCGTTTGCGTTCGGTGGTGAGGCCAATCCGCGCGATTACGGCCGTACGCTGGCTGACATCGCCGTGCTGTTGATGCTCGCGACGATCGGCATCGTCTTAAGAATGCACGAGACAGTTGCCGAAACCGCGCTGTTCGCATTCGTGGCGATGCTGTTACTCGCCCTGGCGGTATCGCTCGAAGATCCATGGAAAGGAACCGTCGGCGCGGCGGTTGCATTGGCCGCCATTGCGCTCACGCGTGGCTTGCTGCCAGCGGCTGCTTTGATGATCGCGTCTCTGATCTTTGTGCTGTCATTCGGCAGGCATCGCGTATTACGAGCGATCGTATTCGTCGCGATCGCTGCCGGACTGTTCGCCTCGTGGCCGCTCGCGGCGCACCGGGCGACGCCGCAGGCGGTGCTGTACTTCGATGCCTGGTGGGCATGGAACGCGCGTGAGCTTCACGGTCCGAGCATCTCAAGCTTCATGTGGTTCGTGCGTAATGTCGGCTGGTACACGTGGCCGCTATGGCCGTTCGCGCTCTGGACGCTGTATTCGTGGCGCAGCTTCTGGCGCCGGCCGCACGTCCTGCTGCCGCTGCTGATCGCGATAGCGGCCATTGCTGCCCTGCTGATCGTCGCCGACCCGAGCGATCGCGAGTTGATCGCGGCGGTCCCCGCGCTGGTCGTGCTCGGCGCCTTTAGCGTATCGACGTTGCGCCGCGCCGCCGACAACGCGATCGACTGGTTTTCGCTTGCGCTGTTCACGTTGGCGTTGCTTGCGATCTGGGTGTACTTCGGCGCGTGGAACGCCGGCGTTCCGCCGAAAATGGCCGCATCGGTTGCGCGCCTGGTGCCGGGACTCGACGCTTCCGCACCGATCGTTGCAACGACGATCGCGATTGTCGCTACGGCAGGCTGGATAGTCTTGGCACTTTGGCGAGTGCGGCGGCGCCCGAAAACGCTGTGGCGCGGGCCGTTTTTCGCTGCGGGAGGACTCGCCGTGGTGTGGGTCGTCGTCGTATCGATCTACGGTGCTCCGATCGATTACTCGCGCTCTTATGCTTCGACGGCGACCGTGCTCGCCGCTCAGGTCAGACGAGTAGGCGGCGATGCGTGCGTGCAAGGCCATCACTTGCCGGTGGGCATTCGGGCGATGTTGGCCTATCACGGCGGTGTGAACTTCGGGCCGCAATTTGCCGCCCCAGTGGCATGCCGTGTCGCGATTCAGCGCGACAGCGAGCGCACGGCGAGCGACGATGAACCGTTGCGCGGTTGGAAAGTCGCTTACGAGTTCACACGCCGGGCACGCTATGACGAAGTGTTCCGGGTGTGGGTGCGCGATCGATGACGCACGCGCCGCGGCGGGCTGCGACTGACGACGGTACCGAGCCCGCACCACGTCACCCACACGATCTACAGCAGACAGAGCAGCGCAGCGCTCCCGACACTTCGACCCGGGCCTTTGTCAAACTCGGGTGGCCGCTTTTTATCGCCAACCTTGCGGTTGTCGGTAACGGCACGATCGACACGATCATGGCCGGCCGATTGTCGGCGACCGATTTGGCGGCGGTGGCGGTCGGCTCGAGCATCTACGTTTCGGTCTACATCGGGCTAATGGGCGTGCTGCAAGCGCTATCGCCGATTGCCGGCCATCACTTCGGAGCGCAACGCTGGCGCGCGATCGGCGACGATCTGCAGCAAGCGCTGTGGCTTTCGCTTTTCTTGGCGATCGCCGGCCTGCCGATCGTTCTCGCGACCGACGACTGGCTCGGATTCGCGCGTGTCAATGCGGATGTTGCATCGATCGCAACGACGTACCTGCACGCAATCGCCTTCGGCCTGCCCGCGGCCTTGGCGTCGCGCGCGTTCGTAGCGTTGAACGCAGCAGTTTCGCGCCCAAAGATCACGATGATGATCAACGTATTTGCGCTGGCACTTAAGGTCCCGCTGAACGCAGTATTCATGTTGGGCGCGGGGCCGATTCCGCCGATGGGCGGCGCCGGCGCAGGCGTTGCGACCGCAGTGCTGGCGTGGATCACGCTGGCGTTGAGCGTCGGTGTGTGGCGGCTCGATCCCTTTTTCCGGCGCTTTCACAGCGACGGCATTCACCTTCCGCGTTGGGCGAGTCAGCGCGATCTGCTGAAGCTCGGCGTTCCGATCGGCTTGTCGGTAGTTTTCGAGGTGACGTCGTTCACGTTCATGGCGGTGTTGATTGCACGCCTGGGAACTGCGTCGGTGGCCGGCCATCAAGTGGTCGCCAACGTGGCCGCGATCTTGTTCATGGTTCCGCTCGCGCTCGGTATCGCGACCAGCGTGCTCGTCGCGCAATCGCTCGGTGCCGGTGCTCCGCGCGTCGCCCGTGTCGCCGCTCTGCGCGGATTTCGACTGTCGATCGGCATCGCGCTGGTGGCCGCGGTCCTGGTGTGGCTGCTGCGTGAACCGCTCGTCGCGTTGTACACGATCGACGCCGCAGTCAGCGCGGTCGCGCTGTCATTGATCGGCTGGATGGCAGTTTTCCACGTCTTCGATGCAGGCCAAGGAATCAGCGGATTCGCACTCCGCGGTTACAAGAACACGTTTTGGCCAATGGTGATCTACGGCGTTTCTCTATGGGGCGTCGGACTGATTGGCGGCTACTGGATCGGCTTCTACGACACGCCGCTGGGTCCACCGCGCGGTGCGCTCGGCTTCTGGGAGGCCGCGACCGTCGCTCTCGGCATCGCAGCGATCTCGCTGGCATGGCTAGCCGCCGTCGTGTCACGCAAGGCTGCACAGCGCGCGTAAAAAAAGGCCGGGAGTTCCCGGCCTTGATTTACTCGCAATCGGCAGTCGGCTTATCGGCCGGCCGACTGCAGCGCCGCGATCCGTTCCTCGATCGGCGGATGGCTGGAGAACAACGCCAGCATTCCGCTCGGACGTCCGTTAATGCCGAACGTTTGCACCTGCTGCGGCAACTGACCCGGGTCTTGTCCGCCCAGTCGCGCCAGTGCGTTGATCATCGGACGATTGCTGCCCATCAGCGCAGCAGCGCCGGCGTCCGCACGGAATTCGCGTCGGCGCGAGAACCACGCCACCACGATCGCTGCCAAGAAGCCGAGCGCGATGTCGAGCACGATCGTCGTCAGGTAGTAGCCGATACCCGGCGCGTCGCTTTCGTTACGCAGCACCATACGGTCAACGACGTAGCCGATCACGCGCGATGCGAACACGACGAACGTGTTCATCACGCCTTGCAACAGGGTCATCGTCACCATGTCGCCATTGGCGATGTGCGAGACCTCGTGGCCCAGTACGGCCTCGACCTCGTCCTTGCTCATCGATTGCAACAACCCGGTCGACACGGCTACGAGCGCGCTGTTCTTGAACGCACCGGTCGCAAACGCATTCGGCTCGCCTTCAAAAATCGCCACTTCGGGCATGCCGATGCCGGCTTTTTCTGCATGTCGCTGGACCGCGCCGACCAGCCACGATTCCATTGCGTTGGACGGCTGGCTGATGACCTGCGCCCCGGTCGACCATTTCGCCATCGGCTTCGACAGCAACAGCGAAATGAACGCGCCGGTGAAGCCGACGACCAGCGAAAAGATCGCCAGGCTGCCGATGTTTAGCGTTTGTCCGCCCAGGTTGAAGTTGATCCCGAACACCGAAGACAGCACGGTCAGGAACAGCACCAGGACGGCCATAATCGCAAGGTTCGTCAGGACGAACAGAGCGATACGTTTCATAAAGTCTTCTCCACAGAGAGTGATAAAAATCGGTTGACGGACCTGGCAGGCCGCGCCAGTAGAACATCCGCAGTTTTCAACCACGCTACATCGTTTTCCCCAGCGCTGCCTGCGCGCATTTTCCCGGCAGATCAAGGCCTTGGACCGGCCCAATCCAGCCGGGTTCGGCCAGTCTCGGATATGAGGGCGGCCGTTCGCCACTCAATAGCGGCGATGGGTGAGCAATTGGCGCGCCGGATAGAATTTCGATTCTCCCACGCCCAATTCCCTTATGTCCGCCACCGATCTAGAGCGCGCCGCTGCGCGCCCAATCCCGCTCGTACCGCGGCTGATTTTCGCATCGCGCTGGCTGCAATCCTGATCGGTGCTGGCAGAGCGCGAGAGCACTGATGACGAACGTTCGCCAAGCCGACTTGGTCGAAAGTATTGCCGCCGCGCTGCAGTACATCAGCTACTACCACCCGGCCGATTACATCAGTCATCTTTCGCGTGCGTACGAAGGCGAACAAAGCGCAGCAGCGAAAGACGCGATCGCCCAGATTCTGACGAACTCGCGCATGTGCGCCGAAGGCAAGCGGCCGATTTGCCAGGACACCGGCATCGTCAATGTGTTTCTGAAGATCGGTATGAACGTGCGCTGGGATGGCTTCACCGGCTCGCTCGAAGATGCCGTCAACGAAGGCGTGCGCCGCGGCTATAACCATCCGGACAACCTGCTGCGCGCGTCGATCGTCGATCCACCGGAGTTCGCTCGCAAAAACACCGGCGACAACACGCCGGCCGTGATCAACATTCAGCTCGTAGCCGGCGACAAGGTGGACGTGACGGTGGCCGCAAAGGGTGGCGGCTCGGAAAACAAGAGCAAGTTTGTGATGCTCAACCCGAGTGATTCAATCGTCGACTGGGTGCTGAAAACGGTGCCGACGATGGGCGCCGGTTGGTGCCCACCTGGAATGCTGGGGATCGGTATTGGCGGCACCGCAGAAAAAGCGATGCTGCTCGCGAAGGAAGCGTTGATGGACGACATCGACATGTTCGACTTGAAGCAGCGCGGGCCGCGCACGGACTTGGAGAAACTGCGGGTCGAGCTGCACGACAAGGTGAACGCGCTCGGCATCGGCGCACAGGGTTTGGGCGGGTTGACCACCGTGCTCGACGTCAAGATCAAGATGTATCCGACGCACGCGGTCGGCAAGCCGGTCGCGATGATTCCGAATTGCGCAGCAACACGGCACGCGCACTTCGTGCTCGACGGTTCAGGGCCCGCCTACATCGAGCCGCCATCGCTCGATCTGTGGCCCGATGTGAACTGGCAACCGGACTACAACCGCAGCACCCGCGTCAATCTCGACACCTTGACGAAAGAGGAAGTCGCATCATGGGCGCCGGGACAGACGCTGCTGCTCAATGGCCGCATGTTGACGGGCCGCGATGCAGCGCATAAGCGCATCGCCGACATGCTGGCGAAAAGTGAGAACGCTGCCGGTCGACTTCACCAATCGCGTGATCTACTACGTCGGGCCGGTCAATCCGGTGCGCAATGAAGTCGTCGGGCCCGCAGGGCCGACCACCTCGACGCGCATGGACAAGTTCACCGAGATGATGCTGGCGCAAACTGGGCTGATCGCAATGATCGGCAAGGCAGAGCGTGGCCCGGTCGCGATCGAAGCAATACGCAAACACAAGAGTGCGTACTTGATGGCGGTCGGAGGCGCCGCTTATCTGGTCGCCAAGGCCATCAAGAGCGCGCGGGTCATCGCATTTGCGGATCTCGGCATGGAAGCGATTTACGAGTTTGACGTACGAGATATGCCGGTCACAGTCGCCGTCAGTGCCGACGGCACCTCGGTGCATCACACCGGCCCGCGCGAGTGGCAACAGAAGATCGGCAAGATCCCCGTTGCTGTGGCCTGAGATCGCATGCGACGGAAGTTGCCGCTTGGCAGACTAGTGTTCAGCCGGGGAAAACTCCCGTCGATAAATAGCGATCGCCGCGATCACACACAATAAAGACGATTGTCGCGCCCTCAACTTCGGCCGCAATACGCTGTGCGATCGCACAGGCGCCGCCGGAGGAGATGCCACTGAAGATGCCCTCTTCGGCCGCCAGTTGCCGCGTCGCGGCTTCGGCGTCCGCTTGCGTTACCGACTCGATCCGATCGACGCGTGACGGATCGTAGATCTTCGGCAGATATTTTTCGGGCCATTTACGAATGCCGGGAATTTGTGAGCCTTCCGCCGGTTGCGCGCCGATGATCTGAATCGCCGGATTCTTTTCCTTCAGGTAACGCGACACGCCCATAATGGTTCCGGTCGTTCCCATCGCGCTGACGAAGTGCGTGATGCGGCCGTCGGTGTCGCGCCAAACTTCAGGGCCGGTCGTCTCGTAGTGCACGCGCGGATTGTCCGCATTGGCAAACTGATCGAGCACAACGCCTTCGCCGCGTGCCTGCATTTCGAGCGCAAGATCGCGCGCGTATTCCATGCCGCCTTTATCCGATGGCGTAAGCAGCAGTTCCGCCCCGTAGGCGCGCATGCTCGAGCGGCGTTCGAAGCTCAGGTTATCCGGCATGATCAGCGTCATGCGATAGCCCGTCATCGCGGCGATCATCGCCAGTGCGATGCCCGTGTTACCGCTGGTAGCCTCGATCAATCGATCACCGCGCCGAATTAATCCACGTTCTTCCGCCCGTATGATCATCGACCACGCGGGTCGATCCTTGACCGATCCGCCCGGATTGTTGCCCTCGAGTTTGCCGAGGATGACGTTGTTGCGCCGAGCGTTGTCGGCTGCAGCGATGCGCTGCAGCCGCACCAGCGGTGTATTGCCGATCGTTTGTTCGATCGTGCGAAACCTGCCGCCCGCCGCAATCATGGTGCACCCTGGCGCTACGCGCCGTCTCGCCGAGCGGGCTCAGCCCTCCTTCGGGCGGCCGGGCGGAGGGCTCACGCGACATCCAGTTCCTCGACGCGACGTGGCGGATAACTGTCCCAATTGGTGCACCCGGGGCAGTTCCAGTGAAATTCACGCGCGCGAAAGCCGCACTTACTGCAGCGGTAGCGCGCAAGCTTTTGCGTGTGATTGCTCAACAGCGAACTGAGCAATCGCAGCTCACCGTCGTCTTTCCCGTTATTCTGGTTGATCGCCATTCGGGCTTCGAGCAGCCGCTCGAAACCCAGCAACGAGGGATGCCGCTGCGTCTCCTTTGCAATCAAAGCCTCGGCAGCCGTGGCGCCGCGCCATGCGGTGGCTCGGTGCGCGACGATATCGAGCAGGTCGATCGACGGCGCATCGTGTAGTGCGCGCTCGAGCCAACTCAACGCATCCTGCTGGCGCCCCTGCGCAGCCATCGTGTCAGCTACTCGCGCGGCGATCAACGGCACATACTCGGCCGAAGCATCTTCCACGCGGCGCCACTGGCGCAGTGCTTCATCGGGCTCGCCTCGCTTTGCCGCGATGTCGCCGGCCAACATCAACGCGCGAATCGATTTGCGGTTGGCCGCCAGCGCTTCATCAATCGCATGCTGCGCTTCGTCCAGGGCGTTGCGTGCCAGTGCGTCGCTCGCCAACTCGCAGTAGTAATGCGAAATGGCAACGTAATGCGATTCACCCGCTTCGCGCTCCAGTTGACGTGCGCAGTCGACTGCCTTCAGCCACTCACGCTCCGTCTGATAAATGCGTACCAACGCGCGCAACGCATCGAAGCGGTGGTGCCGATCTTCTAACAGTTGCACGAACGCGTCTTCGGCACGATCGAGCAGACCCGCTTTCAAATAGTCCTGGCCCAGCTCATCAAGCGCCTGCGATCGTTGCCGCGCCGGCAAGTCCGCACGATTCAGCAAATGGGTATGAATTCGGACGGCACGATCGAACTCGCCACGCCGCCGAAAGAGATTGCCGAGCGCCTGATGCAACTCGATCGTTTCGGGATCCAGTTTGACGACTTCGATGAACGCATCGATCGCTTTGTCGGGCTGATCGTTTAATAGGTGATTAAGGCCGCGAAAATACGAGCGCGGCAACGCTGCGTTGTCGGTTTCACGAACGCGCGATTCAAATCCGCGAGCAAGCCAGCCGGCTGCAAATAGAAGCGGAAGTGCAAGTAGATACCAGAGCTCAAACTCCATATTCGGCGCGCCGCCAGCGGCTTTCAGGGTCGTTCGCCGGTTCCCAATTCAGCGACCGCACCCGATTGACGTGCGGCGTTCGCCATACGTTCGGCCGAAGACTCGGAGGTCGACGGTAACGGGCTTAACCGCCTGAGCTGCGCCACTTCGCGACGCATCTTGTAGATCGGCAACGATAGCGCCAGTGCACCGAGCAACGCGCCGAGAGCCACGCACACCAGCATCACCACGATCAGCGGAACGTCCCAGGCGAGCTCCGAGCTAAAGCGTACCGGCACTGGCGTTGTGTTCCTCAGGGCGAACCATAGAACCAGCAGAAAAAATCCCAACTTCAGCAACCACGCGGCGAGCTTCATGCGACGAGCCCTCGGCCATTCACAGAGACTTCATTGTAGGGAATACGCGCAAAAAAAAGCCGCGATCGCATCGCGGCCATTCACGTGATCTTGGCTATTCGTCCGATTGATCGTCCGCGGTTAGATCGCTCGGCTCTTGGCCATCGACCCGTTCGCGCAACTCCTTGCCTGCCTTGAAGTGCGGGACATGCTTTGCGGGCACCTGCACCCGATCACCCGACTTCGGATTGCGTCCGACGCGCGGCGGCCTGTAGTTCAGCGCAAAGCTGCCGAAGCCGCGGATCTCAATGCGTTGGCCGGTCGATAGTGCTTCCGTCATCGCATCGAGCATCGTATTGACGGCTTCATCAGCATCGCGCGCGACCAAGCGCGGATTGCGCTCCGCGAGGCGCGCAATCAGCTCAGACTTCGTCATGGTTTTCATGGAAGTCGTTGCCGGCGCGCACGGCGCCGGCGCCCCTGAACTTATTTGTTGTCGAGCTTCGCCTTCAGCAGCGCGCCGAGATTGGTCGTTCCAGTCTGCGCTTCGGACTGCATCCGCTCCATCGTCGCCGCGGTTTCGACGCTGTCCTTTGCTTTCACCGACAAGTTGATGTTGCGGTTCTTGCGGTCGATATTGATGATCATCGCGTTGACGGCATCACCTTCCTTCAGATGATTGCGCGCGTCTTCGACGCGATCCGCTGAGATTTCCGATGCGCGCAGAAAGCCTTCGACGTCACTGCCGAGATCGATCACCGCGCCCTTCGCGTCGACCGATTTAACAGTACCTTCAACCATCGCGCCCTTTTCGTGTCCGGCGGCGAAGTTCGTAAACGGATCACCCGACATCTGCTTGACGCCGAGCGAAATGCGCTCGCGTTCGGTATCGATCGCCAGCACCATCGCTTCGATCTCGTCGCCCTTCTTGTAGCGACGCACGGCTTCTTCGCCGGGCTCCGACCACGACAGGTCCGACAAGTGAACCAGGCCGTCGATACCGCCTGGAAGCCCGATAAACACACCGAAGTCGGTAATCGACTTGATTGCGCCGCCGACCTTGTCGCCCTTCTTGTGCTGCTGCGCGAAGTCCTCCCACGGATTGGGCTTGCACTGCTTCATGCCGAGCGAGATGCGGCGCCGGTCCTCGTCGATCTCGAGCACCATCACTTCGACTTCATCGCCGAGGTTGACCACCTTCTTCGGGTCAACGTTCTTGTTGGTCCAGTCCATTTCGGACACGTGCACCAAGCCTTCGATGCCCGCTTCGATTTCGACGAACGCACCGTAATCGGTGATATTCGTGATCTTGCCGAACAGCCGTGTCCCCTGCGGATAGCGGCGCGCGAGACCCACCCACGGATCTTCACCGAGCTGCTTCACGCCGAGTGAAACTCGATTTTTTTCCTGATCGAATTTCAAAACTTTGGCGGTGATTTCCTGTCCGACTTGCACGACCTCGCTCGGATGTCGCACCCGGCGCCATGCGAGATCGGTGATGTGCAGCAAGCCATCGATTCCACCCAAGTCAACGAACGCACCGTAATCGGTGATGTTCTTGACCGTACCCTTGACGACCGCGCCTTCTTTCAGGTTGTCGAGCAACTTCGCGCGCTCTTCGCCCATGCTGGCCTCGACCACCGCACGGCGTGAAACGACGACGTTGTTGCGCTTGCGATCGAGCTTGATGACCTTGAAGTCCATCGTCTTGCCCTCGAACGGCGTCGTGTCCTTCACCGGCCGCGTGTCGACCAGTGAGCCAGGCAAGAATGCGCGGATGCCATTGATCATCACGGTCAGCCCGCCCTTGACCTTGCCGGTAATCGTGCCGGCGACAAGCTCGGCTGATTCAAGCGCCTTTTCCAGGTTCATCCAGGCCGACAAGCGCTTGGCCTTGTCACGCGACAAAATAGTGTCGCCATAGCCGTTCTCGAGCGACTCGATCGCGACCGACACGAAATCGCCGGGCTTCACATCCAGCTCGCCGTTATCGTTCTTGAATTCTTCGAGGGGAATGTAGGCCTCGGATTTAAGGCCGGCGTTGACCACGACAAAGTTGTAGTCAACCCTGATCACCTCGGCGGTGATCACTTCGCCCTGCTTCATCTCCTGCCGATTCAGGCTTTCTTCGAACAGGGCGGCAAAAGATTCGCTGCCGAAAGATTCGTTACCTTGTTTGCTAATGAAGCCTTTGTTTTTGCTGCTGGTTTGAGTTTGTGGGGATGCCATGCGATACCTGTTTAAAACCTCTCGCCTCGGCGTTGCGCCAGAGGCGGTGTTAATCAATAGCGGAAGGGATGTCCCGACCGCCCCGTTTTAGTTCTACTGCCTTGATGCAACTTCCTGAGACTGTGCGTACCAATTCAACACCAGAGCGACCACCTCACCGACCGTGAGTTGCGAAGAATCGATGCGGTGAGCGTCCTCGGCAGGCTTTAGTGGCGATGCAGCACGCTGCACATCACGCTGGTCACGCGCCTCGATCTCGCGCCTGACCTGTTCCTGCGAAAGGGGTGTGATGCTAGCCGAAAAACCTTTTTCGATCAACTGTTTATAGCGCCTGTCTGCGCGCGCGGCGACGCTCGCCGTCAAATAAATTTTGGGGCTCGCCTCAGGAAAAACAACGGTACCCATGTCGCGCCCGTCCGCCACGAGGCCCGGCGGCCGGCGTTGCGATCGTTGCAGTTTGAGCAATGCGCTTCTGACCCCACTGAATGCAGCAATCCGCGACGCGAACTGGCTGATTTCTTCGGTGCGAATTGCAGCGGTCACATCCTGTCCGTCCATCGAGATACGTCCACCGGCAAAACGGGGGGCGATGGCAGCAGCCACGGCGGACAACCGGTCGGCATCGTCTGCGCTAACGGCATCTTGCAGCGCTCGCCAAGCGACCAGCCGATACAACGCGCCACTGTCGAGATAATTGAACCGAAGCGCATCGGCCACGCGCTGCGCGATCGTTCCCTTGCCCGACGCCGTCGGTCCGTCGATCGTGATGACCGGTACATTGTTCATCGCTGCACCAGCGCCGCTAGGCGCTCAAAGTAGTCGGGAAATGTCTTGGTGACACATCCCGGATCACGTATATGTACCGGCACGCCACTCGCGGACACCAATGAAAAACACATCGCCATGCGATGGTCGTCATACGTATCGATCGTTGCTTCGCGAAACTGTTTAGGCGGAACGATGCGAATCCAATCCGGACCTTCCTCGATCTGAGCGCCGACTTTGCGCAGTTCAGTGGCCATCGCGGCAATACGGTCCGTTTCTTTGACGCGCCATGAGGCGATGTTACGCAGCGTGCTCGGCCCGTCGGCAAACAAAGCGACGATCGCCAGCGTCATCGCCGCGTCCGGTATGTGGTTGCAATCTGCATCGATCGCTTGCAAACGCCCGCCAACAGGCGCGCTCACCTCAATGTGATCAGCACCGAAGTCGACCTGTGCGCCCATGTCTGCAAGCACATCCGCAAATCGAACATCGCCCTGCACGCTGTCCTTGCCGACGCCATCAACTCGGACCGGCCCGCCAGCGATCGCACCCAGAGCGAGAAAATAGGAAGCACTCGACGCATCGCCTTCAACGACGAATCGGCCGGGAGATCGGTAAGGCGCCTGGGGAACGAGATAGTCATTGCCCGCGCGACCCACGCTCACGTCAAACTGCTTCATCAACGACAGTGTCAACTCGACGTACGGCTCGGAGATCAAGCGCCCTTCGACCGAGACTCGCAAGCCGTGATCGGGCGCGAGGAGTGGAGCCGCCATCAGCAAGCCGCTCAGGAACTGGCTGGAAACGTCGGCTTTGATCGAGACGCGATCGGTCGAGAGACGATCCGCAGGCTCGATCAGAAGTGGTGGAAAGCCTGGCAACCCGGTAGAGCGAATCCGCGCACCGATGGAGTTCAGGGCATCGACCAGATCGCCAATGGGCCGCTCTCGCATCCGTGGTACGCCGTCCAGTTCGTAACGGCCACCGGAAAACGCCAGTGCAGCGGTCAGCGAACGAAACGCAGTGCCCGCATTCCCAAGAAACAGACTCGCCTCGCGGACCGGGAATCGTCCGTTGCAGCCGCGCACGTGCAGCCCGGCTTCGCTTCGATGCATTCGAATGCCGAGTCGTGTCAATGCGTCGCCCATGACCCGGGTGTCGTCGGCGTCCAGCAAGTTAACCAGCGTCGTCTCGCCATCTGCCAACGACGACAGCAACAACACTCGGTTGGAAATACTCTTGGAACCCGGCAAACGAACCGCGCCTGAGGCGCGGTCGATTGGGTCAACGGTGAGGACGGCAGGCCAGGCGGTCACGCGGCGATGATGCCACGCCGCGTGCGGACTAGCGATTCCAGCAGACGTCCTGCGTAGCCCGCGCCTGCGAATCGCGCAACCGGTCTCATCGACCGGAGATTTCCGCAAACATCTCCGCCATTTGCCCTCCACGAGACTATCGATTCCAGCACACGTCCTGTGTTCCACCGCCGCCCGTGAACAGACGCTGACCGCTCTCGTTAACTGCCAAGTCGCCACACACGTCACCCGCCATCACGCCTGTCGGGGTCGCAGTGATCGTGTAGCCGATGGCGGTCGGAGTCGCTACGACGATCGTGTACTTTGCGGTCGCCGGTGCGGGCGGCGATTGCGTCCAAGTTGCCGGAAACGGCGGCGTCGGCGGCGGGTTGCCGCGCTTGCCGGGTTGTCGTAGCGCCCACGCTCCGTGCGCCAGCGCTCCATCCACGTCGCCGTCTCAAGAAGCTGACTGCGCGCTTCGGCGCGGTTGCTGCGCTGATGTAGGCGGTGTAGTTCGGAATCGCGATGGCCGTCAGGATGCCGATGATGACCATCGTGATGATCAACTCCATCAACGTAAAGCCGCGTTGCCTCGCTTTGCTCATACGCGACCTCATCGCACGCCCGATCCCCATGACTCTGAGCGGCATCAGACCCGCGCACGCGGTCGGAATTCGCGCCAGCGTGCCGTCGACCTTCAACCCGACATGTGCGCAGGTTCCGTGGCCCCTGCGCTGACGCGCGCGGCCACCCGACTGCTTGATACTTCGGATTCTGCATCATCGTCTTCACATCGGCCTGCGTCATGCTGTCAACCATCGGGCCCACTGGCGCGACAGGCTCATATATCGGCGGCGCAGCGCTGACCAGGCCCGGTTGCACACGTCTGCCGACCACCGGACCGGTGACGCCGAGGAAGCCGGCTTCACCCAGGCCTCCGATCAGATTGAAGCGGTAAACGTGTGACGTGCCGCCCGGTGTGCACAAATCGGTGCCCGCGTTCTGCTGCTGGAACGAGGTGAAGCGTCAGCACACCCGCATCCAGAATCCCTGCGGACAGGATGCGTTCTCCCTCGGCAGGCCCGAACTCCAACTTCAACGGTATGTAAAACCCTTCCACCGTCCAGTCGTAGGCGGCCAGATCCGCTGCGTTCAATCGTCTGAAAGTCGCCATCGGCAACGCGGTGACCGTCATCACGTTACCGTCGTGATCCCACGGGGCATCCTCCAATGCGATCGATTGCAGACTTGGCCTTCGGAATCGTCGGAATCTGCCCTTTGTCCCACAGCACGTAGACCGACTGCACCTGCGTGCTGATCTGGTCGCCTGGCTCGAACAGCTTGCCGGTGCCGAACCCGACATGCACGCCGGAGATGCCGTGCGGCGTGATGCGCGGAGCCGCCGTAATCGGCTGAGGATTGCCCGAGGCATCGGTCGCCGTGAACAGCGGTGCGGGAAGGCGCCGCAACCTTGTTGAAGATCTCCCACCCTTTCTGCGGGTCCAGCACCATCCGGATCATTGATGTTGCCGGAGCTGAAGTCGAACTTCCACATGTTGCCCAGCTTGTCGCCGCCGTACACCGCGATGATGTTGCGGGCGCCGTCGAACACCGGCGTGATCCCGCCGAGGCCGTTCCGCGCGCTGGCCGGCGCGGCAGCTACCGACGCCCGTTTGGATCGCCTTGATCAGCGAGCCGTTGAAGGCGTCGAACACGAACAGCGTCGCCTGCGTGACTGACGCTGTCGTAGCCGTTGCCGACCATGTACACCCAGCGGCCGTTGCCATTCGGCGCCGACATGTCCTTGACGCTGCCGATGATGCCCGGCTGCAGCACATTGCCCAGATCGCTGACCACCGTCGGCGTCCGCATGCTCGGACGGAACGATGTCCCACAGCACATTGGCGGCGCCCATAGTGGCCGGATCGGTGATGTCGATCGCAAACATGCCCGCAGCTCCAGCGCCGGTCGTTCCGATCGCAATCGTCTTCCACGCGGTGCCGTCTGAATACGTCGCTCTCGATGACCGGGCCGTCGACGTAGAACCGGTGCGAATACGCAGGGAGACGTCAGCTGGTTCAGGGTGAAGTATTGCGAGCGAGGCACAAAGGCGAAAATCTCGCGGCCACCGCCGATCTGCCGGCGGAACACCCGCGCTCAGCACGTGCAGCATGCCGTCGTTGGCGCCGAAAATCGCGAGCGGAGTACGCGTTGTCGCCTTGGCGGTCACATACGCCGGATACAGCGAGCTGCCCTGCGTTGCCGTCGCAACAGGCAACACGACCGACGCCGCCGGTTTCCGCGTGTAGCCATGGTCGGCCGCCTTTGAATAAAGCGGGGTCGAATTGACGATGTCGCCCAGAATCGTGCTCGGCCGGTTGCGGAACAGCCCGCCCGGCGAAACGAAGCTCCTTCGACTGATCACCGCGCAAATAATCCAGTACCGGACTCGAACCGACCGGCAGGCTGGATCAGTGCGGCTTTGCGCGGTTCAGGCTCGGCCCAGTCGAACGTGATCGGGGTATTGATGGCGGTCGAGCTAAAGATCGGGCGCGTCGCCGGCGGGAAGAAGTTGATGCTCCACAGTGGCGTCGGCTGCACCCCTCCGGACGTCAGGAACGTCAGCAGCTGCCACCTGATCGAAGGCGCGGACGTAACCGTCCCATATGTTGGTAAAGAATCCGCTTTGGATGATGATGTTGCCGGCACCGACCGTTGAGCTGGACAGCCCCGGCGATGTTCCCGCCGCGTTATCCGAGCCGATCGCCGCGAACACCGCCTGCAGCGACGACTTCAACGCCGCCGGCGAAGTGGCCGAGAAGAAGTCGCCGCCACTGGTAAGCCCGGCGCGCAACGTGTCGTTGATGCGGTTACCCGACGGGGCCACGGTGTAAGCACACCCGGGATTGATGGCGGCGTCATCGGCGTTGTCGTCCAACTGCCGGCAAGGCTCGAGCCCCACTTCCGGCCAGCCGATCGCGTTGCGGGCATCGAAGTCGGTGCGCAGCGCCGGTACCCGTGCCGGGTCATCCACCGATGCGATCACACCATAGCCGACGATGAACGACGACATGTGTTGCCAGAACGCACGGTTACGCGGTGTGGCCTTGATCGAGTTTCTGAAGATCGGGGCGCATATCCTGAGCTCCAGTAGTAATGCAGCACATCGGTCAGCGTCTCGGTCTGCGAGCTGCCGAACCCACCCGAAATCTGCGGTTCACTGGCCACCAGATATTGATAGTTCAATGGGAAGCCGGTGTCGCGGTCAGTGCCCGTCATCGCCGGGCCGTCGATGCTCATCGAGCGCGACACCGATGCGAACCCCGGCTCAACGGACTGCGCGTAGCTTACCAACGGTGGTGACTCGAGCAGCGGCTGCGCTCCCGGCAGGCGCGTCCACTCACCGTCGGTTGCCAGCAATGTGTAATTGCGCCGGCACCACAGATGTTGCGATGTTGGTTCGCCACCGCCGACTCCGGGAAGATTGCCCCATGGCCCGCGAGAATCGGTGCGAGTGAAATAAAGCCCGGCACCGTGCAGCGCTTCACGGTTCGGCGTTGGCCCAAGACCGTTGATCGTAAACAGCCAGTCAAAGACCTCCTGCCGCTCGGGATTGGGTATTGCCGACAGCGGCGGATTGTTAACGGTGAATGGCCGTACGCCGCGTTCGACGCTGCCATCGTTGCTGCCGCCATCGACGTTCGGCAACGGGCTGGGATAGCGATCGGTGACGCTGTTCACGTTCCAGTTATTGCGATTATTCGGGGAAATAATTGATGCGCCCGTACCCCATGCGCATGAACTGCTCGGGCCCGGTCAGGCCGGAGGCGACTTCGGACATCACCGCGACGGCCGCAAACAGGCGGCTACGGTAGTACGTGTACCAGTTGGCGTAGTTCTGCGCTTCTTGCTGCCACGTACACCATGCGCCGAAAGCATCCGCTTGCGGGCAATCCGGTCTCGAACCCGGGAGGCGCGGGCAGACCGGTTACCGCATCAACGACGTAGTACTTGCCAACGGCATTGGAAGGACTTGTTCCGCTGGGTACTTGAGTCACGCCATTCCAGCCGAACTTGCGGTCGATCATGATCATCCGGTAGTTGGTCAGATCGCTGATCTCGGCCGCAGTCCGGGTCGCCGGACCGTCATACATGACATAGCGCGCGGGCGTCCAGTGGCCGCTGTCGTACGCGGCGTCCGAAGTGGGCGTCAGCGCCGCAAATCCAGTACAGACGGCTGTGCCAGGCTGCTGCCGCAATACTGCGCGGTGGTGACCGGGCACGAGTAGTTGTTCGTAACCAGTGTGTAGTCGTACTGGCAGCCCCACTGATGCGTGGTGTAGGTCGTGCAAACCGACGGGGTGTATGTCGGCGGAGGATCGAAGTAACAGACCTCGCCGCCGCCCGGCGGGCACGGCACTTCGTACGGCGGGGGGTCACTGATCAGCATGGGCGTCGTGCAAGGAGCGCCGGTCGACCGAGCTGGTGTTTCCAGTGGGGAAAATCGACGTGCACATTTCGCCGGCCGGGCCTGTCATTGCCGGAAACGGCGGACCCGGAGGCACCGGCGAAAAAGTAGTTGTAGACATGGCCGACTGCCGGCGCGGACGTCGGGATGTTGACCACGGTCACGCAACACTCGCGGCCCGTCGCGATGGCATTCCATCATTGGTAGCGTCGCAAGTGTCCGGTGGGGAACTCCACGCCGTTCCTACCGGGCAGTACCAGAAGTAGTTCGTGGGCTGTGCGCTGGTCAGCGCAGTTGGGGTTTTCCACACTGTATCGTCGAGCTAAACAAATCTGCGCCCGTGCCCGCGGCGGACGTTAACCCTGTCAACGGCAACGGGTTCCCGGACGGCAACCCGCCATAGGTCACCGAGCCCGTGACCGCGGCCCAGGTGCGCAGTTCGCCGTTCGAGTCAATGACGCCACCGTTCGGCGGGGTCAATTTGCTGAACACCGTTCCGCCCCCCATCGACGGCGGCAGATTACGAGGATCCCATTCGGTCTTCGCGCCGACTGAGACATTGCTCGTGCCGCCAATCGAAGAATTTGGGAAACGAACCCCGTTGTTGTTCCACGGCAAATATTGAATCGATGGGTTGTAAGCAAGCGGGTTGAACGCAGGCGAGCGGCGCCAGTACATCGGCCCAGCCGAAGTTCCAGTAGCCATCGGTCCACCCGCCGATTGGCTGGCCGCCGAAGTAATACGCCATGCCGCTGATTCCGAAATAGCCGACCGTGTTGATTTTCAGCAGGGGGGTCCCGGTTAACCACGGGTATCTCCACGACGCAACCGGAGCCATGTACGCCGGCGGCGGATTCAAATCGAGCCGGTTCATCGACGAGGAGTCGTCGAACATCAGCATCACGTTCGGCGGCGCCGACGTCACCGTGAACATCGGTGACTGCGACAGCTGCGCGCTCGATACGACGGGTTGCAGCACCAGCGTCCAGATCGCCGCCAGCACGATGGCGCGGACCCACACCGGTCGCGCGCCGTCGACAGGACGACTGCTCGGGTTAGTGGGCGAGTGTTCCATTGCCGATCTCCGGTACGTGGTCTATTCAATGAAGAGGCGCAATTCGCTTTGCGCAAACGTGAATCGGTTGCCGCCATCATGTCGGGCGCAGGCGTCGAAACGCGTGCGGTGATACGAAACTTGCGCCAGCGTGGATCGAGCTCGCCGTTGCCTGGACAGGTGCTTGGACGCTGACTTGCCCGGTCGGCGAAATCGGCGGCGCGAGTTCGCAGGTCGCATCCTCGATAACGCACGACGGATCGGCGTTCAGTCCGGGCAGCAAGTTGGCGCCACCGCTGAAATCGAGCGAAGTTGGCCGTGGTGGTCCAGTTGGCTGAAGCTCGGTCGCCCACGCCGGCGGCTGTGTCGCGCGGTCGCCAGGCGCCACCGTGACCGTCGGCTGCGGTGCCAGCGTGACGCGCGCTTCGCACCAGCGCAGCACGGTCTGAACTGAGCTGTCCAATTGAACGCTCTCTCGAGTATTGGCCGCCAGCCGCTCGTCGACCGCGTTGCGGCGGATCTGGGTCACCACCAGGCCGGTCAGGACGGTCAACACGACCAGCACGACCGGCAGCACAACACCCATCATGCGGTGCGCGCTGGCGCCGATGCGGAGGTGTCAATAACGCGCGGTTAACTGGCTTGTTCATGGCTAAAGTAATTGAAGGCGACGGAGTGGCACGGTTGCGTACGGTGAACACCTGCGAAAACGTGCGGCGGATGCGTGCCGTCGGTGGTGGTCGTGACCAGATCCAGCCCGGTTTCCGCTTCGGCCGCGCTGATCGGGCAGCGCGGCGCGCGTAGTCGTTGGCGCGTCGCGTACTGACGCCGATCTCAGTCGGTTTGCACCGTGATGCAAACCATCACGGCGACGACGTAGTTCCACGGATCGATCGCTCCTGCCAGCGCATTGATCAGCCGCGGCGTCGCGAATCGAGCCGCCGAAGGGCACGGCGTTCGTCACCCCGATGCGCCGCGCGCCATGCGCGGCATCGTCGAAGCGGTAGAACACCTTGAACTCGACGACGTTCTGCAGCAGCGGTCCGAAACGCTGCACGCGCCGTAGCCCTCGCAATCCAGCGTGTTAGTACCGGGATCGCGCATGAAAACGTTGGTCACGATGCGGACGTTCCAGTCCGACGCCGGCGCGCAGTTGCGGCGAAGAGAGCACTTCGTTCTGATTCGCGGTGCTCGCGGCGCAGTCGGCAGTGATATGGCGGCCGCCGTCGGCCGGCAGCATTTGCGCGACAACCGGCGCTGCCTGGTACCGAACGTAAAGCGCGTCGCCGCCGCGACGCCACCGTGCAGCTGAGGTTCGGGCGGTGTCTGCGGCAGCGGGCGGCGCGACGTACGCCGGAAACGGAGTCGGTGAACTGCGCGTTCCCGTACAGCCGCGCAAATGAACGCCGTCCATCAACGTCTGTCCTTGCGCCGCGTAGTCCGAGCCGATGATCTCGCCGTAGGCGGCGCAGCTTCAGCGAGTCGCCGATGATCAGCAGCGCCAGCTGGCCCGCCTGCTCGGTCGTCGAGATCTGATTCGCCGTGCGCGAAATGCCGCTCGACGATAGATACAGCGACGACACGCCGATCACGATCACCAGGCCGATCGTCATCGCGATCACCAACTCGATCAGCGTGCGGCCTGCCTGCGATGCGCGCGAGAAAGCAGAAGTGTTAGGCATAGGTCAGGGGAAAACGGCGGTTTCAAAGCAGCGATAGTTGGCCGGAATCGCGCCGCCCAGACCGCGACCGTTGATCGGCGACGCACAACGGATCAGCGCCGCGTCGTCTCTGCGGCTCCGGCCACGCGACCGACACCAGAATCGAGCGCGGATCGGCCGGATCCCACTGCAGATAGGCCGCCGAACCGGGGCTGCGTCGCCGATACTCGGCAATCCACTGCGTCCAGATCGCGAAACGCCAGTTCCTCGGACGTGCAGGCGGTCGGAATTGCGCACGGCGTGATCACTGCGGGCGTCGGGGTCGTGAGTGAAGATACGAAGCCGTTCGGAGCGCATACCAGCCGCTGATCAGTCCCATGTGATTGGCGCGCATGCGCTCGGCCAATTGGGCGACCATCTCAGCGGCGGTGCGGCGATCGAACGAATCGCGCTGAAAACTCAGCGCACGCGCCTGCAGGCCCAGCAGGCCGAGCACGCCAAACGCGACGATCGTCAGCGACACCAGCACCTCGATCATCGAAAGGCCGGCCTGCAGTCGGCTGATAAAAGTTCGAGTAGATTGTTCATGGTCTATAGGCAGGACGCCGGCCAGCCGTGCGCGCAACGCGCATCGAGCCGAGCAGCGGTGATTGGAATACAGCGGGCGGCATTCGTCAGCGCAATGCGTCGCGATCGCGCGATCGGCCGACGATCGGTGTCAGCACCGTGCCGTAAGTCGATCGCAAACGTCTGCCGCCGCCGACAATGCCGCCGGTGCCGCGCGGCTGAAACGCGACGAACTCTGCCCCGGAGATATTGGAATGAATCATCACGCGAGCACGCCACCGCGCCCATCGCCTGCTGACGAAAGATCACCTGATCTCCGGCCTCAAAGTTTGACTCGTCCGACATTGGGCAGGACTTTCTCGAACACGACCCAACCCACCGCCCAGTCATTGCCATCGACCGTTGCGGTCGACGCGCTGCTGCATACAGGCGGCGCCAGCGTTCGGATCGAGCGTTCGGCACAATCGACAACGGTGTTGCCGCGTCGCGACGCTTCCATGCGCGCGTACTCGAGATGTGACAAGAAGCAGATTGGTCGCATCCGAAATGCGATTGCGCGCGATCGTCCACTGAAACGCACGGCACGGCAGCGGCGATCAGAATCGCACTGATCGTCATCACCACCAGCATTTCGACCAAAGTGAAACCGCGCGAATGCATTGACAACCCTCCTGGCGACGGAGCATATCCAGAGGCGACGAACAAAGCGCGCTGATACCGCCCAGTGGAATCCCTTCCGCGACGAGCGGATGCGCGGATGTGGCGGCCGCGATACGCGACGCCGAACGGATGAATAAGGACAGGCGAGCGGCCGACTTCGATCGATCACTCGGCAGCGGACGCTAGTCCGGCCGCATTAGCCGGCGTTACCGACCGCCGAATCGGCGCGGGTCATCCTCGATCGCCGTGCTCACGACCGTGCCGCTCGCATCGAAGGTCACGACAAAGATCCGTGTGTCGTCACCATCGAGAAATCGCCATTCCCAGGAAGATTGCTGCTTCAACGGATACCTTTCAGCGCGTCCCGGGCGACCGAGCATCACCAGCACGTCGAGCTCCTTCAGTCCTCGCGTGACTCGCTCGAAATTGGCGCGCGTCAGCAGATCTTCCCGCCCTTGGTACTTGCCCTTGCCATCGATCTTCATCAATAGCGTGTGCGGGCCTTCAGGACCCAGCGGATAGATCAGGCCCTTGCCGCCGGTGATGTCGCGCACCGCGGTGGGCTCGCCGAAGAGTTTGCGCACGTCCTGCTCGCTCGACTGGCCTTCGTTCAAGCGCGCCAGCCGCAAGTCTTCGAATGCCCGACCGCGCGAGTCGCAGGCCAAGAGCGCGATCGCGGTCGCGACCAGTACGCACTCCCTTAGCCCTCGAATGTATTTCACCGTGTTGCCGCCAAAGTCGGTTGAACCAGCTTACACACCGACATGCGCCATCGCTACGGGAATTAAGGAGTCGAATACGCCTCAATGAGCGCTACCCAAGCGCACGCAAGCTCTCACCTGCTCGCGAGAAGACGCTTTGCAATGCTTCGCGATCGCATTCATCGATCGCCTGCTGCAGTTCTGCGAGAAGGTTGCGATGTTGTCTGAGTTCATCGCCGAGTGCGTCGCGATTTGCAACGCATACATCGCTCCACAGGGCCGGACTCGACGCGGCGATGCGCGTGAAATCGCGAAAACCCGCACCGGCCAGCGCGAACTTTCGTGCGGCGTCTGGGTCAGCCGCGATCTGCGCAACCAGTGCGAATGCCAACAGATGCGGCAAGTGGCTCACCGCCGCGAACACGGTGTCGTGTTCTTCAGGCGTCATGCGATCCGTATGGCAGCCGACGCTGCGCCAAAGCGCCTCAACCTGACGCACCGCTTCCGCATCGGTCTGGTCCACCGGAGTGCATATGAACAACTTGTCGTTGAACAGTGCCGCTTCCGAATATTCAACGCCCGAGTGTTCACGTCCAGCGATCGGATGGCCAGGCACAAAACGCTCGAATGCAGACCCAAGTTCGTGGCGCGCGGCCGCGATCACGCTTGCCTTTGTGCTGCCGACATCGGTAACGATTGCAGTCCGAGCCAGATGTGGAGCAATGGCTTGCAGGACGTTCTGCATCGATCCGACCGGCGTTGCGATCATCGCCAAATCGGCGTGCTCGACCGCCCGCGCCGCCGATTCTGCGGATTGATCGATAACGCCAAGGTCGATCGCCCGCCTCAAGGCATCGGGTTGATTGTCAAATCCAACCACGACATCGACCTTGCCAGCGGCGCGCAATGCTCTCGCAAACGAACCGCCGATCAACCCCACGCCGATCAGCGCCAGTCTCATCCCAGCGCGGCCTTCAGCGCTTCAACGAATCTCGAATTTTCTTCGGGTAAGCCGACCGTAACGCGCAACCACTCCGGTAAGCCGTAATTGCCGACCGGCCGCACGATGACACCCCGCTTCAGTAACTCCTGATACATCCGCTCCGCGTCGCCTACCTTGACCAGCACGAAGTTGCCGTAGCTCGGCACATATTCAAGACCGAGCGAGCGAAACGCGTCGTTCAATTGCTGCATGCCGCTGCGGTTGAGGCGGTAACTCTCATCCAGGAATTCAGCATCGCTCAATGCGGCTACTGCGGCGGCCTGGGCCGCCGCATTTACGTTAAACGGCTGCCGCACACGATTAAGGAGATCGGTCAATTCCGTCTGCGCAATGCCGTATCCGACGCGCAGTCCTGCCAACCCATAAGCCTTCGACAACGTGCGTGCAGATCAGCAGATTCGGAAACTTTCGTACCCAAAGGGCACTGTTGAAACGACGCTCGGGTGGCAAGTATTCGTTGTAAGCCTCATCGATCACGACGACTACGCGCGCGCGGGACGCCCGCGAGAAACGCTTCGATTGCTTCCGCTCGCAGATGGGTTCCGGTCGGATTGTTTGGATTCGCGATGTAGATCAAGGCCGTGTCGGACGCGATCGCCGACGCCATCGCGTCCAGATCGTGGCCAAGATTCTTTGCGGGCGCGACGATCGCGCGCGCGCCGCGTGCCTGCGTGGCCAACGCGTAAACGGCGAACGAGTGCTGCGCATACACGCAGCTACGACCAGGGGACAGCAGCGCCGCAGCGGCCAGTTCGAGAATGTCGTTGCTGCCGTTGCCGAGCGTGATCCAGTCAGCTGGAACATCGAACTTTGCAGACAGCGCCGACTTCAGCGCGAAGCCGTTGCTGTCGGGATAGCGGCCGAGATCGGCCAGCACTTCGGCTATCGCGCGTTTTGCAGACGCCGGCATGCCGCGCGGATTTTCGTTCGACGCCAGTTTGACGATCGATTCGGGGTCGAGCCCGAACTCGCGCGCCAATTCATCGATCGGCTTTCCCGCAATGTACGGCGAGATTTCGCGCACGTACGGTAGAGCGGGTAGAGCCGCACAAGCACTCATCGTGCTTCCGTTTGTTCGGCGGGATACGAGCCGAGACACTTATAGAACGCGCACGCCTGCTGCAACTCTGTGAGCGCGCGTGCAACTTTCGGCTCGTCCACGTGGCCTTCGACGTCGACGTAGAAGTAATACTCCCAAGTGCCGACGCGCGCCGGCCGCGACTCGAAGCGCGTCATCGACACTCCGTGTGCGGCCAATGGCGACAACATGTGAAACACCGCGCCGGCCTTGTTGGGCACCGAAAGGATCAGCGACGTCTTGTCGCGCGCCGATGGCGTCGATGGCTGCTTCGACTGCGCACCCAGCACAGCGAAGCGCGTGCGATTGTGCGTGTCGTCCTGAATCTGCGCGGCAACCATTTGAACGTTGTGGTGACGGGCTGCCGGCTCGCCCGCAATCGCCGCGTCGTCTGCGTCTTCCGAGGCCATGCGTGCGGCTTCGGCGTTACTCGCGACCGGCTGCCGTTCCAGCGACGGCCAGTGCTGGTTGAGCCACCCCGCGCACTGCGCCAACGCCTGCGCGTGCGCACACACGCGCACGACACCGCTCATCGAGCCGCTCTTGGTGAGCAAATTGTGTTGGACAGAAACCGACACCTCAGCCAGCATGCCGAGCGGTGTCGCCAGCAGCAAATCGAGCGTGCGATTGACCGCGCCTTCGGAGGAATTTTCGAGCGGCACGATCGCCAGATCGGCGCTGCCCGCTTCGGTCGTGCGGAACACGTCGTCCAGCGTCGTGCACGGCAACCCGGTGACGCTGGAGCCAAATTGCCGCTGCATCGCCATTTCGGAAAACGTCCCTGCCGGCCCGAGGTACGCCACCGTCAGTGGTCGCTCCAGCGCACGACAGGCCGAGATCACTTCGCGAAAAATGTGGGTGACGTGGTCTCGCGACAACGGTCCGGCATTCAACGCACCGGCGCGTTGCAGAATTTCGGCTTCACGCTCGGGTCGAAAGACGGGTGCGCCGGCACCGTGCTTGATCTTTCCAACGTCGATCGCAAGCTGCGCGCGTTCGTTCAACAAAGCGATCAATCGCTCGTCAACCGTGTCGATCGCATCGCGCAGCAACCTGAGGCGATCGTCGATGTGTTCACCCATGGCGTCGCTCGAACAACTGCCCGTGGGAGAAGTTATAGACGCGCTGTGGCACGTCAGTTCTGCGGAGGTTCGTCTGCAGAGCCGTTATCGTCCGTACTGCCGGTATCGACAGCAGTCGCGTGCCCATTGTCGCCATTGACCACATCGCTGTCGCGCTCGACTACTCGCTGCAGGTTAGAGAGCCGAGTGCCGCCGTCGAGTGCAATCAGCGTGACGCCCTGCGTTGCGCGGCCCATCTCGCGAATCTCTGCAACGCGCGTACGAATCAGCACGCCGCCGGTGGTGATCAGCATCACTTCGTCGTCGTTACGCACCAGCGTGGCAGCGACGACCTTGCCGTTTCGCTCGCTGGTGGTAATCGCGATCATTCCGCGCGTCGCGCGTGAGTGGCGCGTGTACTCGATGATCGGAGTGCGCTTGCCGAAGCCGTTTTCGGTCGCGGTCAACACGCTCTGCCGCTCGTCTTCGGCCACCAGCATCGCGATCACCTGCTGGCCTTCGTCCAGCCACATACCGCGCACGCCGCGCGCTTGACGACCCATCGGCCGCACGTCGTTCTCGTCGAAGCGCACCGCCTTGCCGGCGTCCGAGAAAAGCATCACGTCGTGCTTGCCGTCCGTGATTGCGGCGCCGATCAGGTAGTCACCGGCGTCGAGGTCGACCGCGATGATGCCGGCCTTGCGCGGGTTCGAGAAATCCGTCAGCGCGGTTTTCTTCACGGTGCCCATCGCGGTGGCCATGAAGACGAAGTGTTCCTCGTCGAACTGCTTGATCGGCAGCACCACCGTGATCTTCTCGTTCTCCATCAACGGAAACATGTTGACGATCGGCCGGCCGCGCGCGTTGCGCTGGCCCTGCGGCACTTCCCACACCTTCAACCAATACAACCGGCCTCGATCGGAGAAGCACAGGATCGTGTCGTGCGTGTGAGCGATGAAGAGCTGATCGATCCAGTCGTCTTCGCGTGTTGATGCCGCCTGCTTGCCGCGCCCGCCGCGCCGCTGCGCGCGATAGTCGGCGAGCGGCTGGCTCTTTATATAGCCGGCGTGCGACAGCGTGACCACCATGTCTTCAGGCGTGATCAGATCTTCGGTGATCAAATCCTGCGCGCTGCGCACGATCTCCGAGCGGCGCGCATCGCCGAATTCGCTCTTCAGCGCAAGCAGTTCTTCGGCGATGATGTCGGTGATCCGCGCAGGCGTGGCGAGCACGTTCAGCAGATCGGTGATCTGCTCCATCACGTCGCGATACTCGTTGACGATCTTGTCCTGCTCGAGCCCGGTCAGGCGCTGCAGGCGCATCTGCAAAATCTGCTCTGCCTGTTCGTCCGACAGCCGATACAGCCCGTCGTCCATCAGTCCGAAGCGCGGATCCATCGCCTCGGGGCGATAGGCATTCATATCGCGACCCGAGCGCGTCAACATCTCGCGCACGACCGACGAATCCCAGGCGCGGCTCATCAATCCGGTCTTTGCGACCGGCGGCGTCGGCGCCGCCTTGATCAGCGCGATGAACTCGTCGATGTTGGCCAGCGCCACCGCCAGCCCTTCGAGCACGTGGCCGCGTCGGCGCGCCTCGCGCAGCTCGAACACCGTGCGCCGCGTAATCACCTCGCGCCGATGCGACAAGAACGCGTCGAGCATCTGCTTCAGGTTCAGCACGCGCGGCTGGCCGTCGACCAGCGCCACCATGTTGATACCGAACGTGTCCTGCAGCTGCGACTGCTTGTACAGATTGTTCAGCACGACATCAGGCTGCTCGTTGCGCTTCAACTCGAAGACGACGCGCATACCGGATTTGTCCGATTCATCGCGGATGTCAGAGATGCCCTCGATCCGCTTTTCGTTGACCATCTCGGCGATGCGCTCGAGCAGCACGCGCTTGTTCACCTGATACGGCAGCTCGTCGATGATGATCGCCGAACGCGTGCCCTTGTCGATCTCTTCGAAGTGCGCCTTGGCGCGCATCACGACGCGGCCGCGACCGGTGCGATAGCCTTCGCGCACGCCTTCGATGCCGTAGATGATTCCCGCGGTCGGAAAATCAGGTGCCGGAATCAGCTCGATCAACTCATCGATGCTCGTCTGCGGATTGCGCAGCAGCGTCATGCAACCGTCGATCACTTCGCCGAGGTTGTGCGGCGGAATATTGGTCGCCATTCCCACCGCGATGCCAGCAGAGCCGTTGATCAATAGATTCGGCACACGCGCGGGCAGCACCAGCGGCTCCTGCTCCTTGCCGTCGTAGTTCGGAGCGAAGTCGACCGTTTCCTTGTCGATATCGAGCAGCAGCGACGCCGCAATCTTCGACAACCGGCACTCGGTGTAGCGCATCGCCGCCGGGTTGTCGCCATCGACCGAGCCGAAGTTGCCCTGCCCGTCGATCAGCAGATAGCGCAGCGAAAACGGCTGCGCCATTCTGACGAGCGTGTCGTAAATCGCCTGGTCGCCGTGCGGGTGATATTTACCCATCACGTCGCCGACGACGCGCGCGCACTTCACGTACGGCCGCGTGTGCACGTAATTGCTCTCGTGCATCGCGAACAACACTCTCCGGTGCACCGGCTTCAGACCGTCGCGCACGTCCGGCAGCGCGCGGCCGACGATCACGCTCATCGCGTAGTCGAGATACGAACGCCGCATCTCTTCTTCGAGCGAAATCGGCAGCGTTTCCTTGGCGAATTGATCCACCGAATTTTCCAGTGCAGAACCCAAAAATTAAGCTGCGAAGTTTATCAGCCGAAGGCGCGGATTTCGCCTCGCTATGACGCTGCCGTGTGCTGTAATCGCGCGCCTTTGTGCCCGATCCGATGACCGATATCGACACTCTCGTCCATGCCCGCTGGGTCATTCCGGTCGTGCCGCGCGCAGCCGTGCTCGAACGCCATGCGATTGCAATCGCCGATGGCCGGATCGTCGACGTATTGCCGTCAGCCGAGGCAACGCAGCGCTATAGCGCGGCTAACACCCACACACTTGACAACCACGCGGTGACGCCCGGGTTGGTCAACTGCCACACGCACGCGGCGATGACCCTACTGCGCGGCGTCGGCGACGATCTACCGCTGATGCGCTGGCTGAAGGATCGCATCTGGCCGCTCGAGGCTGCGCTGGTATCGGCTGACTTCGTGCACGATGGCACTCAGCTCGCCGCGCTCGAGATGTTGCGCTCCGGCACCACTACGTGTTCGGACATGTACTTCTATCCGGAAGCCAGCTTGCGCGCATTGCGCAGCGCTGGGCATGCGCGCGGTTGCGGGCATTATCGCGATCGAATTTCCGACCGCGTACGCAGCGGACGCCGAAGACTATTTGCGCAAGGGACTGGCGACGCGCGACGCATTTCGCAACGATCCGCTGGTGAGCTTCACGCTGGCTCCGCACGCGCCGTTCACCGTTGCCGATCAAACGCTGAAGCGCATCGCGGTATTGGCCGAAGAGCTCGACTTGCCGATCCACACCCACGTGCATGAGACCGACGATGAGATCGCGGAATCGATCGCCAAGCATGGCTGCCGGCCTTTGCAGCGGCTCGACCGTCTGGGGATCGTGTCGGAACGATTGATCGCGGTGCACGCGGTCCATTTGAACGAGCACGAAATTCAGCTGCTGGCACAGCGTGGTGCTTCGGTGGCGCACTGCCCGGCGTCGAACCTCAAGCTCGGCAGCGGGCTCGCGCCGCTGGCCAAGCTGTCGGCAGCGGGCGTCAACATTGCCATCGGCACCGACGGCGCCGCGAGCAACAATCGCATCGACATGCTGGCCGAGCTGCGCCTGGCGGCGTTGCTTGCCAAGGGCGTCGCACAGCGATGCGAGCGCATTCGGTGCGCCCGAGGCGCTTGAAAGCGCCACATTGGCCGGCGCGCGCGCGCTAGGACTCGATCGGAGCATCGGCTCGATCGAAGTCGGCAAGCAGGCAGATCTGGTCGCGTTCGATCTGGCGGCGGTCGAAACACAGCCGCTTTATGACGTCGTGTCACAAATCGTGTACGCGGCTGGGCGCGAACAGGTCACCGATGTCTGGATTGCCGGCAAGCCTGTTGTGCATAAGCGACACGCGCTTGCAGATAGCGACGGCTTGCTCGAAAAGACGCTGATGGCATCGGTAGGCGCGTGGCAGAATCGTTGCCGACAAGTTTTGCTCACGAGCGGGGCTGTTTAGGCAGGCAGGTAGAAGCGCGTTTGTTGCCGCGCTTGCCCAAACGACCACCGATCGACGCATGCTTGCACCGATCGTTCGGTTTGCGCTCCGAACGGTTTTTTCCGAATCTCGAGTGAGGAGCACCAATATGAAATTCATCAAGCTGGGCCTCGTTGCCGCGGCGTTGATGACCGTCTCTGGCGTAAGTCTCGCCCAGCAGAAGGACATCAAGATCGTCGACCCGCGCGAAAGCCCGTACGTCATTAGTCCGAATGGCGTTGTCGTCATGAACCCGTTCGGCCTGTGCTGGCGAACCGGTTTTTGGAGTCTTGAGCGCGCTGCGACCACCAAGATCGAAGGCGCGCCGTTCCCGAACTGGACGGTCGGATGCGTATGCGATCGGGCGCTGATGAAGCCCCCGGTCTGCGAACCGCCTCCGCCACCACCACCGCCACCGCCACCGCCACCGCCGCCACCGCCGCCACCGGCGCCGCCTGCTCCGACCAGCGAGAAGGTGACGTTTGCGGCCGATGCGTTGTTTGACTTCGACAAGGCAACGCTGCGTCCGGAAGGCCGTGCCAAGCTGGACGATCTCGTGTCCAAACTGGCCGGTGTGAGCCTTGGAGGTGATCATCGCGGTCGGCTACACAGACCGTATCGGCAGCGATGCCTACAACCTGAAACTTTCGCAACGTCGTGCGCAGGCTGTTAAAGACTACCTTGTCACCAAAGGTATCGAGCCGAACCGCGTCTACACCGAAGGCAAGGGTGAAGCCAATCCGGTCAAGCAGTGCGCGGATCCGTCGGCGAAGGGTGAGGTCCGCAATCAGAAGCAGCTGATCGACTGCTTGCAGCCGAACCGGCGCGTCGAGGTCGAAGTAGTGGGTACACGACCGGTAAAGAAATAATAAAAACAGACTTGCCCAAACTAAGCCCCGCTTCGGCGGGGCTTTTTTTGCGCCGGTTTTTCTGCAAATGAGCGTTTGCGTAACATCCGAACCATGCATGACAACGTCGATCGAGCCGAGCTGCACAAATTCAGCGAGCTCGCCGCCAAGTGGTGGGATCGCGAGGGCCCGATGCGGCCGCTGCATGACATCAATCCGGCCCGCCTCGAGTGGATCGACCGCTTGGCATCACTGTCCGGCAAACGCGTGCTGGACGTCGGTTGCGGCGGCGGCGTATTGACCGAGGCAATGGCGCAGAAAAGTGCATTCGTCACCGGCATCGACCTGGCCGACAAGCCGCTTCAGGTCGCGCGGCTGCATGCGCTCGATTCGAACGCTCGTGTCGAGTATCGCGAATGCGCGGCCGAAACAATGGCCGCTGAAAAACCGGAGAGTTTCGACGTCGTGACCTGCATGGAGATGCTGGAGCACGTTCCCGAACCTGAACAAACGGTGCGCGCCTGCGCAACGTTGAGTAAGCCCGGCGGCTGGGTGTTCTTTTCGACGATCAATCGCAACGCCAAGGCATTTGCGCTGGCAATTGTCGGTGCGGAGTATGTCTTGAATCTGCTGCCGCGCGGCACGCACGAATACGCGAAATTTCTAAAGCCAAGCGAGCTTGCGCGATACGCACGCGAGGCCGGACTGGAAGTGCGTGAAATCATCGGTATGCGCTACAACCCGTTCGCGAAGACTGCAGCGCTGGGAAGCGACACCGACGTCAACTATCTGATGGCGTGCCGCAAGCCGGAATGAAGGTCCGCAACGGCATCCGGTTGGTGCTGCTCGACCTCGACGGAACACTCGCCGATACCGCACCCGATCTTGCGGCGGCAGCCAATCGAATGCGTGTCGCGCGCGGCCTCGAGCCGTTGCCGGTCACCGAATTGCGTCCCTACGTGTCGCACGGTGCGCGCGGCATGGTCGGGCGCGCGTTCGACGTTACGCCGGACGATGCGCGTTACGCGGAGCTGCGGAACGAGTTCCTGCGCGAGTACGAAGCGGCGCTGTGTGTGGACTCTGCTTTGTTTCCGGGCATGGACGACACATTGCAGCGTCTGGAGCAGCTTGGCGTCAAATGGGGGATCGTGACCAACAAGCTTTCCCGTTACACGCTGCCGCTGGTGCAGGCGTTGCAGCTTTCCGAACGTGCGGCGTGCGTCGTCAGCGGGGACACGACGCCATTTTCCAAACCTACATCCGGCGCCTTTGCTGCACGCGCTGACTGCAGCGAGCGTCGATGCCGCGGCTGCGATGTACGTCGGCGACGATCAGCGCGACATCGACGCCGGACGCGCTGCCGGTATGCGTACGGTAGTTGCTAGCTACGGTTACCTGGGTAAAGGCGTACCGTATCAGGACTGGCGCGCGGATGACGTCATTCACTCGCCGCCGGAGTTGCTGTCGTTATTGGCAAAGTAAGAGACCGAAGTGGGCACGACCAGGAGCCGATTGCAGATCGCCGCGATCGTTGCGTGTCGATTCTGGCGCTTGTCGGTGTCGTCGGCTACTTTGCGATCCCGGCGGCGGCGCGCTGGGGAATCGAGACGGTCGGCTCGCGCGAAATCGGGCGCACCGTTCGCGTTGAATCGATCAGCGCCAATCCCTATACGCTGCGCGTTACGGTCAAGGGCCTGACGGTCGAGGGCCTGCCCGGCGAGCCGGCGCCGCTGCTGACGGTGCAGCAAGCAACGGTGAACGCATCGATTTCTTCGGTGCTGCGGTTTGCGCCGGTGATCGACGCCGTCAAGATCGACGGGCTGACAGCGAACATCGTTCGACTCGAAGCGCAGCGCTTCAACTTCGACGACATCATCGAGCGTCTGCGCGCGAAGCCGAAGAAGGACGATGACAAACCGGCGGGCTTTGCGGTCGGCAACATCGAAATCGCCGGTAGCCTGGTCAACTTCGACGATCGCGTCACCGGTCGTAAGCATGCGTTGTCCGACATAGCGATCGGCATTCCGTTCATCTCGAACCTCCCGGTCGATGTTGAAGTCAAGGTGCTGCCGTCTTTCTCGGCGAAGCTCAATGGCTCGCCGATCGCAGTGGCTGGCGAAACACGGCCGTTTCACGACACGCTCGAATCGTCGATCAATGTGAAGCTCGACGCGCTCGACATCCCGACCTATCTCGCCTACTCGCCCGTACGTCTGAACTTCACGGTCCCGCGCGGCTCGCTCGACACGGACCTGCGCATCGCCTTCCGGCGCGCGGCGCCGGCCAGCGGCGACAAGCCAGCGCAAGCTGCGCAAACATTGGTTTCGGGCGCATTGGTCGTCAACGGGTTCGTTCTGGCTGCGCCAGCAGCAAATGCACAGCCGCTGATCGGCTGGAAGTCGTTGCGCGTCGTCCTCGACGAAGTCGATCCCTTCGCCCGCCGGGCGGTGATCGGCGACATCGCACTGTCAGCCCCGACCGTCGAACTCATCCGCGACGTCAGCGGTGCGATCAACTGGGCTCAGTTTGGCAAGCAGCCGCTGCTCGAAACACCGAAGCCAGCGTCGGCATCAGCGAAGCCCGCTGAAAGTGCCGCGCCGGCGCCGGGTTCAGCTCCACCGTTTGCCTTCACGCTGAAACACGCTGCGATCAACCAAGGCACCGTGAACTACTTGGACGACTCTGCGGGCAGCTTCCAGGCGCAGGTCGTCAACCTCGCCGCAGAAGCGAGCGACCTGACAACCACGTCCAGCGCGCGCGGCAAGGCTCGCGTGACCGGCGACATCGCCGAGGGCCACGGCTCGCTGAAACTCGAAGGCGAAGTCGGACTGGCACCGGTCGGCGGGCGCCTTGCGCTGGAGGCGCGCGATGTCAGGTTGCGTGCGGCGGCGCGCTATCTCGCAAATGTCGTCAGCGCGACCATCGATGGCCAAAGCGATGTCAATGCCGTCGTCGAGTTCGCCGCTGCTGAGCCCGCCATGAAAATCGCAGTGCGTGAGATCGCGGTGCGCAGCAAGGACATCACGCTCCGCGGTCCTGCAGGCAGCGGAGCGAACTTCGATCTCGCCGCCATGACGATCGACGGCGCTGAACTGGATCTCAACACGCGCCAGATAACGATCGCCAAGCTTTCGCTCGACGGCCCGCGGGCAATGGTGCGGCGACTGCCGGACGGCCAGATCAACTGGCTGACGGTATTCCGCGCCAAGCCGGGTCAGACCGCCGGCACGACCGAGAAGCAGGAAGGTGCGGCCGCCGCGGAACCGTGGAGCGTCACTCTCAAGGAAGCGGCGATTGCGCGAGGCGATCTGCAGCTCGAGGATCTGGCGGTGGATCCGAATGTGAAGCTGCGCATGTCGGCGATCACCGGCACGGTCAGCAACGTCGTCAGCGACGGTTCGCAGCGCGCCGAGCTCGCGCTGCGCACGCGCTTCGGCAGCGGCGGCACGCTCGCCGTCAACGGTGGCGCGCGCTGGAATCCCTTGGCTTCCGATCTGCGCGTCGATGCGCGCAGCCTCGATATCGCCGCCGTGCGTCCGTACATCGCAGAGCGCCTGAATGCAGTGCTGGCGAGCGCCCTGCTTTCGGCGCGCGGCAGTGTCGCGGTCAACCAGGCGTCGGCCGGAGCGCCGCTGAAGGTGGCGTACAAGGGCAGTGGCCGGCTCGCGAACCTGCACATGCTCGACGCGCGCAGCGAGAACGACCTGCTCAAGTGGCAGGTGCTCGACCTCGAGCAGATCAACGCGAAGATCGGCGATCCGCCGCCGGAGGTGACGGTCGGCAAGGTTTCGCTCGCGGATTTTTACGCACGCATCATCGTGTCCGATCAGGGGCGGCTGAACCTGGCCGACCTGATCAGGCGCGAGGGTCAACCCGCTACTGAACTGGCGCCGAAGGCGGAGTCGAAGCCCCCGGCGAAACCCTCCGCAACGACGAAGCCGGCCGAGGTCTCGATGCCGGTCGATCGCGAGACGGCCGGCAACGAGCCCGCGCAAGCCGCCGCGCAAAGTCGCACCGCAACGGCCACGGTAGCCAAGCCAGCGGTTGATCCGTCGGCACCACGGCCGGTGATCCGCATCGGCCAGATCGAAGTCGCGCGCGGCAATGTGAACTTCACCGACAACTTCATCAAGCCCAACTACACCGCCAACATGACCGGGCTCGGCGGCACCGTGACGACGCTGGCGAGCGATGCCACCGAGCCGGCGACGATGACGCTCGCCGGCATGATCGACGACGACGCTCCGCTCGACATCAGTGGCCGTCTCAACCCGCTGGCACCCACGCTGTTCCTCGACATCGAAGGCCGCACCAAGGGCGTCGATCTGCCGCGCCTGACGCCGTACTCGCTCAAGTACGCCGGCTATCCGATCCTCAAGGGCAAGCTGTCGATGGAGGTGAAGTACAAGGTCGAGGACCAGAAGCTGAATGCCAACAACCACCTGTTCCTCGATCAGCTCACGTTCGGCGACAAGGTGGACAGTCCGACCGCGACCAAGCTGCCGGTGCTGCTGGCCGTGTCGCTGCTGAAGAACACGCGCGGCGAGATCGACATCAACCTGCCAGTTTCCGGAACGCTGGACGATCCCAAGTTCTCGGTCGGCGGCATCATCATCCAGGTCATCATCAACGTGCTGACGAAGATCGTGACCGCGCCGTTCGCGGTGCTTGCATCGGCCTTTGGCGGTGGCGAAGAGCTCGGCTATGTCGAGTTTGCGGCCGGCAGCGCAACGCTGTCGGCCGAACAGACCAAGCGCATCGACACGCTTGCGAAGGCGCTGAACGATCGTCCGGCACTCAAGCTCGACATCATCGGCCGCGTCGATCCGAGCGTCGACACCGAGGGTGCCCGAAAAGCGAAGCTCGACGCCAAGCTGCGCGCCGCCAAGGTCCAGCAGGTTGTGCGCGGCGGCGGCGAATCCGTCGACCCGGCCAAAGTGACCATCACCGAGCAGGAACGTCCGGCACTGATTGCAGCCGTCTATGCGGAAGAGAAAATCCCGGACAAGCCGCGCAACTTCATCGGCATGGCGAAGACCGTTCCGGCGCCCGAAATGGAAACGTTGATCGTGACGAATCTCGCCGTCACGCCTGAAGATCTGCGTGCACTCGCCAATCAGCGCGCGACCGTTGTGCGCAACCGGCTGGAAACCGAAGGCAAGATTTCGCGCGAGCGGCTGTTCCTGGTCGAGCCCAAGCTGACGGCCGAAGGAATCAAGGATCAGGGCGCCAAAACCCGGGTTGATTTTTCGCTGAAGTGACGCATCTGCAGACGTACAATCCGACTTCCTTTGGGGGCGACCTGGCTTCGACGTGGGTCGTGCAGGATCTCAGGGCATGCCGAGGACCAGTCACCTCGTAAATCCATCTGGAACACTACAAACGCCAACGAAGACGCGTTTGCTCTAGCCGCTTAATACCGGTTAGACGCTGCACTAGCTGGCCACTGGGCTAGGTTAGGCAACTAACAGCAGCGCCATTTACAGAGGCTGGATGCCGTTGGAGTCACGACGGCGGCATCGAGATCCAGTGACTGGCTGCGCGTCGGCCTGCCGATCGGCCAAGCGCGCGGTGAGAACTAAATAGAACGGCTACGCATGTAGAACTGGATCTGAATCATTCGCGGACGCGGGTTCGATTCCCGCCGCCTCCACCATGAATACTCTAAGCCGCTCACGCGGCTTTTTTATTTTTTTACCTTAATCGCGTTCGCCGCTCTCTTGCGTGAAGGCTCCTCAAAGCGAGCCGACGACTGTCAGAAAACTTTACGCTGCGCCGCTTCGCGCCTGAGCCTGCGGCGCTAAGTGCAATGATTTTTGGGAAATTTTCCCAAGTGGCGCGCTCCATGCTTGCCGCGCATTGCTCTACAGCCGTGGGTTTGAACTTGCCCGGAGGTCGACATGAAACTGCGACAACCTCGCACGTCGGTGTTTGCGTCTGCTGTGATAACTGTGGCATCAGCATGGATTACTTCGGTCGCAGCAGCACCGATTGTCTTCAGTGACTCCGGCGCGAACCCGGCCGCTATTCAGGCTACGGTGGACGCGTTTCGCGCTGCGCTGGGCGATCCGAACAATGGGAACACCCATGGCGTCGCTGCCCAGCGGGCGGCGCGAGATCAACTGGGATGGCGGCGGTCCCCCGTCATAAACGGCTCGGCCCCGGCCACGCCTTTCACCGTCTTTCAAAACACCCGGGGCGCGACGTTCACAACGCCTGGCACCGGTTTGACGCAGGCTGCCCCTACCGGAGGCCTACTCAGCCTTGACTTGATCAATCCGACATACGCGACTGCTTTTTCCACTTTCAGCCCGAATCGGCTTTTCACGCCCATCGGGAGCAATATCACGGAGGCTACATTCTCGGTTCCCGGCACGAGCGGCAGCATTCCCGCCTCGGTCAGGGGATTCGGTGCCGTGTTCACCGATGTTGATCTGGGCGACAGCTCAACCATCGAGTTCTTTAGCATTTTCGACACTCCACTGGGCAGCTTCGATGTCCCGGCCGGCACGACAGCGGATGGCAGCTTGTCCTTTTTGGGTGTGATTTTCGATGCCGGAGAGCGCATCGGACGGCGTGCGCATCACCAGTGGCAACACGGCGCTCGGGCCCACGGACAATCCCGGCGGCGGGATTGACGTCGCCGTGATGGACGATTTCCTGTACGCGGAACCGCAGCGGGTGCCGGAACCGGCGCCGCTGGCGCTTCTCTTGTTCGGATTGACGCTGATCCCGCTGGTCACGTCGCGATCGCGCAGCCGCATGACAGAACGCTGAATTCTGTCGTCCTGCGCAGCTTCTTTTCGATCGGGGCGAACACGCGCCGGCCGTTCATGACAGCGTCGGCTGCTTGTTCGTGCGAATCTCAGTTAGGAAAAGTGCAGCATCCGAGGCTGCGATGGACCCGTTGCGGGGATTTGAAACCGCAGTGCGCCGCGTGCAATATCGTGGTAACGCATTCATTGGGTTAGAACGTGACCGATGGCCCGCGCCAGGCATCGTCTCTCGGCCGCGCGCGACCCAGTGCCTGCGAAGCCTCCGACCAGCCGTCGCACGCATTCCGGCCGGGCTGGCGTCGCACTGCATTCAGCATCGATTTGCATCTTGCATAGAAGGCGAAGAACCGCAGCACCCTCTGTCGCTGCCTGAAACTGATCGGGGCCTGGCTGCAGACCAACTTGTCGTCCGTCATGCCGCGGTCGACCAGGATCACCGCTCCCCACGCCTTGACTCGCAACGAGGCGCCGAGCGGCAAGCGGGGACCGAGCACCACGGCGTCGAGAAGATCGCCCTCCAGCCCCAAATATTTCGGCACGGATCCGTAGTTAAACGGACACGGCAGCGGTGAGACGAAGTCGATGTGCCCCGTGGAGCCGCGTTTAAGAAAGGATCCCTTTGGAACCTCAATCACGACGTCGACTTCAGGCGGGTCGAGCAATGCCTCGCCGACAGGAAATCGCATTGGAATCGCGTCGATCATGAAGTCAGCCTACGCCACCAAGCTCATTGGCAATCAGTCGGTCACGCGACGCGCAAGGCAACCTGCAAAAATTGCATCCGGACCTGGTGATCTGCCACGCGTGCCACCGTTGCGACCTTGGCATCGTTGAATCGTCGTGTCGCTCGATTTGACACTCGCACGCTGGGCTCGCACCAAGTCCTTGTTTTTGCGCTTTGGTGCAGACCTTGCTTTCCTGCATTTCACTTTGCTTTTTGACTTGGCCCGTTTGCGGGCGCAACGCGTCCGCACTTTAGGGAGGTGGATGATGATGCGCACTGCTGTTTTGACCCTTCTCACCGCGTTGGCGCTGGTCGCCACGCCCGCTGGCCACACGGCCGTAATCTCGTTCCACACAACTTTGAGCGGCGCCAACGAAGTACCCCCCATCGCCTCGCCCGGCACCGGCACCGTGGCGGTGACTATCGACGATGTGGCCAACACCATCCATCTCGACGTGAACTTTTCCGGCCTGCTGGCCCCGACCACGGCCGCACACATTCATTGCTGTACGCCGCCTGGGGCCAATCAACCCGTCGCGGTCGGCCCGGGATCTTTGCCGGGCTTTCCGCTCGGCGTGACGTCGGGGACCTATGATTCGCACGCTCGATATGATCGCTGCAGTCGTCCTACACCCCTGGCTTCATCACCAATTTCGCGGCGGTACCGTCGACGGCGCGCGCGATGCGATCATTCAGCATGCTCATTGCGGGTCAAACCTACCTCAACATCCACTCGGACGCTGTTCCGCGGTGGCGAGATCCGCGGCCAATTGATGCTTGTGCCCGAACCCGCGTCGCTGGCACTGCTCGGCATTGCACTGGCTAGCCTCGCCGCAATTCGCCGCCGCAAGCAGTAGTCAGCCGATCCCTGAACGAACCCGCCCACGGGCGGGTTTTCGACGTCGGTCCGCGACGGGACGGGCGACCCAAACCAGTTGCGAGGTGATCGCAGTCCGCTGCGCCTGACTTTATACGTGTCGCGTTGGATCGACCGATAGAATCGCTGCATGGCTGATTCGACGGACATCCCCACCCTGCGACGGTTGTTGGACGACAGTCGCCGCATCGCGGTGGTCGGCATCTCCGCCGAGTGGCATCGCCCCAGCTATTTCGTCGGCAAGTATCTGCTGGAGCACGGCTACACGATGATTCCCGTGAATCCGAAGTATCGCGAGGTGCTCGGACAACCGTGCTATCCAAGCCTGACAGCGGCGCGCGCTGCAGGCGCGATCGACATCGTCGATTGTTTCCGCAAGGCAGAGGACATCGGTCCGCTCGCCGAAGAAGCGATCGCGATCGGCGCCAAGGCGCTGTGGATGCAGCTCGGCGTTGTCAATCACGCCGCGGCCGAGAAAGCACGCGACGCAGGACTCGACGTTGTGATGGACCGCTGCGTGAAGATCGAGCACGGAAGGCTATTCGGTGGGCTTAACTGGGCGGGCGTTAACACGCGCGTAATTTCGGCGCGTCGTCCACGGCAGCTGCCGTACTAACACGCTGATGCCCGATCGCGAGTTCGGCATCGAGACGCTTTGTTTGCACGCCGGGCAGCTGCCCGATGCGGCAACCGGATCACGCGCGCAACCGATTTATCAAACCACCAGTTACGTGTTCGACTCGGCCGATCACGCAGCCAGTCTGTTCAATCTGCAAACGTTCGGCAACGTCTACTCGCGCATCAGCAACCCGACGGTAGCCGTATTGGAAGAGCGAGTCGCCGCACTCGAAAACGGGCGCGCCGCGCTGGCGACGAGCTCCGGCATGGCGGCGCAGTTGACCGCGATCCTCGCAATCGTTCAGCCCGGCGAACACATCGTTGCGTCAAGCCTGCTCTACGGCGGCACGTATGCGCAGTTCGCCGTCACGCTGCCGAAGATGGGAATACAAGCGACGTTGGTCGACCCGGATGATCCCGAGAATTTTCGGCGCGCATTGCAACCGAACACGCGGCTCATCTACGCGGAGACGCTCGGCAATCCGAAGATCAACGTGCTCGATATCGAGCCGATCGCGGCGATTGCGCACGACGCGCAGATTCCGCTGATGATCGACAACACGATGCCGTCACCGTACCTGTGTCGGCCCTTCGATTGGGGCGCCGATATCGTCGTCCACTCGGCCACCAAGTACATCGGTGGGCACGGCACGACGATCGGCGGCGTGTTGGTCGAAAGTGGCAAGTTCGACTGGGGCAATGGCAAGTTCCCCGACATGGTGGCGCCGAGCAAGGGCTACCACGGCGTGAAATTCTGGGAAACCTTTGGTGACTTTGCCTACACGATGAAAGCGCGCTTCGAAGTGCTGCGCGTGCACGGCTCGTCGCTGGCGCCATTGTCGGCGTGGTTGCTGTTGCAGGGGTTGGAGACGTTGCACGTTCGCATGGAACGCCACGTGCAAAACGCGCGGCGAGTTGCGCAATTCCTGGAAACGCACCCGCGCGTCGAATGGGTCAACTGGCCGGGGCTGAAGTCGAGCCCGTATTACACGCTAGCGAAGAAGTACCTTCGCTCGGTCGATGGCGAGCCCGGCGCGTCGAGCGTGATGACGTTCGGCATCAAGGGCGGGGCCGCTGCGGGCGAAAAATTCATCGATAGTTTGCAATTCTTGTCACACCTGGCGAACATCGGCGATGCGAAATCACTGGTGATTCACCCCGCCTCAACTACGCATCGCCAATTGTCCGAAGAAGAGCAACGCGCGGCCGGCGTATTGCCGGAGATGGTGCGATTGTCGATTGGCATCGAATCGATCGACGACATTCTGTGGGACGTTGATCAGGCGTTGGCAGGTTCAATCACCTAAGCGCGATGCTCAGCGAACCCGGCGATTCGCTCTTCGAGAAAACGCGTATCGAAGCACTGACCGACGCCATATTCGCGGTCACGATGACACTGTTGGTGCTCGACCTGAAGCTGCCCGCGCGCCACGGTGCGCCGCAGTTCGACTGGCCGACGGCCGTATCGATCATTGAGCCGCGTTTGTTGAGCTACGTGGTCAGCTTCATCGTGCTATGCGTGTTCTGGACAGGGCACGTGCGGCTGATGCGGCTCCTGCGCAACACCGATCATGGCTTTATCTGGCTGAACCTGTTGTTTCTGCTTGCGACGACCTTCGTGCCATTCACGACATCGTTGGGTGCCGATTACGACCTGCAGATTGTCGACATCATTTACGGCGCCAACATCGCCCTGATCCTTGGTGTTCACTTTCTGCTTTGGCACCACTTACTAAGCCGACCGCACCTTCACGCACAGCATCTGCCAGATGGTGTGGGGCGTGTCGTGCGCCAGCGCTTTGCGCTTGCTTTTGGCGTTGTGCTGTTGGCGATAGCGCTCGCCTTCGTTTATCCGCAGCTCAGCACCGGGGCCTATGCTCTGCTTCTGCTGATGGGGCTGTTCCGGCCGAAGGGGCCGCGTGACCGCACACACTCAGCGAACAATTGATCAGAACCCGACGGCAGCCTTGCCCTTCAGCGCCAGTATCTTGCGCGCCTCGTCGGGCGTTGCGACTTCGAGGCCCAAGCCTTCGATGATCTGGCGCACCGCGCGCACCTGCGCAGCGTTTGATTCGGCGAGCTTGCCCGGTCCGAGCCATAGGCTGTCTTCCAGCCCGACGCGCACGTTGCCGCCCATCGCAGCCGACATCGCAGCGATCGGCAACTGATTGCGCCCGGCACCGAGCACGCTCCAGCGATACTGGTCGCCGAATAACCGATCCGCCGTGCGCTTCATGTGCGCGACATCGTCCGGATGCGGGCCGATGCCGCCCAGGATCCCGAACACGCTCTGTATGAACAGCGGCGGCTTGACGATGCCGCGATCGAAGAAGTGCTTGGCGGTGTACAGATGCCCGATGTCGTAGCACTCGATCTCGAAGCGGGTCGCATTGCCGGCGCACGAGGTCAGGATGTGCTCGATATCCTTGAACGTGTTCCTGAAGACGCGATCGTCCGAGCCTTCGAGATACGGCCGCTCCCAGTCGAACTTGAAATCCTTGAAGCGCGCAAGCATCGGATACAAGGCCGAAGTTCATCGAACCCATGTTCAGCGACGCCACTTCGGGCTTCAGTTGCAGCGCCGGCTGCAGACGTTCTTCGAGCGTCATCGTTGACGCGCCGCCGGTCGTGAAGTTGATGACGACGTCCGAGCGGCGCGCGATCTCGGGCGCGAACTCGCGGAAATACTTCGGATCCTGCGTCGGCCGGCCGTCGACCGGATCGCGCGCGTGCAGATGGACGATCGCCGCGCCGGCTTCCGCGGCCGCAACGGCAGCGTCGGCGATCTCTTTCGGCGTGACCGGCAGATGCGGCGACATCGACGGCGTATGGATTGAGCCGGTCACGGCGCACGTGATGATGACTTTGCGTGACGACTTGTTGGCTGCGGTCATTGTCGGCTCCTGCGGTTGATCGTCTTGTGATTCGATGTCAAGTTTGTGCCGTCGCAGCGCGAGCAAGCGGCGGTCGCGCCACTCGGTGCGTTGATCGCGCTGTGCGGTGGTCAACGGCGCGCCGAGCGCGGCCGCGACGCGCTCGGCGCTTTTCTCTATCCCATACTGACGAGGGCGCAGGATCGGTCGCGAGCCGGCGGTAAAAACCGCTGTAGCGCGCGCAATAGTCGGCCACACCTCCGGGTGCATTCAGCTCGATCGTTTCGAACGGCCCCATGAATGACCAGCGCAAGCCGAGGCCGTCGCGCATCGGTCTTGTCGAGATCATCCGGCGATACGACACCATCGGCGACCAGTCGCATCGCTTCGCGTCAGCAGTGCGCCTTGCAGCGATTCAAGACAAAACCATCGATTTCGCGCCGAACAACGATCGGCACCTGGCCGAGCGATGTCCATCGTTGCGCGCGCGCGGTCCAGCGTCGCTTCACTGGTCCACGGCGCGCCACACAGCTCGACGACCGGCACCAGATGCGGCGGATTGACCGGATGCGCGACCAGGCAGCGCGCGCGTCCCGGCAAGATCGGCGGTGAAGTGCGACGCGACGATCGCCGACGTGCTGCTCGCGAGTATCGCGTCGGGCGACGCGAGCCGGTCGAGTTCGGCGAAAGCGGTTCGCTTGATCGCGACTTCCTCAGGCAGGTTTTCCTGCACCCACGCGGCATCGGTCAGTGCATCGCTCAGCCTGATGCAAGGCGCGATACGCGTCGAGTGCCGCGCGCGCGTCCGCGACCAGTCCCGCTTGTTCCTGCTCGGCAAGCGCTTGCGCGATCAGCCGCCGCGCCGCAGCAAGCTGCGCCGGCACGCGCGTCGAACAGCCGCACCGTGCCAGCCGGCGCGCGCGAACACCACCGCCCACGCGCGGCCGATCAATCCGGCGCCGATGATCGCTGCAATTCGTTCCATGCGTTCACATCCAGAGCACGCGCCGGCGCAGTTGCGAGATCGTCGCGCAGCGCCGCCGCCGGTCCGTGATGGACGACGCTGCCGCGCTCGAGCACGTAGGCCTGGTCCGCCAGCGCGAGCACCAGATCGAGATTGTGCTCGACGATCACGATCGACAACTCCTGCCGCAAGCGGTCGAAGGCCTCGAACAGCTCCTCGATCACCGCGGGCGCCAAGCCTTCGAACGGCTCGTCGAGCAACAGCACGCGCACGTGCCCGGACAACGCGCGCGCGACCGCGACCATCTGCTGCTCGCCACCGGACAGAAAGTCCGCCGGCGTGTCGAGGCGCGCGCGCAAGCGAGGAAAGAACTCGAGGATCTTCGCGTCGGACCACGCCACCCCCTCGCCCTTGCGTCGCTTGAGCCGGCCGAGCTCGAGATTGTGGCGCACGCTCATCCCGGCGAAGAGGCCGCGCCCCTGCGGCACGTAGCCGATGCCGCTGCGCGCGATTGGCCGCGGCGGGACGCCGCGCGAGATCGTCGCCCGCGAGCAGGATGCGCCCGCCTTGCGCGGTGACGATGCCGATGATCGTCTTCAGCAGCGTCGACTTGCCGGCGCCGTTGCGGCCGAGCAGCGCGACGATCTCGTGCTCGTGCACCTTGAGCGACGCCTCCATCACGATGTGGCTCTTGCCGTAGAACGCGTCGACGCGTGTCGAGGTCGAGGAGCAGCGGCGCCGCCCGCGCGCTCGGCCTGACCGCGCGGCTTCGCGGCCAGCGCCGCGGTGCCCGACCCGATGTAGACCTCGCGCACCGCCTGGCTTTCGCGCGCGTCGGCCGCGGTGCCGTCGACCAGCACCTTGCCTTCGTTCATCACCGTCACGCGATCGGCCAGCGCGAACACGCGGTCGATGTCGTGCTCGACCAGCAGCACCGGCAGGTCGGCCGAGATGCGCTTGATGAGGCCGGCGACACGCTCGCGCTCCGCTCGCGGCGAGGCCGGCGAGCGGCTCGTCGAGCAGCAGCACGCGCGGCGCGCCGGCGAGCGCCAGGCCCATGTCGAGCAGCCGCTGGCCGCCGTACGACAGCGATCCCGCCTCGGCGCTGTTCGATGCCCGACAGCCCGAGGAAGCGGATCAGCTCGCGCCGTGCGCGCCGTCACGCGCTCGTTGCGCTGCGCGTCGGCCCAGCCGTTGAAATGCGACGCGTCGCGCGCCTGCACCGCGAGGCGCAGATTCTCGGCGATCGACACGCGCGGGAAACAGGTTGGTGATCTGGAACGAACGGCCGAGTCCCGCCGCGGCAATTCGGTAAGGCGGCAGCCCGGCGATCGAGCGCCCGGCGAGAAGCACCGAACCGCGATCGGGCGCGAACATGCCGGTGATGAGATTGAACACCGTCGTCTTGCCGGCGCCGTTGGGTCCGATCAGCGCGTGCAGCGATCGATCGCGAACGGCGAGCGACGCATCGGTCACCGCCTTGATGCCGCCGAACGACTTCGCGAGATCGCGCGCCTCCAGCACCACGCCGTCGGCATGCGGTGCATGCGTCAGGAACTCGGGCAGCGCCACGCCCTGCTCGATCGAGCGCGCGTCCATCGCGGCCGCCTCGACCACCTTGGGCTTGAACGGCTCGGTCAGCCGGCGCCAGACGCCGACCAGTCCGGTCGGCGAGAACACGATGAAGCCGACGAACAGCAGCCCGAAGAACAGCAGCCAGTTCGGTGTCCAGATCGACAGGTACTCGCGGAACAGGATGTAGAACAGCGCGCCCAGCGCGGGACCGAGCAGGCTGCGCATGCCGCCGATGATCACCATCGCGAGCAGCTCGCCCGAGAACGAGACCGCCGTCGGGTCGGCCGACGCGAAGCGATGATGGAACGCGAACAGCACGCCGGCGCAGCCGGTCAGCACCGCCGACACCACGTAGGCGATCTGCTTGTAGCGGTTGGTCGCGTAACCGATGAACTGCGCGCGCTGCTCGTTTTCGCGAATCGCGACCAGCACGGTGCCGATCGCCGAGCGATGAAAGCGCTGCGAGCGCGTACACGACGGCCAAGCCCGAACGCGGCCACCAACGTGTAATAGATCCAGCGGCTTCTCGAGATCGAAGCCGAACCAGTTCGCGCGCGTCACGCCGCCCAGTCCGCTCTCGCCGCCGGTGAACGCCGTCCAGCGAAACGCGACCGCGTAGGTGAGCGCCGAGAACGCGAGCGTCAGCAGCGAGAAGTAGACGCCGCGCCGGCGCAGCACGAGGAAGCCGATCGGCACGGCGGCGACGAGCAGGAAGACCAGCGACGCCAACACCGGCCACAGCACCGAGCCGGGAAACCAGTACTTCTGCGTCAGCGCGGCGGCGTACGCGCCGACGCCGAACCACGCGCCGTGCCCGAACGACACGAGCCCCGTGTGGCCGACCAGGATGTTGAGCGCCATGCACGCGATGGCGAAGATCACGACGTCGGTCGCGCTGGTCAGCGTCAGACCGCCGGCAAGCAGCGCGAACGGCAGCACGACCATCGCGGCGGCCGCGATCACGACGGGGAGCGCAAGCGCGTTCATTCGAAGCGCTGGATGCGCTCGCCGAAGAGGCCGCGCGGCCGGAACAGCAGCACGAGCAGCATCAGCAGGTACATCGACGCTTCCGCCGCGGCGGGATAGAAGTACACGGTGAGACCGCGCACGACGCCGACGATCAGCGCGGCCCACACCACGCCCCAGAACGAGCCCAGGCCGCCGATCACCACGACGACGAACGACGCGGTCAGGATCTCGGCGCCCATCGCCGGATGCACGCCGGTGATCGGCGCGAGCAGCACGCCCGCGAGCGCGGCCAGCGCGACGCTGATCGCGACCACGGCGCTCATGTACGGCTGCAACGAGATGCCGAGCGCCGCGACCATGTCGGGGTTCTGCACGCCCGCGCGCACGACGCGTCCGAACGGCGTGCGCTGCAGCAGCAACCACAACGCGGCCACCGCCGCCGCGGCAATCGCGAGCATCACCAGCCGGTACTTCGAGTAGATGAAATCGCCGACCAGGAACTGGCCCTTGAGCGCCGGTGGAATCGAGAACGGCAGCGGCGCCGCGCCGAAGATCAGGCGCAACGCCTGCTCGGCGACCATCGCGAGGCCGAACGTCAGCAGCAGGCCGAGCGCGGGATCCTCGCGGTAGAAGCGCCGGAACAGGAAGCGCTCGACGACGAGGCCGATCAGCGCGACCAGCACGGGCGAAGCGACGAGCACGCCGCCGAAGCCCAGCACGTCGACGAGCTTGACGGCGAAGTACGCGCCGAGCGCGTAGAACGCGCCGTGCGCGAGATTGACGAGACCGCCCAGCGAAAAGATGAGCGAGAGCCCGAGCGCGATCAGCAGGTAATACGCGCCGACCAGCAGGCCGTTCAAGACCTGCTCGAGGATCTGGATCAGGACCATGGAGGCGCGCGCGCGGACGCGCGCGCCATCGCGCCGTCCGCACGGCAACGTCAGATCAAGCCGGCATCGTGCAGTTGTTGTCCTCGCGCGTCGGCGCAATCACCTCGAGGCTCTGGTTGGCAGCCGGCACCGGCGGCGACATCGTGAAGAGATCCCACTTGTCCTTGATCTCGGCCGCCGGCTTGAACGTGATCGTGTACATCTCCTGCATCAGCTGGTGGTCCCAGTTGCGGTAGTAGCCTTCGCGCGTCTTCAGCACGTCGAACTTGCGCGCCCTTTTCCAGGTGCTCGGCGACCTTCGTCGAGTCGGTGCGACTTGATCTCGTTCATCGCCTGCGCCAGGTGCTTCGTCGACAGGTAGTCGCCCCACGCCTGGTTGTCCGGCGGCTTGCCGTACTTCTTCGTGAACGCGTCGGTGAAGCTTCTGCGCCGACGGCGTCTTGACCTGCGTAGTCCCAGACCAGCGGCCAGATGCCGATCACGTTGCCCTTGCCCGCGCCCCACGCGACCGCGGTGTCGAACCCGAATCCCGCCACCGGAAACGGCAGTCCGTATTCCATGTACTGCTTCATGAAGTTCGTGATCTGCGCGCCGGCCAGGTTCGACACGACGAGGTCCGGCTTGGCGTTGCGGATCTTGAGCAGGTACGCCGAGAAGTCGGCGGCGTCGGTCGGCACCAGCTCGTCCGCGGCGAACTCGCCGCCGTTCGCCGCCATGAAGCGCTTGGCCGCCTTCAGCAGGTCGTGGCCGAACGCGTAGTCGGCGGTCAGGCTGTACCACTTCTTGCCCTTGACCATGCCGTCGCGCAGCAGCGCCTGCCCGGCCGCGTACGACGTACATCGCTGTTCGCCGCCTCGGTGTGGAACATGTAGCGGTTGCACGCCTTGCCGCGCAGCTCGTCCGAGTTGCAGCCGGTGTTGAAGAACAGGATCTTGTTGCGCTGCGCGACCTGCGCGATCGCGAGACCCGACGCCGAGCTGATCTCGCCGACGATCGCCGCGACCTTGTCGCGCTCGATCAGCCGCTCCGCCTTGGTCGACGCCGTCTGCGGGTTGACGCTGTCCTCGGCGATCAGCTCGATCTTGCGGCCCATGATCGCCGCCGCGCCGCGTTGATCTCGTCGACCGCGAGCGTGACGCCCATCACCGCGTACTCGCCCAGCGGACCGAGGAATCCGGTGCGCGGCGTCAGGTGCCCGATGCGGATCGCGTCCGCCTGGCCGCGGACGATCGCGGGAAATCCCAGCGCGCCGCAGCGCGCCGGCGCGCCAGCGGCACCACGTGCGCGGGAATTCGACTTCGGTTGATCCATGAGTCTCCTTGGTGGCTCCGTCCCCCCCCCGCTCCTCGCGCCTCCCCCCCCCCCCCCCCCCGGCTGAATTTGATCGTGTACATCTCCTGCATCAACTGGTGGTCCCAGTTGCGGTAGTAGCCCTCGCGGGTTTTCAGCACGTCGAACTTGGCACCCTTCTCCATGTGCTGGGCGACCTTGGTGGAGTCCGTGGATTTGATCTCCGCCATTGCTTGCGCAAGGTGCTTCGTCGACAGGTAATCGCCCCACGCCTGGTTGTCTGGCGGTTTTCCGTATTTTTTCGTGAAGGCCACGACAAATTTCTGCGCCGAGAGCGTGTTGACCTCGTGGCCCCAGACCAGCGGCCAAGTACCAGTCAGGTTGGTCGTGCCGGCACCCCAGGCCACCGCGGTGTCGAACGCGAATCCAGCCACCGGAAACGGCAGCCCGTACTCGAGGTACTGCTTCATGAAGTTGGTAATTTGCGCACCGGCCAGGTTCGAAACAACCATATCGGGCTTGGCGTTGCGGATCTTGAGCAGGTACGCCGAGAAATCGGTCGCATCGGTGGGCACGAGCTCGTCCGCGCCAAATGTGCCGCCGTTGGCCGCCATGAAGCGCTTGGCCGCCTTGAGCAGGTCGTGCCCGAACGCGTAATCGGCGGTCAGGCTGTACCACTTCTTGCCCTTGACCATACCGTCGCGCAACAGCGCCTGCCCGGCCGCGTACACATACATCGTGTTGGTCGCCTCGGTGTGGAACATATAACGGTTGCACGCCTTGCCGCGCAGCTCGTCCGAATTGCAGCCGGTGTTGAAGAACAGAGTCTTGTTGCGTTGTGCGACCTGCGCGATCGCGAGACCCGACGCCGAGCTGATCTCGCCGATGACCGCCACGACCTTGTCGCGCTCGATCAGCCGCTGCGCCTTCGTCGACGCCGTTTGCGGATTGACGCTGTCCTCGGCGATGAGCTCGATCTTGCGGCCCATGATCCCGCCCGCCGCGTTGATTTCTTCCACGGCGAGCGTGACACCCATCACCGCATACTCGCCGAGCGGACCGAGAAATCCGGTGCGCGGCGTCAGATGGCCCAGCCGCACCGCGTCGGCCTGGCTGCGCACGATGGCCGGGAACCCGACGGCCGTCAGCGCACCGGCAGCGCCGGCGGCACGAACCAGAGTGCGACGGGAATTCGACTTCGGTTGATCCATTGATGTCTCCTTGGGTGGGCGTTCTTTGGCGAACGTCGTTATCGTGAGGCTGAAAATGTTGACTGCAGTCGCAGTTTATAGTCGGGCGACTGCGAGCTGTCCATTTACATCCTGCGTGACACCCGAAAGCAGCGGAGGGCGAAATGAATTTGGGTCTCGAGGGAACGCGCGTGCTCGTGACCGCCGGCGCCTCAGGCATTGGACTCGCCGTTGCGCGCGAGTTTGCGCGTGAAGGCGCGCGCGTGCATGTGTGCGATGTCGACACCGGCGCGCTGACCGCACTTTCGGCAAGCGATCCAGCTCTCGCCCACTCAGTGTGCGATGTCTCCGATGAAGCTGCTGTCAGG
>CAWAYV010000021.1:0-40096 GCA_963786295.1 uncultured beta proteobacterium | reverse complement strand
GCTACCCGCGACGCCGGCGTATATCAACCAGAACCACAAGTTTTGGAGACAGACCCATGGGCAAGAACGAACCGCCCCGCCTCACCCTGCAGGTGCCGGAGCCTCCTGCACGCCCCGGGGACAAGCCCGACTTCTCGTACTTGAAGCTTGCGCCCGCCGGCAGTGTTGATCGCCCGCCGGTGCATGCCTCAGCGGCGCAGATGCACGATTACGCGTACAGCCTGGTGCGCGTGCTCGACGACGCCGGCAATGCAGTCGGGCCATGGGCGCCGCAGGTCGACGCGGAGCTGCTGCGCACAGGTCTGCGCGCGATGATGAAAACGCGCGTCTTCGACACGCGGATGCAACTGGCGCAGCGGCAGAAAAAAGCGTCGTTCTATATGCAGTGCCTCGGCGAAGAAGCTCTTGCCGTGGCGCAGGGTCTCGCGCTCGGCGCTGACGACATGTTCTTCCCGAGCTATCGGCAGCAGGGCTATCTGATCGTGCGCGGCATGCCGCTGGTCGACATGATGTGTCAGGTACTGTCGAATTCGAAGGATTCTCTGAAGGGCCGCCAGTTACCGGTGATGTATTCGTCACGCAAGCTGGGATTCTTTTCAATTTCGGGCAACCTCGGCACGCAGTTCATTCAGGCCGTCGGCTGGGCAATGGCCTCCGCGATCAAGGGCGACAGCAAGATCGCATCCGGCTGGATCGGTGACGGATCGACGGCCGAAGGCGATTTCCACTACGCGCTGACGTTCGCCGCCGTGTATCGCGCACCGGTGATCCTGAACGTCGTCAACAACCAGTGGGCGATCTCTTCGTTCCAAAGTATTGCGGGCGGCGCGGAGACCACATTTGCCGCGCGCGGTGTCGGCTACGGCGTGCCGGCGTTGCGCGTCGATGGCAATGACTTTCTCGCGGTCTATGCGGCGTCACAGTGGGCGATCGAGCGAGCGCGCTCCAATCTCGGCCCGACACTGATCGAATGGATCACTTATCGCGCAGCGGCGCATTCGACTTCGGACGATCCGTCGAAGTACCGCCCGGCCGAAGACTGGACTTCGTTTCCTCTCGGTGACCCGGTGCAGCGGCTGAAGCAGCATCTGATTCGCATCGGCGCGTGGTCCGATGAGGAGCACGCGCGAACTCAGTCCGCTCTGGAAGAAGAAGTGAAGGCGGCGCAGAAAACCGCCGAGAGCTTCGGCACGTTGGCCACCGGCCCGCTGCCGAGCGCCTCCACGATGTTCGAGGATGTCTACAAAGAAATGCCGGAGCATCTGCGCCGGCAGCGCCAGCAGGCGGGGGCTATAGCCATGGCGACGATGACGATGGTGCAGGCGATTCGCTCGGCGATCGACGTGATGCTCGAGCGCGATGACAACGTTGTCGTGTTCGGCGAAGACGTCGGCTACTTCGGCGGCGTGTTTCGCTGCACCGAAGGCCTGCAGGCCAAGTACGGAACGTCGCGCGTTTTCGATACGCCGATCTCCGAAGGCGGCATCGTCGGCATCGCGGTCGGCATGGGCGCGTACGGCCTGCGGCCGGTGGCCGAGATTCAGTTCGCCGATTACTTTTATCCGGCCTACGACCAGCTGGTGTCCGAAGCCGCACGCTTGCGCTATCGCTCTGCCGGCGACTTTTCGGCGCCGATCGTCGTGCGCATGCCTACCGGCGGCGGCATCTACGGCGGGCAAACGCATAGCCAGAGTCCCGAGGCACTGTTCACGCATGTATCCGGTTTAAAGACCGTGGTGCCGTCCAATCCGCAAGACGCAAAAGGATTGTTGATATCGGCGATCGAGGACGACGATCCCGTGGTCTTCCTCGAGCCGAAGCGGCTTTACAACGGCCCGTTCGATGGCCATCACGACAAACCCATCGTGCCGTGGTCCAAGCATCCGCTCGGCGAAGTGGCCGACGGCTACTACAAGGTGCCGCTGTCCAAGGCGAAGATATTTCGCGCGGGCGCCGATCTCACGGTGCTCGCGTACGGAACGATGGTCTTCGTAGCGGAGGCGGCCGCGGCAGAAGCGGGCATCGACGCCGAGATCATCGATCTGCTCACCTTATGGCCGCTCGATCTCGACACGATCGTCGAGTCGGTCAAGAAAACCGGGCGCTGCGTGATCGTGCATGAAGCCACCCGCACCAGCGGCTTCGGCGCCGAACTGATGTCGTTGGTTCAGGAGCACTGCTTCTACCATCTGGAAGCGCCGATCGAGCGCGTGACCGGATGGGACACCCCGTATCCGCACGCGCTCGAGTGGGATTACTTCCCCGGCCCCGCGCGCGTCGGCGAAGCGCTGAAGCGGGCGATGAGCGCATGAACGTCCACGTGATCAAGATGCCGGATATCGGTGAAGGCATTGCCGAAGTCGAAGTCGTCGCGTGGCATGTCAAGCTGGGCGATCAGGTGCAGGAGGATCAAGCGCTCGCCGATGTGATGACCGATAAAGCGGCGGTGGAGATTCCTTCGCCGGTAAAAGGCAAGGTGATTGCGCTGGGCGCCAAGGCAGGCGATGTGGTTGCCGTCGGCGCCGAGTTGATGCGACTCGATGTCGATGGCGGCGGCACCGATGAGATCGCAAAGGCAACGGCGGCCGCTGCGCCACCCACCGCTGCAACCGCAACGGTCGCAAAAGCAGGCAACGGAGCGGCGCCGGCGCGCACTGCGGCGGTACCCTCACCGAGCCCGGCTTCCGATCAAAAACCGCTCGCATCGCCATCGGTGCGGCGGCACGCACGCGAGCTCGGCATCGAACTGCGTGACGTCTCAGGCAGCGGCCCGGGCGGCCGCGTCGAACACGGCGACCTCGAAGCCTACGCAGCGGGCAAGCGCGCGCCTGCCGCTGCGCGCATCCAATCAGAGTTAGCCGAACAGGACGCCACCGAAGAAATCCCGGTCATCGGACTGCGCCGCCAGATCGCGCAAAAGATGCAGGAGTCGAAGCGCCGCATTCCGCACTTCGCGTACGTCGAAGAAGTCGATGTCACCGAACTCGAAAAGCTGCGCGCCTTCCTGAACGAAACCCGCCGCGAAGATCAACCGAAGCTCACCTTGCTGCCGTTCATCATGCGCGCGGTGGTGCTCGCAGTCGCCGACTATCCGCAGATCAACGCGCACTTTGACGACGACGCCGGCATCATCACCCGCTATCGCGCGGTGCATCTGGGCATCGCAACGCAAACCAAGTCCGGACTCGTGGTGCCGGTCGTCAAGCACGCCGAGGCGCGCGACATCTGGGAAAGTGCCGCTGAAGTGTCGCGCCTGGCCGGCGCCGCGCGCGACGGCAAAGCAGATCGCGGGGAGCTAAGCGGGTCGACGATCACGATCTCGAGCCTGGGCCCACTGGGCGGCATCGTGTCGACTCCGATCATCAATCATCCGGAAGTGGCAATCGTCGGCATCAACCGGATCGTCGAGCGGCCGGTGTTCGCGGACGGCGCCGTGATCGCGCGCAAGCTGATGAACCTGTCGTCGTCGTTCGACCATCGTGTCGTCGATGGTCAGGACGCCGCCGAGTTCATTCAAAGAGTGCGCCGCTTGCTGGAAGTGCCCGCCACCTTGTTCATGCCGCGCGCACAGTGAGTTGATAGTCAGCCCCGGAATGTGCGTGTCAGCACTGAAATGCACGACACCAAATGACACACACGGCGCGGGGATTCGATAGCAGCATCACGCTCTGACGGCATAGAGTAGAAGCATGCTGACACCGATGCGTCGACCATTGGCCTCAGACCGACGAGTTTCTCGAATGACGCGCAGGCTTCTGATCTTCGCAGCGCTCGCTGCGTTGCTGATCGGTGCCGGTACCGCCAACGCCGGCGTACCGCTGTGGCAGCGCGTGCTGCGCTGGGTCAGCGGCGAGACGAGCGACACGCCGGTGCAGACCCACATGATGGGCAAACACATGCAGATGAGCGTGCGGCAGCCGCCGCAGCCCGGCGATGCCGCGCGCGCAGAGGAGATTCGCGCTGCCGCGCGCCGGGTGCTCGAGACGTATCGCGACGTCGCGGACGCCGAGGCCGAAGGCTACGCACCCTTTGCGCCCACCGGAAAAATGGGCGAAGAGGTGCATTACACGCACTCGTGGCGCGCCGGCAACGAAAAGAGCGCAATCGATCTCGAGCGTCCCGGTTCGATTCTCTACAAGCGGACCCCCAAAGGCATGCAAGCCGTCGGCGTGATGTACACCGCGCCCGGTAACGCACTGCCCGCTGAGCTCGACAAGCGCGTTCCGTTGAGCATCGGCGTCTGGCATCGACACGTGCACTTCTGCGGTTGGCCGAGCGGCACTCCAAGGAAAGACTGGGACGGCCCGACCGCGCGCTTCGGGTTCGCAGGCTCAATCGGCGACGAAGCCACGTGCCAGGCCGCTGGCGGCTACTGGATTCCGCTGGCGCTCGGCTGGATGACGCACATTTACCCGAATGAAACCGAGCGCGACAAGATCTGGATCGGCGAGCAGATGATGACGTTGAACGCGGCCGAAGTGGAGCACAACGCGCACAAGCAGCAAAAGCACTGAACCAACATGCCGGTTCGCTCGCTATTCAGCGGGGCGGGCCGCTACAGTCACGCATCGTTCCATCGCGGAAGACATCGATGTCGCATTCAGTGATTGCGAGCCTTGTGCGCATCACCGCGCTGCTCTGCGCGCTGCCGAGTGCGAGCGCGTTCGCGGCCGAGGACTGCTCCGGCCGGCAGGCGGCCGGGTACCGAGTGCTTGCGATGGAAAACGGCCGCAAGGTGGCGGTCTGGTATCCAGCCGCAGCCAGCGAGCGGCCGATGGCTTACTCGCGTTCGAACGGTGGCTTCATGGGTAGCGTGGCCAAGGATGCGCCGCCCGCTGCCTGTCCGCGCGTGCCGCTCGTGCTTTTTTCGCACGGGCTCGGCGGCTGCGCGTTGCAGACGCTGTTCTTCACCGAAGAGTTAGCACGACACGGCTACGTCGTGGCAGCACCCGATCACAGGGATGCGGTCTGCGCGATCGGCAGCGATGAGCTCAAGTTCGGCAACATGCGCACCGATCAGTCGTTCCTCGAGCCGAGCCGCTGGAACGAGCGCAGCGAGATCGATCGATTACACGACCTGCGTGCCGTCATCCGCCTGATAGCGAACGATCCGCAACTCAGCACTACCACGGACGTGAACAGCATCGGTGCGGTCGGCCATTCACTCGGTGCTTATGCAGCGATCGCCACGGCCGGCGGCTGGCCATCTTGGAAACAGGAGAACGTTAAAGCTGTGCTCGCGTTTTCGCCTTACCTACTGCCATTCATTGCGCACGGAGCGCTCGCGCGGCTTAACGTTCCGGTGATGTATCAGGGCGCCGTGTTTGACTGGGGCATCACACCAAGCATCGAAGGACCGCAGGGCGCGTATGCGATGACGGCACCGCCGAAGTACTTCGTCAAACTGAACGGCGGCACCCACCTCGAATGGACCAACCTCACTTGCGCCGGCCAACCGAACGTGGTTGCGTGTCTGAAGGCAAAACCTAACGCATACCTGATCGATCGCTACGGCATCGAGTTCCTCGATCGCCACCTGAAGAACAAGCCGGCCCCGGTGCTAAGTGCGAAGGGTCGCGGAGTCGAGACTTATCGGTTCGAGCTGCCATAAGGTTGAAATGCTGCGGCCGCTCCGGTGCAAAGCGGCCGCAAAATCTGCGCGGTTACTTCACTGCAAAACAGTAGAACAGCGCATCGCCTCCGGTGCTGCGCAAGTTCTCCTGAGTGCAACCGCGCGTTGGATGCGACGAGTTCCACGACGTGGCCCATGAAGAATCGCTCGGACCGGAGCGATCGAAATGACCGACCATCGCTGACCCTTCGGTTCCGCCCTTGGTCCAGTTGCCGCATGTCATGTCATAGAACGGAGTTCCTGGAAACGCCGTACCGTCGGGCCGCGAGCCGGTCAGAATGTCGTGCTTGTTCGGCTTCATGCTGCGGTCGTTAACGGGTTGACCCTTCTCGTCCAACGCTGTTTCCTTCGTGACGTTGCTCTTGGCAGCGTGGAGGTCGTCGACATTCTTGGCGATCAACACACCCTTCGCGTTGTACCAGGGGCCAGTGCCGATGCGGTCACGCGCATTCACAACCTTCGGGTCATTCAGTGCCTTTCCCTGCGCGCTCAGGTAGGCGCGCCATGTGCGACTACCCAAGCCGGCCGCCTTGGCCAGTGACTGGCAGTGCTGGTCAGCGCCCTCAATGCCGCCCAAGTCGGCGCCCTTGCCGACACCGGTGCTGGTAACGAAAAAGCTCGGGGCGCCGCCGGTAGCCGGCGGCGACTGCATGGATTCGCAGCTGGCGAGTGTGAACACACTCGCGATAATCAACACCGATTTCATTGATGTCTCCATGACAACCTCCTGTCTCAACTGTGCGATTTTCTTTTTCTACACGCGAGCAGGAACCGTGCGCGCGAGGTAGGCAGGAAGCTTATTCCCGAGCACGGCGGCAGTCAGCCATCGCATAGGTAGGTAATACCCGAGGCCCACACAGGCTCGGACGGTCGGACGCTAAGACAACGCCGTCGACCGTCGGTGGAACAATCTGATGCCTTAGAGCCGCGTCTGTTGCACGCAAAGCGCGGCCGCGTCAGTGACGCGGCCGCGGACCGCTCAATGCGGGATCTGAAGAAACTTCTCCACCGTCAACGCTCCGATCTGCTTGCCCATTGCGATGCCTACGTCGGTCGACGTTCTGTAATGAATACCTTCGTAGATGCGCGCATCGCCTACTTCGCGCGTGAAGTCGTCCAGGTTTGTCCAGCGACGCGACGCGCCTTTCGCGGTCGGGCTCGTTGTCGTCAACACCGGCATTGGGCCTTTGCCGATCTCGGCTTTCAACACCGTGCCAACCGCGGCGGCGAGAATGCTGTGCGCACTCGGATACTCCGGGTGCATCGGCGCATCGATGAAGGACGTCCAGGATGCTTCGCGCTGTGTTGCGTCATTGCCATCGATGTCGCCGTTGCGGATCGCAGTGGCCGGACGCCAGAAGTTGTAGTGATACTTGGCTTCGAAAACGCTGATCATCGCGTCGTCCATCGCCTGCGCCACCGCGGCAAACATGCGTGCGTTCTGGGTCATGTCGCGCCCTGGCACCTGCGCAACCGAACGCACGACGCCGTGATAGATCGCCGGTAGCGAGTATTCCCAGAAGCGAGCGATCTCGGTCTGCTCGGCGCTGCGCCGAGTGCTGTTCTTGGCGCCGAATGACTTGACCTCGTTGTAGTCACGTGCCCAAGCATCGCTGGTCAACGCCGGCGGCGGGCCCGGCCGAAACTGAGCCGCGCTCGCCATCAACCAGGGCTTGCGCTGCGACCACTGTGTCACGGCAGGTGTGGCCGTCGGCACATACGTGCCTGCGGTCGTGTGCGGCCGATGTGACTCCGCAGGTAGGGCACCGTCATCGGCACGCCGTGCGAGCACTGCTGCCGCTGCCTGTTCCCCGACCGCGATCCCTGCGGTCTTTGCCGGACCGTCGGCGACTTGTGCCAGCGCAGCCTGGTAGGCGGCATCGATCGACGCTTGTTGCGACGGCATCAGCTTCGTGAGCGTCGCGCGATTGGCAGCCGCCACCGCGGCGTCGACGGACGCGCCGGGCGCAGTTGCGTTTACAGCCTCATAGACAGACGTCTGCACGATCGCCATCGCCCGGATTGCGGGTGGCGTGCCGAGCTTTGACTCGGTGACGATTTCTCCCGCCTTGATATTCCAGTCTGTGATCACGTCGGCGTTGGCATTGGGCACAACGCCGGCAAGCAGCGACGCCGCGATGCAGATGCGTACGGCATGGTTTCGGATTACATATTTCATTGTGGTTCCTTGATTGATGAGTTGAGAGAAGTGCTATTGGTGGGTGAAGAAGTAATCGGCCGTGTATGAAACGCGGGCGGTCGTGCCGGCGGAGTCGCGATCGCAACTCGCCGGGGGGGCCACGCCGCCCGCGTTGTTGACACGTTCAGCATTTGGTAATGACGACTTCGAGATACTCGCTGGGCACCACCAGTGATGACCAACCCGCGACGTTCAGCCGCTCAACCAGCGCGGTCATGTCGCGCTCCAGCGCGTGCCGACCCGCGACGTCGAGCGCGGCAAAGGCCTTGTGTGTCGGCCCGTAATAGTCGCGAAACACCTGTACAAAATGCGCGGCCGATTGATAACGGAAGTTGAAGTGCCGCTTCTCGCAACGCATCTGCGCGACTTGCGTGCCGAAGAGTTCAACGATGTGCGCCTCTGTGCCCCAAAGCGACGGCGACTTCAGTCCCGCCGGTGGCGGCACGTGCGTGCCGATCACCTTGAACAACTGGCCGATGAAGCCTTCGGGAGTCCAGTTCGCTATCCCAATCCGGCCGCCGCTACGCAAAACGCGCAGCATTTCTTGCGCGGTACGTTTGTGGTCGGGGGTGAACATCGCACCGAACGTCGACAGCACGACGTCGAAGCTAGCGTCGTCGAAAGGCAGATTTTCGGCATCGGCGACCTCGAATTGCACAGACAGACCTTCGGCTCGAGCGCGCTCGCGGCCTTTGTCGAGAAGAGTCGGCACGTAGTCGGTCGATGTGACGTGAGCGAAGCGGCGTGCCGCGGCAAGCGTCGCGTTGCCGTTGCCGGCAGCCACGTCGAGTACGCGCTCGCCGGCGCGCACATCCGCGGCTTCGGCGAGTAATTCGCCGACGATCTGAAGGGTGGTGCCGATAACGGCGTAGTCGCCGCTCGCCCAGGTAGCCTGCTGGCGCTGCTTGATCGCGGCAAAATCTGGCGCGACGGTAGGAGTATCAAGAACGGAACTCATGGAAAGTAAATCCTTTGGGTAATTGGAATTTCAGCCGTGGTGTTCGTTGCCGCGGTCGGTACGCATCAATTCGGGATCGTCGTTCGGCGCATCGCACTGCACACTGGCGTTGATCGAAGTGGGGCGCTGCACTTGGCGTTCGCTGGCGTCTGTCAGGCCAATAACTGCAGCCAGCGTGATCGCAACTGACAATGCGAGAGCGCTAATGCGCGCTTGGTTACTGCGATTCTGGTTGTTCATTGTGTGCTCCATTGAAGTAAGGAGACGAACGTTATGCAGGAAGGCGTTGCACCAGCGTTCCTCGCCTCGCTTCACTTGCAGCGAAGGACGGATTCGCGCATGCTGATTGACTCTCCTGCGCAGAGATGACGCTCCGACTGTTTCTGTTTGGCTCGCCGACGGTCGAGTACGGCGGCGAATCTGTTGCTCTGCCTTTCGAGCGGCGCAATCAGTTGCTGGTATTTCTGGCGCTCAAGCGCTCGTGGGTTGGGCGTGCAGAGCTGGCGGCAATGTTTTGGCCGGAGCAGGAAAGCAAGCTTGCCTACGCGAACCTTCGCAAGATCTTGCATCGGCTGCAGTCACTGCGATGGGCGAGCTCGATCGAATCGCAGGGAGCCGCCCTCCGCTTCGAAGCCGAAACCGATGTGTTCGCTTTCGAGTCGGCGCTGCGCGAACAACGTCATCGCCGATGCCCTGTCGATGCGACGCGGCGAACTGCTCGCCGGATTTGACGACGATCAGAGCGAAGCGTGGTCGAGCTGGCTGAACTTCGAGCGCGACCGCCTGCGGGTTGCCTGGCGCGAGGCGGCCCTGAACCGCCTGACCGCCGAAATTGACGCCGCAGAGGGCATTGATCTATCGAAGCGGCTTCTCGACGCGGACCCGCTTGATGAGGCTGCGCTGCGCGCGCACATGTCCTGGCTGGCGCGTAGCGGACAAAGCGCTCGTGCACGTCAGGCGTATCACGAGTTTGTGGGGCGACTCGCGGACGACCTCGGGCTTGCGCCAGGAGCCGAACTGCGCGCACTGCACGACTCGCTCGGCATGCCGATCTCGCCGCCACGCTCTGCGGACAGCGGCCGCGTCCGTCAAACTCGATGCTGACTTTATTGGCCGCACGATCGAGTTGCGTCGCATCGCCGCACTGCTGGCACAAGATGACTGCAGATTGCTGTGCCTGACTGGGGCCCGGCGGTGTTGGCAAGACCCGGCTTGCACAGCGCGCGATGCACGAGTTTGCGCCAGGTTTTTCGGACGGCGCGACGTTTGTGCCATTAGAAGACATCGAGTCTGTCGAACGAGCTGGGCGGCCGGATTGCGCGCGAGCTTGATGTTCGTCTCGCCGGCCGCCAAGAGCCGCTCGACCAAGTCATCGAGTTTCTGCGCGAACGACAAACGCTGCTCGTGCTCGACAACTTTGAGCAACTCGCGCATGACGCATCGATTCTTGAGAGGCTGTTGCAGGCATGTACGGGGCTGAAAATCCTTGTCACTTCGCGGGTCCGTTTGGCCGTGTCCATGGAATGGTTGTTGCCGCTCGAAGGGCTGCCTTGCCCCGAGGTCGAGGATCAGGACCGGTTCGAAGCGTTCGACGCGGTGCGCTTGTTTGTCCAAGCAGCGCAGCGTGTCGAGCCTGCATTGGTCCCAGCAGTGGAGGCAGCGTCGATCGTCGACATCTGTCGGCAGCTCGAGGGTTTGCCACTGGCGCTGGAGCTTGCGGCGGCATGGACGCGCGTGCTGTCGTGCGATGCGATCGCAGCCGAGCTGCGTCAGGGAACCGAGCTGCTGCATGCGGTCGATGCCGCTCATCCAGCGCGGCACGCCAGTATCGACGTCGTGTTCGACCAGTCGTGGCGACTGCTCAGCCAGATCGAACGTGACGCGCTGTCGCGCTTATCGGTTTTTCACGGAGGTTTCTCGGCCGAAGCCGCGCGCGCAATCGCGGGTGCATCGCTTCCGGTGCTGGGCGCGCTAGCGGACAAGTCGCTATTGCGGAAGGAGGGTCCGCGCATTTTCTTGCACCCGCTGGTGCAGCAGCTGGCGGCCGCGCGGCTCGACGACGACCCGGTGCAGGCAGCGACGCGCGCGGCTCACGCCGCGTACTTTCATCGGCTGCTGGCCCAACTCAGGCCCTTGGCCGAAGCTGGCGATCGAGTTGCGCTGCAAACGATCGATGTCGAGTTCGAGAACTGTCGGCGTGCCTGGGCTTGGTCGATCGCGGAGGCGCAGGCCGACGCATTGCGGCTCAGTTCTAAAACCCTGCTCGAGTACTGCGACCACCGCGGGCGTTCCGAAGACGGACTGGCGTTGTTGCGCGCAGCCATCGAATCGCCGGTCGCGAAGGCCGACGCGAAGCTTGACGCGCTACTGCTCAGCAAGGCCTCGCACCTCGCGTACCGATTGGATCGATACGTCGACGCCGAAGCCATGGCCTTGCGTGCGCTTGAAGCAACGCGCAAGAGCCGCGATCGCGCCACGAAGATGCAGTCGCTGAATGTTCTCGGAACGTGCGCGTTGCAACTGGGCCGTTTGGAGCGATGCCCGACGCTACTTCAAGCAAGCCCTTGAGGCGGCGGCGCCTGAAAGTCAGGCGAGCGCTTGGCCGCGAACGCTTGACCACCTGGCGCTCGTCGAGAAGGCGCTCGGGAACTATGCGGAGGCCCTGCGACTTTCGTTGCAATCGCTTGTTCAATACCAGAGACTGGGGGATAGCGCTGAAGAGGCGCTTTGCCTGAACAATCTCGGCGCGCTATATCTCACTATGCGCGAAGACGATGCGGCCGGCGTGCACTTGCGACAGGGTCTGGCGATCTGCGAGCGCGATGGCATTGTGGGCACCCGCGGGTACATCCTCAGCAATCTGACCGAGCTGGCGTTGAGAGACGGGCGATCTTGCCGCTGCCGAGTCCCATGCAGGCCACGCAATCGAAGTCGCCACAGCGAGCGGCAACCGCGCGGTCCTGTCCTGGGTGAAGATCAAACGTCGCTCGCCTGGCCGTGCGACGCGGCGATATCGACGCTGCACGTTCCGCTCTCGCCGACGGTTTAAGTGATCGCGCTCGCGATCGGCGTGCCTTCGCTGAAGTTCGATGCGGTCGAATCCTTCGCGGAGATCCTCGCAGGCGCAAGGTGAAGTGTCGTGCGCTCGCCGGGTGCTCGCCTACGCGGCCGACCATCCGACAGCGAGCGCGACTGGTCCGCGATGAGCTTCGCAGGCGGCTCGAGACGCTGCCAGCGGCAGCGAATGCGACGCCGGCTTGGCCGGGACTGGAACTCGACGACCTGCTCCATCGCATCGTCGTCGAAAGCAACCTCGCGCATGCGCCGCTGATCGCCACCCTGCGCGGCGCGCACTAGCCGGCGACGCCGCCCGCTCCTGGCCGCGCGGACCACGCGTCAACCCTCGCGGAAGCCGCGAGGAACGCTCGTGCAACGCCCCCTTGTGCACAGTTCGCCCCCTTCGAAAGGACGAACATGCACAACACATCTGAAATGCGCGACGAAGCCCAGGCGCAAGCGCTCCGCACCTTCGCGGGCAACGGCTTCGGCGACGCCGCTATCGGTCGCACCCAGCCACACGTACTTCTAGACAGCGTCGAGCTTTACCACCTCGCTCGCGAGCACCGCTCGTACCAATTGCGGGAGATTGTCAAAGCGATGCTGCAGGCCGTCGGTGACTTCGCGCGCCAAATGGTCACTCGGTGGAAGCGGCAACAGCAGGCGAGAGCCACGTATCTCGCGCTGCGCGGCCTCGATTCGCGGATGTTGCGCGACCTCGGATTCCATCGCAGCGAACTGATGTCGGTTGCCGCCGAAGTTGCCGGCGTCGCCGATTACACCCGCGCTCGTTTGGGCCGGCCTTTCTAACGCGTCTTCAACACCTTCAACTTCACAGGAGAGCACCATCATGTATGAAGCCACACCCGAATCCACCCCTCAGGCTCGGACCACGCAGCGCTACGCAAAGTGCATCGAAGCGTCCAAGCGCATCAGCTGGGACATCGAGCGCGACGTGATTCGCGGGCGCAAGTTCGACTTCGAAAAGAAGTTCCTGCCCGACGGACTGTCGAAGGTCACCGAGCTGACGTTTCTACAGCCGACAGAAAAGCGATTCCTATCGCAAATCCAGGGCCGCACCTACGCCAACATCTTCGGCCTGGTGGAACGCTACATCGGCGCCAAGACGCTTGAGATCAGCAAGGACTACTGGTTCGGCGACCAGGTTGCGCTGGAAGCGCTGGTGCGCTTCACCAACGAGGAGCTGAAGCATCAGGAGTTGTTCCGGCGCCTCGAGCAGATGGCCGCGGCCGGAATGCCTGCGGGCTACAGCTTCAAGCCGCAGCCGAACGATGTCGCCGGCGCGGTGCTGAGCAAATCGACCTGGGCCGTGCTCGGCCTGACGCTCGATATCGAGCTGTTCACGCAAGCGCACTATCGATCGAGCATCGAGTCCGACGCGAACCTGTCGGAGCTATGGAAGGACGTGTTCCTGTTTCACTGGAAGGAAGAATCGCAGCACGCGATCATGGACGAGCTGGAATGGCGGCGCGAGCACGAGCGGCTGACCGACTCGGAGCGCGACCAGGGTGTCATGGATCTGATCGATTTAGTGGGAGCAGTCGACGACATCGTGCAGATGCAGGCCGAGGCCGACGCCGATTACTTCATCGCGTGCGCCGGCCGCACATTCGCGCCCGCCGACGAAGCGATGATCCGTGACGTGCTGCTGAAAGCGTATCGCTGGCAATACATCGTCAGCGGCGTGCAGGAGCCGCGCTTCGGCGAGGTGTTGAAGGCGCTCGTGACGCCGGCGCAGATGGAGCGGATCGGCAAGGCGCTGGCGCCGATCCTCGCGCACGTCGGCCATTGAGCGAGCGGGAGACACGTCATGCAGCCAGCGCAGCGACCAACAGTCGTGTTGTTGCATTCGAGTGCCAGTTCGGCACGACAATGGGAACGTCTGGTCGAGGCGTTGGCGCCGCACTTTCGCGTGCGCGCCATCGAGTTCCACGGCCACGGCGAGCGAACGGCGTGGCGCGGTGATGCGCCGCTGACCTTGGCCGATGAGGCTGCGCTCGCCGTGCCGCTGCTCGAGGAAGCCGGCGGCGCGCACGTCGTCGGCCACTCATATGGTGCCGCCGTCGCGCTGAAGCTGACGACGATGTATCCGAAATTAGTGCGCAGCCTTGTCACCTACGAGCCGGTGTTATTCCGCTGGTTGTTCGATGACATCGGTCACCAGCAGCTGGGGCAAGGCGTCGTCACAGTCGCGGACTCGATGCGCGATCGACTCGCCAACGGTCAGGAGCATTCGGCGGCGCAGCGATTCATCGATTTCTGGTCCGGCGCCGGCTCGTGGGACTCATTGCCCAGCGGCAAACAGACTTCGATCGCCGCGCGCATGCGTGCTGTGATCCAACACTTCGATGCACTGTTTCGCGAGCCGCTTCAGCGTGCGCAGCTGGCCCTTCTCAAAATGCCGATGATGTTCGTGAGCGGCGCGCGCACCGTCGCTGTCACACGTCGCATCGCAGAACTTCTTCGCCTAAGCCTTCCTCACGCCAAGCACGAAGTGCTGCCGGCAATGGGACATATGGGACCGATCACGCATGCGACCGAGTTCAACCGGCGCGTAGTGGAATTCCTGCACGCGCACGCGCTGCCACATTCGGCTCGCGAGCCGTTGAGCGAACCTGCTTGATCATTCGTAACCGGTAGGCAGCTCGCCCTCAGGATTGCACTGCGGACACGGCATATAGCACTCGTGTTCCAGCGGGCACGGCCAAGGCGTCAGCTGCCTGCAGGTCTCGCACAAGAACCGTTTATCCATGCACAACGAGCATTTCATCGTCGCTCAGTAAGCTGCGCCAGCAGCATCGGTTTCCAGATGCACGACAAATCGCACATCACGCGTGTTTTTTTCGTGCCGCGCGATGTCGAATTATCCGCTGACCGGCCGACTGCATCAGCAGAAAATCCCAGCATCTTCTCATTCACAGGCGTCGGCGTTATCGCGGTCGCCAATGTCATGGATTTCGTTACGGTGGTCCGCCAGGGATTCTTGTTCCTGCATACGGTGTCTTTCGCCATCGCGCTTTCGGCTGTACTGCGCTGAGGACGTCGCGCTTGCAAGAGCTCGGTGCATCAACGCGCGCCGGCTCAGCGACACTGCACGCACCGTGACTTACGCCCTTATCGTCCTGTGGGTCACCGGGCTCGCACTGGTCGGCTTCGATGTCGGCCTCGACGTGCGGGCGTTGCATCGCCAGCACCCTAAGCTTGCGGCAAAGATCTTCGTGGTGTCAGTGCTTACGGCCAATGGACTCGCGCTACACGCGCTGGCCTTTCCAATCCTCCGCCGACAGCGGCCCCGAGACCGCTTTGGCTTGTTCGTGCCTGTGGTCGCTGGGTGCCATCAGCACGGTTAGCTGGCTATACGCGTCATTCGTTGGCGTATCGCGCTGGATGGCCCCCTTAATGAGCTTTACGGACTTTATTGCACTCTACGGCGTGCTACTGGCCGGCGCCATCGTCTTCGCGCTAGTGTTCATTCGTCCTCGCGTGGAGCGTCTGCTAGTCGCCGGTCGCGTGAAGGTCGGTGTTGCATCCAAATGAACCGGCACGCAGCCTACTCAAGCTGCGCAAAGTACTGCGCAAGGTCCTCGGCATCGGCGGCGGAAAGATCCCGCATTCCATCGGCCGGAGGATGAGCGCGCTTTCCTCCAGCGAACGCCACTAGCTGCGGAGCGATGTATCGCGGCTCAAGCCCGGCGAGGCGCGGGACTTCCTTGTTGCCGGAATAGTCCGGCATGTGACACGAGGCGCACTTGAGCGCTTCGGCCTTTGACTTTCCGCGGCTCACCGTTGCCGCATCGAGCGGGAACGACACCCGAACCGGCTTTTGGGAAGCAAAGTAGTCGGCGATATCGCGCATATCTCTATCAGACAGATTCGCGGTGTTCGTCTGCATTCCGGGATCAGGACGTCGCTTCTCTTTGTAGGCCTTGAGTCTGGTTGTAAAGATACTCGCGCGTTTGTCCCTCCAGAACAGGAATATAGGCCGGCGGATTTATCGGTTTGTGGCAGAGCAAGCAAAGCTGCGCCTTCTTTTCGCCCGCTTTGGCGTCGGCCTGCGCAATGGTCGGCGTTAGGGCAACTAGCATCGCGATAGCCAAGGCTTTCATATCGCCACCTCCATCACGTAACTCTACCCGCCGGTAGCGGACCCGTTCGAGAATGTACGAAACTCATTGGCCCACCGCATTGCTCATCTACTACATCGTTGTCTTCATCGTCGCGTTCGTTTGGCGCTCGCTGCTGGTTTATCGCCGCAGCGGCGTCAATCCTTTCGTGCTGCCCTCCAGCGCTGATGCTCATGGATACGTCGCGCGCGCGTTCAAGGTAACGATCGCCGGCATCGCCCTCGTGGTGATCGCACTTGCCATCTGGCCCGCATCCCAAGTCTATTTCGGCCGCTGGACCGTTCTGAGTACTCCGATGATCGCCTATGTCGGCTGGGCGTTGCTGATTGCCAGCTTGATCTGGCTGGTGATCGCGCAGGCTCAGATGGGAATCTCGTGGCGCATCGGCATTGATGACAAGCGTCGCACCGAGCTCGTGCAACACGGGCTGTTCACCGTGTCGCGCAATCCGATTTTTCTTGCGATGCGAGTCAATCTGCTCGGTCTGTTCCTGGTCTTTCCGTCAGTCGTCACAGCGGCACTGCTGGTCGCAGGTGAAATACTGATGCAAGTGCAGGTGCGGCTCGAGGAGCAGCACCTGGCGAATCTTCACGGTCAGGTCTACGACGCGTATCGGGCGAAGGTCCGTCGATGGCTGTAGTTATTTGGAGCAAGCGGTGATGGGTGAAACCGCTGCTGCGGACTGACTCGGTAAGCAATTTAGACCACGCACCTACGCTGTCACGCGGGGCTTACCAACGCGCGCTCACTTCTTGGATGCCCGTCGACCGGAACGTACAAGTTTGTGCCGATGTTCGTCGTCTTCTTGGGCCTCAGCACGAAGCCACGTGACAAAGCTTTCTACGGCGTTCTTCGGCGCCATGTCCGCTACAACGACATAGAAGCTAGCGATCGTTGCCATGCCGGCGTCACCGAGAGGTGCCGCAAGGACACCCTCTCTTAAATGGCGCGCCAGATAGGGCCACTTGCCGATCGCGACCCCGTTTCCGGCGATGGCCGCTTCCACCACGAGATCGTAGTGGGAAAAGCGCAGCCATCCCGTCGGCTTGAGTCCGCGGATTTGCTTCGCATGCAACCATAGCTGCCAGTCGTACCACGGGCGACCGCTACGCAGCGTTTCAAAATCGAGGAGCACATGCTTTGCCAGATCCGCGGGAATTTTGATCGGCAGAGCACTTGCGAGCGTTGGTGAACAGACCGGAAACATTTCATAGTCGAAGATCTTCAACTGAGACGGTGGAGAAGCGCCGTTCGCGGCGTAGCGGATCGCCACGTCAATCTGCTCCCGCACGACATCGAGGTTGTCGTTACTCGCCGTGATCCTCAAGCTGATCTCTGGGTGAAGGCGCGCAAATCCGGGTAAGCGCGGACCAAGCCATAGCGACGCAAAGGGCACGGTTGTTGTTATCGATAAGGTCTGCCCGGCGCCTGCCACCTGAGCGGCCGTCGAGTCGATGAGGGCAAGTGCCTCCTCCGCCGCCCGGTAAAGCTGCTCTCCCGCCTGGGTAAGTCTCAGCGTGCGATTCGCGCGCGCGAAAAGTGGCGTGCCCAGTTGCTCCTCGAGCGTGCTGACCTCCCGGCTAATTGCCGATTGGGTTACGAACAGTTCGTGTGCAGCACGAGTGAAGCTCAAGTGGCGCGCCGCCGCGCGGAAACCGCGGAGAAGATCAAGCGACAAGCGTGGCGTTCGCGGCTGTTTCATCACGCCGCCTGCGTAACGATGCTCTTCATGCGTTGCAATTTCGGAGCCACCACGGGCACCGTCAGCATCGTGCTCGCAACCGCCATCAGCAGCAGTGCCGTGAACGTCTCGCTGGTGATGATGCCTTTGTCGAGCAGGATCGTGACGAAGATGATCATGATCAGCGCCTTCGTCTGCAGCAGCCAACCGATGATCGACGCCTCGCCCGGCTGCCACTTGAGGACTTTGCCCGCGAGCTGAACGCCGAGAAGTTTGCCCGCGACCGACGCGAGCAAAAGTACAGCTGCCGCGATGAACACCGCCTCGCCGCCGACGCTCCAATTGGTTTTCAAGCCCGTGCTCAGAAAAAATACCGGCATCACGACCAACAGCACATTGTGACGGAGCTGATCCATCTGTTTTTGATCGAACCAATCACTGTCTATCACCGCGCCCGCGAGGAACGCGCCGACCATGTAATGCATGCCCGACCAATCGGCGCCGAAACCGCACAGCGCGAGCCAGATCAGACCGACGTACCAGCGGTCTCTCTCCGGCAACCACACCATCAGCTTGCGGAATCCGTAACTGCAGACTGCGAAAGCAAATAGAAACATCGCTTGCATGCCGACGCGCTGCCAGTCCATCAAGATCAGAGCCAGCACGCCCCAGATCGCGACGTCATCCAGACTTGCGTAGCGCAGGATGCGCTGGCCGATCGGTTGGCGCAGGATCTCGAGCTTCTCCATCAACAAAATCAGGATCGGCAGCGCAGTAACTGCGCACGCCATGCCGACTCCAAGAACGAACTGCCAGGTCATCGCATTCGGGCCGATCCAGCCGGCGTACATCAACATGCCGGCTGCCACGATGCTGCCCAACAGCAGCGGCGTCGCGAGCGCGAGCCCGGCTGTGATGGCGCTCTCGCGCCGATAAGTCCACGCCTTCTTCAAGTCCAATTCGATGCCGGCGATCCACACGAACACCATCACCGCCCACCATGCAATGCCGTTCAACGATTGGACGACCGGCTGCGTAAAGACGAAGGCGTAGTAATCCGGGAAGACTTTTCCCAAGATGCCGGGTCCCAGCAAGATTCCGGTGATGATCTGCACCACCACGAGAGGGGCGTAGTAATCGGTGTTGCCCACGCGCCAGATCAGGTACGGGACGGTGAAGATGATCCCGATCGCGATCAGGAATATCTCGGTCGTGCTCAACGCGGCATGCATGGATTCTTATTGCGTTACTTGCTCGCCTTCGGCAGCGCGTATTCGACCTTATTGTCAACGATTCGAAGCACGCCGTCGCGCTCCATCTCGGCCACGAGCGCGCGCACCGCGTTCAAGTCGACCTTGCGGCCGAGATGGCTCTCGATGTGATGCTCGAGTCCCTTGCGCTTGCCGGGCAGCTTCTTGCCCATGCGTTGCAGACTCGCCAGCACGATCTGCTTCGGACTGTCGACTTTCTTTTTCGCAGGTGCCGCGCCTGCAGCCTTCACGGCCGATTTAACCGCGGGCGGTTTTCTTGCCGGTGAAGTTTTTTTCGCTGCGACCTTCTTCGGCGCCGCAGTAGCTGCAGGTGACGGAGCCGCCGCCACGGGCGTACCAAGCGCTGCGCGAATCGTCGCCACTCGATGCGCCTCAAACCCGAGCGAGCGAATATGCACGATCAATGAATCGAATCCGCGATCTTTAGAGATCACGAAAAAGCGCGCCGCACGCACCGGCTGGTTCAAATGCTCCCGCACGAGTCGGCCGAGATAGAACGAGATGTGAAAGTCCAGCACGTCCGGCCCCTGCCGATCGCTCTGCACCAGTTCCACCTTGTCGCCGAGCGGCTGCAGCGCCTTGTACATGCTGACGTCGAACTTGTTCTGGTGCACGCCATGAAAGATGTGCACGCGAAAATCGTCACCGCGCAGCAGGCCGAGATCAGCCACCTGCGGCTGGACGTTCTCGAAGTCGACGAGGATGTAGGTCAACAACAAGCCGGCGATCGTACGTGAAAAGCATCATTGAAGAATCCGCCGGCAGCGTCATATACCTGCGAACCTTCCTACACTGGCGTCACCCGAGAACATGCCACTGAGCGTCATCTCCCTGCTGACCCACGCGTATATCGCTTGGCGACTCGTCCCCGCTCTGGCTGAGTTCGCCTGGTTGCAGGTCGGCGTGGCGCTGCTTGTCGTGCTTTCCGCAATCTCCCTGCAGGTGGGGCTGAGCCACTGGCGAAATCGACGTCAGGCGCGACGCCGGGGCCATGACGTTGCCATGATGGCCGCGTTTGTCGCCATGGGGTTCTTGTCGAGCCTGTTCGTCCTGACACTGCTGCGCGATGTCGCACTGGTGGGAGTCTGGATAGCAAGCCAGCTCGGTCTGGCGATCTCCATCTCTACGTTTGCCGCGTGGAGCGCGCTGGCGGTTGCTGCAGCGGCGACGTTGATGACAGTGTGGGGACTGATCAATGCGCGCCGAACTGCGCGCGTGGTTGCAGTCGATGTGCCGATCGCCAATCTACCGGCGTCGCTGCACGGCTTCACGATTGCGCAGATCAGTGACATCCATGTCGGCCCGACGATCAAGGGCGACTATCTGCAGTCGATCGTCGGCGCCGTCAATCGCTTGCAGGCCGACATGGTCGCCGTGACCGGAGATCTGGTCGATGGCAGCGTGGCGCAGCTCCGTTCGCACGTGGCGCCGCTGAGCGGCTTGACGTCACGCCACGGGACGTACTTCGTGACCGGTAATCATGAGTACTACAGCGGCGTCACTGCCTGGGTGACAGAGCTGCGTCGCCTCGGAGTCAACGTCCTGCTCAATGAGCACGTGGTCTTGCGGCACAACGACAGCGCGCTGGTGATCGCCGGTGTCACGGATCACAGCGGACATCATTTCGATGAATCTCACCGCAGCGATCCGGCGGCCGCCGTTGCCACTGCACCCGATCATGCCGTACGCATTCTGCTGGCGCATCAGCCGAGATCAGCGGAAGCAGCGTTGCAGGCGGGATTCCAGCTACAGCTCTCCGGCCACACGCACGGCGGGCAATTCTGGCCGTGGAATTTCTTCGTTCGACTGCAGCAGCCGTTCACTGCTGGGCTGGATCGTCTGCAGACCCTTTGGGTTTATACGAGTCGAGGGACCGGATACTGGGGCCCGCCGAAACGATTCGGTGCACCGTCAGAGATCACACACCTGCGCCTGGTGCCGGCCTAACGCGCAAGTGCGTTAACGGCACGCGCTCCCCAGTGCGCGTGCCGATGTTGTTTACTGACGCGCTAGCTTATTGACGTACCCAAGCACCGCCTGTCATCTGCCAGCGGCCGTTGACGTGTTCCCATCGATTCGGCGCCCAGATGTAGCCGATCTTTGCCGGCTCATAGCGTCCAGCCACCCAGACGTACTGGTTGTTCGAATAATTCCAATAGCCCGGAATCCATACCAGGTCGGCGGCTGGAGCCGGTGGAACAGTTTCGACCTGAGCCGGCGGTGGCTGCACCGCGGCAACTACGACCGGAGTGGTCGCTGGTGCGACTACGACCGCAGGGTCGCCGGTGCGACTTGCACCGTCGCCGGCTGTGGCGCCGGTGTCTGGATCACTTCGCGCTCGATAACGCGCGTGGAGCAAGCCGCAAGCGACATCGCTGCTAGTGCTCCGAAGATTCCAACGTTCTTCAGCATAGTGTCATCTCCTTGAGTCCGACAGGTCCGCCGCTAGGCGAACCCGCAAGCGCCTTGGCTCAGTCGTGGATTACGACGCTTAATGAATTGAGGAGCAGCGACTGTGCCCGCAGCCACTTCAGCGCGAGTCAAAAATACAAACGAGTTACGTTTTTACCAACGAAGTTGGCCTTCACACTGACAGCTTTTATTGTTAAGCGCTATGCCAAAGTTCGCTGCCAATCTCGGATTTCTGTTTTCAGAGCTGCCGTTCGAACAGCGCTTTGCCGCTGCGGCTCGCAACGGATTTAAAGCCGTCGAACTCTCGCTTCCATACGATCACGCGCCGAACGCCATCGCCAAGTGGCTCAGCGACCACGGCTTACAGAATCGCGGCCTGAATCTATGGCCCGGTAACTACGCTGCGGGAGAACGTGGCTTGGCCGCACTTCCGGGACGTGAAGCGGAATTCCGCGCGGCAGTTGCGCGCGCACTCGAATATGCGGAGGCCACCAACACACCGACTCTGCATGCGACATGTGGAGTCGTTCCAGCCGGCGGTGATCGCAATGCCCACCGCGCCGTGTATGTCGAGAACCTTCGGTTTGCCGCAAGGGAACTCGCGAAGACGGGTCGCACGCTGTTGATCGAGCCCATCAACAACCGAGATATGCCCGGCTACTTTTTGAACACCCAGGCCGAAGCCCATGCGATCCGGGAAGAAGTGGCCGAACCGAATTTAAAGATTCAGATGGATTTTTATCACGCGCAAATCGTTGAAGGCGATCTGCTAACGACGTTCAAGAAGTATTTCAACCACATCGCACATGTACAGATCGCGGGCGTGCCGGATCGTCACGAACCCGACGAGGGCGAAGTTAATTACAGCTATGTACTTCGTATGCTCGACGAGATGGGATACACGGGCTGGATAGGGTGTGAGTATCGGCCGCGTCGAGGCACGGAAGAAGGATTGCGCTGGATGGATAGTTTCGCGTCCGGCGCGCTTTGACGAACTCGGACGGCTCCGCCTTTTTCGACCGGCTCAGGATCCGCGCCTCCCTTCGCTACCATGCGGTCGTCCGCTTCGAGTTTTCATGAGATCTCTCACCGCACTACTCGCCACCATCGGGGTCGCCGGCTGCGCGACGGTTGCCCTGCACGAGTTTGATCAGCGTTATGGGCAACCCGACCCGAAGCGCTTCGATGTTCCCGTCCAGCCGGTCGCGGGAATGTCGTATCGCAAGGACGTGCAGCCCATCGTCGAACGGCGCTGCGTCGTGTGCCACGGTTGTTACGACGCGCCATGCCAGCTCAAGCTCGGCGCTTGGGAGGGCGTCGCGCGCGGAAGCAGTCAGCAGCCGGTCTATGACGCCGCCCGCCTGCTCGAAGCGCCGACCACGCGCCTGTTCGTTGATGCGCAGCTGCCTTCGCAATGGCGGCAACATGGTTTTTCCGCAGTATTGAACGAAAGGACGCAGACCTCCCAAGTCAACCTTGCCGCGAGCGTTTTATATCGCTCGCTTGCCCTCAAGCGCGATCATCCGCTACCGGCTTCGCCGCTGCTTTCCAATGCGTTCGACGTATCGCTGGAGCGCGCCTCGACGTGTCCGCGCATCGAACAGTTCGATGCCTTCGCTCAAAAAAATCCGCTCGCCGGCATGCCGTACGGTTTGCCCGGCCTCGACGAACGCGAGTTCTCGACGATCACTCGGTGGATCGAGGCCGGCGCGCCCTTCGAAGGCGATGAGCCGTTGCCGGTCAGCGTCCAACAACAGGTTCAGGTCTGGGAGGCGTTTCTCAACGGCGACTCGAACAAGGAGCGGCTGATGAGCCGCTACCTGTACGAGCACCTGTACCTCGGTCACCTCTACTTCGAGACAGATTCGCAGCGCCGCGCGTTTCGCATCGTCCGGTCCACCACGCCGAGCGGCAAGCCGATCGCGCCCATTGCCACGCGTCGCCCGTACGACGACCCCGGCGTCGCGCGCTTTTTCTACCGACTCGAGCCCGAACGCGAAGCGCTTCTCGCAAAGACGCACATGCCGTATGCGCTCAGCGCGGCACGCATGGCGAAGTACCGTGGCTGGTTCCTCGATCCTGCGTACACGGTGACCGCGCTGCCGTCGTACGACGCCGACACCGCATCCAATCCGGTCGCGGCGTTTCGTGACTTGCCGCTCGACGGCCGTTACCGCTTCATGCTCGATGAAGCCGAATACTTTGTGATGAACTTCATCAAGGGCCCGGTGTGCCGCGGCCAGCTCGCACTCGATGTCATCGAAGACCGCTTCTGGGTGTTCTTCGTCGATCCGAAGGTGGGCGGCGATGCCATGGTCGCCGAACTGCTTGCGCGTGAAAGCAACAACCTGCGGCTGCCCGCCGAATGGGGCAGCAACTCGCCGGTGCTGATCCCTTGGCTCGAGTTCTCGAAACTCGAAGCAAACTACCTGCGGGCGAAAAGCGAGTGGCTCGAGCGCAACGCAAAGGCGCGCAAGGACGATCTCTCGATGATCTGGAGCGGCGATGGCAGCAATCCAAACGCAGCGTTGACCGTGTTCCGTCACTTCGACAGTGCGACGGTGGTCAAGGGTCTGGTCGGCGATCAGCCGAAGACGGCGTGGGTCATCGGCTATCCGCTGTTCGAGCGGATCTACTACCTGCTCGTGGCGGGTTACGACGTCTACGGCAACGCCGGGCACCAGTTGAACAGCCGCCTCTACATGGACTTCCTGCGCATGGAAGGCGAGTTCAACTTCCTCGTGCTGCTGCCGGAGAAAGCTCGACGCTCGACGGCCGAATACTGGTATCGCGGCGCGCCGCAGGACGTGATCGACTACGTCTACGGCCGAGACGCGCACTTCAACCGACCGAGCGGCCTCACGTACCGGACCAGCGATCCACAACGCGAACTGTACGAAATGCTGAGCGCGCGAGTGGCGCCGGTCGCGGCGAAGCGATTCGAACTTTCATCGGTGGCGGATCCCGCGCTGCGGCGCGACGTGCAGGCGCTGTCGAACGTGCGCGGCGCGAGCCTCGCATGGATGCCGGAGGTCGTGTTCCTGCGCGTCGAGCAGCCGACGGCCTCGCCGCAGTACTTCAGTGTGCTGCGCAATACCGCGCACAAGAATGTTGCGCACATGTTCAAGGAGGAACTGCTGCCGGCGGAGAACACGCTGACGGTTGTACCGGGCTTCCTCGGCGCCTATCCGAACGCGATTTTCAGCGTCAAGGCAGCGGACCTGCCCGCGCTCGCGAATGCAATCGGATCGCTAGCGTCGGAAGACGATTACCGCAAGCTCGCCGATCGCTACGCGGTTCGCCGCACCAACCCACGCTTCTGGGCTACGAGCGATGAACTGATGGATGCCTACGCGAGTTGGGGCGGAGTCGAGGCGGGACTGTTCGACTACAACCGGCTCGAGAATCGGTAGTCGCCTCTTCAGGCAGCCTGCGGCTGGCACATCAGTTAACAGCAGCTTCCCCAGCGTCCGGCGCGCTTTGACGAACTCGGACGGCTCCGCCTTTTCGACCAGCTGATCGTCAAGGCTTCGACCGTGGATGCGCAAGTCCTTGACGACTTCCAGCAGCGAATCGACGACCTGCGGGTCGAATTGCGCGCTCCGTTCGGTGCGCAGATAGATCGCCACTTCGTCGTGCGGCAACGCCTTGCGCCAGGGCCGATCGTGCGTCAGCGAGTCGTAAGCGTCAGCCGCATGCACGATCCGCGCTTCCAACGGAATTTCCTGACCGGCCAGCGCATCGGGAGTGCCGTTGCCGTCGAACCGCTCATGATGTGAGCGTGCCACGTGCGCGTAAATGGCGCCGCGCTGATCACCGAGGCGCTCGCGTATCAGTTCCTCACCAAACTTCGCGTGGGAATGCAGGAATTCTTTTTCCTGCCACGTGAGCGGACCGCGTTGGCGCAGCAGCGTTTCCGGAACCGAGCCTTTGCCCACATCGTGCAGGCGGGCGGCGCGCTCAATCTTGGTCACTAGAGCGACGGCCCAGGGAAGCTTATCGGCGACCAACCGCGCGAGCGACCCGACGCGAATCGTGTGCTCGCCGCTCGGCTCCTGCTTCGCTTCAGCAGCAGCGGCCAGGTTCTCGAGCGCGACCAGTTTGTCGTCGAGCGGGATGTGTTCTTCCCATCCCAACGGCCTTGTGTTCTGCCATTCTTCTTCGACTGATTCACCCGCCTGAGGCTCAGCACGCGCGAGCGCCGACCGCTGCATCTTCATCAGAAGGTCCGACACCTCACGCATCACCTGCAGAGCGTCTGCCGGTTGCCCCACGTAGCGGTAGGCGTCCGCGAGCATCAAATGCGCCGGCACTTCCATGGCGGTAGAAATCGACGCTGCACGCCGATGCGACTTCTTCAGCAGCTCCAGCCCCTCATCGATCTTGCCGCGGCGTACCTCCACCATTCCCGCCGCCTGCAAGGCAAGATATTCCCAGCGCACGTTGGCCGAATTCTTGGCCGCCGCCAGCATTGACTGCACGACTGTGGTCGCTTCATTCAGACGCCCGGCTTTGGCCAACAGAATGCAATGGATATTGTCGTAATGCAGTTGAACCGTGCGGTGCTGCGCGTTGGCGGTTTCACATTGCGCCAGTGCTCGCGCGCGCGTGCTGAACTCCAGCCCGCGTTCCACATCATTCAGTTGCGAAGAAATCGCCGCAGTATTGGCAGCGGCCGCTGCCGCCATCAACACCGCCGGCGCTCCACTCGCATCAGCGCCCTGGAACGCCTTCTCGTTTCGCTCGTACGTATCCCATGCCAGCTGGAATGCCCGCTGCGCGTTGTCATCCCATCCGATATTGGTAAGCACGACACCCAGGTTGACCACGTTCGACACCTCGGCGACCGGGTCATTCATCTCGCGTGCCAGTTCAACCGCTTCCTGCAGGCATCCGAGCGCCCTCGGCGCGTTGATGATGTCGCCCGTGAAGTAGCCATAGAGAGAAAGGGCTCGCCTCAGCAGCTGCTGCTTTGAGCCCGCGCGGCAGATGCCGATCGCGCGCTCGAGCAGAGGACCCATCTTCTGCGCGCGCCCCAGTGCGTTGAAGCCCGCGACCACAGCAAAGACCGCAGCGACATAAGCCTCGACGCGAGAGGCATCGGCCGTGCTGAGCTCGCGCTGCAGGGCATCCAGCTCGATCAGCATGTCCGCGGCGGGACGGCGTGCAGCACTCGCCGTCAGCGCGGACGCGTGCGTCTGGATCGCCTTGAGCCGCTCGGAATTGTCTCGCATGGCGCGAGACTACGTGTCATCCGCCGGTCTAAATTGTCAAAAACAAGCTTGTAAGCCAGTAGTCCGCGGCTGACCGTTTGAAACATCGAATTGCCCATCTAAAGGCAATCGATTCACACATTGAGACGCGGCGCGAGCCGACCTTGTCGGCCGTCCGGCTTCCCTCATGGCGTCTCTTTTCTTGCGGGCTTGACGCTAGCCGCTCAAACACTTGCCGTTGGGATGACTTACGGAGATGAATCCCTTCGCGCGCTTGCGCACCGTATGGACGCCTTCCGGCAGCGTGGCGATGATGTCGATATTAAGCGTCTTGAACTTCTTGTCCGATGAGTTGAACTGAATGAGGGTGTCACACGTGTTGCTCGTCGCGTTCCAGGTGCCCGTCTTCTGCTTCGGGCCGCCGATCTTTTCCCATTCCGCTGTCGTGCATGCATCGTTGGTACAGCGTGCGCCCCACCCGACAGCCGCGACTTTCGCTTTCGTGCAGTTCGCAGCGGTCAGCGCCGTATCGCCCCACTCAGCGCGCAATTTGATTGAGTGATTCAGAGATGGCTTCAGATCGCCCATCGGACCAAACGCCACCGTGAATCCGCCACAGCTACCGCCGGTGCTGGGTCCGGGTGACGTCGCCGTGTATTGCTGCGCGTTGTGGCACGGACCGGCTTCAACCGCCACCGGGCTCGAGGGAAACGCGTCCGCATTCTGCGGCCCGCTGCACAGACCATACATCGCCTTCGGCGGCTGCGGCGCCGTGCCTACATCGGGCAGCGGAGTTTCGGTGGGAGCCCCCGGGGGCGCGGCGAGCGAGGCAATCGGCAGGACGATGGTGATGGCAAGCAAGCAAACGGACGCGATGCGGAGCGGCATGGTCACAGGTGATGAAGTAGAGCGTGCGGCGATGCTACTCGCGAGCGTCTGCGCACAAAAGCCATCACGAGTCATGCTCGCTTGGTAGGCAACGAAGCAACGGGAGGACTGCAAATCCGCGGTCACTCAGCCTCGTTGTCGCGCGGCATCGGCCAGCCCCTAGAATCTAATTCGCTGTTCTTTCAGGTGACGTCCATGTCGGGCATCTTCATCAGCTATCGGCGCGAGGACACTGCCGGCCACGCCGGACGTCTGTACGACCGGCTGAAACGCGACTTTGAGGACGTCCCGATCTTCATCGATGTCAGGGACATCCCTTCAGGTGACGATTGGGTCCTGACGATCGAAAAGACGATGCGGCAATGCGACGTATGCCTGGTACTGATCGGAAGGCGCTGGCTCACCGCCGCCGATGAGTACGGGCAACGCAAGCTCGATAAGGCCGACGACTGGGTGCGCACGGAAATTGGAGCAGCGCTGGCGCGCGGCATTGACATGATCCCCGTGTTGGTCGACGGCGCGTTGGCGATGCCGGTCGATCAGGCACTTCCGGGCGAGCTCGTGCGGTTGCGCTTCATGCAAGCACGTCCAATCCGTGATCTTACTTTTCATCAGGATGTCGACCTGCTGATCGACGAAATTAAGAAGGCGATTGGTGCGCGTAACGCCCCACCGGTTCAGACGCACACACCGGGTGAGCGTTGCATCCATCCGTGGGATGGGCTTGAGTACATTTGGATCCCGCCAGGCAAGTTCATCATGGGGCGCGTGCCCCATGACAACGTAGCGGACCAGCGCTATGCGATCGAGAAACCGCGTCATCCGGTTCTCTTGACGCGAGGATTCTGGATGTCGCGCGGCCCGGTCACAGTGCGCGCCTATCAATTGTTTGCGAAGCAACGCAACGTAAAGATGCCACGAGCGCCGTCCAACAATCCGAATTGGGACGACGTCGACCGGCCCATCGTTAAAGTCACCTGGGGGAATGCGAACGAGTATTGCGCGTGGAGCGATGGGCGCCTGCCGACTGAAGCACAGTGGGAGTACGCGGCGCGCGGCGGCGTAGATGGGCAGATTTATCCTTGGGGCGACACCCCTCGCCCAGATCTCGCCAACTACACAGACAACCCTGATTGGGGGCCCAAGGGCCCTTCGCCGGTCGGATTGTTTCCACCAAACGGTTTCGGTCTGGTCGACGTCGTTGGCAATGTGTGGGAATGGGTCTCCGACTGGTACGACGACGAAGCATATAAAGGTCGTTCCGCCACCCAGCCGACCGCCGACCCCGAGGTGTTTGTTAACAAAATAAATCGGCGCGTCGTCCGCGGAGGTTCATGGCGTTCGATTGCGCAGGAGATTCGACTATCGTTGCGAGGATTTCAGACGCCTGAGATCGATATTGACGACTTTGGATTTCGCTGCTTGATCTACAAGATGCCAGACAAGCCGCGTTCGAGCTAGCGAGTGATGGTGACCTCTCGAAACAATCGGCCATAGCGGCGACACATGATGCGGTCCGTGAAGCGGCGTCGGTATCGAGTTCGCGCCGCGCGACAACGCGACGCAAGCTCCTCGGGTGTGGCCGCTCGCCAAGCTTGCATCGCCGTGCGGAACGCGGCGAAAGTCGTATCGGCGCAGTAGAACGCGTGCTCTCCGAGCACTTCGGTTAATCCGTCGACGGCCGTGCACACGACAGGCACACCGCGCGACGCAGCCTCCACTGCGACCAGGCCGAATGGCTCGTAGATTGATGGCACGGCCAACACGTCGATTGCGTCGAAGAATGCCTCCATGCGCTCACCGGCGCACCAGCCAAGAAATTGCACGCGCTCGTCCAAGCCGCGCTTGCGCAATAGATCGCGTGCGTACGGACTGAAGCCACGTCCCGCGATCAGAACACGGCAGTCCTCGAACTCCGGCTCGTTCAGCATCATCTGCACGTATTCAGGGTGCTTGCGTGGCACCAACCGTCCGCAGTAGCCCAACACGCGCTTACCGCGCGGAGCGCGAAAGCGCGGCGGCGGATGCACACCGTTATAGATGACGCGCACGCACCGATTCAACCGTTCGTAACCTAACGCCGCATACTGCGCGCGTTCGGCCCGCGAAAGCACCACCACGCACGCACTTCGTGAGATCAGACGCTCCTGCCATTCGACCGCGGTTCCAAGCTTGACGTCGTTGGTTCGCTCTTCGAGGGCAAGCAGTGAATGAATCGTGCACACGGCTGGTCGACTCGCGAGATAGTTCGCCAGTGCAGGATTCTGTTGATAAGAGTGGACGTGAGACACCGGTGCGGTGAATCGTTCGAGATCTTCGATCGGTCCCACAGCGACATTCGGGAAGCGCTCGAGAATATCGCTGAGCTGCGTGTCGCTATAGCCGTGGTCGGTGAGAAACCAAAGTGCTCTGACTCCCTCGGACGGGAACCCCGTCATTAGGTTCTCGATCACCGTGCCGACGCCGCCGGTTCGATTGACCGGCATCTCGTTCGTGACCTCGATTACGTCGAACGCGCGTACGTCAGTATTCGTGATCACAGGGCAGCAAAACCGCGTATCCGGGGATGCTTGTATCCACGCAACCAAGTAGCGTCAGCGTACGACATTCAATCGGCCAGTTCTCCGGTTCTTCCCACTCGCCGTCGGTCCGACGCCGCGATAGAAACACGCCTGCCAAAGCCTCGCTCAACTCGGGATTTTCGTCTTCAATCCAAAAGTTCTGAACGGCAAGCACCCGGTACACGTCCGGCACCAGCCCAGCGAGGTCGATGTACAGCTCGCTACGCTGCAGGTAACGCTGTGACAGTCGATCGATCCGAAATGGTGGAACGATCAGCGTTGTCCCTTCGATTCGCAGTTCCACCTGCGCCGAATAGGTAACCGGTGATCTCGGCGGGGCTTGATCGCGTGGCTTCGGCACGCGCGTAGGTGCCGTAGACGCTGGAGATGCGGGCCATTTCATACTTTACGAGTAATGCCTCGTCCATGCTGTCCCTCGTGCTTTGTACAGGAGGAATCGCAATCATAGTGTGACGCGGGTTCGTATAGGGTGGCCCCTGAACGTGCATACAAATCCTTGCAGGAGCTGCGCTACGGCTGAACGGTCCCTACTCGCGTTGCAGCTTCGGAATATCTCCGATATCGGCCGTCCAACTCAACGCCGAGTCACACCAAATCTGCAGTGTTGGCACCAGCTCGCGTCGTTGCGCTATGCAGCCAACTCTTAGTCCGTACGTCTTCGGATTGTCGACCGGATAAGCGTAGAGCGGCGATCCGCAACGGGCGCAGAACGCCTGCGCACGCTTTGCGCCACTCTCACCCGTCTTGGTATAGATCTTCGGCGACCCGGTCCGCAGGTTGAAGTCCGCTAGCAGCGTCGGCACCGTGACTCGATACGCCGAACCGGTGAGCGCCTGGCAATCCGTGCAATGACATATCGACACGCGCGCCGGATCGATGATCGCCTCGTACGAGATGTCACCGCAGTGGCACGCGCCTTGTATCTTCATGAGGTCCTCGCTGCTATCAACTGCAATGCGTTCAGGGCTTGCGCGCTGTCACGAGTAGCGCCGCATTTGGAATGCCAGAGCTGCCCCTATGCAGGTACGCAGTCGTGCCTGCCGCGAGCGCTTCACGAATGCGCTGTTGGATCTGCGGGGTCTGTCGCTCGTACACCATTCGTGAGCGAACAGCGCCCTTGAGGACAAATTCAACGACCGAGTCCCGCCCTCGAAGAGGAAACGTAATCGGAACGTCCTTGGCACGCACGTCCCGAAAGCCCGCTTGCGCGAGCATCGGGTCGCGTACCGCAGCGTCGGTCAGCGCGAACATCGGTGGGGCTGGAGGCAACCCGACGTCCATGTTTGCGAGCTTTTCATAGGTCCCCAGAACAAGTTTGAAGAATTCTCCGCCGTTCTCCGGTCCATGCCAGACAGTGAAGCCAAGCATGCCTCCCGGCTTCAGAACACGCGCCGCTTCGCGTAGCGCTCGGGCTGGGTCCGCGAAGTGCAACAAGCCGAAACAGCAGATCACTGCATCGAATTGGCCGTCTTTGAACGGCAGCGCCTCGGCGTCACCTTCGTGGAAGCTGGCGCCTGGTACACGCTGGCGTGCCAGTGCGACCATGGCCGGGGCCACATCGACTCCGGCAACGGTTGCGCCACGAGCTAAGGCCTCAGCAGCAAGATGGCCCGTGCCGAACGCAACTTCGAGCACGTGGCGCCCGCGCAAATCGCCCAGACTGTCCAGCAACGGCCCAAACGCTTGCCGCGTCGCTGGAAGGTCGATCGCGTCGTAGTCAGCTGCGTTACGTTGCCACCCGTCACGCTCGAGTTGTGAAAAGGTCGCTTCATGCATTCGAGTCTCCTGCCGCGCCCAACGCTGCGTTTAGTCGCACACAAGCATATCGAGACAGCTCCCGGTTAGTCCGCTCGCCGTCTCATCGCACAGGTCAGCCACCGCCTTTCGCGGCGATCAACTTTCGAATCTGCGCGACGGCGGCTTCAATCTTCATCTCCAATCCTTTCTTTCCATAGGCAACGCTAGCGCGCGCCGGGTTGCCTGTTGCACCTGTGACATTGCGGTCTCCGCCAGCGGCGAGTTTGTTGCTGCGAATTCCATTCGGGTTCACCGCCATCAACTGCGATGTGTCGACGATCCCGGCGTGGGTACCGATGTCTTCGCGTTTCTCACCCTGGCCCTGCAACCACTCGCGGAAGGGACTCTCCTTGTAGTACTCCGGTACGAAGTGCACACGCACGTTGGTCTTCGACCATTCCTTGTTGAGCGAACTGGCAACCGATTGCAAACCTTTCTGGTTTTCGCCACTGTCGCCGATCAGCACAATGTCCTTGAAGCCATTCGCCTTGAAACTGCGCACGGCGTATTCAGTCACTTTGTTGAAGACGTCCTCCGGCAACGAGATCGTGCCGGGGTACTGCATGTGGCCCCTCGGGGGATCGATGCCTCCCTCGGGCACATAGGCGAGCACTGGCGCAACGAGCGCGTTTCCGAGCCGGCGCGCAATCTGTTCAGCCGCATGCTTGACGATGAAGTTGTGCTTGCCCAGCACCATATGCGGGCCGTTCTGTTCCGTGCCTCCAGTAGGAAAGATGATCGTGGTCTTGCCGGCCTTGATGGCGTCGCGCACTTCAGTCCAGGTGAGCTCCTCGATAAATACAGTGTCGGGAATTTCCGCAGCAAGCGCAGACGAAGTCAGCAGACAGAGAGCTGAGCAAAGGATGAAGCGGTTCATGTCGGTTTTCCTTGTCTTGCGCTCACAGGATCGCCGCAAGTAAGTTTTGCGGCTGGCTGGTACAAAACGTGCTCCCCGATCCTACATAGCCAAAGAAGAAAGGATCGACATGAGACGCTGGTTGGTGCCCACGGCAATCGTTGCAGCCGCGGTTGGAGTAAGCGCTTGCCAAAGGACAGAGACAACAGAGAAGACGGTGGTTCAACCGGTTCCGGTTCCGACGCCCGCGCCGGCCCCGACTCCTGGTCCACCGGGACCTCCGGGTACTCCGGGACCAGAAGGCGCTCCAGGAAAATCTGGTGGTGTCACCGTCGTCGTTCCGCCGGTCGAAGAAAAGAAAACCGAAGAGAAGAAGTAGCAGTCCTGCTTGCTCAATGTGCCCGCTTTTGGCGGGCACGTTGCATCGTCCTACCGGTGATCGCCGCAGTGAGCTGGCGACTAGCCTGCCTTATTGTCTGTCCGCGTTCACCCGAGAAACCCGCCACCTGGTCCGCCAATCCACAGAGGGCTGCTTTCGACCTTTTGCGGACATCTGCGTCGCCCTAGAGCGGACATCTCACATCAGAGTTGAGCCGAGCTTGAAAAGCGTCGGGTCTCAGACAACGTGTGTTCACTGGTGTGGCCTAACGTGCGCGGTAAGGCGCGCTAGAACCGGCGCATCTGGATAAGCTCAAAAACCGCGTGCGATCTTCGCGTATGCCGAGTGATTGTGGATCGACTCGAAGTTCTCGGCTTCGACGACGAAGCCCTCGAGCCTTGGATCCGCGTCTAGCCTGGCGGCGACACCGCGCACCAGGTCCTCGACAAAGCGCGGGTTGTCGTACGCGCGCTCGGTCACGAACTTCTCGTCGGCACGTTTCAGGATGCCGAACAGTTCCGACGATGCCTCTTCCTCGGCCACGCGCAGGAGATCGGCGAGAAAGAGCGGCTCGCGCGTCCGGGCCGCTATCGTGATGATCGAGCGCTGGTTGTGCGCGCCGTACTCGGAAATCTCCTTGGAGGACGGGCACAGCGAAGTCACCGGGACGGCGACCGACATCGTCTGCGCATAGCGGCCGCGATTGAGCTCGCCGATGAGCTTCGCCTGGTAGTCGAGGAGACTGGCAATGCCCGAGACAGGCGCGCTCTTGCGCACGAAAAACGGGAACGCAAGCTCGAGCCGGCCACCGGGCGCATCGAGCCGTACGACCAGCGTGTCGAGCATGTCCCGCAACGTCGTCACGCCGATCGGTGCAGCGCCCGGGATCACACGCGCCTCGAGTAATGCGACCAGGCGAGACATATGCGTGCCCTTGCGGTCAGCGGGCAGCGCGACGAACACGCTGCAATCGGCGATCGTAGTCTGGACGCCGTCGCGGTCGGCGATCGGCAGCGGATAGCGCAGCCCGCGAATGCCGACCTGGTCGATGGCCAGCTCTCGACTGTCGGGCGCCGACTGCACGTCGGGCATCGTCCACAGCGTGGACAGAGATTCCGGATGGTTCATGGGGTGATTATTTAGAACGCGGCGTCAACGCACGGCTGCAATGCGGTCGTCTTCGGCGTCCTGTGCAAATACAACGCTGCAGTGATTCCGGAGCGGTGCTCGGTGCGCTCATCTACATCCGTGCCAATGCGCCGCAAATGATAGCTTCTGACGACGAGGACGTGATTTCATCGCGATCAAGCATCTCTCCCCGTATCATCGGCAAACCGGTGAACGGCACCATGGCCGGTCCGCACTGCGGTCCTGATTACGGCCCGGATTAGCACGACATTTGTACGATGCGTGCGTGCAAAGCTGTCCGTACAAAGCGCGGCCTCCCTGAGAGATCATAGATGGCAGCTCCGAATCAGCTTCGCGTGCGAATCGGCGACGGCCCGGTTCTCGATGAAATGAATTTCCTGCAACCGCTGTGGGATCGTTTGGCGGCGCGGGACCGCGCCATCAACGGACTGCCATTTGTGACCCTGAGCTACGCCCAGAGCATTGACGGCAGCATCGCCGCACGCCCGGGGCGGCCTTTCGTGCTCAGCTCGGACAAGTCGTTAGAAATGACGCATCTGTTGCGTTCCCGGCATGACGCCCTGCTGGTGGGCATCAAGACCGTGCTGGCGGACGACCCGCGCCTGACCGTGCGCCTGTGGAAAGGCGACAATCCGCAGCCGGTGGTCCTGGACAGCTTTCTGAGCTGTCCCGACCAGGCCAGGTTATTGGCGCATCCCGACCAGCATCCGCTGCTGTTTACCACCGCCGCCGCGTCTGCTGACGAAATCACCCGCCTGGAGGCCAAGGGGGCGCGGGTCCGCGTCATGCCGAAGGACAGGCTGGGCCGGGTGGACTTGATAGCCGCCTTGCAATGCCTCGCCGATAGCGGTGTGAAACGCTTGATGGTGGAGGGCGGCGCGACCGTCATCAGCAGCTTCCTGGAGAGCCGCCTGGTGGATTACTGCGTCATCACGCTGGTGCCCAAGCTCATAGGCGGTATCAAGGCGATGGACACTCACCCGAACAACGATCTGCCGCCGTTGTCCATCGTCGATTGCCGCTACCAGCCCTTGGGTGTCGACCTGATCATCCACGGCAGCCTCGGCAAAAGCTAGCGGCAATGCGCGCCAACGCGCTCTTCCACGTGGCGGAACGCCGCGTTGAATGCAGGGAGGTGACGTTGGCAGCGCCTGGCGAGGGCGAAGTTCTGATCACCAGCCGCTGCTCCGCCATCAGTGCCGGCACCGAGGCGATGATTTTCAGCGGCGCGTTTCCGAGGAACACGGCGCTGGACGCCAACATCGCAAGCCTCAAAGGCGGCTTTACCTATCCCTTTTCGTATGGTTACGCTCTGGTGGGCGACGTGTCGGCAGCAGGCACTGACGTCGATCAGGGCTTGATCGGCAAAACCCTGTTTGCATTTCATCCCCATCAGGACCGCGCTGTTGTGCCCCTCGCCGCATGCCACAGGGTTCCAGACGGCGTGGCGCCGGAGGTCGCGCTCTTTTTGCCGCAGGCCGAGGCCGCGATGAATCTCGTTATGGACGGCGCGCCCCTGATCGGCGAGCGTGTGCTCGTGTTGGGCCAAGGCGTGGTGGGGCTCCTGACTGCCGGTTTGCTGGCGGAATTTCCGCTGGCGCGCCTGGTTGCCGCCGAACCGTTGGCATGGCGACGCGAAATCGCGACACAGCGGGGCATCAAGGAAACGGTCGACCCCACCGATGCCGGCCAATGGCAAGACTTCCTGGCCAGCCTGAAGGGTGCGGACCTCATTTTCGAGCTGTCCGGCGACATGGCGGCACTCAATCTGGCCATCGAAGCCGCAGGTTTCGATGGCCGGATCGTGGTGGGTTCGTGGTACGGGGCCGCATCACACCCCCTGGATCTGGGCGGCCGTTTCCACCGCAATCGCCTGCGCCTGATTTCCAGCCAGGTAAGCACGCTGAGTCCCGCGTTGAGCGGGCGCTGGGACAAGCGCCGCCGCATCGACTTCGCCTGGCGTATGTTGGACACGCTTCAGCCACAACGCTTGATCAGCCAGGCCTTTCCCTTGGCCCAGTGCCAGCTGGCGTTCGAGACGGTTTGTGCGCGGCGGGACGGGGTGATGCAGGTCGTGTTTCAATACTGAACGAACGGCAACGAACCATGTACCGACTCGCCGTCACCCGCGATTTCGTCGCGCAGCATCACCTCATCGGCGGCGACTGGGGAGTGGAAAACTTCAACCACAGCCATTCTTACAAGGTTGAAGTGCAGCTGCGCGGAAAGGTGCTGAACGAACACGGCTACCTCGTGGACATCGTCGAGCTGGAAAGCGCGCTGAACGAAATCATCGCGCGGTTCCGCGACCACACCCTCAACGACCTGGCGCCGTTCTCCGGACTCAACCCGAGCCTGGAGCGATTCGCCCAGGTCTTCTACCAAGACCTTTTCGCCACGTTGGCTGCGAAGGACTTGTCGCTCACCGTGAAGCTGTGGGAAAACGAGCGCGACTGGGCCGCCTATGGGCCCGAATGAGCCGCAATGCTCGTGCCGTTTGCTGAATATCTCGAGGCCAAGTTCGCTTTGGACGAGCGCAGCCTCAACCGCGAGGTGCGGGCGGCTTTCCTGGACGCCTTGCGCGGCCTGCCTCGAATCGAATGCCTCGACGTGGGCGCGGGAACGGGCGCGACTTTCAGACGCTTGCTGCAGAGTGGGTTGACGACCCCGCTATCCCTGACCGCTTTGGACAGGGATCGCGGCCTCCTTGATGTCGCTCGCCAGGATGCCGAAAGCCGGCTGCGCGCGCTGGGCCTGGAGCCCCGCGTGGAAGACGGCGCGATCCAGACGCGAGGCGAGCGGCTCGCTGCGATGCACTTTGCCCCCGGCGAACTGAAGGAGCACCGCCCGGGCCGGCTTTACAACGTCATCACGGCGCACGCCTTCCTCGACCTGTCCCCGCTGCCGCAAGCCCTGCGACAGTTCGCGGCCTGGCTGCAACCCGGCGGCTATCTTTACGCCAGCATCAACTACGACGGCGACACTGCGCTGATGCCGCCGTACCAAGGCTCAACCTTAGAGGCCACGCTCCTGGGCCATTACAACGAATCCATGGAGCTACGCCGCGTAGACGGTCAGGCGACGGGCGGGGCTTACTGCGGAAGGCGCCTGCAAGCGCTGTTGCCCGAGCATGCGTTTGACATCGTGGCGTGCGGCCGTTCCGATTGGAATATCCGGCCCTTCGAGGGCGAGTACCGCGACAGTGACGCGCTCTGCCTGAAAGCGCTGTTGGATTTCATCGGCAGCGAAGGACGGCGTTCCAAACTCTTCGAGGCCGATCAAATCGACCGCTGGCGCGACGACCGGCTGCGGTCGCTGCAGCAGCGCCGGCTCGGAATGCGCATCAGTCATCTCGATCTACTGGCGCGCTACGGTCCGTGATAAATCCTTGTCGGCGCAACAGTAGAGTCCGCCGCGCAACAGCGCCGGTTTGCAAACCACGCCGACGCGATCCAGCCATTCCAAGCCCAGCGCGGCCCAGCCCGGCATGTCGCCCTTGGCGACAAAGCGCCAATAGCCCACAGCGGTCGCCCGCAATCCGGATTCTTGCAGGAGCGCCCGCAGTTCTGCCGCATTGACGAAGCGGTCACTGCTCAGGTGCTTGACCTTGTACCCCAGCAACGGCGCAACGCGGCGGTACCAGACGTAGTCGCCATTCAGCGTCAGGCATACGAAACGCCCATGCGGCTTCAGCACCCGGTGCACCTCGCCGAGCACAGCAGTCTTGTCGGGCATGTGCTCGAAGGCTCCCACGCAGAGTACGGCGTCCGCAGTTTGATCTTCTATGGACGCGAGCCGCTCGGCAGGCTCCGCATAAAGCTCGATACGCGCGGCGCACGGATGCGTTCTGGCGGATTGTTTCGGCGGCGGCGATCATGTTTGGCGACAAGTCCGCGCCCATGATCCTTCTGAATGCGTCCGCCAGCGGAAACAGATGCACCCCTGGACCGCACCCAATTTCCAACAGAACCCCACCGGTGCCAGGGACGAGCAGACTACGGATCAGCGCCAAGCGGTAAGCCAGCAGTCGCCTGGCGCTGCCGTGGCGTTCTCGGTAGGTGCCCGCAATGCCGTCGAAAAAAGCGCGGATGTCGCCACTGTCTTGCACGCAGCGCGTGTGCAACCGCATCAGGCGTTCTCCCGCCGGCGCGGCGCACGGTACATCAGGTACAGGCTCTCGGCGAAAGAATAGGTCAGCACCAGCGTCATCAGTGCCGCGAGGGGACGGCAGTAGTCAAGATACGAGGGATAGGCGGCGAAGGAGACAAGCAGCGCCAGCATCATGAAAAACAAGATCCAGCGCGCTTTCGCGGTGCGCTGCTCCTTGGCTTGCGGCGGCTTGGCGAATTTGACGAACAGCACGAAGAGATAGCGCAGCAGGCCGGGCAGCAGTATCCACGGTCCGAAACTTTCCGGCAGGCGGTACAACACCACGCATAGCATGAGCGTGAGAAAGGCGTCGCTCTCCTTGTCGATGAACTCGCCGAATTCTCCGGCCAGCCCCGCGCGCCGAGCGATCCAGCCGTCCACGCCGTCCATCGCAAACAGTACCGCTCCCCAGTAAACGATCTGTCCCGGCGCAAGCCACGGCAAGACCAACATGCCACAGAAGCGCAGCAGGGTGACAGCGTTGGCGAGGCCGAACCGGCCGCCCGGAGTCCAGCGACGCCGGCAACCGTAGACCAGCAGGGAAATGGACGTGAGGCCGCACAAGGACAGCAGCCAAGCCGGCAAGCCAGCGACCGTTGCCAGCGTGACGGCAATCATGGCAGCGGCATGACCTTCGCTCCACCGCAACACGAGCGGTTGCAGCGGCGGGTTACTCATCACAGTGGAAGATGCGACAGTTGACGAGGATTGGCGACAAACAGGACGCTCGTATCATGCCCTTCATGGCCGGAAGGCAAATCGGTCTCATGCATCCGCCGTTCGCGTCCTTTCCCTCCGGCGGCAACGTATACAACCAAAAACTGCTGGAGTACGCCGGCCGATGCGGCTCTCCGCTGGTGTCGCTGCCGTGGCGAGTTGAGGCGCCAAGCGGGAAGTGGGATCTGCTTGTCTGGGACAGCCTGTTCATGGACCGGTTGGCGCGCATCGCCGACGAGCGTCTCGCCTTGCTGCTGCACTATCTGCCGTCCCTGGAGCCGGAACTGGATTTCGGCGCAAGACAAATGGCGACAGCCGTTGAACACCACGCCATGACGCAGGCGGACTTTGCCATTGCCACGGGCAAATGCGTGGCCAACGCGGTAACGGCGCGTTGGCCGGGCAAGCCGGTATTCGTTTGCGAACCGGGCGTAAGCGAAATGTTCTTGCGGAACCGGCCACGCCACACGGAGCGAACCGTCAAGCTCCTCACCGTGGCCCACCTGTTACCGGCCAAAGGTCATGCGCAGTTGCTGGAACTATTGGCAAGGCTCCGGCATATGCAATGGCACTGGCATATAGCAGGCGATTGCGAGAGTGTCCTCCGAGACGACAGCACTCCTGCGCAACCGTGCTGCACGGGCTGGCTTGACCGAACGCATCACCTTTCACGGTGCGATGTCCCAGGAGGCCGTTGCGGCGCTGATGGCGGATAGCGATCTATTGGTCTGCCCAAGCACGTTCGAAGCCTACGGAATGACTGTTGCCGAAGCCGCTGCCAGCGGCTTGCCGGTGTTGAGCAACCGCGTCGGCGCCGCAGAGCAGTTGATTCAACATGGTGTGACCGGTTTTCTCGCCACTGTGGGAGATTGGGACAGCCTTGGCCGATATTTGGAGTTCTTGCTGAAAGACGCTGCGTTGCGCGGCACGTTCCGGCACAACCTCCGCCACGCCGCAGTGCGCAGCTGGGACCAGACTTGTGCGGATTTCCGGGCGGTTTGCGACGCCAT
>CAWAYV010000020.1:0-18867 GCA_963786295.1 uncultured beta proteobacterium | reverse complement strand
CGCCGCCGCCAGGAGTAGTCGGTTGAGTCATGAAGCGTAACCCGCCGACGTGGCGGGTTGAAAGGTTTTCTGCGCAGACGCGATCTGGACTCGAAGAATGCTCACCCGCACGGCGCGTACAACAATAAACAAGCGATACGCCAGTCGCCCGCTCGGGCTGCGGCGATCAGCCGGTGGGTACGATGCAACGCGTCCGCCCAGGCGGGCGGACACGTCGAGCAACAAAGCTGTTACTTCTTCTCTTCGGTTTTCTTTTCTTCCGGCGGCGGAACGACGACGGTGGCACCGGATTTTCCTGGAGCGCCTTCTGGTCCCGGAGCACCCGGAGGTCCCGGTGGACCAGGTGTCGGGGCCGGCGCGGGCACCGGAACCGGAACCGGTTGAACCACCGTCTTCTCTGTTTTCTCCTCTGTCCTTTGGCAAGCGTTCAGTCCAACCGCGGCCGCAACGATTGCCGTGGGCACCAACCAGCGTCTCATGTCGATCCCTTTCTTCTTTGGCTAGGTAGGATCTTGGAGCACGATTTGTACCAGCCCGCCGTAAAACTTACTTGCGCGATCCTGTAAGCGCAAGACAAGGAAAACCGACATGAACCGCGTCATCCTCTGCACAGCTCTCTGTCTGCTGGCTTCGTCTGCGCTTGCTGCGGAAGTTCCCGACACCGTATTCATCGAGGAGCTCACGTGGACCGAAGTGCGCGACGCCATCAAGGCCGGCAAGACCACGATCATCTTTCCTACCGGAGGCACGGAACAGAACGGTCCGCACATGGTGCTGGGCAAGCACAACTTCATCGTCAAGCATGCGGCGGAGCAGATTGCGCGCCGGCTCGGCAACGCGCTCGTTGCGCCGGTGCTCGCCTACGTGCCCGAAGGCAGCATCGATCCTCCGAGTGGCCACATGCGGTACCCCGGCACGATCTCGTTGCCGGACGACGTCTTCATCAAAGTGACTGAATACGCCGCGCGCAGTTTCAGGGCGAATGGCTTCAAGGACATCGTGCTGATCGGCGACAGTGGCGAAAACCAGAAAGGTTTGCAATCGGTTGCCAATTCGCTGAACAAGGAATGGTCGAAGACCAACGTGCGTGTGCACTTCGTATCGGAGTACTACAAGGAGAGTCCCTTCCGCGAATGGTTGCAGGGCCAGGGCGAGAAACGCGAAGACATCGGTACGCACGCCGGCATCGTCGACACGTCGCAGTTGATGGCGGTGAACCCGAATGGAATTCGCAGCGACAAACTTGCCGCCGGCGGCGACCGCAATGTCACCGGTGTGACAGGCAACCCCGCGCGCGCTAGCGTTGCCTATGGAAAGAAAGGACTGGAGATGAAGATCGAAGCCGCTGTCGCGCAGATTCGGAAGTTGATTGCGGCGAAAGGGAAGTGAGGAGACTCGAATGCATGAAGCGACCTTTTCACAACTCGAGCGTGACGGGTGGCAACGTAACGCAGCTGACTACGACGCGATCGACCTTCCGGCGACGCGGCAAGCGTTTGGGCCGTTGCTGGACAGCCTGGGCGATCTGCGCGGGCGCCACGTGCTCGAAGTTGCGTTCGGCACGGGCCATCTTGCGGCTGAGGCCTTAGCTCGTGGCGCCACCGTTGTCGGAGTCGATGTGGCCCCGGCCATGGTCGCACTGGCACGCCAGCGTGTACCGGGAGCCAGCTTTCACGAAGGTGACGCCGAAGCGCTGCCGTTCAAAGATGGCCAATTCGATGCAGTGATCTGCTGTTTCGGCTTGCTGCACTTCGCGGAGCCTGCCCGAGCGCTACGCGAAGCGGCGCGTGTTCTGAAGCCGGGAGGCATGCTCAGCTTCACTGTCTGGCATTCACCGCAGAACGGCGGAGAATTCTTCAAACTTGTTCTGGGGACCTATGAAAAGCTCGCGAACATGGACGTCGGGTTGCCTCCAGCGCCACCGATGTTCGCGCTGACCGACGCTGCGGTACGCGACCCGATGCTCGCGCAAGCGGGCTTTCGAGGACATGCGTGCCAAGGACATTGCGATTACGTTTCCTCTTCGAGGGCCGGACTCGGTCGTTGAATTTGTCCTCAAGGGCGCTGTTCGCTCACGAATGGTCTACGAGCGACAGACCCCGCAGATCCAACAGCGCATTCGTGAAGCGCTCGCGGCAGGCACGACTGCGTACCTGCAAAAGGGCAGCTCTGGCATTCCAAATGCGGCGCTACTCGTGACAGCCCGTAAGCCGTGAACGCATTGCAGTTGATAGCAGCGAGGTACTCATGAAGATACAAGGCGCGTGCCACTGCGGTGACATATCGTACGAGGCGATCATCGATCCGGCGCGCGTGTCGATATGTCATTGCACGGACTGCCAGGCGCTCACCGGTTCGGCGTATCGAGTCACGGTGCCGACGCTGATAGCGGACTTCAACCTGCGGACCGGGTCGCCGAAGATCTATATCAAGACGGGTGAGAGTGGCGCAAAGCGTGCGCAGGCGTTCTGCGCGCGTTGCGGATCGCCGCTCTACGCTTATCCGGTCGACAATCCGAAGACGTACGGGCTGAGAGTTGGCTGCATCGCTCAACGACGCGAGCTTGTTCCAACACTGCAGATTTGGTGTGACTCGGCGTTGAGTTGGACGGCCGATATCGGAGATATTCCGAAGCTGCAACGCGAGTAGCGGGACTATTCAGCACATGAGTGAAACCACACGCACCACGATTTATCTTGACTCTGACCTCCATCGCGCATTACGGCTCAAGGCCGCCAGCACCCACCGCTCGGTTTCCGAGCTGGTCGCAGAAGCCGTGCGGGAGGCGTTGCGGGAGGATCAGGAAGACCTTTCCGCAGTGCGGTCGCGTGCCGCCGAACCGTCGATGGCATACGAGGTGTTCCTGAAGAAGCTCAGGGCCGATGGCACGGTTTGAACTCCGGTTCAAGCCACGCGGCATCGCCGCGAGGTCTATCGCACTCCTTAGTGACCTAGCTCCATTGGTGCGCGCCCTTCCAGCGAATACGAACCCGTCGTTGCCCGCTGCTCTCAATCTGAGTACATTTGCTCTCAAATAGAGAGCAGCAATGAAATCGCTTGCATCGGAACTTCTCGGGTCCTCGCGCGCGGCGATCCTCGCCACGCTGTTGCTCCGTCCTGAAGCGGAGCTTCACGCACGAGAGCTCGCACGCGTCACCGGTGTGTCCATTGGGACGCTTTTCGCGAGCTCAGACGCTGCTGGCTATGGGGCTGGTTAAGCGGCGCGAGGTCGGACGGCAGGTGTTCTTCTCGGCAGATCCAGCTTCACCTGTGTACAGCGAGCTACCGCACAGTCGGCTGCGAAAGACCGTGGGGTCTGGGCGATCGGCTGCGTGAGGCGCTGGCACCGCTTGCGAAGCGGCGATGCGGATGGCGTTCGTCTACGGCTCGATGGCAGCCGGGAACGCAGCACCCCATAGCGACGTCGATGTGACTGGTAAAGCGGCGATCGTTTCGTTTTCCGGACGCTGACGAAGGCGCTGCACCTCCGAGCAGGCGGCGCTTGGCCGTGAAAGTCAAGCCCGACGGTGAATGCGCGCGTAAGCCGATCAACCGCAATGCGCGATGGTTGTGCAGTCGGTGCTGCCAAGATGGCCTGGTGGAGCGGATGAGTTCTGCAATACTGGCGGTAGAGCAGCTACGATCAGAAGCGCGTCGGCGAAAGCCGTGATGCTGCGCAGAGTCGCGCTTGCATGAGGCATGACGCGAGGCGAAGCGCTGAAATGACGATCGACTGCTTGACGTAGCAGTGCGCGTTGATCGCAATCGCGGCGGCCGTTCGACCATTGAGGATCACAGCATTCCGACTGATGCGTGACGCTTCGGTGCGCATGCACCATTGCCACTGCGTCAGTACGATTGCGCGACGATTTCTGAGCGGACTCGACATGCCGGCTGCGCCGAAACCGGCGTTCGCCGTATCAAGCGACGCGTAATAGTAATGATTACTTGTGCGCAAACGCTCGCGAGTAGCATCGCCGCACGCTCTACTTCATCACCTGTGACCATGCCGCTCCGCATCGCGTCCGTTTGCTTGCTTGCCATCACCATCGTCCTGCCGATTGCCTCGCTCGCCGCGCCCCCGGGGCTCCCACCGAAACTCCGCTGCCCGATGTAGGCACGCAGCCGCCGCCGACGCAGGCGACTTATGGTCTATGCAGCGGGCCGCAGAATGCGGACGCGTTTCCCTCGAGCCCGGTGCTGGTTCTAGCCGGTCCGTGCCAAAACTCGCAGCAATACACGGCGACGTCACCCGGACCCAGCACCGGCGGTAGCTGTGGCGGATTCACGGTGGCGTTTGGTCCGATGGGCGATCTGAAGCCGTATCTGAACCACAACATCATCTTGCGCGCTGACTGGGGCGATACGGCGCTGACCGCTGCGAACTGCGCGAAGGCGAAAGTCGCGGCTATCGGGTGGGGCGCACGCTGTACCAACGCGCATGCACGACAGCGGAATGGGAAAAGATCGGCGGCCCGAAGCAGAAGACGGGCACCTGGAACGCGACGAGCAACACGTGTTCCACCCTAGTGCAGTTCAACTCATCGGACAAGAAGTTCAAGACGCTCAATGTCGACATCATCGCCACGCTGCCGGAAGGCGGCCAGACGGTGCGCAAGCGCGCGAAGGGATTCATCTACGTAAGTCATCCCAACGGCAAGTGTTTGAGCGCTAGCGTCAAGCCCGCAAGAAAAGAGACGTCATGAGGGAAGCCAGACGGCCGACATAGTCGGCTCGCGACGCGTCTCAATGTGTGAATCGATTGCCTTTAGATGGGCAATTCGATGTTTCAAACGGTCAGTCGCGGACTACTGGCTTACAAGCTTGTTTTTGACAATTTAGACCGGCGGATGACACGTAGTCTCGCGCCATGCGAGACAATTCCGAGAGGCTCAAGGCGATCCAGACGCACGCGTCCGCGCTGACGGCGAGTGCTGCACGCCGTCCCGCCGCGGACATGCTGATCGAGCTGGATGCCCTGCAGCGCGAGCTCAGCACGGCCGATGCCTCTCGCGTCGAGGCTTATGTCGCTGCGGTCTTTGCTGTGGTCGCGGGCTTCAACGCACTGGGGCGCGCGCAGAAGATGGGTCCTCTGCTCGAGCGCGCGATCGGCATCTGCCGCGCGGGCTCAAAGCAGCAGCTGCTGAGGCGAGCCCTTTCTCTCTATGGCTACTTCACGGGCGACATCATCAACGCGCCGAGGGCGCTCGGATGCCTGCAGGAAGCGGTTGAACTGGCACGCGAGATGAATGACCCGGTCGCCGAGGTGTCGAACGTGGTCAACCTGGGTGTCGTGCTTACCAATATCGGATGGGATGACAACGCGCAGCGGGCATTCCAGCTGGCATGGGATACGTACGAGCGAAACGAGAAGGCGTTCCAGGGCGCTGATGCGAGTGGAGCGCCGGCGGTGTTGATGGCGGCAGCGGCCGCTGCCAATACTGCGGCGATTTCTTCGCAACTGAATGATGTGGAACGCGGGCTGGAGTTCAGCACGCGCGCGCGAGCACTGGCGCAATGTGAAACCGCCAACGCGCAGCACCGCACGGTTCAACTGCATTACGACAATATCCATTGCATTCTGTTGGCCAAAGCCGGGCGTCTGAATGAAGCGACCACAGTCGTGCAGTCAATGCTGGCGGCGGCCAAGAATTCGGCCAACGTGCGCTGGGAATATCTTGCCTTGCAGGCGGCGGGAATGGTGGAGGTACGCCGCGGCAAGATCGATGAGGGGCTGGAGCTGCTGAAAAAGTCGCATCGGCGTGCAGCATCGATTTCTACCGCCATGGAAGTGCCGGCTCATTTGATGCTCGCGGACGCCTACCGCTACGTGGGGCAACCGGCAGACGCTCTGCAGGTGATGCGTGAGGTGTCGGACCTTCTGATGAAGATGCAGCGGTCGGCGCTCGCGCGTGCTGAGCCTCAGGCGGGTGAATCAGTCGAAGAAGAATGGCAGAACACAAGGCCGTTGGGATGGGAAGAACACATCCCGCTCGACGACAAACTGGTCGCGCTCGAGAACCTGGCCGCTGCTGCTGAAGCGAAGCAGGAGCCGAGCGGCGAGCACACGATTCGCGTCGGGTCGCTCTCGCGGTTGGTCGCCGATAAGCTTCCCTGGGCCGTCGCTCTAGTGACCAAGATTGAGCGCGCCGCCCGCCTGCACGATGTGGGCAAAGGCTCGGTTCCGGAAACGCTGCTGCGCCAACGCGGTCCGCTCACGTGGCAGGAAAAAGAATTCCTGCATTCCCACGCGAAGTTTGGTGAGGAACTGATACGCGAGCGCCTCGGTGATCAGCGCGGCGCCATTTACGCGCACGTGGCACGCTCACATCATGAGCGGTTCGACGGCAACGGCACTCCCGATGCGCTGGCCGGTCAGGAAATCCCGTTGGAAGCGCGGATCGTGCATGCGGCTGACGCTTACGACTCGCTGACGCACGATCGGCCCTGGCGCAAGGCGCTGCCGCACGACGAAGTGGCGATCTATCTGCGCACCGAACGGAGCGCGCAATTCGACCCGCAGGTCGTCGATTCGCTGCTGGAAGTCGTCAAGGACTTGCGCATCCACGGTCGAAGCCTTGACGATCAGCTGGTCGAAAAGGCGGAGCCGTCCGAGTTCGTCAAAGCGCGCCGGACGCTGGGGAAGCTGCTGGTGAACTGATGTGCCCGAGCGGGCAGCTGGGCCGGCAGCTCTTCAATGGCGCGCGTGGGCGAGTACAGCGTCGAGCGCGCGCGGGACGCAACGCAGGTCAAGTGCGTTTGTCAGCAATGCGCCGTAGCGAATCTTGCGCCGGGCCCGCGTGCCCATGAACCGCCGCAGCTGGGCATGGCTTTCCCTTGCACGCTGAGCGGGTTGGTCCTGAAAGCGGCGGAAAGACTCGAGCTCGCCTTGAACAGCAAGCAGCCGCTCGACCGCAGGGGCGCCAAGCGCGCGGATCAGTTCGTCTTCGAGGTCCGCGTCGCACACGAAAAATCCAAGCGCCTCCGCGCCCGCGCGACTGAGATTCGTTCCAAGCCCCACGCGCTCGAGAGCGCGCCGAAGGTGCTGTTCCTCGTTTGCGTCGACCAGTCCCGCCAGCCGCACTCCTAGCCCTGGCGGGCCCAATGCATCCAGGAACTTGCCGGTGTTCGTCGCGCCGCCGACGGGAAGGATGACGATCCGCTCGGCCGCGAGGTTCAAGCCGCGCCGATGTGCGAGTGCCTCAAGGGCCGCTTGATCGCTCCAGCCCTCCACGAGGATCGCCACGATCGCACCGCTGCGCACAACCATCTTGCAGGCCGCTTCTGTGGTCAGCGGTGGCCGGGGACCAAAGGCTTCGATCGGTCCCGCTGAATCGCTCGAGCGCAATGTTCATGAGCTCACCGATTCTCGAGCCGGTTGTAGTCGAACAGTCCCGCCTCGACTCCGCCCCAACGCGCGTAGGCATCCATCAGTTCATCGCTCGTAGCCCAGAAGCGTGGGTTGGTGCGGCGAACCGCGTAGCGATCGGCGAGCTTGCGGTAATCGTCTTCCGACGCTAGCGATCCGATTGCATTCGCGAGCGCGGGCAGGTCCGCTGCCTTGACGCTGAAAATCGCGTTCGGATAGGCGCCGAGGAAGCCCGGTACAACCGTCAGCGTGTTCTCCGCCGGCAGCAGTTCCTCCTTGAACATGTGCGCAACATTCTTGTGCGCGGTATTGCGCAGCACACTGAAGTACTGCGGCGAGGCCGTCGGCTGCTCGACGCGCAGGAACACGACCTCCGGCATCCATGCGAGGCTCGCGCCGCGCACGTTCGACAGCGCCTGCACGTCGCGCCGCAGCGCGGGATCCGCCACCGATGAAAGTTCGAATCGCTTCGCCGCGACCGGCGCCACTCGCGCGCTCAGCATTTCGTACAGTTCGCGTTGTGGATCGCTGGTCCGGTACGTGAGGCCGCTCGGTCGGTTGAAGTACGCGTCGCGGCCGTAGACGTAGTCGATCACGTCCTGCGGCGCGCCGCGATACCAGTATTCGGCCGTCGAGCGTCGAGCTTTCTCCGGCAGCAGCACGAGGAAGTTGAACTCGCCTTCCATGCGCAGGAAGTCCATGTAGAGGCGGCTGTTCAACTGGTGCGCCGGCGTTGCCGTAGACGTCGTAACCCGCCACGAGCAGGTAGTAGATCCGCTCGAACAGCGGATAGCCGATGACCCACGCCGTCTTCGGCTGATCGCCGACCAGACCCTTGACCACCGTCGCACTGTCGAAGTGACGGAACACGGTCAACGCTGCGTTTGGATTGCTGCCATCGCCGCTCCAGATCAGTCGAGAGATCGTCCTTGCGCGCCTTTGCGTTGCGCTCGAGCCACTCGCTTTTCTCCCGCAGGTAGTTTGCTTCGAGTTTCGAGAACTCGAGCCAAGGGATCAGCGCCGGCGAGTTGCTGCCCCATTCGGCGGGCAGCCGCAGGTTGCTGCTTTCACGCGCAAGCAGTTCGGCGACCATGGCATCGCCGCCCACCTTCGGATCGACGAAGAACACCCAGAAGCGGTCTTCGATGACATCGAGTGCGAGCTGGCCGCGGCACACCGGGCCCTTGATGAAGTTCATCACAAAGTATTCGGCTTCATCGAGCATGAAGCGGTAACGGCCGTCGAGCGGCAAGTCACGAAACGCCACGACCGGATTGGATGCGGTGTCGGCGTCGTACGACGGCAGCGCGGTCACCGTGTACGCAGGATCGAGGAACCAGCTACGGTACTTCGCCATGCGTGCCGCGCTGAGCGCATACGGCATGTGCGTCTTTGCGAGAAGCGCTTCGCGTTCGGGCTCGAGTCGGTAGAAAAAGCGCGCGACGCCGGGGTCGTCGTACGGGCGACGCGTGGCAATGGGCGCGATCGGCTTGCCGCTCGGCGTGGTGGACCGGACGATGCGAAACGCGCGGCGCTGCGAATCTGTCTCGAAGTAGAGGTGACCGAGGTACAGGTGCTCGTACAGGTAGCGGCTCATCAGCCGCTCCTTGTTCGAGTCGCCGTTGAGAAACGCCTCCCAGACCTGAACCTGTTGTTGGACGTCTGACCGGCAACGGCTCATCGCCTTCGAAGGGCGCGCCGGCCTCGATCCACCGAGTGATCGTCGAGAACTCGCGTTCGTCGAGGCCGGGCAAACCGTACGGCATGCCGGCGAGCGGATTCTTTTGAGCGAAGGCATCGAACTGTTCGATGCGCGGGCACGTCGAGGCGCGCTCCAGCGATACGTCGAACGCATTGGAAAGCAGCGGCGAAGCCGGTAGCGGATGATCGCGCTTGAGGGCAAGCGAGCGGTATAAAACGCTCGCGGCAAGGTTGACTTGGGAGGTCTGCGTCCTTTCGTTCAATACTGCGGAAAAACCATGTTGCCGCCATTGCGAAGGCAGCTGCGCATCAACGAACAGGCGCGTGGTCGGCGCTTCGAGCAGGCGGGCGGCGTCATAGACCGGCTTCTGACTGCTTCCGCGCGCGACGCCCTCCCAAGCGGTGAGCTTGAGCTGGCATGGCGCGTCGTAACAACCGTGGCATACGACGCAGCGCCGTTCGACGATGGGCTGCACGTCCTTGCGATACGACATTCCCGCGACCGGCTGGACGGGAACATCGAAGCGCTTCGGGTCGGGTTGCCCATAACGCTGATCAAACTCGTGCAGGGCAACCGTGGCGCAGCCGGCGACCCCGATGGTGGCGAGTAGTGCGGTGAGAGATCTCATGAAAACTCGAAGCGGACGACCGCATGGTAGCGAAGGGAGGCGCGGATCCTGAGCCGGTCGAAAAAGGCGGAGCCGTCCGAGTTCGTCAAAGCGCGCCGGACGCGAAACTATCCATCCAGCGCAATCCTTCTTCCGTGCCTCGACGCGGCCGATACTCACACCCTATCCAGCCCGTGTATCCCATCTCGTCGAGCATACGAAGTACATAGCTGTAATTAACTTCGCCCTCGTCGGGTTCGTGACGATCCGGCACGCCCGCGATCTGTACATGTGCGATGTGGTTGAAATACTTCTTGAACGTCCGTAGCAGATCGCCTTCAACGATTTGCGCGTGATAAAAATCCATCTGAATCTTTAAATTCGGTTCGGCGACTTCTTCCCGGATCGCATGGGCTTCGGCCTGGGTGTTCAAAAAGTAGCCGGGCATATCTCGGTTGTTGATGGGCTCGATCAACAGCGTGCGACCCGTCTTCGCGAGTTCCCTTGCGGCAAACCGAAGGTTCTCGACATACACGGCGCGGTGGGCATTGCGATCACCGCCGGCTGGAACGATTCCACATGTCGCATGCAGAGTCGGTGTGTTGGTGGCCTCCGCATATTCGAGTGCGCGCGCAACCGCCGCGCGGAATTCCGCTTCACGTCCCGGAAGTGCGGCCAAGCCACGTTCTCCCGCAGCGTAGTTACCGGGCCATAGATTCAGGCCACGATTCTGTAAGCCGTGGTCGCTGAGCCACTTGGCGATGGCGTTCGGCGCGTGATCGTATGGAAGCGAGAGTTCGACGGCTTTAAATCCGTTGCGAGCTGCAGCGGCAAAGCGCTGTTCGAACGGCAGCTCTGAAAACAGAAATCCGAGATTGGCCGCGAACTTTGGCATAGCGCTTAACAATAAAAGCTGTCAGTGTGAAGGCCAACTTCGTTGGTAAAAACGTAACTTGTTTTTGTATTTTTGACTCGCACTGACGTTGTAGCGGCTGCGGGCACAGCCGCTGCTCCTCAATACATCAAGCGTCGTAATACCGACTGAGCCAAGGCGCTTGCGGGTTCGTCTGCTGGCGGACCTGTCGGGCTCAAGGAGATGACAATATGCTGAAGAACATTGGTGTCTTCGGAGCCGTAGCAGCGGTGTCGCTTGCGGCTTGCTCCACGCGCACTATAGAGCGTGAAGTGATCCATACACCGGCACCACAACCGGCGACGGTGCAAGTCGCACCAGCGCCCGCTCCGGTCGTAGTGGCCGCGGTACAGCCACCGCCGGCTCAGGTCGAAACTGTTCCACCGGCCCCAGCCGCCGACATGATATGGACTCCGGGCTACTGGAATTTTGTGAACGGACAGTACGTCTGGGTGGCTGGACGCTATGAGCCGGCAAAGATCGGCTACGTCTGGACGCCGAATAGATGGGAACATGTCAACGGCCGCTGGCAGATGACAGGCGGTGCTTGGGTACGTCAATAGCTGGCGCATCAGTAAACAACATCGGCACGCGCACTGGGGAGCGCGTGCCGTTAACGCACTTGCGTGTTAGGCCGGCACCAGGCGCAGGTGTGTGATCTCGGACGGTGCACCGAATCGTTTCGGCGGGCCCCAGTATCCGGTCCCTCGACTCGTATAAACCCAAAGGGTCTGCAGACGATCCAGCCCAGCAGTGAACGGCTGCTGCAGTCGAACGAAGAAATTCCACGGCCAGAATTGCCCGCCGTGCGTGTGGCCGGAGAGCTGCAACTGAAATCCCGCCTGCAACGCTGCTTCCGCTGATCTCGGCTGATGCGCCAGCAGAATGCGCACGGCATGATCGGGTGCAGTGGCAATGGCGGCCGCGGGATCGCTGCGGTGGGATTCATCGAAATGATGTCCGCTGTGATCCGTGACTCCGGCGATCACCAGCGCGCTGTCGTTGTGCTGCAAGACCACGTGCTCATTGAGCAGGACGTTGACTCCGAGGCGACGCAACTCTGCCACCCAGGCAGTGACGCCGCTGTAGTACTCATGGTTACCGGTCACGAAGTACGTCCCGTGGCGTGACGTCAAGCCGCTCAGCGGCGCCACGTGCGAACGGAGCTGGGCCACGCTGCCATCAACCAGATCTCCGGTCACAGCGACCATGTCGGCCTGCAGGCGATTCACGGCGCCGACGATCGACTGCAGATAGTCGCCCTTGATGGTCGGGCCGACATGGATGTCACTGATCTGCGCAATCGTGAAGCCGTGCAGCGACGCCGGTAGATTGGCGATCGGCACATCGACTGCAACCACTCGCGCAGTTCGGCGCGCATTGATCAGTCCCCACACCGTCATCAGCGTCGCCGCTGCAGCAACCGCCAGCGCGCTCCAGGCGGCAAACGTAGAGATGGAGATCGCCAGACCGAGCTGGCTTGCTATCCAGACTCCCACCAGTGCGACATCGCGCAGCAGTGTCAGGACGAACAGGCTCGACAAGAACCCCATGGCGACAAACGCGGCCATCATGGCAACGTCATGGCCCCGGCGTCGTGCCTGACGTCGATTCCGCCAGTGGCTCAGCCCCACCTGCAGGGAGATTGCGGAAAGCACGACAAGCAGCGCCACGCCGACCTGCAACCAGGCGAACTCAGCCAGAGCGGGGACCAGTCGCCAAGCGATATACGCGTGGGTCAGCAGGGAGATGACGCTCAGTGGCATGTTCTCGGGTGACGCCAGTGTAGGAAGGTTCGCAGGTATATGACGCTGCCGGCGGATTCTTCAATGATGCTTTTCACGTACGATCGCCGGCTTGTTGTTGACCTACATCCTCGTCGACTTCGAGAACGTCCAGCCGCAGGTGGCTGATCTCGGCCTGCTGCGCGGTGACGATTTTCGCGTGCACATCTTTCATGGCGTGCACCAGAACAAGTTCGACGTCAGCATGTACAAGGCGCTGCAGCCGCTCGGCGACAAGGTGGAACTGGTGCAGAGCGATCGGCAGGGGCCGGACGTGCTGGACTTTCACATCTCGTTCTATCTCGGCCGACTCGTGCGGGAGCATTTGAACCAGCCGGTGCGTGCGGCGCGCTTTTTCGTGATCTCTAAAGATCGCGGATTCGATTCATTGATCGTGCATATTCGCTCGCTCGGGTTTGAGGCGCATCGAGTGGCGACGATTCGCGCAGCGCTTGGTACGCCCGTGGCGGCGGCTCCGTCACCTGCAGCTACTGCGGCGCCGAAGAAGGTCGCAGCGAAGAAAACTTCACCCGCAAGAAAACCGCCCGCGGTTAAATCGGCTGTGAAGGCTGCAGGCGCGGCACCTGCGAAAAAGAAAGTCGACAGTCCGAAGCAGATCGTGCTGGCGAGTCTGCAACGCATGGGCAAGAAGCTGCCCGGCAAGCGCAAGGGACTCGAGCATCACATCGAGAGCCATCTCGGCCGCAAGGTCGACTTGAACGCGGTGCGCGCGCTCGTGGCCGAGATGGAGCGCGACGGCGTGCTTCGAATCGTTGACAATAAGGTCGAATACGCGCTGCCGAAGGCGAGCAAGTAACGCAATAAGAATCCATGCATGCCGCGTTGAGCACGACCGAGATATTCCTGATCGCGATCGGGATCATCTTCACCGTCCCGTACCTGATCTGGCGCGTGGGCAACACCGATTACTACGCCCCTCTCGTCGTCGTGCAGATCATCACCGGAATCTTGCTGGGGCCCGGCATCTTGGGAAAAGTCTTCCCGGATTACTACGCCTTCGTCTTTACGCAGCCGGTCGTCCAATCGTTGAACGGCATTGCATGGTGGGCGGTGATGGTGTTCGTGTGGATCGCCGGCATCGAATTGGACTTGAAGAAGGCGTGGACCTATCGGCGCGAGAGCGCCATCACTGCCGGGCTCGCGCTCGGCGACGCCGCTGCTGTTGGGCAGCATCGTGGCAGCCGGCATGTTGATGTACGACGGCTGGATCGGTCCGAAGGCGATGACGTGGCAATTCGTTCTTGGAGTCGGCATGGCGTGCGCCGTTACCGCGCTTGCCGATCCTGATTTTGTTGATGGAGAAGCTGGAGATCCTGCGCCAACCGATCGGCCAGCGCATCCTGCGCTACGCAAGCCTGGATGACGTCGCGATCTGGGGCGTGCTGGCTCTGATCCTGATGGACTGGCAGCGCGTCGGCATGCAAGCGATGTTTCTATTTGCTTTCGCAGTGTGCAGTTACGGATTCCGCAAGCTGATGGTGTGGTTGCCGGAGCGAGACCGCTGGTACGTCGGTCTGATCTGGCTCGCGGTGTGCGGTTTCGGCGCCGATTGGTCGGGATTGCATTACATGGTCGGCGCGTTCCTCGCGGGCGCGGTGATAGACAGTGATTGGTTCGATCAAAAACAGATGGATCAGCTCCGTCACAATGTGCTGTTGGTCGTGATGCCGGTGTTTTTCCTGAGCACGGGCTTGAAAACCAATTGGAACGTCGGCGGCGAGGCGGTGTTCATCGCGGCAGCTGTACTTTTGCTCGCGTCGATCGCGGGCAAACTTCTCGGCGTTCAGCTCGCGGGCAAAGTCCTCAAGTGGCAGCCGGGCGAAGCTTCGATCATCGGCTGGCTGCTGCAGACGAAGGCGCTGATCATGATCATCTTCATCACGATCCTGCTGGACAAAGGCATCATCACCAGTGAGACGTTCACCGCGCTGCTGCTGATGGCCGTTGCGAGCACGATGCTGACGGTGCCGGTGGTGGCTCCGAAACTGGAGCGCCTGAAGAGCATCGTTACGCAGGCGGCGTGATTTCTGGGATCGAGCTCCGATGACTTACAGCCAGCGCCGCACCTTCGCTCGATACGCTTCGTAGACCTGACCGTGCAGATTCGCCAGATGCTGCTCCTCGAGTCGCACCTGGACTTGGATGAGTATTTCGCCCGCGGCCAGCAACGCCGATGTAACCGCCGACGGAAAAACCAGGAACAGACCGACTAGATTGAGGCGCAGCGCAAGAAAAATCGGATTGCGCGACAAAGAAAACAGCCCGTGTTGCACGAGCTCGGTGCGTCGCTTGTCATCAATGCCGATGCGCCACGAAGCTCCCATTTGCGCCTGCGCGATCAGCAGCCATATCAAGCTGGCAATCAGCACCGCCCAGCCGACATAGGCGAGGGCAGGACTGCTAAGAGCAGTCCAGCGGCCGAAATAAATTTGAGAGTCGGGCCAAATCGCAAGTCCTATGACCACGACGCCGACGCCGACGATGACTACCTTGAACGCGAGCGCCACATATCCATAGGCGTCATCGGTTGACGGCAGTACAAGAGGGTTGACGCCGCTACGGCGATAGACCAGCAGCGAGCGCAAAGCGAACGCGAATATGAAGACAATGATGCAGTAGATGAGTAAGGCGGTGCGCCAATGAGTTTCGTACATTCTCGAACGGGTCCGCTACCGGCGGGTAGAGTTACGTGATGGAGGTGGCGACATGAAAGCCTTGGCTATCGCGATGTTAGTTGCCCTAACGCCGACCATTGCGCAGGCCGACGCCAAAGCGGGCGAAAAGAAGGCGCAGCTTTGCTTGCTCTGCCACAAACCGATTAATCCGCCAGCCTATATTCCTCTTCTGGAGGGACAAACGCGCGAGTATGTTTACAACCAGCTCAAAGCCTACAAAGAGAAGCGACGTCCTGATCCCGGAATGCAGACGAACACCGCGAATCTGTCTGATAGAGATATGCGCGATATCGCCGACTACTTTGCTTCCCAAAAGCCGGTTCGGGTGTCGTTCCCGCTCGATGCGACAACGGTGAGTCGCGGAAAGTCAAAGGCCGAAGCGCTCAAGTGCGCCTCGTGTCACATGCCGGACTATTCCGGCAACAAGGAAGTCCCGCGCCTCGCCGGGCTTGAGCCGCGATACATCGCTCCGCAGCTTGTGGCGTTCGCTGGAGGAAAGCGCGCTCATCCTCCGGCCGATGGAATGAGGGATCTTTCCGCCGCCGATGCCGTGGACCTTGCGCAGTACTTTGCGCAGCTTGAGTAGGCTGCGTGCCGGTTCATTTGGATGCAACACCGACCTTCACGCGACCGGCGACTAGCAGACGCTCCACGCGAGGACGAATGAACACTAGCGCGAAGACGATGGCGCCGGTCAGTAGCACGCCGTAGAGTGCAATAAAGTCCGTAAAGCTCATTAAGGGGGCCATCCAGCGCGATACGCCAACGAATGACGCGTATAGCCAGCTAACCGTGCTGATGGCACCCAGCACCACAGGCACGAACAAGCCAAAGCGGTCTCGGGGCCGCTGTCGGCGGAGGATTGGAAAGGCCAGCGCGTGTAGCGCGAGTCCATTGGCCGTAAGCACTGACACCACGAAGATCTTTGCCGCAAGCTTAGGGTGGGCGATCAACGCCCGCACGTCGAGGCCGACATCGAAGCCGACCAGTGCGAGCCCGGTGACCCACAGGACGATAAGGGCGTAAGTCACGGTGCGTGCAGTGTCGCTGAGCCGGCGCGCGTTGATGCACCGAGCTCTTGCAAGCGCGAAGTCCTCACGCAGTACAGCCGAAAGCGCGATGGCGAAAGACACCGTATGCAGGAACAAGAATCCCTGGTGGACCACCGTAACGAAATCCATGACATTGACGACCGCGATAACGCCGACGCCTGTGAATGAGAAGATGCTGGGATTTTCTGCTGATGCAGTCGGCCGGTCAGCGGATAATTCGACACCGCGCGGCACGAAAAAAACACGCGTGATGTGCGATTTGTCGTGCATCTGGAAACCGATGCTGCTGGCGCAGCTTACTGAGCGACGATGAAATGCTCGTTGTGCATGGATAAACGGTTCTTGTGCGAGACCTGCAGGCAGCTGACGCCTTGGCCGTGCCCGCTGGAACACGAGTGCTATATGCCGTGTCCGCAGTGCAATCCTGAGGGCGAGCTGCCTACCGGTTACGAATGATCAAGCAAGTTCGCTCAACGGCTCGCGAGCCGAATGTGGCAGCGCGTGCGCGTGCAGGAATTCCACTACGCGCCGGTTGAACTCGGTCGCATGCGTGATCGGTCCCATGTGCCCCATTGCCGGCAGCACTTCGTGCTTGGCGTGAGGAAGGCTTAGGCGAAGAAGTTCTGCGATGCGTCGTGTGACAGCGACGGTGCGCGCGCCGCTCACGAACATCATCGGCATTTTGAGAAGGGCCAGTTGCGCACGCTGAAGCGGCTCGCGAAACAGTGCATCGAATTGTTGGAACACAGCACGCATGCGCGCGGCGATCGAAGTCTGTTTGCCGCTGGGCAATGAGTCCCACGAGCCGGCGCCGGACCAGAAATCGATGAATAGCTGCGCCGCCGAATGCTCCTGACCGTTCGCGAGTCGATCGCGCATCGAGTCCGCGACTGTGACGACGCCTTGCCCCAGCTGCTGGTGACCGATGTCATCGAACAACCAGCGGAATAACACCGGCTCGTAGGTGACAAGGCTGCGCACTAATTTCGGATACATCGTCGTCAGCTTCAGCGCGACCGCGGCACCATATGAGTGGCCGACGACGTGCGCGCCGCCGGCTTCCTCGAGCAGTGGCACGGCGAGCGCAGCCTCATCGGCCAAGGTCAGCGGCGCATCACCGCGCCACGCCGTTCGCTCGCCGTGGCCGTGGAGCTCGATGGCGCGCACGCGAAAGTGCGGCGCCAACGCCTCGACCAGACGTTCCCATTGCCGTGCCGAACTGGCACTCGAATGCAACAACACGACTGTTGGTCGCTGCGTCGGCTGCATGACGTGTCTCCCGCTCGCTCAATGGCCGACGTGCGCGAGGATCGGCGCCAGCGCCTTGCCGATCCGTTCCATCTGCGCCGGCGTCACGAGCGCCTTCAACACCTCGCCGAAGCGCGGCTCCTGCACGCCGCTGACGATGTATTGCCAGCGATACGCTTTCAGCAGCACGTCACGGATCGCCGCTTCGTCGGCGGGCGAGAACGTGCGGCCGGCGCACGCGACGAAGTAATCGGCATCGGCCTCGGCCTGCATCTGCACGATGTCGTCGACTGCTCCCACTAAATCGATCAGATCCATGACACCCTGGTCGCGCTCCGAGTCGCGTCAGACGCTCGTGCTCGCGCCGCCATTCCAGCTCGTCCATGATCGCGTGCTGCGATTCTTCCTTCCAGTGAAACAGGAACACGTCGCGCCACAGTTCCGAAAGGTTCGAATCGGGCTCGATGCTCGATCGATAGTGCGCTTGCGTGAACAGCTCGATATCGAGCGTCAGGCCGAGCACGGCCCACGTCGATTTGCTCAGCACCGCACTGGCGACATCGTTCGGCTGCGGCTTGAAGCTGTAGCCCGCCGGCATTCCGGCCGCGGCCATCTGCTCGAGCCGCCGGAACAACTCCTGATGCTTCAGCTCCTCGTCGGTGAAGCGCACCAGCGCTTCCAGCGCAACCTGGTCGCCGAACCAGTAGTCCTTGCTGATTTCAAGCGTCTTGGCGCCGATGTACCGTTCCACCAGCCCGAAGATGTTGGCGTAGGTGCGGCCCTGGATTTGCGACAGGAACCGCATTTCTGCCGGCTGTAGAAACGTCAGCTCGGTGACCTTCGACAGTCCGTCGGGCAGGAACTTCTTTTCGAAGTCGAACTTGCGGCCGCGAATCACGTCGCGATCGATGTCCCAACGGATGCGCTTGGACGCTTCGATGCACTTTGCGTAGCGCTGCGTGGTGCGAGCCTGAGGGGTGGATTCGGGTGTGGCTTCATACATGATGGTGCTCTCCTGTGAAGGTGTTGAAGGTGTGAAGACGCGTTAGAAGGGCCGGCGCAAACGAGCGCGGGTTTAATCGGCGACGCCGGCAACTTCAGCGGCAACCGACATGAGTTCGCTGCGATGGAATCCGAGGTCGCGCAACATCCGCGAATCGAGGCCGCGCAGTGCCAAGTACGTGGCTCTGCGCCTGCTGTTGGCGCTTCCACCGAGTGACCATTTGGCGCGCGAAGTCACCGACCGCCTGCAGCATCGCTTCGACAATCTCCCTCAATTTGTACGAGCGGTGCGCGCGAGCGAGGTGGTACAGCTCGACGCTGTCTAGAAGTACGTGTGGCTGGGTGCGACCGATAGCGGCGTCGCCGAAGCCGTTGCCCGCGAAGGTGCGGAGCGCTTGCGCCTGGGCTTCGTCGCGCATTTCAGATGTGTTGTGCATGTTCGTCCTTTCGAAGGGGGCGAACTGTGCACAAGGGGGCGTTGCACGAGCGTTCCT
>CAWAYV010000019.1:0-29677 GCA_963786295.1 uncultured beta proteobacterium | reverse complement strand
TGGATGAGGCGCTTGCTACCGGTTGACGCAGAGCTCGCACGCTCCACTCCGATAACTGCGGATTCAGCCTTGCCGCTTGAAGAATTGCACCTGGCGCTCGTGCTGCTTGGCGGCTTCAAGCGTCGAAAACGTTCCGAGATTTCGTCTCTTGCCGGTCGCGGTGTTTTTCTTCCGTGAATACAACCGGTACTGCCCAGTCTTGAGTTTCCGAATCATTCGTCACCTCGCATTCAGATAGATCCATTCACACTTGCCAGCGTGCTTCCGCCTGCCGAAAGCAGGCTCGTGGTAAGCATGACGTCGTTGATGTCGACGTGCGCGGTCCACGTAGGGTGGCGTCGATGAGCGGGATCCAGCCAGAAGCGCTGGATGATCAGGCCGAGCGACGCATGCGCTGCGAGAGAGTCGAGCAGATAGCGCACTTGCGCGCCGTTCGAGTCGCTATGGATGCCGGCCCGTGCATCCTTTTCGGTGCGCGCGATGGCTTGCAATCCGATGGCGAGTCCAAGCTCACGAAATGCGAGTCGGCGCGACACAGGCTGATCGAGCTCGCCCATTCTCGTCGTACTGCCGCAGACCGTCCAGCGCTGCTGTGAGCAGGCTGCGGAGCAACTCCTGGTACGGCGAACCGGCCCGGATCACCAGTAGGTGGAGTCGCTCCGCGTCCATCAGCAGGCCACCGATTCCCAGCGGATCGGCCGTTACCCAGTCACCGTCTTCGACCATCTGCCCAAAGCCGGCAATGGCGTCATCGAGATCGGGTCGGGCGGACGCGCTGTCGAACAACGAAGCGGTATGACGAAGCTCGAGACAGGTGATGAAACCTTCCAGCGGATCATGTTGGCCCATGGAAGGCACCAGCGCACGGCTCAGATCGATGCTCATCTTCCACGCCAGCCGGGGCGGGTCACCTTGCGGTGACGCCTGCTGAAAGCCACGGTAGGCGACGTCGGCCAGTTCGCGTGCCCACACGTTAAAGCGCGCTTGTCCCGTGGCGCGAGCCACTTGATCCAGCGCGTGCATCCACCGCGTCAGGTAGTGAAAATATTGACCATCCCGATCCCATTCCATCTCCGGGTCGAAAGGGCTCGTGCGCCCGGCGCTCGGGGAGCCTTTTGCCGATGCGGAGTCCGCCGCAGGTCGGGTGCAAGGCACCCACTTGTTCAGGCAGACCGCTGAGCCACCCGACCCGCAAATCGTCAGGTCGATGCTTGCCGAGCACGTCGTGCACGCGATCGACCAGAGCGAGTGCGAGTCCGAGGTAGCGACCGCCACCCGTTGCTCGCGCAAGACCCAGGAAGTTGCACACCGCAAAGGCATCGGTCCACAGATAGCGCTGCTGCGGCTGTTCGGAGGTAAGCCCAGTGCGCTCGGCAAAACGCAGCATCAGCTCGATGGCCTGCTCCGTAAGCGCCTGGTCTTCATGTATCACGAGCGGCATGCTCAACGGCGGGCAAGCGGTGTTCCGAGCGAATCGTATGGCATACGCCCGGGAACGTGGCTTGTCGCGATGGCAACAGCGACCACCTGGTCGGTTCGCTGGTCATCGTGATCGCAGTCACCGCTTGCGCCGAAGTGGCGTGCGCTTCGCTTCGCTCTAATCCCATTCGGCGCCTGGCTGGTGCTCGCGCCGTGGTTGCTCGACGGCGCAAGCACTGTAGCTGCGATTGCGAGCGTCATCGCCGGCATCGCACTGGTCGCCGAAAGCCGGCCGCGCGGCGCGGTGCGCAGCCATTACGGCGCATGGGGATCCAGTAGGCGAACGTCGCAGCGGGAACTTAGTCCGGCGGCTTTGCGCGCCGCTGCACATTCGCCGCTGCGGCTAAAGCCCGAACGGATACGTATCCGGCATCCCGGCTTTAATATGCTCCGGCCCGAGCGGCGTCACCGCCGTTGTCTCGTCAAACCACACGTAGGCGTCGAACTGCTGCGGTAACGACACGTCGGTGTAATGGCTCATCACCTCGGTGTCGGGTCGATAGATCACGCCGATAAACCGCTGCAGCCGTGGCTCCAACAGGCGGCGGCGCAGCGGCTCGTACCGGCTAGGCATCAGATCCAGCAGGAACCGCGGCACGCCAGCGTCGTGGCACAGCCTTTCGCAGCTGTCACGATGCGACGGCCGCACTTTCTTGATCTGCATATCGCCATCCCAATCGGAGGCCGCTGCAACCGTGCCGGTATGCGTGCCAAATCCGATCAACGCCGCCGTGTTGCCGAAGCGCTCGCGGCACAGCTGGCCAATATTCAATTCATCGCGGACGGCGCCCATCTCGGTAAAACGAGCATCGCCGATATGCGAGTTATGCGCCCACACGACTGCCTTCGAATCCGGTCCACGCGCCTCGAGCAAGTGTTCGAGCGTTTCGAACATGTGCGTGTCGCGTAGATTCCATGATTCGGCGCCACCGTAGTACATGATCCGGTAGTAGCGCTCGGCCGACGCAATCAGCCGTGCGTTGCCTGCGGCATCGAGGAAGCTGTCCTTGTCCCCGCGCGCGTACTCAAGCCGTTTTTTCAGCAACGCGCGGCACTGCTCGATGACCGCCTGTTCGCATTTTCGGTATCCGGCGGTAAGCACTGCCCGGCCGTAAGTCGATGGGTCTTTCTGCCATGGTGTCAGACAGCCATAGCGCTCGCGCGCGATCGCGGCCGCTGCAGGATCGATCTGGTCCAGGTATTCGAGCACGGCGGCGATAGAGTCGCTGATGTTGTAGATGTCCAGACCGTAAAAACCGGCTCGGCGCGCGGCGTCGCCAACGCCTTCGTTGTGCGTACGCATCCAATCGATGAACGCCGCGACATCGGTATTGCGCCACATCCAGGTGGGAAATCGCTGGAACGGAATCTCAGCCTGCGCGCTTGCTACACGATGACGCACATAACGGTCAACGGCCGCTGCGTCGGGCCAGTCGGCTTCGACGGCGACGATCGCAAATCCATGGTGCTCGATTAACCGGCGCGTGATCGCTGCGCGGGCCCGATAGAACTCGGACGTGCCGTGGCTAGCTTCGCCCAGCAGCACGACGCGACGATCGGCGAACCGGTCAAACACTTGACCGAACGTGGGATCGTCTAGCTCCGACAGCGGTTCGGCGGCCTCGGCGATCATCTGTGGCAGACCTTGCTTGCGCGCCGGTACGTGGTTAGTGGCCGCGCGTCGGCCGTCCTCGGCCCAACCTTGTTCGCCAATCAACGGCACAAACGCGACCGAGCCGATGTCCTCGGTTTCGTATTTGTTTTCAGACACGCGAGTGATCTTCAGCAGACGCTGGCCGAATGTCTTGTCGCCGACGGGAATTACCAGGCGGCCGCCGGGCGCGAGTTGGTCCTTCAGCGTTTGCGGCACTTCCGGTCCACCGGCCGAGACCAGTACGGCGTCGAATGGTGCGGCTTCCGCCCAACCCTTGGTGCCGTCGCCCACGCGCAATTCGATGTTGTCGTATCCGAGCTCCTTAAAACGACGCTCGGCCGCTCGGCCTAATGCCGCATGCCGTTCGATCGCATAGACGCGCGTGGCGATTCGGCTAATGACCGCGGCCGCATAGCCTGAGCCCGCGCCGACTTCGAGAACTTTTTCGCGAGGTTTGAGCTCGCACGCCTCGATCATTAACGCCACGATGTAGGGCTGCGAGATGGTCTGGCCCTCGTCAATCGGAAGCGCGCCGTCCTCGTACGCGAACTCTTCGAAGCCGGGCTCGACGAAAGCTTCGCGCGGTACAGCACGCATCGCGTCCAAAACGTATCGGTCGCGCACTCCGCGGCGCGCTATCTGAACGTCCACCATCCGGTCGCGTGCGCGGGCGAGATCGAGCATGAGTCAGGGGATCAGCGCAATATCAATCGTGCGCTGCCTGCATTTCGCGCCGTGCGTCGTCGCTTTCCGCAGCCAGCCATGTGCTTTTATGCAGCGAGCAGTCTTTCGATTTCGGCAACGGGGTGTGAGGTCAGATCCTTTGGCACTTCGCCGGTAATTCGATCGACGACTTCCTTGTGAAATGCCTGACGCAGATTGCCCAGCACCTTCGGCGGAGCAACCACGACGAGCGCTTCAAATTGGTTGGCATGAGCGAGCTGATACAGCATTTCTGCGATTCCGGCGGCGAAGCGTTCCTCGCCCAGCTGGTGCCAATCGGTTTGTTCCATCGCGCTGCGAGCGGTGCCGACACTGGCAAACGCGCGACCCGGTTTATCCGTGCCCTGCTCGTGGGTCGCCGGATTGTCGTGCCCGAAAATGTTTTCGACTTCAAGTTGAAGTTGCTCCGGCTCGCCTTCGTTGCGCAGGAACAGCGCTTTCTCGCCATCGCCGACGACGATCAGGGCTCGATTCGGAATGGTCACCTTGTTCATTGGGTGCTTTCAGTGGATGGGCGATCTGGCGTAGCGCAATATGCCCGCAAATTCTGTGCCGCGAGAGTCAGTTCATGCTTACCGCGTGCTTGTCGTCCATGGACAATTGCCTAACCGGTATTTTTCTGCATGAAGCTTCTCGCCTCCGCTGTCGATCCCGTGCGACGGAGCAAGCTAAGTACTGCTTGGCGCGTGGGCAAGGCGGGCTGAGCGCCCAGCCTGGTCGTCGTCAATGCGGCGGCGGCATTCGCGAAAATTGCCGCCTCGGTGAATGGATGTCCTTCCACCAGTGCGACCGCAACTGCGGCGACGAACGCATCACCCGCTCCTGTGGCGTCGATGCTTTTGACCGGGAGCTTCGGCAGCCAAAGCTCGTCACTGCGATCGTTCTCGCCGTGCCAAACAAGCAGGTTGCCGCGGCCGGCAGCGATAATCGCGGCTTGAGCGCCGTGACCGAGCAGTCGCTTCGCGGCCGCACGTGCGGAGGCGCGATTGCTCACCTTCACGCCCGTGAGCGCTTCGGCCTCGAGCTCATTGGGACGAATGACGGTGACGAGCCGCAGCAGCTCATGTGGCGCACGCCTTCCCGGAGCCGGATCGAGCACGATCGCGACTCCCGCATTCCGAGCGAGATGCGCGCCGGCAAGGTTAGTTTCCATCGGCACTTCGAATTGCAACACCAGCACACGCGCATTGCCGATGAGCTTCGCCGCCCGCTGCACGTCGCTCACCGAGAGTCGCTGATTCGCTCCCGGAGCGCTCAGGATCTGTTTCTCACCGTGTGTATCCACATTGATCAGCGCGACACCGGTTGCCGCGCGTCGGTCGATCGACACGTGCTCGATGTTCACTCCTTCGGCTTTCAGTCTTCGCAGTAGTGTGGGTCCGCGCGTATCCGATCCGACGCGTCCGACGAAAGCCACGCGCGCTCCGAGCCGCGCCGCTGCCACCGCCTGATTCGCGCCTTTGCCTCCAGCGTCCGCGGGCTCGAAAACGTCGCCCTGAACCGTCTCGCCGGGCTGCGGCAACCTTGACCCGCGCACCAGATAGTCTGTGTTCGCACCGCCGATCACGACGACGTCCCATTGCGTGGCAGCGGAAGTGCGACGCGCTGGCATCCGAGCAACTATCTCGACATCATTGGCAACGCGCGCGTCTTTCGGATGGCCTCGCTAATCTGACCCACACGGCATGGTCCTTTTTCACATTCGATCGATGCCCCATCGCACGCAAGCGCGCTATCCGGGCGCAGTCAGGTCGACCGCACGCTGTTCGCCGCTCTGTCTGGCTACCGAAGCGGGTTGCGTGGCATCGCGCGGCGCAACGCCGGTTTCGATGAAAGCTTTCATCCGCAACAGATCAGCGTCCAAATCGTGTTTTGGATCGCGTCTGAGCAGCGTCGCAATCGTATGGCCGAGTGCGCCGCCGGGAGGGTCGTAAGACATGCGCACTAGAACGCGGGTGCCGCCATTCGCCTCGTCAAAGCGCACGATTCCCACGTGTGGCACCGGCGAGTCGAGTTCGCTGCGCCAAGCGAGCACTTCCGGACGGATTCGCTCGGTGATCACCGAGACCCATTTGACACGCGTGCCGGCGGGGCCTTTGACGACCCAATGCGACCGTGTTTCGTCGATCCGACGAACTTCCTCGACGAGCGACATAAAGTGCGGGAAATTCTCGTAGTTCGACCAGAGATCGAAGACCTTCTCGCGCGGCGCGGCAATGTGAATCGACTTTTCGATGTTGACTACGCGTCGGCCACCGGAGATCCCGAGCATTCGCCCTACATTCTGATTAGTGGCTGCGCGCGTGGCCAGGCCAACTCCGGTGACGCCGAGCAATACGCCCGCTAGGTCGCGGCGTCCGATGCCATACGCGGCGAGCGCAACACCGGCGCCGAACGCCACCAGCCGCGGACCGGGCGCCCAGCTTTCCTGCATGAATTCCATGCGCGGCAGCGGCCGAGCGCTGCCACCTTGCAAGCTCGGCACGTTGCCGGCAGTTTCGTGCACTTCGAGTCGGTTTTCCACCTCGTGTACGCCGGGGACGGACCGGACGTCGCGCAGCAGTGGTTGCTCCTCCCGCTTGAGAATCGGTCCGGTCAACGTCACGCATCCCGATGCGGCCGTGACTTTGATGGCATGCGGATGCGACACCACACGTCCAAGCCGCGCGCGGACGCGCTCGCTGAGCACATTGTCATTCGGCGATTCATCGCGCAGAGCGCCGCGCGCCTGCGCAAAGGATCCGGCGACGCGATGCGTCAGGTCGCGCACCGCAACATCGGCCATTTCGTACCCGGTGCGGGCTAGCCTGAGCGCTCGGTCGCGAGCGAGCGCGATGCGCCGTCGCCCTTTGTCGGGATCGAACAAATACATCAGCAACGCACTGACGCCGGCGGCCGCTATTGCGGCGCTCCATTTCATGCTGCTTGGCTTGTTCATAGCCGCCTCCAGAAGAAGCGTGAGAGATCACACGCAGCAATGCATATGCCTCAACTTCTGATATTGGGCTGGCCTGCGAACAAATGCCGAGAATCGGGGTTAGTGCGCGGCTGCGCGGGCGCGAACGCCTGCTCAAGATCAGGCGACGCGCAGCCGCCAAGCGCTCCGCTCTATGCAACCAAAACGGCTCAGAGAGGCCGTGATACCTCTGCGAGCGCTTCGGTGACAGGTTCCATATCAGAGGCCTCCACGGCAAAATCGCCAAGCGAAACGATGCCGACGAGCCGCTTGTCACGATTGACCACTGGTAAACGCCGCACCTGCCGCTCGCTCATCAGGCTCGCCGCCTCTTCGACCGACTCGTCCTCATAGGCCCAGAACACACCCTCGGACATCACTTCGCGTACCTTGGTGCTCGGCCCCTTGTTATCGGCGACCGCACGAATCACGATGTCGCGATCGGAAATTGCACCGATCAAGCGGTCATTTTCCCCCACGGGTAACAGCCCGAAATCACCGCTGCGCATCTTCTGCGCCGCTTGGTGGATCGATGCATCGGGGCTGATCACCGTAACGTCCCGACTCATGATGTCTGTAAGTTTTTGCATGTCGCTCTCCTTGTTACGCGTGAATAAGCTTCACGTCCGCATAACGAGTAGCAAACACTTCGCCCGCGGGGGCGCTATTCAACAAGTTGACTCCAAATGCGTGATGTTCGCGGCGCTTACGCAGTAGCGAGCTTGCGAGTCACTACCAAAGTCGGTGGGTTCGCCAGCGTTTGGTAGACGACGCAGTACCTTTCCGTCAGGCGCAACAGAGTGGCGAGTTGCTCCTCCGATGCATCGGTGTCGAGCGTGAAGTGCAGTCGTATGTTCTTGAAGCCGACTGGAGCGTCCTTGGCCACACCCAGCGTTCCACGGAAGTCGAGATCACCTTCAGCTTGCAGCGAGGCGTCGCGCAGTTCAATGCCGAGCGCCGTGGCTACCGCGTTTAGCGTTACGCCAGCGCAGGCAACCAGGGCTTCGAGCAGCATGTCGCCCGAGCACGCAGCTTGTCCGCTGCCACCGGTGGCCGGATGCAACCCGGCAACGACAAGTGCTTTGCCTGTTTCGATCTTGCAGCTGAGACCTTCGCCGATGCGACCTTGCGCACGCAAGGTGATCAGCGCCGCCTCTGGGCTTTCACGATAGCGCTCCTTCAGCGGAGCTTGGACAGACCGCAAGTCTTCGGCATTCATCATGAGGTCTCCTCGTGCTTGATGTGTATCGACTAGCGACGAACGCTTCGTGTCACTCAATTCGGCATGAAATGACGTTGTCGCTACGAATGCAGCTTGGAAAGGTCTCTGCGATGTCCGCTTGGCTACCGCGCCGGCACTTCGGATCGCGCTGTCTCAGTCGTCTCTTGCTCCGCAGGGATTGACCGCACCGACAGCACTCCGTTAATCGCTGCGATGGCATCGATCACGCTTTGCGCGACCGGGCTGTCGACATCGACCATCGTGTAGGCCATTTCGCCGCGCGATTTATTCAGCATGTTGTGAATGTTCAGCCCGGCCTTCGCCATCGTGGTCGAAATCTGACCGAGCATGTTGGGCACATTGGCGTTGGCGATACCGATGCGATACGCCGACTCGCGGGCCATTTCGACTTGCGGGAAGTTGACAGCGTTGCTGATGCCGCCGTTCTCCAGAAATTCACGCAGCTGCTCGACGACCATTACCGCGCAGTTTTCCTCTGCCTCGGCGGTGGACGCGCCTAAGTGCGGCAGCGCGATCACACCGGGCACGCCGGACAGTGCTGGCGACGGAAAATCGGTCAGATACGCCTTCAGTCGGTCGGCACGTAGTGCCTCGACCACTGCGGCTTCGTCGACGATCGCATCGCGCGCGAAGTTGAGCAGCACGGCGCCGGGCTTCATCATCGCCAGCCGCTTGGCATCGATCAGTCCGCGCGTGGCCGCCAGCAGAGGTACGTGCAGCGTCACGAAATCCGCCTGCTTCAGCACTTCGTCGATCGTCTGCGCCTTGCGCACGGCCGATTGCAGCCGCCACGCGGCATCGACCGTGATTTCCGGGTCGAATCCGACCACCTTCATGCCGAGCTTCAGCGCGGTGTCAGCCACCAGCGCGCCGATCGCGCCCAGACCGACGATCCCGAGCGTGCGGTGTGGCAGTTCGATGCCGGCGAATTGCTTCTTGCCTTCCTCGACGCGTGCCTCGAAGTCGGCCGCATCGCGCGGCAACTCGCCGACAAACCGCAGCGCCGGAACCAGATTGCGCGCTCCGATCAGCAGCGCGGCGAGCACGAGTTCTCTGACTGCATTCGCGTTTGCGCCGGGTGCGTTGAACACCGGCACTCCGCGATCGGACATCGCGGCCACCGGAATATTGTTGGTTCCCGCGCCGGCACGTCCGATCGCCTTCACCGTCGTGGGAATCGTCATCGCATGCATGTCGTGCGAGCGCACCAGGATCGCGTCGGGATGCTCGACGTGCTTTCCGACGGCGTAGCGGTCGGGCGTAAACCGCAGCAGTGCCTGATGCGAGATGTTGTTCAGCGTGAGAATTCGAAACTTCGTCATCGGGCTAGTGTCTCTGTTCCAACTTGATTGCGCTCGAACTCGCGCAGATAGTCAACCAGTGCCTGCACGCCTTCGATCGGCATCGCGTTGTAAATCGATGCGCGCATGCCACCGACCGAGCGGTGCCCCTTCAACTGCAACAAGCCGCGCTGTTGCGCGCCCTTCAGGAATGCGCCATCGAGCGATTCGTCGCGCAGCTTGAACGGAATGTTCATACGCGAGCGATCTTCCTTGCGTACCGGGTTGTAGTAGAGCTGGCTCGCGTCGAGCGCGTCGTACAGCAGCTTCGCCTTCGCGATGTTTTTCTTTTCGATCGCGCCCAGCCCGCCCTGCGCGAGCAGCCATTCGAACACCATTCCCGCGATGTAAATGGCATACGTCGGCGGCGTGTTCAGCATCGAATCGCTCGCCGCCTGCTCCTTCCAGTGGAAAGCCGACGGCGTGATCGTGAGCGCGCGATCGAGCAGATCCTTGCGCACGATGACCAGCGTCAGTCCCGCGGGGCCGACGTTCTTCTGCGCGCCGCCATAGATCACGCCGTAACTCGACACATCGACCGGACGCGACAGAAGGTGCGACGACATGTCGGCCACCAGCGGCACTGCACCGACGTCAGGTACCCAGTGATACTCGACGCCGCCGATCGTCTCGTTGGTGCACACGTGCACGTACGCGGCGTCGGGCGACAGCTTCCAGCTCGCGCGCTCCGGCACGTAAGTGAAGTTCTCGTCTTCGCTCGATGCCGCGATGTTGACCTGCGCGTACTTCTTGGCTTCCTTGATCGACTTCTTCGACCATTCGCCGGTGTTGATGAAATCGATCGTCTTGCGATCGGCGAGCAGGTTCATCGGCACGATCGCGTTTTCGCCGATCGCGCCGCCCTGCAGGAACAGCACTTCGTAGTCGTCGCCGATCGACATCAGCTTGCGCAGATCGGCCTCGGCCTTGTCCGCGATCGAAATGAACTCGCTGCCGCGATGGCTCATCTCCATCACCGACATGCCGCTGCCGTGCCAGTCGAGCATTTCTGCTGCTGCGCGCTGCAGGACTTCTTTGGGGAGCACTGCTGGGCCGGCGCTGAAATTGAAGACGGTCATTAGTGTTAGAGATCCGCAGCTAATTGTCGCGTTAGTTCAGCGGCCGGGATTTCCTTGCAACCGCTCACATTCTGGCCCGCCCACAACGGCGAGAAATCGCCACTGCCTTGGCCTTCGGCTTTGGCGCGTAACGGCGCAACGGCCGCGGGTGCCAATGGAAAAGCAGGCGCAGCGGAACTGATCGGCCCGAGTTCTCGCATCACGCGATTCACGATTCCGCGAGCAGGCCGGCCCGTGAACACGTTCGTCAACGCCGTGTGGCGCGCGGCGTCGCTCTTCAGCGCCGCACGATGCAGCGGGCTCGTCGTGGCCTCAGGGCAAAGCAGATACGCCGTCCCGACCTGCACACCGGCCGCGCCGAGCGCCATCGCTGCGGCAACGCCCTTGGCATCGGCAATGCCGCCGGCGGCAACGACCGGCAGCTTCACTGCCCGCACGATCTGCGGCAACAAAGCGAACGTACTGACTTGAGTCGTCAGGTCTTCCGTCAAGAACATCCCGCGATGGCCGCCCGCCTCCAGACCCTGCGCGATGATCACATCGACGCCATGCGCTTCGAGCCAACGGGCTTCTTCGACGGTGGTGGCCGAAGACAGATATTTTTGCGCCCCAGCTTTTTACGCGGGCCAGCAACTCAGCAGAGGGCAAGCCGAAATGAAAGCTCACCACGGCCGGCTTGAACTCGCTCAGCACCTGCGCGGCCTCGGCGCTGAAAGGGTTACGTCCCGGCCCGCCGGAATCGTGTTCACGTCGATTCCGAACTCTGCGTAATACGGCGACAGTGCAGCCCGCCAAAGCGCTTCACGCTCCGCGTTCGGCGCGGGCGGCACATGGCAAAAGAAATTCACGTTAAAAGGCTTGGTGGTTTGCGCCTTGATCGCTGCCAGTTCGTTGCGGATGGCGTTCACATCCAGCATCGCGCAGGGCAATGAGCCGAGTCCGCCGGCGTTCGAGACCGCGATGGCGAGTGCGCTGCCTTGCACACCCGCCATCGGCGCCTGGACGATCGGTAGCTCGATGCCCAGCAGTTGCTGCAGGGTCATCTCTTGAGCCTGCGCTTCAACTGCAATGGCCGGTGTAGCCGCACGCGGTGCAGAACTCGCACCCGTCGCGCTTGATCATCGCGGCTGCGCTGCAGCTCGGACACACCTTGCCCTTGATCGGCGCAGTGGCGTGATCGATCAGCTTGACCGCATCCGGCAACGCGAGAATTCCGGCCGACTGAATCGCGCGGCCTTCATCGTCGAGGATGCCGAGCACTTTGTATCGATGCAGCAGTAGCGTGGCGATGTAGGCCACGGTGCTCGGATACTGCGTCGACCGTTCCGCGCCGGGCATCGGTGCCCAGAACTCGCCGTTCTGTTCACCGAAGTTCAGCAGCTTCTTCAGCTTCAACCCGATCCAGTTCGCATCGACCACCCGCATGTCGAGCGAGATCAGCTTGCACAGACCGTCGAGCACCTTCGGATATTCGCCGGCGAGCCAGATCGAATACGGACGCCGGCTGCCATCGGGAAGGTGCAGCTCCTTTACGCCGAGCACGAAGTCATCGCCGGTGTTGGCGTTGGAAATGTCGACCGTCCAGCTCATCGTGCCGAGCGGGCCGGCCTTCGGCTCCTTCTTCGAGAACAACGCGTTGAGCATCGGCGTCGGATGCTGATCGAGGTCGTCGAAGACGCCGAGTTGCTCGCAGCGCAGCCGCACGATGTTCGCAAACGCCGAGACGACGCCGCTCTGCCATTGACGCTCACCGCTCGGCGGCATCGGAATCGCGAAGCCCTGTTCGTCGCGCGCACGCGCCAGCGCATCGAGTTTCATCTTCAGCCACGCACGATCTTCGCTGCGCATGTCCATCGACAGCGCTTTGGCGATCGCACCCAGCCCGCGCGGTTGCTCGGCGCCGTTGACCCACACTTCGAACGGCACCGGAGGCTCGCCGACTTGCCCGATAAAGATCGCGAACGATTCCTTGCGCTCCGGAATCTCGACCATGTAGGTCCACGCCAGATTGCCGTCGGCCAGGTCGGGACGGCCCGGCCATTTCAGACTCTCCAACGCCGGTTCGGGTGCGGAGTCGAGCCGCACGCGGCGATCGGGATCGTCCTTCAGATCCTGCGGCTCACGCGCTCGCGAATCCTTCGTTACCTCGAGCACCGAGCCGATCACATTGTTCGGCCGGTAGGTCGTGATGCCCTTTAATCCCGCGTGCCACGCTTCAAGGTACAGATTCTTGAATTCCTCGAACGGATAATCCTCGGGCACGTTGACCGTCTTGCTGATCGCGGCGTCGATGTACGGCTGCACCGCGGCGCTCATCCGCATGTGATCGCGCGCTGACATCTGCATCGCACTGACGAACGCGGGCGGCAGATCTTGTTCGTCACCACCCATGCGGCGATACAGCCGGTACGCATAGTCCTCGACCGCGTATTCCTGCTTCGTGCCGTCCGGCATGCGCTTCTTGCGAACGTAGGTCCACGAAAATGTCGGCTCGATGCCGCCCGACGCATTGCTCGCGAAGGCGAGCGAGATCGTGCCGGTCGGCGCAATCGATAGCAGGTGCGAGTTGCGGATCCCTTTCACGCGAATCTCGCTCTTCAGCTGCTCAGGTAAGCGTGAAGCGCAATGAGGCGCGGCCAAGAATCCATCGGCGTCGAACAACGGGAACGCGCCTTTCTCCTGTGCGAGTTCGGCTGACGCTTGATACGCCGCGTCGCGCATCGTGCGTGAGATCTCGGCAGCCATATTGCGACCCGCGTCGCTGTCGTAGCGCAGGCCGAGCATCGTCAGCGTATTGCCGAGTCCGGTAAAACCGAGACCGATACGACGCTTGTTCGCCGCTTCATCCGCTTGCTCCTGCAGCGGCCACAGCGTCGCATCGAGCACGTTGTCGAGCGCGCGCGTCGAGACTTTGGATACGTCGCGAAACTTGTCGAAGTCAAACGACGCCTGTTCGCCGAACGGATCGTTAACGAACTTCGTCAGGTTGATCGAACCGAGGCAGCAGCAACCGTAGGCGGGCAGGGCCTGTTCGCCGCATGGATTGGTCGCAGCGATAGTTTCGCAGTACGACAGATTGTTGTCTTGATTAACGCGGTCGATGAAGATCACGCCCGGTTCGGCGTGGTTGTACGTCGACTGCATGATCTGATCGAACAGCTCGCGTGCACGCGCCTTGCGATACATCCACGTGCCGTCGTTGCGCTGATAGGTGTTCGACGTGTCAAAGGGCTCGGCTGCGTGCCACAGCTCGATCTCGCCATCGTTTTCGACCGCGCGCATGAAAGCATCGCTGACCGCCACTGACATGTTGAAGTTGGCCAGTGAGCCATCGCGCTTGGCGTTGATGAATTCTTCGATGTCGGGATGGTCGCAGCGCAGCACGCCCATTTGCGCGCCACGTCTTGCGCCCGCCGATTCAAGAGTCTCGCAGCTCTTGTCGAACACGCGCATGTACGAGATCGGGCCGCTCGCGCGCGAATGCGTGCCGCGGACGCGCGCGGTCTTCGGGCGAATCGGTGAGAAGTCGTAACCGACGCCACCGCCGCGGCGCATCGTCTCCGCCGCCTGATTCAGCGCCAGATAAATGGACGGCACTCTGTCATCGACGCCACTGATCGCATCGCCAACGGGTTGTACGAAGCAGTTGATCAACGTCGCCGCGATACCGGTGCCCGCCGCCGAGTTGACGCGGCCGCCGGGGATGAAACCGTCGACCATCGCTTCGTAGAAGCGCTGTTCCCACGTCTGACGCAACTCGGGTTTCTCGACTTGCGCCAGCCCGCGCGCAACCCGGCGGCGCACTTCATCGACCGTTTGCTCGTCGCCTTTGGCGTATTTCTCGAGCAATACGTCGATCGAAATCGGCTGCTCGTCGAGCAGCAGCTGTGCCTTGTCAAGCTTCATGAGCAAGCTTCATGACTGAACTTCATTTATTGCCTCCGCCAAGGGCAAATTTTGGCTCCGGCCGGCGCTGTGCGCCTTAACATCGCTTTGCGATGTTAGCCTCGCCGAAATTGCCGCATGGGCTTTCTCGCACTTCTTCACCAGTGTGGGCGGACAATTTTCTCACATTGACGAGCCTTTAAACTCACCGACTCGCACAACAACTCGAAAGTTTTCCGTGAACTTGCAGCAGTTTCGTTTCCTGCGCGAGGCGGCGCGACACAAGTTCAGCCTGACCGAGGCGGCGCGCGCTTTGCACACGTCGCAACCCGGCATATCGAAAGCCATTATTGATCTGGAGGCTGAGCTGGGCGTGCCGATCTTTGCGCGTCACGGCAAACGCGTGAAGGGGTTGACAGCGCCCGGCCAGATGGTGCTCGACGCGGCAGAGCGCATCATGCAGGACGTCGATAACCTGCGAAAACTGGCGCGCGACTACGCAGGCAGCCCCGAAGGAACGCTGCGTGTGGCGACGACGCACACGCAAGCGCGTTACGTGCTGCCGACCGTCGTGCAGACGTTCGCTGCCAAGTACCCGCAAGTCAGGTTGAAGCTACTGCAGGCCAACCCGCCTCAGATTGCGGCGATGTTGATCCATGGCCAGGCCGACATCGGGATGGCGACCGAATCGCTCGCCGATCACCATGGCCTGCTATCGATCCCGGTGTATGACTGGCAACATGTGGCGATCATCCCGCCCGGTCATCCGCTTGCGAAATTTGTGACCACTCCCGGCAAACTCACGCTGAAGGATCTTGCGCGGCATCCGCTGATCACTTACGAGCAGCTGTTCGCCGGCCGCTCGAAGATCGACGCCGCGTTCGAGGCGGCGGGCATTGTGCCGTCGATCGTCCTTGAAGCGATCGACGCCGACGTGATCAAGACCTACGTACAGACCGGCATGGGTGTGGGCATCATGGCGGGCGTGGCGGCCGATTCGCAGCGCGATGGGTTGATCGTGCTGCCGTGCGGCCATCTGTTCGGGCGCAACGTCACGCGGCTTGCGGTCAAGGAGGGCGCCTATTTACGCGGCTTCGTTTACTCGTTCATCGAGACGCTGGTGCCGGGCTGGGACAAGCGGCGCATCGAGGAAGCGTTCAAGGCATAGGGCGAGCATCGCTAAACTTGCCGCATCGATGACGGAGGCTCGTATGTCAACCGTTCCCTCAGTTGTTCCTGACGCGGCCCCGATCAACGGGCTGCACCATTTTGCGTACCGCTGCAAGGACGCTGAAGAAACGCGGCACTTTTACGAGGACATCCTCGGGCTGCCGCTGTATCACATCATTCAAAGCGATTACGTGCCGTCGACCGGCGAGTACTGCCCGTACACGCACATCTTCTTTCGGATGACCGACGGCTCGTGCATTGCATTCTTCGACTTGGGCGACGACGTTGCCGCAGAAAAATCACCGAACACACCCGAATGGGTCAATCACATCGCGCTGCGCGTTGACAGTGTTGAAGAGCTGGCGCGCCTAAAGGCGCGCCTCGAAGCGCACGGCGTCGAAGTGCTCGGCGTCACCGACCACCACATTTTTCAGTCGATCTATTTTTTCGATCCGAACGGTATTCGCGTCGAACTGACAGCGCAGCTCGCCTCTGAAATGCAGATGCAGGAAGAAAGCAAGACCGCGCGCGCACGGCTCGACGAGTGGACGCAGCGGAAAAATCAATGGCGGCGCGAACGTGCAGCAGGCGCCGCAAGCGTTCGTCGCTGATGCGGGTTGCAGTCGTCGGCGCCGGCTCTATCGGTGCCGTGCTCGGTGCGAAGCTCGCCGCTACCGGCCACGACGTAACGCTGATCGCGCGCGGTACGCATCTCGCGGCCATTCGTAGCAATGGATTAACGCTGGTCGACAAAGTCGGCAAACATTCGGGCAACTACCGCTTGCCTGCGGGCGATGATCCGGCCGCGTTCGGTGCGCAGGATCTCGTGATCGTCGGCTTGAAGGCGCACGCGATCGCAGCGATGCTGCCGCGCATGCGCGCGCTGATCGCCGAGCACACCGTCGTCGTTCCGGCGATCAACGGACTGCCGTGGTGGTACTTCCACGGCACGGGTGGCGTGCTGGAAGGAACGACACTGCGTTCGCTTGATCCGCACCGCTCCATGTTCGCGGCACTGGCGCCGCAACACATCCTGGGGTGCGTCGTTCACATCGCCGCCGAAGTGCGTGCGCCGGGCGAAGTGCATCACACGAACGGGACTCGCATCATTCTCGGCGAGCCCGCCGGCGGTATGACCGAACGCTTGCAACGCGTATGCGCTGCGCTCGATGCGGCGGGCTTCGAGGCGATCCGCTCAACCGACATCAGGCTCGATGTGTGGACCAAGCTGATCGGCAATCTGTCGTTCAATCCGATCGCCGCGCTGACCGGTTACTTGATGAGCGAGATCGTCTCCGATGAAGACGTACTCGACGTCATCCGCGCGATGATGCGCGAAGGCATGCAGGTGGCCGAGCACTACGGCGTGCGCATCGCGATGACGGTGGATCAGCGGATCGACCTTGCGCGCCAGCTCGGTGCGGCAAAGATCTCGATGCTGCAGGACCTTGAACAGCGTCGGCAACTCGAGCTCGACGCGATTGTCGGCAGCGTGATCGAGCTGGCCGAGCGCGCTTCAATCGCGGTGCCGACGATCCGCCACGTGCATGCGCTGACGCAGGCGCGCGTACGCGCGCTCGGAATTGGCGGCCCTTAGACGCGGCGAATCAGTTCGAGCATTGCATCGAACAACGGCGAGCCCGGGTTCGCCAGCTCGTCGCACACCGTTAGATGATTTGCATGCGGCAATTCCAAATGCCGCGCGAGATTCGTCGACCATCGAGCACCGAACTCGGTCGACTGCCGCTTGAACTCGCTGGACTCCAGCGCGCCCACCGCGGTGATCAGCGGTGCGCTGGTCGCGCTCGGCATCTCGATCGGCGACAGCGCCCGCGCCCGCTTGAGGTCAAGCTTCAGGTCAACGTTGACGAAAGGTGCGCTTACCAACGGCCGCAAATCGAACAGCCCGCTGATCGCCAGCCCAGCCTTGACCAGACCACTCGGCAACGTCGAGTCGAACTGCTGCCAAAGAGCCGCCATCATCATCGCGGTCAAGTGACCACCTGCCGAATGGCCGGCCACGACGATGCGGTCGGGATTGAATCGCAGTCGCTCTGCATTGTGGTACAGCCATGCGAGCGCCTTCAACTGCTGGCGAACGATGTCTTCGATAGACGTTTGCGGTGCAAGTCCGTAATTCGTCAACGCGACGGCGACGCCGTGCTGTAACAACGGCGGCGCGATCCATGAAAAGTCCGACTTGTCGAGCGAACGCCAGTAGCCGCCGTGAATGAAGACGAGCAGCGGCGCATCGCTCTGATGCGCATGGAAAATATCGAGCCGCTCCACATTGAGCGGGCCGTATTGCAGATCAACCTCGCACGCGCGCAACCGGCGCGCGGCGGCTCCCTGTTCAGCCCAGCGCGCAAAAATCTGCGGGTGTTCCCGAATCGCGGCGCGTGCGTTGTATTCGCGTTCAAGAAAGGCGGTGTTCGAGGCCATGCATAGCGAGTCTAGCTGGTGCCGGCGGCTTGGACAACCATTTGTCCCGCGTATAACATTCGCTCCCTCGCCGCCAACTTACGTGGGCAGGCGACATCTCAGGGGAAGTAGCTCAGCTGGGAGAGCGCTGCGTTCGCAATGCAGAGGTCGGGAGTTCGATCCTCCTCTTCTCCACCATCACTTCCGTGCTCCGAAGCGCCAAGTCCCGGGCGGGCGTTAACTAAAGTCGCAGGAACTGACCAAATTTGGCCCGACTTCCACTGATCACAGCTCACGAGATCAGAAAAACGGATCAAGGGCATCCGAGCTTGTGATTGGATTTTCGTTCTCATGGCCCCTACCTTGTCGTTGTGCAAACAACGCTATGAATGAGGCCAGTCATGAATATCTATCACCGCTTGGACGATGTCCAGATGAGCGCGATTGATCGCGAGCACGCCAAAGCACATATGCGCAAGTGCGGAGTTGACCATCGATTTCGTTGCCGCAGTCGTGGCAAGAAGTGCGCTCGATCGGCGCGGCGCTGGGGCGACGTGTAGTCAACCTGGCGCGGCGGATTCAACTCTCCAAACCTCGAGCGGCGCAACAGTGACAATTGCGATGCGGGAGGCACGACGTCACCCGCTATCTTTGGGCCGGCCGCCTGGACCAACACCGATCTACTCTGGCACCTTCCGGTGACCAGCGTCATGAATGGATTGGAGCAGGGTGGACACCTCGATGTCCGCTAACCCGCCTAGCGGGACTTGACGTCTAGCGATCCCGGCAATGTTTCTAACCAAGCGGGCAACGTCTTAAACCACTCAGAGGATGTTTCCGGCTCGGCGTTTGAGCCTCCCTTGGATTGCGCAGCACGGTCCACTACAGCCGCCTCGTACGACTTTCGCGCGATGTACTGACGCAAAACTGCGGGAATTAGGGCTGCCCGATCGACGCCTTTGACGAGCGCAATCTCGTCCAACGCATCGAGCACGTGGCGGTCCACCTGATCGAGCAATTCAACCGCAGTCGCCTCTTTGCTGAGTCTGAGCTGTTCCGCACGCTCCGCACGGCGACGTTCCTCGCCGCGCAGTATCAAACCCAAAAGAAAAATAGCCAATAAAGCGCCGGCGCTTACCACAATCAGTGTGATCTGGTCCTCTCGCAAATCGGGAAGGGCCGACCTGGCACTGCCCAAGCTGTACCCCATCCCGACGGAGCACAGAATGGCAACAAAGTAGCTAGCCCAGCGGGGCAATTTTTCAAACAGCGGTAACAATCGCTCCCACTCGAATTGCTTACTTCCAACTCGCCCTAGCTCAAGTCGCATTTGTCACACGTTGGCCCCGCGCGAAACACGCGCCCACCGCATCCAGCGTCAAGAGCAAGAACAGTGCGGGCCACCGCGTACTGATCGCCGCCAGCGTGCCTCATTTGGGCTATGTGAACCGCATTGACAGCCCGCGCGCGCGGTCGATAACAAATCAGCCCGCAGTTGCTCGGGCATGGCCGCGTCTGGAAGTCGAGCCGGGTTTCTTTGTGGATGCTTTGGCGTCGGAACCGATCGCTTTCCGCCCCTTTAACCACGTGGCGAAGGCCGGCACCTCGGGATCACCGCCGAGCGTTCGCGTCAGCGCATGAGCGTGCTTGAATAGCACAGGAAGGACGCGCTTAACACCCAGCTCCTCGATTCGATACCGCGGACCGGAGATGCTTAACGCACCAACGAATTTTTGGTCGAGGCCGAATACGGGGCACGCGATGGCGGCTGTCTCTGGGTCACGTTCGCCGTAGGATGCGGCGTACATGTTTTTTCGTATCTCGTCGTAGCGTTCGCCACTCCTTCCGTTGAACGCCAGAATGACATGGCCAGCTGCCCCAACAGTCAATGGCAGCCGATCACCTTCGTGCACGGAGTCGCGGACGGCGCGGTGGGCATCGATTCTGTGCAAGCAGACACGCTGCTCTTCGTCTCGTACATAAAACGAAGCGCCCTCATGCAGTTCTTCCACGATCTGTCGAAGTACTTGCGGAACAAATTCCGACGTCCGAAAGTTCCGTTGATACAAGGAACCCAAAAACAGCACCTTCGAACCGAGGCGGTACGAACCATCATCGGAGCGAATCAGATAACCAAATTTCTCCAACGACTTGGCAAGGCGGAGGAGCGTGCTTTTATACAACCCGGTGCGCTTTGCAAGTTCCGCCAACCCCAGTTTTTGATCCGTTTCCGTAAAAGCGTCGAGGATTGAAAGTGCGCGATGCACTGCCGCCACTCCGCCTTCGCCTGCCATGTTCGCTCCCCGATGGGTGATCACTCTTGCTTCGCGGCGAGTGTATCAAAGGCAAGCGCCGAGTAGGTGCAGGAATAGAATCGTGTTACGCTGGATAGCACGGACGTCGTCCTGTAGAGAATGCACGTCGAGCCGGCCAGCGAGAAAACAATGTCATCGTCCGTTCAGGCAGCACCTCTTAAGTCATCGTCTGTTCCGCCTGCGTCGGCGGAACTGCCCCGGTACAAGCACTACATCGACGGCGCCTTTGTGGCCCCGGTTTCGAATCAATATATAGAGACCGAAAGCCCGTATTCGGGAAAGGCCTGGGCGCTCATTGCGCGCGGTACTCAGCAGGACGCAGCGGCGGCGGTAGAAGCGGCCGATCGCGCCTTCAACGTAGGCGACTGGCCTCAACTAACCCCTTCCGAACGCGGGCGTCGATTGTGGAAGCTGGGCGACCTTGTCATTGCAAACGCGAGCCGACTCGCCGAGATCGAGCAACGGGACAACGGAAAGTTGGCCACTGAAGTAGCCGCACAGGTCAAGTACATGGGCGATTACTTTAAGTACTACGCCGGCTTGGCCGACAAGGTTCAAAGCTCAGTTATTCCGACGGACAAGAAAGGGGTTTTTGCATACACCCGCTACGAGCCCAAAGGGGTGGTAGCGATCATTACTCCTTGGAACTCGCCATTGACCCTGACAAGTTGGAAGCTCGCCCCGGCTCTGGCTGCCGGGTGCACGGCCGTGATCAAGCCGTCCGAATTTACTTCTGCATCGATGCTCGAGCTAGCAATGTTGTTCGCGGAAGCAGGCTTTCCTAAGGGTGTCGTCAATGTGGTTACCGGGCTGGGACCGGAAGTTGGAGAGGCGTTGGTCACGCACCCCAAGGTGGCCCACATAGGATTTACTGGAGGTGCCGCGGCGGGCCGCAAGATTTATGAGCTGGCAGCGCGTAACTTCAAGACTGTCACCTTAGAGTTGGGTGGCAAGTCTCCCAACATCGTTTTCGATGACGCTGATCTTGACCAGGCCGTTAAAGGCGTTGTGTCCGGCATCTTCGCGGCTTCTGGACAAAGTTGTCAGGCTGGCTCGAGGCTGCTATCTGCAAAAGAGCATTCATGATGTCTTTGTGGAGAAACTGATTGCTTTCGTGCGTGACGCCAAGATTGGAGACCCGTCACTGCCCGACACGCAGATTGGTCCCATCTCAACGCGACCGCAGTTTGAAAAGATTCTTGAGTACATCGAAATCGCGAAGGCGGAAGGCGCGAAGTGCGTGCTCGGTGGAAAGAGTCGGCCTGAGCTCGGAGCCGGCCTGTTTATCGAGCCCACGATTTTTACCGGCGTGCGCAACGAGATGCGGATCGCACAGGAAGAAGTTTTTGGCCCGGTACTTTCAGTCATTCCGTTCACTGATGAGGCCGATGCGATTCGAATAGGCAATGACGTGGTTTACGGACTGGCAGCCGCGGTTTGGACTAAGAGTCTCCACCGCGCAATGCTGCTGACAGAAAAACTGAAGGCGGGAACGGTCTGGGTCAATAACTATCGCGCCACCAGTTTCACATCACCTTTCGGTGGATATAAGGACTCAGGTATCGGCCGCGAATCGGGTACAGAAGCGATCAAGGAGTACTTGCATACGAAGTGTGTATGGGTCTCGACAGATCTCGACGTTCCCAACCCATTCGTGCGCCGCTGAATTCGCGTTGAAAACGCCGCCCTAGGCCCCCAATACCGACACTGTGGAAAGCACAACTCTGAAAGGTAACCGCGCTAAGCGGACTGCGGATGATGTGCGTAGTCGTGCGGCGCGGGCGCCGGAGCAGAGCACCACGAGCCGACCGCTTGCGCACATTCGGGTACTCGATCTGACCAATGTGCTGGCGGGTCCCTTTTGCGCGTATCAATTGGGTCTGTTGGGAGCGGATGTAATCAAAGTTGAAATGCCGGACAGTGGTGACCTGGCGCGACAGCTTGGCGCCGATGCAGCTTTGAATGAGCAGCTAATGGGCGCATCTTTTCTGGCGCAAAACGGCGGGAAGAAATCCGTCACGGTAAATCTCAAGAGCGCTGACGGCAAAGCGGTTATGCGGCGCCTCGTGAAGACAGCAGACGTATTGGTGGAAAACTTTCGTCCGGGTGTGATGAAGCGTCTAGGCCTTGGATACGACGACCTGCAGATGGTCAACCCGGCGCTGATCTACTGCGCGATTTCGGGTTTCGGGCAGGACGGTCCAATGAAGGACGCTCCGGCATACGATCAGATCATCCAAGGCCTTTCAGGAATGATGAGCATCACAGGTGACGAGCGGAGCGCGCCGCTGCGAGTTGGCTATCCAGTGGCAGACACTATCGGCGGCATTACTGCCGGATTGGCAATTACGAGCGCCTTGGTGCGAAGAGCAAACACGGGCGAGGGCGCGTGCATTGACGTTTCGATGCTCGACTCTGCACTGGTGACGATGGGCTGGGTAGTTTCCAACTACCTGATTGCCGGCCATGAGCCGCACCCGATCGGGAACGATAACTTCACCGCTGCGCCTTCCGGAACGTTTACGACCGGAAGCGGTTTGCTCAACATCGCTGCGAACAAGCAGGAACAGTTTCAGGCGCTCGCCAAAGCGATTGGTCGCGAGGATCTGATCGGCGACGTGCGCTTCGGTACCCGCGAAGCCAGAAAACAGAATCGTGCTGCTTTAACCGTTGAACTCGAACAGGCGCTGCGAAAAAAAACGGCAGAGCAGTGGGAGACCATCTTCACCAGCATCGGCATCCCCGCCGGCCGCGTTTTGACAGTGCCTGACGCGCTGGCCACACCGCAAGTAAAGCACCGAGAGCTTCTGCAGACATTTGACGACGTCGCTGGGCTGGGACGTTCCGTGACGTTAACGCGCGCGGGGTTCAAGATGTCCAAAGGCGATCCGGAAGTTGCCTCGCCGCCGCCCCGACTGGGTCAACACACAACAGAAGTACTACGCGAACTGGGATTTGCCGATAACGAAATCGAACGCTTGAAGAGTGTGGGCGCGGTATGAGCGAAAACGCGACGCCGACCGCAGATCAACTGCTCAAACAAGCGACGGCGTGGTGGTCGACTTCAATCATCGACATACGCCCCGGTGAAATTGTTATCCGCGGTTATCCGATCCAAGAACTGATTGGTGCGCTTAGCTTCGCGCAAATGGTGTGGCTGATGCTGCGCGGCGAAGTGCCGGCCCTCGCTCAGGCGAGATTACTGGAGGCTGCTTTGGTTGCCGCGGTAGACCACGGTCCACAGGCGCCATCGATCGCGATCTCGCGTATGGCGGTTACCTGCGGGCTACCAATAAATGGCGCCATGGCTTCCGCCATCAACGCGTTGGACGACATTCACGGCGGGGCGGGTCAACAGTGCATGGAGTTATATCAATCCATCGCTCAACGAGTCGATACCGGCACGAATGAAGAGGAGGCCGTCGAGCTCGAACTGGACCGTTTCATTGCGGAGCGCGGAAAAATTGTCGCAGGCTTTGGCCATCGGTTTCATCGCATCGATCCGCGGGCAGTGAAGCTCCTCGATTTGGTTCGCCGCGCGCAATCCGACGGAATCGTGTCCGGCCGCTTTGCGCGCATCGGAACGCTCATCGAGCAATCCCTTGAACGCCGAAAGGGCAGCCGTATTCCGATGAATATCGACGGTGCCACCGCGGTGATCTACAGCGAATTGGGCTTTGCGCCGCCGCTTGGTCGTGGCCTATTTGTACTTTCGCGCTCGGTGGGCATTTTGGCGCACGCGTGGGAGCAGACGCAGCAGGGGGGACGGATCAAGGGTCCGATGCCGCCGAAGATTCCCTTTCAATACATTGGACCGCCGCCGCGGCGATTTGAACCGAACCAGCCGGAGACCACATGAACCAGGAACTGAAAGAGCGCAGTCCCGCGGTTAAGGCCGCAGTGACACCGACGAGCGATCTGATCTCGCATCAGTTAGTGAAGTATCTAGAAGAACGTGGCGTCGAATACATATTCGGTCTTTGTGGCCACACCAATATCGCGGTTCTCGCAGCGTTGGCCAATAGCAGCGTCAAGTTCATAAATACGCGGCACGAACAGGTGGCAGCTCACATGGCCGATGGCTACGCGCGCGCCAAGCGCACAACCGCCGTCGTGCTTTCGCATCTGGGTCCTGGTCTGACCAACGCCTCGACGGGGGTTGCCAATGCCGCGCTGGATTCGATCCCGATGGTGGTCATTGCCGGGGACGTGCCCAGCCATTACTACGGCAAACATCCGCACCAAGAGGTCAATCTGCACGCTGACGCTACACAGTACGAGATATACAAGCCATTCGTGAAGCGAGCGTGGCGCGTGGAGCGTCCTGACCTATTCCCAGAAATATTGGAAAAAGCATTTCAGCTGGCCGAAAGTGGCAGGCCCGGCCCCGTGCTGGTCTCGGTGCCGATGGACATCTTCTCGATGCGAGTAGAGGTCGAGCTGTTCGAGCGATTAAGGAACAACACCAAGAAGCTGCATAAACCGTCGCTTGACGAAGAGGTCGCTGAAAAGATTGTTCGAACGCTCGCCGACGCAAAGAGTCCGGTCGTCTATGCCGGCGGTGGCGTACATCCTGGCCGACGCTGCGAATGAACTAAAAGAATTCGTGAGTCACCTCGCGCTACCGGTCGCGCACAGCCTAATGGGCAAGGGTGTGCTGCCTGATGATCACCCGCTGACGCTTGGAATGACAGGCTTCTGGGGGACGAAATTCATCAATGAAAATGCCGCAACGCTGATTACATCTTTGCGGTGGGTACCCGCTTCGCCGAGGCCGATTGCAGCTCGTGGGAGAGCGAATACACGTTCAACATCCCTCCTACCCGCCTGATTCATATTGACATCGACTCAAATGAGATCGGACGCAACTATCCGGTCGAGATCGGTGTAGTGACGGACCTCAAGCAGGCGCTGACGGTCCTGCTGAGGGTGGCGAAACGGCTCTATTCGGCCGGCTCGCAAGAATGAAAAACTCGTCAATGAAATAGCGGCCTATCGAAAGGGATTTCGGCAGGCCAACGAAGACTACGTTAACAGCGCAGCCTATCCGATGCGACCCGAACGTATACTCGCCGCGGTGCGCGAGGTCTTGCCTCGCGACGCACTAATTACAACCGACGTGGGCTGGAACAAGAACGGCGTCGGTCAGCAGTTTCCGGTCTACACGCCAGGCAGCATCCTCACTCCGGGTGGCTACGCAACCATGGGTTTTGGCGCGCCCGCTGCGTTGGGCGCGAAACTCGCGTGCCCCAACAAAGTAGTGGTCGCACTCGTGGGCGACGGCGGCTTTGGTCAAAATCCCGCGATGTTGGCTACTGCTTTCGAAGAAGACATCGCAGTCGTTTGGATCGTGATGAACAACTGCGCGTACGGAACAATCGCCGGTCTGGAGATGGCCCACTACGGAACGGCGTTCGGTTGCGTGTTTCGCAAGAACGGCCAACCGTACTCGCCCGATTTCGCGGCGATTGCTCGCGCGTATGGTGTTGAAGGTGTGCAGATCAAATCAGCTGAGGAGTTCAAGCCAACTCTCGAGCGCGCGATTAAGGCAGGGCGTCCGTTCGTCATCGACGTCGCAATGATGAACGAACCGGTTCCGACCGGCGGACATTGGAACATCAACGAGATCTACTCGCCCGATCGCAAAGTCGACCATGTAGCGGTTCCATAGGCGTTCTATGCAAGAGAACGGCGTTTTGTTATATTGATGAAGCAGGGCATAGAGCACTGAGCGATTGTTAAGGTGATGCCAGCGCGATCTCGCATCACGGATTGGCAGAAGAGCGGAGCAACTTGTTCAATGGGCACGACGGGGGAGTTGTCCAGTGCCCCGGGTTCATCCTTTTCGAGGACACATCATGGAATTCATAATCGACCGTCGTGCCGTACTTGCAACCGGCGCCGCACTGGCGGTGTCGCACATGCTGCCCGTCCGGGCGCAGGACAAGCCGACGCTGCGCTTTGCCGCGGTGTTCTCCGACAAGGACATCCGCGCGGACATGATCCGCATGGTCGCCAAGGACGTCGAAGCCGACTTCACGATCGAGCCTTTCTACGGCGGCACGCTGTTCAAGCAGGGCACCGAGCTCGTCGCGCTACAGCGCGACAACCTCGAGATGGGCAACATCGCGCCGCAGGACATCAGCAAACAGGTGGCCGCGTGGTCGATCCTGACCTCGGCGTACACCTTCCGCGACGCCAACCACCTGATCGCGTTCTTCGCCAGCGACGTCGGCGCGCAGATGAAGAAGAAGGCCGAGGACCAGCTCAAGATCAAAATCCTCGGTCCGACGTTCTTCGGCACGCGGCAGGTCGGCCTCAAGCCGAAGAAGAAGGTCAGCACGCCGGCCGACCTGGCGGGAGTCAAGCTGCGCATGCCGCCCGGCGATGCGTGGCAGCTGCTGGGTCGCTCGATCGGCGCCAACCCGACGCCGATGGCCTACGCCGAGACCTACACCGGCCTGCAGACGGGCGCGATCGACGGCCAGGACAATCCGCTGCCGAACGTGCAGAACATGAAGTTCTACGAGGTGATGTCGCAGATCGTGCTGACGTCGCACCTCGTCGCCTTCGACGTGCTGTGTATGAGCCTCAAGTCCTGGAACGCGCTGGGACCGGCCAAGCAGAAGACGTTTCAGGCCGCAGTCGACAAGGCGCTCGCCTGGAGCACGACGGAGCACCTGAAGCGCGAAGCGGAACTCGTCGAGGACTTCAAGAAGCAGGGCCTCGAGGTGTACGCGCCGGACGTCAACGCCTTCCGTGCGTATGCGCAGAAGATGTACCTGGCGTCGGACGAGGCGAAGTCCTGGACGCCGGGGATGCTCGACAAGATCGCTGCGGTCAAGTAGTGCATCGGGCAGAGAGTCGCGGGCAGCCGACGCGGCGCGCGACTGCCTCGCGCGTGGGTACGGAGTCGCGCCCGCCACGTGAAGAGGCCGGCGACATCGCGACTATCCGCCTGCGCCTGGACGCGGAGGAGCATGGGTTCATTGACCCGTGAGGTCGCAGGCTGGATGCGGCGCCGCGCCGAGTGCGTCGTCGCGGCGCTGCTCGGGATCATGTTCGTCGCGTTCCTGATCCAGATCGTCTTCCGCTATTTCTTCAACTTCCCGATCGGCTGGTCCTCCGAGCTGTCGGTGATTACCTGGCTGTACATGGTGCTGCTCGGCTCGGCGTTCTGGCTGAGGGAGAACGAGGAGATCCGTTTCGATCTCATCTCCGGCAAGCTAGGGCCCAAGGGCCGCCGGATCGTCGGCATCCTCGTGGCCGCGTCGGGCGTCGTCCTGTTCGCAATGTCGTTCCCGGCGTCGTGGAAGTACGTGACGTTCATGAAGGTCGAAAGCTCGTCCTACCTCAAGATCCGTCTCGACTTGCTCTATTCGGTGTACCTCGTCTTCGCGGCCGCGATCATCGTTCGTTATGCCTGGGACGTCTGGTCGATGCTACGCGGCGAGGCGCCTGAGGAGATCGACATCACCAAGACGACCTCCGGGCTATGAACCTCGCCAGTCCATTCTCGCTCTCGCTCATCGCCATCGTCGCCTTGAGCCTCATGGGTTTCCCCGTCGGGCACGCGATGATCGGTGGCTCGATCCTGTACCTCTTTCTGGCCGGGCTCGACATGGGCACGGCGGCGGAGCAGTTGCTGAACGGGATGATGGGTAGCCAGCTGCTGCTGGCGATCCCGCTGTTCATCCTCGCTGCCGAGTTCATGAACGCCGGCGGCGATCATGGACCGGCTGCTGCGCTTCTGCAACGCGATCGTCGGCCGCTATCGCGGCGGGCTGGCGCAGGTGAACGTCGTGCAGAGCATCATCTTCGCCAGCATGTCCGGCTCGGCGCTCGCCGACGCTGCCGGCTCCGGCAAGCTGATGCAGACGCTGATGACGCGCGACGGCAAGTACACGCCGGCATACGCGGCGGCGCTCACCTGCGTCTCATCGGTGCATCGGTCCGATCATTCCGCCGTCGATCCCGCTGGTGCTCTATGCGCTGGTGTCGGACACGTCGGTCGGCTATCTGTTCCTGGGCGGTGTGATTCCGGGACTGCTGCTCGGCGCCGTGCAGATCGGGGCTGATCGCGTTCACGGCGAAGCGCCGCAACTTCCCGGTCGAGGAGCGCGTGCCGCTGCGCGAGCTGCCGCGCATCACCTGGCAGGCGATGCCGGCGCTGCTGATGCCGGTCATCCTGCTCGGCTGCCTGTACAGCGGCATCACCACGCCGACCGAGGCGGCGGCGGTCGCTGCGCTCTACGCGCTGCTCGCCTCCGTGTTCCTCTACCGCAGCGTCGGACTGAAGGACGTCTACGACTCGCTGGTACGAGCGCGCGCGTCACCGTGTCGATCGGCATGCTGATCGCCGGCGCGCTGGTGTTCAACTTCGTCATCACGTCGGAGAACATCCCGAAGACGCTAAGCGGCTTGCTCAAGGCGTACCAGCTGTCGCCGCTGGTGTTCCTGCTGCTCGTCAACGTCCTGCTGCTGATCCTCGGCTGCTTCCTCGAAGGCACGACGATCATCCTGGTGATCCTCCCGGTGCTGATGCCCACCGCGCAGGCGCTCGGGCATCGATCCGGTGCACTTCGGCGTGATGGGCGTCGTCAACATCATGATCGGCCTGGTCACGCCGCCGTACGGCCTGCTGCTGTTCATGATGAACAAGATCGCCGACGTGCCGCTGCGCGACATGGTGCGCGAAGTGATGCCCTTCCTGTACGTGATGATCGGCGCGCTGGCGCTGATCACGCTGGTGCCGGACTCCGTGCTGTTCCTGCCGCGCCTGCTCGGCTACAAGGGCTGATCAGTAGCTGAGCCTCGCCACTGCGCGCAGCTCCTCGGGCGTGGTGGTCGGAAAGTCGAAGAACTCGAGGTAGGCGGGAATCTGCTCGAACAGCATGTCGGTGCCGATCTGGATCTGGCAACCGCGCGCCTGCGCGGCGATGAGGAACGCCGTCATTTCCTTCTTCATCACCACCTCGCCGACGAAGCTGCTGGGAACAATGCGTGAGACATCCAGCGGCAGCGGATCGTCGTCGTTCATCCCCAGCGGCGTCGCGTTGACCACCAAGCGTAGCCGGCGGGATCGTTCGAACCGGTACTGACCTGCAGCCGCGGATAGTGCTGTCGCAGGCGCGCAGCGAGTCCCTCCGCCGATTCGGCGTGGCTGTCGAACAGGCCGATCGCGGCCACGCCGCCGGCAGCCAGCGATGCGGCGATCGCCGAGCCCACGCCGCCGCTGCCGACGACCAGAGCCTTCGCGCCTTCGATCCGGCAGCCCTTGCGGCGCAAGCCGCGCACGAAGCCTTCGCCGTCGAACATGTCGCCCTGTAGGCGCCCTTCCGCCGTGCGCCGCACCGCATTGCAGGCGCCGGCGATCTGAGCCGTGCCCGAGACCTCGTCGAGCAAGCCGAGC
>CAWAYV010000018.1:0-124131 GCA_963786295.1 uncultured beta proteobacterium | reverse complement strand
CGGGCAAAGGCCAACGGCGTGACCTTCGAGGCCGGCGTGCCTGCGAAGCATGAGGTGTATTTCTCAATCAGCGACTCGACGCACTTCCGTGCGCCGACGATGACGCTGACGCACATAGGCGGTATGGACATCGAAGAGGTCGACAGGAAGTACGTGGCGCAAGTGCCGTTCGATCCGCTCACCGGCCTGAAAGCCTTCGTCGTCGCCAATGCGCTGACCGAGATCGATGCGCCCAAGGAGATCATCTCGCCGCTGGTGCAGCAGCTGCCCAAACTGTGGGAGCTGTTTCATGACTTCGGCATGACGACGCTGGAACTCAATCCGATCCGCATGCGCGTGGACAAGAAGGGGCGCATCACACCGGTGGCGTGCGACTTCAAGTGCGGATTCGACCGCGACGATCCGCGCTGGAACCGGCTCGGGCTGCCGCCGCACCTGTTCGCCGCCGACTTTTCCGACTTCGAGCAGGAGATCAACCAGCTGCGCACACACCAGGGACAAAGCGACGTCTATGTCATCAACGACAAGGGAACGGTGCTCGCGCCAACCTTCGGTGGCGGCGCCAACTCGCTGGTCACCGAACTCCTCGGCGACGACGCGATCATCTCGTCGGACTTCGGTGGCAATCCGCCATACGAGAAGATGAAGGAAGTAGCGCGCATCTGCTTCAAGCACTGGCTGGCACAGTCCAACGTTCTGTTCGTGATCGGCGGCAAGTCGAACAACACCGACATTTTCGAGACGCTGCGCTCAATCGCCGACGCGCTGCGCGAGCACTTCAGCGCGTGCGGCGCGACGCCGCTCTACGTCGTGGTCGGTCGCGGCGGACCCAACCTGGTGCGCGGCATGGCGGCCGTGCGCGACACCTGTGATGCGCTTGGGCTGCCGTACCGGATCTTCGGCTTCGATTCGGACATCAGCGAAGTCATCCAGTACGCGAAGAAGGCCGACGCCTGGATGAAGGCCGGCGGCCGGGCACAGATTGCTGCGCGGCTGGGCGTTGGTCAGCAAAACTGACGAGGAGCGACGATGGATCGGCACAGCGTTGGCAGTTTCAAGTATTTCGTGGGCACCAGCTCGCTCGCTCAGATCGCGACGCGCGAAGATCGCGTGTGTGTGCTCAACATCCTGGGCGGCGAATCGAGCGACGTCACGCCGGTAAGCCATTCGTATTCGGGCGGCAACGTCGTGTTCGGCACCGCGCCCGGCAAGGGTGGGCAGGTGCTGGAGACGCCGATCGGCAACATCCCGGTATTCAACAACGTGCGCGACGGGCTCGACGCGGGCTACAGCTTCAATTGCGGCGTCGTGTATCTGCCGCCGTCAGCGGCGCGCGACGGGGTTGCGGAACTGATTCGTGTGAATCCGGAGCTGCGCAAGATCTTCATCATCACGGAGAAGATCGCCGTACACGATGCGCGCGAGATTCGCGCGATGGGCCAGCAACGCGGTGTCGACATCTTTGGCGCCAACGGCCTGGGTGTGGCCGATTCGTGGAATCAGGTGCGCATTGGCGGCGCGCTCGGTGGAGACAACCCGGGCGACACGCTGCGACGCGGCTCGATTGCGATCTTCTCCAACTCGGGCGGCTTCTCCACCACGATCGCGCAGTACTTGCGCATGGCCGGCTGGGGAACAACGACAGTGATATCGAGCGGCAAGGACGTTTACATCCACTACGCGGCGCCCGAGTTCGCGTTTGCGCTTGCCAACGATGCGCGTAGCAAGGCCGCGGTGCTCTATTGCGAGCCCGGTGGTTACTACGAGCTCGATGCGAATTTCACCAAGCCGGTCGTGGCCTGCGTCGTCGGCCGCTGGAAGAGCAAGCTCACACGCGCGGTCGGTCATGCGGGCGCGATGGCCGGCGGCTCCGACGACGCGCAGGCCAAGGAACGCTGGTTCATGCAGAAGTTCGGTGTCGACGCCATCTTCACGCCGAGCAAACCAGTGTTCTCGGCGAAGGGTGCAGTCGTCACCAACATCGCGCACATTCCGGCAGCGCTCACCGAAGTGATGCGCGCGAACGCGACGATGCCGGACTTCGCGCCTGAAGGTAGTCTGGCTCTGAAGCCGTGGTTCGGCGCCAACCAGGGCCTCGACCTGCCGGCCGAGCTCGATCTACCGGTCGTCGACGCGATCCCCCCGTACAACGAGCAGATTGCGCAGGTGAACCTCCAAGTCGGCGCGATCCCGCCGCGCCAGGCGTTGAAGGACGCCTCGGGTGCTTCGCAGATGGATGCGGTCACGCAAGTGAGCAGCCTGCACGGCGTCTCGATGCTGGATGCGGCCACGCAAACGCTGGAAGCCAACCTCAACCTGTCCCTGTTGCACGAAAGCGGCGGCGAGAACGACCGCAAACTCATCAACGTCGCGATCGCGCCGTACGTGAACCTGCACGGCACGCCCGAATTGGCCGCAGCGCAAGCGGCGCGCGAGGCCGGCAACGCGCCGAATGCGGTGCTGGCCGCGGCGGCGGCCATCGTCGGCCCGCGCCGACAGGAAGGGGCGCGCGCAGCGGCGAAACTGCTGATCGATCGTTTCACCGCAGCCGGGCTCGACGACGCGCTCGACGAGCAGTTCGACCTCACGCGCGTCGGCACGAAGGAGGTCGCGGCGCTGGTCGGCCCGGCGCGCGACTCACGCGCCGAGGCGATGCTGGCCGGCGTACGCGCGCGCGGCGCGAAGTCCGTCTTCGTGCGCTGGCTGGCGAACCTGCCGGGCCATCCGCGCGCCGACGCGGTGCTCGCCGCGATCACGACCACCCTCGCCTGGGGTCCGCTCAGGCGCAAGCGCATCTCGCGCCTGACGGCGGAGAGCCTGCCCTGGTGGATGCAACTCCTCGGCACGTTGATCGGCGCCTCCGCCGACGCCGCGCATCACGAAGCCGCTCGGTTCTGCGGTTTCGATACGAATGCGATGGTGAACGAGCGCAGCCTCACTGAAATCACCTTCGCCGCGCTGCTCGGCCTCGAGCCGAACGAGCAGGACCTGTTCGTTTTCCAGACCTTGATCGGCTTGCTGCTCACCAACGGACCGGGGGCGATCTCTGCCCAGGGCGCCAAGGGTGCCGTGTCCGCGGACGGCCCCGAAAGCCCCGAGCGCGTGCAACTGAACAAGGCGCTGATCGGCTTCCTCACACACACCGGCTATACCCATGGCGGCAACGGCTACGAAGGCATTGCATTCCTAAACGAACAGTTCCGGGAGAGCCGGCTGGAGGATCCGGGCCGGCGCGAGCACGGCATCGACCTCAAGGCGCTCGCAGCGCGAGCCGTGCAGCACTACGCCGAGTACAAGGCGCAGCGCAAGAACACGGGCAGCCTGGACATCGCGAAGATCCCGGGCGTGAACCACCCGGTGTTCAAGGACAAACCGGTCAACCACGATCCGCGCGAAGTGTTCATCGCCGATCTTTTCGCGCGGCGCGGCGATTACAACGTCTTTCACGAGTTCTACCGCGTGCTGGTGCAGACCCTGTTCGACGCCGGCGTCTCGCGCAACGTCTATTGCGTGAACATCGACGCCGTCATCGCTGCGCTGCTGCTGAAGATGTTGTGGGTACCGCTGCGGCGCGGCCAATACAGCGAGCGTGATCTGGAGACGGCCGCATTCACGATCTTCCTGTATCCGCGCATGCTCGGCTGCGCCGCCGAGATCGACGACCACATGAACCGCGGCCGCAACATGGACACGCGCACGCCGGCGTCGCAGTGTCGGTTCGTGGCGTAGCAACGCGAAAGCTCGGGTGATCCGCGATTGCCGCGGCTGCTATGACGATCTGTCCCCGCTCCAAAGCGGCGGGCTCAGCTGCTCGGTGAACGAAGACAACATCACGTTGAAGCTGACGCTGATCCGCTCCGCCTCGTTCGGGTTGGCATCGACCGAGTGTTCGAGCCACGACGGAAAGATCAGCAGTGTGCCGCTGCGCACCGTGATGACGACTTGATCGGTGTTCTCGGCCGTCAGCTCAACAACCGGCGGCCGGATCACGCCGGTCTGCCGTCTCGGGTCATGGAAGTTGATGCGGTCTGCGCCGGCGTCGGCGCGGACGTAGTACACGCCGCTCAAGAAGTTGTTGGGGTGGCTGTGAGCCTTGTGCGCGGCGCCCTTGGCGAGCACCGTCGCCCAGCAGCCGGTGATCTCGAAGGCGTCGTGGCCGATGCGCAAGAAGCGCAGGATGCTCGTGACACCACGCTCGACACAAGGCACGAGCTCGCGCAGTTCGTCGCGTCGATGCAGCGATTGTCCGGACTGCCAGCCCTGGCCCGCCGAAAGCGGCGGTAGCTCGCGCCGCATCTCCGCCAGCGCTCCCTCGATCTTCGGGTTCAGCGAGTCGCGCAGGCCGGCCTCGAGCTGGATCTTCCAGACCAGGCTGGGAAACATCGCAACGACGTCCGACGCTTCCATCCAGCGCCTGTCTTGGATCACGCCGCTTTGCTGGTCACGCCGCCACTCGCATCGCCATCTGAACCGGTATGCACATCCGGTCGCATCGATCGCGTTGCACTCGTCACGCCGCAAACGCCCCTGCCGCATGCGGCTGAATCTCGGCATCAGGCTCAGACACGCTCGCGAGGATCGCGCGCCTTGCGGCATCGCGCAGTGCGAGCGCGGCGTCCCAGTCGTGCTCGGTCGAGACGATCGGCGTGCCGATCGTGATCACGATCTCGCAGCGGCGCGGTAGCCACTCGCCGGCTCGCAGCAGCGAGCGCGTGCCGACCAGCGCGACCGGGATGATCGGCGCGCCGGTATGCGCCGCGACGACGAAGGCTCCGAGCTTGAACGGCAGCAGTCCGGGCGCGCGCCTGAAGGTCCCCTCGGGGAACATCACCAGCGGTTCGCCTGCGCGCGCATGCGCTTCGAGAACCGCCGGTGTCCTCGACACCGCCTGCCGCATCGACCCTCTCGACGAACACCGCGCCGAGTCTGCGCAGCGGCGCGCCGAGCAGCGCCGCTGTGGCCAGCTCGCGCTTGGCCGCGTAGCCGAATCGCGGCGGCAGCGCCGCGGTGAGCAGGATCGAATCGGCATAACTCGCGTGATTGGCAACGACGACCGCCGCGCTCGCGCGCGGCAGGCGTTCGAGCCCTTCGACCCGCACGTGTATCCCCGACAACCTGATCGCGCATCGCGCCCACGCGCGCGCCGCGCGCCGGCGCAGGTCGACGCCGGGCAGGATCATCGTCGTCAGCCACGCGCCGGCGCCCGCGATCAAGAAGACCAGCCAGGCCCAGAAGGCCCACGCGATATGGACCACGCCCCACGCGCCACGCCATGCCTGCGCGGCAGCGGCGCGGGCCACGAGCCTGTGTGACCTGCCACCACGGCGCGCGCTGCGTGCGGCCGAGCGCGCCCTGCTCGTACAGCTCGCGCGACATGGTGCGGCGAATCTTGCCGCTCGAGGTCTTCAGCACCGAGCGCGGCGGAGCGAGCACGACGTCGTCGGGCGGCATTCCGATGCGATCGGCCGCGAGTCGCGTGATCGCCGCGACGATCTGCTTGCGCTCGCCGGCATCGGTCACGCGCGTTTCGGCCAGCACGACGAGGCGCTCGCTGCCGGTGCGCCGATCGGTAGCGGGGAAGACGGCCACGCCTCCCTTGCGCACGCCGGGCAGGTTGGCGACCGCCTCTTCGAGTTCGGCCGGGTGGATGTTGACCCCGCGGCGGACGATGAGGTCCTTTTCGCGGCCGGTGAGATACAGCTCGCCCGCGGCGAAGTAGCCGAGGTCGCCGGTGTTCAACCAGTCGTCGGCGAACAGGTCGGCGTTGGCCGAAGGGTTCTTGTAGTAGCCGCGGGTCGCCGATGGCCCGCGGAACTGGACCCGGCCTTGCGCGCGTTCGGCAAGCTCGTGCGCGCCATCGACGACGCGCACCTCGTGTCCCGGAAGTGGCACGCCGCACGACACGAAGCGCAATGCGTTTGGATCATCGGCGCGAGCCGGCTTCGCAAATCCGTCGCGCATCAACGCAGCGCGGTCAACGGAATCGATCACCGGCCCGCGTTCGAGCGGAGGGAAGGTCACGCCGAGAACGCCTTCGGCAAGGCCGTACACCGTGAACATCGATTCGCGCCTGAAACCGTAGCGAGCGAAGCGCGACGCGAAGCGTTCGATCGTGTCGGTGCTCACCGGCTCCGCACCGTTGAAGGCGAGTCGCCACGAGCCGAGGTCGAGCCCGTCGAGGTCGGCGTCGGCGAGCTTGTTCGCGCACAGCTCGTACGCGAAGTTCGGCGCCGCCGACACGGTCGCGCGATGGTCGTGGATCGCCCACAGCCAGCGCGATGGCTTGCTAAGAAATTCGAGCGGCGACATCAGCACCAGCCGATAACCGACGAACAAGCTTCCGATGCACGCGCCGATCAACCCCATGTCGTGATACAGCGGCAACCACGACACGAAAGTATCGGCGCTGCTGATTCGCGAAGCGCGCCACATCGCCCGCACATTGGCGAGCAGGTTGGCGTGGCTGAGCACGACGCCTTTGGGGTTGCCGGTGCTGCCCGAGGTGTATTGAAGGAAGGCCGTCGAATCGGCGCTGATCGCAGGCCGCGCGACCTGTCCTCGCGGGACGGCGAGGTCGGACACGGTCGCAACCGCATGCAGCGTTTCGCAGCGCGCGCGCAGCAAGTGCGCGAGAGGCTTCGCCTGGGTCACCGTGATCAGCAGCCTTGCTTCGGCGTTGCGCAGGATTCCCGCGCTGCGCTGCAGATGGTCTTCGAGTTGCGTCAGGCGCGCCGGCGGATAAAGCGGCACCGGGACACAGCCGGCATAGAGCGCGCCGTAGAACGCCGCGAAGAATTCGCTTCCGGTCGGCAACATGACGGCCACCGCGTCACCGGCGCCGCAGCCTCGCTCGACAAGGCCTGCAGCGACCGCGAGCGCGTCGATGCGCAGCCTTGCATAGGTCAGATGCGTCGTTGCGCCGCGCTCCGATTCGATCGTCGATCAACAGCCGCTCGCCATGCCGGTCGGCGTGCCAGTCGAGAACGTCGACCAGGGTGGCGAGCGAAGCGGGCGGATATTCGATGCGCGAATCGTCGTGCACAGGCTCGGGCGCGGAGGCGGTCGAAGCCGACGCAGGCGCGGCGACGATGGCGCGCAGCAGGTCGTGCGGTGTCTCGGCCTGCGAGAGCAAGGCTTCGTCGAGCGACACGCCGAGTTCGCTCTCGATGCGCGTCGCGAGTTCGACGCGCGCAAGGCTGTCGAGCCCATAGTCGCGCTCGAGCGAGTGGTCGATGCCGAGGCTTTGCGCGAAATCGTTCCCCGGGTGCAACTGGTCAGCGAGGTCGCGCACCAACTGCAGCAGCGCAGACGTCAGATCGCGATCGATCGACATTGGCGAAGCCAGGTTCATTTCGTTACGCCGCTGCTGCCAAGCGCACCGGAATGCGCCGCCTGCCGAAGCCGCGCTTGAATTCGCCGAAGCGGCCGGCGATCGGTGTGCCGCAATGAGGGCACGTGCCGCGCTCATCGAGCTTGCAAGACAACACCTCGTACCAGTCGCGCCGCACCAGCGCCTTGTGGCATGCCGGACAGAACGTGGTGCCGCCTTCGACGTCGTGCACGTTGCCGGTGTAGACATGGTGCAGGCCGTTGCCGAGCGCGATGGCGCGGGCGCGCGTCAACGTGGCAGGCGGCGTCGGCGCCACGTCCATCATCTTGTAGTCCGGATGGAACGCCGTGAAGTGCAGCGGCACATCGGGCCCGAGCTGGTCGGCGATCCAGCGTGTCATCGCGTCGATCTCGGCGCTGCTGTCGTTGTGCCCCGGGATCAGCAGCGTCGTGATCTCGAACCAGCAGTCGGTCTCGTGCCGCAGGTACTGCAGCGTGTCGAGCACCGGCGCGAGATGCGCGCCGGTCTGCCGGAAGTAGAACTCCTCGGTGAAGCCCTTCAGGTCGACGTTGGCCGCGTCCATCTTGGCGTAGAACTCGCGCCGCGGCTCTGCATGCATGTAGCCCGCGGTCACCGCGACGCTGTGCAGACCGAGCGCGTGGCAGGCGTCGGCGGCGTCCATCGCGTACTCGGCGAAGATCACCGGATCGTTGTAGGTGAAGGCCACGCTCGCGGCACCGCTGGCGCGGGCTGCTTCGGCGATCTGCTCGGGCGACGCCGTGTCCATCAGCCGGTCCATCTCGCGGCTCTTCGAGATATCCCAGTTCTGGCAGAACTTGCACGCCAGATTGCAGCCCGCGGTGCCGAAGGACAACACGCTCGACCCCGGGTAGAAATGGTTCAGCGGCTTCTTCTCGATCGGGTCGATGCAGAAGCCCGAGCTGCGCCCGTAAGTCGCGAGCACCATCGCGTCGCCGACGCGCTGACGCACGAAGCACATGCCGCGCTGGCCTTCGTGCAGCCGGCAGTCGCGCGGGCACAGGTCGCACTGGATGCGCCCGTCGTCGAGCCGATGCCACCAGCGCCCGGGATACGCGTCCATCAGTGCAGCGCCTCGAACGCGAACGCGCCGTAACCGACAACGCGATCGCGGTCGCCCGCGGTGTCGCCGGAGTTGCGCAGATCGAGCAGGCGCGGCGCGAGGCCATGGCGCCGCGCCGCCTGCAGCGCGCCGTTGATCGCCGCCGCGCCACAGGCCTCGTGCGGCGCGAGGCCGGCATCGAGTCCCAGGATGCGCTGCGCGGTGGCACGGTCGACCGCTTGCGCCTGCGCGTACGGAAGGTAGTGCGAGAGGTCCGAGCTGATCACGATCAGTGTCTCGTCGCCGCCCCACAGCCGCTCGAGCACCTGCGCCACCGCCTCGGCGCTGGCGTCGCCGACAACCAGCGGCACCAGGGTGAAGCTTTCGAGCAGCGTCTGCAGGAAGGGCAGCTGAACCTCGAGCGAATGCTCGCGCTCGTGCGCCCGATCGTCGCGAACCACCTGCGGCAAGTCATCGAGGCTGGCCAGCGCAGCGACGTCGAGCACGATCTCGCCGAGAGGAGTCTCGAACGCATCCGCCTCGGGGGCCGCAAGTCCGTGCACCGTGACACGATGCGCGGGGCCAAGCAGCACGACGCGGCTGACCTGTGTGCGCCGGCGTCCGAGCAGGGCATAGGCGTGGCCGGCGATCGCGCCGCAGTAGACGTAGCCGGCATGAGGAGTGATCAGCAGCTTCGGCAAGCGCGCGGCGTCGTATCGACGCCGGCACTGGCGAGATAGTCCGCAACCTGCGCGCGCAGCGCGGCAGGCGCGGCGGGGTAGAACAGGCCGTCGACGACGGCCCGGCGTACGGCGGGCATTGAACACGACTCCTGCCGCTGAATTTGAAACCTTCGGAGGTCGAAGATCAAGACCCACTAGATGCGCGCGAATATCGTCGTCGGGCGTTCCTGTGACCTAGTGCCATCTGGCCACTAGATCACACATGCCGGCTCAGCAGGCCGAGCGCGCGAACGCGTAACGATGGAGGCGCGCTCTGGCACGATTCCCCGCGTTGATTCGCACTGCTACGATGCTGAAAAACCGCGTCGCAGCGCGCAACTTGTTCAAGGAGACCTGAATGAAACGCCGTGACTTTTCACTCGCCGCGCTCGCATCGCTGACCGCGGCACAGTTCCCGTTCAGCATCGCGAACGCGCAGCAATTGGGCGCAGTCAAGATGATGATTCCGGCTAACCCGGGTGGGGGATGGGATCAAACCGGCCGCGCGTTGGCAACAGCAATGCAGAGCGCCAAGACCGTGCAGACGGTGCAATTCGAAAACAAAGGCGGCGCCGCCGGCACGATTGGGCTCGCGCAATTCGTCAACAGCGCGAAAGGCGATCCGAACGCGCTATTAGTGGGCGGCATGGTGATGGTCGGCGGCATCGCGCTGAACAAGTCGCCGGTCGATTTGACGATGGTTACGCCCGTCGCCCGGCTGACCAGCGAATATCTGGTGGTCGTGGTTCCAGCGAGTTCGCCGTTCAAAACGATGGGCGACCTCGTCAAGGCGTTCAAGGCTGATCCGGGTAAGGTGTCGTGGAACGGCGGATCGGCGGGCGGCTCCGATCACATATTGGCCGGCATGATTGCGCGCGCAGTCGGCGTCGAACCCGCAAAGATCAACTACATCGCGTCTAAAGGCGGCGGCGACCAGGTCGCAGCGATCGTGGGCGGCCATGTCAGCGCCGGCATTGCGGGGCTAGGCGAGTTCGCAGAACACGTCAAGGGCGGGCGCATGCGTGCGTTGGCCGTGTCGGGGCCGAGCAAGATCGACGGCATTCCGAGCCTGAAGGAGCAAGGCATCGATGTCGTGCTCGGCAACTGGCGTGGCGTTTTCGGAGCGCCTGCGATTTCGACCGCGCAGCGGGATACGCTGGTTGCGGCCGTCAAGACCGCCACTGATTCACCGGCGTGGAAGGAAACGCTGACCAAGTACGGTTGGGACGGTGTCTATCTCGGCGGAGACGAGTTCAAGAAATTCCTCGACGAGGACATCAAGCGCATCAATACGATCATCGATTCGCTGGGCCTTAAGAAGTAGGAAATAGCCGTGGCCCGTGGGGCGGCGGGATCGCGCGCCGAGCTGGTCATTTCGCTCGGCGTGCTGCTGCTGGGCATCGGTGCGACCGTCGTTGCGTGGAGACTGCCGGAGGCCGGCGGCTACGCACGCATCGGTCCGAACTTCGTGCCGAGGATCATCTCGGCCGGGCTGATCTTGCTCGGGGTGTGGTTGCTGACTGAAGTATTCACCGGCGGCTTCCGTGCTCGGGTGCCTGACGATCCGGCTGAGCGCGGCGAGCACGCGTTCGTGTGGAGCGCCTTTGCCTGGGTCAGCGTCGGACTGATCGTGCAAATGGCGCTGGTTCACACGGCCGGGTTCGTGATCGCCGCGGCCGCGCTCTTCGCCTGCGTCGCACGCGGTTTTGGCAGCACGCGCTGGTTGCGCGATCTGGCCATCGGGCTGGTTCTCGGTCTGCTGGTTTTTCTTTTCTTCGTACGCTTCCTGAATGTCAATCTCCCGGCGGGCTGGTTAAGGCCGATTCTGGGCGGCGCCGGCATATGACCGAGACATTGAATGCGCTGATCTCTGGATTCAGCGTCGCACTGCAGCCGACCAATCTGCTGTGGGGCTTCGTCGGCGTCACACTGGGCACCGCGATCGGCGTGCTGCCCGGAGTAGGTCCCGCGCTAACCGTCGCGATGCTGTTGCCGTTGACCGTCAAGCTCGATCCGACCGGTGCGCTGATCATGTTTGCCGGCATCTACTACGGCGCTATGTACGGCGGATCGACGACGACCATTCTGCTGAACACTCCTGGGGAGTCGGCGTCGATCGCGACCGCACTCGAGGGCAACAAGATGGCGCGACGCGGTCGCGCGGGCCCTGCCCTGGCGACCGCCGCGATTGGTTCGTTCGTGGCCGGCACCATTGCGACACTGCTATTGACGGTGCTCGCACCGATTGTGGTCGAAGTCGCTTTGAAATTTGGGCCGGCCGAATATTTTGCATTGATGGTCTTCGCGTTCGTCACAGTCGCGGCCGTGCTGGGCAGCTCAACCGTGCGCGGGCTGACGATGTTGTTCCTGGGCCTGCTGCTCGGTCTGGTCGGTATCGATGATCAAACTGGGCAGATGCGCTTTTCATTTGGTGTGCCGGAATTGCTGGACGGCATCGACGTCGTCGTGCTCGCCGTCGGACTGTTTGCGGTCGGTGAAGGTTTGTACATGGCGTCCTACCAGAGCCGGCAGGAAGAAAAGGTGGAGCAGGTGCGCGGCTCGTTGCTGATGTCGAAAGACGATTGGCGACGTTCGTGGCCGGCGTGGCTACGCGCCACTTTCATCGGCTTTCCATTTGGCACGATACCGGCCGGCGGCGCAGAGATCCCAACTTTCCTGTCATACGCTCTGGAGAAGAAGCTATCGAAGCATCCAGAGGAGTTCGGCAAGGGCGCGATCGAAGGCGTTGCGGGTCCCGAGGCCGCGAACAACGCCGCGTCCGCCGGCGTGCTGGTGCCGTTGTTGACGCTTGGCATTCCGACTTCGGCCACGGCGGCCATCCTGCTTGCCGCGTTCCAGAACTACGGCCTGCAGCCGGGACCGCTGCTATTCCAGACGCAGGCGACGCTGGTGTGGGGGCTGATCGCCAGCATGTATATCGGCAACATCCTGCTGCTGGTGCTCAATCTGCCGCTGATCGGGTTGTGGGTGAAAGTGTTGTCGATCCCGAAGCCGTTGCTTTATGGCGGCATTCTGGTCTTTGCCACGCTCGGTGCCTACAGCCTGCATCAGTCGGTGGTCGATCTCGTCACGCTGTATGTATTCGGTCTGTTGGGCTTCGTGATGCGGCGCTGGGGTTTCCCTGTCGCACCGGTCGTGATCGGATTGATACTCGGGACCACTTGCCGAATCGCAGTTCCGCAAGGCGCTCGCGATTAGCCAGGGCGATCCGAGCGTGTTTTTCACTCAGCCCATTTCGGCGTCGCTGCTGGCGTTGACTGCCGCGCTGATCATCGTGCCGTGGATCGTGCGGTTATCGCGTCGCAAGTCCCGACAGATAGCGTGAGCGATCTAGATCCGACGCGCAACGCCGCGCCCCGCGCGGCGTTTTCATTCTGGCGCGCGGTCGCAGCGATAGCGGTGGCGATTGCCGGTGCGCTGGTGTGTGTTTACCTGAAGACGCCATTGCCGTGGTTGATCGGCCCATTGGTCGCGGTCGCCGCCGTCAGCATGAGCCACGGCAAAATCGCCGAACCGCCGCTGGCGCGCGAAGCAGGTCAATGGGCCATCGGTGTCGCGCTCGGCTTGTATTTCTCGCCTGATGTAGTACGCGAGATCGTGCGGCTCTCGCCGTGGATTGCGGTGGCGGTGATTTTCTCGATCGTGCTGGGTTGGCTGGGCTGCTGGTTATTGACCAAAGCGGTCGGCGCCGACGCACCGACTTCATTTTTCGCAATGGCGATCGGCGGTGCGCCCGAGATGGCGGCGCAAGCGCAACGCAATGGCGGCCAGGTTGACAGGGTGGCCGCGGCACACGCATTGCGCATCATGCTGGTGGTCTTGATCGTGCCATTTGCGTTCAACGCGATGAACGTGCATGGGCTTGATCCTTACACGCCGCTGGCGAAAACGTTTTCGTGGACAGGGTTTGTCGTATTGGTCGCGATCACCGCAGGCGCAGCAGCGGTGATGCAGCGTGTCAGATCGCCGAACAGCTGGATGATCGGTCCCTTGCTGGCCTCAGCGTTGATCACCGCCACCGGCCACAGCTTTTCGAGCTTCCCTGCAGTTATCGTCAACGCCGGCCAACTGTTGATCGGTATCTCGCTCGGGTCGTGCTTTACGCCGGAGTTTTTCCGCGCTGCGCCGCGCTTTCTGTCGGCGGTTGCTGCGATCTCGCTGCTCTACATGCTGCTGGCGGCGGGATTTGCTGCCTTGCTTGCGCGCGGCTCCGGATTGCCGTGGCCGACGGCGACGATCGCGACTACACCTGGCGGCATCGGCGAAATGGCGCTGACCGCGCAGGCGTTACAACTTGGCGTGCCGATCGTGACGGCGTTTCACACGATTCGGCTGCTTGCGTTGTTGCTAACGGTCGGCGCAATGTATCGGTACTGGCAAAAGTGGATGGCGCGTCGTGCAAGCTAGAAAAAGTCCAAAGGTGGTGGCGCAACCCGGATTGACGCCGGAACTCGAGTTGACGCCGCTAGTGGCCGCTGCCAACCATGACGCCGCTGAATTCCTGCAAGCTGTTCTCGAATCGAAAGCGACATTGATCCGCTGGATGCCCTGGTGTCATCCCGAGTACGGCGCGGCCGATGTCGAGCGTTGGTTCGAAACGGCCGACCAGATGTGGACCAATCAGACCGCGTTCCCGATGCTGATCAGAAGCAAGAGTGACGGCTCCCTTCTCGGCGGGGCCGGCCTGCAGGACATCATGCTTTATGGCAAGCGCGAGGCCGAGCTGGGCTATTGGGTAAGAAAGAGCGCACGCGGACGTGGCGTTGCCAGTACCGCGATTCGCGCTATCGCCGCATTCGCGTTTAACGAACTCAAGTTGGTGCGTGCATCGATGCGGATTCGCCTCGACAACACTTCAAGTCGCCGCGCGGCGGAGCGCGCCGGTGCGAGCTTCGAAGGTGTGACGCGGCACGGCATCGTGCACGGCGAAGCGCGTTTCGATGCGGCGCATTACTCGCTGCTACCGGCCGATCTGGCGCGGCCCTGGTCGCCGTAATCTCGTTGCCCGGCGGCTAGCTTTTTGGCGGACGCTGGTGTAGCGTCAAATCGCAGTCGACCACGCTCTAGGATTCGCTCCATCTTCGTTCGATGAATTCGGAAGCCATTGCCAGCGGCTTTTATGAGGCTCCTGAAGCATCATCAAGCCGTTCCTGTCGCAGTACCTCCTTCGTCCTTTGCAAATCCCAACAGCCATCGCTTGCGCGTCGCGGGCGCTTCCCGTGTTTCTCCGGAGTTATTTAAATGCCGACAGGCACAGTGAAATGGTTTAACGAATCCAAGGGCTTTGGCTTCATCAAGCCCGACGATGGGGGCGCCGATCTCTTCGCGCACTACAGTGGTATCAAAGCCAAGGGGTTTCGCACCTTGAAGGAAAACCAGAAAGTCGAGTACCAAGTGCAGCAGGGCCAGAAAGGCCCGCAAGCGGTAGAGATCGACATCGTCGCTTAACTTCAGCTAACTACTCTGTGGCCCGCGCAGCGGGCCTTATTTTGGGGATGCGCTCGTTGCCGCAAGACGATCGCGGCAAGCGGGCTAGAATCGCCGGCCCCGCGTTTGCAACCGACAAAGAGCGCTTCGCGATTGACGGAGCGACGATTGGAGGCAGGAATGAGCGCAGTGCTTTCCGGAACGATCACCGCTCCGTCGTACGTCAAGAACAACAAGCTCAAGGCCTGGGTGGCGGACGTGGCACGGCTGACGCAGCCCGACCGCGTGGTGTGGTGCGACGGATCGCAACAGGAATACGACCGCCTGTGTGACGAACTCGTTCGGGCCGGGACCTTTCGCCGGTTGAACGCGGCCAAGCGCCCGGGCAGCTTTCTCGCCTTGTCTGACCCGGCGGACGTGGCGCGGGTTGAAGACCGCACTTTTATATGCAGCAACACCAAGGACGACGCCGGCCCGACCAATAACTGGGTCGATCCGGCTCAGATGCGCGCAACGCTCAATGGGCTGTTCGCGGGTTCGATGCGCGGCCGCACGCTCTACGTCATTCCGTTTTCGATGGGGCCATTAGGCAGCCGCATCTCGCAGATCGGTGTCGAGATTTCCGACAGTGCCTACGTGGTCGTCAACATGCGGATCATGACGCGCATGGGCCGCGCGGTCATCGATGCGCTTGGACCGGACGGCGAGTTCGTGCCTTGCGTGCACTCGGTCGGCAAGCCGCTGGCGCGAGGTGAGAAAGATGTCTCGTGGCCGTGCAATTCCACCAAGTACATCGTTCATTTTCCGCAGACGCGCGAAATCTGGTCGTTCGGCTCGGGCTATGGAGGTAATGCCTTGCTCGGCAAGAAGTGCCTAGCGCTGCGCATCGCTTCGACGATGGCGCGTGATGCTGCGCAGACTGATGGTCTCGGTTGGCTGGCCGAGCACATGCTGGTCGTCGGCGTGACTTCGCCGGAAGGAAAGAAATATCACATTGCCGCGGCGTTTCCGTCGGCGTGCGGCAAGACCAATTTTGCGATGTTGATTCCGCCGGCTTCATTTGCCGGCTGGACCGTGACGACGGTCGGCGAGGACATCGCGTGGATCAAGCCGGGCAGCGACGGGCGGTTGTATGCGATCAATCCAGAAGCGGGCTTCTTCGGCGTCGCTCCCGGCACATCGGAAAAGACCAATCGCAACGCGATAGCAACGTTGCGCGAGGACGTGATATTTACCAACGTCGCGCTGACCGATGACGGTGACGTATGGTGGGAAGGCATGGCCCCGCCGCCGGCGCACTTGATCGACTGGCAAGGCAAGGATTGGACGCCTGAAGACGGGAAGGCGGGGCGCAAGGCGGCGCATCCGAATGCGCGCTTCACCGTGCCGGCGGCGCAGTGTCCCGCCATTGACGACGCTTGGGAGAACCCGGAGGGTGTGCCGCTCGATGCATTCTTATTTGGGGGGCGCCGCTCGACGACCGTTCCGCTGGTAACCGAGGCGCGCGACTGGGTCGAAGGCGTTTACATGGCGGCCACGATGGGCTCGGAAACGACGGCTGCGCAGGCCGGCGCGCAGGGCGTGCTGCGCCGTGATCCGTTCGCGATGCTGCCTTTCTGCGGATACAACATGGGTGACTACTTCGCGCACTGGCTCGCACTGGGCGCGCGATTGGCGGCGAACGGCGTCAAGCTGCCGAAGATTTTCACCGTCAATTGGTTTCGCACCGGGCCGGACGGTAAGTTCATTTGGCCGGGCTTCGGTGAGAATATGCGCGTGCTGAAGTGGATCGTCGACCGGATCGAGGGTAAAGCGTCGGGCACCGAGCACGTATTCGGCGTGTCGCCTCGTTACGAAGACATGGAATGGAACGGTCTTGACTTTTCGCGCGCAAAGTTCGACGCGATCACAGCGATCAATCTCGACGATTGGCGCAGCGAAATTCGATCGCACACCGATTTGTTCGCCAAACTGGCAGGCCGCCTACCGGATCAGCTTGAAAACACGAGGTGCAATTTTGCACGTCGGCTAGGCGAATAAGCACTCCGACTGGCTCCGGGTGAAAGCTCGGGGATGGCCGCTCTTGCAACCCCGTTGCTTTTTAAAGATACTCACCCTCCCGATGAGTACGACCGACGTTATTCTCGAAACCCGCGGCCTTACGAAGGAATTCAAGGGTTTTGTCGCAGTCGATAACGTCAATCTAAAAGTCCAGCGTGGAACGATTCACGCGCTTATCGGACCGAACGGTGCGGGCAAGACCACGTGCTTCAATCTGCTGACCAAGTTTCTGACGCCGACGCGCGGCCATATTTTTTTCAACGGCACCGACATTACGAGTGATTCACCGGTTCACGTCGCACGGCGCGGCATCGTACGTTCGTTTCAGATCTCGTCGGTGTTCCCGCATTTGACGGTGCTGGAAAACGTGCGAATCGCTTTGCAACGCGCGACCGATCTGTCATTCCGCTTCTGGCGCAGCGAGAGAGTGCTGCACTCGATGAATGCGCGCGCGCTTGACTTGCTTAACCAGGTTGATCTCGGTTCGTTCGCAAACGTCGAAACCGTCTCGCTTCCATATGGCCGCAAGCGCGCGCTCGAAATCGCGACGACGTTGGCGACTGAGCCCGAATTGATGCTGCTTGATGAACCTACGCAGGGCATGGGCCATGAAGACGTGGCGCGCGTCACCAGCTTGATCAAGCGCGTTGCCGCCGGGCGCACGGTGATGATGGTCGAGCACAACATGAGCGTCGTTTCCGGCATCTCGGACCGTATTACCGTGCTGGCGCGCGGAGCGTTGTTGGCCGAGGGACCGTACGAACAGGTGTCGAACGATCCAGCCGTCAAGGAGGCCTATATGGGTACGGCCGAGACGCAGTTGGAAGGCATCGGTCACTGATGGCCGCGGCACTCGAAATCAAAAATCTGCACGCCTGGTATGGCGAATCGCACATCCTGCACGGCGTCGATTTGCATGTCGGCAAGGGCGAGGTCGTGACCTTGCTCGGGCGCAACGGCGCTGGGCGCACCACGACGATGCGCTCAATACTGGGACTGACCGGCGCCCGCAAGGGCTCGATCCAGGTCGACGGCAAGGAGACGATCGACCTGCGCACCTACCGGATCGCGCATCTGGGAATCGGCTATTGCCCCGAAGAGCGCGGCATCTTCGCCAGCCTGTCTTGCGAGGAAAACCTGATGCTGCCGCCGCGGGTTGGAGCCAGCGGCAACGGCGGTATGAGCGTGGATGAGATCTATGCGATGTTCCCGAACTTGAAGGAACGCGCGAAATCGCAAGGCTCGCGACTATCCGGCGGCGAACAGCAGATGCTGGCAGTGGCGCGCATACTGCGCACCGGTGCGCATCTATTGCTGCTGGACGAGATTTCAGAGGGCTTGGCGCCGGTGATCGTCAACAAGCTCGCGGAGATGATCCGCACTCTGAAAGCCAAGGGCTACACCATCGTGATGGTCGAACAGAACTTCCGCTTTGCGGCGCCGCTGGCCGACCGTTTTTATGTCATGGAGCACGGAACAATCGTCGAATCATTCCCCGCAGCGCAGCTGCGCGCGAAAGAGGAGACGTTGCACGAGCTTCTTGGAGTTTGATTCAACACACCGTTTATCGGGATGCAATGAGGGAGAAGCAATGAAACTGAACAAAGTATGTGCCGCGCTTGCAGCGTGTGGCCTGGCATTCGGCATGTCGGCAGCGAGTGCACAGAAACTATCCGGTGACAAGATCACGATCGGCTTTATCACCGACCTGTCGTCGCTGTACTCGGATCTCGACGGGCCGGCCGGTGTGGAAGCGATTCGCATGGCGATCGCCGATATGCAGAAGGAATTTCCCGGCAAGAAGATCGAAGTGTTATCAGCCGATCATCAGAACAAGGCGGACATTTCGTCGTCCAAGGTCCGCGAGTGGATCGACCAGGGCGGCGCCGACATGATCATCGGTGGCACCAACTCGGCAGCGCAGTTGGCGGCGGCCAAGGTCGCGACCGAAAAAAAGAGACCTTTCATTGTCTCCGGCGCTGCGACGTCGCGTCTGACCAACGAGGATTGCTCGCCGTATATCGTGCACTACACGTACGACACGATCGCGCTTGCCAACGGCACTGGCTCAGCGGTGGTCAAGAGCGGCGGCAAGAGCTGGTTCTTCCTGACGGCTGATTACGCATTCGGCCACTCGCTGGAAAAAGACACGGCGGAGGTGGTGAAAGCCGCGGGAGGCACGGTAGTCGGTCAGGTGCGCCATCCGCTGTCGGCATCGGATTTTTCGTCGTTCCTGCTGCAGGCACAGAACAGCAAGGCGCAGATCCTGGGATTGGCGAACGCCGGCGGCGACACGATCAACTCGATCAAGGCCGCGAACGAGTTCGGTATTACGAAGAACATGAAGCTCGCCGGCCTGCTGATGTTCATCAACGACATCCATGCACTCGGTCTTGCCGACTACGCAGGGCATGTACCTGACCGACGGCTGGTACTGGAACCAGTCGCCCGAGTCGCGCGAGTGGGCCCGCAAGTTCTTCACGAAGTTCAAGCGCATGCCGTCGATGATTCAGGCGGGCAATTACTCGGCGACCATGCAGTATCTGACCGCCGTCAAAGCCGCCGGCACCGACGATGCCGATGCGGTGATGGCGCAGCTGAAAAAACAGAAGATCAACGACATGTTCGCCAAGGGCGGCTATATCCGTCCCGATGGCCGCATGGTCCACGAGATGTATCTGATGCAGGTGAAAACGCCGGCCGAGTCAAAAGAGCCGTGGGACTATTTCAAGGTCGCACAGACGATCCCGGGCGAACAGGCGTATCAGTCGCTCGCAAATTCGAAGTGCTCATTGGTCACAAAAAAATAAGCAGTGGCCGGGCGGCGCACGCCGCCCGGCTTTTCTAGTCCAATGGAACTTTTCGGCATCTCGCTGCCCGCGTTGTTAAGCCAGCTGTTGCTCGGGCTCGTCAACGGCTCGTTTTACGCGATCTTGTCGCTCGGGTTGGCAGTGATCTTCGGATTGCTGAATGTAATTAACTTTGCGCACGGCGCGCTTTACATGATGGGCGCGATGTTCGCCTGGATGGGCCTGACCTACTTCGGGCTCAACTATTGGGTAATGCTGGTAGTGGCGCCGCTGCTGGTCGGTGTATTTGGCGTCATCATCGAGCGGTTGTTGTTACGGCATTTGTACAAGCTCGATCATTTGTACGGCCTGCTGCTTACGTTTGGCTTGACCCTGCTGATCGAAGGATTTTTCCGTTCGTTCTACGGCGTGTCGGGGCTGCAGTACAGCGTTCCGGAGCAGCTGACCGGCGCGCGCAATCTGGGCTTCATGATCTTGCCCAATTATCGAGCGTGGGTCGTGCTCGCTTCACTGATCGTTTGCTTTGGCACGTGGTATGTGATCGAGCGCACCAAGCTCGGCGCGTTACTGCGTGCTGGTACCGAAAACGCGAAGCTGACCGAAGCGTTTGGTGTCAACGTGCCGTTAATGGTGACGCTGACCTACGGCTTCGGTGTTGCGCTTGCCGCTTTTGCCGGCGTACTGGCGGCGCCGATATTGCAGGTGCAGCCGTTGATGGGAAGCAACTTGATCATCGTCGTGTTTGCGGTCGTGGTCATCGGCGGTATGGGCTCGATCATGGGTTCGATCCTCACCGGGCTTGGCCTCGGCGTAATCGAAGGCTTCACTCGCGTTTTTTATCCGGAGGCATCGGCCACGGTCGTATTCGTGATCATGGCAATCGTGCTGTTGCTACGGCCCGCGGGCTTATTCGGCAAGGAGAAGTAGGTGAAGCTGACCAGAGAGTTCACCATCCTCCTTGTGCTACTGATACTCGTTGCGTTGTTGCCGCTGGTAGGCGCGTACCCGGTGTTCGTGATGAAGGTGATGTGCTTCGCGCTGTTTGCGTGTGCGTTCAATCTGCTGATCGGCTACACGGGGTTGCTGTCGTTCGGCCACGCGGCGTTTCTCGGAGTCGCCGCATACGCCGCAGGCCACGCACTGAAAGTGTGGGGTGTCCCGACCGAAGTCGGATTGCTGGTCGGAACGCTGGCGGGCGCCGCGCTTGGATTCGTGATGGGCGCATTGGCGATACGGCGCAGCGGCATCTACTTTTCAATGATCACGCTGGCATTGGCGCAGATGCTTTATTTCTTCTTTCTGCAAGCGCCGTTTACCGGTGGCGAGGACGGGTTGCAGAGCGTGCCACGCGGCACCTTGCTCGGCTTTATCGACCTGAGCAATGATCTGACGCTTTACTACGTCATCCTGGGCATCTTCGTGCTGTCGTTCTTGCTGATCTACAGAACCGTGCACTCGCCATTCGGGCAAGTGCTGAAAGCGATTCGCGAAAACGAGCCGCGCGCCACGTCGCTCGGCTACGACGTCGCGCGCTTCAAGCTGCTGGCATTTGTGTTGTCCGCGGCGCTGGCCGGATTGGCGGGCGCAAGCAAGACACTGGTGCTCGGGTTCGCAACGTTGAGCGATGCCCACTGGACCACGTCCGGGCTGGTGATTCTGATGGTGCTCGTGGGTGGGATGGGAACGATGCTCGGTCCCATCCTCGGTGCGTTCATCGTGGTTGCGCTCGAAAACAAAGTGGGCGACATCGGCGCATTCCTCGGCCGCACGACCGGCATCGAGTGGTTCAATGGTCTAGGCGAGGCCGTTACGATCGTGACCGGTCTGATCTTCGTCATCTGCGTAATGGCGTTTCGTCGCGGCTTAGTCGGCGAGTTTCAGGCGTGGTGGGCGCGCCGCCATGCGGCGGTTGGCGCCGCGTAATTGCACTATCACCTGTTTGTGGCCGGGACGCTTTCAACATCCGGCAAACAGGGCGTTATCACCTCTTATCGGCTAAACGGAGTCTATAAAGACGTCATCTTCGTCGATACAATCGATCGATCCGGGCTGTTGCTCGACCAGACTGCGCACTTCCCGCGCTTTCTCATACACGCATGGCGTTAAACGTCTCGATGATGTATCGACGCACCGATCGCGGCGTGCGCGAAGTCTATGAAAAGTCGCATCAGTTCACGCAGAGCGAGCGGCTGATCCTGATTCTGCTGGATGGCCGGCTCAACGTCGCCGGTCTGAAGACACGGCTGCCGAGCCTGAACGACGAGCGCATCGAGCGCGCATTGCGCAAGCTGCAGGCTGCGAGCCTGGTGGAGCCGATCAGCTACGAGTCCGGCAAGGGCAATGGGTCACTGCCGGAAACGGCAGCGCTTGAGCCCGAAGCGGTCGCTCAGTTTTTGGAACAGACCGACCTCGACCCGATCACCGTATTTGGCGACTCTGAAGAGGCGATTGCGGCCGAGTTGGTACGCGCGAGCGTGGAGCAAGCCGCCGCGCAATTGGCCCGAGAGGCCACTGTGATGGGCTCGATCGGGTCGCCGCAGCCGGCTCGCAGAGAACGCATACTGGCGCGAGAGCGCGAAAGTAAGCGCTCGCACAAGCGTGCTAAGGACAGCTCTACCATCGGGCACGAGATCAACGGCGCGTCGACCAACTGGGCGATTACGACCGTCAATGTGCCCGATCGGCTCGATTTGCAGGAGGAGCGCGATCGGGCAGAAGCGTCTGAGTATTCGGACGGCAGGCGGCGCGAAATCCTTCGGTTATGGATGAAACGGCTGCTGATGGTCGCGATCATTGCGGTCATTGGCGCCGGCATCTACGCGACCTTGGCGCCGCTGCAAGAAGAAACGTCGGCAGCGCAGGTGTCCGAGCGGCTGACGGCCGTATTCAAGCGCCGTGTGCAGGTCGCAGAGACCGACTTCCGATTTTCGCCGACGCCGCGGTTGATCGTGCGCGGCATCGACGTCGGCGGACAGTTCAAGGCCGACGAAGTATCGCTGCTGATCAACTGGAAGGATTTGTGGAGCGCGATCCGCGGCGGCAACTGGGTGTGGAGCGAAGCGCTGATCGCTCCGATGACCGTTACGCCGCCGCAGGCGGCCTATATCCTTCGGACGCTGCCCGGCGGCGTGCGCGAGCTACCGAGCAAGATTTCAACCATCCGCTTCGCCTCTGTCCGTATCGGCGACTCGCGCTTGTTTCCTGACGCTTTTGAAGGCGTCTTACGCAGGACCAGCGACGGGGCGTTCGGCCCGCTCGTGTTGCGTCCGCTCGATTCGGACGGGACCATGCAGCTGTCGTTTCGGCCCGGCCGGTTGGCTGACGGCCGCGAGTCGATCGAGTTTCGTCTGAACGCGGACCGGTGGATACCGCCATTCGGACCGCGCGTACGGTGGAACGAGATCCAGGCGACCGGGCGCATCTTCGACAACGTGATTGAAGTCTCCGACTTCACGCTCGCGGGGTTCTTCGGTATGACGAGCGGCACCGTGTATGCGGCGACCGATGTCGAATGGGCGATCACCGGCATCGCTGGAGCTTCCAATATCGACGTCGAGTCGGTACTGCAAAGGCTGAGGCCGCAAGCGCAAGGCGCCGGCGGTGACGGACCGCCGACCGCCGTGCAAGGCACCGCGACGATGAGTCTGACAATCGCCGGCCGCGGGGAAACGCTGGACGATGCGATCGCGCGCAGCGCGATTGCGGGTCCGTTCCAGATCCGGTGGGCGACGATAAACGGAATCAATTTAGGCCTTGCGGCGTCGCAAGGCGCGATGGCCGCGGGGCAGACCCGCTTTACCGAATTCAACGGGTTGATGGCCGCGTCCGCCAACGGAGTGCGCTTCGAAGACACCGGTGGTCGCGCCGGCGCGATGGCCGCGCGCGGGGACTTCACAGTGGCCCCCGATTTGGCGCTTGCAGGTGGCGTGCGGGTCGAACTCGGTACGACACGCGTGCAGGCGCCCATCAGTCTGCGCGTGCGGGGAACCGTGCTCGAGCCACGCTTCAGCCAGTAGCCGTACTCCGACCCAACGCCTTTGTTTCACGTGGAACACGCCGGCTTCGGCGCTGGATCCACGTGAAACATTTCGCCTCGCAGCGTCTGACACGCTGCGTATACTTCGCCGGCGCCACGTCGCAGTGCACACGATCGCCGTCGTGCCGGCGAGCAGCGCGCTGCTTGATACGGTAATTGCGCAGACTTCAATGGACTTTCCCGACCGTTTTGACGTGATCGTGGTGGGCGGCGGCCACGCCGGGACCGAGGCTGCGCTGGCGGCTGCACGCATGGGCAGCAAGACGTTGCTGCTGACGCACAGCCTGGAAACGCTGGGTCAGATGTCATGCAATCCGTCGATAGGCGGTATCGGTAAGGGCCACCTGGTCAAGGAAATCGATGCGCTCGGCGGGGCAATGGCGGCCGCTGCGGATGAAGCGGGTATTCAGTTTCGAATCTTGAATCGGTCGAAGGGTCCTGCAGTGCGCGCGACGCGCGCGCAAGCCGATCGGGTGCTGTACCGCAAGGCGATTCGCGGCCGGCTCGAAAACCAACCGAACCTGTCGCTATTCCAGCAACCTGTTGACGATCTGCTGCTCGACGGCGGCAGAGTCCGCGGCGCGGTCACGCAATCGGGCATCCGCTTTTACGGCTCAACCGTGGTGTTGACCGCCGGAACGTTTTTGAACGGGTTGATCCATATTGGTTTGAAAAACTACGCAGCAGGCCGTGCCGGAGATCCGGCTGCGGTTTCGCTCGCGGCGCGGTTGAAGGAGATGCAACTTCCGCAGGGCCGCTTAAAGACGGGCACACCGCCGCGCATCGACGGCCGCTCGATCGATTTTGCGGCGTGCGAAGAGCAGTTGGGCGAGAACGATCCGGCGCCGGTGTTTTCGTTTCTCGGAACGCCTGAGCAACATCCGCGGCAAGTGTCGTGTTGGATTACGCACACCAACGAGCGGACACACGACGTCATCCGCGCCAACTTGGATCGCTCGCCGATGTACTCGGGAGTGATCGAAGGCGTCGGCCCGCGCTATTGCCCGTCGATTGAAGACAAGATTCACCGGTTCGCCGGCAAGGCGAGCCATCAGATCTTTCTCGAGCCCGAGGGCTTGACCACGCACGAGGTGTATCCGAACGGAATTTCGACCTCGCTGCCGTTCGATGTGCAGCTGCAGGTCGTGCGGTCGATCGCCGGTCTGCAGCATGCGCACATCGTTCGCCCCGGCTACGCCATCGAGTACGACTATTACGACCCGCGGGCGCTGAAAGCCTCGCTCGAAACCAAGGCAATCGCAGGTTTGTTTTTCGCCGGGCAGATCAATGGCACGACTGGCTACGAGGAAGCGGCGGCGCAAGGGTTGCTGGCCGGCATCAACGCGGCGCTCGTCGCGAGCGGCCGCGACACATGGTGCCCGGCGCGCAACGAGGCCTATCTCGGTGTGCTGGTCGACGATCTGATCACGCGCGGCGTGGCGGAACCGTATCGCATGTTCACCAGCCGCGCCGAGTATCGGTTATCGCTGCGGGAGGACAACGCTGATGCCCGCTTGACGGAGATCGGCCGTCGCGTCGGATGCGTTGATGACGCCCGGTGGGAAGCGTTTTGCCGCAAGCGAGACGCTGTGGCACTCGAACTGGAGCGGCTCAAGTCGACGTGGGTGAATCCTCACTTAGTCGAAGATCGAGAAGTAGCAAGGGTGTTGGGCCAATCGATCGAACGCGAATACACGCTCGCCGACTTGCTGAAGCGGCCGCAAGCCACCTATTCGGCGCTGATGACGCTGCGCCGCTCCGACGGCTCAGCGCTCGGCGGACCGCCGGTGGCCGACGCAGCGGTAGCGGAGCAAGTTGAAATCTCGATCAAATACGCGGGCTACATCGCGCGCCAGGAAGACGAAGTCGCGCGCCAAGAATCGCACGAAACAACACGAATTCCCGAGTCGCTCGATTATGAAGACGTGCGCGGGCTGTCGTTCGAGGTCCGCCAGAAACTTCGCGATCAGCGACCGGAAACGATCGGTCAAGCGTCACGCATCTCCGGTGTGACACCGGCCGCTATCTCGCTGTTGCTGGTGCACATCAAGCGGCTGGGCAACGTCGGCAGCGAAGGCCGACTTGCGGCGTAATCTGCTCGAAGACTTTGCAGCCGCACCGTTTGCAGAAAGATCTTGGAGCGCTCGTCAACGCGGACGCTATCGCGAGCGCAGCGTCGGAACTCGGGTTGCGACTGAGCGAACCGCAAGCGGATGCACTTGCCCACTATGCCGCGCTGCTAATGCGTTGGAACACGGTGCATAACCTGACCGCGATCGAATCGCCTGCACACGTATTGACCCATCATCTGCTCGACTCGTTGGCGATCGTGCCGGAGATTCAGCGCATTGGCGGCGAGCGTTTGGTGAACGCACTCGATGTGGGTGCAGGTGGCGGTCTGCCGGGCATTCCACTGGCGATAGCGGCGCCGCACCTACATGTAACACTGATCGATAAAGTGCAAAAGAAGATCGCGTTTTTGACGCAGGCAAAGCTCGAGCTGGCATTGGACAACGTGACCTGCGTGCACGCGCGAGTTGAAACCCTGCAAGCGCAGTCACCGTTCGAGTTGATCGTGGCGCGGGCATTTGCGTCGCTGGCGGAGTTTGTCGGCTTGACTCGGCACTTGCTGGCTAAAAACGGCTGGTGGTGCGCAATGAAGGGGATTGTGCCAACCGCCGAGATCGACGAGCTGAAACGCTCGATGCCGGACGTGCGCGTGGCCCGCACGGTCAGGTTGCAGGTGCCGCATCTGAATGCCGAGCGACATCTCGTCCTGATGCACGTGGCCCGGTAAATGGCGCGCATTTTTTGCATCGCCAATCAGAAGGGCGGCGTCGGCAAGACGACGACCGCGGTGAATCTGGCGGCCGGAATTGCGTCGCATGGCCAGCGCGTATTGCTGATCGATCTCGACCCGCAGGGCAACGGCACGATGGGAAGTGGAATCGACAAGCGCGCGCTTTCCACCACGGTTTATCAAGTGCTGCTCGGAATGGCCGATATACGGACCGCGCGGCAGCATGCGGAGCACGGCGGATACGACGTGCTCGGCGCCAACCGCGAATTAGCGGGCGCCGAAATTGAACTCGTCGATTTTGATCATCGCGAGACGCGGCTCAAGGATGCGCTGGCAGCCGTGAACGACCAGTACGAGTTCATCCTGATCGATTGCCCGCCGTCTCTGTCGCTGCTGACCCTAAATGGGCTTTGCGCAGCCCACGGCGTCATCATTCCGATGCAGTGCGAGTACTTCGCGCTCGAAGGGTTGGCGGATCTGGTCAATACGATTCAGCGCGTCGCGGCCCATCTAAACCCCGATTTGCGCATCATCGGCTTGTTGCGCGTGATGTTCGACGCGCGCATGACGCTGCAACAGCAGGTGTCGGAGCAATTGGTAGCGAAGTTCGGTGACAAGGTGTTCGACACGATTATTCCGCGCAATGTCCGGTTGGCGGAAGCGCCCAGTTACGGTCTGCCGGGCGTTGTTTACGATCGCGCATCGAAAGGCGCGCAAGCGTATGTCTCGTTTGGCGCGGAAATGATCCGCCGTGTGCACGCGTTGGAGCGTGGCGTGATGCATGCTTGATCCGGCGTCGATCCCCGCGCATTTGCGTGCCAATGAGCGCCAGACCACCGACGCACTGGCGGCGCGCATCGAAGATGCATCACTGGCCGTCTCGCAGCCCGCGCAGCAGAGCTTTTTTGACGGCTGGCTATTGAGATATTCGCCGGGCAAGGCGAAGCGCGCGCGCTCGATCAATAGCATCGGCGCGGGCGTCCTGCCACTCGCCGCAAAGCTCTCGCACTGCGTTGATTTTTACCAGCAGCGTCGTCTGCCGTGCTTGTTTCGCATTACACCGTTTTCACAGCCGCGCAATCTGGACGCCGAGTTAGCCGCCGCTGGTTTTGGCGCGCATCAGGACACGCGCGTGATGACTGTTGCGCTTTCGGAGGTCGAGCGAAGCGCGCCGCAATCTGCGGCGCAATCGGTGAACGTTGAGCAGTTTGCCGCGGCGTTTTGCACATTGCATGGGCTCGACCCGGCCAAAGCAATCGCGGAGCGCGAGCGATACGCGAGGGCGGCCGGCCGCAGTGCTTTTGTCGTTCAGTTCGACGGCGACGTATTGGTCGCGTGCGGAAGCGTCGCGCTGGAAGGCAAGCTCGCCGGTGTTTTCGGCATGGTGACTGCGGTCGAGTATCGCGGCCGTGGCGTCGCTACTGCGATCGTCGCCAAGCTATTGGACGATGCGCGCGCTGCCGGCGCCGAAATCGCGTATCTGCAGGTCGAGGCAGACAACGCACCTGCGCGTCGTGCATATTCGAAGTTCGGATTCAAGGATTGCTATGCGTACTGGTATCGCGCTCCAGCGGGCAGCGAAGACAACCTATGAGCGAGCGACATCATGAAGCGCAATAAGGGACTCGGGCGCGGGCTCGACGCTCTGCTAGGCGGTGAAAGCACCTCGACTGCTGCTTCCACCGGCACGCTGCCGCTGCAGCAACTACGGCCCGGCAGATACCAGCCACGCACGAAAATGAACCCAGAATCGTTGCGTGAGTTGGCCGAATCGATCAAGGTGCAAGGTGTGATGCAGCCGGTTCTGGTGCGCCCGGTTGGTAGCAATGAGGGCGACGGCTACGAGATCATTGCCGGTGAGCGTCGTGTGCGCGCGGCCGCCATTGCGGGTCTGCACGAAGTACCGGTCATCATCAAGCAGGTGCCGGATAACGCAGCGCTGGCGATGGCGCTGATCGAAAACATCCAGCGCGAAGACTTGAATCCGCTCGAGGAGGCGCATGGAGTGCAGCGGCTGATACGCGAATTTCACTTTACTCACGAACAGGCCGCGCAGGCAATCGGCCGCTCGCGCAGCGCCACCTCCAATTTATTGCGGCTTACGAATCTTGCGGCGCCGGTGCAGCAGATGGTGCTGGATGGAAAGTTGGACATGGGGCACGCACGCGCACTGCTCGCACTAAGCGCTGCACAGCAGATTCAACTGGGTAACCGCATCGCGGCCGGGCAGCTTTCAGTACGCGCGACTGAAGCGCTGGTGGCGCGCGGGGGCGGTGTGAAAGCTCGCAAGGCATCGAAAAAGGCGCCAGCTCGCAGCCGCGACATCGTCCGGCTCGAAGACGAGCTGGCCGATACGTTGGCTGCGGATGTGCGGCTGCAGGCCGATCCGCGCGGCAAGGGCGAGCTGACGATCAAATTTTCCAGCCTCGATCAACTCGAAGGCATCGTCGCACGGCTCCGGCGCTGACGCGGACGCGCGTCCAGTGCGCTTTGACCCCTTCTCGCCGCGCAGTACAATGCGCAGCTTTTTTTATTTCCGGCTTGCTCTAACTCCCGCCTAGTTCACGATGTCTTTCGCACTGAGCCACCCGATTCGAACGGTGCTCAGGTGGCAGCTTCTCGCCACCGCGTTAGCCATCGCCGTACTCGGTTGGTTCGCCGGCACGCACGGCGCGATCTCTGCCGCGCTCGGCGGCGCGATCAGCATCACGGCCGGATTGGCGGCGGCGTGGTTCGCGTTACGTAAGCCGGCGGCCGATCCGGCAACCGCGGTCGCCAGCGCGTTGATCGCCGAAGGCCTGAAAGTTTTTTTGATCGTCGCCGGCCTGGCGGCGGTTTTCTTGCTGTACAAGAGTGTCGTGGCTTTTGGCTTCATCGCGACGTTTGCGATTACGACGATCTTGTTCTCGATGGCTCTTTTCGTCAGGGAAACATAGCGCCGTGGCGACCGAAGAACAACTAACCCCGACTTCCTACATTGCGCACCATCTGACGTTCAATAAGTCGGGTGAGGGATTCTGGGCCTTTCACTGGGACACGATCGCGGTGTCGGTGCTGGTCGGCGTGCTGGCGCTGGGCTTTCTGCGCTGGGTGGTCAGCGGCGCGACGTCGGGTGTGCCGGGAAAACGTCAAGCGTTCGTCGAGTGGGTGATCGATTTCGTCGACGATCAGGTCAAGGGCATCTATCACGGCGATTCGCACCGATTCGTCGCGGCTACCGCGCTCACGGTTTTCTTGTGGGTGCTGTTGATGAATGCGATGGATTTTCTGCCGGTCGATCTGATGGCAGTGGTTCCACCATCACGTACTGGGCCAGGAGTACTTCCGCAACGTGCCGACCGCCGACGTGAACACGACCTTCGCGCTGGCGCTGTCGGTGTGGCTGCTGATGATTTACTACTCGATCGCGGTCAAAGGTCTCGGGCGGCTGGATCTTCGAATTGTTCTGCACGCCGTTCGGCAAGAATCCGCTGCTGTGGATTCCGAACCTGCTGTTCAACCTGGTCGAGCTGATTTCGCGACCGCTGTCGCACTCGCTGCGGCTGTTCGGCAACATGTACGCGGGCGAGATCATCTTCCTGCTGCTGTGGACGATGGCCGCGGCCGGGGTTGGTCGGCACCGTGGCGAGCATCTTTCTGGCGCTCGGATGGTCGATCTTTCATATCCTGATCGTCGGGTTGCAGGCGTACATCTTCATGATGTTGACAGTGGTCTACATCGCGATTGCGCACGAACATCACTAATTTTTAACTAAGGGCGATAACAATGGAAAAGCTTCAACTGCTGGCGATGGTTCAGGCGTACACCAGCATCGGCATCGGACTGATGATTGGCCTCGGTGCTCTTGGGTGCGTGCGTTGGCGTCGGCATCATGTGCAGTCGGTTTCTCGAAGGTGCCGCGCGCCAGCCGGAGTTGATGCCGCAGCTGCAGGCCAAAGTGTTTCTGTTGCTCGGCCTGATCGACGCGTCGTTCATCATCGGCGTTGGCCTGGCGATGTTCTTCGCGTTTGCCAACCCCTTGTTGACCGTGCTCAACTAGTTCGCGCGAGCAATGAACTTCAACCTGACCCTGATCGCGCAGGCGATCACGTTCGCGCTCTTTATCTGGTTTTGCAACAAGTACATTTGGCCGTATATCACCCGTGTGATCGACGAGCGGCAGAAGAAGATCATCGCCGGGCTGGCCGATGCCGAGCAGGCCAGGGTCACGCTGGAAAACGCGTCGAAGCAGGCTGACGTATCGGTGCGAGAAGCACGCGAGCGCTCATCGCAGATCATCTTGCAGGCCGAGCAGCGCGCCGCGCAGATGATCGAGGAAGCCAAGAGCACGGCGCGCGCCGAAGGTGCACGCGAAAAAGCAGTCGCCCAGGCCGATATCGAGCAGCAGATGACGAGCGCGAAGGATCAGTTACGCGAACAAGTCGCGCTGCTGGCGGTCGCCGGCGCGGAGAAGATTTTGCAGCGGGAAGTCAACGCGCAGGCGCACTCTGATTTGCTGAAACAACTCCGTGAGCAGTTGCGGTAGGTTGTATGGCCGAGAACCTGACGATCGCTCGCCCGTACGCGGAAGCCATTTTTGCCGCGGCCGACGCGGACGGAAAGCTGCAGGCGTGGTCGCAGGCGTTGCAACGGCTGGCGATGATCGTCTCGGACGCCGATATGCATAACGCGATCGGCGATCCAAAGGTCGGGCCCGAGCAGCTGTACGGACTCGTTGCGGCGGGAGCCGGCGATACGCTGAACGCGGAAGTGCAGAACTTCGTGCGCGTGCTGATACAAAACGATCGCTTGGCGGTGCTGCCGGAAATTGCGACGTTGTTCGAGTCGCTTAAGAATGAGCGCGAGGGCGTTGTCGAAGCGCAGATCGAAAGTGCGTTTCCGGTCGACGACGCTGCGCTGGCGCAACTCGTCGGTGATCTCGAGCGGCGTTTCAAGCGCAAAGTTCGGCCGCAACTGCACGTTGATCGCGCGCTGATCGGCGGAGCGCTGATCAAGGTCGGCGATGAAGTAATCGATGGCACGGTGCGTGGCCGGCTCGCGAGCATGGCCTCGGCGCTGCGCGCTGAATGAATCACACATTTCAGTAGGGACTTCGATGCAACAGCTAAAACCTTCCGAGATCAGCGAGCTGATCCGCAATCAAATCCAGAAGCTCACTCTGACCGCGGACTTCCGCACGCAGGGCACTGTGGTAACGGTGACCGACGGCATCTGCCGTATTCACGGCCTGGCCGATGTGAGCCAGGGCGAGATGCTCGAGTTTCCCGGCGACACGTTCGGGCTGGCGCTGAATCTCGAGCGCGACTCGGTGGGCGCAGTCGTGCTGGGTAACTACGAACACATTCGAGAAGGCGATCCGGTCAAGGCGACCGGCCGCATTCTCGAGGTGCCGATCGGCCCCGAACTGATCGGCCGAGTCGTCAATTCACTGGGCCTGCCGATCGACGGCAAGGGTCCGATCAACGCGAAGATGACCGATGTCATCGAAAAGGTTGCACCCGGTGTGATCGCGCGCCAGTCGGTGTCGCAGCCGGTGCAAACCGGGTTGAAGGCGATTGATTCGATGGTGCCGATCGGCCGCGGTCAGCGCGAGCTGATCATCGGCGACCGGCAGACGGGCAAGACGGCAGTCGCCGTCGACACGATCATCAATCAGAAGGGCAAGGATCTGATCTGCGTGTACGTCGCGATCGGGCAGAAAGCGTCGACGATTGCCACCGTGTTGCGCAAGCTCGAGCAATACGGCGCGATGGATTACACGATCATCGTCGCGGCGTCGGCGTCGGAATCAGCAGCGATGCAATACATCGCTCCGTATTCGGGCTGCACGATGGGCGAATATTTCCGCGACCGCGGCCAGGATGCGCTGGTCATCTATGACGATCTGACCAAGCAGGCGTGGGCGTACCGGCAGGTGTCATTGCTGCTGCGGCGGCCACCAGGGCGCGAGGCGTATCCGGGCGATGTGTTCTATCTGCACTCGCGCCTGCTCGAGCGCGCGGCGCGCGTTAACGCCGAATACGTCGAGAAGTTCACCGGCGGTAAGGTCAAGGGCAAAACCGGTTCGCTGACCGCGCTGCCGATTATCGAAACGCAGGCGGGCGACGTGACGGCATTCGTGCCTACCAATGTGATCTCGATTACCGACGGCCAGATCTTTCTGGAAACCGATCTGTTCAATGCCGGCATCCGGCCCGCAATCAATGCCGGCATTTCGGTGTCGCGCGTTGGTGGCAATGCGCAGACCAAGGTCATCAAGAAGCTGGGTGGCGGTATTCGCTTGGCGCTGGCGCAATATCGCGAGCTCGCGGCGTTTGCGCAATTCGCATCCGACCTCGACGACGCGACTCGCAGGCAACTCGACCGCGGGCGAAGAGTGACCGAGCTGATGAAGCAGCCTCAGTATCAACCGCAGCAAGTGTGGGAAATGGCCGTCACTTTGTTTGCCGTCAACAGCGGAGCGTTTGACGACATCGAAATCAAGGACTGCCTGGCCGCCGAAAAGGCGCTGCGCGATTTCGTCAAGACGAAACACGCTGCGCTGGTCGATCGTATCGAGTCGAGCAAGGATCTGTCGAAGGACGACGAGGCCGAGCTCACGAAGGCTATTGCAGAGTTCAAGAAGGCCACGTAATCCATGCCGAGTACCAAGGAAATCCGAGGCAAGATCAAGAGCGTGCAGAGCACGCGCAAGATCACCAAGGCAATGGAAATGGTCGCCGCATCAAAGATGCGCAAGGCGCAGGAGCGCATGCGGCAGATCCGGCCGTACGGCGACAAGATTCGCAACATCGCCGCGCGGATGTCGCTGGCAAACCCAGAGTACAAGCATCCCTTTGTCCTCAAGCGCGAGGGTAAGAAGGCGGCGGGCGTGATCCTCATCACGACCGACAAGGGACTGTGCGGCGGTTTGAATACCAACATTCAACGCGCGGTGCTGGCGAAGGTAAAAGAGCTTTCTAGCCAGGACGTGCAGGTGCTCGCCACCGCGATTGGCAACAAGGGTTTCGGTTTTCTGCAGCGGCTCAATGCGAACGTCGTCTCGCACTACGTGCAGATGGGGGACCGGCCGCATATGGAAAACCTGATCGGTCCGGTCAAGGTGCTCCTCGATCAGTACGCCGATGGCAAGCTCGATGCGGTGTATCTGGCGTACACCCGCTTTGTCAACACGATGAAGCAGGAGCCCGTGATCGAGCAACTGTTGCCGCTGACGGCTGACCGGCTGGCGCAGACCGAGGAAGAGAAGCGCGCGTACTCGTGGGACTACATCTACGAGCCCGATCCTCGTGTAGTGATCGACACGTTGATGGTGCGCTACGTCGAGGCGCTGATCTACCAATCGGTCGCGGAAAACATCGCGTCCGAGCAAAGCGCGCGCATGGTCGCGATGAAGGCGGCGTCGGATAACGCGAAGAAGTTGATCGAAGAGTTGCAGCTCGTCTACAACAAGACGCGGCAAGCGGGGATTACGAAGGAAATTTCGGAGATCGTAGGCGGCGCCGCCGCTGTTTCTATAACCTAGAGTAGCCGGATCGCTTCGCGACCGGCGACAGGACTTTATGTGCCAAGGAACCATTGTTCAATGCATCGGCGCTGTCGTGGATATCGAGTTCCCACGCGATCAGATGCCGCAGGTCTACAACGCGCTGACACTCGATGAGGACAAGACCAACAAGCTGGTCGAGCCGGGGCTGACTTTCGAAGTGCAACAGCAGTTGGGCGATGGCGTCGTGCGCACGATCGCGATGGGATCATCGGACGGGCTGCGGCGCGGCATGTCGGTGACCGATACCGGTGACAACATCATGGTGCCGGTCGGTCCGGGCGTGCTCGGCAGAGTGATGGATGTGCTCGGTCGTCCGATCGACGAACGGGGGCCGATTCAATCTGACGAAAGGCGCGGGATTCATCAACAGGCGCCGAAATTCGACGAGCTGTCGCCGTCGGTCGAATTGCTTGAAACAGGGATCAAAGTCATCGATCTGATGTGCCCGTTTGCCAAGGGCGGCAAGATCGGCCTGTTCGGCGGCGCCGGAGTCGGCAAAACCGTCACGATGCTCGAGCTGATCAATAACATCGCTACTGAACACTCGGGGCTGTCAGTATTTGCCGGCGTCGGCGAGCGCACGCGTGAAGGCAATGACTTTTATCACGAGATGTCCGACGCAAAGGTCATCGTGCAGGAGGATCTGGGTAAGTCAAAGGTCGCGATGGTGTTCGGTCAGATGAACGAGCCGCCGGGCAACCGGTTGCGAGTCGGCTTGACTGGGCTGACGATGGCCGAAAGCTTCCGCGATGAAGGCCGCGACATATTGTTCTTCGTCGACAACATCTATCGCTTCACACTGGCAGGAACTGAGGTGTCGGCTCTGCTTGGCCGCATGCCATCGGCGGTCGGTTATCAGCCGACGCTGGCTGAAGAGATGGGCAAGCTGCAGGAGCGCATTACATCGACCAAGGTCGGATCGATCACATCGATCCAGGCGGTATACGTGCCGGCCGATGATCTGACCGATCCGTCGCCGGCAACGACATTCGGCCATCTGGACGCCACCGTCGTGTTATCGCGCGATATCGCCTCGCTCGGCATCTATCCGGCGGTCGATCCACTCGATTCAACATCGCGCCAGATCGATCCGAACGTCGTCGGTGAAGAGCACTACGACACGACACGCCGGGTGCAGGCGACATTGCAGCGCTATCGCGAGTTGCGCGACATCATCGCCATTCTCGGCATGGATGAGCTCTCGCCCGAAGACAGACTCGCGGTCTCGCGTGCACGCAAGATTCAGCGCTTTTTATCGCAGCCGTTCAAGGTTGCCGAAGCCTTCACCAACTCACCTGGCAAGTACGTGTCGCTGAAGGAAACGATTCGCGGCTTCAGGATGATCGTCGACGGCGAATGTGACGCGTTGCCCGAGCAGGCGTTCTACATGGTCGGCACGATCGATGAGGCGTTCGAGAAGAAAGTGCAGTAAATGGCGACGATCCACGTCGACGTTGTAAGCGCTGAGGAAGGCATCTTCGCCGGGGACGCGGAATTCGTCGTCTTGCCGGGCGAAGCAGGAGAGCTCGGCATCTATCCGCGCCATACGCCATTGATCACCCGCATTCGTCCCGGTGTGGTCCGCATCAAGCTGCCGGGCAACGCCGAGGAAGAGCACGTGTTCGTCGCCGGCGGCATCCTGGAGGTGCAACCGAACGTCGTCACCGTGCTGGCCGACACCGCGATTCGCGGCCACGATCTTGACGAAGCGAAGGCGCGCGACGCTCTTGCGAAGGCTGAGGAAGCGCGCAGGAACGCCGGCAGCGAGCTCGAAATTGCGAAAGTCGAAGCTGAGATGTCGGCACTCGCGGCGCAATTGGCTGCGATACGCAAGTTGCGCGGCAAGTAGCGGGAAGGACCCTGCACGACGAGGGGCAGCCGGGTGGCTGCCCTTTTTGCTGGGCGCTACCGTGCTCAATCGCGAAGTGCTGCGCGGATCAGTGGGACGGCCGCAATACCGACGATGCGCCCGGCTATGCAACCGTCAACCTGGCTGTAGCCCGCACGTTCGTGGCTGGGCCGGCGAAATTGCGCGCTTTTCTAAGGATCGACGACGTTCTGAATGCGCGATACATCGGGTCGGTGATCGTCAATGAAGCGAACGGGCGCGCTATTTCGAGTCAGCCCCCGGCCGCACATGGTTGCTTGGACTTGATGCGAGGGTTCCATGACACGAGCGTTTGAATCCCGCTTATCGCGTTGCGTGCTGATAATGACGCTGGCCCTCGCTGCGTGCGGCTCGCCCGCACCGGCTCCTCCTAAGGTAAGCGGCCCGTCGCCGGCGCCGATCGTCACGCCTCCCATCCAAACCGTTGACGCTGCACCTTCCGCATTCATCCCCTCGCCATCGGGCTTGCGACTGGCGGCGCGCGATCCCGGCGCTCGATGACTGGAAGCGCGTGGCGGCCGAAAGGGTGTATGCGGTCAATCGCACTCACCTATTCGAAGGACGGCCCGAGCATCTGCTGCGCGCGGTGATCGTGGTTGAGGTGACCGTCGATCGCGAAGGCAAAGTCACGCGCTCCAAGATCCTGCGTTCTCCCGGAATCGCTTCGCTCGACACTCTCGCATTGGGCTCCTTAAAGGCGGCGTCACCCTTACCGGCGCCGCCAGCGAAACTCGTTGCCCGCGGGCCGCTGGTCTTTTCGGAGACCTGGTTATTCCGCAAGGACGGTCGATTCCAGCTTAGGACGTTGGCGCTGCCGCAGGAGTAGCAAAAACATCATGCGGCTCCGCAGCAACGCCGAGTTTGCGTTGCGCCGCTGGCCAAATTGGCCGTGTCATGACGGGAATGTGTCAACCGCCGCCCCCGCAGGGCGTTACCCGCTACAGAGTCAACGGATCTGCCGAGGGGGCGGGCCAGCGACTCGGGGCAGTCGATTCGACCACGCCAATTATTCTTAACCAACCAGGACCCATATGAAAAAGATGCTTGTTGCTGTGATCGCCTCCGTGTTCGCGACCGTCGCGTTCGCGCAGGACGTGAAGAAAGACGAGAAGAAGGCTGACGCCAAAGCGGCGCCGACCGCACCAGCCGCTGCCCCAGCGGCCGCTCCGCGGCACCCGCGGCCAAGTCAGCACCGGCGGCTACTGCGACACCTGCTGCCAAGGACGCGAAGCCCACGGCAGACACCAAGGCCTCGAAAGACACCAAGAGCCACAGGCCTCGAAAGACACCAAAGCCACGGCCTCGAAAGACACCAAGGCGACGGCCACGACCACGAAAGAAGCGAAGCCCGTGAAAGACACGAAGCCCGTGGCCAAGGATGAAAAGAAGCCGGCCGCAGCGGCACCGACGGCTACCGCGGCACCTGCTGCCAAGGACGCGAAGCCGACGGACACGAAGTCGGAAGTCAAGAAGTAATACGACATTCGGACTTGTCCGCATCGGAGCAGGCCACGCGCCTGCTCTTTTTTTGCCCGTGTGTTCCAATAAGTTGTGAGACCGAAAAACGACACGCTGCTGCGCGCGTTGCTGCGCGAGCCGACCGAATACACGCCCATCTGGCTGATGCGCCAGGCGGGACGCTACATGGCGGAATACAACGCAACGCGCAAGCGTGCCGGCAGCTTTCTCGGACTCGCGAAGTCTCCCGCGTACGCGACCGAAGTGACGCTGCAGCCGGTCGACCGGTTTGCTCTGGACGCTGCGATCTTGTTCTCGGACATCCTCACCGTGCCCGACGCGATGGGGCTCGGGCTTTATTTCGTAGAGGGTGAAGGGCCGAAGTTCGAGCGGCCGATCCGCACTGACGCCGACGTCGATCGACTCGGCTGCCCTGACCCGAACGTCGAACTACGCTACGTGACCGATACGGTGCGCCAGGTTCGCACGGCACTCGGCAATCGAATTCCGCTGATCGGGTTCTCGGGCAGTCCGTTCACGTTGGCGTGCTACATGATCGAAGGCGGAGGATCTGACGACTTCCGCTTGATCAAGACGATGCTGTATTCGCGCCCAGACTTGTTGCACCGCCTACTTGAAGTCAACGCGCTCGCGGTCGCCGCCTACTTGAATGCGCAGATAGAAGCCGGCGCGCAAGCAGTGATGTTGTTCGACACCTGGGGCGGTGCGTTGGCCGACGGCGCCTATCAAACCTTCTCGCTGGCTTACATGCGCAAGGTGATTGCGCAACTGAAACGCGATCACGGTGGCGACCGCGTGCCGTCGATCGTTTTTACCAAGGGTGGTGGACTGTGGCTTGAAGAGATCGCCGACTCCGGGTGTGACGCGGTGGGTCTCGACTGGACGGTGAACCTCGGCGAGGCACGCGCGCGGATCGGTGATCGCTGCGCATTGCAAGGCAATCTGGACCCGATGGTGCTATTCGCAGGCCCAAAAGAAATTGAAGCCGCGGCAACGACCGTCCTGAATTCGTTCGGTGCCCCGCGTTCGCCGGAAGGGCATTGGCACGGCCATGTCTTTAACCTCGGCCACGGCATCTCGCAGTTCACTCCGCCGGAAAGCGTGGAGATTCTCGTGAAAGCGGTCCATGGCCGAAGCCGCGACTTGCGTAGGTGAGCAGTCACTCCGATACGGTGAGCAAGAACGCGACAAAGGTGTTGCAGCGCTTGACTTATACACAAAACGCGGCCCCGCCAGAATTGGCGCGGCTGTCCAAGCGGTTTAGCGCGAAAACGCTGATAAAGGTGACGTAACTCCATGATCTTGCTAGGAAGTCTTGTTACAGCCGCATGACACGCAGTGGGACACTGACGCTGGCCCCGGCCTCCTACCTGCCAGGCCCATAAGTTCTCCACAAATTTGTCCACAGGCGGCTCCCCCGACTGTCGCTGCAGTTAAATCAGATACTTAACCCTCCTTCCTCACGCTTCGCCTGATGAGCGCTGCGAAAAACGAGCTGCGTTACGCGCAAGTCATCGTCGATCTGCCCGGCGTTGAACCGCTCGACTACGCGCTTGATCAGGCTCTCGCGGCCAATGTTCGCATCGGGGTCCGGTGCGTTGTGCCGCTCGGTAGAAGCGCGAGGATCGGCATCGTCGTCGGAGCTGAGACACACACCGGCGATCGAACCGCACAAGATCAAGCCGATCACGCGCGTGCTGGACGAGATCGCGCCTCTGTCTGTCCATTGGTTGCAACTGACTCGCTTTGTTGCCGAGTATTACCAGCACGCGTGGGGCGAGGTCGCACTTCCTGCTCTACCCCGTGCGTTGCGTACTGTGCCCGGGCCGCGCTATTCGCAGTCGATCGCGCGGCTGCGCGAGCGCGCGCAAGCGCGCTGGGCTGAGTCCGGCATGACGCAGGTCGAACACACGACGCAGCAAGTCGTCGCCATCGATGCGCTGAGCAGTACGTCGGGTTTCGCGCCGCATTTGTTATTCGGAGTGACCGGCAGCGGTAAAACTGAGGTCTACCTAAGTGCGATCGAGCGCCGGCTCGCGGCGAGTGCGACCGCACAAGCGTTGCTGCTCGTGCCGGAAATCAATTTGACGCCGCAACTGGAGTCGCTGTTGCGCGCACGCTTCCCGAGTGAACTTGTGGTGGCTTTGCATAGCAACCTGGCCGGACGCGGAGCGTGCGTCCGCATGGCTCGCCGCGCACGAAGGACGGGCGCGCATCGTGGTCGGTACCCGGCTCGCCGTGTTCTGCTCGATGCCGCAACTCGCCGTCATCGTGGTCGATGAAGAACATGACCCGTCGTACAAGGCAGGCGAAGGCGTGCGCTATTCCGCGCGTGATCTTGCCGTCAAGCGCGCGCAGTTGCTCGACATTCCGATCGTGCTCGGATCGGCCACGCCGTCGCTCGAAAGTTGGGCCCAGGCGCGTACGGGTCGGTATCGGTTGCTGCAATTGACGTCACGCGTCGAATTGGCGGGCGGATCGCAGGAGCCGCCGGTGATCGAGCTGACCGACGCGCGAGTACACAGGCCGCAAAACGGATTGTCGGCGCCGATTGCGCAGGCCTTGACGGACACTTTCGAGCGCGGGGAACAATCGCTGGTGTTTCTCAATCGTCGCGGCTATGCGCCGGTGGTCACATGCGAAGCGTGCGGGTGGCTCTCGAACTGTCCGCGCTGCTCTACGTTTGCGGTCTTTCATAAGCCGGATCGGACGCTGCGCTGTCATCACTGCGGATACGCGGCGCCGGTGCCGCGCGCTTGTCCGACGTGCGGCAACCAGCACTTGAAAGGCGTCGGTCAGGGAACGCAGCGCATCGAAGAAACGCTACGGACATTGTTGCCGGCGGCCAGAGTTGCGCGCATCGATCGCGATTCCACGCGGCAGCGTCATGCCGCGAGGAAAGCGCTGGACGCTGTGCATGCCGGCGAAGTCGATGTGCTTGTGGGCACGCAGATGATTGCCAAGGGACACGATTTTCAGCGCATTTCGCTGGTGGTCGTGCTCAATCCGGATGGTCAGCTTGCATCGCACGACTTTCGCGCTCCAGAGCGGCTATTCGCGACGTTAATGCAGGTCGCCGGTCGCGCAGGTCGCGCCGGCCTGCCGAGCCGGGTGCTGGTGCAAACAAGATTCGCCGCTCATCCATTGTTCGCCGCACTCGCACGACACGATTACGCGCAGTTTGCGCAAGTGCAACTTGCCGAGCGCGAAGCCGCGCGCATGCCGCCGATCACGCATCAAGCGCTACTGACGGCGGAGGCGCGCACGATGGAAGCGGCGCTCGAATTCTTGCGAGCAGCGCGAGACAAAGCGCTGGCACAGTTCGCTGCGGCCGCGTCGCATGTCCGCTTGTTCGACCCGGTACCGATGTCGCTGCAGCGTTTGGCTGGAGTATCGCGTGCGCAGCTACTCATTGAGGCGGATCAGCGCACTCAACTCCACGCACTACTGGGCGGCTGGCTCACAGCGCTGCGCGAGAAACGCGCAGCAATACGCTGGAATATTGAAGTGGACCCGCTCGAGTTATAGCTGCTACTTGACCGTGGCCACCATGTATTCGACGGCACCACGCAACTCGGCGTCGCTGGCATTGGCGACGGCGCCTCGCGGCGGCATCGCCCCCTTACCCTTGATGACGGCTGCCGTTAGCGCATCGATGCCCTTGGCCCATGCGCGGCTGCCCATGCCGCTTTGTCGCCAAGCTTTGGCGCGCCGGCGACACCGGCGGTGTGACACACGTTGCAACCCGAAGCAAAGACCTTGGCGCCGTCGACCTTCGCGGTCGCAACGGCTCCCTTCGCAGCGGTCGCTGTAGCGGCAGGCATGGCGCAGCGGAAGGCGGCGAGGAGATGGCCGGCGACGGTGCAGCAGCAGCGGCAGTCGACGCACTGCTGCCGGTGCCGCAGGCTCCTTAAATTTTCCTCCCGACTTATTGCCCATAAACGCGACCGCGCGTGCCACTTCAATCGCATCCAGATTGGGGTTGCCGCCCTTCGCAGGCATCGTCTTGAACCCCTCGACGGCGTGTTTAACCAGCAAATCGAAACCCTGCTTGAAGCGCGGCGCCCATGCAGCCACGTCGCCGGTTCGTAGGCGCACCCGCGACGCCGGTCGCATGGCAGGCGCTGCACGCGGCCGCATAAACCGCTTCGCCGGTTTGCAACGACTTCGCGGCGCCGGAGTCTGCCACTGCGACAAAGCCCACTGGCTGCATGCGCTCGGCGATTGCCTTTTCACTCATCGCATCGGAGCCTGCGGCGCCACCGGGGGTGCTGCGAACCACATACGTTGCGAGCAGAATGATCAAGATCACCGGCACTACGAACGCCAACACGATGACAGTAATCAATTGGCGCGGTGTCTTGATCAGCTTACTGCTCTTTTCCAGCATCAGACGCTCCAGTGCGAGGCGCGAAAGTATAGCGGCGACGTGGAAGCATCACTTCGTTCGCCACGCTAACATTGCATACCTATCCGCGCCCGTAGCTCAGTGGATAGAGTACTGGCCTCCGAAGCCAGGGGTCGTGGGTTCGAATCCCGCCGGGCGCGCCAACGTCACGATCGATTGGCTGTTTTAATGGCAGTACGTGCACCCGCTCCGATCAACATCACGCTGCATTCGTCGTCGCGCGTGTTCGAGGTTGAGTATGACGACGGGCGCAGCTTCAGGTTGCCGTTCGAGTTCATGCGCGTGCACTCACCCTCGGCGGAAGTGCGCGGTCATGGTCCGGGACAAGGGACACTGCAGGCCGGCAAGCGCGACGTCACGATCACTGAAGTGCAGCCGATCGGCCACTACGCCGTGCAGCCGCTTTTTTCGGACGGGCATTCGAGCGGCATTTACTCGTGGGAATACCTGTACGAGTTGGGCGTCAATCAAGCGCGCTTGTGGAGCGAGTACCTCGCGCAACTGGAAGCGGCAGGCGCCAGCCGCGATCCGGCGGCGGCGTCGAATGTCGCCGCGCCCAGCGCGTCGGGTTGCGGTCATCATCATGGATAAAGCCGCCACCACGCATTTCGGCTTCAGCGAGGTGGACGAGCCGGAAAAAGCGCGGCGCGTTGCCGGCGTGTTCGATTCGGTCGCGCCGAAGTACGACGTGATGAACGATCTGATGTCGGCCGGAATGCATCGCTTGTGGAAGTCGTTTGCCGTGCGCGAAGCCAATGTGCGCGCAGGGATGAAGGTGCTGGATATCGCCGGCGGAACGGGCGATCTCGCGAGCGCGTTTGCCGAGCGCGCCGGTGCAACAGGTGAAGTTTGGTTGACCGACATCAATGCATCGATGCTGGCGGAGGGCCGCGACCGACTGCTCGATCGCGGGCAGATGATTCCGCTGGCGCAGTGCGATGCCGAGCGCTTGCCCTTTGCCTCGGGTTACTTCGATGTTGCATCGGTTGGCTTTGGACTGCGCAACATGACGCACAAGGATGCGGCGCTAGCCGAGATGCAGCGCGTGCTTAAACCCGGTGGCCGATTGCTTGTGCTCGAATTTGCGCGTGTTTGGCAGCCGATCGCCCCCATATACGACGCGTATTCGTTCAACGTCCTACCCTGGCTGGGAGAGAAGATTGCCAACGATGCGGACAGTTACCGCTATCTTGCTGAATCGGTGCGAGTGCACCCCCCGCAAGACGAATTGGCCGAAATGATGGAACATGCTGGGTTCGACAACGTCCAATGGTTCAATCTGACCGCCGGCATATGCGCGTTGCACGTCGGCACGAAGTACTGATGGGTAGTGGAGGTCACATGAAAAATTTATTCGCGGGCAAGACACTGGCAGCATTAATGATCGGCATCGTCGCGGCGACGTTCGCGTTCGACGCCGACGCTCAGCGCCGCTTTGGCGGCGGCAAGAATCTCGGTCGGCAATCGGCGCCGGTACAACAACGGCAAGCCACGCCGCCGCAACAGCAAACACCGCAAGCAGGCAACCCGCAACAGGCACCGGCGGCAGCTGCGGCACAGCGTCCGGGCGCAGCGCCCGCAGCCGCGCCGCGCAGTCCATGGCGTGGTGCGTTAATGGGGCTCGCTGCCGGTTTGGGCATCGCCGCGCTGGCGTCGTATCTGGGCTTCGGTGAGGCGCTGACGATGTTCTTGACGGCGCTGCTGATCGGCATGGTGTTGTTGATGATCGTGGGCTTCGTCCTGCGCCGCGTGCGTGGCGGCACGCCGCAGCCCGCATATGGGAGTGCGCGGTCGGACGGCTGCTTCGAGTGCAGGTTCGCCCGGCACCTATAAACATGTGGGCTATGAAAGTGCTCCGGTGCCTGCGTCGCGCGGCTCGGAGCCTGCTTTCGCGCCTGCGGCCGCACGTCCCGGCTCTGCGATGGATCAATTCGCGCGCTCTGGTGCGGTAGCGGGCAGCACGCCGTGGGGAATTCCGGCCGGTTTTGACAGCGCCGGCTTTCTGGCGGCGGCCAAAGCGAACTACGTCAAGCTGCAGCAGGCGTGGGATAGCGGCGATCTGGCCGAACTATCCGAGTTCACGAGCAACGATATGTTCATCACGCTCACGCACGAGTTGCGCGCACGCGGCGGCAAGTCGACGACCGAAGTCGTGACGCTCGATGCCGATTTGCTGGGCATCGAGTCGACCGCCGATGAGCATATCGCGAGCGTCAAGTTCGACGGCACGCTAAAGGTCGATGGCGAGATCGAGCGCGTGTCCGAAGTGTGGAATCTGGCGAAGCCGGTGCGCGGCGGCGGCTGGGTCTTAGCCGGCATCCAGCAACTCGCCTAGACAACGTAGGCGCAACACAAGAGAGGGCGCGTAGACGCCCTCTTTCAGTTTGTACATGATCGATCAACTCGCAAATTCTGCGGCTGTGGCCGCGCTGAACCGCACGCTGGCGCGCGAGCAATGGGCGCGTGACAAGCTGGTGCCGTTTGCGGGCCGCATTGCACGCTTCGACGCGGCGCCGTTTGCGGTAACGCTGCAAGTTGCCGACGACGGTACGTTCACCGCGGCTGATAAGGGCGAGCCGGCGGTCACCATCGGCGTTGCTCTTTCTTCGCTGCCGCTCGCGATGCTCGATCCCCCGGCTGCGATGAAGGACGTGCGACTGAGCGGTGATGCCGAGTTTGCTCAGGCGCTCGCGTTCGTGCTGCAGAACTTGCGGCCCGAGCCCGAGGAAGAGCTATCGCGTTTCATTGGTGATGCAGCCGCGCAGCGCCTGGTCGGGTTCATGCGGGCGAGCGCATCGCAGTGGAAGCAAATCGCCGAGAACATGCTCGATAACACGGCTCACTACGTCGTGACCGAAAACCCAATGGTCGTCGGCCGCAACGATCTTGAAAACTTCAGCCAGGACGTCAATCGTTTACGCGACGCTGTGGCGCGCATTGAAAAGCGAATCGATCTGCTGGCACGCGTCATAGCCGCGCCGCGTAGCCGGCCAGGTCACACCCTACAATCGCCGCCCATGCGGCTTCTGCGCTTCATTCGCATCCTGGCGGTCGTCTGGCGCTACCGGCTCGATGAAATCGTCGTAACCAGTTTGAAAAATCCCGCGCTGGTGCGGCTGGTCGGTTGGACGACCTTCGGCGCACCGCGCGAGCCGCGTGCAGTTCGGCTGCGCCGCGCGCTCGAAGATCTCGGTCCCATTTTCGTCAAGTTCGGGCAGGTCCTGTCGACACGGCGCGATCTGTTGCCGCCCGACATGGCCGATGAGCTCGCGCGACTGCAGGACCGTGTGCCGCCGTTTGCGTCTGAGACCGCGATGCGCGAGATCGAGCGCGGACTGCGCCGTCCGATCGATGCGGTGTTTTCTTCGTTCGACCGCGAGCCGGTGGCGTCGGCGTCGATCGCACAGGTGCACTTCGCGGTGCTAAAAGAAGGTGCGCACGCCGGTAAGGAAGTCGCCGTCAAGGTGTTGCGGCCGAACATGCTGCAGGCAATCGAGAAAGACTTGTCGCTGATGGACGCGGGCGCGCGCCTGATCGAAAAACTGTGGCGCGACGGCAAGCGATTGCGCCCGCGCGCAATAGTCGCCGAGTTCGACAAGTACCTGCACGACGAGCTCGATTTGATGCGCGAAGCGGCCAACGCATCACAGCTGCGTCGCAACTTTGCCGGCTCGGCGTTATTTGTCGTGCCCGAGATGCACTTCGACTACTGCAGCGACAACGTGCTGGTGATGCAGCGCATGACCGGAATCCCGATCAGCCGGATGGATCGACTGCTGGAAGCGGGTATCGATATCAAGAAGCTGTCGCGCGACGGCGTCACCATCTTTTTCATGCAAGTCTTCGACCACGCTTTCTTCCACGCCGACATGCACCCGGGCAACATTCTGGTCGGTACCGAAGGCGATCAGTTCAACAAGTACATCGGGCTCGACTTCGGCATCGTCGGTACGTTAAGCGAGAGCGACAAGAATTATCTGGCGCAGAACTTTCTCGCGTTCTTTCAGCACGATTACAAGCGTGTCGCGGAGTTGCACATCGAATCGGGCTGGGTGCCCGAAGACACCCGCGTCGACGAGCTGGAGAACGCCGTACGCGCGTGCTGCGAGCCGGTGTTCGACAGGCCGTTGAAGGACATTTCGCTCGGCCAGGTGCTGATGCGGCTATTTCAGGCGTCGCAGCGCTTTAACGTCGAAGTGCAGCCGCAATTGGTGCTGCTGCAGAAAACGCTGCTGAATATCGAAGGTCTCGGGCGCCAGCTCGATCCGGACCTCGATCTGTGGAAAACGGCCAAGCCGTTTCTTGAGCGCTGGATGGAAGATCAAGTTGGCTGGCGCGGAATGGAAGCAAGGCTCAAGCGCGAAGCGATGCAATGGACGTATTTGTTGCCGCAACTGCCGCGCCTGGTGCATGCCGCGCTGACACGCCATCACGACGACGGCCGATTGATCGAAGAGGTGCGCATGTTGCGTCGGGAGCAGCGGCTGACGAACATCTGGTACGCGGTGGCGACCCTATTGTTGGCGGCCGTCATCGCGCTGGCAGGCTGGACAGTCTGGCGCGCTTGATACCTTGTTTCTGATCGTACGTGTACGCCCGCAGGTATTAGGGCATGCGCGGCATTGACCGGGCTCGCATCCTCGCTATCGTTGTTCGTCACCTGGAGTTTCCACCAAGCATGAGCACACTCGCTGCGTTGGCTCGCCTGACGCTTGCTGCGTTATCGGCGCTTGCCCTGGCTGCATGCGGCGGTGGCGATTCGAACAGTCCCTCGCCCGCGCCGCCAGCGGCGCCGACGACCATTGCGCCTACACCCACATGCACCGGTACCGGCACTTTTTCAGTCGTGGCCGATACGACTGTGGCGGTCGGCAAAGTCGCGGGTGCCGTGCTCGCCGGCTGCACCGGCGCAGTGAGCAATGTGCAGTGGACGCAAACCGCGGGTCCGCCTGTAGTGCTGAATTCGGCCAAATCACAAGCGATCAGCTTTGAGCCGCCGAGCGCCGGCGCGTACGGCTTTTCCGTGACGTTTGTCGATGCCGCGGGAGCGCAGCAAACCGCCAATGTCAGCGTCAACGCGATTGCGCCTTCGGCAGCGGTCGCGGTGCTCGCGCGGGTCGATCACGCTGCGCGAAAAGGCGGCAACGTGTCACTGCGCGCGTGGCCTGGATTGGCCGGCGGTGAAACCAACACGTGGACGCAAATCGCGGGGCCGCCGGTCACGCTCGATGCGAGCGATCCGAACCGTGTGCTGTTCGTTGCGCCCGACGTCGCGCGCGACACCGCGCTGACGTTTCGCATAACGCGCCGCACGGCCAGTGGCGCCATCGATACCGACGACGTGTTCGTACTGGTCGAAAATTACGTGCAGGCGCCGTCGGATCCGAGCGGCACGTTGCCGTTCGTGTTTAGCGATCTGCACGTCTCGCGTACCTATCCGTATCGCGCCAACGGGCCGTTTGCCGGTGCGCTGGTGCGCTGTACGTACGAAGCCAATTTGCAATACACCGGTGGCTCGACCAATTTGTGCCCGCTATCGACGCTGCCGTTTTTGCATCAGACAACGTCGGGTGCGGTACCGACGGTCGACCAGATCATGGATCGCGTGGTCGTGTCGCACGACTGGATGGGCGATGTGTTCGAGCAGTTGCTGCGGACACAGGCCTCGCAAGACATCTTGCGGCTGTTCAACGGCGTCACCGCCATCGTGATCGGCGCGCAGGTCAGGCCGAGCTTCTACTACGCGCTGACCGGCGCCATCTACTTGGACGCCGACAATTTCTGGCTGACTGCCGCGCAGCGCGATGTGATCAATGAAGCGCCGGATTTCCGCTCCGATTTTGATCGCGATTTGATGTACTCGGGCGTCTGGCGCTACACGCAGAACAATCAGAATATTTTCCTGGCGTTTCCGGCAACGTCGAGGATCTCGCGCGACCTGACGTATCTGCTGGCGGAAGCGGGCTGGCTGCTGTATCACGAGCTGGCGCACGCATCGGACTACATGCCGCCAGCGGCGCGTCCAACGCTCAACAGCTCGCTTTCGGCCTGGGGAAATATTTCGCCGCGCTATCAGGCGGCTCAACTGCCATCAGATCTGATGGCGGCAAGCTTCCCGCTGCAATCAGCGCCGCTGGGCGGCCTGGCGCAGGTGAAATTCTTCGGCGCAACCGCTGATGCAACGCAGCGCACATACACCCCGAACGATGTCGCCGGTTTCTTCTCGAGCGATCGCGCGACCGATGAATACAACTACTCGAGCACGCGCGAAGACCTCGCGATGACGTTCGAAGAATTCATGATGGTGCGCAATCACGCATGGCGCCGCGACGTGGCGATCACCGACAAGATCGGACCCACCACCACGACCGGCACCCTGATCGTGCGCTTCGGCCAGCGCGGCCGCATCGGCGAAGCGACTGTCAAGCCGCGTGCGCGCTATGCGGTGGGAGAAATCGCACCGTGGGTCGATCTGACGGAAGTCGACAATCTGGCACCCCCGATCCCGATGCGCGCCGGAGATTCGTGGGCCAGCAACCTGATCGTTCCAGCACCGCCGGGCGGCATGGCAGGGCCGCTGACGCTGCGCACGCCGCTTGATTTCGCGACCGACCGTGCGCTCCTTATGCGCTCACTAACGGGAAATCGTGGCGGGCACTGGACGCCGAACGAGCGCTGGCTGAAACGAGCAGCGACGAGTAGTCGATGATCACATTCCAAAAAATTCTTCACAGTGCATGGCGAAGGTGGGTCACGTTTTCGCTGCTCGGCGCCCTATCGCTGCTGACGGCAGGTGCGGTCTACGGTCAATCGACCTCGTCGGCGCCAACCGATCGCGGACTGTTCTGGAAGATCGAAAAGGACGGCAAGACCAGCTACCTGCTGGGCACCGTGCACGTGTGGAAGCCTGAATGGTTGCCGCTCAACCCGGCGATCGAGAAAGCGTTTGCGGAAGCGAAGACGCTCGCGGTCGAGGCCGACGCCGCGAAGGTGGACATGGCCGCCGCGGTGCAACGCATGATGCTGCCAGGTAGTGAAACACTCGAAGGTCGACTGAATAGATCGCTTTACGAACGCACGATCGCAGAAACCGCCAGATTGGGCGTGCCGGAAGCAGCGGTCAGCAAGATGAAGCCGTGGGGCGTGATGTTGATCTTGGCGGCGACGAAGCTGCAACAACTCGGATTCACCCCGGACGCCGGAATCGACGGTTACCTGATCAGAAAAGCTAACGGAAGCGGTAAATCGGTGATCGAGCTCGAATCCGGCGAGCAGCAATTGGCAGTGCTGGATAGCTTGAGTGCGACATTGCAGACGGCGATGCTCGACGAGTTCCTGACGAGCATGGAGCGCACGCCACAGGTCGTTGACGGTGTGATTGCTACCTGGAAAAAGGGCGACGCCGATGCGTTCTTCGTGCTGAATCAAAAGAGCTTCAACAATTCCGAAGCGAAACGTGAGTTTGAAGACAAATTTCTTTATCAGCGCGATGTCGCGATGACGCGCAAGATAGAAGAGCTGCTGCGACAGCCGGGCCCTCACTTTATCGCCGTCGGATCATTGCATTTGGTCGGGCCGCGAAGCATTGTCGAGCAGCTGAAGGCCAAGGGGTATCGCGTCGGACAAATCTAGCGCGGCGGGCCTTGCTTCATAATGCGCGCCGTTTTCTCTGCGCGCATTCGGGCACGGCTCATATGACACTCCTCGGCTTTATCGCGCTGTATCTGATCGCCTCGGTCGGTATCGGCGTGTACGCCGCAACCAAAGTCAGGAACACTTCGGACTATGCGCTGGCCGGGCGCTCGCTGCCGCTGTTCGTAATCGTCGCCACCACGTTTGCGACATGGTTCGGCTCCGAGACCGTGCTCGGCATCCCGTCCAAATTCGTAGAAGGCGGGTTTCGCAACACCGTTGAAGATCCGTTCGGCGCGGGCCTGTGCCTGATCCTGGTCGGCATGTTCTTCGCGCGCAAGCTGTACAAGATGGAATTGCTGACCATCGGCGATTTTTACCGGCGCCGCTACGGACGCGGCGTCGAAATCTTCAGCTCGATCGTGATTCTGATTTCGTATCTCGGTTGGGTGGCTGCGCAAATCACCGCGCTCGGGCTCGTATTCAATCTGCTATCGGCCGGCGGCATCAGTGTGGCCTGGGGCATGGTGCTCGGCACCGCGATCGTGCTGGTCTACACGCTGTTCGGCGGCATGTGGTCGGTGGCACTGACCGACACGTTCCAGATGGCGATCATCATCGTCGGCCTGTCGCTGATCGCGATCTTTGCGGCGGATCAGGCGGGCGGGGCCGGCCGCGTGATCGAGTACGCGCAATCGCGCGAGATGTTCCGGTTTTTTCCGGACGGAGGCGCGCGCGAGTGGCTGTTCTGGACCGGTGCGGCGATCACAATCATGATCGGCTCGATTCCGCAGCAGGACGTGTTTCAGCGCGTGATGTCGGCGAAGGATGCCGACACGTCCGTCAAAGGACCGATCATCGGCGGCATCTCATACATGGTGTTCGCGTTGGTGCCGATCTTTATCGGGCTCTCTGCATTTCTGGTGATGCCGGAGGCGGCCAACGCCTTGCTGAAGGAAGACTCGCAAAAAATTCTGCCGACCTTGGTGATGGAGCGCATGCCGGTATGGCTACAGGTCGCGTTCTTCGGTGCGCTGCTGGCGGCGATCATGTCGACGGCTTCTGCGACGTTGCTCGCGCCGTCCACTACGTTCGTTGAAAACGTGCTGAAGAACTTCGTCAAGATGAACGACCAGCAGGAATTGCTGTACATGCGACTGACGGTGGTCGTATTCACCGCGTGTGTGCTGATTTATTCAATCATCATGATCGGTACGCCGATCTACGAGCTGGTCTCGAAGGCCTATCAGTTTCCGGTGGTCGGCGCGTTCTGGCCGCTGGTGTGCGGGCTGTACTGGCAGCGTTCGACGACGCAGGGTGCGATCTGGTCGATCGTGCTCGGCATGGGCACGTGGGCGTTGCTCGAATTCACGCAGCTCGGGCAGGCATTCCCGCCGGTGCTGGGCGGGTTCTTAATGGCGGGGATTGGAATGTTTGCCGGTTCGCTGCTGTCCGCAGCCGACCCGCGCGCGCAACGCGCGACCTGAGATCGAGTGCCCTACCCGTTCGACGCGGCAAGCGACCTGAAGTCCTGCGCGTAATCGTTCAACTTCTTGTCGATCGCGGCACGTTGTTCGGGCGTCGCGTGATTGATCAATTGTGCGATCAACTCGGCGCTGCCACGTCGGTATGACTCGGCGCGCGCGCGGCGCTCGGCTTCTGCTGCCACAGTGAGATGCGTGAAATAGGTACGCAGCCAGCGTGCAGCCACCTCTTCGGTGGGGCGATCCGCCTGAATCTTGCGCAGTAGGCTGAGGAACTCGCGCTGGCGACGCTCGCGCTCATCGATCCACCAAGTCGCATCGGTAGGCCGGTTTGCCAACGACTTGCGGATGATCTCTATCTGCTCGTCCGTGAGTTTCCCGAACCACGATTCTGCGCGCTCGCCATACTTCTTGGCCCGCTTCGGCGCCGGACTCATTTTCAAGACGCACAAACTCGCGGCGTGCCTTCGTAGCATCGCTGGCGACCTTCTTGGCGGCGCGGTCGATCTGTTCCGGCGACAAGGTCAGCGCGACGTGCGCGATATCGGGCGCCGCTTTGTCGGCCGCCGTCATCATCCGCGTGTTCAGTTGTTGGTTGAAGTCCATCACGTCGGCGGCGGTTATGCGGGCCACCAAGCTTCGCGCGCGTCCTGTCGATAAGCGCGACGTAATCGCGCAACTGCGTTGTGCGATGCCAGGCCAGCAGTGCATTGAGGCGCTCCTTGCACGTCTGCTCCTGCTCGTCGGTCAAATCCAGGTAGCTATCCAGTTGAAGCAATGCCAGCGTATCGGCGTTGTTGTAACCGATCCTTATCGCTGCACAACTCGCAACGGACACTGCGATCGCTGCGATCGCCGCTAAACGCGTGACGCGCCCTACGGAAAAATCGGTTATCGGTGAACTAGAATCGTCGGGCAATCGGACCTCCGCTACTTGTCCCAAATCAACGTGCAAAAACGCGCATGAACATCGTGATACTGGCTGCAGGACAAGGTAAGCGGATGGGCCCGTCGCTTACAAAATCCGTGCCGAAAGTACTCCACCTTGTTGCCGGCCGGCCGATGCTGGCGCACGTCCTGGACGCAGTTAGCGCTGGCACCACCGGAATGCCTGTCAATATAGTGGTTGTCGTCGGCCACGGTGCAAATCAGGTGCAAGAAATGTTCCCTTCCGGGGCGTCGGCCGATCGCTCGCTGCGCTTCGTCGAACAGTCGCAACAGCTGGGGACCGGCCACGCCGTGCTGCAAGCGGCACCGCTGTTGGACGAGGCTGTGCCGACTTTGGTTCTCTACGGTGACGTGCCGTTGATCCGCTCAACCACGCTTCAGCGATTGTTGGCGGTGGGCGGTGATGTCGCACTGTTGACGGTTCAATTGGCGCAGCCAGCGGGCTATGGGCGCATCGTGCGCGATTGGCACGGCAATGTACTGCGCATCGTCGAAGAGCGCGACGCCGACGAAGATGAGCGCAAACTGACCGAGGTCAACACCGGAATTCTGATCGCTCCGACCGCCAAGCTGAAGCGTTGGCTCAAAGCGCTGTCGAACGACAACGAGCAGCGCGAGTACTACCTAACCGATGTGATCGCGCAGGCGGTGGCGGAGCGCTGCCGAGTCATCGCCGTCGAGTGCACCGACTCCGATGAGACACGCGGTGTCAACAGCAAGGAACAGCTGGCAATCGTGGAGCGCATCGCGCAGCGTCGAGTTGCGAGCGAGTTAATGGAGTGCGGCACGACGTTGGCCGATCCGGCCCGCATCGACGTTCGAGGCAAAGTGAAGGTCGGCGCCGGCGTGTCGATCGACGTCGGGTGTGTCTTCGAAGGGCAGGTCGATCTTGCGGACGGCGTGCGCATCGGCGCTTACTGCGTGCTGCGCAACTGCTCGGTCGGCGCTGGTACCGAAGTGCTGCCGTTTTCGCATCTCGACGGCGCGACGATCGGTGCAGCTGCGCGGATCGGCCCGTACTCGCGCCTGCGCCCTGGCGCGCATTTGAGTGATGAAGTTCATATCGGCAACTTCGTCGAAGTCAAGGCAAGCACCCTGGGTCGTGCTTCGAAAGCGAACCATCTGGCGTATGTCGGCGATGCGACGGTCGGCGCCAACGTCAACATCGGCGCGGGTACCATCACCGCCAATTACGATGGCGCGCGCAAGCATCAAACCGTCATCGGCGATAACGTATCGATCGGCTCGAACGCGGTGCTCGTGGCACCGGTCACGATCGGCCAGGGTGCGACGATCGCGGGTGGCTCAACCATCTCCAAGAATGCGCCCGAAGGCAAGCTGACCGTCGCACGCGCAAAGCAGACGACTTTGGACGGCTGGAAGCGGCCGACGAAAGAAAAGAAAGGTTAGACAGCATCTATGTGCGGCATCGTAGGCGCGGTTGCAACGCGCGATATCACTCCGATCCTCGTCGAAGGGCTGCGCCGGCTCGAATACCGCGGCTATGACTCGTGCGGAGTGGCGTTGCTGCAGGACGGAGAGCTGACGCGGTCACGCAGCACCGCGCGGGTTGCGGAGCTTCAGTCCCAGATCAAGCAGTTGGCGCTGGCGGGCAACCTGGGCATCTCGCACACGCGGTGGGCGACGCACGGCGCGCCGGTCACCGGGAATGCGCATCCACATTTTTCACGCGATGAAGTCGCTGTCGTGCACAACGGCATCATCGAAAATTACGAATCGATTCGCGCGGATCTGAAAAGCGCCGGATATGAGTTCGTCACCGAAACCGATAGCGAAGTCATTGCGCATCTGATTCATCAGCTGTATCGCGGCGATCTGCTGGCTGCCGTGCGTGCTGCGGTGGCGCGATTCAAAGGTGCGTATGCGATCGCAGTGATGCACAAGGGCGAGCCGCAACGATTGGTCGGCGCGCGCAGCGGATCTCCGCTGGTAGTCGGGCTCGGCAAGGACGAAAATTTTCTGGCGTCGGACGCATTGGCGCTCGCAGGCACTACCGACCAGATCATTTATCTGGAAGACGGCGATGTCGTCGATATCGAACTGAAGCGTGTGCGAATCGTCGATGCGTCGGGTGCGCCGGCGCAGCGGCAGGTACAGACGGTCAAGGTGGTTGCCGGCGGCGCCGATCTCGGCCCGTATCAGCACTACATGCAAAAGGAGATTTTCGAGCAGCCGCGCGCGATTAGCGACACGATCGAAAGCATCGAATCGATCACACCCGATCTGTTCGGTGAGAAAGCGGCAGAGGTGCTGGCTGCCGTCGACTCCGCGCTGATTCTTGCGTGCGGCACCAGTTATTACGCCGGATTGACCGCGAAGGTCTGGCTCGAATCGATCGCCGGACTGCCGACGCAAGTCGAAATCGCGAGCGAGTACCGCTACCGCGACAGCGTGCCGAACCCGCGCACGCTCGTGGTCGTGATCTCGCAATCCGGCGAGACGGCCGATACGCTGGCTGCGCTGAAGCACGCGCAGTCGCTCGGCATGAAGCACACCCTCGGCATCATTAATGTGGCGACCAGCGCGATGACGCGGCAAACAGCGCTGCAGTTTTTCACGCGCGCCGGCGTTGAGATCGGCGTGGCGTCGACCAAGGCATTCACGACGCAGCTGGTGGCGCTATTTCTGCTCACGCTGACAATCGCAAAGCAGCGCGGCCGCCTCGATGAAGAAGCGGAACGTGTGCACATCCGCGCATTGCGTCATCTGCCTTCCGCGCTGCAGGCGGTGCTGGCGCTCGAACCCCAGGTGATCGCATGGTCGCAAGCAGTTTGCGCGCAAAGAGCACGCGTTATTTCTCGGCCGCGGGTTGCACTACCCGATCGCGCTCGAGGGTGCGTTGAAACTGAAGGAGATCAGCTACATCCATGCCGAGGCATATCCGGCCGGCGAACTGAAGCACGGGCCGCTGGCGCTGGTCACCGGCGAGATGCCGGTGGTGACCGTGGCGCCGAACGATGCGCTAGTCGAAAAACTGAAATCGAACATGCAGGAGGTGCGCGCACGCGGCGGCGAGCTTTACGTCTTTGCCGATGCCGACACGCGGATCGAATCAGCACCCGGCATTCACGTCATCAAGCTGCCTGAACACTACGGACCGCTGTCGCCCATCCTGCACGTCGTGCCGCTGCAACTCCTCGCGTATCACACGGCGGTCGTACGTAAAACGGACGTCGATAAACCGAGAAATCTAGCCAAGTCGGTCACCGTCGAATAAGAATCGATGAAGCGTTTCTGATTAACGCAGCGCGTCCTCCCTATTTTCCCGTAACAAATTCGAGTGTCCGCCGGCTGAACATCCGCGAACGCGACCGGATGGCGCGAGTCGAATCGTTCTTGGTTCCGAGCGATTTGTTGGCAGATGGGCAGTACGGTCAGAGTGGAGAGCGCGGCGGCGATTGAGCCGCCGATCGATGTGCTGTCGTTTCCGCCGACTCGAGCAGAGTTACAGCGCTGGCAGCTGCAGGACAGCAAGCGCTGGCGCGAGCTGGAACGGCGTGCGCGCGTGGCGCTGTTTTTTGGTATCGGAATGTTTCTGGCGTGGGCAGCCGACGTGGGCGCTGCGTTTGAGATCGCCGGCGCCGGCGGTTCGGCATTCTTTGGTGTCGCCAGCGTTCCGATCGCGATCATCGTCGTCGTCGCTCACTTGTACGGCCAGTGGGCGTTTGAGCGCTCGAGTCGCGGGCTCGCCGAGGTGGCCCAGCGCTACGCCGACGTCACGCTACGCGATGCGGCACCGCTGCTCGCACTCGCACGAGAAGACGCCGTGGTCGCGCAGTACTTACGCTGCGTCGGCCGCGAGGGCCGACCGCTGCTCAACCTTGAGAGGATCGCGCTATACGGATGGGTCGAAGAGGGGCGGCGCGAGCAGATCGGCGCAGGCTAGTGTCCACGCCGATCTGCATCTGAGCGCGCCCGATCAGTTTTTATCGTGTGCTTTTCTTGACGTCGTCCTTGATATCGCCATACGTGGCGCGGACTTTGCCGCCCACTTTTTCTGCGGTGCCTTTGACTTCCAGGTCCTTGTCGCCGGTTGCCTTGCCGACGCTTTCCTTGATCTTGCCGGTCACCGTGCTGGTACGTCCCTTGACTTGATCCTTGTTCATACAGCCTCCGTCTAATCGGGCGAATTCCCGAGGCGGGAGCTATTGCAATCGGTATGCCCGAGTGCAGAGTGGGGACGGCTACAACCGATGCCGCAGCTCCGCAGGCATCGTTGCCGGATAGAGCCGCTCAAGGACGCCAACCGTGGTCCGCGCGACGGCGGATTGCAGATCGGAAGAGAGCTTCTCGGCGCTCACCGGCTCGAGTGCGGCAAGCCATAGCGCTCGAAACGCCGCCGCATTGGGTTCGAACTGCTGCTCGACTTCGCTGCGCCAAAACGGCGGAGCTTCGCCTTCCACGTACCGGCCGCGGCCGCGACCAAAATGCGCGACCGCGAGGTAGCGCAGCACGCTTGAACGGGCCAGCGCATTCAGAAAATCCGCCGACCACCGTACTTCGGGTTGATCAGCCCCCGCCACCCGGTTCATCCCGCGTGCGACACCCGCGCCGGTCAGGCCGCCGATTACGCCACCGACCAACATGCCGGCGCCAAAGGTAAGGCCGCCCGCGACGACGTCCGCTTTCAACCCCGCCAGCGCGCCTGTGATGACGCTGCCCCAGAGCGCGGCGCGCGTCTCGTCGACGCGCTCTTGAATCGCAAAGTGAGCGCGCATTCGTTCCAGCACGGTGTCGGCGGCGTGGCCCTCCAATCCGTGCAATTGAATCAGGCGATCGGTCGTGTTGCGGATGCTCGCGTCCAAGCGCCCGGCCAGTGCCTGCATCGCGCTCTCGCGCGCAGCGTCGATGCCATCGCGCTTGATGCCTACCGAGTGCATCAGCTTTTGCGCAGTCGACGCCGCGACCGACGCCACCGGTTCGAAGTCGCATGCGGCGTGCGACAGATGTTCCGCAAGCACGCGCATCGCAGCGTCGAATCGCTCGATGTTGTGTGTGCTCCAGGTGGCGACCAGGCGTGCATAGGCGGCGCGCTTTTGTTCGGGCAATCGGCGGCCGACCGCATCGAGTAACACCTGCTCCTGCACCCAGCACCGCGCGAATGCGTCGAGCGCCAACACTTCGCTCGCGATGCCGAGCGATTCGAGATGAGCGCCCCAGCGCTGCGCCTCCGCGCGTTCTTCGTCCGGCGGGCGCGGCGGGCCGGTCTGATTCAGCAACACCACAACCGGTTTGCCGACCCAGCGCAACACTTGCGCCTCGAATGCAACGTAACCGGCATCGCGCGGATCTTCGGCAGCGTTCACCAGGTACAGCACGACATCCGAGTTATCGCGCGCGGCGCGCACCGCCTGCTGGCTGCACCAGAAGGGGCGATCGCGGTAGCGGTCCCACACCTCGCGCAACAACCAGCCGATCGGGTTATCGGCGAGTCGCAGCCGCTGCACCAACCGCGCCGAGTCGCCAAAGCCTGGCGTGTCCCAAAGCCGCAGCACGTCGCCGGCGTCGGTTTGCAGCAGCGTGTGTGCCTCGGCGATTTCGGTCACGTGCGGCGCATCTCTGACTTCGCCGATATCGCGGCCCAGCAGCGTACGTGCGAGTGTCGTCTTGCCCGCGTTGGTGTGCGAGATCAACGTGATCTCGATCGTCGCGACGTCCGCGCTCATACCGATGGGGCGGTTGCCACGAACGCGCCCTCGAGGTCACGCTCGAGCGCGCGCAAATCTGGCGCCGACAGATCGACGAACGCAGCCTCGAGCGCGAGCGCACGGCAGAAGTATCGCCATGCATTGCGCCGTTCCTCCAGGCGCGCATCGGCTCCCGCCTGCACGCCGAGCCGGCGCCGATAGCCCGACTCGTCGATCAGCACTGCCAGGCGTGCTGATTCCGATGCACTGCGCAGCGCTTTCAGAAACGTACCGTGATTTTCATTCTCGGGTGTCGCCGCTAGACCAAACAACGCCAGTGTCAGTAACACTCCTGAATCAGCGGCCGGCAACATCTGGCTCGCGCTGCTCTCGGCTCCGAAGGTGATGGCCGGATGCAGCACCACCTCGGCATCGTCCCCGAGCAATGCCACTGCCACTGCGCGCAGTCCGCTCATCGCAGCTTCATCGACCGTGTAGCTATACGGAATCACACGCAGCCGTGCCGCGCCGGCTGTGAAAGAGCCCGCGAGACGGCGAAAGTAGGGCTCGTTCATATCGAACGTAAAACGGCGTGCACGCCACCGCTCCTGCCATGCAGCTACCAGCGCAAGTGTGAGGCGCGGCACGATGACAACGGCTCCGACCGTGACCGCGTAAAGGTGAATCCAGAGCGCTGCATTGGCGTTGCCAGGCGTGCCGTTGGTGAACCGTAGCGCAGCAATCTCGTCGACCGAAGGAAACGGAACGCCGATCAGCTGTGCGGCGGGCGAAAGAAACAATGAGAGGATCGCGTGCACCGCGGACGCGTCGAGAAACGTGCTTTCCCAACCCACTCGATATTCGAACACGAGCCCGCGCACGTACAACCCAGCCAAGGCGCCGATCGCAAACAGCGCCGCAGCGAGATGAAGTACGCGCGCGGCACGCGCGGCCATCAGCGGCGCGACCAGCGCACTCCATTGCGCAACAAAAGCGGTGATCGACGCCGTCGCGGCTCCCGCCACGTTACGCACTCGAGGCTGTCTAGTCGCAGTCACCCAACGGCGAAGACCGCGCAGATCGCCTCTCGCGCCGCTGGCGCGCATCACGATCCGCACCAGCACCAAGACATAAACCACAATATTCCAGATCACGATCGCCAGCAGCGGAAATGCAAGAACGTTGACGTGCTGCCGATCGGCAATGTGCTCGAGCAGTGCGCCGAGTGCAAACGCCACGACCGGCAGCGCGACGCCGACCCATGCAGGCCAATCGAATGCGCGCGCCGCGCGCGCAATCGCCGGGGCGCGCCGCGGCAGCGTTTCAGCGAGCAGCTCGGCGCGCTGCCCGATGAACGACTCGGCGGTGGGCGCTTGGCGCTGTTCACCGGCGCGCCAGCGCGCCAGTTCGGCGGCAGCGCGGCTGGCGTGCGTGCGGTCTTCGTTCGTGAAGATAGTGCGCTCGCTGTCGGCGCTCTCGACGGCGCGGACCAGTACAACATCACGGGCGATCTGCTCGTTCACGCCTTATTATCGCGGGACGGGACACCCGTACCCGAACCTTCCTAACACACAGAGGAGACTGTCCATGGCCACCAAACGCACGACACATCGGAGTACGTCTGGCAAGAAGCTTTATGCAGTTAGAGATGCGAAGGGAAGATTCAAAGACATTCAAACCTACGAAAGAGCGCATCGAGCCGACATGGCAAAAAAGAGCGGTGCCGAAAAAAAGACAGCGGCCAAGAAAAAGGCAGCGAAGAAGAAGTAGCGCAGCGCGCAACCGATCTCTCGAACTCACCGCTGTTGCGCCGGCGTATAGCGCTTTGCCGGCCTTGAGTCGTCGTTAATAATCCGCCCGGGAACGGCTAACGGGAGGGACGATGGATAAGTCGCGCTGTGTGAACGGCATCGCCGGCCATGCGCTGGTGTTGGGAGGCTCGGGCGGTTTAGGCGCCGAAATCGTACGGACGCTAGCGGCGAGTGGCGCTTCGGCGGTGTCGTTCACGTACGGCCGCAACAAGAAGGCAGCCGATGACTTGGTCGCTGAGCTTCGTGCGGACGGCATCAAGGCATTTGCCGCTCCGGCGGACCTGAGCGACGAGCCGGGGTTCAACAAGGTCCTCGACGACGCGGTCGCCAGCATTGGGCAAGAAATTTCGCTGGCAATCAACTCGATCGGAATCTCGCCGAACATTCCGATCGAGCAGCAAACGCTCGATGGCCCCGAGGGCTGGCGCCGTGTGTTCGAAATCAACGTGTTCGGCTGCTTCATCAGCACACGCGCGATTGCCGAGCGGATGAAGGCGCGCGGAGTCAAAGGCTCGATCGTGTTGATCACATCGACCAACGGCATCAATTCGCAATCGCAGATTTCGACGCACTACGATTCGTCGAAAGCCGCGCAGGGCCACATGATGAAGATCTTCGCGGAGCACTACGCGCCGGCCGGCATCCGCATCAACGGCGTCGCTCCGGGCTGGATCGAAACCAGCATGAACGACACGCTGCCCGCCGACGAACGCGCGCATGAGATCAGCAAGATCTGGGCGCGCCGTTTCGCCGCGCCGCACGAGATCGCATCGTTTGTCGTCTTTGTCGGCGGCAGCGGCGGCTCGTACGCGGTCGGACAAAACTTTATGGTGGACGGCGGCTATCGTTAAGTTGCACTGATGCAGTCATTCTGCTCTCACGCACCAGTGTCGCTCACTGTTTCGTGCTCGGCTGGAAGAATGACCTCGAGCAGTTCGCAATCGTCCGACCAGCCGAGGACGGTGTGCCGAATTCCGGGCGGCTGTATCCAGCACGAACCTTCCTTCATGACATGCGCACCGTGTCCCTCAAACTCAGTCTTGAACCAACCCTTCAGAACATAGACGAGCTGGAACTCCACGTTGTGATGATGGCGCTCGCTTAACTGCTCGGTAAAGGGCGCAACCATGCGAATCACATGCGCGGTGGCGAGTCCCTTGGTGGCCGCTGCAACGCCGAGATCTCGATAGACCGAGTAGCCTCGCAGCCCTCCGCCTTTGAAGTCGGCCTCTTTCAGATGGCTGACAGTGAACGTCTGGCTAGGCTTCAGAGTCGCGTTGTCCATGGTGGTCACTCCAGTATGGAATGCAATCGAATCAAACACCGATCATCACTTCGTGCTCGTTTGTCCGGCAGAGTGCAGGGCGAGAGTTCATGTCGCAATTGTGTCTGCTCTCCGACAAGTTGGCGACCCTCAATAATGACTCGTGGACGATCCGTTCAAGCGGCGCGCTGCGTTACAAGACGCGTACTTAGGAGTGCGTATAGTTTCCATCACGCTGTGCCGTAAACCGCTTGGTGCCGCCAGGAGTCCGTCCGCTTGTCATCGTGGCAAATGCTGAAGCACTCGCTTAAGGCTCGGCTCGCTCAACCCGGCCTGATCGTGGCGCCGGGGGTCTTTGACATGGTGTCGCTTCGGCTCGCCGACACATTCGGCTTCGATGCGTTGTACATGAGCGGCTTCGGCACGGTCGCTTCGCATCTTGGCTTACCGGACGCGGGACTGGCCACCTACAGCGATATGCTGGGCCGAGTCACGGCGATGGCAGCGATGGCACGTACGCCGTTAATTGCGGATGCCGATACCGGCTACGGTGGACTGCTGAACTTGCGCCACACGGTTCGCGGATACGAAGCGGCGGGTGCCGCCGCGATCCAGCTGGAGGATCAGGAGTTCCCGAAGAAGTGCGGGCACACGCCGGGTCGTCGCGTGATCGCTACTAACGACATGGTCGCGAAAATTCGCGTCGCAATCGATTCTCGGAGCTCACCCGACTTCCTCGTCATCGCACGCACCGATGCACGCTCAGCCTTGGGGCTTGACGAAGCACTACGGCGCGGCGAAGCGTATGCGCGCGCGGGCGCCGATATTCTGTTCATTGAATCGCCTGAATCGGTTGACGAGATGAACCGGATCGGCAGCGCATTCGATCTGCCGCTGGTCGCCAATATGGTCGAGAAGGGCCGCACGCCGGTGCTTCCACGCGCTGCGCTTGAGTCGATCGGATACAGGATCGCGATTTTCCCGGTCTCTGCACTGCTCGCGGCGGTGCGTGCGATGACCGGCGTCTATCGAACGCTCCAAAGCAGCGGTTCGACCGAAAACATCGACATGCCGATGGCGGATTTCGGCGAACTGACGAAGCTGATGGGCTTCGAGGACATCTGGGATTTCGAGAAACGCTACGCCGAACCGGTCGTGGCCACCCACGGAGAACAAACATGATTCGTTTACGGCGCAACTTGTTCATCAGCGCAGCACTGTTACTCGCAGTCAGCATGGGCGTCGGGTTACCTGCGGGCGCGCAGTCAACCTACCCAAACAAACCCATTCGACTTGTCGTGCCGTTCACAACCGGAGGCGTCACCGACACAAGCGCACGTGTGGTGGCCGACGCGCTCAGCAAGCGGCTAGGGCAACAGGTCATTGTTGATAACCGGCCTGGTGCTTCGGGCAACATCGGCACGCAGCAAGTCGCCGTGGCCGAGCCTGACGGTTACACCTTGTTGCTCGGGTTCGACGGCACGATGGTGATCAATCCACACGTGTTCGACAAGGTACCGTTTAACACCGTGAAGGACTTTGCACCGGTGGGCAAGATCGGCGATGCGATTTTGATACTTGTCGCCTACCCCGGCCTTCCCGCAAAGAATCTGCGCGACATCCTCGCGCTGTCGAAAACGCAGTCGGGCGGGTTGTTCTATGGCACGTCGGGGACCGGCGGCACACCCCACATCGCGGGCGAACTACTGAAGCAACGCACCGGCGCTAACCTGACGCACGTGCCATACAAAGGTGGCGGTCAAGCCATCATCGATGCCATGGGCGGAAACATTCCGCTCGTGTATACGGCCGTGGCCGGCGCACAGCAGCACGTCAAGTCGGGCAAGTTGGTCGGAGTGGCGGTTTCGAGCGCGCAGCGATCGGTGTCGCTTCCGGACGTGCCCACGTTCATCGAAAGCGGCGTGACAGATTTTGAGATTAATTCGTGGGTCGGCATCCTCGCACCGATCAAGACGCCGAAACCGATTGTCGAGAAACTGAATACGGACCTCAGTGCGGTGCTTTCCGATCCTGAAGTACGGGAACGGCTTAGCGTGCTCGGCATAAACGCGACGCCTGGAAGCGCCGAGAAGTTCGGTGATGAGATCAAGCGCGATCTCGCGCGCTATGGTGCGGTCGTCAAAGCGGCGGGGATCAAGGCCGAATAAGCGCGCTTTAGCGCTGTCGCGCTGCCATGTCCGGTTTGCTGTGCGTATCGGTGCAATTTAGATGTCCCGCAATTGGCCGTCACCTGCTCTTGTGCGACACCACTTCACCTCACGCCAACGATCACAACTCGGCCGCCTCGTCGCTCCAGATCAATGACTAACGCCTCCTTAGCTGGCTTGTCCACTATTCGGGTTTCGACAGTGTCGACGAACCGAGCGTGATAGGACGTACTGTGGCTGGATACTGTCGTGTCGCCCGCGGCGTCTTTGCACCAAACGATGATGGCACCGACCTTGTCAAGTTGCACCCGGTACGGGCCGACACACTCGCTCGCGCTTGAGGGAACGCGGTGTACCAGCGTATACCGGGCTCCATCGGCACGGCCAACGCGGTCCGCTCCGTGCTCGATGTCATACGCGAGACGTGTTGCGGCGTCCGTCACGCAACCAGCCAGCAGCAGCACGGTCAGGACGGATGTGGATGTCTGTAAAGCCGTTCTCATTGGACCGATACCTGCAAGTTGTTCGACGCGGAAATGTTGCGCCCAAGCGCAAGCCAAGATTGATATCACGCCCTGTAGTAGTAGATATAGCTACCGACGGCAGCGTCCGCTAACGGGCAGGTGGAGTTCACGTGGCTACCTCATCGGATTCGCGACGCTTCAGAAGGCCGCCGATCGTCGTGAGTTCGGAGAGCTTGCGCTATTGCCGCCGATAACCAACGACGCCGCGAACGTAATTCGCCAGACCCGATGACACGTCGAAGCTGTAGCCCAGCCCGACACCGGTGCCGGTATTGCCGACCAGGAATCCGTCGAAGCTTGCGCCTTGGATTGCGAGGCAACCGCCGCCGGAGCAACTTGTTGTCGGTGCAAAGTCCGTAAATCGTCCCGCAATGAGCGAAGTGTTCCCACTCATCGAGTAGACGGCACTCGCAAAGCCGACTTGCAAGCCGACTAGTGATGCCGTGGCCTGCCCGAAATCGATCGCGACTTGACCACCCGACACCAGCGTACCGTTCTGTCCGTTGAGGCTCATCGTCGGTGACGTGCCGCCTACCGGGTTGTAGTTCACACGGCCCGAGGTCGGCAGGTTAGTCGCGGCGTTGCCGTAGATGTAATGCAACGGTTGTCCGCTCTGATCGGTGGGCTCTCCCACCGGACCCGTCAGAATCATCGAGCCGGCGCCGGCCCAGCGTCCCCAATTCAAACTGCCAGCTAATGCATCACTGCCGACGTCGGCCAGCATTGCGGTTCCCAGGGTTGCTCGGACATTCGGGTCATTGATCGCGATCACTGCGCCCGCTTGATTCAGGGTCGCTGTCGTGATCGGGCTGTCGCCGATGGAGGTGCTGGGTGACACCATCACACCGATTGCGCCACTGAATACCGGCGGCGGCGGCGGCGGAGGAGGTGGAGGTGGTGGCGGTGGCGGTGGCGCAGGCGGCGGTGGTGGCGGCGGCGGCGGTGGTGCAGGCGGTTGCAGCGTTAGCAGAGTGCGGTCTTCGGTCGACTGATATCCGCTATCGCCTGGCCAATCCGTGTCGTTCACCGATCCGATCAGAGGTGACGCTTGCTCTGGCACTTGGGGCAAAGTCAACGACACCAGCAGCGTAGTTGGCGGCGACGACTCAACGCGGGTCAGCATGAACTCGGGCGGTGTCAATACACGCTGCGGCACGTTGTTATCAGGCACCATGAAATATTCGCGCGCACCGAACTCGACCTGTGTGCCGAACGCCGTGACCGAAAGTCGACCCTCGAAGACGACGCCGTGCACTCCGGCCGGCGCTGCGGTTCCATTGCTGCGGCGGCATTGATCAGGTGCACAGGTCATCAATTCGTAATGCGTGCCGCGAATGCCGATCGTGGCTTGAGAAGTCAACACCTGATATTGATCGCGGTTGATGCGGCCAATTTGTCCGGTCACCGTGCGGAAGCCGCCTTTGACCAACCGGAACACAGCGCGCTCAGGACCGCTGCCGGGACTCTGAAAGCTGTAGCCGTCGATATGAAATTCGGAGTCGGGTCGCAGCGCGACCAGCGCTTCGTCGGAAAAGCGCAGTTGCGCGTGGCTTTGCGTGCCGGTGGTGACTCGATCTCCGACGCGCACTTCCGCGCCTTGCGAAAGCTTCACCCGATCGTTCGCACGCTGCACAGCGACGTCGCCGACCGCCATGACGACTCGCCCCGCCGTCTGCGCCACGGCCTTGGCCATCGGCAGCATCGCCAACGTCAGTCCAAACACGCTGACCGCCGCTTGCAATCTCATTGCTGTTCCCCTCGACTTGCGCTGCGAATACGCGTCGCATCATCGCTTTGACGGGGAACTACGAAACGCTCGAAACGACCTGCTATTGCCGTCGGTAACCGACGACGCCGCGAATGAGATTCGGCACACTCGAGCCGACGTTAAAGTTATAGCCGAGGCCGACGCCGGTGCCGGTATCGCCGACCAAAAATCCGTCGAAGCCGGCGCCCGTAATTCCCAAGCAGCCATTGCCGAGACAGCTCGCCGCAACTTGATTAGTCGAAAAGCGGCCGCCCGGAAGCAGTCCCGCCACTCCGTTCATCGAATACACGGCGTTGATAAAGCCCGACCTGCAGTCCGGTCAGTTGCGCGAATGCCTGACTGAAGTCGACCAACACCACGCCGCCGGAGACGAGTGTGCCGGTCTGCCCACCGACGCTCATCGTCGGCAACGTGCCGCCGACCGGGTTGTACGTCACACGGCCAGCGCCGGGCAGATTGGTGGCGGCCGCGCCGTAGATGTAGTGCAGCGGCTGCCCGCTGAGGTTCGTCGCGCCGACCATGATCGTCGAGCCTGCGCCGGCCCAGCGTCCCCAGTTCAGATTGCCGGCAGCGAGATCCTGACCAACATCGGCCAGCGTTGCAGTGCCTAAGTTGGCGTTGAAGGTCGCGCTGGTGATCGCCGGTCACCGCGCTGTTGCTGTTTAACGTGACCGACAGCCCGCGGCGTTCCGCTCGCATCAACGAACGTTGCCGGACCGACTAAACGCGCCGATCGTCCCGCTGAACGTCGGCGGTGGCGGCGGTGGTGCGCGGTGGCGGCGGCGGCGGGCGGCGGTGGCGGCGGCGGTGGCGGCGTGGTGGTGGCGTCAGGACCGGGCGACTCGAGATCCTCGGTCGATTGATACTCGTCTTCGACCAGCGTGCTCGGCAGCGCAGTCCTGCACGAACGTGGAGTCCGGCGGCTGCGCCAATCGCAGCGCGGCGACGTTCTCGCGCAACGTTGGCGCGTTGATGCGCGTCAGCATGAACTCCGGCGGAGTCAACAAGCGCTGCGGTACGTCGTTGTCCGGCACGAAGAAATATTCGCGCGCGCCGTATTCGGCCTGCTCGCCGCGCGCGGCAACTGCAAGACGTCCGTCGTATACACCGCCGTATAAACCGGACGGCGCTGCCGTGCCGTCGCGCCGCGCGCATTGCAGCGGCGCGCAGATCAGCAGCTCATAGTGCGTGCCGCGAATGCCGATCGTCGCTTGCGTCGTCAACACTTGATACTGCTCTCGATTGATGCGGCCGATCTGTCCGGTGACGGTGCGAAAGCCTCCCCTGACGAGTCTGAATACCGCACGCTCTGGTCCGCTGCCAGGTGTTTGAAAGCTGTAGCCGTCGATAAGGAATTCGGACTCGGGCCGCAGCGCGACCAAGGCTTCGTCGGAAAAGCGCAGTTGCGCATGGCTCTGTACTGCCGTCGTTACGCGGTCGCCCACCCTGACATCGGAACCCTGCGTCAGCTTCGCGCGCTCTGCGCCACGCTGCGCTGCCACGTCGCCCACCGCCATCACGACGCGTGCCGCGGTCTGCGCGACCGCTTTGGCCATCGGCAGCAGCGCGAGAGAGAATCCGAGGGCTCCGGCGATTCCGTAGCGCAGTCGCATTTGAAACTCCTGCTACTTGAATTCGCGGCGCAACTTGGCCGCAACGGTGTGGCGATCGAAGCTGAACAACTCCAGATTGGAATCATTGCGCGCGTACGTGTACTCGAACCGGGCCGACCAGCCCGTGCCAAAGTAATACACCGCGCGCGCTGCGGCGCTCCAATAATCATCTTCGCGCGTCACTCCGAGTAGTGGCACCGAGGCGTCGTATTCGCTGTAGGTGTAGCCCACCGATGCGCCCAGCGCCCAGCGCGGCGACGGCGACAGTGCAAGCTCGATATTGGCGCCGGCTAGCGATCGCACCAGGTCAGGTCGATCGCGACGGCTGTGCTCGCCACCGTAGAACACACCGAAGTTGATCGCCGGCTGCCAGTTGATCAGCCACGCTCGTCGGTAGTTGATCGCGATAGCAGCGAGGTCCGCATCGCGCACATCGTTGGCATCCGAATACGAGAGCCGCGCGAACTGCGGTACGACCGCAAGGCTCGATACCGGAGACAGACGCATGGCGCCATTCGAACCCGCCGCCGAAGCTCTGGCGATAGTCGTCACCGCCGACTCGCAGATCGCCGTAGGTCGCCGACAGCGCAAAGATGTTCGGGCCGCGTTCGTAGCTGACGCCGGCGCTCGCAGTGAGCACCGCCAAGTTGAAATCGTTTTCAGTCCGATAAAACGTTCCCTGCGCATCGAACGATCCGAACGCCGACCATCCGGGCGCAAACGGCTGATTGACCTGGCCGCCGATAGCAGCGAAGCCGAAGCCAGTCGGACTCTTGAACGCCGGTATCGAGCACCGTCACCGGACCGAGCACCGGTAGCGAGATATCGGCCTGCGACACGCCAGCGTTGACGTTGCTGTCATAGCCGAATGCCTGCTTCGACATACAGCAACGTGCGCAGTCGATACAGCGATTCGCGCTGGAACAGCGCGTCCAGATAGCGATTGATTCCGACTTGCACGTCGGCCGGCGGCTTCATCGCCTGCACCGCCTCGAATTCGGTGCGTGCGCGCACGTCGTCGCCGGCGTGGTAATAGGCGCGCGCCAGCTCGAGCCTGCCGCGCGCATCATCCGGGTTGGTCAGCACATAGCGCTCGAGCGCGATCACAGCTTCTCCGACGCGCCCGATATCGACCAATACGATGCCGCACCACAAGTCGCGCTGTGGAAAATCGCGCTCCACGCGGCAATAGCGCTCATACGCCTGCGCCGATCGGCCTGATTCGACCAACGCTCGCAACTGCGCTGTCGGTTGGTCCTTGTCAGCGACCTGTGCGTGCGTCGCCGATACGGACAACAATGCGACCAAAAGCGCCGCGCACGTTTTACCGCTCCCCCGTAATCGCCCTTGCCATGTTCTTGTCTTCCCCCGCCGCAACCGGCCGATCGAGCGCGGGGCAGACTAGCACCGGCGGTCTGGGCGGTGACAGCTGAATTGACGACCGGCGAGCGCGCTATTCGCCTTGTCGGTTACTGCAGCGGCTACGTACACTCGCGCGTCGTCGCGCTACGGCCGTTACGTGATGGCCGCGATAGAGGTCGGGGAAGCGAGTGAGACATCAGTCGTTCCTGCAATACGCGCGGTTGCGTTACTTCAAGCTCGCGCTGCTGATCTCGCTGCTGTCCGCTGGTCGCCTATGTGGTCTATCGGCCCGCGCAGGGGGCCTACGGCGGAAGCTGGGTCGGCTACACGCTAGGCACGATCGGCGCGTTGCTGATCCTGATGCTGCTGTGGTTCGGTGTGCGCAAGCGCCGCTATCGCTCCAATGTCGGGCAGGTGCAGGGCTGGCTGTCGGCGCACGTTTATCTCGGCACCTCGCTCGTCGTCATCGTGACACTGCATGCCGGCTTCGAGGTCGGCTGGAACGTGCACACACTGGCGTACGTATTGATGCTGCTCGTGATCGCGAGTGGAATGATCGGTGCGTATGCGTACACACGGTATCCGCCTCTGATCACCGAAAATCTGCGCGACGACACGCTCGACTCACTGCTGCTCAGCATCAACGACCTCGATCGCCAGGCTCGCGCCGCCGCGCTGGGTTTACCCGACGATGTCAACGTCGCCGTCCTACGCGCAGCCCAGCAAACGCGCGTCGGCGGCAGCGCGTGGAGGCAGCTCGCGGGACACGACCCGCGGTGTGCGACGACCAAAGCAGTGGCGTTGCTGGAACGTGTTTCGAACACTTTGCCGCCAGCGCAGCAGGCACCGGCGCACGCGGTCTATGCGCTACTGCTGCGCAAGTCGGAGTTATTGCGTCGCGCGCGACGCGACATTTCGCTGCGCGCATGGCAGCAGCTATGGCTGTATCTGCACGTGCCGCTGTCGCTGGCGTTGCTTGCCGCGGTGATTGCGCACGTGGTCGCGGTCTTCGCGTACTGGTGATCGACGGATGAAAATCCGCGTTGCCAACATCACACGCAGCCGCAGCGGCCAGCCCGTTCGTGCAGAGCGCGTTGTCGAAGCCGACGTCGTCACGGTCGGCCGTGCTGCCGGGAGCACGCTGTATCTGCCGGACCCGCGCATTGCGCTCGAACATGGGCAGATCGTGCGCGGCGTCGATGGCGACTGGCTGACGCTGCTGAAAAACGGTAGCGGTGCGAACCGGTTGCGACTCACGGCCGGTACAGCGATTGACATTGGACCCTACGTACTCGGCGTCGAGCGAGCGCCTGAGGACATCGATCTCGCGTTGACGATCGAACTGGTGCGTCCGTTGCCAGACGATGCGACCGGTCGCGCGGCACGGACCAGCTTGCGCCAGACCTGGTTGACGCAGCGTGTGCCGGCGCTGCTGCTATTCGTGCTGGTTCTCGCGGCGTTTCTCGCGGTGCCGCTGTTGAACGCGTTCGATCCGGATTCACGCGCCGCGTTTTCGAAGCAGCCGTTGACGCCCGATCTGGCATGGAATCCGGGCGAGCTCGCAGCGCCGCATCACATGTTGAACCGGCGCTGCGAAGCGTGCCACGAACAGCCGTTTGCGCGGGTACGTGACGAGGCGTGCGCTGCGTGCCATAAGAACGTTGCTGGTCATGCGCGCGAAGCTCAATTGCAGCACGCGCTGTTCGGCGGGCAGCGCTGCGCGACATGCCATGCCGATCACAAAGGCGCGACGGCGTTGGCCACTCCTTCCGCTGCCGACTGTGTTGGCTGTCACGCGCAATTGAAAACAAGAGCGCCCGATACTGCTCTGGCGGACGCCGCCGATTTCTCCGCCGCACATCCCGAGTTCAAGCTGACGTTATGGCGCGGGCCGGGCAAAAAGCCGCACGATTTCGTTCGAGTGGCACTCGACGATCGACGCCGATTGATCGAACGCTCGGGTCTGAAATTTCCACACGACGTTCATCTGAAGGCGGGACTGCAGGGACCGAAGGGCAAGGAGAAACTGGCGTGCGGTGACTGTCATCAGAGCGCAGTCGAGCGCGCGGCGCAGACTTCAAGCCGATCGCCATGCAGTCGCACTGCCAGCGTTGCCACTCGCTCGAGTTCGAGCCGCTGGTGTCGACGCGTGAGGCGCCGCACGGCGACATCGAACGCGTCGTCGAGGCGATCGCTGCGTTCTACGAAAGCGCAGCGCTGAACAATCTGCCGGTCGACGTAGCGCCCGCGGCGCCACTCGAGCGCGGCATCGGCGCCAGCGGCGCGGCAAGTCCCGTCGAGCGTGCGCGAGCGCTCGCATGGGCGCAACGCAAGACGCGCGCGGTCGCGCAGGACTTGATCGAGGTGCGTGCGTGCCCGATCTGCCACGAAGTCACGCGTGCGACGGGCGACACCTCTGGAAGCGTCGAGCCGGTATTCATTTCGCAGCGATGGATGCCCGGCGCCCGCTTCGACCATGCATCACACACCGCATCGCCCTGCAGCGATTGTCACAAGGTCGAAAAATCGAAGCGGTCGGAAGACGTTGCGATGCCGGATATCGCCTCGTGCCGGGCCTGCCACGGGGGCAATCAATCGGCGCCGAACAAACTGACATCGTCGTGCCTGATGTGTCATGAGTTTCATATGCCTGGGCGCCAGGCGATGGTGGTCGACGGTAAGCCGGTGCGTGGCGCGCGCAATTCGCATTGCCCATTCAACCGATCAAGCGCCCCGTGTCAGGAGCGGCGAAGTGAGGCGCGCGATGTCGTCGCGCTCTTCGCGCTGGCGCTGATCGGTTGCGGCAGTGGCGGACGGTAACGGTGCTGGCGGTTGCACCGGTAATTGCCAGGCAGCCGCGCCGGTAGCGCTCACGGTCGCCGATGTCGAACGCGTGATCGCGCAAGCGGTCGGCGAAGCGCAAGCGCGCAACGCACCGGCAACGATCGCGGTGGTCGATCGTGTCGGCAACGTGCTTGGCGTGTTTCGCATGATCGGTGCCGCGCCACGTTCACGATAAGTTCGGGCACGAACGTGCAGGGCGGGCTCGAAGGCATCGACGTGCTGCCTTCCGAGCTTGCAGCGATCGCCAAGGCGGTGACCGGTGCCTATCTGTCGTCGGAGGGCAACGCGTTCTCCACGCGCACTGCGAGCCAGATCGTGCAGGAAAACTTCAATCCGCGCGAAACCGGGCAACCCTCGGGTCCGCTGTTCGGTGTGCAGTTCTCGCAGCTGTCGTGTTCGGACGTCGTGCGTCAGGCAAGCGCCGGCAGCATTGGACCGAAGCGTTCGCCGCTGGGTCTATCGGCGGATCCGGGCGGATTGCCGCTGTACAAGAACGGTGTGCTGGTGGGCGGTGTCGGCGTGATTGCGGACGGCCTGTATTCGCTCGACCTGGATATTCAGAACGTCGACGTCGACACCGACGAGCTGATTGCCGTCGCGGCGTCGACCGGCTTTGCTGCGCCGCTCGATCGGCGCGCCGATCGCATTACCGCCGACGGCCGCACGTTGCGTTTCACCGACAGCGAAACGATCGTGAGCAATCCGGCGCTGTCCGCATTGTTCCCGGCGATCGCCGGCAGTGCAGGTGTGTTGGTCAACGTGCCCGGCTATGGCGGCTCACCGATCGTGGCGGGCACCTCGTTCGGCAGCGCAGCGTCCGGCATTCGAGCCGAGAGCAGGCATCGTTGGCGGCATTGGGCGCGCACGTGCTGGTCGATGCCGCCAACGTCAATCGTTTTGCTCCGCCGCGCCGGCACCGACGGCTTGATGACGGCCGCCGAAGCAACGCAGCTGCTCGCCAGTGCGCTCGACGTCGCCAACCGGGCGCGCGCGCAGATACGCAGGCCGCTCGGCTCACCGGCGCAAGTGACGATCTCGGTCGTCGATACGCAGGGCGCCATTGTCGGTCTGGTCAGAACGCCCGACGCGCCGGTGTTCGGCATCGATGTGTCGGTGCAGAAAGCGCGTGCCGCGACTTTCTTTTCGAGCGTCAACGCGGCGACATTGCTATCCGCATTGCCGCCGGCAGCGTATTTGTCGCCGCCCGCTTTGTCGCCGATCTCGACCTACGTCGCCGCCGCACGCACGCTGTTCGCCAATGCGAACGCATTCAGCGATGGCATTGCGTTCAGCGCGCGATCGATCGGCAACATTGCGCGGCCGGCGTTTCCGGACGGCGTCGATTTTGCGAATCCCGGCCCGCTGTCCAAGCCGCTTGCATCGTGGAGTGCGTTTAACGACGGGCTGCAGCTCGATCTCGTCTACAACAAGCTGATCGCATCACTCGCAGCCGGCGACAACGGAATCGGATGCACCGGCATTAGCTCGCTCGCTAACGGCATTCAGATTTTTCCGGGCAGCTGTTCCGATTTATCGCGGCAATCAATTGATCGGCGCGATCGGCGTATCCGGCGATGGTGTCGACCAGGACGACATGGTCGCATTCCTTGGCGTCGCGAACGCCGCGCGTGCGCTGAATACCGGCCTGGGGAATGCGCCGCCCGGAATTCGCGCGGACACCTTGGTGCCGCAGGGCACGGCACGCGACTGCGCTACGCGCAATGTCCGCAGGCGCCGTTTCTGAACAGCAGCGAACAAAATGTGTGTGCAGGACTGTGAGCCGATGCGCGGTCCGCTGAGCCTGCACGCATTGGCCTGGCTTGGTGCGGCCCTCGCCAACGCTGCTGCTGCGCAGCCGACAGTGCCGTCGACGTTGCGCTCCCAGCGCGCGGACGCGCGGTGTCTGCCGAGCTCGTAATGCGAATCGATCAGGTTGCCGGTCTATGCGCAGCCGTTCGATGTGGCGCAACTGAAGCGTGAAATCGACAAAGCATCGAGCAAGCGCGAGCGCAGCGTGACCGACATGCAGCTGCGGCCGCGCCCGATCGCCACGCTGAAAAGCGGTGCGCGCGTAAAAGCGATTGGCGCGACGGCGATTGGTATCGAGTGCGGCTCGATGACGGACGTATCGGCTGGGTGCTGCGCATCGTCGATGGCGGGATTTCAAACTTCTCGGCAGCCGCAACACCTGCGCCACGCGTTGCGGCTCCGACGAAACCTGCGACTCGCGCGACGGCGGACGCGCAGTTCCGCTCAGCTGCAGTACCCGACGATCGAGTGACGCAATCGCGCCCGATGGGCAAGCCGCTGAAAGAAGAAATTCCGCCGATCGATCCGCTGCGAGTCGAGCCGCCGACGCGTCTTGATCCGCGCGAAACGATTCCGTTGCCTGATCGATGGCGCCTCGCGGATCAATTGAAGCTGGTTACCCCGCGCTGGATCGATCCGTACAACCCGAACGTGCTGAAAGGCGATCGGCCGATCTTCGGCACGCAGCGACTGGTTCTTCAACCTCGGCGTCGTGTCGGACACATTGTTCGAGCTGCGCCGTGTGCCGACCGGCGTGGGCCCACAAACATCTGAACGCGCTCAAGCCAACGACGTGTTCGGGCGCGGCTCGCAAACGACGTTTGCGCAGAACGTCGTGCTGAACTTTGCGCTGATCCAGGGCAACACGACGTTTCGCCCGCCCGACTATGAAATCCGCTTTGTGCCGGTGCTGAATTTCAACGTCAACAACGTCGAGGAAGTGCGCGCGCTGCGCATCGATCCACGCAGCGGAACACGGCGCCGCGATCAGCACATCGGCGTACAGGAACTGTTCGTCGACAAGCATCTGCGCGATGTATCGGATCGCTACGACTTCGACAGCGTGCGCGTTGGCATTCAGCCGTTTCAGTCGGACTTTCGCGGATTCCTGTTCAACGACGTGCCGCTCGGTGTACGTTTGTTCGGAACGCGCGCGAACAATCAGTGGCAATACAACATCGGCGCGTTCCGCCGCATCGAGAAGGACACCAACAGCGGTCTGAACGACATCGGCAGCCGGCTGCGCGACGACGACGTGTTCGCATTCAATCTGTACCGGCAGGATTTTCCGGTGCTCGGCTTCACGTTGCAGGGCACGGTCGTGCACAACATCAATCGCGAAGACGACCGCAATCAATTCGATCGCAACGGATTCCTGGTGCGCCCGGCGGCGATCGGCGACATGCGCGGCATCGCTATCACGTGACGTATCTCGGACTCAATGGCGACGGCCACTTCGGGCGCGTAAACGTCAGCGCATCGACGTACGCTGCGTTCGGCCGCGACACGCGCGGCGCGCTCGCACAGCAGCCGCAGGACATTCGCGCGGCATTCGCGGCGGTCGAAGCGTCGTACGACTTCAGCTGGCTGCGCACGCGCGCGACTGTGCTCGCTGCGAGCGGTGACAAGGATCCGTTTGACGACAAGGCGACCGGCTTCGATGCGATCTTCGAGAACCCGCAGATTGCCGGCGCCGACACGAGTTACTGGATCCGGCAGGCGGTGCCGTTGATCGGCGGCGGCGGAGTCGCACTGTCCGGTCGTAACGGTGTGCTGCCGTCGCTGCGTTCGTCGAAGGACCAAGGGCAATCGAACTTCGTCAATCCGGGCCTGCTGCTCGCGGGCATCGGCGCCGACGCCGATGTGCTGCCGACGTTGCGCGTGATCGGCAACCTCAACTATCTACGCTTTCTGAACACCAGCAGCGTCTCGGTGCTGCGCAATCAAGGCACGGTCGATCGCGAGATCGGCGTCGATGTTTCGGCGGCGATTCAGTACCGGCCGTTCTTCAATCAGAACATCGTGCTGAATGCGTCGGTCGCTGCGCTGGTGCCCGGACGCGGATTGAAGCAGCTGTATCAAACCGATCGAACGCAGTACTCGGTGCTGTTCAACGTGTTGCTGACCTACTGATGCGCTGTCGCGACTGCACCTCATCGGAATGGCGCTGGCGGCCGCGCTTGCTCGCGCCAGGCAATGCGGCGAACAACGAAACGCCGGTCAAGCGCACCTATGTCGCGCACGCCGCCGCGCCCGAACGGCAAACGCTGGTGGAAGCCGAACTGAAATCCGCCGGCTGCACCACGTGTCACGAGAAGACCGATGCGCCGACGATGCATGCCAACACCGCGGTCATTCTCGGTTGCACCGACTGCCATGGCGGTGATGCTTCGATCAAGCGCCCTGCTGCCAGCGCAGCCGGCTGATGTCGCGTATCGCCAGCGCGCAGGACCTCGCGCACGTCCTGCCGAGTCTGCCGAAGAGCTGGGGCTATCCGGCGAGCGCGACGGTGCCGCGCACGTACACGCTGCTGAACAACGAAGCGCCCGAGTTCGTGCGCTTCATCAACCCGGCGACTACCGAGTCGCGCGTGAAGCGTGCGGCGCGTGTCATCTGCCGATCATTCAGGCGGCAGAGCGCAGCTTGATGTCGACCTCGGCGATGCTGTGGGGCGGCGCGTCGTACAACAACGGCATCCTGCCGTTCAAGCGCTATCTGCTCGGCGAGGCATACACGACGCACGGCGAAGCTGCGTCGATCAAGAATCCGATTGACGCCGACGGTCAACATGACCGAGCGCGGCATCCTGCCGCAGCTGTATCCGCTGCCGGCGTGGGAAACGGTGCCGCCCGCCGACGTGTTTCGCGTGTTCGAAGGCGGCGGCAAGGTCATCGCGTCGCAGTTTCCGGAGATCGGACTGCCGAATCTGGCAGGACAGATTCAGCGCCTCGACGAGCCGGGCCGGCCCGACATCAAGGCGAGCAATCGCGGGCCTGGCACCGGCAATCGCATCGCGGTGCCGTTGATCAACATCACGAAGACGCGACTCAATGATCCGCACATGTGGTTCATGGGCACCAACGATCATCCGGGCGACTATCGCGCATCGGGCTGCAGCGGGTGTCATAGCGTGTATGCCAACGATCGCGATCCACGCCATTCGGGACCGTACGCAAAGCGCGGGCATCTGGGCCGATCGCAGTCGGCCGATCCGACGATTCCGAAAGATCGCTCGGGCCATCCGTTGAAGCATCAATTCACTCGTTCAATTCCATCGTCGCAGTGCATGGTGTGCCACATGCACCAGCCGAACGTGTTCGTCAATTCGTTCTATGGCTACACGATGTGGGATTACGAAAGCGACGCACCGAGCATGTGGCCCGAAAAGCAGCGCTACCCGACAGACAAGGAAATCCGCGCGACTAACGAGCGCAATCCCGAAGAAGCGGCGATCCGCGGCAAGTGGAGCGATCCGGCGTTCCTGCAACGCGTGTCCGAATTGAATCCGTATCTGCGAGACACGCAGTTTGCCGACTATCACGGACACGGCTGGAACTTCCGCGCGGTCTACAAGCGCGATCGCAAAGGCACGTTGCTCGATAAGGACGGCAAGGCGGTTGCGGATGACGATCCGCAGAAATTCAAAAAGGCGGTGCACCTGTCGTCGGTCCATGTCGACGTCGGCATGCACTGCGTCGATTGCCACTTCGGGCAGGACACACACGGCAACGGGCACATCTACGGCGAAGTTGCGGCCGCGATCGAGATCGATTGCGCCGATTGCCACGGCACCGCCAAGGCGTATCCGACGCTACGTACCAGCGGCCCCGCCGCACCGCAGATCGGCAACGACCTGTCGTTGCTGCGCACGCCCGACGGGCGCCGGCGCTTCGAGTGGCGCGAAGGCAAGCTGTACCAGCGCTCAGCGCTTGATCCTCAGCGAGAGTGGGAAATGTCGCTGGTCAAGGACACGGTGACGCCGGGCCATCCGCAATACAACGAGAAAGCCGCCCGCGCCAAGCTGATGGCGCGTTTGAGTCCAGCGGGGTTGCCTATGCGGTGGGGACCGGGCGTCGATGCAAACGTACTCGCGCATGGTGACGACAAGATGGCGTGCTACACATGTCACCTGTCATGGACAACCAGCTGCGCCGGCTGTCATCTGCCGATTCAGGCCAACTGGAAAAGCGACCGCTTGCATTACGAAGGCGGATCGACGCGTAACTACGCGACGTATAACCCGCAGGTGGCGCGCGATGACATGTTTCAGCTCGGTCGCCACGGCGATGCGAAGAATTACAAAATCGCGCCGGTGCGTTCGAGCTCCGCGCTGGTGCTGTCGTCGACAGATACCAACCGCGCGCGCATCTACATTCAGCAGCCGCCGATATCCGCTGCCGGCTACTCATCGCAGGCGTTTGCGCCGCACTATCCGCACACCGAGCGCAAGACCGAAACCAAGACGTGCACTGATTGCCATGTGTCACAGGCAAATGACAACAACGCAATCATGGCGCAGCTGCTGCTGCAGGGAACCAACTTCGTCAACTTCGTCGGCTTCAATGCATGGGTCGGCGGCGAGCGGCACGTCGGCGCAGTGCAAGTCACAGAATGGGACGAACCGCAGGCGGTGATCGGCAGCTATCTGCATCGTTACGCGTATCCGGACTGGTACGGCGAGCACGAAAAGCGCGGACACGAGCTGAAGACCGAGCACTCACATCGCAGCGGCGGCGCAGCGTGCGTGCAAGTGCGCGGCGAATATCTATTTTCCGCCGAAGGCGCGGGCGGGCTGCGTGTCTACGACGTCGCAAGCATCGCGAACAAGAACGTATCGCAGCGGATCATCAGCGCGCCGTTTTCTCCGCTCGGCCATGACACGCGAGTCGCATCAAAGAATGCAACATGCGTTGCGCTGCCGACCAATCAGCCGATTGCGCCAACGCGGATGGATACACATGCCGCGCTGATGCGCGACGTGAATCTCGAGCAGCCGTTCCATCCGATCTATCGCTACGCGGCGATCACCGATAGCGTCGAAGGATTGATACTCGTTAACGTCGACACGCTCGCTGACGGTAATGCTCGCAACAACATGCTTAAGCGCGCGGTAACCTGGAACGGCGGCACCGAAAGACCAGGAGTGTTGAACGGTGCACGCCACATCGTTCTCGGCGGTTCGACGGCCTATGTCACGACGGACGTCGGCATCGTGATCGTTGATCTCGCTGCGCCGTTGCAGCCGAAATTGACGGCAGTAGTGTCGCTACCCGGCGCGCGCGCGAGTGCACTGCAATTCCGCTATCTGTTCGTGCTCGACTCGAACGGAATGCGAGTGATCGATGTGACGGTTCCGGGTAAGCCGCGGCTGGCCGACGCAACCGTTACGTTGGCCGATGCTCGCCGCATTTACGTCGCACGCACTTACGCTTATGTCGCGGCCGGACGCGAAGGATTGGCGATCATCGATGTCGAGCAGCCCGAAGCTCCACGGCTGCTGACTCGCTACACGGCGGAAAGCCGGCTGAACGACGCACGCGATGTGATCGTGGGTTCCACCAATGCATCGCTGTTCGCCTATGTCGCCGACGGAATTAACGGACTGAAGGTCGTGCAGCTGACCGCGCCCGACACGCAGCCGAAGTTCTACGGCTTCAGTCCCGAGCCAAGACCGCGATTGATTGCATGGCGTAAAACGGCGAGCCCCGCGCTCTCATTGTCCAAGGGGCTCGATCGCGACCGCGCGGTCGACGAAACCGGTGGACAGATCGCAGTGTTCGGGCGCATCGGCTCACGCCCATTCACGCTGCCCGAGATGCAGAGGCTTTATCTGCGACCCGACAACAGCGTCTGGAGCGTCACTGATGAAGTACGGCAACAGGATTTTGTGCCGGCTCCGCGCAGGGAAGTGCGATGACACGCACGTTGTTCGCTGTTACCTTCGCCGTGATTGCGTCATCCGCGCAGGCGCAATCGGCGCCATTGCCGTACAAGAGTTCGCACCAGAGTGTCGGCGTCGTCAGTTGCGGTAGCACGCTATGCCATGGCTCGATTCGTACGGTGCCGGACTCCAATGTTCTGCAAAGCGAGTATGTGACGTGGACCAGGCTTGACAAGCATGCGCGCGCGTACTCGATCCTGTTCTCCGCGCAATCGAAGAAAATCGCGAAGAACCTCGGCATCAAGAGCGCGCATGAGGAACGGCTTTGCGTCGACTGTCATGCGCACGCACCGCCACCGGCGTTGCGCGGCGAACGATTCCGAGTCGACGACGGCGTTTCGTGCGAGGGCTGTCACGGGCCCGCGCAGCGTTGGCTGCCGGCGCACGTAGAGCGTGGCGCTACTCACTCCCGCAACATCGAACACGGCTTATTCCCGACCGACGATGCGGTGCAACGCGCGCAGTTGTGCCTGTCGTGTCATCTCGGAAATCGTGATCGGCTCGTGACCCATCGATTGATGGGAGCCGGGCACCCGCGCATGAGTTTCGAGCTCGACACATTCACCGTCGTCGAACCGGCGCACTTCAAGGTCGATTCCGATTACGCAAAGCGCAAACGGCTATGGGACGGCGTGCAGGTGTGGGCGATCGGGCAGGCGATTGCGGTGTCGCAAACGCTGGAGCTCTTGACCGATCCAAAGATCGGGCGTGACGGCTTCTTTCCCGAGTTGGTGTTCTTCGACTGTCACGCATGCCACCGATCGATGAAGAGCGGTCGCTGGGCGCCGCGCGCCGACGGCGTCAATCTTGGGCCTGGCGTGCCGCGCTTGAACGATGCCAATCTCTTGATGGTGCGGCAGATCGCGAAAGTCGTCGCACCTGATCTCGCCGGACGCATCAGCGCTGCGACCGAGCAATTGCACCTGGCGGTCAGTCAGAAGAGCGGCGATCCGATGCAAGCCGCCGGTGAGTTGCGCCAACTGATGAGTGCGTTGATCGCCAGACTTGCGCAGCGCAGCTTTAACGCGGCTGACTTGCGTGCGATCGTGCAGGGATTGCTCGATGACGGGCGCGCCGGCGCGTATCGCGACTACTCAGGCGCAGAACAGGCGACGCTGGCGATCGGCTCGCTGACCAATTTCATGTTTCAGCGCGGCATGCTGAAGTCCGCAGCGCCGGCTAATCGAGCGCTGGCGCGGTTGCAGGCTGCAGTAGCCGATGATGAAAACTTCAAGCCCGAGCAGTTTCAGACGGCATTGAAGCAAGTGGACGAAGTGTTGGCATCGTCGGTGGCGAAACCATGACCGACAAGGTTCAAATCGCCATCATCGGCGCCGGTCCCGGCGGATTGTCGGCCGCAGCACGCGCAGCAGAGCTGAAGGTCTCGCACGTGTTGATCGAGGCCAGCGATCACCTGGCCGACACGATCTACAAGTATCAGAAGCGCAAGCACGTGATGGCCGAGCCCGGCGTGCTGCCGCTGCGCAGCCCGCTTCCGTTTGCGGCCGGGACGCGTGAAGTCATTTTGGACGGCTGGGACGAGTCGATCGCGAAGCTCGGCGTCAACGTCAGGCACCGCGCTGCAGTCACCGCGATCACCGGCGCGGCGCCGGCGTTCGAAATCGCGCTGGCCGGTGGCGACAAGATTTCTGCCGAGGCGATCGTGCTCGGCATCGGCGTGCAGGGCAATCTGCGCAAGCTCGGCGTGGCCGGTGAAGACCTTCCGTTCGTGCAGTACCAGCTGGATGATCCCGACGAATACGAAGGCGAGACGATCGTGATCGTCGGTGCCGGCGATGCAGCGATCGAAAACGCACTCGCATTGGCGGTGCAAAACCGCGTGGTGATGATCAATCGCAATGAAGAGTTCGCGCGCTGCAAAGAAGGTAACTTGAAGGCAGTGCTCGCTGCGATCGAGTCCGGCCAGATCGATTGTCGCTATGGCGCGGCGCCAACCAGTGTTGAGCTATCAGCAAACGGCGGCAAGCCAGGCGTTTTCAACGCAAAGACACCGGCAGGACTCGAGCCGATCCCATGCGATCGTGTGATCGCGCGTCTTGGCGCGATTCCGCCGCGCAAGATGGTCGAGTCGTTCGGCATCGTGTTTCCGAACAATGATCCGGCAGCGGTACCGCAGCTCTCGCCGACGTACGAATCAAACGTGAAGGGGATTTACGTCGTCGGCGCACTCGGCGGTTATCCGCTGATCAAGCAGGCGATGAATCAGGGCTACGAGGTGGTCGAGAGCATCCTCGGCCGCGCGGTCGAGCCTGCCGACGAGCCGCTGCTGCGCCAGAAGTTCGCTGGACTGCGCAGTGCGCGCACCGTCAACGATGCGCTGGCGCTGATTCAAAACAACGTGCCACTGCTGGCCGGCATCACGACTCTGCAATTGCGCGAGTTCATGCTCGACAGCGAGATTCGAACGCCGTCGGCGGGCGAGGTGATTTTTCAACGCAACGATTACTCGAACAGTTTCTATTCGGTCGTCGAAGGCAGCGTGGAGGTTGAAATACCCGGAGGCGAGCGCTCGGGTCAGAGGATCACCGTGGCGCAGGGCCAGTTTTTCGGTGAGCTCGGCCTGATCTCCGGACGGCGTCGCGCGGCCACGGTGCGCGCGGGCCGCGACTGTGTACTGATTGAAACACCGCGCCGCGCAATGCTGAAGCTGATTGCGTCGGTCGACAGCGTGCGCAAACTGCTCGATCAGGAAGCGTTGAAGCACGCGTTGCGAGCGTATCTGTCGCAGGATCTGACCGATGATGATCTGCAGACTCTTGCGGCATCGGCGCAAGTCAAGAAGTACACGACCGGCGCGGATCTGTTTCGCGAAGGTGACGTCGCCGACGGGCTATATCTGATTCGACGCGGCTCGGTGACGGTATCACGCATGATCGGCGGCAAGGAGATCGTGCTTGCGTACGTGGCCGCCGGTAATGTCGTTGGCGAAATGGCATTACTGAACACTGCACCGCGGATGGCGACCGTGCGCGCCGCGGTTAACGCCGAGGCGATCGTGCTTGCGCCGGATGCGTTCAATCAAGTAGTTGCACGCGACGCGGCGCTGCGCGCCAAGCTGCAGCAGTTGGCGATGTCGCGCATGAAGAAGAACGTCGCGATGGAAGCGGATACAGCGTCCGGCAGCCTGGTCAGCTATCTGATGCAGCAAGGACTGGGAGAAGCGACCGACGTGTTGTTGATCGATGAGAGCCTGTGCATCCGTTGCAACAACTGCGAAAAAGCGTGCGCCGATACTCATCAGGGAACTTCACGCTTGAATCGCGAAGCAGGGCCGACGTTCGCCAGCGTGCACGTGCCGACCTCGTGCCGACACTGCGAGCATCCGCACTGCATGAAGGAATGTCCGCCGGATGCGATCCATCGCTCGCCCAACGGCGAAGTGTTTATCGCGGATACGTGCATCGGTTGCGGCAACTGCGTTCGCAATTGCCCGTACGGTGTGATTCAGATGGCGCCCGCCGATGGTCGGCGCGCCGGCGCCGGCGTCTTGATGTGGTTGCTCGGTCTCGGACGCGAACCGGGCAGCGAAGTGAAGAGCAAGAACCCGAACGCCGCCAAGCGCGCAGTCAAATGCGATATGTGCCGCGAACTGTCCGGCGGACCAGCATGTGTGCGCGCGTGTCCGACGGGGGCGGCGCTGCGTGTTTCGCCCGAGCGATTTCTGGATTACGCGGGCGACTCGCGAAAATAGCCCTTGGGCGGCGGCCGGTCGCGCATGGCTCCGGCAATCGTTTGGCCCAGATTGATGTGACAAGCGCGCTCGTACGCGACGCGCATCGGAGCCAAGTGAAAGATCGCGGGCCGTGTCATTAGCGTCTGAAAAAACTGCGCACGCTTGTCATCGAAAAACTGCCACGCGGCAAGGTAGTCGTCGACCGCGATCAACGGCCGCTGCTCGCCAAACACTTCCCACGAGTAACGCTCGAAGTCGTCGGGTCCCGCGCCAAGCCGCATCAAATCGAGGTCGAGAACCGCGGTTGACTCTGTGTGGCGCGGCACGTGGTCGGTCGTGTCGATGATGATCGCAAACGCCGCATCGAGCACCGCGATATCGACCTTTGGCGCGTAGACGCGCATTAGCTGCGCGGACAACGTCTCGTTGTCGCCGCGTTGAGCCCCGGGAACGTAGACCGCATCGTGCGCCAACACCGCGAACGTCTGCGCCGCAGACAACTTCAACTCGTGCTTCAACGCCGCGTCCAACATCTCGCGGATGTGCACGCGATTATGGTAGTAGCGATGCGGTTCGTCGTAGAAGGCCAGTAGATGCTCGGCGGCGCGCGGCTGCAAGCCGGCGTCGAGCGCAGGTTTCAGCCCCGGATGCGATGCGTCGATCGCCTTTCTGTTCATGCAATGATGATAGTCACGCAACCCAGGGATCTGAAAAGCGCCGCGATGAGTTTTTCCCCGCTAGATCCACAGTTTGAAGCACGCGTTCGCGCAAGCTTCGCCCGGCAGCGAGCGATGGAGACGATCGGCGCCGTGCTTACGCGCGTCGAACCGGGGGTGGTCGAAGTCGCACTGCCGTATCGAGCCGAGCTCACCCAGCAGCACGGTTTTCTGCATGCCGGCATCGTAGCCACGATATTGGATAGCGCATGCGGTTACGCGGCGTTTAGTCTGATGGCGGCCAACGTTGCAGTGCTAACAGTCGAATACAAGATCAACCTGCTGCGACCCGCGCAAGGCGATCGATTCGCCGCGAGAGCGCATGTGGTGCGAGCTGGACAGACGCTTACCGTCTGCTCGGCCGATGCTTTCGCTCAGACGGGAGCGGCCGAAAAGTTGATCGCAACAATGCTCGCCACGGTGTTCGCCGCGCCCGAGCGCGACGATCTAAAGCAGTAGGGACACGCGGGTCACCTGCGCCTTGCACTCGGCTGACAGAGACTTCGATCTTTGCGTCAACCTAATCTCCGGCACATCGGAGTGACGTGCCGGAGGCTCACTAACACCTTAGCGACGTCCGCTTAATCGACCTTGACGGAGATGCGTTGCGGACGCGCTTGCTCGTGCTTCGGGATTCGTAGTTTGAGAACGCCGTCTTTCAGCTGAGCTTCGATGTGACCCGCGTCGAGCTCGCGGCTAAGCGTGAAGCTGCGCCGATAGTGCGGAATGCGCACTTCGGCATAGGTCGCTTCCATCGCCTGCGGCGTAGCGGCCGACACTGCCCCTTCGATCGACAGCGCATCGTTTTCAACCTTGATCTCGAGCGAATCCTTTGACACACCTGGCATGTCGGCGATTACCGTGATGCCGGTGTCGTCTTCCAGCACGTCGACTCTTGGGGTCATCGCTTGAGTATCTCGGCGCGCGGTATCTGATCGCGACACATCCCGCCGCGATGATGCTTGCGGTTCGTCGTTCTGCCGATTCACTTCTTTACGAGTGGCTTCCGCCGCGCGCGATTCAGCAACGAGACTATCTTGCATATGAATCTCCCAGGCTCCTTAGTTATTGAACGGTAATGCGCTTTGGCAGCGCGGATTCGCGACGATTGACGCTGACATGCAGCACCCCATCGCGGTAATTGGCTTCCACCTTGGTGGAGTCAATGTCGTCAGGCAGGCTGACCGCGCGCCGAAACGGACCGGCGAAACGCTCATTCCCGTAGATGTTGACTTTGTCATCTTCGAGTGGCAGCCCGGAAGGGCGTTCGCCTGACATCGTCAACACGCCTCGATCGATCGTCAGATCGATCTGCTTTGGATCGATGCCTGGCGCGAACGCATAGATTTCCACGCTGGTCGGCGTATTGCCGATATTGATGGCCGGAAAGGCACCCGGCGCGGCGGAACGAATGCTGGTCGGCAATCCCGCCCAGCCAGATATTTCGTCAAGTTCCCGGCGAAGCCGATCGAAATCACCGAACAGCCCGGGGTACGTCATCATCGATGCAAACATCGCTCATCCTCCTTTCATCGTCGAACTTGCAGCACCAGTTCCGACCCCGACCGGCGGGGCCTTAAGCCGGAAACTCGGAGCGCAGGGGCGCAATTTCAAGAGGTGGCCTTGCCGTGTCGCCGGCCCCATCACCCGAATTGGTTAGATCAGGCTCCATGTCGGCGGGCATGCGGTTGGCTTCCGGATGCTGCCTCGTCGGACAGAGGTATTGCGTGGAACAGAAGTGGCCGCAGCAGCTGTGGATCGTCCGCCATGGCCAGAGCGCAGGAAACGTCGCGCGCGATTCGGCGGAGGCAGCGCGGTTGCCATTGATCGACATCGCGGCGCGCGACATCGATGTGCCGTTGTCACCCCTGGGCGAGCAGCAGTCGATCGCGCTCGGCCAGTGGTTCGGTCGGCTGCCGCGCGCTGCGCAGCCGAACGTCGTGTTGTGTTCGCCTTATGTACGGGCGGGCTCGACGGCGCGGCTGGCGTTGGAAGCAGCCGGCATTGCCGCCGACGCGCACATCCTGCACGCGGACGAACGCTTGCGGGAAAAAGAATTCGGAATCCTCGATCGGCTGACGACGTTCGGCATACGCGAGCGACATCCGCAGCTGAGCGAGCAGCGCGCACACGTTGGCAAGTTTTACTTTCGTCCGCCGGGCGGGGAGAGCTGGTGCGATGTGATTCTGCGGCTGCGCAGTGTGATCGACACGATGACGCGCGAGTACCGCGGTGAGCGCGTGTTGATCGTCGCGCATCAGGTCATCGTCAATTGCTTTCGTTATCTGCTCGAAAGGATGGATGAAGCGCAGATACTGGATCTTGACCGCGTCGCCGACGTGCCCAACTGTGCCGTCATGCATTACGAGTTCGATCGCACACAGGGCAAAAACGGCAAGCTCGTCACTCGCTTGATTCATTTCGTCGCTCCGCTTGCCGAAAGCGGCACACCGATCACAACCGAAGCCGACGTGCCCGCGGCGCCGAAACCGTAATGGACACCGGCTCCGTGATCCACGCACGGATTGAAGTCGATGACGCGTGCTTGCGTCGCTGGCCACTGCCGCAACCTGACGCCGATGGGGACAAGGAGCAACGCGGACGGGTGCTGGTCATTGCTGGTTCACGTGAAATGCCGGGGGCCCTGATCCTCGCCGCGAACGCCGCACTGAATGCGGGTGCCGGCAAGCTGACAGTAGCCACTGCAGCAAGCGTGGCAAGACTGGTCGCGACCGCGCTTCCCGAAGCGCGCGTGATTGAATTGGCTGAGACTGATGCTGGCGGCATCGATCGAAGCGCTGTGGAGCGTGTGCGCGAGTTGCTCGCGCACGTCGATGCGGTTCTGATCGGACCCGGTATGCAGGACGAGCCCGCGGTCTGCGACTTCTGTGCGCAAGTGCTGGACCATCCATCCACATCCGTGCTGGTGCTCGACGCGGCCGCGATGGGTGTGGTGCTTGATTCGGCGCCCAGGGTTGAGAAGTTCTCCAACGCGACCATTCTTACTCCGCACGCGGGTGAGCTGGCGCATCTGACCGGCGACGACAAAGAAACGATTTGTGCGCAGCCGGAGCAGGCCGCGACGAATGCCGCGCAACGCTGGAATGCAGTAGTCGCGCTAAAGGCCGCAACCACCTTTATCGCTGCACCCGACGGATCGCTGTGGCGCCACGCGCGCGGCAATGTGGGGCTCGCGATCTCGGGTTCCGGCGATGTACTAGCTGGCGTTATCGCCGGCTTGGCGGCTCGCGGCGCATCGGCAGAGCAAGCGGCAGTCTGGGGCGTTGCGCTGCACGCGCGTGCAGGTGAGCAGTTGTCTGCGCGCACTGGGCCGCTCGGCTACCTTGCGCGCGATTTGTCTGCAGAAGTGCCGGCGCTGATGGCCGCTTTCGTTTAGCGGCGTCGCACCAGGCGCGAACCTACATAGTTCAACGCCAACAGGAACGCGACACCAGCGCCTACGTTCATCCACATCGGACGCGGGCTCGCAGGCGTGGTTGAATGCGACGGTCGGGACGCAAGCAATGGTGTCACCACCTTCACTGCGCAACGGAATGGTCGGCGCACCGGCGTCGTCCTGGTTAGTCACCGCATCGATCCCGCGCATCGAACCAAAAGTGCGCGCGTAGACCCATGTGAACTCCGCGCCCAGCAGGAAAATCTGAGCGGAGTAATACACCCAGATAAGAACAATCACGAGCGATCCGGCCGCACCAAAGCCTGAAGCGACCCCGCTCTTGCCGATGTACAGCCCAATGAGAAACCGGCCAATCGTGAACAGAAGCGCCGTCACCGCCGCGCCGAGCCAGACGTCGTGCCAACGCACCTTCACGCGCGGCATGATTTTGTAAATCAATGCGAAGCCGACGGTGGTGAAGGCGTAGCCGACGACGAGGTTGACGATCTGGGCTAGCACCTCCCAACCGCCAAACGCCCCGCTCCACCACCTTCCCAGCGCCGCGATCGCCGCGCTTAAAACCAGTGAAACGATTAGCAAGAATCCGATGCCGAGGATCATGCCGAACGAGAGCAGGCGTTCCCGCAACAGGCCCCACAGACCTCTGGTCTTGTCACGCACGGGAGCCCGCCAAATGCGATCCAACGCATCCTGCAGTTCCCCGAACACTGTAGTCGCGCCTATAAGCAGCAGGACAAGGCCGGTAACGGTCGCAGCAATACCCTCGGTCGGCTTGCTGACGCTGGTCAGGACATCCTCGATCACCTTCGCAGCGTCGACACCCATCAAGCCACGGAGTTGACCGAAAATCTCACCACGCGCGGCCTCCTCGCCGAACACCAATCCGGCGACCGAAATGACAATCAACAACGTGGGTGCCAGCGAGAACACGGTGTAGTACGAGAGGGCTGCCCCCATGCTGGGTGCGTAGTCTTCGATCCACGCGTTAACGGCGCTCTTGATAAGCGCCCACCACTTATTCAAGGGCACGTGGCTGCTCATGACCGCCTCTTTTTTTGCCGACGAAGCTGGCGCTCGCAATTATCATGCTCGGTCCGGGCGTAACCCGATCGTGCAGGTTTGCAGCATCCATTAGCGCATGGTTTCTTTTGACACTATCTCGGACGTGGAGGCCTGGGCCAGAGAGCACGGTGGCCTGGAAGCCGTCAACGAAGCGCTCGCCCGAGGTGAGTTCGGCACGAACGCCCAGTCGATTCGCACGGCGATCCGCTATGTCGAGCGTGAAGAATTAAAGATTGCGGAAAAACTGAGCAGGCAAGACCGCCGCGAGCGTGCGCTGACCGCCGTTGAGCTGTCAGCCCAGGCGGCGCAGCGCAGCGCGCGCGACGCTTACATCAGCCGATGGATAGCGATCGTCGCCGCCATCATTGCGGTGCTGGCAGTAATCATCCCGGCGATTCGCTGAATCCCAAACCTGCCTACAACATTTCCTCGCGCGCTTTCTCTGCGCGCGCTGCACCGATGGCAGTCTTAACATCTTCTTCTCTTCTTCCGGCGGTGGCAGAACCGCAGGCATCCCTAGCGACTGAATCCACAACTCACGGCACCAGCCCTTGCTGTGATAGATGTGCTCGTCTTCCTGCTCTTCGACTTCCTCGCATGCGGCCTGTCATGGCTTTCTTCTCATCGCCCTTGGCTTTCTCGGCGTACTTTGAGAGCAATTCCCAATTCAAGTGGTCCTTGGTTTCGGCGAGCACCACGCACTCGCAAGCGACGAGCTCCGCAGCTTCCGGTTCGCCACCGCTCGCCAGTGCCATTTGCATCGCCTGCACAAGCGACTCGCCAATGTGGTGTACCACCTGACGGCCCGGGGTTTGCGCCTCGGGATCGAGGCCTAACTTGCTGAACAGCTCACGCATGACCTCGACATGGCGTTCGGTCTGTTCAAGATACTCGGTCCATTCTTCCTTGAGGTCGTCGTTGACTACACACTTCAGAGCGGTTGTGTAAACCTGCACTCCGCCCAATTCCGTTTCCAGCATTTGATACAAAAGTTCTTTGACATGGTCGTTCATTTGTTGCCTCCTGGGCGGTTAGATAAGCGTGCTACTTAACTAGTAAAGCAGGCGCCGATCTGAGCAATCGCCGCGCCTATCAGGGGTCAACGTGGATCATGAAACCGTCGTTACGTTGGTGCGCTGGCGACCGCGGACTGATGGCTGGCTTTGCCGAAACGGGCGGCGGATCCGGTTGCCGTTCAAAGTGGCGGTGACGCGCGATCGCTTTGACAAACGCTTCGGCTACGGTTGCATCGTCCTGGCCATCGACCACCAGTAATCCTGGGTCCGCGCTGCGGTCGGGCAATCGTGGCCAAATGCCGGCAGCCTCGAGCAACGCACTCGCGCCTTCAAGCGCCAGAATCGGCTTGCAATGTCGGTATTGAAGTTTTAGAAATTCCATCGCCTGATCGCTCTTACCCAGCGCGTCGATCGCGGCTTTCCCACTCGGCAGCACCAGCGCGTCGAACAACACAGCCGGCGCTGTGTCCATCGTGACCTCCACTTCTACCGGCCCGTCGGACTCTGATTGCACGGCACCGAGTCGATGCCCGACATAGTTGGCGACCGCTCCCTGTGCCGCCAGCGTGTCGTAGATCAGCTGCAGAGCGGCCGCATCGATGCCATCGGCCACCAGCAAAGCGACGCGGCGCGTGCGAATCGAACCGTCACCGGGCCGGGCAAACAGCGACAGTGCGGCCGAGCTCGTGACCTCGGGTCGCGCCGGTTTGGGGAGCACGCGCGGTAAGGGTTGCGGCAAGTCGATCCCGAGACCCTGCGCAACCCTTGTTGCAAGCCCGCGATCGACATTCATCAGCCCGGCGACCATCCGCGCTCGAACTGCCGGCGTCTGTACTTTGGTCAATTCAAACCGGAATGCCTCGACGATATGGTTCTGCTCGACGGGGGTCTGACTGTTAAAGAAAAGCGTCGCCTGCGTGTAATGGTCCGCGAACTTTTCGGGCTTGCCGCGCAACTTGTCGTCGTGCATTGGTTCGGGAAACGACGTAAAGCCCAACTTGCCAGCCTGGAACGGACATCCACCGCCGAGCGAGTTCGGCTCGTACGCAACGCGACCGCGGGGGATCGCCTGCCGTTGTATGCCATCGCGCTGATTGTTGTGGACTTGAGTGACCGAGGCGTTGATCGGCAGTTCATGAAAGTTCGGGCCGCCGAGCCGACTTAGCTGCGTGTCGTGGTACGAAAAGTTCCGCCCCTGCAGCAGGGGATCGTTGCTGAAGTCAATGCCGGGCACGACATGCTGCGTGCAGAACGCGACCTGCTCGGTTTCGGCAAAGAAGTTGTCCGGGTTGCGATTCAGCACCATCCGGCCCACCGGGCGCAGCGGTACCAGTTCCTCGGGCACGATCTTCGTGGGGTCGAGCACGTCGAAGCTGAACTCTTCGGCCTGTTGCTCGGTGAAGATCTGTAGCGCAAGTTCATATTCGGGATAGGCGCCGCCCTCGATCGCTTCCCACAAGTCACGACGATGAAAGTCGGGGTCGGCGCCGCTGATCCGGACGGCTTCATCCCACACGACCGAGTGCGTCCCGAGGATCGGATTCCAGTGGAATTTGACGAACACCGATTTGCCCTGCGCATTTATCAGGCGAAACGTGTGCACGCCAAAGCCCTGCATCATCCGGTAGCTGCGCGGTATCGCGCGATCCGACATCACCCACATCAGCATGTGCGTGATCTCGGGCATCAGGCTCGCGAAGTCCCAAAACGTGTCGTGCGCGCTCGCGGCCTGCGGCATCGCGTTGTGCGGCTCGGGTTTGACCGCATGCACTAAGTCCGGAAACTTCATCGCGTCCTGAATGAAGAACACCGGAATGTTGTTGCCGACCAGATCCCAGTTGCCTTGATCGGTATAAAACTTGACGGCAAATCCGCGCACGTCGCGCGCCAGATCGGTCGAGCCGCGTTCACCGGCAACGGTGGAAAAGCGCACGAATACCGGCGTGCGCTTTCCCGCTTCAGCGAACGGTGCGGCCATCGTGATGTCGGTCAGCGGCTCGTAGCACTCGAAGTAGCCGTGCGCTGCGGAACCGCGCGCGTGAACAACCCGTTCCGGAATGCGCTCGTGATCGAAGTGTGTAATTTTTTCGCGCAGGATGAAGTCTTCGAGCAACGTCGGCCCGCGCAGACCTGCCTTCAGTGAATTCTGGTTGTCGGAGACTGCGACGCCTTGATTGGTCGTCAGTGCGCGTCCGGCGGAGTCAACCCGCACTTTTTCCAGCGGTGCGTTGTTCGGGTTCTCACCGGCGTCGGCCGGGGCGCCGGTTTTGTCGCTGCGGTTCGTCTCGGTGATGGTGCTCGCCGAAACATCACTCGAGGGTGCGTCTTCGCTTTGGCCTTGCGGCGGATTCAACGCGCCCTTGCGTCCGTATTCGGCAGCCTTGATTGCGTTCGAAGGAAACGCCCGCCCGAGCTCGTCGGTGCCGGCCATTTTTGCGGCAAGCCGCTCCGCAGCGGCTTCAGCGCGCACGTCCGGGCTGCTGCTGTCCATAGCATCGAGTAGCGCTGAAGCTGCTCGCGACACGATCCCCTTAGAAGCACGCGCGGGGGTGCGCGCCGATGGCCCACTTACTGTTTGTTTATCTGATCCGCCCTCGGCTCGGCTTTTGGGGTTGCCTAGACGTGGCGGGGGGTGATTTGCTGCTCGAACGCTTCGTTGCCATCGGTATTTCCTACATGTGTTTCGTTGTAAAAAATAAGCCCCGCCGAAGCGGGGCTTCTTAGTTTTTGAAGATGTGTCTAGTACTCGGTATCCCACCCCGCGCGCGCTGCGCGCTTGGCTTTTTCCCACTCCAGACGCGACTTGCCTTTAACGGTGTCATAGTCGCGAGCGAGTGAGTGCTCGACTTCTTCAAATCTGGCGCTTGCATTGCGCGCACGCGCATCGGCACCTAACCGATAGCTCGGCGCGTAATCGTCGTAGGTCATGCCGCTTTCGTAGTACGGCTCGCGCTCATAACGGCTGCGCCAGTGCGTGTCGACGACCGTCGGATCGACGGCCTCGGCGACTGCCTTTCCTGCCAAGCCACCGGCTACCGCGCCGATTGCCGCTCCCACTGCCGTGCCCACTGGCCCTGCGGCCAATGTGCCAGCGGCTGCTCCGGCGGCAACGCCGCCTGCTGCTGCACCGATGCCAGTACCGACCGGATGCGAGCCGGGGGTACCGGTAATCGGATCGCGATTGGCGTCCGGAGTCTTGTCAAGAGTTTTGTTCATGCCTTAGCTCCCTGGAAATTTGTTTAACGCACCGCTCCGCGGCGGAAAAGATTGACGATGGCTAAAAGAATGATGGCGCCGATCAACGACACGACCAGTGCACCGATACTGAATGCATCCTGATTGATGGTGGGTATTCCCACCAGCGGGCTGATCAACCAACCGCCCAACAGTGCGCCGACAATGCCGACCACGATGTTCAGGAAAATGCCTTGCTGTGCATCGGTCTTCATGATCATGCTTGCGACCCAGCCGATAAGGCCACCTATAACAATCCAAATAATGAAGTTCATGACTAACCCCCTGGTTGGATAGAAGTTGTAAGTGAAGCGCGGGAGCTATGGCAAACGATGTGCCTGGGTCGTGTGGCCTGGCGGTGCTGGAAGAGACCGGGCACATCTCGGCCGTCGGTGCCGATGACGCGGCCGGCCCCGGCGACGATCACATCACGGCAGGTGAAGCGATGACGTGCGGAGCCGCTTCCTCCGGCATGACGTGTTGATCGAAGAATTGAAGCATTGCCTGCGTAGCGTCGGGTCCGCGCGCGTCGGTGTACGACCCCTCGGGATTTCCGCCGGACCATGCGTGTCCCGCACCGTGTATCTCCCATTGCTCGATCATGCTGGTGCCGTTTACAGCCGTATGTCGAGTCCGCCGGTACGCGTGACTGTCGTCAGCTGCATCGATCGTCTGCATGCTTGTCTGCAATGGCGAGCTTGGATTTATTAGTTGATATGTTTCGACGGCGCTCTGAATCAATCGATCTGCATTGGCAGGATTGACCGTGCGATCGGCATCGCCGTGCAGCACGATTACCGGTACTGCGCGCGGAGTTAAGGTTGCTGTTCCTGCGACTGGCGTGAACATCGACTGCGCGGTCTTCATCAACGCTAACGCCGAGGCCACATCGTGCGCGGCTCCTACCGGTAGCCCCGAATGAATGCCGACCGCGGCAAACAATTCCGGATACTCGTGCCCCATGATCGCGGCCATCGCACCGCCCGCTGATAGGCCGGCGACATATACACGCCGCGCATCGATCTGATACTCGTCGATCACCTGCCTCACGATGCCGGCAATGATTGCGGGCTCGCCGTGACCTGCTTGCTGGTCAACAGGGCGAAACCAGTTCCAGCATCGGTGCGAGTTGGCGCGTTGAATCTGTTCCGGATAGACGACCAGGCAGCGCTTGCTTTCGGCCCACCGATTCGCCCGCGTGCCGGCCGCAAAGTCATCAGGGTTTTGCGTACAGCCGTGCAGCATGACGACAAGAGGTAGCGGCGTACCGGTATAGCCGGATGGAACATAGAGCTTGTAGTTGCGTGCCCCAGCTTGTCCGGAAAACCGTTGACTGAGAAATTGGCCCGCCTCGCTCGGTAATGTGAGCGGTACCGGCTGCTCATGCAGGTCATGCGCGGGAAGCGGCTCGAGGACCTCGACGATCGTGTCCGCGGAGTCGTCAGTCCGAACGTCGGCGGTGCGAATGTCGGGCGAAGCCGGAGTTGGCTTGACCTGTTTCGGCCGAAGCAATCCTTGAATGAAGCGGGTCGCCGCGCCAGGCCCACGCGTGCGGACCAATTGTGTCGCGTGCCGCATGGCTTCCATGAACGGTTTATCTACCTTCAAAATTCCTCCGTGCTACTTGATGCGAGAAGCAAGCGCGCGCTTAACGCCAGCACTCGCGTGAAGCGCACCCAGCACGACAATCGACTCGATTGTTTTCAGCGCTAGTGCGGGTGTGACGTCCTCGGCAATGCTGGCCAGGCCGAGAACCTGGATCTGCAGCCGCTCACCACGCGCGCGTGCGGCCTCAAGATCCTTGCGCGAATAGTGATGAATTCCAAGCACCAGACTGCGTCGGGTGACCGTCTGGCGCAGCGTGTCTGCATGCGATGCAATCTGATTGCGAATCGCGGTGCGAATCAGATCGGTGCGGTTCGAATAAAAACCCTCGCGCACCAGAAGATCAATGTGTCCTAAATCGACGTAGCCGACGTTGATCGTGATTTTCTCGGAATCGGACTGCTTGACTAACTCGCCCATTTTACCATCTGTAAACCATCTGGCTGGATGGTAAAGATTAACACACGGCTCGTCTGCCGGTACAAGGCAATGCCCGCGCCATCGGGTGGTGAACTCGGTGCATCGAGCGCCCAGTTAGCGCCCGACTTGCCTGCACCCTACAATGCTCGGCTCATTCGGTCGCGCGCCCGGCGCCACTGGATTTTCCGGCATGGATCGCACACAGATCATCGACGAAGAGCTGAACGCCGTCGCTGCGCACTTGCGCGGACGGCAAGAAGCCATACTGGACGCGTGGCGTGCAGCCGCGGACGCCGATCCGCAGTTGACGACCGTGAACGCGCTGCCGCAGTCGCAATTTAACGATCACATCCCGGACGTGCTTGATCTGCTCGCCCGAAAATTGCAGGCGTGGCCTCGGGATGCGCGGCCCCTTGACCAGGAGCAGAAGGAAGATGCCGCGGCGCACGGCCTGCAACGCTGGCATCAGGGCTACCGGCTGCGCGAAGTCACACGCGAGTGGGGACACCTGCAATTGGTGCTGCTGGACGAGTTGGAGCGCTATGCGAGCGCGGGCGCGCATCGTTCGCCCGAAGCGATGTCGATCGCGCGCCGAATATTGAGCGAGCTGTGTATCTCGAGCGTCAGCGACAGTACGTCGCAATACTTCGAACTGGAGAAGCTCGACGCGGCCGGACACGTGCGCGACCTGGCACGCACGTTGAACGAAGAGCGCAAACTGCAGCGCGATCGCGCCGAACTCTGGCGGCAAGCAGCACACGACCTGCGTGGCCATGTGGGCGCGGTCGTGAATGCCACTACCGGTCTCAGTTCGAGCGCCGCTCCGGCGCCTATAAAAGAAAAATTTCTGTCGCTGCTGCAGAGAAGTACATCCTCGCTGCACATGATGCTGGACGATGTGATGAATCTGGCGCGCTTGCAGGCGGGCCAGGAGCGACTAGACGTCAAACAGTTCGATGCGGCGAGCTTGTTGCGGGAATTGTGCGATGAGCTGCATACGCAAGCCCACGAGCGTGGCTTGTATCTCGAATCGGGCGGCTCTGATTCTCTGATCGTGCAAGGTGACGCGGTAAAGATACGCCGGGTCGCGCAGAATCTGTTGATCAATGCACTCAAGTACACGCGCGAAGGCGGCGTAACGGTCAATTGGGGCGATAGCAAGGAGAACGATCCTGACCGCTGGATGTTCACGGTGCACGACACCGGCCCGGGTTTTCACGCCGGACCAGGCGCGCCCTTGGTCAGCGCGCTGAAAGCAGCCACAGTCGCGTCGCACGAGATCGACCGCAAGGCCGGCGTCGACCCCGAAGCCGCCGATACCAACGGGTCAGCGATCGACACCGATCGGCGCGAGGTGAATCAGCCCAGGGGAGAAGGCGTCGGGCTTTCGATCGTCAAGCGTTTGAGCGATTTGCTGAACGCCACGATTGAGCTTGAGTCCAGTGCAGAGCTCGGCACGACCTTCCGCGTGATATTGCCGCGCCGTTACCAACCCGAGCCATCGGAATGAATCGCGCGCGCGTACTGCTCGCCGCGCTGGTCGTCGGCTGCATGGGGTCCTCTGCAGCCGCGCACGACACATGGCTGCAACCGCGCCGAACAGCCGTACTACCCGGCACGATTGCGCAAATCGATTTGACCAGCAGTGACAAGTTCGCGGCGTTTGATACGGCGATCAAGCCCGATCGAATCGTGGCCGCGCGCGCACGCCTGAATGGCAAGACGTTTGACATTCCGCCCGGAGAGCCGGAGAAAAGGTCGCTTGAGCTTCGGGTCGCGCTGCCCGATCCCGGCCTTGCCACACTGTGGCTGTCCCTGGCGCCGCAATCGATCGAGATGAACCGGAAGCAAGTCCAGCACTACCTGGACGAAATCGACGCGCCCTCACTGCTGACGCAAGCGTGGTACGCGGGCAAGGGAGCGAAAGCGAAACCGTGGCGCGAGATTTACAGCAAGCACGCGAAGACGTTCGTGCGCGTCGGCCGGCCGAAAGCTGATCGCTCTTGGAGTCAGCCGGTCGGACTGGCACTCGAAATCATTCCGGAAAAGGATCCGACCACATTGCGTGCCGGCGAGGAGTTCCCTGTACGCGTATTTAAAAACGGAGCTCCGCTAATCGACTTCTCCCTCGGCATCATGCGTGAAGGTAGAACCAATCGCGCTTTCAAAAAAACCGATGCTGCGGGTCGTGCCGTTTTCAAGTTGCCTCGCGCCGGCAAGTGGCTGCTGCGCGGAACCGAGCTGCGCTCCTCCAATAAGCCGGGGACCGACTGGGAGAGCGATTTCACGACACTGTGGTTTGAGGTGAAGTGATGACATGCAAAGTTTGGTCAAGAGCTTTTTGCTCGCTCGCGCTTCTAGTGACGTTGGCGACGTTCGCCGCGTCGGCGCAACCGCAGTCAAGCGGCGCGCCGAACCGCGTCGACATCAACCCGCGTCTGGTGACCTCGGGTCAACCTTCTGCCGAGGCGTTGGCAGGCCTTGCCGCGCAGGGATTCGAAGCCGTCATCTATCTCGCGCCGCCGACCGTCGGCCGACGCGGTGCGCGATGAAGCACTGATCGTGGGTAGGCAGGGCCTGTTGTTCGTCAATATTCCGATCAAATTCGACAACCCCACCGAGAAGGACTTCGAAGCGTTCACGTCGGTGCTATCTGCGCTTTCTGCGCGCAAGGTGCTGGTTCACTGTCAGATCAATCTGCGCGCGTCGTCGATGGTGTTCCTGCACCGGGTCATTTCGAGGAAGGAAGATCCGGGCGTCGCTTATGAGGCGGTCGCCAAAGTATGGTCACCCGACGGTCCGTGGAAAACTCTGATCCAAACGCTATTGCGCAAGAACGGTGTGAGCTTCGAACCCTACTGAGCAATTCCCTAGAAACATGATCTCTCGTCAGCGCCCGCGCCGCCTACGCCACACTCGCCTTCATTTCGTTCGGGCTGATCGGTGCCGCACTGGTGCTGCAGCACGTAGTGGGGCTGGACCCGTGCCCACTGTGTATTTTTCAACGCATCGCGTACTTGGCGCTGGCGTTGTTTGCGTTGATCGCCGCGTGGCTCAGCCCGCGAGCTGCAAGCCGCTGGTTCGGTGTGCTCGTGCTGGTATCCGCGCTCACGGGTGTCGGCATCGCAGGCCGCCACGTTTGGTTGCAGATGAATCCGCAAGGCATGTCGTGCGGACCTGGGTTGGAGGCGATGCTGGAGAATTTCCCGCTGACTGAAGTGCTGCCAAAAGTCTTTCGCGGCAGCGGTGATTGTTCCGAATCCGCTTGGACCTTGGTTGGGCTGACTATTGCCGATTGGTCCCTCCTCTGGTTTGTCGTCCTGGCCGCGGCCACGATCTTTGTCCTGTTCGCGCCGCGCTATCGGTCGCCTATCAAGACGTAAGCGCGCTTACATCTAGCAACAATCCTCGCAGTTCGGAAAGAGACAGCGGTAGGCACGCGCTTCTACGCTGCCGTTAACCGTGAAGCGTCAACCGACGCTCAACCAACAACCGAACCGGAGCGAGAGATGAACGATGTTCTAAGGAAGGTCACCGACTTTCGTTTGATCACACTGGCAGTCGCGAGCACGCTGTCGATTGCGGCGGCAAATGCGGATGCACGGCCGGCTGATGGGCGAGTCAAAGCGCAACACAGCGGCACCAGCAGCGTGCAGCGCAGCCGCGGCGCCGACGGCGCGGTCGATGCGACGCGGACCAACCGCAATGGCGGTGTGACAACGGTCGATCGCTACAAGGACGGCAGCGGCACGACCGACGCAACGATTACCGGACCGCGCGGTGGCGTAACGAGTGTCGACCGCACGCGCGGTGCCGATGGCGTCGTCGACAAAACAGTAACGGGGCCGCGCGGCGGCGTCACGACGACCGATCGCTCGCGCGGCAGTGACGGGCTGATTGACAAGACGGTCACGGGTCCGAAGGGCGGAGTCACAACAGTGGACCGCACCCGTGGCGCCGACGGCGCCGTCGATAAAACGATTGTCGGTCCGAAGGGTGGCGTCACCACGGTTGACCGCACGCGCGGCGCCGATGGTGCGATCGACAAGACGATTACCGGTCCGAAAGGACAGATCACGACGATCGACCGCACACGCGGCGCCGATGGTGTGGTCGATGCGACGGTGACCGGACCAAAAGGAAACACCACGACGATCGATCGCAGCCGGGGCGCAGACGGCGCAGTCGACAGCACACGTACGCGCGCTGACGGCAGCATCACGAAGGTTGACCGTACGCGCGGCGCCGATGGACTGACGGATAAGACCGTTGTCGGTCCCAATGGCGGAGTGAGCACGGTGGATCGCACGCGCGGCGCCGATGGCGCAGTCGATTCGGTCATCACCGGCCCCAAAGGCGGCACGACGACGGTCGACCGCAGCCTCAATGCCGACGGGACGGTCAATCGAACGGTGACGACGACGCCACCTGCGAAATAGTTTTCTCCCGGCAGCAAGATTGAGCGCGATTCGTCGCGCTCTTTTTTTGGGCCCGCGCCCCGCCGCGCGCTTCTCTAAACTCGCGCGATGCACATTTGCATCATCGGCGCCGGCGTGATCGGACTGACTTCCGCATACTTTCTTCAGAGCGAGGGGCATAGCGTCACCGTTATCGAGCGCGAAGCCGTCATGGGGCAGGGTGCGAGCGCTGCCAACGGCGCACAACTTTCGTATGCGTTCGTCGCACCGCTGGCCGATGCGTCGGTACCGCCACGCTTGCCGAGCCTGTTTCTGACGCGGGATTCGCCGCTAAAGCTGCACTTCCGTTTCGATCCTGTGCAATGGCGTTGGGCTTTCGAGTTCCTGCGCCACGCGAATACAGCGGACGCGCGCCGGACCACCGCCGGTCTTCTAAGGCTGGCCGAGCTGTCGCGCGAATTCATCGAGCCGCTGATCGAAGGCGAAGGAATCGACTGCCACTTCACGCGCGGCGGCAAGCTCGTCGTCTATCCCGACGCCCGGTCGCTGCGGGCGGCACAAGCGCAAGTGTTGTATCAGGCAGGGTTGGGCAGCAGGCAAACCGTATTGACGCGCGCGCAGTGTGTGGAACACGAGCCGGCGCTCGAGGCGTACGCGCAGCGAATTGCCGGTGGCGTCTGGACGGCAAGCGACGCCGCTGCCGATTGCGGTGAATTCTGCGTGCAGCTGGCGCAGCGCATCGTGCAACGCGGCGGCGACCTGCAGTTGAATCGAGCTGCGACTCGATTCGATGTCGACGCAGCAGGCGTGCGTGCGTTGCTGACCGACCAGGGGCCATTGCGCGCCGACGCCTACCTGCTGGCGGCCGGGGTTGGCGCGCCCGCGCTCGCAGCGACTGCTGAAATCAACCTTCCGATATATCCGCTGAAAGGCTACTCAATCACCGTGCGCCCTGCGTTTGACGCAATCCGTTTGCAGACGTCGATAACCGATGCACGGCGCAAAGTTGTGTTTGCACCGCTCGGTGATCGGGTGCGCGTCGCCGGCTTTGTCGAAATCGGGGCGGAGGGAAACGAGATTCCGCCGGCACGCATCAGCGCGCTGCTCGATGCGGCGCGTGAAGTGCTCGGCTATGCGGCGATCGATGGCGACATTCGGCCATGGGCGGGCCAGCGCCCGGCGACGCCGAGCGGGCGCCCGATCATTGGCCGCACTCCAGTTGAACACTTATATTTGAACGTCGGGCACGGCGCGCTCGGCTGGACTTTGGCGGCCGGCAGCGCACGCCTGGTGTGCGATGCGATCGCCGGTCGAACTCCTACAATCGACGTCAGACCTTATACGTATCAATAGAAATGCACCACGAATCGCACATCCTGCATCGCCAGTTGCGCGGCAACTATCCGATTGCGGCTAGCGCGCAGGGCTGCTGGATTACCGATAGCGCCGGCAAGGAATATCTGGATGCGTCCGGCGGCGCCGCAGTGTCGTGCGTCGGTCATGGTCACCCCGACGTGCTCGCTGCGATGCATGCGCAGATCGATCGCATCGCCTATGCACACACGAGTTTTTTTTCGACCGAGGTTGCCGAGCGGCTGGCCGACACGTTGATCGCAGTCTGCGCCCGCCGGTATCTCACACGCTTACCTGGTATCTGGCGGCTCGGAAGCGATGGAAGCTGCGCTGAAGCTCGCGCGGCAGTATTTCGTCGAGAAGGGCGAGCCGCAACGTGGACGATTTATCGCACGCCGCAACAGTTATCACGGCAATACGCTCGGTGCGCTCGCCGTCGGTGGTAACCAATGGCGACGGCGCCAGTTCGCGCCGTTGCTGATCGACGTCGAACACGTTGCGCCGCCTTATGCATATCGCGATCAACGCGATGGTGAATCGGCCGAGCAATACGGCGAGCGCCTGGCGCAGGAACTGCAAGCCACGATCGAACGCCTCGGCGGCGAAAACGTCATCGCGTTCGTCGCGGAAACGGTCGGTGGTGCGACCAGCGGCGCCTTGACATCACCGCCGGGATACTTCAAGCGCGTGCGCGAAATTTGCGACCGGTACGGCATGCTGCTGATTCTCGACGAAGTGATGTGCGGCATGGGACGCACCGGTGCCTTGCATGCATGCCAGCACGAAGGGATTGCACCGGATCTGATGGCGATCGCGAAAGGGCTGGGCGGCGGTTATCAGCCGGTCGGTGCGGTGCTGATCGGTGGCAAAGTGATCGACGCGATCGGTGCGGGCTCCGGCTTCTTTCAGCACGGGCACACGTACATCGGGCACCCGGTCGCGTGCGCCGCGGCGCTCGCGGTGCAGCAGGTGCTCGCGCGCGACAAACTGGTCGAGCGTTGCGCGCAGCAAGGCGCGCGATTAGGCGTCGGATTAAGCGAAGCGTTTCACGATCATCCGCACGTCGGCGATGTGCGCGGACGCGGCTTGTTCCAGGCGATCGAGCTGGTTGCCGATCGCGAGAGCAAGCAACCGTTCGAGCCGGCGCTGAAGCTGCATGCGAAAGTAAAAAAGGCCGCGATGGAAGCCGGGCTGCTGTGCTACCCGATGGGTGGCACGATCGACGGTGCGCGCGGCGATCACGTGCTACTCGCGCCGCCGTTCATCGTCACCGATCATGAGCTCGATTTGCTGATCGAGCGCCTGAGTCAGGCGATAGACCACGCGGTGCGTTCAGTCAACGGGTAATCGAGCGGAACTCCTGTCTTGCGCCGCGCGCGTGCCCCGAGTAACGTGGCCCATCCCTGCGCGGGAATACAAGGAGATTAACAATGAGGGTCAGGATTTCAATGTGCGCAGCGGCATTTGCCGCTGCGTTTGTGAGCGCTGCGACGTTGCCGGGCGCTGCCACGCGCAGCAGCAGCGCTTTATCACGATCGGTACCGGCGGCGTGACCGGCGTTTACTACCCGGCCGGCGGCGCAATCTGCCGGATCGTCAATCGCGATCGTGCGAAGACCGGTCTGCGCTGCTCGGTGGAGTCGACCGGCGGTTCGGTGGCCAATGTCAATCTGTTGAAGTCAGGCGAGCTCGAGTTTGGTGTTGCACAGTCGGACGTGCAGTATTTCGCAACGAAGGGTGAGGGCGCGTTCAAGAAAGACGGCGCGATCAGTGACATTCGCGCGGTGTTCGCTTTGCACCCGGAACCGTTCACGGTCGCGGCGCGCAAGGAAGCCAACGTCAACAGCTTCCAGGACTTCAAGGGCAAGCGCTTTAACGTCGGCAACCCGGGTTCCGGCACGCGCTCGTCGATGGAAGAGCTGCTCGCCGCGATGGGCTGGAAGATGAGCGACTTTGCGCTCGCCTCCGAACTGCGCCCCGACGAACACGGCTCGGCGCTTGTGCGACGGCAAGATCGATGGCTTCTTCTATGGCGTGGGCCATCCGTCGGCCAATATTCAGGATCCGACCACGATCTGCGGTGCGAAGCTGATTTCGCTGACCGGTCCTGCGGTCGAGAAGCTGGTCAAGGATCGGCCGTACTACGCGGTGGCGACGATTCCGGGCGGCATGTATCCGAACAACCCGAACCCGACGACAACCTTCGGCGTGCAGGCGACCGTCGTATCGTCGACCAAGGTGCCGGTCGATGTGGTGTACACGGTGACGAAGGCAGTGTTCGAGAACCTTGACGAATTCAAGAAACTGCATCCGGCGCTGGCCAATCTGAAACCGGAAGACATGATCAAGAATGGGTTGTCGGCGCCGCTGCACGAAGGCGCGGTGAAGTACTACAAAGAAAAAGGCTGGCTGAAGTAACGCAAATGCCGACGGGCTTTGCCCGCGGCATTTGCATCGCCGCGTTCGAACGGACGGCGTTGCCGCCGATCAACGCGGCGTAGCTTGACGGGCGGCTTGCCGCCCGTCTTTGCTTTGGGGGAGCGATGGACCACAAGAAGCTGGAAGACGACGTCGCGCCGACTGCAGAGATGCAGCTGGGCGAGATCGATCAAGTCAAGCAGCTCGTCGTCGATGCCGACCTTGGCGGTCGGTCGACCGTCGGACTGCATGGCAACCTGATGCTCGGCGTCGGTCTTGCGTGGGTGATCTTCCAACTCTGGTACGCATCGCCGCTGCCGTTTGCACTGCGCTTTGCCGTGTTCAACGACACCGAGGCGCGGTCGATCCATTTAGCCACCGGGCTGTTTCTAGCGTTCCTCGCATTTCCGGCCAGCAAACGCTCGCCGCGCAACTACGTGCCGGTGCTCGATTGGATTTTCGCGTTCGCGGGGGCGTTCGCCGCCGGCTATCTGTACCTGTTCTACAACGAGCTTGCGTCGCGGCCCGGCGCGCCGACACAGTTTGACGTAGTCGTTGGCGTCGTCGGCATTCTGCTGTTGCTAGAAGCGACGCGGCGTGCGGTCGGCTTGCCGATGGCAGTGCTCGCGGTGATTTTCCTTCTGTATGTGCTGGGCGGCGCGTATCTGCCCGATGTGATTGCGCACAAGGGCGCGTCGATACCGCGCACGATTTCGCATATGTGGCTCGTCACCGAGGGCGTGTTCGGCATCGCGCTCGGCGTGTCGGTGGCGTTCATCTTCGTGTTCGTGTTGTTCGGCACGCTGCTCGATCGCGCCGGCGGCGGCAACTACATGATGCAGGTGAGCTTCGCGTTGTTGGGCCACATGCGCGGCGGGCCGGCGAAAGTCGCGGTCGTGTCGTCGGCTTTGAACGGGTTGATCTCGGGCTCGTCGGTCAGCAATGTCGTGTCGGGCGGCATCTTCACGATTCCGCTGATGAAGAAGGCCGGCTACGGCGGAGTGAAGGCGGCCGCGATCGAAACGTCGTCGTCGGTCAACGGCCAGATCATGCCGCCGGTGATGGGCGCCGCGGCGTTTCTGATGGTCGAGTACGTCGGCATTCCTTATTCAGAAATCATCCGGCACGCATTCATCCCGGCCGTGATCAGCTACATCGCGCTGTTCTACATCGTGCATCTGGAAGCGATGCGGCTTGGCATGGAGCCGATGGCGAAAGTGCGCGAGCGAACCGCCAGGGCGGCTGTGCTGTCGTGGGCGCTTGGACTCGCCGGAACGATCGCGGTGTTGTGCGCGATCTACTACGTCGCGATCGGAACGCAAGCGATATTCGGCGCCGCGGCACCATGGATCCTAGGTGCGCTGCTGATCGCGCTTTACATCTACAGCACATGGGTCGCTGCGCGCGAGCCCGATCTGCCGGTCGATATCGACATCAACAATCCGGTGTTGCCGCCCGCGTGGCCGACGGTCAAAGCCGGCATGCACTTCCTGATTCCGATCGGTGTCCTGCTGTGGTGTTTGATGGTCGAAGAGCTGTCACCCGGACTGTCGGCGTTCTACGCGATTGTTGCGCAGGTCATCTTGATGACGACGCAGCGTCCGATGATCGAGCTGTTCCGCCGTAAGAACGACTACGGCACCGAATTCATCCGCGGGCTTGGCGAGGTCGTCAATGGCTGCAACGACGGCGCACGCAACATGATCGGGATCGCGGTTGCCACCGGCTGCGCCGGCCTGATCGTCGGCGCGATCACGTTGACCGGCCTCGGTTTGCGCATGACCGACTTCGTCGAGTTCGTCTCGGGCGGCAACGTGATGGTGATGCTGCTGTTCACCGCGTTCGTCTGCCTGGTGCTCGGCATGGGCGTGCCGACGACAGCCAACTACATCCTGGTCGCGACATTGATGGCGCCGGTGATCGTCGAGCTCGGCGCGCAATCGGGACTGGTGATTCCGCTGATCGCCGTGCATCTGTTCGTTTTCTATTACGGGATCATGGGCGACATCACGCCGCCGGTGGGGCTCGCGAGCTTCGCTGCAGCGGCGATCGCGAAGGAAGATCCGATCCAGGTCGGCATTCAGGGCTCGGTCTACGCGCTGCGCACCGTGCTGTTGCCGTTTATCTGGATCTTCAACCCGGCGCTGTTGTTGATCGACGTTCACGGCTGGGGCGAAGCGCTGTTGGTCGCGGCGATGGCGACGATCGCCTCCTTGGCATTTGCAGCAGCCACTCTCGCCTGGTTTCGGATCAAGTGCCGGTGGTGGGAGGTCGTGCTGCTACTCGATCGCCACGTTTATCTTGTTCCGGCCCGACTGGTTTGCCGATCGCATCGCGCCCGAGTACACCGATGCGCCCGCGTCGCAGTTTTATCAACGTCGCCAGCCAATTGGACGAAGGCGATCGCCTGGTGTTCGTGATCAAGGGCCAGACGCTCGAAGGCGAGGATCTGAACAAGACCGTCGCAGTGCAGCTCGGACCACGCACCGGCGACGGCAAGAATCCGGCGGTCGACGCGCGCAAGCGGCTTACCGAGGCAGGATTGGCCGTCAGCGGCTTCGGCGAGCAATTGCAGATCAGCACAGTGCGCTTCGGCAGCCGCGCTGCAAAGGCGCGCATCGAGCAGGGCTATGACATCGTTTCGGTCAAGGTACCGAACCAGCGCCTCAGCGCGCACTGGTTCTATCTTCCCGGTCTGGCGATTGTCGTTTTGGTCTGGCTGATGCAAGGCTGGCGTATGCGTAAATCGGGGTCGGGTCCCGATTTGCTCGAGCGCGGCGCGCACGCAGCCTGAAGCGCGTCTCAGGCTCGAACGCGGTCGATGGCCGCAGCCGAGCAACCACACGGCATTACCCGGCGCGCTACGATGCAATGATGTTGAAGATCGATATCGCGCAAGTCGAAACGGTTGCAAAAGAACTGTACGTGCGGGCGTTGAAGCAGTTGCCGCCGGACATCAAGGAAGGATTCGCGCGGCTGTCGGCGACTGAAACCGAGTCAACGGCGCAGCGTGTGCTCGGCACGATGGTGTCGAACATAGCGGTGGCGGAGCGCACCGATAACCTGCTGTGCCAGGACACGGGCATTCCGATCTACAACGTCACGATCGGACGCGGAGTCGCCGTGGACGGCGCGCAGCTGAAGCAGGCGATTCGCCGCGGCTGCGAACGCGCGACGCGCGAGCTTCCGTTTCGCTCGTCGATTGTGCACCCGATCACGCGGATCAACGAGCAGACGTCGTGCGGACCCGAGGTGCCGGTGATGCACTTCGACTTCGACTCGAGCGAAGAATTGTCGATCGAGATGATTCCGAAGGGCTCGGGTTCGGAGAACAACTCGTTTCTGAAGATGGCGATTCCGGCCGACGGTGTCGATGCGATCAAGACTTTTGTGATCGACTGTGTGCTGAATGCCGGCGGAAAAACGTGTCCGCCGACGATCGTCGGCGTCGGCATCGGTGGCACGGCGGATTTGTGCGTACACCTTGCCAAGCGCGCCGCGGTGCGACCGCTCGGATCGGTATGCAGCGATCCGGAAGGAGCGAAGCTTGAGACGGCGTTAAGTGGAGCGGTGAATTCACTCGGTGTTGGGCCGCAGGGCCTCGGCGGCGACAGCACGGCCTTCGCGGTGCACGTCGAACTCGCGGCGACGCACATCACGATGAATCCGGTGGCGGTGAATATGCAATGTCACTCCGCGCGGCGTGCGCGCGCGACATTCAGTACGCGTGGCGTCGAATACGGTTTTTAGCAATGGCGCATCACGAACTCGCTACACCGATCACCGAACAGCAAGCACGCGCTCTGCGCGTGAACGACACCGTCACTTTGCAGAAGACGTTGTTCGGTCTGCGCGACGCGACATTGATTCATCTTTTCGATCGCGGCCGCACGACACGCTTTGATATGCACGGGCATGCGGTGATCCATACCGCGCCGAACGTCAAACAAGTACCGCACTCGTCCGATCATCCTGCCGGCTATGCGCCGCTGTGTGTTGGCACCACGACGTCAGCTCGGATGGAACGGTTCACGCGCGACCTGATGGTGGTCTATGGCGTGCGCCTCATCATCGGCAAGGGCGGCATGGGCGACAAGTCACTCGCGGCATTTTCAGAGCTGGGCGGCGCTTATCTCGCGATCGTCGGCGGTGCAGCCGCACTCGAAACGACGTGGATCGAGCGCATTGACGACGTCGATTTGGACGATCTGAACCCGGAATCGCTTTGGCGCTTTGCGATCCGCGATTTCGGACCGCTGCTGGTTGCGATGGACAGTCACAACAAGAGTCTGTACGACGCTGTAGCGAACGACGCACAAGCGCGGCGCGCGGATGTGCTGCGATCGCTCGGCGTAAAAGCCTAAGACGATGCACGCAGAGTTCTAGCTTGCGCAGGCTGCAAACCGACATTCTGATTCTTGGGTCCGGTGGCGCGGGTCTATTTGCCGCGCTGCATGCGAAGCAGGCGGCGCCCGAGTTATCGATCACGGTCGCAGTTAAGGGATTGCTCGGCAAGTGCGGCTGCACGCGCATGGTCCAGGGCGGCTACAACGTCGCGCTCGCCGCCGAAGATTCGATCGAGCGTCACTTCATGGACACGATCGAAGGCGGCGCGTGGCTGTCCGATCAAGACCTCGCGTGGACCTTGGTGTCGAGCGCGGTGGAACGCGTGCGCGAGCTCGAGAACGAGCTCGGGTGTCTGTTCGATCGCAATGCTGATGGCACGATCCATCAGAAAGCATTTGCCGGACAGACTTTTGATCGCACGGTGCACAAGGGCGACTTGACCGGCATCGAAATCATCAATCGACTCGCCGAACAGGTCTGGGCGCGTGATATCGAGCGGCTCGAAGAGCATCGCGCGATCGCGCTGATCAAAACGCCGAACAACGATGCACTCGCCGGCGTACTGCATATCGACATGCGCACCGGCGAGTACGTGTTCGTGCAGGCGCGTGCGGTGTTGCTCGCAACCGGCGGCGGGCCGACGATGTACAAATATCACACGCCATCGGGCGACAAGAGCTGTGATGGGTTGGCGATGGCGCTGCGCGCGGGCCTGACGTTGCGTGACATGGAAATGGTGCAGTTTCATCCGACGGGCTTGCTTGCCGGAAGCGACACTCGCATGACCGGCACCGTATTGGAGGAAGGATTGCGCGGCGCCGGCGGGTATCTGTTGAACGGGGCGCGCGAGCGCTTCATGCAGCAGCACGATGCGCGTGCCGAACGGGCGACCCGCGACATCGTTTCGCGCGCGATCTTTGCCGAAATGCGTGCCGGCAACACGACACCGAACGGCGGCGTCTATCTGACGATGAATCATCTGGGTGCTGAGCACGTGCGGGCGGCGTTCAAGGGCATGGTCGAGCGTTGCGCCGATTGCGGTTTCGATCTTGCCGGCGGCATGGTCGAAGTCGTGCCGACCGCGCACTACATGATGGGTGGCGTGCTCTTCAACGGCGATTGCAGCACTTCGCTGCCGGGATTGTTTGCGGCCGGCGAAGACACCGGCGGTGTGCACGGCGCGAATCGCCTCGGCGGTAACGGCGTGGCGAATTCGACCGTATTCGGAGCCATCGCGGGTGACGCAATGGCAGCGTGGGTGCGAGCAGAAGGGGCGAGGCGTGCGCCCGACGAAGACGCGCTACAGCGTGCCGTCGCCGATGCAGAGCAACCGTTTCACCACGCAGCCGGCGATATCGAACAGGTTCGCGAAGCGCTATTGGATTGCATGTGGGAGGACGTCGGTATCGTGCGCAGTGAGGCCGGATTGGCGCGCGCGGCGCGGCGCCTTGCCGAGCTCGATGATCAACTGAATGCAACCGGAATGGCGAGCCCTGATCGTGCGTTCAACCTCACGTGGCACGACTGGTTGAACTTGTCGAACTTGATTCTCGTTAGCCGAGCGATTCAGAGTGCGGCGACCGAGCGCCGCGAATCGCGAGGCGCGCACTTTCGCGAAGACTTTCCGGAACGTGGGCCGCTCGAGAAGTCTTCGTATGTCACCGTGCGCTTGAAGGATGGCACGGCGGATCAGTTCGAGCTGGGCGAACAGCTGGTGAAGTTTTCGATAATCCTGCCGGGCGAGTCCCTGCTGACGCGATGATCGTAATCAGCGAGTTCATGGATGCCGCTGCGGTTGACCGGCTACGCGCGGATTTCGAGGTGCATCACGACGCGACGCTGGTGGACGATCCACAACGATTGTATGCAGCCGCCAAGTCTGCCGAAGCGCTAATCGTGCGGAATCGAACGCAGGTCGATGCAGCGCTGCTCGCGAACGCGCCGAGACTACGCGTCGTTGGCCGGCTGGGTGTCGGGCTCGACAATATCGACACAGCAGCATGCGCCGCACGGGCGATCGAGGTGATCCCCGCGACCGGCGCCAACGCGATTTCGGTCGCCGAATATGTACTTACGACCGCGATGCTGCTGCTGCGCGGCGCTTACACATCATCGGCCGAAGTCGCCGCAGGCGATTGGCCGCGGCCAAAGTTATCGCAAGGCCGTGAAGTCTGCGGCAAGACGCTGGGATTGGTCGGCTTTGGCTCGATCGGTCGCGTTACCGCGCAGCGAGCGCACGCGATCGGCATGCGCGTCATCGCCTATGACGCGTTGCTCGCAGAGGCAGACGCGGCATGGCGCGAACACGACGTCGTTCGGAAAGGCTTGGACCAGGTCGTCGCTGAAGCGGATATCGTTTCGCTGCACGTGCCGCTCGATTCGCAGACCCGTGGATTGATCAACGCATCGCGCATCGCGTTGATGAAGCGTGGCGCGATCATTATCAATACTTCGCGCGGCGGAATCGTCGACGAAGTCGCCGTCGCGGCGGCATTGCGTGCCGGGTCGTTGGCCGGCGCCGCGCTTGATGTGTTCGAACACGAGCCGCTGGCCGCGAACTCCGCGCTGGCGGACGTACCCAACCTGATTCTGACGCCGCATATTGCCGGCGTGACGCAGGAGTCCAATGTGCGTGTCGGCGCGCTGATCGCAGAGCATGTTGCGGCATCATTGCGTCGCTCGCGACCGCGATGACGATCGTCTCACTACAGCGCCTAGAGACTCTCGCCGAGCAGGCGCTCGTAAATGCCGGAGCGAATCAAGCGATGGCGACACTGACGGCGCGGGCGCTGGTGGCAGCCGACGCTCAAGGCCTGGCGTCGCACGGCGTCGCACGCGTTACGCAATATGCGGCGCATCTTAAGAACGGCCGCGCGAACGGCCAGGCTATCGCTCGCATCGTGCGTGAGAAATTATCCGCATGCCTGATCGATGCAGATAACGGATTGGCGTTTGCCGCGTGTTCGATGGCCGTAGACGAGGCCATGACACGCGCAGGTTCGACCGGCATCGGCTTTGCGGCGGTCACCAATAGCCATCACTTCGGGGTTGCCGGGTATCACCTATCGAAAGTCGTCGACCGCGCAATGGTCGGTCTTGCGTTCGGCAATTCGCCAGCCGCAATGCCGGCGTGGGGCGGCAAGCGCGCGCTGTTCGGCACCAATCCGATCGCCGCGATCTTTCCGCGCAGGAATGCAACGCCACTGTGTATCGATCTGTCGCTATCGGAGGTGGCGCGCGGCAAAGTGATGATCGCCGCACAACAAGGCAAACCGATTCCATTGGGCTGGGCACTCGATCGTGACGGCCAACCGACGACCGACGCGAAGGCGGCGCTCGACGGCCTGATGCTTCCTGCCGGCGGCGTCAAGGGTGCGATGCTGGCGCTGATCGTCGAGCTGCTATGTGTGGCGCTGACCGGTGCGAATTTCGGATACGAAGCCGATTCGTTCTTTGTGGACGAAGGCAATCAGCCACGGCTGGGCCAGGCGTTTCTGGTGATCGATCCCGCCGCGCTGGCGGGCGTCTGACGTTTATCACTCAAGACTCGAAGCGCTGATCGACGCGATGTGTGCGGATCCTGAGGTGCGATTGCCGGGCGAGCGACGCGCGCGGCTGGCGCAACAGGCAAGTCGCGAAGGCGTCGAAGTACCGGATGCGTTGTATGCCCGCGTGGTGCAGCTGGCGGCGCCCGAGGCGAGCCTGACATGAACGGCATTATTTTGCTGGCGCACGGGTCGCGCGACCCGCAATGGACCGCTTCGTTCGAACAAGTGCGCGCTGCGGTTGAACGCCGGCTGCCTGAATGCGTGACAGCCCTCGCCTATCTTGAACAATCGGTGCCCGACTTTGCAACGGCGGTCGATCAGCTGGTCGCACGTGGAACGACGCTGATCGAAGTCGTTCCCTTGTTTCTGGGTGCCGGTGGCCACGTGCGAAACGATGTTCCGCACTTGGTCGAACGCGCAGCAGCGCGGCATACACAAGTGCGTTTTTCAATGAAGCCTTTTATTGGCGACGCCCAAGCGGTGCTCGATGCAATCGCTGATTACGCCGCGGCGAAGCCTGCAACATCAAGATAGATTCACGCATCCACATGCCGTCAATCTCTTTGCAAGCCACGCCTCGCTCGATGCTGTTTGTATCGGGCGAGAAGGCTGAACGCTTTCCGAAGGCCATGGTCGCGGGAGCAGACGTCGTATGCATCGATCTCGAGGACGCGGTGCACATTGAGCGAAAGCAAGTGGCGCGCGAACAGGTGCTTGGTTGGCTGAGCAAGAAGCAAGCATCAGAAGGGCCGGCGATTGCGTTGCGTATCAACGGCCTGCGCACGCTCGAAGGACTGCGCGACGTGCTCGCGCTTGATGAATCCGGAGTGCATCTCGACTGGTTATTGGTGCCCAAGGTCGAAGACGCCGCGGATCTGCGGGCGCTGCATTCATGGATAGGCCATCGATACGACCGGCTGACCGCGCTGATCGAGACACCGCGCGGAGTCGAAAACGCACTGTCGATCGCGCACGCCGGCGGCAAACTCACGGCGTTAATGCTCGGCGGTGCCGATCTGGCGGCGGAGCTCGGAGCGCAGTTCGGGTGGGACGGATTGCTGCACGCGCGCGGCCGGCTGGTCAACGCCGCAAAAGCAGCCGGACTGCAGGCGTGGGACGTGCCGCATATCGATCTGGGGCGGCCTGACGATCTCAGCGAAGAAACCCGCAAAGTTCTGGCACTTGGCTTCAGCTGCAAAACTGCGATCCACCCGCAGCAGATCCCAATCATTCACGCGGCATTCGCGCCATCGCCCGATGAGCTGGCATGGGCCAAAGCACTGTTGCAGGCGATACCGGATGGGCCAACCGACGGCGCATTCATTTTTGAAGGACGCATGGTCGATGCGCCGGTGCTACGCAAAGCACGGCGCATCGTCGAGCTGTCGGATCGTTTGGGGTAAGTCGTCGACGTGCCGCTGGTTCATGACGTGACTCCGGTCGGCTGCAAGTTGGACATCACGACCTTCATTGTCTTCTCCAGCACGTCGGTCGGACTGAACTCCACGATCTCGGCCCCCGCGTAGTGCACCGGAACATGACCCGGTGGAACGTAGTAGGCGTCACCAGCCTCGAACGTTTCCTTGCGGTCGGGAAAGACGAAACCCACTTTGCCCTTGACCACGTAGCCCCAGCGCGGCAGCGGGCAGCGGTCATCGGGCAGGCCGCGGAACAGCGCGCCGAGTTCCGCGTCCGCCGTATGGCTCTCGAAGCACACCGAGTAGCCGCCTTCGAGGTGTTCGAGTCGCACGTCCAGTCCTTCAAGTTGCACGGAATGCGAAGCCGTGTTGCGCGATACCTTTGGCATATCTGGCCTCCGTTGCGAGTTGCGGTCCACAGGGACCTGGAGACAAACCTACCGCCGAGACGTGCCGCCGACATCGCGCAAACAACCCACTGCGAGGCAACGAGCATCGTGGGTGGTTTCACCCATCTGCACTTCAGACGAGCCGATTGCGATAGGCAAAGGCGGTTGCAGCCGAGCGGGAAGACACGCCGAGCTTGTCGAAGATGTTGCTGAGGTGGCGATCCACGGTCCGGTTGCTCAGCGCCAGGTCCCGGGCGATCGCCTTGTTCGGTCGGCCGGCGGCGACGTGGCGGAGTACTTCGAGTTCGCGCCGGGTCAACCCATGCTCTGCCCCGGACGCAGCCCTGCGAGCAAGCCTATCCACGCGAGCGACGTCCGGACGTGCGCGCAGATGGGAGAAGGCGCTGCGCGCTGTGTCCAACTCCAGCGCCGCGGCTTCTTCGTCTTTCAGTAGGCGGCAGGCCTGCGCGATCAGCACGCGCACTCGCGCAGCTTCGTACGGCGCCTCGAGTTGCCGCCACTCCTCGAACGCGTGCCGCAGCCTTTCAAGGGCCGCATCCGGATTGCCTTGTGCCAGGTCCAGCGCGCCGTGCGACTCGGCCGCGAGCGCGTCGAGCAAACTGCTTTTGCGACCCTTCGCAGAGTCCTCGAGCTCTCCACAGGCTTCCCGCGCCTGCTCGAGGTTTCCGTTCGCGACGAAGATCTCCACGCAAGCGGGAAGCAGCCTCGCGCGGCGGGCCGAGTCCGTGGTCTCCGCGAGCGCGCGGCGGATTGTGCTGACCGCAGCGGTTGTCTTGCCCTGGGCAAGCCGCAACAGCGCGAGCCCCGGCTGCGGCTCGTAACCGGATCGCGCGGCCTGTCGGTACGCGCTCTCGGCCTGATCGAACCGGCCCTGCAGGCGGTACACCTCGCCCTGCCGGTACAACGCGTGACCCGCGGCTGAACTGCTCATCGACTGCGCGAATCGTGTCTTTACCCGCCGCGCTTCCTGCAGCGCCGCGCCCCACTGGCCGCGCAGTTGCATGATTTCGGAGCGATGGACCAGGCATTGACCCACATGCGCCACCATCTCCGGCTGCTGCTCGCACCATTCCGTCAGAGCCTGCGTCCACGCCTGGGCGCGACTCACTTGGAACACATCCTGGCAATAGGCGATGACGCTGCAGTAGACAAGGCCGGTCACGACCGGCGACAGCTCGCCCGCGGTGACTGACACCATGACTTCATCCCATAGGCGCAGGCCTTCCTCGACGCGACCCAGCTGCACCAGGGCGTGTCCGCGCTCGTGCGCGGCGAGGGCGAAGAGATCCGCATCGCCGTGACGTTCCGCAATGCGCTCCGCTTTCGTTGCAACTTCGGCCACGCCCTTCCAGTCGCGCTCCCCCGCGCACTCCAGCAGCGCGGGGACCAGCAAGTAACCGTGCTCTACGTTGTCGCGGGGTCCGCGATCGGCGAAACGCTGTGCGCGTCCGAACCAGCCGGCCGCATGACTGGACTGTCCGCGCGTCGCAAGATTGATTCCGGCCCAGAACGCACAGCGCGCTGCGCGCAGCAGATCGCGGGCGTCCTGGTATGCGCGATGCGCTCGCTTCAAGTACTCGAAGTGATCGTCGGAACGACCAAGCATGTAGGCGGCGAGGGCCAGATGCTCCAGGTCTTGCGGACCAAGGGGACGCTGCCGGTCTGCCTTCGCTAATGTCCGAAAGGCCCCCGCCCAAGCGCGGTGTGCAATCGCATCGCGACCCTGCTTCACGGCGCGGACAATGATCACGGCGCGCTGGACTCCAGAGACCTCAGTACAACCGGACGGTGTCGTCGAAGTGCCAGGTCCGGCGGATTTCGATCACGTCGTACTCGCGGGCCAGTGCGGGCGGGAACGCTTGGTAGTGCTCGTGGCTTTGCACGATGCGCCGTATCGCCTCATCGACTTGCGCCACGCCACTGGAGACAACGAAGGTCACCGATTCCACGGATCCGTCGCTTCGAATGGCCACCGTCACCATGGGATGGGTGTGAGGCTGCTTCGCCACTTCGCGCACCGTTTCGACTGGTGTGTTGAATTGGATCTTTCGGGCCCATCCCTCCGCGTACCGGACGAGTTCGACATTGGGGTCGCCGCGCCCCCATAGCCTGGCTCGACGTGCGGTGCTCAACGAGAGGGGTAGTTGGCGAGCGGCATTCGAGGCTGCTTCACGCTGGGCGGCTTCCTCATCGAGCTGACGCCCGATGGCTCGACGCCGCGCTTCCCGTCTTGCCTCCTCCTCTTTTTCGGCCTCGCCGCGCGCGACCTCTTGCCGTGCCGCGGCCTGTCGTGCGGCTTCTTGGCGTTCGGCCTCCAGTCGTGCAGCCTCGCCACGAGCTGCTTCCTGACGAGCGGCCTCTTGACGCTGCGCCTCCAGCTGCGCCGCTGCGAGTCGCGCGGCTTCCTGGCGTTCAGCCTCCAGTCGCTTGGCCTCGACGCGCGCCGCTTCTTCCTGACGTGCGACCTCTTGACGCTGCGCCTCCAGCTGTGCCGCTGCCAGTCGCGCGGCTTCCTGGCGTTCAACCTCCAGTCGCTTGGCCTCGACGCGCGCTGCTTCTTCCTGACGTGCGGCCTCTTGACGCTGCGCCTCCAGTTGTGCCGCAGCCAGTCGCGCAGCTTCCTGTCGCTCCGTCTCCAGCACGTGCCGCAGCCAGTCGCGCAGCTTCCTGTCGCTCCGTCTCCACACTGCGCCGCAGCCCGTCGCGCAGCTTCCTGATCGCTCGGTCTCTAGACGCGCCGCTGCTAGTCGCGCAGCTTCCTGTCGCTCCGCCTCCAGACGTGCCGCAGCCAGTTGCGCGGCCTCCTGGCGTTTAGCCTCCAGTCGCGCAGCCTCGACACGTGCCGCTTCTTCCCGACGATCGGCCTCCAGTTTCGCGGCCTCAACCCGCGCCGCCTCCAACTGATCCGCCTGTTGGGCCAATTCAGCGGCTCGCGCCCGAACGTCCCGGCCGATTTGCTCCCGTGCTAGATCGCCGGGATCTCGATGCGCCGGCATCACAGTCTCCGGGCTCGAAACGCTCGGTGCTACCGCGATCACATCTGGCCCCGTGGGAGCGGCAGGCACGACCAACTTGCGCCGGCCAGACGGCTTCACGTCGATCGCGGCCGTCTTGGGGATCTTCGCGGGCACTGCGTGACGGGACTCACCGGGGCGTGTAGACGCTTTCGCAGGGGCGGCACGGGCCACGGCGCTTCGTTGCGGCTTGGCCTCTGCCTTCGGCTTGGTCGCCGGGACGATCTCAGAGGGCACGCCCCCGGAGTGGCGCGGGCGACGCCGGCGGAGTCGGGGCACGCCCACCGGCAACAGGCGGCTCGATCGATGCCTGCTGCGCTGGCCCCGCGACCGACTTGACCGCGGGCTCCGTGGGTGTGATGGGTGCCGGAACGAGCACGACGCGCAGCTCAGGCACCTCGATGCGTCGTTCTTGCCAGGGGAAGCCCAAGCCCGGAAGCCCAAGTCCCTGGCCACCGAAGGTCAGGCTCAGCAGCAATCCGTGAATCAGCAGCGAGAGCAGCAGCGAAGCAGCCATTCGCCATCGCTCAGAGCTCATGCGCTGGATCAGCGGCTGCCGCGGCTGCGGCTTGAGGAGATTGCTTAGCTGCCGGATCAGATGGCGGTGTCAGCGCGGCGTAGGAACGTTCGCTCGGCGCAGGACGCTCCCCAGCCCATTGCGCCCGCGTGCCCGACAAGGCCTCAGGCTCTGGCGCTGCCACTTCGGCGACGTTCGTGATCCGCATGCGGGCTATGCGTCGATTCTCACGGGTTCGGGCGAACCGTTGTCGTAGGGGAAGTCGATTCGCTTCATCCTATCCGGCCTGTGTCTGCGGCCGAGCAAGTTATAGACTCACCGGCGCGGTGGCGCGGCGGTTGATCGCATGCCCGATCTCGACCTGGTCACCGCAGACGGGCCGGTGCGGGTCTTCACTCTGCTGCAACCGCTTGGTGCAAGCACTACCGTGATGCGATGCTGATGCGCATCCGCGAAGGCGCCTACGAAATCCGGCGCACTGTGATCGCTAAACAACCAGTCGATCGATATCGGTCTAGGCCGACTGGGTCGGCGCCGCAGCGGGGGTTGCCGCGACGCGAAACGTCGGTACCTGCCGATACGTGAAGCCGCGCCACAGCCATTCCATCGGGCCGTAGCGGAAGCGGGCCAACCACCAGTGGCTGAACGCGATCTGCGCGGCATAACACCACCGCGACGAACAGCACCTGCTGAGCGCGCGGCAGCCCCCAGTGCCCGAACCCGAAACCGTAGAAGAAGGTGATGCAGATCAGCGACTGCATCAGGTAGTTGGTGAGCGCCATCCGCCCTACCGGCGCCAGCATGCGGATGCGCGACAACGCAGTGCGGCTGTGCAACATCGTCACCACGAGCCCGACGTAGCCCAGGCAGGCCGGCAGGTTGCCCAGCATGACGAGTCCGCGCGCGATGCCCCAGCCGTCGTAGCGGTCGCCCGGCGTGTGCGACATCGCGATGAATCCGCTGAGCAGGCCCAGCCCGATGCCCACCGGCAGACCGAAGAGCGCCAGCTTGCGGAAGAAGGCAAGGTGCTTCGCAGTGTCGTCCATCACGCCGGAGCGCACGAACCAGACCCCGAGCAGGAACATGCTCACGAGCACGACTGCGAATCCCGCGTCGCCGGCCGCCTTCTCGAGGAACCGGCGCGCACGCCAATCCACCGTGTCCAGATAGCTGCCGGTGGTGAAGACCTTGACTTCCTCGACCTTCCGGATGGCCTGTTCCTGTAGCCGCTCCTCGCGTTTGGCCTTCGCTTCCGCCGCGCGCTCTTCCCGGGTCTTCCTCGGCTTCTCCGCCGCGGCCTTCGCCGCAGCGCCAGCGCCTCGGTGCCGGCATCCGCGTTGGTGGCCGGTACCGCGGCCGCGGCGGCGGGCTGTTTGGCGGCCGAAGCCGCCGCAGCCTCCGGGTCCGGCGTGAAGTGATGGACCAGGCTCATCGCCGTCATCGCGACGCCGGCGAAGACGTAGACGCTCGACGGCCATCCGCAGGCTGCGCTGGTCGGCTGGCTCGTGGTACTTCCACGACAGCCAACCCGTCATCAAGAGCAGCGGGCCGAACACAGTCAGCGGCACCCGTGGCTCGACCGGGCCGTCGGGCAGCAGCCAGAACACGACCGCGGCGATGGACAGCAGCACACCGGCGAGCAGCAGGATGAAAGAGAACACGGGCATTGAGACCCCGCGCCAGGTGAGCCGCTTCTTCCCACGCAGGTACAGCGCCAGCAGGCCGGTGGCCGCCAGTCCGCCGGCGACGGCGAAGAAGGGGTCGGCGTCCGGGATGAACCCCAGGCCCACCAGCACCGCGCAAGCGATCAGGATGGGCAACGCCCTGCCGTACAGCACGATCAGCAGCGCCAGCGCCGCCACCGCATAGCTGAAGAGGATGTCGCCTTCCCACATGTAGATGAAGTGCACCGCGCCGAACACGGCGAGCGCGAGGATGCGGCGCAAGTAGATCTTCGTAAACTCCCGCCCTGCGCGCTCGGCGCGCGCCAGCATCACGGCGAAGCCCATGCCGAAGAGCAGCGAGAAGATGGTCCAGAACTTACCCTGCACGAAGTAAGCGACGAACCAGCTCGCCAGCCAGTCAGGGCCTGTCAGCCCGTGGGGCATGCCTTCATTCAAGGTGGCGAGGGGGCGGTTGAACCACTCGACGTTCATCAGAAGGATGCCGAACAGCGCGAAGCCGCGCACGACATCGAGCGCCTCGATGCGCTGGCTCTCGGCCACGGGCGTGAACGGTGCCGGGCTGGGCGGGGTCGCCAGCGGTTCTATCGTGGGTGCTGCATCGATGGCGATAGCTCCTGGGTTGGCGCAAGCTTAGTGGTTTGCATCCTGACAGGGACCGGCGCCGAATGACACGCTCATGCGACGAAGCGTAGAAATCGGGGCCCAGCCGAGTGATGGCGAGCGGTCGGCGCAACCCACCGTTTACTGGCGGCCAAGAGATTTCAAATCGACCGACGGCTCGTTCGCGTGGGTGGCGCTAGTTCGTCGCTTTCAGCCGATCGCTGAGAGCGATCTAAAATTTCGGACTATTAGCTATGCGGCCCGCGCGATTTCTGTGTCGCGTTCGTCTGAACGCTCGAGCGCGCCACGTAACGCTTCGCCGATCAGCAGTACGACCGGTCCGCTTCCTATCTCCGGTGGTGAAACAGCGGCGGTCGCGAGCGTTCCGAGCCAGTGCCTCGACTCCGCGAGACTGACGCTCTCAAGCATCGCGATCGGCGTCGACGCCAGCTGGCCATCTTCGATCAGTCGCTGCGCGGTCGCCGCGATGTGTCGTCCCGCCATGTAGACACCGAGCGAGCCTCCCGCGCGCAGACTATCGATCGCCGGCGCCCAGGTCGCGTCGTCATGCTCGTCGCACACGCAAGGTGTCAGAAACGTCACCGCGCGAGCGACACCGCGCAACGTCAGCGAGGCCTGCAGCTCGGCGGCTGCCGCGCTCGCCGCGGTGATTCCCGGCACGACCTCAAACGCGATCCCGGCGGCACGCAGCGCCTGCATCTCTTCGTCGAGTCGGCCGAAGATCGACGGGTCGCCGCCCTTCAGCCGCACGACGCACGACGCCTTGCGCGCGCAATCGACCAGCATCTTGTTGATGAAGCGTTGCGCGGTAGAAGGACGCTGAGCGCGCTTGCCGACCGCGATGCGCTGTCGCGTGCGGTGCCAGGTCGAGCACCGATGGTTCGACCAGTGCGTCGTGCAGCACGTAGTCGGCGCGTGCGAGAACGCGTACTGCGCGCAGCGTCAGCAGATCGGCGGCGCCGGGTCCGGCGCCGACGAAGTAGACGCGCGGCTCAGCGGTGTGCGCTTCACTCATTTGTCGTGCTCCGCTAACTCGCGTGCGTTCGGTCGCGCATGCCGGCGAAACGCCGGCAGAGGATCGTCGGCAGCGCCCTGATAGGCATCCGAGAAGGTTCGCAGCTTCGCGACAGCCTTGAGGTGGTCTTGATCGGCTCGCAGCAGAAACGAAGTAAAGCCGACGCGGCGCAGAAAGAACAATTGATCGATCAGCACATCACCGATCGCACGCAGATCGCCACGGTATTGATAACGGCTGCGCAGCACTGCTGCGGTCGAATAACCGCGCCCGTCGTTGAACACCGGAAAATCGATCGCGATCAACGGCACCGCATCCAGGTAGCGGAACCAGCGCGGCCGGATCGTCGGTCGGCGACAGCCATACCCCGTGTGACGGCCGATGGCGATTGCGTCAGATACAGGGTCAATGGCAGCAGCGCCGCTTCGCTCTCGTTCACGACGGCCGCTGGGTCGCGCACCACTGGCCATCGTCAGCGATCCAGGTGCCGTCGCGAGTCAACACCGGTGCGCGTGTCATGCGACTCACCTGCTCGAGTCGTTCGTGCGCATGCGTACCTTCGCGATACACACGTTCCTTGAATGGCGTAAGTCCTACGCGAGCGACCGTGTCGACAAAGCGCTCACCGTCTTCGCGCAACGACACGAACGTGTCAATCAACCGCTCGATGACGTCGGGCATCTGCTCGGCCTTGAATGACGGGCCGATGATGCGACCGATCGCGACTCTGCCGCTGCCCGCCGACGATCCGTCGGCGCCGCCGAGCGAGACCTGGTACCACTCGTCGCCGTCTTTATCGACGCCCAGGATGCCGATGTGACCGACATGATGATGTCCGCACGAGTTGATGCAGCCCGAAATATTGATGTTGATTTCGCCGAGATCGTGCAGATAGTCGAGATCGTCGAAGCGACGCTGGATGCTTTCCGCGATCGGAATCGACTTCGCATTGGCAAGCGAACAGAAGTCTCCGCCCGGGCACGCGATGATGTCGGTCAGCAATCCGACGTTCGGAGTCGCGAGACCTGCGGCCTTTGCCTCTTGCCACAGCGTATGCAAGCGGTCGAAACGTACGTCGGGAAGAATCAAATTCTGCTCGTGCGATACGCGGATCTCGCCAAAACCGTAACGCTCGGCCCAGTCGGCGACAGGTCCATCTGTTCCGCGGTGGCGTCGCCCGGCGCGATTCCGGTCGGCTTCAGAGACAACACCACCGAGCGATAGCCGGACACGCGATGCCGCTTCACGCTGCGCTCGACCCAGCGCGCGAAGGCGCGATCCGAAGTGTCGAGCTCATGCTCGTCGAGCTTCTTGTACGGCGGCGGTGCAAAGTAGCTTGCCACGCGATGCAGCTCGGCGCCGGTTACCGTCGATGGCCCGTCAGCGAACGGCGCAAAGTCTTCCTCCACCTGCCGCGCGAACTCTTCGATGCCCAGTGAGCGCACCAGGATCTTGATGCGTGCCTTGTGAATGTTGTCGCGCCGGCCGTGCCGGTTATAAACGCGCAGGATCGATTCGATGTACGTCAAATACTGCTGCCACGGCAGAAATTCGCGGATCACGGTGCCGATGATCGGTGTGCGTCCCATGCCGCCGCCGACCAGCACGCGAAAGCCGAGCGCGCCATCCGGTGCGCGCGTCAGATGCAAACCGATGTCGTGAAACGCGACCGCCGCACGATCCTCGCGCGCACCGTTAATCGCAATCTTGAACTTGCGCGGCAGCCACGTGAACTCCGGATGAAACGAAGACCATTGGCGCAGGATTTCGCAGAACGCGCGCGGATCGATCAGCTCGTCTGCCGCGACACCGGCAAACTCGTCGCTGGTGATATTGCGCACCGAGTTGCCGCTGGTCTGAATCGCATGCATCTCGACCGCGGCGAGCTCTTCGAGAATGTCCGGTGAGTCTTCGAGTCGGATCCAGTTGAACTGGATGTTCTGACGCGTGGTGAAGTGCCCGTACCCGCGGTCGTAGCGGCGCGCGATATGTCGCCAGCGTGCGCAGCTGCTTTGCCGACAGCACGCCGTACGGAATCGCGATGCGCAACATCGGTGCATGGCGTTGCACGTACAAGCCATTGCGCAGACGCAGCGGTTTGAACTCGTCTTCAGACAACTGCCCGCTCAGAAAGCGCGCGGTCTGGTCGCGGTATTCGGCCACGCGCTCGGCCACGAGCGTGCGGTCGATTTGATCGTATCGGTACATCGCGTGCGGACGAGAGGTGACGGTTGCAGAATCTAGCTGTCTGTATCGCTGTCGCGACCGACGAAAGCACGCTTTGCTTATCGCACCATGCGATAAGGCCTTATTCCACGCACAGCATTGCTTGCAACGATTTGTTCGTTGGCCGTGGTGTCGACCCCCGATAATGCCGGTCCGACCGAAGGCGTCATCCGATCTCACAGTCACATGAACGAAACTCATCGACGCGCCCGAGCGCGCCAGACAACGCACGCGAGAGCCGAAGCCGAGCGCATTCTCGACATCGCCCGCACGCGCTTCGAGGCGACCGAAGGTGCTTACGCCGGTGCGGTGACGCCGCCTGAAGCGTGGCAGTTGTACAAAGATGGGTCGTGCACGGCTGGTCGATGTGCGCACGGCGCCCGAAGTCAGATACGTTGGATGCGTGCCGGGCGCGTTGCAGGCCGAGTGGCATGGCTCCGACCCCGAGCAGGTCGAGCGCTTCCTGCACGATCTGAAGGCTGTCGCGCAACCGGACGAGACGGTTCTGCTGCTGTGTCGCAGCGGTGTGCGGTCACACCACGCGGCGCGTGTCGCGCGCGAGGCCGGCTATCGAAATGTGTTCAACGTCTTGGAAGGCTTCGAGGGTCAGCGCAATCATTCACATCAGCGCGGCTTTATCGACGGCTGGCGATCGCACGGCTTGCCGTGGATCCAGGACTAGTCGCTCGCCGACTAAATAGCGTCGAGCGCGCGCGCAAGGTCGCGTTGCAGATCGTCGACGTTTTCCACTCCGACCGATAGTCTTACCAGCGAATCGCCGATCCCGAGTTGGGTGCGCTGCGCGGGTGGAATCGTTGCGTGCGTCATGATCGCCGGGTGCTCGATCAGACTTTCGACGCCGCCGAGGCTTTCGGCGAGTGCGAAGACTTCGCACCGTTCGAGGAAGCGTCGGCTGCCGGCCAGATCGGTCGCAAGATCGATCGAGATCATGCCGCCGAAGCCGTGCATTTGTCGGCGCGCGAGCGCGTGATGCGGATGCGACGGCAAGCCTGGATAGCGAACCTGCTTGACCTTCGGTTGTGCTTCGAGCCACTGTGCCAACGCCAGCGCGTTCTCGCAATGCCGCTGCATGCGCAGTGCGAGCGTCTTGATTCCGCGCAGCGTCAGAAAACTATCGAACGGCCCGGCGATCGCGCCGACCGCATTCTGCAGGAAGCCCAGTTGCTCGCGCATCGGCGCAAGGCGCTCGTCACCGGCGATGATCGCGACGCCGCCGATGATGTCCGAGTGCCCGTTCAGATACTTCGTCGTCGAATGCACAACCACATCGAAGCCGGACTCGAGCGGGCGCTGCACCCAAGGGCTCGCGAACGTGTTGTCGGCGACCGCGACGATATTGCGCGCACGGCAAAGTTGCGCAATCGCTGTGAGATCGGCCAGCTTCAGCAGCGGATTGCTCGGCGTCTCGACCCACACCATCTTTGTTTCGGGCCGCAACGCAGCGGTCAACTGGTCGAGATTCGACATATCGACAAACGTGAACGTATGTCCCGCGCTGCGCTTGCGCACGCGCTCGAACAATCGAAACGTGCCGCCGTACAGATCGTCGCCCGCGACGACATGCGCGCCGGCGTCGAGCGTTTCGAGCACCGTCGCAATCGCGGCCATGCCGGAGGCGAACGCGTACGCCTGCGCCCCGCTTTCAAGATCCGCCACGCAACGCTCGAGCGCCCAGCGCGTCGGATTGTGCGATCGGCCGTAGTCGAGTCCCTTGTGCACGCCTGGGCTTTGCTGCACGAAGGTCGACGTCGCGTAGATCGGCGGCATGATCGCGCCGGTCGACGGGTCCGGTGACTGGCCGGCGTGAATCACTCGCGTAGCAAAGTCGAGCTCGTTAGCTTTTGGTTTCATGTCAGTTTCTTGCGCAAGTGATTCAGTAGATCGAACCGCGTGACGAGACCATAGAACTGTTTGTCATCGGCGATGATCGCGACCAGTCCGCGATCCAGGATGGCTCGCAGTGTGTCGAGGCTTGCATCGGGCCGCACGGTATCAAGCTTTGTCGTCATTGCTCCGCTGACGGGCGAGTGAAAGCGCGCTGCGTCGTCGTGCACCGTTAACAGCAGATCGGATTCATCGATCACGCCTAGTAGCTTGTTCTTGTCGAGCACCGGCAGCTGAGAGACTTCCGCCAGTCGCATCCGTTGAAACGCGGTCATCAACGTGTCATCTGGTCCGACCGAGACGACAGCACCTTCGTCGAAGCGGCGAGCGATCAGATCGCGCAGGTCGCCAAGCCGCTGCCGCTTCAGCAGGCCCTGGTCGATCATCCACTGATCGTTGTAGACCTTCGACAGATAGCGCGTGCCGGTGTCGCAGACAAAGCTCACGACTCTCTTCGGCGTTTTCTGTGCACGACAAAATCGGAGTGCGGACGCCAGCAGGGTTCCGGTCGATGAGCCGCCGGAAATCCCTTCTGCACGCAACAACTCACGTGCGGTCGCAAAGCTTTCTTCGTCGCTGATCGAGTACGCGTGCTTGACTCCGCTCAGATCGGCGATCGGCGGAATGAAGTCTTCGCCGATACCTTCGACCGCCCACGAGCCAGCGGTACCGATCTTTCCGGTCTTTACGTATTCGGCAAGGATCGATCCGGCTGGATCGGCGAGAACGAACTCCATCCGCGGGAGCGATCTTGCGGAAATATCGTGTCAGCCCGGTGATCGTTCCCGCAGAGCCGACACCGACGACGATCGCATCAAGCCGGTGTTCGCATTGCTGCCAGATCTCCGGCCCGGTCGTTTGTTCGTGCGCATCGGGGTTATCCGGGTTGCCGAACTGATTCGCGAAAAAGCGCCAGGAATTTCTGCCGCCAGCCGAGCGGCGGCGTCCTGGTAGTACTCGGGATGGCCTTTACCGACGTCCGATCGCGTCAAATTCACTTCGGCGCCGAGCGCTTTCAAATGCAGCACCTTTTCGGTCGACATCTTGTCGGGCACGACGAGCACAACTCGATATCCCTTGCACGCGCGACCAGCGCCAGACCAAAGCCGGTGTTGCCTGCAGTCGCTTCGACCACCGTGCCGCCCGCCTTTAACTCGCCGCGCCGCTCCGCGCCTTCGATCATCGAGCGGCCGATCCGATCCTTGATCGAGCCGCCGGGGTTCTGCGATTCAAGCTTCAGGAACAACGTGCACAGCCGGTATCGAGGCGCGTGACCTGAATCATCGGCGTGTTGCCGATCAGATCGAGCACCGCCGGGCGCAGCTTGAGCGGCCTCGTTTCCTTCAGCGCCATCTCGCAATTGGCGCTCCGGCGCAGTGCGTTCACGTGCGCTTCATACGTATGTTCCATTCCACTCTGCACAATGGCGTCACCGTGGAGACCTGCCGATGCGAATTCGATCACTTGTCCTTGCGTTGATGCTCGTCGACTGGTCGCGGCGTTGCCGCGCAGGATGCAGCGAAGTCGAGTCGTTCAGCCCGCAGGGCAGATCAAGGACGTGCGGCAGGTGGTCGCCAGATTCTCGCAACCGATGGTGAGCTTCCTGGCGATCCGCGTAGCGAAGCGCCGTTCGACGTTACATG
>CAWAYV010000017.1:0-37539 GCA_963786295.1 uncultured beta proteobacterium | reverse complement strand
AGTCGGCACGCAGCGCGTCGACGATTTTCATCCGGCTCGCCTTGATCGCCGGCAAGAATCCGCCGACAAATCCCATCACGACGGAGAACACCAGTGCGGAGACGACGATACTTGGCGTCAACGTAAACGCGAACGCCAGCTCGGAGAACGACTGAAAATTCGTAGTCGAGATCGTGATCGCGGTCAAAAAGCTGGCGGCGATCAATCCGATCAATCCGCCGACCAGCGCCAGCAGCAGCGACTCGATCAAGAATGCCAGCAGTATCGATGCGCGAGGAAATCCCAGCGCGCGCAGAGTACCGATTTCCGAAGTTCGCGTTGCCACCGCCGAATACATCGTGATCGCCGCGCCGATCATCGCACCGAGCGAAAAGATCACTGACAGTGCCATACCGAGCAGCGTAATGAACGTCGAGAGGCTGGCCGACTGGTCCGCATAAAACTGCGCTTCACGCTTGACGTCGACCTTTAACCGCGGATCGTTATCCAGCCGCGCCTTCAGCGCGTCGAGCGCTGTCGGCGATGCCAGTTTCGCGATCACCGAGGAATAGGTGATGCGACGAAACGCTTGCATCATCTGCTCGACGTCGCCCCAAATTTCGGAGTCGAACGCCGTCTTGCCGCCGTCGAAAATTCCCACCACGGTCCAGTGCCTGGCGGCGAACGACAGTTGTTGGCCGATCTCGACACCTGCAAACCCGCGCGCGACCGAATTGCCGACGACGATTTCGCTTGATCCCGGGCGAAACATCCGGCCCTCGACGATGCGCACCTGAGGCCGCAGTGTCCTTCCCATCTCTGGCAGGCCGCGCACGACAACGTTGCTGCGCTTGTTCGGATCGGTGATCTTCGGCAGCGAGTTCAGCACGACCACTTCCTTCGATACCAGCGGCTGGCCGTCGGAGCTACGCGCGATCTCAGGCGACGTTTCGATCAGCGCCGCTTGATCGCGAAAGACTCCGCTTTGCACTTCGGTCTGGCTACCCTGGCGAATCAGCACCACGTTGTCGGGCGAGCCGGTGGCCACCAGCGTGGCCTTCAAGCCGGCGTCGAGCATCAGCACCGCGGCAAACACAAAGACGACCAGCGCCATCCCGCCTGCGGTAAGCGCGGTGGTCAACTTGCGCACCCACAAGTTGCGCCGTATGTAACTGAATGGAACGCGCATGTAGGAATTAACAGCCGGATGAAAAACGTAGCGAGCAGCCCCGAGGTTGCACCGAGGAGCGGAGGCGTACGGACGTACGTTGAGCACCGGAGGTGCAAGATCGGGGCGCGCAGTAGTTTTGCATCCGGCTGTCAGCCGATGTGCCGCAAGCCGTCGACAATCTTGACGCTTGCGGCGCGATAGGCTGGAACGATGCCAGCCACGAGGCCGACGACGACCGCACACGCGGCCTGCAAATAGAACGTATGGGCGACCAGTGGCATCTTGGCGAAGATGCCAATCGTCAGCGAGTGAAACACTTGCACCACGATCGGAGTCAGCAGCATGCCGATTCCGGCGCCGACGATCGCCAGCAAGAATGCTTCGCCCATGATCATCGCCGCCACCTTGCCGGGCTTGAAGCCGAGCGCTTTCAGCGTCGCGTATTCGGAAAGCCGCTCACGCGCGGTCATCGCCATCGTGTTGGCCGCCACCGCCATGATGATCAGAATGACAACGTAGCTAACGCCTTCGATCGCTTTAACGATCGTCTCGACCATCGCAACGAAACTCAGCGTAAAAGCCTTCTCCGTTTCGGTGAGTGTCTCGGCTAGCGAGTTCTTGAACTGCGCATCGATCGCGCGCGAGATATCGGGCGCCGAGGGTCCTTCATCGATACCGACGACAAATACGCCTGCGAAATCCGCGCGGCTTCGCGCTGTCTTTTTTAACTGCTCGTTCAAATAGTCATAGTGAAAGTACATCTGGCGCGTAATCGTCGTTTCATCCTTCGCGTCGTAGATCGCGCGCACGTTGAATTCCCAGTTGCCGGGATAAATGCCGCTCTTCAGCGGAATCGTGTCGCCGAGCTTGAAGCCGTACAGGTCGGCCAACTGCCGCCCGACCACAGCGCCGCGGCGATCGCGCATGAACGCCTGATACTCGTCAGGCTGAAAAACGAACTCCGGATACATCGGAAAGTAAGTCGGCGCATCGACCGCAAACTGCGCAAAGAAGTTTTTGGGATCTTTGTACGTGCCGCCGAACCAGTTGGACACCGCCACCGCCGTCACGCCGGGCACCGCACGGATTTTTTCGCGGTAATAAATCGGCATCGCAAACGTCAGTGAAATCGCATTGCGCGTGATCAGCCGCGTCGCCGACGCTGCCTCCGAGCCCGCGTACCACGCGCGCACAACGGTTTGCAGCAAGCCGAACGCGAGCGTCGCGATCACCAGACCGACGATCGTCAGCGTCGTGCGCAGCTTGGCGCGAAACACGTTGCGGAAAATGAGATTCAGAAAAAACAGCATCAGTCGCTGACTGGGCGCCGTGTCGGTCAGCTGGCCCTTGTCCAGATAAATCAAATGATGTGCGGCTTCGGCCGCGCGCGGATCGTGCGTGACCATCACGATCGTCTTGCCGAGCTCCAAGTTCAATCGGTCGAGCAAACTCAAAATGTCCGCCGCCGATTGCCGGTCAAGATCGCCGGTCGGCTCGTCGGCGATCACCAGCAGCGGATCGGTCACCAACGCGCGGGCGATTGCAACGCGTTGCTGTTGTCCGCCTGACAACTCATTCGGATAATGCTTGCTGCGATCCGTCAATCCGACCATCGACATCAACAAATCGACGCGCTCGCGCCGCTCGGCGCGCGACAACGAGGTCAATTGCAACGGCAACTCGACGTTCTCAAACGCGGTGAGAACCGGCATCAAGTTGTAAAACTGGAAGACGAAGCCAACCGTGCGTGCGCGCCAGTCGGCGAGCTCGGTGTCGTTGAATCGCGTGATGTCTTCACCGGCGATCAACAACGCTCCGGCATCAGGCTTGTCGATACCTGCTATCAGATTGAGCAGCGTGCTCTTGCCCGATCCGGACGGACCCATCATCGCCACAAAATCGCGTTCGTTGATGGTCAGGTTGATGTCGGTGAGAACGGGCACCAATTGTTCGCCCCGGACATACCCCTTGGACAAGCCTGCGATCTCGACCAGCGCACGCGGTTCGCGCGGTGCGTTTTCGTGCGGTGCAATCTCGGGCGGGCCGTTTTTGCGGGGCTCGTCTTCGCGCAGCGAATCCGCTGCGCGCTCCCCATCCACCACGCGCACACTAACCGTTGCGCGCGTATCCATCGTTACTTCTTCGCTGCAGCGACAGTGGCGCCGTCCACTAGACGGTCTGGCGGCGCGATCACGACCCGTGTTCCCGGTGCCAGATCGACACGCACCAGATCGCCGACCTTGGCACCGGCTGCGACCGGAGTGAGCCTGACCTGCTCGTCCTTGCCGACGACAAAGACCATGTCCTTGCCATCGCGCTTGACAATCGCATCGGCGCGTAACGCCGCCACCGGCGTGCGTTCGTCGGGCCTCAGCGGGCGCGATAGAAACGCGATCTTTGCGCTCATGTCAGGTAGCACCCGCGGATCGCGCTCGACAAACTTTACTTTCACCAGCAAGGTTGCTTTCGCTCGATCGACCGTCGGCACGATGCGGCTGACTTCGCCGAGCAGCCGCAGATCCGGAAACGCGTCGAGCTGAATCTCGGCAGGCTGCCCGATCGTGATTTTTGCGATCGACGCTTCGGACACGTCGGCTTCGACCTCGAGCGTTTCCATGTCGGCCATCGTCACCACCGCGCCGGTCGTGCCCGACGCCGCCGAAAACGGCGTCACGATGTCGCCCACGTTCGCGCTCTTGGTCAACACCATCCCGGTAAACGGCGCGCGAATCAGCGTCTGGTCAAAAGCCACTTCCGCAGCTCGGTGGTTCGCCTGCGCAACAGTGATCTGCGCCTTTAGCGTATCGATGGCGGCGCGCGATTTGTTATAGCGAGCCTCAGCGGTATCGAGCGCAGAGCCGGCGATGAATTTCTGCTGCGCGAGATCCTGCGCGCGCTTGTATGCCGCCGCCGCGTCTTCCAGCTCGGCCTGGCCTTGTGCGAGATTGGCGCGCGCCACCTGCACTTGTGCGGCTGCCTGTTCGCGCTCGGCCGCGACATCGCGATTTTCAAGGCGCGCAATGATGTCGCCCTCGGTAACGCGTTGGCCTTCCTGCACGCCGAGCCATTCAAGCCTGCCGGTGCCTTTCGACGACACCGACGCGCGCCGCGCCGCGACCACGCGGCCGGTTGCGTTAAGCGCCGCTACCGACGCCGACGGATACGCCGCAGCAACCGTTGCAATTTCAACGGCCTGCGGTGCGTTGCGGCGACCGATGAACAACGCGACCGCCGCCAGCACGATGAGGGCGATCGTCCAGACCCACCAGCGCTTCCACAGCGGGCGGCGCCGGCGCGGCACAACAGCCGTGCGGTCGATTGCCAAGCGAGAAAGCGACGGTGCGCTGGTAGACGGATGATCAGCCATGCCGGATAGGTGAGAGCGAAACCGCGGATCGGAAGCCGCAGCGTGGACAACGAGGCGTGCATGCTAAAGCAACCACGTGCAGCGATCCCGGCGACTGGCGACACCGCGCGGGCGATTGGCGAAGAAAAGCCGCCGTGCGCAAAGCGTCACGGCGGCGTTAACAGCCAATTGCGTTGCTTCAGTTCAATTCGGAATCTGCACCGTGTTGGTGGCGGCGTTGAAGTTGATCACATCGGCGGCGGCTGGGGTCAGTACGATCGGCGGCACATTGGCCGTCGTGATCGGCGGCGCCGCTCCCGCCGTGCCACCGCGCGGCACTGCGCGCACCACTTGCGAAACAGGCAACGCAGCGCCGTGCGCAGATGGTTCCACATCAAATTCAGCGCCTGTGTGGCGTAGTAATGCAGCGGAATAAAGCGTATGTCGTACCCGGCCAGCGCTCAGGAACGCATCGAAGTGCTGACCGTTGAGCACTTCGATGTACGACAGCCGGCTGGCTGCACCTTCGACGATCTTGTTCGTGCCGAAGTACGGCCGCGACGTATGGTTAACCGGCACCAGTGCATCACTGCGGCCATGCACGATGATGGTCGGCTTCGCCCGCAGATTACCGGTTACGCGCACCTCGTTAACACCAGCTCTGCAGCGCCGCACTCGGTACGGTCCATAGCTGACGCAAGCACTGCGCACCGAGAAATGCGAAGTTGTTGTCGGCCGCTCTATGGTCGATTGGCCCGCCGATGGCGTCGTTGTAGACCAGGTTAATGCCGTTGGTCGGCGGGATGCCGTTGCCGTTGCCGAATACCGTCAGCATGGGTGAGACCAGCTTGGCAGCCGGCACGCCCGTGCCAGTGCTGTTCGTCGTCGTCGCAAAGCTGAAGCCGCATAAGTTGTCGACAACACTTGCACGCGAATACGCGTTGGCATAGGTCACTGCCACTGCCAGGCGTCGCTTGCAGGCCCCAGTGCGATGCATGCAGCAGGTCGGACTCGACTTCCCATCCAGCGGCGCGCAAACGTGCCAACGCGTCGTTCGATTGCGATACGAAGTCGATGCCGGTCACATCACCGTTGATAGCCAGCGCAGCGCATCGATTCTGCGCACTGCGCATGGAACGGTCGCAAGCAACGGCGACAGCGCGACCGTCGGTGAATGCGCCGCGCACGGCTGCAGCATGTTGGCCAAGCGACGTGTAGTCGTACAACGTGCGCCCGATCGCCGCGGCCGGATAGCTAGCGCCTCCGCGCGCAACGATCAGCCCGGCGGGCAACGTCGGATTGATTTGCGGTTCGCCGACGACCACGCCATCGATCAGGCCGGTGGTGTCTCCTTCGGCTGCGGCCAGCGCAGCACCACCGCCATTGGAAACCGATGCGGCGATCACCATCGTGTTGGACGGCACAAACAGACGCTGCTTGTTGGTCGTTCCGGGCACCGACGGGCGCGAACTGCTCATTGGCTGCCCATAGCGCAAACTCGATCGCCTGCCGCGTGAACAGTCCCCAGTCCTTTTCTGGATTGACTTGCGAATGCGCGTGCTTAAACGCATAGCGGAAAGGATTCAATGCAGTAAATGCTGTCCGCTGCAGATCGGTCAGCGTGGCCGTGAAGTGGCTGGTATTGCCGGCGCTCGTCGCGTTGGCGGTCAGCCCGTTAATCAACGTGATCGTGTTGGTATCGAGCTCGTGCGCGCCATTGCCGGTGCCCTTGTCGGTGTAGGCCACCGCGCAGCCGCGCTTCAATCCCCATTCGCCGGCAGCGGACACGGCACCATAGACACCACGCGAACCGGATGACGTCGCAGTCACGACACACGGCATGCTTTGGCTGAAATTCAATGGGATCTGCACCATTAAAGTGGCTGCAGCCTTGCCGGTCGCATCGACGCTATAGGCGAGATATTCCGTCCCGCCGATCTTTCCCGCACCCGGCGTCGGATTAGGTGCACTGCCATCGAGCGGCACGTTGGGTCCAAAGAGCACGCCGTAACCGCCGGCGGTAGACATATCGACCAACGCCCGGTAATTGTTGTAAATCGCACGCCGACGTAATTCGCTTGCCGTCGGGGTCGCCGACAGCGCTGGCGCGGTTGCGCTTTGCAGCCCGTCCCAACCCAGGCCGCCGGTTAATAAATCGTCAGTGATGCCGTCGTACGCTGCGGTCGTTACCGTGCCCAGAAACGAGGGCCGCACATTGGCGCCGGGCGGCGTCGGCGCTGGGTCGTCGCTGCTTCCACATGCTGCGAGTATGGATACCGAAAGTGCAATGCCAATTGCGACATGCAGCCACGCCGCGGGCCACGCGTTGAACTGCGATCCATGGTGTCTCCCTGAAGTTTTCACTGCTCGAACGGCAGCACTTTTCATACCGGAACCCGAGCTGCTTCGGTCCGGCCAATCGCTAGTTCGCTGAATCATTTACCGATACAAAACCGGCTGAAGATCACGCCGAGCAAGTCATCAGCAGACACCTCGCCGGTGATTTCGCCGATCGAATTGCCTGCCAACCGCAATTCCTCCGCAAACAGGTCGAGCTGCGAATCGGTTTGCGCCGCATGCTGCGCAGCGAGCGCCAGATGATCGCGCGCAATTGACAGTGCCCGCAGGTGGCGCTCGCGGGCGAGGAACACAGATTCGCCAGAAGTATCTTGCTCCCATCCCGCGACGCGCTTCAGTTCGTTGCGCAATAAGTCGACACCGGCGCCGGTCCTGGCCGATAAGTACACGCGCTTGCCTTCAATGCACGGTTCGATGTGCACCAAATCGATCTTATTGATCACCGTCAAAACTGGTACGGCTCGTCCGATGCGCTCACCAACGAACTCCAGCACAGCCGCGTCGTCGGCCGACTGCGCCGCATCCACCATGTGCACGACCACGTCGGCGCGTTCGATTTCCGCCAACGTGCGCGCGATGCCGAGCTGCTCGACTTCATCGGTCGCTTCGCGCAATCCCGCAGTGTCGATCACGTTCAGCGGAATTCCGTCGACATCGATCCGTTGTTCGATGCGGTCGCGCGTGGTGCCTGGAATAGCGGTGACGATCGCGATATCGGCACCGGCCAGCGTGTTCATCAAACTTGACTTGCCGACGTTCGGCGCGCCGATTAGCACGACGCTCAATCCGTCGCGCAACAGCGCGCCTTGCTGCGCCCGCTTCAGCAATTCGTCCAGATCGCTGCGAACGCGCGCCAGGCGCCCGACGGCATCGGACTGCTGCAGAAAGTCGAGCTCTTCCTCTGGGAAATCGAGCGTTGCTTCGACCAGCATGCGCAATTCAATCAGGGCCGACGTTAGCGCGTGCGCGCGCTGCGAAAATTCGCCGGCTAGCGAACGGACCGCGGCGCGGGCTGCGATCTCGGTCGTCGCATCGATCAAGTCAGCCACCGCTTCGGCTTGCGCGAGGTCGAGCTGGTCGTTTAGGAATGCGCGCTGCGTGAATTCCCCGGGCTCTGCAATTCGCAGCCCAATCGTGCGGCCCGCCTGCAAACAACGCGCGAGCAGCATGCGCAGCACCACCGGGCCGCCATGACCCTGCAGTTCGAGCACGTTCTCACCGGTGTACGAATGCGGTGCTGGAAAGTAGAGCGCGATACCGCGATCGATCTCCGCGCCGTCGTCGGCAAAGAACTTGGAGTACACCGCATGCCGCGGCACCAGTTCGCTCGCCTGCGGACCGAGTACTGCTTCGATGACCGGACCGATCGCTGCCCCGGAGACGCGAACGATCCCGATACCGCCGCGGCCCGGCCCGGTGGCAATGGCAACGATCGGATCGGCCGCTGCTGTGTTGACCATCGTGCGCGAGTTTACGGTCGCTGCGCAGAGTGCAAAATGATCACAACATGACTCGCCGGATCAGACTGTGCCGAACAACGATCCATTGACTCGATACGGTCCGCCGCTGGCGGGTGTGATCCTGGCGGTGGTGCTATCCATCCTGGTCGCCGCGATGGTTGCGGGCCAAGTTGAAGGTACGTATGAAAAGCGCGCGCTTGTTTACGCCGGCTTCGTGCTGTGGGTTGTGCTGGGCGCCGCGGTGGTATTCATTCTCGCGCACCGTGGCGAGGCCGGGCGATTGTCGATCACACGCGTGCTGCTATGGGCCGCGAGTATTTGGCTATGGCCGGTGTTTCTGCTGCTGCGGCGACGCCGAAGCAACGGCGGCTAGCCCGGCCGCTTCGCGTTCGCGATCTGCTTCGTGACGTACCACTGCTGTGCAATCGACAAAATATTGTTGGTCAGCCAGTACAGCACCAGGCCGGCCGGGAAGAAGAAGAACATCACACCGAAGATCAGCGGCATCAGCATCATCACGCGCGCCTGCACCGGATCGGGGGGCGTCGGATTCAACTTGTATTGAATCCACATCGTTCCCATCATCAGCACCGGCAAGATGAACCACGCGTCGGGTGTGGCGAGATCCTTGACCCACAAGATCCACGGCGCGTTGCGCATTTCAACGCTTGCCAGCAACACCCAGTAAAGCGCGATAAACACGGGGATCTGCACCAGGATCGGCAGGCAGCCGCCGAGCGGATTGATCTTCTCGGTCTTGTACATCTCCATCATCGCGACATTCATCTTCTGCTTGTCGTCGCCGTACTGCTCGCGCAGCTTCATCAGCCGCGGCGAGATTTCCTTCATCTTCGCCATCGACTTGTAGCTCGCTGCCGACAGCGGATAAAACGCCGCCTTGATCAGCACGGTTAACAGCACGATCGCCCAGCCCCAGTTACCGACGATGCCGTGCAGGAAGGCGAGCAGCCAGTAAATCGGCTTCGCCAGGAAAGTCAGCCATCCGTAGTCGACGACCAGGTCAAGGCCGGGAGCGATTTTCTCCAGCGCTTCCTGATCCTGCGGGCCGACGTACAGAGTCGCCTGTGAAGTCGTTGTTGCATTCGGCGCCAGTGCCGGCAGCGCAACGATGCTACCGACCGAATACAGATTCTTTTCTACAGTGCGAGCGTAGTACTCGCGAATCGCGCCGGCGGCCGGCACCCACGCCGAAACAAAGTAATGCTGGATCATTCCTAGCCAGCCGTTATCGGCGGCTTTGGGCAATTGAACCTTGTTCTTCTCGATCTCCGAAAACTCAATCTTGCGAAATTTGTCCTGCTCGGTGTACACCGCGGGCCCGGTGTACACGTAGTACAGCGCCGACTCGCCTTCGGGCTTGTTGCCATCGCGCGTCAGCTGCAAATACACCGAAGGCGACACGGGTTTGTCGGTCAAGTTGACGATTTCGTGCTTGACGTCGACGGCGTGGCTTCCACGGCGAAACGTATACGTCTTGATCACGCGCAGGCCACCGCTTTCGGCGCCAAAGCGAACGTCGAATCGGTCCTGCCCGGCCTTCAACGCGGTGGGGCCGTCGAGCAATTGGAACGGCGTTCGATGGTTCGGAAAATTGCCGCCGACGATTCCGCTTTGCGCGACGTAGACACGATTAGGGGCCACATCGAGCAATACCGTCGTGGCATTCGGGTCGTGGCGCTTGCCCGTCACCAGTCCGATCAATCCGCTGGCGGTCCAGTCTGCCGCTGCGGGCTGGTCGAGCAGTTCCACTCGCGATACGACAGCGCCTAACGGATCGATCGATACGCGCATCAGATCGGTTTCGATCACGACCGGCGTCGATTTGCCAGCAGCAGGCGGCGCGTCGGTCACCGCGGTGGCCGGAACTGCAGTCGACGGAGCTACAGCCGGCATAGAGGCTTGCGGCACGGGTACACCGTCGGCGCTCGGCGCCGTCGGCTGCGTTGTAGGTACCTGCGGCGACGGCGCAGTTTGCGATGCCGGTGCCGGGCCGAACATCGGCGCGCGTCCGTTGTAGATCTGCCACCGGTCCCACAGCATGAACACTGTGAAGCCGAAAATAACCAACAGGATCGTGCGCTGGATATCAGTGCTCATGAGCGGATTCGATTGAAGTAGAACCGAGTTGCGCAGCAGCGTCGTTCGCGTGACACCAGCAACGCCACCTAAATTGAAGCGGAACCGGATCGACGCCGCCGGCACCGTACGGGTGGCAGCGCGCCACTCGCGCCAGCATCATCCAGCTGCCCCGCAGCGCGCCGTGACGCTCGATGGCCAGCATCGAGTATTCCGAGCACGTCGGCCAGTAACGACACACGTTTCCGACCCAAGGTGAAAGCGCGAATCGATAGCCGCGAATCACTGCGATCAATATCGTCTTTAACATGCGTACCAAGTCATATCAATTCACTGGAGTCGCGCTTAACCGGCCAGGCAGTTGGGTCAGTACGTCCTGCAACAAGGCATCCGCTTCGGCCCGCACTTGGCGGCGCCAACTTCTCATTGCAAGGGGCTCGCCTTGCGCGTCGACCAACGGCGACCTCAGCCGCAGCGATATATCGATGCGCGCTGCAGCCTTCGCTGCGCAGCGTTCGAAAGCGCTGGCGTGCTGCCGGCACGCTTCGCGCACAATGCGCCTGACCAGCGCGCGATCAACCGACCGCCGCGCGTTCCGTTTGCCGACGGTCACGCCAAAACGCACGCTTGCAGCGCTATCACCGATTGCCCCGGCAGCCGTCCAGGCGGCGCTTATCGACAACATCTGCCGCGCGGCACGAATCGACTGTTCACGTGCCGCGCGCAGGACTGCCGAATACTGGGCGGGCGTCTTAAGCCGGCGCGCCGAGGCAAAGCCATTGTGGTTGTCACGAGCGGCCACCTTGAACTCAACGGCAGCCCTCACGCGCTGCCTTTAAACGCTCACTTCAATCGCAGGTTGCCTCAAACTCCGAGGCGCTGCCGGCCCTTGGCGCGGCGCGCGGCGATCACGGCGCGACCCCCACGCGACCTCATGCGCACCAAAAAACCATGCGTGCGAGCGCGCTTGACCTTGGAGGGTTGATAAGTTCGTTTGGTGGCCATCACACTCTCTCTTCGTGCAGCCCGCCATTAGACGCGATCCGGCGAATCGCTGTCAAACCAGCCCCGCGCAGGTGCTAAGGTACGGCGCGCGACCCTCATTGCGCCGCAACTGAATTTGATTCGCCACAAACGCGATTTACTGTGGATAACTCGATGCGGCTTGAGTAGAATTCAACCCTTCGCCGGCAGATGCGCGCTGCTCCTTTTTTGGAGACGCAGAAAATGCAGTTGCCGGTGACCGGGCGAGAGCAAGCGTGCGTGAGGCCGAGCCGGTGCGCGCAGGCGATGAGCACTTTCGCAGTACAAATAAAAAGCTAGCCGCGGGGCCGCTAAGTTAATGACTCATCTCTGGAATGACTGCTCGCGGCTTCTCGAAAGCGAGCTCACACCGCAACAATTTTCCGCCTGGATCAAACCGCTCAAAGCACTCGAGTTCGACGAGTCGACCGCTACTCTGACGATCTGCGCTCCCAACCGCTTGAAGCTCGATGCGATTCGTTCGCAGTTCTCCAAGCAAATCGCCGGGGCGGTTGCACGCGTGATGCAGCGCCCAATCTCGATCGTGTTCGCGATCGAAGGCGGCTACTCCGCACTGCGCTTTCCGCTGAACGGCGACCCGACCGACGGTGTAGTGGACGCAGCGGACGCGCCGCATGCTGCGGTGGTGGCGTCAGCGCCCAATGAGCAGTTGGAGCGCGCCCGGCTGAATCCGAACTTGTCGTTCGACAATTTCGTCACGGGCAAGGCCAATCAGCTCGCGCGCGCAGCGGCGATGCAGGTCGCTGAAAATCCGGGCGGCTCGTACAACCCGCTGTTCTTGTATGGCGGCGTGGGGCTCGGCAAAACGCATCTGACGCATGCGGTTGGCAACGCGGTGCTCGCGCGCGCGCGCGGCGCCAAAGTACGTTACATCCACGCCGAGCAGTATGTAAGCGACGTGGTGCGCGCCTACCAGCGCAAGGCGTTCGACGATTTCAAGCGTTACTACCATTCGCTCGATTTGCTGCTGATCGACGATATTCAGTTTTTCGCCGGCAAAGCACGGACACAGGAAGAATTCTTCTATGCGTTCGAAGCGTTGGTTGCTGGCCGCAAGCAAATCATCATCACCAGCGATACGTATCCGAAGGAGTTAAAGGATATGGAGGATCGGCTGGTGTCGCGCTTCACATCAGGGCTGACCGTCGCGATCGAACCGCCCGAGTTGGAAATGCGGGTCGCGATTCTGCTGAAGAAAGCCGAAGTCGAAGGCGCTCAGATGAAGGAGGACGTTGCATTTTTTATCGCGAAGAATTTGCGCAGCAATGTGCGCGAGCTGGAAGGTGCGTTACGCAAGGTGATGGCGTTCTCTTCGTTTCATGGGCGGATCATCACGGTCGACGTCGCGCGTGAAGCTCTGAAGGATCTGCTGTCGGCGTCGACCGCGCAGGTGACCGTCGAACTGATTCAAAAAACCGTCGCCGACTACTACAAGATCAAAATCGCAGACATGTACAGCAAGCGTCGTCCGATCGCGATTGCGTTTCCACGACAGGTCGCGATGTACTTGGCCAAGGAGCTGACGCAGAAAAGTCTGCCGGAGATCGGCGAGCTGTTTGGCGGACGCGATCACACGACCGTGCTGCACGCGGTTCGCAAGATCGGCGGTGAGCGCACCAAGAATCCAGAAATGAACCACGCGCTGCATGTCCTCGAGCAGACCCTCAAGGGCTAACAACCTGTGGACAGATGCTGCGCGAGTGGGGATAGATGTGGACGATGTCCGCGTTGCGCCAAAGTTGTCCTTTCCGTCCACCACGAGCCCACATGCCAACAGTTGGCCTGTCCACAGTCCTGTGGGCGTAGCAAGTGATTGATGCAAAGGAACTCGTTGGCTTTATCCCCAACAAGATGCCGCACTACTACTAAGTAGCTATTAAGAAGAGTTATGAAAAGGATATAAGAGAATGCAACTCGTCAAAGCCAACCGCGATGCGTTGCTAAAGCCATTGCAGGTGGTCAGCGGCATCGTCGAGCGCCGACAGACGTTGCCAATCCTTGCGAACATTCTGGTACGCAAGGAAGGCGGTAGAGTCTCGTTCACGGCGACCGATCTGGAAATTCAGATTCAGACCAGCGCCGATATCGGTGCAGGTAACGATGCAGCGGCGACGACGATCGCTGCACGTAAGCTGGTCGATATTCTGAAAGCGCTGCCCGACGCCGACGTGCAGTTATCGCTCACGAATAAGAAAATGGCAGTCGCGAGCGGCAAGAGCCGCTTTAACCTGCAAACCCTGGCGGCCGAAGAATTTCCGACCGTGGCGCAAGCGGAGTTCACCGCCGATTTTTCGCTGCCCGCAGCAACGCTGAAATATCTGCTTGGCATGGTTCATTTTGCGATGGCACAGCAGGACATCCGCTACTACCTGAACGGCATGCTGCTGGTGGTCGACGGCACCACGGTGCGCGCGGTAGCCACCGATGGGCACCGGCTGGCGCTGGCCGAAGTCACCAAGGCCGACGCATCGAACAAGATCGAAGCGATCGTGCCGCGCAAGACAATCCTCGAACTATCGAGGCTGCTGCCAGATTCCGACGACCTGGTACGCGTGCAGATGGCCGCGAATCAGGCCAAGTTCAGCTTCGGTGACATCGAGCTGATTTCAAAGTTGGTCGAGGGCAAGTTCCCCGATTACCAGCGTGTCGTGCCGGCCGCCAATTCGAAGGTTTTTGCGATCAACCGCGAAGATCTGATGCACGCGTTGCAGCGTGCGGCGATTCTGACGACTGACAAATTCAAGGGCGTGCGCATGCTGCTCGCCGCCGGTACTCTCAAAATCAATTCCACCAACGCGGATCAGGAAGACGCACAGGAAGAGTTAGAGATCGGCTACGCAGGCGACCCTCTTGATATTGGCTTTAACGTCAACTATTTATTGGATGTGCTAGCCAATTTGAAGAACGACGAGGTCAGCTTTTCGCTCGGCGACGCGCTCGGCAGTGCGCTGATCACGATGCCGAATTCCGACAAATTCAAGTACGTCGTGATGCCGATGCGGATCTAGGTAGCCGTACACATGTCAGCAGTTCCAGATCAACCACCGATGAATCAGCCGCAGCCCGACGGCAGGACCGACTATGGCGCGAGCAGCATCCAGATCCTTGAAGGGCTGGAGGCGGTACGCAAGCGGCCCGGCATGTACATCGGCGACACGCACGACGGCACCGGGCTGCACCATATGGTGTTCGAGGTCGTCGACAACTCGGTCGACGAGGCGCTCGCAGGGCATTGCGACGACATCATCGTCACGATCCACACTGACAACTCGATCTCGGTCGTCGACAACGGCCGCGGCATTCCGACCGATGTCAAGTTCGACGATAAACATAATCCACGACGTTCGGCCGCCGAGATCGCGTTGACCGAGTTGCACGCCGGCGGCAAGTTCGACCAGAACAGCTACAAGGTCTCCGGCGGACTGCACGGCGTCGGTGTGTCCTGCGTGAACGCGCTGTCGGAATGGCTGCGGCTGACGATCCGGCGGGGCGGCAACATGCATTACCTGGAGTTTCGGCGCGGTGACGTGCAGGACCCCATCGTGCAAACGGTGCAGACCGATCAGGGGCCGGTTGAAGCGTCACCGATGAAGATCACCGGGCCGACCGACCGGCGCGGCACCGAGGTCCATTTTCTGCCCGACGAAACGATCTTTACGAACATCGACTTTCACTACGACGTGTTGTCGAAGCGCCTGCGCGAACTCTCGTTTCTGAACAACGGCGTTCACATCAAACTGATCGATCAACGCACCGCCAAGGAAGAGGACTTCGCATTTTCTGGCGGCGTCAAAGGCTTCGTGCAGTACATCAACAAGTCGAAAACCGTGCTGCACCCCAACGTGTTCTACGTCAGCACCGAATCGAGCGCGGGCGGCACGCCGGTCGGCGTCGAAGTCGCTATGCAGTGGAACGATGGCTACAACGAAAGCTTGCTCGCGTTTACCAACAATATTCCGCAGCGGGACGGCGGCACGCACATTACCGGGCTACGCGCGGCGATGACGCGTGTGCTGAACAACTACATCAAGAGTCACGAGTTCGACAAGAAGGCGAAAGTCGAAACGACCGGCGACGATATGCGCGAAGGGCTCGCGTGCGTGTTGTCGGTCAAGGTGCCAGAGCCGAAATTCAGCTCGCAGACGAAGGACAAGCTGGTGTCGTCAGAGGTGCGCCCCGCGGTTGAAGACGCGATCGGGCGCGCGCTAGAAAGCTATCTGCTCGAGCGCCCCGCAGACGCCAAGATTATCTGCAGCAAGATCGTCGATGCCGCGCGTGCGCGGGAAGCGGCGCGCAAGGCGCGCGAGATGACACGGCGCAAAGGCGTGCTCGACGGCGTTGGGTTGCCCGGAAAATTGGCCGACTGCCAGGAGCGCGATCCGGCCAAGTCGGAGCTTTACATCGTCGAAGGCGATTCAGCTGGAGGCTCTGCCAAGCAGGGCCGCGATCGCAAATTCCAGGCAGTGCTGCCGTTGCGCGGCAAAGTGCTGAACGTCGAAAAGGCGCGCTTCGACAAGCTGATCTCATCCGAGCAGATCGCAACGTTGATCACTGCGCTCGGCACCGGCATCGGCGCGCCCGATACACCCGATGGTTTCAACCTCGACAAGCTGCGCTATCACCGCATCATCATCATGACCGACGCCGACGTCGACGGCGCGCACATCCGCACGCTGCTGTTGACACTGTTCTATCGTCAGATGCCGCTGCTGGTCGAGCAGGGCCACATTTACATTGCGCAGCCGCCGCTGTACCGGATCAAGCATGGCAAGGACGAGCGCTACATCAAGGACGATCACGAGCTCGCGCAATACATCGTCACGCTGGCGTTGAAAGACGCGAAGCTCGTTCCTGCTGAAGGGGCCGCATTGGCCTCCGCAGCGATTGAAGGCGAAGCGCTCGAAGCGCTGGCACGGCAGTACCTGGTGGCCAATGCCGTGATCGCATCGCCTGGCGCGGGTGATGGACCGCCCCGCACTGCAAGCGTTGCTGGGCGGCACCGAGCTCGACCTGGACGATGCGGCAAATGCCGAGGCTTCCGCTTTGCGATTGACCGAAGCGCTGGGCAACTCGACCGTGCATGTGTATGCACAACACGATTCCGTTACCGACAAGCACCGGCTACGCATCGAGCGTCGTCACCACGGCAATGTCAAATTGAGTGCGATCGATGCCGACTTTGTGCACGGCGCCGACTATGCAACGCTCGCAACGGCCGCACGCACGTTCAAGGGAATGATCGGCGCCGGCGCACGCATCGTGCGCGGCGTGGGCGACAAGGAAAAGCAGGCGACCGTGACGAGCTTCGCCGAGGCCGTCGACTGGCTGATGCGTGAAGCTGAAGGCGGAGTGACGCGCCAGCGCTACAAGGGTCTCGGTGAGATGAATCCTTCGCAGTTATGGGAAACGACGATGGATCCCGCAGTACGTCGCATGCTTAAAGTGCAAATCGACGACGCAATCGGTGCCGACCAGATATTCACAACGTTAATGGGCGACGAAGTCGAGCCGCGCCGGCAATTCATCGAGTCCAACGCACTCGCGGCTGGCAATATCGATGTTTGAAACAGTAGTTGCGCGCATCGTTAACGTTAGCGCCACGATTAATCAAGACTAGGCTCTGACTACGTCGCTGAGGGGCGACGTCCGGATTTGGGCGCGGCTGCGTCCCTAGATTCGCTGTGAATTTCACGGTTTCCGTGCTGCGGCCAGCGCGCGGTGCAACTTGAAGGGCGACGCTGCCAGAGCTTGCTTCGCTTCGGCCACCATCCACCGGCCGCGCTTGAGATCGCCGTTGGCGATCCAGGCTTGCCCGAACCAGTACTCGGCCTCGGCAGCCCACACACTCTTCGGATCGTGTCCGAGCCAGAAACCGTAGGCCTTGCGCAGCGGCTCGAGTGCTTCCGCCGCGCGGCCGTTGGCGAGCAGCGCTCGTCCGTGGGCGAGATGGATAACGCCCCAATCGATATCCCAACTCGGACCCTTGATCGCCAGGGGCACCGCTGGCTCGATCGAAGCCAGAGCCTGCGCCGGCTTTTGCAGCTCGAGCTCGGCCAACCCGCGCCACATCTGCGGCCACACGAAGAAAGTATGGTCTTCGGCGAAGCCCTTGGCGCGAGAAATCGACATCGATTTGTCCGCCGCTTGCACCGCTTCCTCGAAGCGGCCGTCGAGACGCAGGGCCTGGCCTCGCAAGTGTATTCAGAGTCCCCTCGCAACAATGAGGCTCGAGCAGAAATTCGGTGGCCAACGCGACGGCTTCTTCAGTCCTGCCCTGCAGCATCAAAGCGTGGACCTGGGGCGGCCGCGTGAACGCAACAAGCCGCGACTTGATTTCGCCTGGCGTCATCGTTGCTGCGTGAGCCAACGCCTTGTCTGTGAATTCGGCGCATTCAGCCGCCCGCCAGGCATCGCAGTGACATCTCGCCACGGAGGCTGCCAGTTGCGCGAGTAACCAAGGCGAGGGTTCATCGCGCCTCGCCACGACGTCATAGGCGTCCATCCAGATCCAGACACCCTCGGGGTCGCGGTGATGATCTAACAAGCAATCGGCCGAGGAGGCCTAACGCCGTTGCCAGCGGGTTCGAATCGTCGGTGTGATATTCCCGGGCCAGCGCAACGGTATCCCGGAGGGCGCGCAGGCCATCGTGCAGAATTGCGAAAGTGGCACACAAGGAGACCGTAACCGGCTTCGGTCTGCAGCAGATCCGGATTGCCTTTTGCCACCGCCGGATTGCCGCGCGCGCTGGTCAATGCGCTCTCGAAAACCTCGAATGCCTCTTGCACTCGATCTTTTTCGGGACGCGTGCTGCCGGCATCCCCGATCAAATTTCCTTGGGCAGTTGCCCCGGCACGCGCGCTCCTGGCATCCCCGAGCAAGTTTGCGACCAGGTTTTGGGCAGCTTCCAAGTGACGTGCGCTGCCCGATCCGAAATGGCGAGCGGCAAGGTCGTGCGCTTCGCGCGAATCGGCATAGAGTGAATCCCAGGTCATCCCCGGCCGTCGTCCGATGGTGCGTGCTGTTTCAACGCGCGCCAGCAGTGCATCGACCAACGGCTCGATGCCCGCCGGCCCGGCTTGCCGCAACATTTCGATCGTGGTGTCGATGGATTGCAGTGCTTCGTCATCAGCAACGATGACGTGGGCTCTGGCAACGCGGGCCTTCAGCAATCCGAGGTGATTGGCGGGCAAGGTCGTCTCCGCCTCGTCGATTGCCCGTCGGTAGACGCGACGCGCGGCTGCATGCTGGCCACGCCCCCGATACGCATCGCCCACCGTGACACGCAGCTGCAGCAACTGATCGGCGCTGCCTTTGAACTCGGCGTCGATGCGCCGTTCGATCGACGACAGCATCGCGAGGTCGGCTGCCTTCGAGGTCTGCGAGGCGCGCGGATCGGCCTGCTGGATCAGCGACAGCACGAAGGTGTTGAGCGCGGTGGCACGCGCCGCTTGCTCGCGCGCTCCTCGGCCTGTGCGCGCGCCTCATTCGGCCTGCCACAGCGCCACGCCGAGGCCGACGCCGAGCGCGATCAGCACCGCGCTGCCGGCGGCCACCGGCAAGGCGTTGCGGTGAACGAACTTGCGCAGCCGATAGGCGCGGCTGTCGGGCTGCGCCTGCACCGGTTGGCCTTCGAGATAGCGCTCGAGGTCATCGGCCAGTGCGGCCGCCGTCTGGTAGCGCTCGGCCGGCTCGCGCTTGAGAGCCTTGGCGATCACTGCGTCGAGATCGCCTTTGAGCGCCTTGGCGCGCTGCTTGTCGCGCGCGGTTTCGCTCGGCTTTCGCAGATCGCCGCCAGCAGCTCGGCTTCGAGCGCGCGCTGATCGCCGGCGCGATACAGGCGGGCGCCGGTGACCAGTTCGAACAGCATCACGCCGAGCGCGTAGACATCGGCCGCCACCGTGATCGGCAGCCCGAGCACCTGCTCGGGTGCGGCGTAGGCGAGCGTCAGCGGACGGCCGGCAAGACGCGTCAGCGCGGTCGCGTCCACCGTCGGGGCGTCGCCTTCGATCAGCTTGGAGATGCCGAAGTCGAGCAGCTTCGGCGATCCATCCGCGGTGACCAGCACGTTGGCCGGCTTCAGATCGCGGTGGATGACGAGCTGCGCATGGGCGTAAGCCACCGCGCGGATGACCTGCACGAACAGCCGCAGGATCACGGTCAGATCGCGCTCGTTGCTGTACACATCGATCGGCGACCCCAGTCGACGTATTCGAGCGCGAGATAGGGTCGACCTTCGGCCGTGACGCCGGCGTCGTACAGCACGGCGATAGCCGGATGCTGCAACCGCGCCAGGATTGCGCGCTCGCGCGCGATGCGCTCGGTCGAGCCCCCGATCGATCCACTCGGCGCGCGGCAACTTCAGCGCCGCGGTGCGCTTCATGACGCCATCGGCGCGCTGCGGCGACCCACACCGCGCCCATGCCGCCTTCGGCCAGCAGTCGCGTCAGTTGCCACGGGCCGATGCGGTCGCCCGGCCGCTCGCGCCGCATCGCGGCGAGCGCCTGCGCGGCGAGGTTGGCCATCGCGGTCGGCGGATGCGTCACGCTGGTGGCAAAACCAGTGGCGTCCGATTGCGTCAGCAAATCGATCAGCACGGCGCGCAGGTGTTGATCCTGCGCACCCAATGCGTCCAACCACGCGCTGCGCTCGACACCCTCGAACTCGAGCCCCTGCTCGAGCAGTCGGTTTAGTCGATGCCAGTCAGCAACAGTCAGCGACGCCTGATCGGCCATGGCTTAGACGCACCTCCCCATTGGCAAAGACAGATTTATCCGGTGAACCGGACACGTTGGTCGAAATTCTTCCGTCTTTTCGGAATCGATGATGCCAGTTAACAGCATGCATGACGAGGTGGAGCGACTCCTGACCGACGCCGCCGCACCGGAGCTGGCCGTGTCACGGAATCCTTTGATTCACGCACTCGCCAAAGATCACCCTCTCACAAGCACACGTGCGCAGCGACGCGGGGGTCGCCGCTGCGCACGTGGCGCAGTGTCACTGCGTGGGGGCTGTGGCACTGACCGCTTGTTTCCGCGCTTTAGCTTCTGCTGGCGGCGCCACGGATGATGTCGTCGCTTCATCTTCGAAGCGTGCGTAGTCGGCTATCTGCAAGCCATAGACGCCTCTGGTCCGCGACAAGAACTGACGCAACGAATCGGCGCCCTGTGCCGCGGCAGCGCACGCCTTTGCATCCACCTGTGAGAGAAATTTCTGGTCACATTTGTACTCGGCATGCGCGGGTTGAGTGATTGACAGTAAGGAAAGACCGGAAAAGACCATGGCGTAACGAATTGCATGTTTCATCGAGTTCTCCTTTGGGTTGAGATTGCACAGTTGCGCTGCGTGTTGCGACGGCTGAAGCGGGAGGCTCACGACCGAGCGGACCAGCTGGTTTGTTGCGAATCGGCCACGTGTGAGAACGCCAACAGATCGATGAAGCCGCCGACCGACAGCGTCATCAAGGCCGCGGCGACGAACGACGCAACACGAGCCAGAGTGGGTTTGCGGTTGTATTCATGCGTCATTTGAGGCTCCTAACAAAGTGATCGAATGTCTGGATCGTTGGTTGTTGCGTGTTGAGCGATCCTGCTTGTAGGGACGCGAAGGGATGCTGGAACCGGACATCCGCGTTTCGCGCTCCGATTGACAAGACTTGAGAAGCAGCGCATCGCCGTGCCGTTGCTAGCGCACACTGCGCCGCCGAAGAGCGCGTTCCGCGCCTCTAGGTAGCTGTTGGGTGCCAGCCAATAGCGGCCAGGCGGACGTTGAGAACCCTTGATTACGGTTGCCGGTTGCGCTTCAATACGGCTGGCCGTGCGAGCAGCAAGTGCGGCCGATCGGACAGTCGCTATCCGGTGTGATTACCGCAAGGACTTATGGGCGACGTTACTAATCTGCTGCGACGCGCGAGAGAGACCGATCGGGCTGCCATCGATCAGCTGGTCGAGCTCCTCTATCCCGAGCTGCACCGCATGGCGCGGTCGCGTCTGGCCGCCAATGCCACGATCACGCTGCTCGATACGACCTCGATGGTGCACGAGGTGTATCTGAAGCTGCACGGGGCTGCGCGTATCGAGGCCGATAGTCGCGGCCAGTTCTTGGCCTATGCCTCGCACGTGATGCGATCCGTGATCGTCGACTTTGCGCGCAAGCGGCGGGCCGATCGGCGCGGGGGCGGTGCGGCCAATGTGACACTAGCCACCGAACTACTCGACGGATGGTCGAGCACCGACGAAGACGTCGAGCGCGTCGATGACGCTCTCCAAGAACTCGAAAGCACCGATCCGCGCCTCAAGCAGGTCATCGAGATGCGCTTTTTCGGGGGTTTCAACGAGCAGGAGATTGCCGAGGCGCTGGGTATTACCGACCGTACGGTTCGGCGCGACTGGGAGCGCGCCAAGCTGTTGCTGTCCGTGTCGTTACGTCGCTGAGGGGCGATGTCCGGATCTGAGGCGCGACTGCGTCCTTAGATCTGATGGGGGGCGATTGGTAGCTTATCGGAGCGAAGGGGCGCTCACGGCTGCGTTGGCCGGGGGCAGGCGCGTCAATGAGTCAGTCAGGCGCTGGCGACCGCCGCGGCGTCTGCGTTGGCGTCATCGCGCGATCGCGCATAGCCTCGCATTGACTCTCGTCGCTGTCGGTGCAGGCATTAGTTGCGGTCGGGCACATGCGCAGCAGTCGCCGCCGCAAGTACAGACACTCGAACGGATCGAGATCACCGGATCGCTGATCAAGCGCATCGAAGGCGAGACCGCGCTGCCGATCGTCACCATCACCGCGGAAGAACTCGCGCGCGCCGGCATCACCAACGCCGAAGAGGCAGTGCGATTGATCACGCAGAATCAAGGCGGCCTGCCGACGTCGGCTGCGACCAGTGGTTTCAGCGGTGCGGCAGCGTATGCAAACCTGCGCAGCCTGGGCGAGCAGCGTACGCTGGTGCTGCTCAACGGCAGACGCGTGGTCCGCAACCCCTATGGCAGTACCGGCGTCGACTTGAACACGTTGCCATTGGCGGCGGTGCAGCGGATCGAAGCGCTGACCGATGGCGCTTCGGCGACTTACGGCAGCGACGCGATTGCCGGTGTGATCAACTTCATCACGCGTCGCGAGTATCAAGGCGTCACGGTGAGCGGTGAAGTCCAGATACCCGAGGAACCAGGCTCCGAGATCTACACGGTCAGCCTGCTGGCTGGTTGGGGCAATCTGGAGAAGCAACGCTGGAACGTCTACGGCAGCCTAAACTACCGAAAGCAGGAGCCGCTCGGAGGAACTGAGCGCGACTTCGCGCGTACCTATGTGCCGGAACGCGGTTTCGATGGCAGCAGCCCAACGACCTTCCCCGGCAATTATTCACAGTCGGTTGACCCTGACGGCAGCGGACCCGCGCCGCCGCGTGTCACGGTGCCGAACACCAATCCTTCTCTGCCGAGCTGTTTTCCGCCCACATCGATTCGCGTGCTGACCGACCCGAACCGTTGCTTCGCCGACACGCAGCCATTCACTTGGACGCATCCAAAGCAGGAGCAATGGCAGGCGTTCCTGCGCGGCTCGTTCGCAATCAGCGCCAGTTCAACGCTGTTTGCCGAGTATTTCTACGCGCACACCGGTATCGTGACTCAAATTGGGCCGTCGCCCGAGCAAGGCTTGACGCTAACGCCGGCAAGCCCCTACTACCCAGGCAACGGCATCACTCCGATCACTCATCCCGGCCTGGTCACGACGGCGCCGGTCACGGTGGGATGGCGCACGACGGTGCTGGGTCCGCGTAGTACCGAATCGCAAAACGACACGCAACGCGCGGTCACCGGCATCGAAGGCTCGGCTTTGGGTTGGGAATATCAGGGTGCGCTGTTGTGGTCGAAGTCGAACGTCACCCACGACTTGCCGCGCGGGCATCCAAACTTGCACGCGGTGCGCAACGGTGTTGCCGGTACGGGCGGGGCCCCGTTTCTGAATCCCTTTGGCGATCAGACGCCGGAGGGACTGGGCTACCTGCGCGCAAACGTTGTCACCGGGACGCAGCAGCAGGGCGAGAGTGAGCTTCGAAGTGTCAGCGCCGTGCTGTCCCGCACGTTCGGAAACCTGCCTGGAGGCCCGATGTCCGTGGCCGTTGGCTTGGAGTATCGCGAGGAGCAGACGACTTCTTCAAGCGATTTGGCGAAGGGTGCTCTAGTGGGAACTTTCCAGACCGATGGCATTGCGCTGCTCGAATTTCAGCGCGACCTCTCGGCTGTGGCGTTCGAAATGGCGTTTCCCGTAGCGAAAGGTCTCGAGTTCGGCGCTGCGGTTCGTTATGACCGTTACAGTGATTTTGGCAGCACGACCAACCCGAAGGTCACCGTTCGCTATACGCCAGTGCAAGAGCTGTTGCTGCGGGCGTCGTACAACAGCGGCTTTGCCGCCCCTACGTTGTTTGACTTGTTCGCGCCACAACAAGTCCTGCGGACCAGTTTCCGCGCTAACGACCCGCTGTTGTGCCCCGGAGGAAATCCGATTCCCGGAGCAGTGCCCAGCCGCGACTGTGGCGCTGAAGTTCGAGCATTGGCCGGCGGAAACCCAAACCTGTCGGCCGAGGAATCGAGTGCCTACACGGTCGGCCTCGTGATCCAGCCGGTGCCGTCGTTCACCTTCAGCGTCGACTTCTTCAAATACGAGGTGACCGACACCATCGGCTTCATCGGCCTCAGGAACATCTTTACTGATCCTGCTCAGTACCCTGAATTGTTCATCCGTTGCAGCCAGGTTCCGGCCGCCCAACGCGTCACGTATGCATCGTGCCTGAATCCCGGGCCGGTCGATCCGCTCGCGTACGTGATCGATACGCAGCAGAATCTCGGCAATATCGAAGTCAAAGGCTTGGACTTTCAAGCCAATTGGCAGGGGCCGGTCACGAGTATGGGGCGCTTCTCGGTTGGGCTGCGCGGAACCTACATAAGCAGCTACGACTATCAGGTTCTGAAGGATGGGCCTTTTCAGAGTGCGGTCGGTGTCTCCCCCAGCACCTCCGCTCCTGTGATTCGCTTGCAGACCGTAACCACTCTCGGATGGGAGCGCAACGAGTGGAGCGCGAACCTCCTCTGGCGGTTTCAGAGTGGGTACGTGGATGAGAACCGCAACATCCCGCCATCGTCGCCTTTCTTCAATCGGGTGCACGATTACAGCGTCTTCGATCTGTCAGCCACGTGGCGCGCGGTGCGTGGGTTGACGGTTCGGGCCGGAATTTTGAACGTCCTCGACGAAGATCCGCCGTTCTCGAACCAGCTAGGGTTCTTCCAGTATCGCGGCTACAACGGTTTCTTCGCCAATCCACGCGGCCGAACGTACATGCTAAGCGCGAGCTATCAATTTCCCTGATCAGAACCGCTTAAGAGCACGAGACGTCTAGTCGACAATGAGGCGGATCCAAACATGTTGCTGCGCGACGATGTCCGCCTTGACGTCGAAAATGCGTCTTTGCCATTGGGAGAGTGCGCGCACCGATCATGGTCATTAAATCATCGCTGACTGTTGAAGACTGGCGCCGGCTCAATCGCTTGCTGGAGCAAGCATTGGAAGTTGATCCCGGCCAGCGGGCGGAGTGGGTCGATGCGTTGCCACCCGAGTCGACGGATTTGCGTCCGCTACTGATGGAGCTGCTCGAGCAGTCCAACGGCACCGGGTTTGCGACCGGGATCGACCCGCACACGACCGTGGCGCGTCTCGCCTCCGAGGCGCTGGCGGCGATGCGTCGCGAGCAGCCAGGGGATCGCATCGGGCCATGGGAACTTGAACGGCTTCTCGCCGAAGGCGGCATGGGCACCGTATGGGTAGCGCGGCGCGCCGATGGCGTCATGCAACGCACGGCCGCCCTGAAGCTACCCCGCGCGGAGTGGATCGATCACGGACTCAGCGAGCGCATCGCACGCGAACGCGCCATTCTCGCCCTGCTGCAGCATCCGCACATTGCCGTCCTGTACGACGCCGGTGTTACCGAGCTGGGACGGCCGTATCTCGCACTTGAGTATGTCGTCGGTCTGCCGATCGATGCCTATTGCTCCAGTGCGGTCAGCTTGACCGATGTGCTGCGCCTGTTCGTTCAAGTCGTGCGTGCCGTCGCGTATGCCCATTCGCGCTTGGTCATCCATCGCGATCTGAAGCCAAGCAATGTCCTGGTGACGAATGACGGCATGCCGAAGCTGCTCGACTTCGGCATCTCCAAGCTGATCGAAGGCGACGCGCTGACTGGCGATGCGACCGCGCTCACGCGACTGGGGGGCCGACCGCTGACGCCTGCATACGCCGCCCCGGAGCAGATACTGGGATTGCCGATATCGGTGGCGGCCGATGTCTACGCGCTCGGCATCATGCTGTTCGAGTTGACAACGGGAACACGTCTGTACAGCGCCAGCACACCGCATGCGCTGGAGGAAGAAATCCTGCGCGGCGATTTGCGGCGCCCCAGCGAGGTCACGGACGATAAGACGCGCGCCCGCGCTCTGCGTGGCGACCTCGACGCCATCATTCTGACTGCACTCAAGCGTAAGCCAGATGATCGTTACCAGAGCGCAGCGATGCTGGCCGACGATCTCGAGCGCTATTTGGCAGGCGAGCCGGTGCGCGCGCAGCCGGATCGCCGTAGTTATCGATTCCGCAAGTTCGTTGTGCGCAACAAGCTGCCGGTCGCAGCAGGCAGCGCGATCGTGCTGGCACTCGGAATCGGCCTCGGCGTGGCGCTATGGCAAGCCGACGTTGCGCGCGAGCAGGCGCAGCGCGCGACTGCGATGAACACTTTCGTGCTGTCGCTGATCCAACAGGCCGATCCGAACGCTTCACAGCAGACGAAAGCGGCCGATCTTGCAATGCTCGCCGCCATCGAGCAGCGAATTGACACCGAATTCAAGGGCAGTCCCGACCAGCTGGTGCAGCTGCGCGTCAGCGTCGGCGACGCGTATCGCAATCGGGGCGAGCTTGCCGCTGCTCGGCGCGTGTTCAAGCGCGCGGTCGACGACGCGACACCGCGGCTGCCGGCGGACAATCTCTCGTTGCTGCGCGCCCGCGTGCGGGCCGCCGACTTCAACCTGATTACATCGCTCGATTCAGTCGCAGATCTCAGCAAGATCATCGAGCGCTTGCGGCCGATGGGCCGTGAAGGTGCTGATTTGTTGATCGACGCCTTCCTCATCCGCGAGCAGTTGGCGAGTCGCTTCCACATTCCTGCCTTGCCGACCCGCGCAGAGATTCGAAACCATCTGATCGAGGCGTACGAGGTTGCTACCCGCCATTTCGGCGAAGGCAGCCGCCAGCAACTGAAAGTTGCTTCGCGCCATGCGTGGTTGATAGCCAAGGTCACCAAAGAGCCAGGTGGCGACGGCCGGCCCGACGCTTTACTGCTGCTCGAACACGTGCTCGGGCAAGCTCGTCAGCGACCGGATTTCAATGCGAGCAGTGTCGAGTATCTCGACGCACTCGGAAGCTACGGGTGGTGGCTTTGCGCTTCTGGCCGCTCTGCCGAAGGGCTTCGAATCTTGGGGGATGTCACAGGATCGGTGCGCGAGTCGTATGGTGCCAGTAGCTTGCAACTGGAGCCACCGGTGGGCTACATGGTTGGGTGTCTTGGCAGCCTGGGCGATTCCGAAGCGCCGTGGTTCGCCGTTCGAGCCTACGAGATCGCTGCGGCCCGCGAACAACCTCCGACATCTAACTTGATGCGGCGCGCCGAATTCGCATTCATCGAGTTGGTTGGAGCCCGGCGCCTAAGTGAGGCGACAACTTTTCTAGACATAGCGATAAGAAACTCAGAGGCGTTTGCCGATGGTCCGCTGCGGAAGAAGTTCATCGACCGTTTGCAGCCACGCCGTGTCCGGTTGCTGGCATGGCTTGGCGAAGCCGAACAGGCCGAGTCGCTTGCCGCGTCCGTGGTTGCTGCATTAGAAGCGGTCCGACCCATAAACATCACCCCACAGGAAATTCCACTTTGGCTGGGACTGAGTTTCGCTCAGCGTGAGAACGGGCGCTTCGACGAAGCCATCAGTACCGCAGCGAAGCTGGAAGAAGTCTGCCGCGAGCAAAAGTGGACCGGCTGCTTGATTGATGCACCGGCCGTGCGCGCGCGTGCAGAGCTCGAATTGGGCCAGATAGTCCCGGCATTGGCGACGGTTGAGCGGGCGGTGAAGCTTCAGCAAGACTTCTCTGAAGATCCACTGGCGGCGGATCTCGGGATGGTAGTGGGTCGCGTTTTTCTAGCAAATGGAAGGACGGCAGAGGCGGTCGAACCTCTGCGTCAGGCCTACGGGTTCTGGCTTGGCCATGATCCGAAAAGTGTATGGGTCGCGGAGGCTGAATATTGGTTTGGCCGAGCTCACATCGCCAACGGTGACGCCAAGCGCGGCCGCTGGATGGTGGCCGAAGCACAACGCGTGCTGAGTACTTCCAAATTGAAATCGCATCGAGCACTAGCGAGCGATTCGAACGCGCGCTGATCTGTGCAACTAGTTCCATGCAACGCGTCGTCGCGCGAATGCCGCAGAAGCGCTTCAAAGCGGACGTGTGGCCCTCGGAGTTGCTGCCGCCACGCACTTCGCTTCAGGGTGAGTGGAAGTCAGATGAACGCGTTGCTGTCAGCATGAGCCGCTGCGGCTAGGCTTCGAAGAGTGCGAGCTGAGCCAGCCCCTGCAGGCGCTCCAGGAGGACTTCCCGATCCAGACCAAGCTTCCGGGCCGCGAGCGCCGCGAGCAGCGCGTCCACGGCGTGTTCGCCGTCACACAGGGTGAGGAGCTGTCGGGCGTCGTCGTCCTCGACGCGCACGCGCCGATGGTTTAACGCGACCAGCACGTCGTTAGCCGCGGCGTCGTGACGAACCATACGGCTCGCCCGCGGTCGTTCGCTCACCGCCGTCGTGCAGCGCCAGTTGTCCGCGGTAAGTTCGACCATGCGCATCCCGAACGCCTCGAGCAGCACGTCTTGCAGTGCCTCGGCGTCGTCGCTGGACGGGTCGCGACCCAGCAGGGCGCCAACCCGCGCGAGCAGAGGCCCGAAGGCAACGGCCCCCGGCCACTGCTCGCGCAACGCCACCATGGTCGCTTTCGCCAGCGAACTGCCGCTCACCAGGCTCGCCCGATCGCCCCACCGGAACTGGGCTTCGACACCTTCGGCGAGGTCGACCGGCGACGCCGTCGCAGTTGCAGCCGAGGTCGCAAGCAGTGCGCGAACCGCACCCGGAACCGGAACGCTGGCGGGAACCACCTCCGCCCGGCACAGAAGCGATTCGCGAAAGCGCCGACAGCGCACGAAGTCGAGATATTGACCGAAGGTGACTGCTTCGCCGCGCAGTTGTTCCAGCTTCGCGCGCGCCTCGGCGGGGAGATCGTTCGCCGTCATCGTCGCAAAGTCCGCGTCCGCCACTTGCACGAGCTCGAACCGCGCGGCGTGCGCCACGAACTCCTCGAAGTACACCGGATCGTTCACATCGGCTAGGTCGTCGTGGAACATGTGCGCCGACGAATGGCGCGCAAATCGTTCGGCCTCGGCCGCCAGCAATCGGCCATAAGGATCGTTGTCGTTGTGCGCCACACGCAGGAAGTCGAGGAGCGCCCGGGCCTGCATCACCTTGGACCCGGCGTCGCTCGCTCCGCGCGTGTGATAACGCAACATTTCGCGCACCATCCCGGCAACGTGCCAGCCAGGAAACGTGTTGTAGCTGACGAAGGCGACACCATTGGGCGACAGCGACCGGTGAATGAGGCGCAGCAGGGCGTCGCGCAGTGAACGGGGCGCCCAGGAATACAAACCATGGGCGACGATGTAGTCGAAATGGCCGATCGGGCCAATGCTGGCCAGGTCGCCCGCGAAGAGATCGACGTTGCGAAGCTGCAGGCTGGCCGCGCGGGTGTGGGCTCGCTCGATTGCACTTGCGGCCAGGTCGAAGCCGGTGCAATGCGCCTGCGGCAAGGAGTAGGCGATCGGCAGCAGGTTGCTGCCATCGCCGCAGGCAATCTCCAGGATTCGCGCGGTCGCTACGCTGGGCGCTGCCACTCCGAACAGCCGCGCAATCGCCGCAATCCGATTCGGATGCGTTTCGGCATGCGAGTGCCCCGGGTAGGGAACCTCGTCGTATGCCGTGCGCGCTGTAGCCTGGTCTCCGGTGACCGCCGCGGGTTTCGCCAGCTGCATTAATCCCACAATTTGAGAACGACGAAACGCCCGCGCCGGCTCAGAATTCCTTGTTCGTCTTGATGTCGTACTTGAACCGCACGCTGGCGTCGAATGAGCCATCGGCCTTTTGGGGCTTGTATTCCACGTCCACCTTGGCGAACTTCACGCCGACCGACTCCATCGCTTCGCCGCCTCCGGATGAGTCGGACGCGCTGGCCGACGTGACCATAACGTCGCTCATTTTCACAATGAGGTAGTCCAGCGCCGCCTTGCCCTGCTTGGTGCCAACGAGAGTGGCTTCGGTAAAGTGCTGGCCGACGGCACAGGCGCGCCACAGAAGCGGCGCCGCCCTGTCATAACGGTGAGTGAAATTTAGGTCGCTGAAACTTGGCCGGCCGGCTCCACTGCCACCGCCGGGACCCACCGTTGCCGCGTTGGTGACGCCCCAGGACCAACTGAAAACCTCGATTTCGTCCTTGTGCTTGGAGTCGGTCGACTCGCCCTTGATGTCGCCGATCTTTAGAAAGATCTTGGAGCTCATGGTCCCTCCCAACGCTGCCAGAAAGAAAAATTTGATCGCTGGGGCCGGCGACCGTCAAGCGGAATATTCACACGGCTACGCCGGAGCAACCTGGAAGGACACGGAGGTCGTGCACTTTCCGTTCGTCTGCGCGCGCGGTCTGGCGAATCAACTCTTTCGGCAGATAACGCAAAATGCCCCCGTATCCACCTTGGTTAGCAGCTCGCGTGAACAAGCCCCAAAGAAACTCGACGCCGTCACCGCTTGGCTTCACCCTGATCGAGATGGTGGTGGTTATGGCGATCATCGCCATCTTGGCCTTGATGGCCGTTCCAAGCTATCACGACAAATACATCCGCGAGCAAGTCATTGAGGCAATGCGGCTGACCGACATCGCCAAAGGTCCCATCGCCGCCGCTTGGGCCACCACCAAGGCTTTTCCCGATGACAACGCCGCGGCAGGCTTGCCCGTGGCCGACAAGGTAGTCAGCAACTACGTCAAGTCGCTAACGGTAGAAGCCGGTGCAATCCATGTGGTGTTTGGCAACCAAGCCAATGGCGCGCTGCGTGGCATGACCTTGAGCCTGCGCCCTGCGGTGATCGAAGATGCTCCCATCGTGCCCGTGGCCTGGGTGTGCGGCTTTGCGGCAGCGCCCGAGAAGATGACCGTGCTGGCGGCCAACAAAACAGACTTACCCAGGCACTGGTTGCCGGTCAACTGCCGCTGACCAGCATGTGAGGCTTGCTGATATTCAGATCAGCTAGGCGCTTGGCGGCCAAACGAGAAGCGGTCCTTGGAACGCGGCGTCGCCGGGGGAGGACAGTCCTCCAGGTCGTACTTCGGCTACTGCGCCGTGATGTTGCCCTTCCGGATGACTTCAGCGTAGCGGTCAATCTCGCGCTTGAGGTGGGCACCGAGTTCTTCCGGCGTGCTCCCCACGGAGATCAATGCGTCCTGCTCGAACAGGGCGCGCACCGCCGTCGTCTCCAGCGCCTTTCGGATCGCGGCATTGAGTGTCGCGACGATCTCCTTGGGCGTTCCCGCAGGGGCATAGATGGCAAACCAGTTGTCCGCGACGAACCCGGGCAGCAGCGCATTCAACGTTGGCAGATCTGGAAACGCCGGGGACGGCTTCACGGTCGTTACTGCGAGGGCTCGCACCTTTCCGGCCTTGATCTGCGGCGCCGCAAGCAGCGCTTCCGCAAACAGGAAATCGACTTCACCGCTCACCATTGCCAGCATCGCCGGAGCACCGCCCTTGTAGGGAACGTTCGTGAAGCTGATTCCGGCGAGTTGCCTGAACATTTCGGCCGCCATGTGGCTGGTGCTACCGGAAACGGTGAGGGCGACGTTGAGGCGCGTGGGATTTTTCCTGGCAAGCTCGATCAGCTCCTCTGCCGATTTCGCCGCCACGCCCGGATGCACGATCAGCACCAGCGGCGTCGAGCTGGTCCAGATGACGGGCGCGAGGTCTTTCACGGGATCGAACTTGAGCGTGCTCTTGGAGAGCGTCGCGTTGATCGCCAACGCGGCGGTCGTGAAAAGGATGGTGTAGCCATCCGCCGGAGAGCTGACGACGGCTTCGGCGCCGATCATCCCGCTCGCACCGGCGCGGTTGTCCACGACGAAGGACTGCCGGAACTGTTCGCCGAGTTCCTTGGAGATGACCCGCGCCTGGATGTCGGTGGCGCCGCCGGGAGCAAACGGCACGATCACCCGCACCGATTTGTTGGGATAGCCCTGGGCCGAAAGAGGCGCGGGCAGCGCGAGCGCCCAGGCCGCGGCGAGCACAACGACGGCGCCAGGGAATTTCAAGGCTTTCATGTTGGCTTCCTCCCTATGACGACACGCCTGCATAGTAGCGTCGGAAGCGAACGCCGGACTACGGCATCGGTTCGCCCGGTTCGAAGGTCAGCCTCATTTTCTGGTCGCTCGGTGATGCCCGCTGGCGCTGACTTCGAGCGCGGCAGCCGACGGATACGAGAATGAGGGCGCTCCCCATTCTCAGAGAAGGTGATAACTGCCCAGGGGCGCGGGTGCAGAAGTTGTTCTGTATTCTGAGAAGCTACAGAACACTGTATATGGTCATTCACTACAAGAAAAGACAGGTAACCATGAAGCTACTCGCTGTTGCTCTCGCCGCTCTGCAATTGCTGCCCTCGATCTCGTTGGCCCAGAGCGCCCCTGCATTGGACGGGCGCCTGAAGAAGATTCACGAGACACGGTCGATCGCTATTGCCCATCGAACCGACGCGGCGCCCTTCTCGTTTGAAGAGGGGAAGCAGGTTGTCGGATACAGCATCGACCTCTGCCGCCGTATCGTGGGCGCCCTCGAGCGCCAACTCGGCCTGACCGAGCTGAAAATCAAATGGGTGCCTGTTACGGTGCAGAACCGCTTCGATGTAGTCGCCAAAGGGCAGGCGGATATGGAATGCGGCTCGAGCACGGTGACTCTGGGCCGCATGAAGACCGTTGACTTTTCGAGTTTCACGTTTGTCGACGGTACTGGGCTGCTGGTCAAAGCGAGCCTGGCTGCCAACACGCTTGGCGACCTCGGTGCCAAGAAAATCGGCGTAATCGGCGGGACAAGTAACGAGCGAGCTCTTAACGAAGCGCTAAAGCGCCGCGTAATCAACGCGACTGTCGTGCCTTTGAAGTCCAGCGACGAGGGGCTCGTGCAATTGGAAAGCGGCGCAATCGACGCCTTCGCCAGCGATCGCGTGTTGCTGATGGCGCTTGCCGACAAGGCCAAGGATCCGAAGGGACTGGCACTGCTCGGAGAGGCACTTTCGTTCGAGCCCTATGCCATCACACTGCCACGCGGAGACTGGCAGATGAGATTGGCGGTCAATAGCGCGCTGGCGCAGATCTATCGAAGCGGTGCTATCGGAGAAATCTTCCATCGCTGGTTTGGCGCATTGGGACGCCCGGGAGCAGTGACCGAGGCTACGTTCCTATTCGGCGCGCTACCAGAGTAGCCAATCCGCTTGACATCAGATAGCGCGCTATTGGGTCGCGCGACCTGCTTTGAGCCCGCCACAGGCGAGCGCGCTTGAATGGCACTGATACAGCTACAAGAAGAACAAATCCGCACCTGGAGCCGCGCGCAGAAAGACGAGTGGTGGTTTAAGAACGTCTATCGCGGCGACATGCCGCAGCTGACGCTTCGCTCGGCGCGACCGGCGCTTCTGCTCGGCGGTGTTCTGGCGGCCACCGCGCTGTACATCGGCGCCAAGACCGGCATCACGATCGGCGTCGGCCTGACCTCCGTGATCCTGGCGTTCGCGCTGTATCGAATCATGCAGCGATGGGGGTCGCGACTGACTTCACGATCCTCGAGAACAACTGCACGCAATCGATAGCGACCGCGGCCGGCTACATGACCGCGCCGCTGATCTCGAGCCTCGCCGCGTACATGCTGGTCACGGGCAGGATCATTCCGTGGTGGCACATGGTGGTGTGGATGTGCGTGGTCTCGATCATCGGCGTACTGATCGCGTTTCCGATGAAGCGGCGCTTCATCAACGAAGAGCAGCTGCCGTTTCCCGAAGGGCGCGCGAGCGGCGTGGTGCTGGATGCGCTGTACACCGGCGCGGCCGCGGCGGGCATGTTCAAGGCGCGGCTGCTCGGCATCAGCGCACTGCTCACGGGTCTGTATCAATTCATCATCAGTGACGGCTGGATGAAGCTGCTGCAGTTCAAGATCCTTCGCCTGGACCAGTGGGCGGGCCTGAAGGAGCCGTGGACGTTTCACGAGCGGCTGGACTCGTACTACTACGCCGCGGCTGCCAAGCGAACTTCGAGATACCGACCATTCTGGGCACCGATATCCGCCAGCTTGGATTGCGCCTGACGCTCGACGCAGCGATGCTCGGAATCGGCGGCCTGATGGGAATCGTCGTGGCCACCAGCTGCCTGCTCGGTGCGTTCATCAACTTCGTGATCCTGGCGCCGATCATGATCCAGGCCGGCGATATCGTCGCGCGCGTCGGGCCGACCGGCGCGATGGTGCCGATATCGCGAGCAGAGATCGTCAATCAGTGGTCGCTGTGGTGGGGCGTGACGATGATGGTGGTCGGCTCGCTGGTGAGCCTGTTCGGGCGGCCCGAGATCTTCAAAGGCCTTTTCAAGCGCAGAGAAGAAAGAGCACGGGCGCCGACGTGCTGAAGCACATCGAATTCCCGTTGTGGATCTCTGCGATCGGCGTGCCGGTGTTCAGCGTGCTCGGTGCGTGGGTCACGCACGAATTTTTCGGCGTGCCGTGGCTGCTGGCGTTTATCTCGCTGCCGCTGATCTTCGTGCTGGCGGTGATCTGCACCAACTCGATGGCGCTGACCTCGTGGACGCCGACCGGCGCGCTGTCGAAGATCACGCAGTTCACGATGGGCGCGATCGATCGAACCAATCCGGCCAGCAACCTGATTCCCGCTGGGATGACCGGCGAGATCGCCTCCAACTCCGCCAACCTGCTGTCGGACATCAAGCCCGGCTACATGCTGGGCGGCAAGCCGCGCCAGCAGGCGATCGGCCATGTGATCGGCATCTTCGCCGGCGCCATCGCGTGCGTGCCGCTGTTCTTCCTGCTGTTTCTGCCGCCCGACGCGAACGGCGTGCGCTCGACCGCGGCGATGGTGTCGGACCAGTTCGCATTTCCTGCAGCGTTGCAGTGGAAGGGCGTCGCCGAGCTGATCGCCAAGGGCATAACTGCTTTGCCCTACTCGGCGATCGTGTCGATGGTCGTCGCCGCAGTCAGCGCGGTGGCGATCGAGTTGGCTCGCATCGCGACCAAGGGCCGCTTTCCGTTGTCGTCGGTGTCGATCGGCCTTGGTGTCGTGCTGCCGCCCGAAGCCACGTTCGGGATGTTCGTCGGCGCGATGATGTTCTGGTTGATGGGTCGGCGCTATCAAACCAAGGGCACGCGCGGCCACGAATTCTGGGTCGAAGGTCTGGAGCCGATATGCGCCGGGCTCATCTCCGGTGCCGCGCTGATGGGCATCGGCAACGCCATCGTCAATGTGATGCTGAGCTGAAGTGGCCGCGCTTTGGGATCGATAGCGCGGAGTTCCGAAGACAGATGGACGCGAGCAGCAGCTACTTCCGCTTCCGACGCGTGGCTTCAGGCGAATCGAACGACGCTTCGAATCCCCCCACCGTTAATTCGAGCGTTTCGAACAACGGCGCGTTGCCAAGCGCATTCAGGCTAGACAACAGATAGCCGCGCGGCTCGGCATCGACGAAAGTCCATCGATGGACACTGGCTCCGCGTTCGTCCATCAACACGACGGCAACGGTTCGCTTCGACGCGGTTCTTGAGGTCCGAGCACGGTCCCACCATTCGTACCATTCCTGCGAACGCGTCACGCCGCGTCGGATGATCAGCGTTCCGTACTGAACGACGCGCGATCGTCGCGGGCCGGCGGCTATGCGCGCTTCGGGAAAGATCACTTCGACCGCGCCGGTTTCACGCAGCCCCTCGATCTCGAGGCGAAAGCGCATATTGCCGAAGGGCTCCCGCTCCGTATCGCGCATGCGCAACCTCAGCCTTCCGGTTCGGGCGTCGTCGTTACCAGGTCACGAAACCCGTTCAATGCCTTCGTTCGCGAGTTCCAGGCACTCGATGAACACCTCGTTGCCTTTGGCATTGAGATCGCTGGGATCGTACTTGACGGGCCAGGCGTTGGACACGACAAACCTCGCCCTGTCATCTCCAGCCTCACCCAACACCACAATCACGACGTTCTTGCGGTTCGTACTGAGCTGACCCTGTGCGATCTGTTGGTGCCATTCGAACAGCTCTAACGAATCGGTCACGCCTCGTTTGAGCGAAACGTTTCCGAATTGGGTGAGTCCGGAGAGCTTGCGGACATGCAGGGGTCGGTGCCTTCCCGATAGTCGATGACGTCGGTGGTCGTGGCGCCGATCGCGACCTCGCTGAAACCGGCTAACTGAAGGCCATCGATTTCCAGCCGGAATCGAACATTCCGCAGGGGTCCTGGCGTGCCATCGGTTACTCCGTTCTGAGCAGCGGGCCGCGTCGATCGCCGAGATGCGACACCGCGCACGCGTGAGTACTAATGGGTTCACACGTCATAGTCGGTCCGCTGACGAAGCAAATTGCCCACACACCGTGTCCCTGCAAGTAGAGGTCATACGCGTCCCACTGGCGGAGACTGTTCCGAAGCACTCCCCGCGAGATGGAAGGGTCGACTGATACGTGGTCTCGAACGAATTCCCTGTGACCGTCCCACTGGCCGTCGATCGGAAGTATCCGCCGCGACATGAATTGCCCTCCGACGCAACTCTAATCGCATTGCCGTCCTGGGTGATGGTGAACACCGTGCCCCAGTTATCGCGCCAGCGACCGCTGATGTTGAGTCGCGCGACAACCTTGTCGCGTGAACTTGGCTTCGCCGGTGCATTCAGGCGGTCTGCGTCAGCCGTCTCAACCGACGCTCGTTGCGCTGCCGCCCTCTTCGCGGCCGCCTGCTCGGCTGCAGCCTTGTCGGCCGCTGCCTTCGGCCTGTTCAGCTGCTGCACGTTCGGTAGCCGCCTTCTGTGCGGCCGCCTGCTCAGCAGCGGCCTTCTCGGCCACTGCCCGCTGTTCGGCGACTGCCTTTGCCAGCTGGCGTTCGTTCTCCTGCAAACGGTCATAGATCATCCACCCGCCGCCAAGCACGAGCAGGGCCGCTAGCGCGATCAAGGGCGCGGCCCATTTGCGTTTCCGTTGGGGCGAGCTTTGAGGTACCGAAGGCGACGGCGGAGACGAAGGAACTTCCGGCGCGGCCGCGGAGCGGTGCGCTCCTTCTGTTTGAGCCGGCACAGCGCGCTGTACATGCGGTTGCAACGCCTTGATCAGCAATTGCATGTCCGAATCCCAGCGCGCGTGGGTGATCTCCACGCTATTACGGAAAGCTAGGTCCTTCAGGTCGTCCGGTAGCTCTTCGGGACGGGGCATGCGGGCCCCCTGCACGAGAACCGGAATGACTGGAATGTCCCGGCGCAGTGCCGACGCCGTCTCGAACCGGACCACGTCGTTCGAGTCATCAAGCCGGCGCTTGCCGTCGGGATTCGTGATCGTGAGCCAGTTCCGACCGATAAGCGCCAGCAGGACGCCGCAGGACTCGGTCTGCTTTTCTATCGCACGGCGGAAATCGATGCCCGGCTCAATACCGGACACATCCATGAACACCGTTTCTGATCCGAACGTAGCGCTAAGATCTTGGAACAATCTGCCGGCCTGACCTTCGGTGTCGTCACGCCGGTAGCTGATGAAGATTGCGCGCATCGGGCGGTCTCCTTCTTGCGACCTGGATGGTTCGCTATTCGTGTTGTTCGCGTAGGCAGCGTTGCGCCAGCACTCCGCACCACATCCGACCAGATGACACGATGATGCCGAGAAAGAGCGGGAGAGTCGATCCCATCGAGTTGAACGT
>CAWAYV010000016.1:0-25137 GCA_963786295.1 uncultured beta proteobacterium | reverse complement strand
GTGCAAATGATCTCCCCGGCTCTTGAGCGCTTCATTTCCCAAGCTGCTGTGCGGAGCCGCGAGCAGGCCGACCCAGCAGACTGCGTACTCGCTCTCGCACCACTGATGCTCGATCTCATCGAACAGGCCGGTACGTTTCTCGAGCCACAGCACTACCGGAGTGACCCTCAGAGCTACGCGCGAAACCTCGTCTATGACGCTGCTGATGAAAGCCTGTCGCTGTATTCGATCGTCTGGCTCCCTGGCCAATGGACGCCTGTTCACGATCACGGAAGCTGGGGCGTGGTCGGCGTGATCGAAGGAGTTCTGGAAGAGCGCAGCTACGTACGACTCTCGCCGGATCGAGGCGCTGATACAGATATCGACCTCGCACGCGGCGGTACTGTGCTGCTGCGGCATGGCGCGGTCACGAGCTTCGTTCCAAACCCCGATCACATTCACGTCACTGGAGTTCCGTTGGAACGGCCCCGAGCAGTCAGCCTGCACCTCTACGGACGCATGATGAGCGACTTCAACATATACGATGTTGGCGCACGGACACGTCGGCGCATCAACGTTGCTCACAACGAGAGCTGAGCGCTGGAGCCAGTGCCGCCAGTCCAGCAGTGACGCCTAACGATCACCTGATGTGCGGGCTGAGAACGTGGGCCTGGCGTCACGAAGGAGTTGGGTCATTCGCATGATCAGAGGCTCGCGGGCTGCAAACATACCGCTCGCCTTGATCGTATGGGGTGCGATCGGAATCGCGCTCAACGTTGGGCTGGCACGATTCACCTACGGCGTCATGCTGCCATCGATCCGGCGCGACCTGGGAATCAGCTATCTTGGCAGCGGCAGCCTCAATGCCGTGCATCTTGCCGGCTACCTGATAGGCACGCTTGCCGCACCCTCGCTCATGTCCCGCATGGGGTCATCGAGGCTCTCCAAGTGGGCCCACCTGCTAGTCGCGACCGGCGCCGTCCTGTGCGCCGTTGCGCCAGGGACGATCTGGGCCGGCTCGATCGTGCTGGGCACAGGTCGCGTATTCACCGGTCTCGGCGCTGGTGCCGGAATCGTTGCCATCCTGGTCGTGGTTTTCGCAGCAGTCTCAGCGGCACAGCGCCCGCTGGCGAGCGCAGTGGTTTGGTCCGGCATGGGGGTGTCAGTCGTACTCAGCGGGCTCGCCATCTCGCTCCTGCTCGAGACGGCCGATGGCTGGCGGATCGCGTTCGCGCTCTCGGCGCTGCTGGCTCTGGCCGTGGCGTTCTCGTTTGCGCCTGTGCACGGGCAACCCGCCAAACAGGCGGTGGATCCAAGCAGCCAAGGCGTGGACTTCGTCACTCGCCAGTTGTCAACGAAACATTGGATGTACTTGATTCTCGGCTACCTGATGTTCGGCATAGCGTACGTCGCCTATTCGACCTTTGCGGGTACCCAAATGGCAGCCATGAAGACACCGATCCTCGTAGTCGGGCTTACCTGGGTCGGATTTGGATGCGCGGCGATCCTTGGCGCGGCGCTGACTGTGCCGATCGTGGCCTCGTCGCGACTGAAGCAGTTTGCTCTGGCTGCTTCACTGGGCTCCGGTGCGGTGGGGGCATGGGTCGCCGGAATGGGCACATCTGAGTCAGCGATCATCGGGGCTCTGCTGGTGGGATTGGGTATTGCAGCCACGCCGACGATCGTCAGTGCCTGTACCCGCGATCGCTGCAGCGTGGCCGAGTACCCGAAGATGTTCAGCTTGGCAACGGCCGCGCTCGGCATCGGACAACTGATCGGGCCCGTTGCGGGCGGCGCTCTGGCCGACCGTTTCGGAACGGGGGTCATCCCGTTCTTTGCAGCGGCTTGCTATGGCGTTGCCACGCTGCTGGCGCTGGCGGATAGCTTGTCGTCACGCGCATACCCAACGAGGAGGCGTGCGGCCTAACCGTTCGTTAGACGAGCACTGAGAGGAGAACACGACATGAACGAGCCGACGCCACAAGCTCTGATCGATGCTGCGAACGCGTACGAAGCGTTATTCGTGCCGGCGCTGTTCGGCCAATGGGCTACGAAAGTCGCAGACGCGGCCCAAATCCAGCCCGGTCAACGAGTGCTAGATGTTGCGTGCGGCACGGGGGTTCTTGCGCGTGAAGTCACCTTGCGAACGGGATCCACCGGAGCGGTTACGGGGATTGACCCGAGTCCCGGAATGGTTGCAGTAGCTAAACAGCTCGTCACGAGACATCGAGTGGCGAGAGGGAGCCGCCGAGTCACTACCGTTCCCTGACCGGTCCTTTGACGCTGTGGTGAGCCAGTTTGGTCTCATGTTCTTCATGGACCGGCGCCAAGCCCTTCGCGAGATGCTGCGGGTTCTCGCTCCCGGAGGACGGTTGGTTGTTGCGGTCTGGGACTCGCTCGAGACCATGCCCGCGTACGCGGCTGAGGTAGCGCTACTGGAGCAGACGGCCGGTCGCCAAGCAGCCGATGCCCTGCGTGCGCCATTCGTGCTCGGCAACCGGCAACATCTCGCTACGCTGTTTTCGGAAGCCGGAGTGGCCTCACCCGAGATCACGACTCATCACGGCACCGCGCAGTTCCCCAGCATTCGGACCATGGTCGAAGCCGACCTAAGGGGCTGGTTACCGGTTGTGGGCGTGGTCCTGACCGAAGATCAGATTCGCCGCATCTTGGACGAAGCTGAGAAGGCTCTCAGTCCGTACGCAACGGCGGATGGACGAGCTGTGTTCAAGTTGTCGGTGCATCTCGTCATCGTGAGGCCTTAGCAAGTTGCGAGGCGTTTCGCAGCTTCGCGCTATTCCTTGACCGCCCCGGTCATCCCCGACACGTAATGCTCGACGAAGAATGAATACAGGATCGCAACCGGCAACGATCCCAGCAGCGCGCCGGCCATCAGCGAACCCCAGTGGTACACGTCGCCTTCGACGAGCTCGGTAATGACGCCGACCGGCACCGTCTTCACCTCGGATGACGAGATGAAGGTCAGCGCGTAGATGAACTCGTTCCACGACAGCGTGAAGGCAAAGATGCCAGCCGAGATCAGGCCAGGCACCGCGAGCGGCAGGACGATCTTGATGAGGATCTGCAGGCGGCTCGCGCCATCGATCAGCGCGCATTCCTCGAGTTCAAATGGGATCGAGCGGAAGTAGCCCATCAGCAGCCAGGTGCAAAACGGGATCAGGAAGGTCGGATAGGTCAGGATCAGCGCGAGCCGCGTATCAAAGAGCTGGAACTTGTAGACGATGGCTGCCAGCGGGATGAACAGGATCGACGGCGGCACCAGGTAGGCGAGGAAGATGCTCATGCCGACGTAACGCGAGCCGCGGAATCGCAGCCGCTCGATCGCATAGGCGGCGAGCACGCTGCAGAAGAGCGACAGCCCCGTTGACACGACCGACACCAGCATCGTGTTCCACAGCCAGTCCGGGTAGGCGGTATCGAACAGCAGCTTCTTGATGTGGGCGAGCGTCGGATTGATGACCCAGAACGGATTGCCCGCGCGCGACAGCAATTCGTCGTTCGGCTTGAACGTGGTGATCGCCATCCAGTAGAACGGGAACAGCAGCACGAACAGGAACGCCGCGAGAGGCAGATACACCGTGACGATGCGACGGCGTGTCGACTCGAGGTACTTCATGCCTTGCGAGTCGGCCGTCTCGGGGGAGGCAGGCACCTCGCGCTGTTCGGCGGCGCTCATTTGTCCTGCCCACCCTGCTGCCACGCGCGGCGCTGCAGGCCGAAATAGCTGAACAGGATCGCCGCCATCAGGAAGGGCACCATCGCGGTCGCGAGCGCCGCGCCCTCCCCCAGTGCCCCGCCAGGAATCGCGCGCTGGAAACTCAGCGTGGCCATCAGATGCGTGGCATTCAGCGGTCCGCCACGCGTCAAGACATAGATCAGTTGGAAGTCGGTGAACGTGAACAGCACCGAAAACGTCATCACCACTGCGATGATCGGCGTCAGCAGCGGCAGCGTGACGAAACGAAACTGCTGCCATGGCGTCGCGCCGTCGAGGCTCGCCGCTTCGTAAAACGAAGGCGAGATCGTCTGCAGGCCGGCCAGCAGGCAGATCGCCACGAATGGCACACCGCGCCAGATGTTGGCCGCGATCACGGACAACCGCGCCAGCCAGGGTTCGCCGAGGAAATCGATGTATCGGTCGATCCAGCCGAGCTTGACGAGCGTCCAGCTGATGATCGAGAACTGAGCGTCGTAGATCCACCAGAAGGCGATCGCCGACAGCGCGGTCGGTACGATGAACGGCAGCAGCACGATCGCGCGGATGAACGACTTGAATGGCAGATGCTTGTTGAGCAGCAGAGCCAGCCACAGGCCGAGGACGAACTTGATGACGCTGGCGACAATCGTATAAAAGAGCGTGTTGAACAGCGACAACCGTGCGACCGAGTCGCCGAACAGGAATTCGTAATTCTCGAGTCCGATCCATTCGCCGTCGCGGCCGATCTTCGTGTCGGTGAAACCCAGCCAGGTACCCAGCCCGAGCGGATAGGTCAGGAACAACAGCAGCACCAGCGCCGCGGGCAGCATGAACAGCAGCCCAAGAAAATTGCGGCTTTCGAGCAGGCGACTCAGCGCGCCGCTTCGAGGAGCGGCGATGGGGATGGGAGCGCTACTCACATCGGCTCGATTCGCAGAGGGCGCGGCCCGCGCATGGCAGCGCCCGAACTCGGCACTGCCATGCGGCGGGTAGCATCAGACTTTGTAATACCGCTCCGCGCGTTTCTGCGCGCGATCGGCCGCTTCCTTCGGTGTCTTCGATCCCGAGGCGGCCTCGGCCACCATGTTGACGACGATGAAGTCGGCCAATGCACCGGCCGAGGCATATCCCATCTTGCCGGCGTGACCGCTTGGCCACATGTTCTTCATCGAGTCGCGATAAGGCGTGTGCTTCGGGTCCGAGGTCCAGATCGGATTCTTTTCGTACGCCGTCAGTGCGGGCGCCACGTAGCCGATCGACGCCTGCACCCACGGATTCATCTGTTCCTCTTCCATCATGAAGCGCAGGAACTCCTTGGCCGCCTTCGGATACTTGGTGTACCTGAAGATCATCTGGTTGAAGAACAGCTGGAACTCGCTCGGCTTGCCGATCGGCCCGATCGGGAAGTTGGCGTGGTTGATGTCCGCGGCGAGTGCGGCGACTTTCGGATCCTTCGAGGTCTTGGCCGCGTAGTAGATCGAGATGCCGTTATTGGTCAGCGAGATCTGCTCGTCGAGGAACGCCTTGTTGTTGTTCGGATCGAGCCATGACAGCGTGCCCGGCACGAACGTCGAGTACAGTCTCCTTCGCATACTCGAGCGCCTTGATCGTTTCCGGGCTGTCGATGACGACCTTGTTGTTGGCATCGACGAGCTTCCCGCCAAATGCCCAGACCAGCCAGTTGCACCACGTGTTGCCGTCGCCGGTTGCATTGCCGAGCGCGAATCCCGGTGGCGTCCCCTTGTCCTTCATTGCCTTGCAAAGCTTCAGGAAGCCGTCGGTGTCCTTCGGAAACGAGTTGAACCCGGCCGCTTTCATGTGGCTTTCGCGATAAACCAACGCGACGCCAGCAACGCCAAGCGGGACGCCGATCCACTTCTTGCCATCGGGCCGCAGATACGGATCGCAGACCGGGTAGAAGCCACCGTACTTCTTGCCGAGGTACGTGCAGACATCGGTCACGTCGACGAGCTTGTCCGGATACAGATTGGCGTCGTCATTGGTCGACAGGATGATGTCGGGGCCCGCACCGGTGTTGGCGGCAACGGCCGCCTTCGGACGCACGTCCTCCCAACCCTCGGCGTCGACTCGCACCTCGATGCCGGTCTTCTCGACGAACTTCTTGACGTTGACCAGATACTGGTCCTCGTCGCCCTGCACGAAGCGCTTCCACCGCAGCACGCGCAGCTTCGCGCCTTTTTCCGGCGTGTTGCTCCACTGCGCCGCGGCGTCCTTGATCAAGATCAATGGGCCGACCGTGGCGGCGGCGACGCCCGCGGAGGTCTTCAAAAATTCTCGTCTCTTCCAATGTCTCATGCTGTCTCCTTCGGTGGTGGGCTCACTGCGTCAAGTGAATTCAGGCCGTCAGGCGTTTCCCGCTGACGGTATCGAACAAGTGCGCACGTCCGGGGTCCGGCGCTAGCGTAATGCGGTCTCCCGGGCGCACGTTGGTGCGGTCGCGAATCGTGGCGGTCACTTCGTGCTCCATGAAACGGCAATAGAGCTGGGTGTCGGCGCCGGTCGGCTCGACCACGACAACCTCGACACTCAGCCCGCCGCTGGCGGCGACCGCCCAGTGCTCGGGCCGGATGCCGAACAGCACCGGCTGCCCGTCCTGCAGCGCGGCGCCGTTCGGTGTCTGCACCCGTTCGCCGTTGGGAAAGGCAACCTCGAGTCCGCTTCCGTTGCGCCGCGCGTTGCCCGCAAGCAGGTTCATCGCCGGTGATCCGATGAAGCCCGCGACGAAGGTGTTGGCCGGGTTGTCATAGAGATCAAGCGGTCCGCCGGTCTGCTCGACGACGCCGTCCTTCATCACGACGATCTTGTCGGCCATCGTCATCGCTTCGATCTGATCATGCGTCACGTAGACCGACGTGGTCTTCAGCCGCTGATGCAGCTCCTTGATCTCGGTGCGCATCTGCACGCGCAGCTTGGCATCGAGGTTCGACAGCGGCTCATCGAACAGGAACACCTGCGGATCACGCACGATCGCGCGGCCCATTGCAACGCGCTGACGCTGGCCACCGGAGAGCTGACGCGGATATCGATCGAGCAGGCTGCCGAGGCCAAGGATGTCGGCGGCGCGCGCCACCCGCTTGTCGATCTCTGGCTTGCCGGCGTTCGCCAGTCGCAGGCTAAACGACATGTTGTCGCGCACCGTCATGTGCGGATACAGCGCGTAGTTCTGAAACACCATCGCGATGTCGCGCTCTTTCGGCAACATCCGATTGACGACTCTTCCGCCGATCACGATCTCACCGGCGCTGATTTCTTCGAGTCCGGCGATCATCCGCAGCAACGTCGTCTTGCCGCAGCCGCTCGGCCCGACCAGCACCGCGAACTCGCCGTCGGCGACGTCGACATCGACGCCATGAATCACACGCGTCGTGCCAAAGTATTTTTCGACGCGACGTATCGCGACTTGCGCCATCAGCGGCTGTCTCCCCTGTTCGTAACTAGCGCGGGCTCTTTGACCCCTGCACCACCGGATACATCGGGCGGCCCGTGGCCGCCCACTGAACAATATTTAACGCTGCCTTACGGCGCAATTCCACTTCGGATTCGCACGAATAAAACGCCGCGTGCGGGGTCAACAGTACACGTGGATGCCGGGCGAGCGGATGTTGCGGCGCGATTGGCTCGGTCGGCAGCACGTCGAGCGCCGCGCCGTCGAGCCGCCCTTCATCGAGCGCAGCACGCAACGCATCGATATCGACCACGCCACCGCGCGCTGTATTGATCAATACGCTGTCGGGCTTCAGCTTGGCCAGCAGCGATGCATCGACCATACCGCGCGTCTCGTCGTTCAGCGGAACATGCAGCGAAATCGCGTCGGCGTTCTCGAAGAGCTCCGTCAGACCGACACGCTGCACATACGGCGGAAAGTCGGCGTCGTTCAAGTACGGATCGCAGGCGATCACCTTCGCGAAGCATTCGCGCGCCAGCGCCGCATAGCGCTTGCCGATGCGCCCGAGACCCAGCACCCCGACCGTCATCAAGCTCGCCCGGCGAATCTTGCCGGCGGACAGGTAGTGCCAGCGACCCGCTTTGACATCGCGGTCATAGATCATCAGATGACGGATCAACGCCAACGTCATCGCGAGCGCGTGGGTCGCCACCTCGCCCACGCCGTAATCCGGCGAGTTGGCCACCCACACGCCGTGGCGGCGACACGCTTCGGTATCGATCGTGTCGAATCCCGCGCCGTAGCGGCTCACCAATCCGATACGCGGCAGCGCCGCCAGCACGCGATCGGTGACCGGAGCGTATTGCAGCAGCAGCGCATCGCACTCGCGTGCGGCGGCGATCAGATCGTCTTCGGTGCGGCACTGGGCGACGACGTGCTCAACACCGCCCGTGCGAAACACTTCGCGCTCGAGCTCGATGTCGGGGAAGTCGTAGTCGGTGATCAATGCGCGCATCGTGTTCAGTGGTTGTCCTTCGGAATCGCCGACCCGCTGGCGCCGACCAGAAAGTCGAGATCGGCGCCCTTGTCGGCCTGCTGCACGTGATCGAAGTACAGCTTGGTGTATCCGCGCGACATCGGAGATGCTGGAGCTTTCCACGCCGCGCGGCGGCGCTTCAATTCCTCGTCGCTCACTTCCAAATGCAAGCGGCGGCGTTCGACGTCGAGCTCGATGATGTCGCCGGTTTTCACCAGCGCAAGATTGCCGCCGGCAGCAGCTTCCGGCGCAGCGTGCAGCACGACAGTGCCGTACGCGGTGCCGCTCATGCGCGCATCCGAAATCCGCACCATGTCGGTGACGCCCTGACGCAACAGCTTGACCGGCAGCGGCATGTTGCCGACTTCGGCCATGCCCGGATAACCCTTCGGCCCGCAGTTCTTCAACACCAGAATGTCGTCGGCGTTAACGTCGAGACTGTCGTCTTCGACCTTGGCGTGCATTTCATCGCTGGTTTCGAAGACAACCGCGCGGCCCCTGTGCTTCATCAGCGCCGGCGTTGCCGCCGATGGCTTGATTACTGCTCCGTCGGGGGCGAGATTGCCGCGCAAGACCGCGATGCCGGCGTGCGGTTTGAAAGGATCATCCAGCGGCCTGATCACGCGCTTTGTTCCTTCGAGGTCATAACGCGGCGAATCGCGGTTGTTTTCCCACAGCGTGCGGCCGTTCGCCGTCAGCGCGTCGCGATTCAAAACCGCACCCAACTCGCGGATCACCGCCGGCAGTCCACCCGCGTAATAAAAGTCTTCCATCAGGTACTGACCCGACGGCTGCAAATCGACCAGGCACGGCAGGTCGTGGCCCAGCGCGTCCCAGTCTTCGAGCGTCAACGGCACGCCGGCGCGGCCGGCCAGTGCCTGCAGATGAATCACCGCATTGGTCGAGCCGCCGATCGCAGCGTTGATTCGAATCGCATTTTCGAAGGCGGCGCGCGTCAGAATCTTCGACAGCACGAGATCTTCGTCGACCATCTGCACAACGCGTCGACCCGCCATGCGCGCAAGTACGTTGCGCCGTCCGTCAACCGCGGGAATCGCCGCATTGCCAGGCAAACCGACGCCGAGCGCTTCGACCATGCTGGCCATCGTCGAGGCGGTGCCCATCGTCATGCAGTGACCGTGCGAGCGATGCATGCAGCTCTCGGCTTCGAAGAAATCCTGCTGCGACATCTCGCCGGCGCGCACGGCTTCGCTCATCTGCCACACGCCGGTGCCCGAGCCGAGCTCGCCGCCGCGATACTTGCCCGACAGCATCGGTCCGCCCGAGACGCCGATCGTCGGTAGATTCACACTCGCAGCGCCCATCAACAATGCGGGCGTCGTCTTGTCGCAGCCCATCAGCAACACGACGCCATCGAGCGGATTGGCGCGAATCGATTCCTCGACGTCCATGCTGACCAGATTGCGAAACAGCATCGTCGTCGGACGCATTAACGTTTCGCCGAGCGACATCACCGGGAATTCGAGAGGAAAGCCGCCGGCTTCGAGCACGCCTTGGCGTACCTGCTCCGCAAGAACGCGAAAGTGCGTATTGCACGGCGTCAGCTCAGACCATGTGTTGCAGATACCGATCACCGGCCGACCGTCGAACTGATCGTGCGGAATGCCGCGGTTCTTCATCCACGAGCGGTAGATGAACCCATCGCGGTCGAGACGGCCAAACCAGGATTGACTACGACGGGGCTTACGCGATGACATTCAGGGATTTGCGCGAGGGGATCAACGAAAGGCGCGGCGAGTGTAGCCATGGAGCTTGAGGACGGTCAACAACGGGCCAACAAAATCGGTCAAGTGGTAAGACCAATTTTGCAGATATAGTCGCCGCAGCCTGATGCAACTACTGCGCGCCCCGATCTTGCGCCTCCGGTGCTCAACGTAGCTCGTCGTACGCTTCCGCTCCTCGGCGCAACCTCGAGGCTGCTCGCTACGTTGCATCAAGCTGCTACAAATTGGAGGAGCAATGAATCAGCTCGACATGCAGGGACGCGGTGCGATCGTGACCGGCGGCGCGGCGGGGATCGGGTACGCGATTGCGCAACGATTGGCCGCGTCAGGTGCGCGTGTCAGCTTGTGGGATCGGGATGCGGGTGCGCTACAGGCTGCAGCGAAGTCGCTTGGCGCAAACACGCACACGCACGTGCTCGACGTCACTAGCGAAGACGACGTGGCAGGCGCGTGCGAAGCCAGCATCAAGGCACTTGGCCGCGTCGACGCTCTGATCTGCAGCGCCGGCATCACGGGGCCGAATACCACTGTGCAGCAGTACCCGGTGGCGGCGTGGAAGGAAGTACTCGAGATCAACCTCACTGGAGTTTTCCTGTGCAACCGGGCGCTGATCGCGCACATGCAAGCCAATGATTACGGTCGCATCGTCAATATCGCGTCGATCGCAGGTAAGGAAGGCAATCCGAACGCCAGCGCGTACAGCGCGTCCAAGGCCGGCGTCGTCGCATTGACCAAATCACTCGGCAAGGAGCTGGCGAAGACCGGAATACGTGTGAACTGCGTAACCCCGGCGGCCGTCAAGACCGGAATGTTCGCGCAGATGACGCAAAGTCACATCGACTTCATGCTGTCGAAGATTCCGATGGGCCGCTTCGGTGAAGTCGAAGAGATTGCCGCGCTAGTTACCTGGCTCTGCACCGAAGACTGCTCGTTCTCCACCGGAGCGGTATTCGACCTGTCAGGTGGTCGCGCAGTGTATTGATGCGCTACGCGACTCAAGCGCTGCAGGAATTTGCGCGCGATCTGCTGATGGGTGCGGGTCTAGCGCGCGACGTGGCATCCGCCGTTGCGGAGGTCCTGCTTGAAGGCGATCTGCTCGGTCACGACACGCATGGGCTCGCGCTGCTGGCGCCCTATCTGCGTGAACTGGAAGCGGGCACGATGGCAAAGAGCGGTCGCCATCGCGTCATAGAAGAACGCAAAGCCAGTGTGCTGTGGGACGGCGATCGGCTGCCGGGGCCGTGGCTGACGCGACTGGCGATCGACGACGCAATCGAACGCGCACGCAGTTGTGGCACCGGCACCGTCGTCATCCGTCGCAGCCATCACATCGCCTGCTTAGCTGCATATCTGAGCCGTGCGACCGAGCGCGGTTTCGTTCTGCTGCTCTCATGTTCCGATCCGAATGCGGCGAGCGTGGCGCCGCACGGTGGAACGCGCGCAGTGTTTACTCCCGATCCGCTTGCTTTCGGATTTCCGACCGAGGGTGATCCGGTGCTGATCGATTTGTCGGCCTCATTGACGACGAACGGCATGACCACGCGATTACACAAGCGCGGCGAACGTCTTGCGCATCCGTGGCTATTGACGGCGGACGGTGAGGCCACCAACGATCCCGCGGTGCTATTTGCCGAGCCGCCCGGGACGATATTGCCTACCGGCGGCGTCGATGCCGGCCATAAGGGCTACGCGCTGGCGCTGATCGTCGAGATGCTGACCGGAGGGCTCGCGGGTTTCGGCCGCGCCGATGCAAAACAAGGATGGGGCGCAACAGTCTTTGTACAGGCGATCGACCCGGCGGCATTTGGCGGACTCACTGCGTTCGCGCGCCAGGCCGAGTGGATCGCGCAAGCGTGCCGAAACAACCCTCCACGCGCGAGCGGTGATGCAGTCCGCCTGCCGGGTGAGCGCGGACTCGCGCGGCGGCGTGATCAAATTGCCCAGGGTGTGGCGCTGCAGGCAGACATCCTGCCCGCGCTCGCGCCTTGGTCGACAAAACTATCGGTGCCGATGCCGCGTCCGCTGAATATATAGCCGCACGTGGATAATCCGGCTCCCCTTGGGGCCGAGAATCATCCGTCCGACAATCGAAGCGCTACCTGCCTCACGCATCCGCGAAGTCGCCAACGCGGGCATCGGTCGCTCCGACATTTTGAAGTTCTGGTTCGGCGAAGGCGACCAGGTCACACCCGCTTTCATCCGCGACGCCGCAAAAGCCGCACTCGACGCCGGCGAAACCTTTTACAACCACAACCTCGGGTTGATCGAGCTGCGCGAAGCGCTCGCCGCGTATGCGAACCGGCTTCACGTCCCGACCGAGCGCATCGATGTGGATCGCATCGCCGTCACCAGTGCAGGCGTGCACGCGCTATCGCTGATTGATCAGGCGTTGATCGAGCCCGGCGATCGCGTGGTCATCGTTACGCCGGTATGGCCGAACCTGACCGCGATGCCGCGCATCATGAGCGCGGAAGTCGTTCCGGTGTCGTTGACGTGCCATAACGGTGTTTGGTCGCTTGACCTGCAACGCCTGCTCGACGCGGCAACTCCCACGACTCGCATCGTGTTGGTCAACTCGCCGAACAATCCGACCGGCTGGACGATGCCGCAGCATGACTGGGATCATTTGCTCGCGCATTGCCGGCGTCACGGCATCTGGCTCGTCAGCGACGACGCGTACGAGCGCATCGTGTTCGAACCGTCGATGACGATCAACGGCCACGCTCCGAGCGTGCTGTCGCAGATCGGCGACGACGATCGCGTGATCAGCGCCAATACATTTTCCAAGAGCTGGACGATGACCGGCTGGCGGTTGGGCTGGATCGTCGCGCCACGACGATTTGTCGCTCAGCTCGGCAAAGTGATCGAGTTCAATACGTCGTGTGCACCGCCGTTCGTACAACTCGCGGGACTGGTCGCCGTGAACGAGGGTGAGTCGTGCGTGCGGCAGAACGTCGCGCGCTTGCGCGCGTCACGCGACCTTCTGGTTGATGCGCTGGCCAAAGTGCCTGGAATCGAAGTCGCGCCGCCCCCCGGCGCGATGTATCTGTTTTTCCGTATCGCCGGTCACGGTGGCGACAGTGTCGCGCTGGCCAAGCAACTTGTGGCCGAAGCCGGCCTCGGGCTTGCGCCCGGAGCCGCGTTTGGCCCTGAAGGCGAAGGTTATCTGCGATGGTGCTTCGCCGCGTCCGAAACGTTGCTGGTGCAAGGCGCCGAACGATTGGCGGCGTTCTTGCGTAGCTGACAGGCTGGCGACACCGACCCGCGCCTCATCCAAATCACTTCTTGGCCCGTAATAGCCGTGGAAGCGGATTCCCGGTTCTATTTCCGGCTTCAGCCAAGGAGGCACCTATGTCAAGAAAATCACTGCGGGCAGCGCCGTTTGCGCTGGCTGCGATGGCGGCGCTAAGCGCCGCATCGTTCGTCCAACCAGCAGCAGCATCGAGCCATCGCGAGGCGCCGTTTATCACCACGGTCCCCAAAGTCGACGGCACCGACTTCTACATGTTTCGCTCATACGAGCCCGGCCGCGACGCGTTCGTCACGCTGGTGGCCAACTACATTCCGCTGCAGGATGCGTACGGCGGTCCCAATTACTTCTCGTTCGATGCCAACGCGTTGTACGAGATTCACATCGACAACAACGGCAACGGCGTCGAGGACATCACGTTCCAGTTTCGCTTCAAGAACAGTCTGGCGGATATCACGCTGCCGATCGCGGGCAAGAACATCTCGATCCCGCTGGTGCAGGCCGGTGCAATCTCGGCTTCCAGCAATGCTGCACTCAATCTGAAAGAGACCTACCAGATCGACATCGTGCGCAGCGATCGTCGCGGCGGGCAGCGCCAGGCGGTGACGAGTGCCGGCGGCGCGCGCGATCTGGTCAAGCCGTTCGACTTCATCGGCACTAAGACCTTCGGCTCGGTCGCCGGCTACGAAGCGTATGCAGCGCAGAGCATTCAAACGATCAACATTCCGGGTTGCGCCACGCCCGGCAAGGTGTTCGTCGGCCAGCGCAAAGATCCGTTCGTGGTCGCCCTGGGCAAGACGTTCGACCTGCTGAACCTGAATCCGCTGGCGGTAAGCGGCGGTGTCGATGATCTGGCCGACAAGAACGTCAGCAGCATCGTGCTGGAAGTTGCATCCGCATGCCTGACCAGCGGCACCAGCCCGATCATCGGCGGCTGGACCACCGCCAGCCTGCGCCAGGCGCGGCTGCTCGATGGCACGCCGCCGTCAGGGCATTCGGTAGCTGCAAAGGAAGGCGGCGCCTGGGTTCAGGTGTCGCGGCTCGGAATGCCACTGGTCAACGAAGTCGTGATCGGGCTGAAGGACAAGGACAAGTTCAACGCCTCGAAGCCGAAGGACGACGGCCAGTTTGCCGACTACGTGACCAACCCGACGTTGCCCGCGCTGATCGAGATTCTGTTCTCGTCGGCCGGCGTGCGTGCGCCGACCAAGTTTCCGCGCCAGGATCTGGTGACCGCGTTCCTGACCGGTGTGCCGGGTTTGAATCAACCCGCGGGTGTGGTGGCGTCCGAGATGCTGCGCCTGAACACGTCGATCGCACCGATGCCGAAAGGTTCGCAAAACCCGCTCGGCGTGCTGGCGGGAGACAACGCCGGCTTTCCGAACGGGCGGCGGCCGGGCGACGATGTGGTTGACATCTCGCTGCGCGTTGCGATGGGCGTGCTGTGCACGTTGAATATGCCGTCGGCTTTTGGGTGCGTGGCCGCCGATGCGCCGTCGGGCGCCCTGGCGCTGACCGATAACGGCACTGCGACTTCGGACGCGATGTTCAGCGCCGCTTTCCCGTATCTGGCGACGCCGCTGCCCGGCGCGCAATAAAGGAGCCGCGATGAAAGACCATTTCCGATTCAAGGCATTGGCCGTGGCGTGCGCTGTCACGATGCTCGCTGCAGGTTGCGGCTCGTCGTCATACGACGACCCGGTGCCGACGCCACCCGCTCCGCCATCTGCTCCGCCGCCGGTGGACCCGATGGCGCAGGAAGATGCGGCGGCGTCGGCGAGCGTTGCCGGCCTCATCGCTTTCATTCAGACGGTGCTTGCGTCTTTGACCCAGGAAACCAATGAGCCACGCAACATCGGTGGAATCACGCCGCCGGTTTCCGACACCACCGAACCGACGTCGATCTAGGCTCGCCGGCGTCAGCTCGACGAAGCGCCCGGCACGGATCTGCCGGGCGCTTCTGATTTGGCTGTGTTCGCTGGCAAGCGCTGCGTCGGCCACCGAGCCTGCGCGCGTCCCCTCGCGGGATGAGGTGGTCGAAACGCAACTGCTGCCACGAGCGGTCAAGCAGTCGGTGCAACGGTTGGACAGCGTCAGGCTCGATGCGGCCAAGCCGCCCGAGGAGCCCAAGCAGCGCATCGATATCGCACGGCGCTTGATTCAAGCCGGGCGCGCGAGCGGCGATCCACGCACGCTCGGATACGCCGAAGCGCAACTGGCCGGTTTGCCCGACACCGGTCCCACCGGTGTCGAAGTACTGGTCTTGCGCGCGACCATCGAGCAAAGCCGCCATCGGTTCGACTCAGCGCGTGGGCTGCTCGACCGCGCGATCGAGCAAGCGCCCGCGCATGTGCAAGCGCGGCTAACGCGCGCGACGGTTGCGCATGTTCGCGGCGACATCGTCGCGGCGCGCGCCGATTGCGAAGCGCTGCGTACAGTCGGCGCCGACGGTGGCTGTGATCTGCCGCGCGATAGGCGAATCGTTGAGCGGCAACAATGCCCAGGCCCTGGCCAGGCTCGAAAACGTCACCGACCCCTCGCTGCGGGGCTGGGCGCTATCGCTCGCCGGCGAGATCCATGAACAGCAGGGCGCGCTCGACTCAGCCGTGCGTGCATACAACGCGTCGCTCGCGCTCGACGACGATCTGTACACCACGGTGGCGCTGGTCGATGCATTGATTGCGCAACAGCGCTGGCCGCAAGCCGAAGCGTTGCTGGTGCCGCTGCCGAGTACCGACGCGGTATTGCTGCGCCGCTGGATCGTCGCACGCAAGCAGCAGCGCGACGCCGCTGCGTTACAGAAGCTATTGGCGGATCGCTTTGCGGCCGCGCAGGTACGCGGCGAATTCCTGCACGCACGCGAAGCCGCGCTGTTCGCGCTTGAACTGGGCGACAGCGCCACAGCGCTAAAACTGGCGCGGCAGAACTGGAACGATCAGCGCGAGCCCGCCGATCTGCGAATCCTGGCGCTGGCCGCTCGTGCGGCAAGCGATGCGGCCACGCTGGCCGAAGTGCGCGACTGGCTTGCACGCAGCGGGTTGCGCGATGTACGGGTCGAGCGCGCATTGAATTCGGTCAAGAGCTGATGCCGTCACGCGCACTCAAGGCGTTGCTAGGCGCCGTTGTCGTCGTCGCACTGTCATCGCTTGGCTTTGACGCGTACGCGCACTCAACCAGCACGGCTTACCTTGAAGTCGACGCGAGCGCTCCCAGCGCACCTACCTTGCAATGGCGCATCGCACTGCGCGATCTCGATGCCCTGCTTGACCTCGACACCAACGGCGATGGCCAGCTCATCTGGGGCGAAGTCGCCGATCGCGCAGCTGATGTCACGACGTTGGCAGCGTCAAGAATCTCGATAAGAAGCGGCGCGACGGCTTGCACATTGCGCTTCGATTCGCCGCGCTACGTTCGCCTGACCGACGCCGGATACGCGCATATGGAGGGCACCGCTGATTGCGGCGCCGACGGTGCGCTGACGCTCGACTATCGGCTGTTCGAAGGTGTCGACCCATCGCACCGCGTGCTTGTCAGCGTGCGCGGCGCGAGCCAGCCACGCATCGCCGCGCCTGGCGCCACAGTGGCTCTGCCAGGCGCCGACTCGGCCACCGATGCTCCGAGCGGTTTCAGCGGATTCTTGTGGAGCGGCATCGAGCACATCGCGGGCGGGTTCGATCACCTGCTGTTTCTGCTCACGCTGCTGCTGCCGTCGGTGGTGCAGCGGCGCGCGGGGCACTGGACGGCGCAGACCGATATCAGGCGCGCATTGATGGCGGTGATCTGGATCGTTACCGCGTTCACGCTCGCGCATTCGCTGACGCTGGCGCTCGCATCGTTCGGAATCATTCGGATTCCGGCGCGCGTGATTGAGCCGCTGATCGCGCTGACGATTCTGGCGACCGCGCTGAACAACGTGTGGCCGGTGGTCACGCGGCGGCTCGCTGCGGTCGCGTTCGGGTTCGGCCTGATTCACGGCATCGGCTTCGCCGAGGTGCTCGCGCCGTTGTCGCTGCCGCGCAGTGAACTCGCGCTGGCGCTGCTGGGATTCAACCTGGGCGTCGAAATCGGACAGATCTCAATCGTCGCCGCGGCGTTTATGGTTCTGGCCGCGGTGCGCCGATGGTCACGCTATCCGCGCTGGGTCCTCGGGCTCGGCTCGGCGTTGATCGCCGATCATCGCAACGCTCTGGTTCGTCGAGCGCGTGTTTGACGTATCGATCCTCGGCTTAGTGACCTAGGCGGGCTGCGTTTCGCCGATCAGCCCGCGTTTCGCAAGTAGCGGTTCGACCAGCAGGATCGCGCCCGCGAAACGCGCGATAGGCTGCGCGCGGCTCGAGCGTGTTGCCGGCCGAGTAAACGTATTTCAGCAGTCGCGCCGCGACCGCCGGATCGAACGGATTACCCGCTTCGACAAAGGCGTCGTAGCCGTCGGCGTCGAGCACCTCGGCCCACATGTACACGTAGTAGCCGGCGGCATAACTCGAACTCGAAAAAAGGTGCCCGAAGTGCGGTAGCCGGTGACGCAACACCATCTCGCGCGGCATGCCCAATCGCGCGAGCTCATTTTGCTCAAACTGCGTGATGTCGACTCCGTCGCTGTCGGTCCGCGCGTGCAGCGCCATGTCGAGCAGCGCACACGCGGTGTATTCAACGGTCTCGAATCCCTGATTAAAGCGCCGCGCTTGCCGAAGCCGATCAATCAACTCGTCGGGAATCGGCGCGCCGGTGTCGATATGCAGCGCGTGCTTCTTGAGCACCTCGGGCTCGAGCGCCCAGTGTTCGAATAGTTGCGACGGCAGCTCGACGAAGTCCCGCAACACGCGCGTGCCGGACAAGCGCTCGTACGTCACCTGCGACAGCAGGCCGTGCAGGCCATGGCCGAATTCGTGGAACAGCGTGCGAACGTCGTCCAGTGACAGCAATGTCGGCGTGCCCTTCGCAAAATTATTGTTGTTGACGACGATTGGCAGCACGTCACCGTCGATGCGCGACTGCGAGCGATAGTTGCTCATCCACGCGCCCCCGCGCTTGGTCGGGCGCGCAAAGTTGTCGTGCAGGAACACGCCGATCGGATACTCGCCGCGCCGCACTTCGTATACGCGCACGTCGGGGTGATAAGCGGCAATGTCGGGGCGCCTGACGAATTCGATGCCGAACAACCGATACGCACAATCGAACGCCGCCTCGACCATCCGATCGAGCGAGAAGTAGGGCTTGACCATCGCGTCGTCGATGTCGTAACGCGATTTGCGCACGAGTTCGGCGTAGTAGCGCCAGTCCCATGGAGCGATGTCGGTCGGCTCGCCGCGCGCTGCTGCGATCGCGCGCAACGAATCGCGCTCGTCGGCCGCCTTCGCCTTCGCGGGCTCCCAAACTTTCTCGAGCAGTTCCGCGACTGCGGCCGGCTTTCCTGCCATGCGGTCGACCAGCGCGTAGTCGGCAAAGTTCGCATAGCCATTGAGCCGCGCCTGCTCGGCCCGAAGCGCCAGAATTTCGCGCGCGATCGGACGATTGTCGTGCGCGCCGTCGTTTTCGCCGCGGCGCGTCCATGCATTGAACGCGTGCTCACGCAGGTCGCGCCGCTCCGAGTGAGTCAAGAATGGAACGACCAACGAGCGGCTCAATGTGATCGCCGACTTTTGCGGATTGCCGCGTTGCTCGGCAGCCGTTTTCGCGGCCGCCCGCACGGCGTCGGGCAAGCCCTGCAGATCTTCCTCGTCATGCAGCCACAGGCACCACTCGGCCTCGTCGGCCAATATGTTTTGGGAGAAACTGGTCTGCAATTGCGCGAGGCGCTCCACGATTTCGCTCAACCTCGCCTTGGCCGAGGTCGATAAGCGCGCGCCTGCCAGCACTGAATCCAGATGCATGCGCTCGAGCAGGCGCAACTGCTCGGCGCTCAGAGACAGCGCGGCGCGCTTAGCGTGCAGCTCGTCGATGCGCGCGAACAGTTTCTCGTCGAGCAGGATTGCGTTCTCATGCGCGGCAAGCTTTGGCGCTACCTCGCGTTCGACCGCTTGTAGTGCCGGCGAAGTCTCTGATGCCGTCAGATTGAAGAACAACTGCTCGGTGCGCGTCAGCAATCGGCCGCTGCGATCGAGCGCGGCGATCGTATTTTCAAACGTCGGCGCCTCGGACGAGTCCGCAATACGATCGATCTCCGTTCGATGCGCTGCCATCGCTTGTTCGAAAGCGGGTGCAAAGTGTTCCGAGCGCACGCGCTCGAACGGAGGCAGGCCGAACGGTTCGTCCCAGGGTTGTAACAACGGATTGTTGTGATCGGTGGTGGTCATGGACGGAAGGCTATTGGTGTGACCGCTAACGATACCGAATCGTCCGCTCGTCCGCGGAACACGCAGGGATTTCGGCGCGATGTCGACAGACTTTAGGGCACGGTCGCAGTGAGTCTCGCGCTTAATGTTTACAGGCGTTTCGCTTTGTAAAGCTTCTTCTCCGATCGTTGCATAGCCACGACACTAGCTTCCACGGTTGGATTGGGAGAACGCGATGGAACAAACGCTTGCGCGCAGCATGGCGCGGATTGTCTTCGCTGCGGCCACTGCGGCGACTGCGGCAGGCATCACTGCCTGCGGTGGCGGCGGATCATCACCTGCGCCGGCACCCGCTCCGGCCCCTGCGCCGTCTGCTGGCCCGACCGCTGACGAAGCCGCGCGTTTTTTGACGCAAGCGACCTTCGGACCGACCGAGTCCGATATCGCGAAAGTGCAAGCGATCGGTTATTCGGCATGGATCGACGAGCAGTTCGCAATCGCGGTGACGCCGCACCTGCCGTACGTGCAGGCGAATTTCACCCCCGGCCCGAATGTTGGCAACTTTAACTTCATGCAGGACTCGTTCTGGCAACAGGCGATTCCCGCGCCGGACCAGCTACGCCAGCGAGTCAAGTTCGCGCTATCCGAACTCGTCGTCGTATCGGGCGGAGACAACACGATCGCCGCCTACTCCGATGGCCTAGCGAACTACGCTGATCTGCTCGGACAACATGCATTCGGCAATTACCGCCATCTGATCGAGGCGGTATCGACCAGCCCGATGATGGGCATCTACCTATCGCACCTGGGAAACAAGAAGGCCGACGCGTTTACCGGCGCGATGCCAGACGAGAACTACGCGCGCGAAGTGATGCAGCTTTTCACCATCGGTCTCACCCAGCTAAACATCGACGGCACGCCCGCGCTAGTGAATGGACAGCCGGTCGAGACTTACAGCAACGCCGATATCACCGGGCTCGCTCGCGTGTTTACCGGGTGGGGCTGGGCCGCGACGGGAACGAGCAACGCGGAGTTCCGGGGTTCGCTGGTCACCGACCCTGAACGCACCGTCAAGCCGATGAAGATGTACGCGAACTTTCATGAAACAGGCGCCAAGGCTTTTCTCGGGATCACGATCCCGGCGGGAACATCCGGCGAGCAAAGCCTGACGCTTGCGCTCGATCGCTTGTTCAATCACCCGAATCTGTGCCCGTTCATCGGCCGGCAGTTGATCCAGCGCTTCGTCACGAGCAACCCGAGCGCGGCGTACACCGGCCGGGTCGCGGCAGCATGTGTGAACAACGGCCAGGGAGCGCGCGGCGATATGAAAGCGATCATTCGCGCGATCCTGCTTGACGCCGAAGCGCGCGATGCAACGAAGCTCGCGGACACGCAGTGGGGCAAAGTGCGCGAGCCCGCGTTGCGATTGTCCAACTGGGCGCGCTGCTTCAAGGCGACTTCGGCGTCCGGCAACTGGACGATTCGCAACCTCGATAGCGCATCGTTCTCACTCGGGCAGCAGCCGTGGCGCGCGCCGTCGGTGTTCAATTTCTTCCGGCCTGGCTATGTACCGCCGAACACCGCGATCGCGACCGCGGGGCTGGTCGCTCCGGAGTTTCAGCTGATCGGCGAGACAGCCGTCGCGGGCTACACGAACTACATGCAGAGTGTCGTGCAGTCCGGTGCCGGCATCGGCACTCCGCGGGACGTGCAGCCTGACTACTCATCCGAAATCGCACTCGCCGGCAACGCCGACGCGCTGCTCGACCGCGTCAACCGCTGCCTGATGTACGGAACGATGGACACCACGCTGCGCAACGATCTGCGCACGGCTGTCAATGCCATCGCGATGACCGGTAACGGGCCGACGAATCGGGTTCGCACGGCCATCCTGCTGACGATGGCTTCGCCCGAATACCTGGTTCAGAAGTAGGAGATCCATGATGACAACTCAAGCTTCTCGCCGCGAATTTCTGCGCCAGGCCTCCGCACTATCGATTGCCGGCACCGCCGCGCCGTTTGCCTTGAACCTTGCCTCCATTGGTGCGGCGTCAGCGCAGGTGGCTGGCGGCTACAAGGCATTGGTGTGCGTGTTTCTGTACGGCGCCAACGATGGGCACAACACGATCGTGCCTTTCGACGCGCCGAATTACGCGAAATACTCAATCGGCCGTCAGGGACTCGCATGGAGCCAGGCGACGGAGTTGACCCAACTGATGCCGACCACGCCGCTGCCTGGCGGATTGCAGCTTTCGGTGCCGAACGCCGCTGGCACCGCTCGCAACCCTGTTCGATCAGCAGAAGTGCGCGGTCGTTGCGAACGTAGGCCCGCTGATTCAGCCGACCACGCGCACCCAGTTTCAAACGCCCGGTTATCCGCTGCCGCCGAAACTGTTTTCGCATAACGACCAGCAGTCGGTGTGGCAGGCATCCGCACCCGAAGGTGCCACCTACGGCTGGGGCGGGCGCATCGGCGATCTGCTCGCTTCGCAAAACGGCAGCAGCATCTTCACGTGCCTGAACGTCAGCGGCAACGCCGTATTCCTGAGCGGGCAACAGGTACAGCCGTTCCAGCTCGACGCCAACCAGGGCGCGGTGGGGTTTGCCGCGCTGACCGGCGGAGCGCCGACGTTGTACGGGTCCGCCGCTGCTTCCACCGCGCTGCGCACAGTATTGACGCGTAACCGCACCCATCTGTTCGAAAACGAAACCGTCAAGGTCAACACTCGATCGATCGACGCCAACACCGCGCTGGCCGCCGCGCTCACCGGCGCACCGGCATTGACACCTCCTGCGGGCAACTCGCTCGCGACACAACTGGCGATGGTCGCCAAAGTCATCAGCGTCAGAAGCGCGCTCGGCGCCGCGCGGCAAGTTTTTCTCGTGTCAATGGGCGGCTACGACACCCATTCGGCGCAGGACACCGTGCATCCGAACCTGTTGTCGCAACTCGCGTCGGCGATTTCGTTTTTCCAGACGACGATGGACACAATGGGAACAGCAAATGACGTGACGCTGTTTACCGCCTCTGACTTCGGCCGCACGTTGATCGAGAACGGCGACGGCAGCGATCACGGGTGGGGCTCGCATCACTTCGTGGTCGGTGGTGCAGTAAAGGGCAAGGAGATCTACGGCGCGTTTCCCGACTTGACGCCGAACGTATCGACCGATGCCGGCAACGGCCGGCTGATTCCGACGACGTCGGTCGAACAGTACGCAGCGACGATGGCGAAGTGGATGGGAGTGACCGCCAGCCAATTTGCCGGTGATCCTGCCGAACCTGGTCAACTTCACGCAGCAGGACCTTGGCTTCATGAACTGACACAACAGCGAACCCGCGCAGACGGAGCAGGTATGCTCACTGCTCCGCCTGACTCTCGACCGGAGTTCGCCGATGAGCACGCCACTTCCTCCCCCGCCGGCTGTCGCTGCACCGGCCGACTCGCTCGTCACGATCACGCACGTCGTCTACGCGCTGCACACGCTGAGCCTGGTGATCGGCGCGTTTGGCGCGGCGAGCATCATCGGCGCGTTCGTGTTCGGCTGGCCGTCGATCATCGCGGTGATCATCAACTACGTGAAGCGAAACGAAGTGCGCGGGACCTATCTCGATTCTCACTTCTCGTGGCAGATCCGCACGTTCTGGTGGGCGCTGCTGATCGCAGTGATTATCGCGGTGCTTGGGTTGGTGCTGGCGATCGTGTTGATCGGCCTTGCGATCTGGTTGATCGGCTTCTTCGTGCTCGGCATCTGGGCGATCTATCGCATCGCGCGCGGATGGCTGGCGCTGAAGGATCGCCGGCCGATGCCGCTACCGCCCAGATTGAAATCTGCTCGCTTGCTGCACGCATCATCGGCGCACCAGCCGGGCAATTGAACGCCTGCGCAAACGCGGGAACGTTGGCGAGCGGGCCGAGCACGCGATAGCGCGCCGGCGAATGACTGTCGGTTCGCAACTGGTCGATCAGCGCTTCATTGCGCGTCTTGGTGCGCCAGATCGTCGCGAACGACAGAAAAAACCGCTGTTCCGGCGTGTAGTTGTCGATCTTGCCCGTCGGTCGCCGCTCCAGTGCCCGCTGCAGTCCGTCGTACGCGAGTTTGACGCCACCCAGATCCGAGATGTTCTCGCCCAGCGTTTGCTGGCCGTTGATCGTCTGTCCCGGCAACGGCGCATAGCCTGAATACTGCTGCGCGACTTTCGCTGCGCGCTCCTTGTAGCGCGCGACGTCATCCGCGCTCCACCACTCCGACAGGTTGCCGACTTCATTGAATTGCCGGCCGCGATCGTCGAAGTGATGCGTGATCTCGTGGCCGATCACCGCGCCGATACCGCCGAAGTTGACCGCATCATCGGCTTGCGCGTTGAAAAACGGCGGCTGCAGGATCGCGGCCGGAAACACGATCTCGTTCAAGCTGCCGGCGAACGCGTTGACCAGATGCGGCGACGTGAACCAGCGCGTACGATCGACCGGCCTGTTCAATTCGGCGAGCCTTTGCTGAAATTCCCACGCATTCGCGCGCAGCCAATTGCCCGCGTAGTCGTCGCGTGCGATCGTGAGCCCGTCGTACGTCTTCCAGCGGTCCGGAAACCCGATCTTCAGCACCATCGCGTCGAGCTTGCCGATCGCGCGCAGCTTGGTCGGCGCGCTCATCCAATCGAGCTTTTCTATCCGCGCACGCATCGCGGCCTTGATGTCTTCGGTCATCGCCACTGCGCGCGCTTTCGCTTCCGGCGAGAACGCACGCGCGACATACAGCTGACCCAGTCCTTCGGCCAATGGCTCGGAGCCGAAGTTGCCGGTGATGCGAACGATCACCTGCTCGGCGCGCGGCGGCTGCGCTTCGATACCGCGGATCGCGCGACTGCGATAGTCGAAATGCGCGTTGACGTACGCGGACGGCAGCGCTTGCGCTGCGGCGTCCAGCACGTGCTGGCGCAGATACGCGCGCCACACTGCGAGCGGCGCGTCAGCGGCGGCAAGCGCAACCTGCTGCGCGAACTTCGGTGACGTCACGTTGAACTCTGACGTGCGTGCGATTCCCAGCGCCGCGAGATACGCCGCCCAGTCGAATCCGGGTGCGAGCTTCGCCAGCGAATCGGCGGTGTGCAGGTTGTAAACAACATTCGGATCACGCCGCTCGACCCGCGTCAGCGATGCGCGCGCGAGGTCGGTTTCGAGCGCGAACACGGCGTCGGCCATCGCCGCACCGGTGTCGGTGCCGGACAGCTGCGCAAATCGAAGTCGATACGCGTCGTACGCCTTGCGCACACCAAGGGTGCGCGCATCGTCGCGAAAGTAATCATCGCGATCGGGCAGGCCGAGCCCCGATTGATCGAGCACGAGAATGTTGCGGCGCTTGTCCTTCTCGTCAGGTCGCACCGAAACGGAAAATGGCGCCGGGATTCGATAAAGCGCCATCTTTGCCAGCAAGCGCAGGCAGCTGCGAACGATCGTTCAGCGCATCGATTTGCGACCAGAGCGGCGCCAGCGAAGTCAGCCCGCGCTTCTCGATCGACGTCAGGTCCATGCCGCTCGCGTAGTACTCCGCGGCCAGCCGCTTGCCCGGCGTGTCGAGGCGGTCCGGTTGGCGCACGGCTTCGATCAAAGCGTCTTCGACGATGCGGCGGCTCTCGTCGCGCAGACCGTCGAAGCTGCCGATGCGTGCCTTGTGCGCCGGCATCGCCGCACTCTGCTGCCACTTTCCGTTCACATGCCGATCGAAGTCGGTG
>CAWAYV010000015.1:0-43480 GCA_963786295.1 uncultured beta proteobacterium | reverse complement strand
TGTCGGACATGGGCGCTAGAACGATCCCTTTTCAAGCCAGCGCTCGATCTGCGGTATTCGATCATTACCCCAGAAGACCTCGCCATCGACGATGATCGTCGGCGCACCGAAGATGCCCGCCTGAATCGCTTGCTCGACCTGCGCCCTTAACCGCTCCTTGGTCTCGGGTTGTTGCATACCCGCGGCGAGCTCGGCCGGATCGATGCCGACTTCGCGCGCGATCTCGCCGACGACGGCCGCGTCCGAGATGTCGCGGTCGTCGACAAAGAACGCTCGGTACACCGCATGAATGAAAGGTGCCACGAATTCAGGCCGATGCTGCTGCAGCCACACGACCGAGCGCTTCGCCGCCAGGCTCGCGATCGGAAATCGGCTCGGCAGCCGGTAGGGCACGCCGGCATAGCGCGCCGAGCGTTCGAAGTCTCGCTTGGCGTAGCTCGCCTTGGGCCCATACAGTTCGGTCAACGGTGCGCCGCCTGAGGTCTTGAACACCGCACCGAGCAATACGGGTTTGAACTCCACCGTGCGCCCATGGCGCGCGGCTACGGGTTCGATCTGCTCCGACGCGACATACGAATACGGCGAAGAAAAGTCGAAGTGAAATTCGATCGGCTTGGGCATCGCATCCTCGAGACAGTCGTTGCGCTAGTTGAGCTGCGCGTAGTGCATACGCGTGCGATACATCATCTGCACGGTGCCGTTTTTCGCGTGCGTATCGAATAGGGCATTCAGCGCGAGCAGCATCGCGGCGTGTCGTGGATCGCCGGGCGCCGGCAGATACGACGCCGATCCGGCGAGCGCCAACAGATCTTCGCGCTCGAGCTCTCGCGGGTTGTCGAACGTGGCGACGGTCGCCTGCGCCGGCGCAAAGAATTGCGCGATCGCTTTCTCGTCGATGTGGCGATGGAGCAACTTCGCGTAGTCGATACCGTGCGTGCGCAGCAGCGCTTCGTAGCCGGCGAGAAATGCGCTGCCTGTCGATTGCCGGTCGTTCCAGATCAACGCTGCCCAGCCGCCGGGGCGCAGGATGCGCCGCGCTTCGATCGCGGCGCGCGGCACATCGAACCAGTGAAACGCTTGACCCGCAATCACCAGGTCGGCCGCATCGTCGGGAAGCGTGGTCGCTTCTGCCGTGCCGGCGACGCTGCGATAGGTCGTGAATACTCGCGCAATTGCTGATCGCCCGCTATTCGCATCGGCTCGTTCGGCTCGACGCCGATCACCGTGTAGCCGCTGCGCAAGAAAGGTTCTGCCGATAGCCCGGTGCCGACGCCGACATCGACAACGGTGTGCCCTCGCTTCAGCGCGCCGACCTTTTGCAATTGTTCGACGATCGCTTGCGGATAAGTCGGCCTGCCGCGCACGTACGCGTCGGCTCGATCGGAAAATCGCTCGGTAGCGCTTAGTGGCATCGTGTACCTATCGCTCTCACAGGTGCCGCGCGATCAGGATCCGCTGAATGTCGCTGGTGCCCTCGTAAATCTGGCACACGCGCACGTCGCGGTAGATGCGCTCGACCGGAAAGTCGGCGACGTAACCATAGCCGCCGTGAATCTGAATCGCATTCGAGCACACCGCTTCCGCCATTTCCGAGGCGAACAGCTTCGCCATCGCCGCTTGTTTCAAGCACGGCTGGCCGTCGTCCTTCAACGCGGCCGCGTGATGAATCAGTTGCCGCGCGGCTTCGAGTTGCGTTGCCATGTCCGCCAGCCGGAATTGCAATGCCTGATGCTCGAAGATCGGCTTGCCGAATGCCTCGCGCTCCTTTGCATATTTCAAAGCCGCTTCGTACGCCGCGCGCGCCATGCCGAGCGCCTGCGACGCAATGCCGATACGCCCGCCTTCGAGTCCCGCCAACGCGATCTTGTAGCCCGCGCCTTCTTCGCCGATCAAATTCTCGGACGGCACCCGGCAGTTTTCGAACAGGATCTGCGCGGTGTCCGACGCGTGCTGCCCCATCTTTTCCTCGAGGCGCGCGACGACATAGCCAGGTGTTTTCGTTTCGACGATGAACGCGCTGATCCCGCGCTTGCCGGCTGCCTTGTCCGTGACCGCCATTACGATCGCGACGTCGGCCGTCTTGCCGCTGGTAATGAATTGCTTGACGCCATTCAATACCCAATGGTCGCCTTCGCGCACGGCGCTAGTGCGCAGGCCGGACGCATCGGAACCGACGTGCGGCTCAGTCAGGCAAAACGCGCCGAGCATTTGTCCCTGCGCCAGTGGCACCAGGTACTTCTGCTTCTGCGCTTCGTTCGCCCAAGCCAGCAAAATGGCGCATACCGGGCTGTTGTTTACGCTGATGATCGTGGAGGTCGCGCCATCGCCGGCGGCGATTTCTTCGAGCGCGATCGCGGTCGCGGTGGCATCCATTCCGGCGCCGCCGTATTTTTCGGGAACGGCGATGCCGAACGTGCCGAGTGCGGCCAATTCGCTCAACGCCTGCTTGGGAAAGGTGGCGTTGCGATCCCAGTCGGCTGCAAACGGCGTCAGGCGATTGGCGGCAAACTCGCGCAGCGAATCGCGCAACAGGCGATGCTCGTCAGTTTGCATCGCACTTCATTCGGCGGCTTTGCGTGATGCGCCTTTGTAGGACAACCAATCGACACGGCGCTTCAGCACGATGCCGACGACGGTGCCGGCGATCAGTGCCGCAAGGAGCAACGGCCCGCCGCCGATCACCGTGGTGACAAGCACCACGTCGCGCGCGCAACTCACAGCACGATACCCGGGACACCACAGAGCACTGATGTAAATCGACAGTGCAAGCCACGTCAAAATCGCAACGGTCAGTGCGCGCGACAACGATTGCCGAATGCCCGAGATCTCGCTGGCTGCTTTCCGATACATCAGCAATGCAAACAACATCGACAACAAACCGGGAACGATGATGAACACCCAGGTCGGCACACCGGCCTCGGCGGCAAAGTTGCGCATCACCACTTCGACCAACCCGACGCCGAGCAGGCAACAGATTCCGAAAACCATCGTCGCGAAAACGGCTATCGGCATGTCGACCCCACTCGAGCGGTGACTTCGATTTCTATTTTCATCCGTGCGTCGACCAGGCCGCAGACAATCGCCGTCGCTGCCGGTCGTGCGTGAGCGAAATACTGGCCGAAGATCGGCGCCAGGCGCTCGAACGATGCCACGTCGGTCAGGTAGTAGCGCACGCGAACCACATCGTCGAGCGTGCAGCCGGCTTCGCCGAGCGCCGCCGAGACGTTGCGGAAACACTGGTGCGCTTGCGCGACGACATCGTGCTCGATCGTCATCGCCGCGTAATCAAACCCCGTTGTCCCGGAAACGTGCACATAGTCACCGTCAACCACCGCTCGGCTGTATCCGGCAGTCGCTTCGAAGGATGAGCCCGACGAGATCAGGCGTCGCTGATACGACGTTGCTACCAAGACAGTTGCTCGCCGTTGTAGTTGATGAATTTTCCGTTCGAAGAATCGTTGGCGGAAGCAAGAACCCGGCGCATGCCTTCGACGCTCGTCTTGACGTCGATATCGGCACTGCCGCCGCCCATATCGGTACGCACCCAACCCGGATGAAACGCGATGCAGACGACACCTTGCGGTCCGAGCTCGAGGCTCGCCGCCCTCAGCGCCGCATTCAGCGCCGCCTTGCTTGCGCGATACAGCCAGCTCGCGGTGCTCGTCATCAGCGAGAGCGATCCCATCGCGGCTCGACAAGACTGCGAGCTTTCCGCGCGCCGCGATCAACGTCGGCGCAAGCGCCGGAATCAACTGCATCGGTGCACGCACGTTGGTGTGCATCACCGCATCGAAGTCGAGACCGCCGGGCGAAGTGATGGCGCTGCCGCGCGGACCGACGACACCGGCGCTGATGATCGCGATGTCGATTTTCTCGCTGGCCATTTTTTCGCCGAAGTCCAGCACGGCGCCTTCGTCGAGCATGTCGAGCACAGCCGGCTTCGCACCCAGCTCGCGCAACGTGGCACCGGCCTCCGGCTTGCGATGCGTTGCAATCACGCGATTGCCCTCGGCCGTGTATTGCCGAACGAACTCGAGGCCGATCCCGCGCGATGCACCGACGATTAATACCGTGGCCATTAGCGCTCAGCCTGCACCAATCGCACGGCCAGCGCAGCGAACAGTGCACCGCCGATCGCGTTCAACAAGCGACGCGTTGCGCGGCTCGCGCCGAACGCCCGCATCCGATGTGCGAGTGCGACCAGCGCGAATAGAAACAGAGCGCCGCCGACGATAAATACCGCGCCGAGAAACAAGAACGCGACCGTCTTGTCGGGCGCATCGGCCGAAATGAACTGCGGCAACAGCGCGAGAAAAAACAAAGCGACCTTCGGATTCAGCACATTGGTCAAGAATCCTTGCGCGAAAACGCGCGTTGATGGTGCTGGCGGCGACGCCGCAAGAGATGGGATCCGCGTCGCGCACCGACGCTCGCAGCATGCCCCAAGCGAGCCAGAGCAAATACGCCGCGCCGAGCCACTTTATCGCGCTGAACGCGAGCGCCGACGTAGCCAGCAACGCCGCGAGCCCGAGTGCGGCGGCGACCGTGTGAACGACACATCCGGCGGTGATTCCGAGCGCTGCGGCCATTCCGGTTCGCCATCCGTGCTGCAACGTGCGGCTCAGCGTGAACAGCATGTCGACACCTGGCGTCGCGTTCAGCACGAGCGCGGTCGCAACAAACAAAGGCAGATCATGCGTACCGAACATGCTCGAACATCAAGAAGTTCGACCGCCATTGCGGTGGCCTCGCCGCCGCCGATGCACAGCGCCGCGACGCCACGCTTGCCGCCGGTCTTTCTCAGCGCGCCGAGCAGGGTGGTGACGATGCGCGCACCCGAAGCACCGATCGGGTGGCCGAGTGCACACGCGCCGCCGTGTACGTTGACTTTGTCGTGCGGCAGTTTCAGCTCGCTCATCGCGGCCATCGTTACCGCGGCAAACGCTTCGTTGATTTCCCATAGATCGACGTCGCTCGCTTTCCAGCCGACTTTTTTCAGCAGCTTGTTGATCGCGCCGATCGGTGCAGTGGAAAACCATTCGGGCGCGCTGGCATGGACCGTGTGCCCGAGCACGCGCGCAATCGGTCGCGCTGCCATCTTTTGCGCTCGATTGCCGCATCATCACCAGAGCCGCCGCGCCGTCAGAGATCGACGAGGCATTCGCGGCAGTAATCGTGCCGTCTTTCTTGAATGCCGGCTTCAAGCCGCGAATCTTGTCGAGCTTCGCTTTGAAAGGCTGCTCGTCCTTGCTGATCGCGACATCACCGCCCTTGCCGGCGACGGTCACCGGTGCGATTTCCCACTCGAAGCTGCCGTCGTTATTCGCTTTGATCGCGCGCTCGGTCGAGGCGATCGCAAATTCGTCTTGTTGCTCGCGCGTAAAGCAGTATTTCGCGACGCAATCTTCGGCGAACACGCCCATCGCCTTGCCGCGTTGATAGGCGTCTTCCAGGCCATCGAGCGCCATGTGGTCAAACGTCGTCACCGCCCCGTAGCGATAGCCCTTGCGCGCGTTGACCATCAGGTGTGGTGCGTTGGTCATGCTTTCCATGCCGCCGGCAACGACCACGTCGGCACTCCCGGCCGTCAGCATGTCGTGCGCAAACATCATCGCGCGCATGCCGGAGCCGCACATCTTCGACAACGTCACCGCGCCGACCGACTGCGGCAGCCCGGCGCCGAGTACCGCTTGACGTGCCGGCGCTTGCCCCTGGCCGGCCATCAAGCAGCACCCCATCAGCGCCTCATCGACCGCGTCACGCGCGATGCCGGCACGATCGACCGCCGCCTTGATCGCGGCGGAACCGAGTTGGTGCGCCTGCAGTGAAGCGAAGTCGCCGAGCAGGCCGCCGATCGGCGTGCGGGCGGCGGAGACGATGACGATCGGATCGTTCATGGTGCGTTTATCAAGTTAGGCGATTGAGAAACCGGATTTTGACGTATGCCGCTCCGCGAAGCGCGCATTGAATCGCAGATTCCGCGGGTAAGGAAAGACGCTCTCCAACTGCCCGGCCTGGATTCTCTGCTTGCGCGCGTTCCAGAAGTCCGGTGTCAACAAGTCCGCATGGTGTCTGACGAATGCCGCACGGATGCGATCGTCTCCGAGCAGAAACACGCCCCATTTTTCGGGAAACATGTCGTGCGCGCCGACTGAATACCAAACCTCGTTCGACATCTCGTCTTCGTCGTGCCGCGCTTGCGGCACGTGACGGAATTCGCAAGTGGTCATGTACTCGATCTCGTCGTAGTCGTAGAACACCACGCGGTTCAAGCGCGTGACCCCGAAATTCTTGTACAGCATATCGCCGGGGAAAATATTGGCTGCAGCGAGCTCCTTGATCGCGTTGCCGTACTCGAACACCGCGTGGTCGAGTTCTTCGTCGGTGGCATGGGTCAGGTAGATATTAAGCGGAGTCAAGCGCCGCTCGATGTACACGTGCTTGATTAGGACGGTCTTGTCGTCGACTTCGACAATGCTCGCACAATCCGCCAGCAACTCGCGCAGCAGCGGTGCCGAGAAACGCGAGCGCGGTAGCGTCACTTGCGAATACTCCCAGGTATCCGCCATCCGGCCGACGCGATCATGCAGCTTGACCAACTGATACTTGGCCATCACCCGCGGCCGGTCGGTGTCTTTCGGATGCGGAATCACGTCCTTGATCAGCTTGAACACGTACGGGTACGACGGCAGCGTAAACACCGTCATCACCAGCCCCTTGATGCCGGGCGCAGTGACGAACTCGTCGTACGAGTGCTTCAGGTGGTGCAGGAAGTCGCGGTAGAAGAGCGTCTTGCCCTGCTTCGCGAGCCCGACGCTGGTGTAGAGCTCCGAGCTCGGTTTGCCAGGCAGGATCGAGCGCAAGAAATCGACGTAGGCCGCCGGCGCCTCCATGTCGACCAGGAAGTAAGCGTGCGTGAAAGAGAACAACACGGTCATCAAATCGGCGGTGAAAAGCGCGGTGTCGATGTACAGCGCTCCGCTCGAGTTGCGCAGGATCGGAACCGCCACCGGCGTGATGCGAGTGCCGTTGACCACGCGGCCGACGATGTACGCAGCCTTGTTGCGAAAAAACAGATTCGAAAGAATTTGCAGCTGAAAATCAGGCTCGATGTGCCACGGTCGTTTGAATGCCGCTCCTGCGCGGTGGGCGTCGATCACTGCGTGCACGACGCGCCGGATATCGCGCTCGACGTCTTCCCAGGGACAAGCCAATCCGAAGTCGATGATGATTTTTCGCAGAACGCTCTTCAAGCCATCGGTCGCCGGGTAGTAGCTGCGGTACGACGGTGGATCGGAATCCATGTACTCGGTCGCCACGCCAGGCCGCACGAAGATAAAGCGGTTGTGAAAGTAATCGCGGTGCAGGAGCTTGGTGCACACCGAGTTGAAAAACGTTTCGGCACATTCGGGTTGTCGATGGTCGGCCAGCAAAGCAACGAAGCTCTGCTTGACCGCTTGCCATAACGCATCGCGCTCCACATCGGTCAGCGAGTCGAGGTCGAAATTGCGCTCGATGGTCGCCGTCGCGTCGAGTACGCGACGATCGTAAAAATCGATGCGCTCACGAGCTCGCTCGCGGATCGCGTGCCAGTTGCCATTCTCGAATAAAGCTTTCGCCTGCTGCGCAACGTAACGAAAGCGCCGGTAGTGATTGTCGAACCCGTCGAGAATCGCGCGCGCGATCGCCGCTGGCGACGGCATCGAACGGTCGAAGGCAACGGCGGCGACATCCGGAGAGTCCATGGTGATTGCATTGTCGCGCACCGGAATCACCGGTGGGACTAGAGAAAGCGCAGTGACGACAAGCGGACGAGGAGCAGCTTTCAGCACGTAAGCGAAAGAACCGCGATGCGGTTCAATTCGAGCTGTGCCGCGGCGTCAGCGCCAGCCACACCGCGAGCACGCCGAACGCGCTGCCGAGAAACCAGCGCTGCAACTGCAGCCACAGCGGCCTTCTCGCGAACCATGCAGCCAGTAAACCGGCCACCGTGACGAGTGAGATGTCGATCGCCGCGGCAGTGGTGATCTGGATCGCGCCGAGTAGCAGACTTTGACCCAGCACCGGCCCCGACGTCGGATCGACGAACTGCGGGAACAACGACAGATAGAAAACGGCCACCTTCGGATTGACGACGGCGGCGACGAAGGCCTGCCGTATCAGCACGCGATCGCGCACGGGTTCCAGCGGCTGCGGCGTAAACGTGAAGCCCGCGCCGCGCACGGTCGTGTACGCGAGCCACAGCAGGTAGGCAGCACCGGCCAGCTTGATCGCGTCGAACGCGAACGGCACCGCGAGTAGCACGATCGTCAGCCCGAATGCGGCAAATGTCGCGTGCAGCGACAGCCCCGCCGCCACGCCGAACATCGAAAAATATCCCGCGCGCCGTCCTTGGGCCAACGTGCGAGAAATCAGGTACAGCCATACGGGTCCGGGTGTTGCGGCCAGCACCAGCGATGCCAATGTGAAAAGCGCGAGACGATCGGTCGTCAAGCCCAGCATTTACTGACTCCATTCAAATCGTTGTTCAAGCACAGGCGGACCCCACGCCGTGGTGGCGTGTTCGTCTATCAATGCAAAGCCATGCTGCTGATACAAATGGCGCGCGGCATCGAGGCCCGCGAACGTGTGCAAATAAACGTGCCGATAGCGTGCCCGGCAAAAGTTCATTGCGGCCGACATCAATGCGTGCCCCAACCCGTGCCCGTGCAATTCTTCATCGACGATAAACCAACGCAGCTGCGCGCTGCCGGTGGGTTGACCGCCGCCGTCGATGACGATCGATCCGTGCACACGCCCGCCATCGACCACAAGCCAGATGCCGTCATGCGCGGCGTTGTACCGATCGAGAAACGCGCCGACATCGCTCAGCCGTCCGGCTTCGAATATCGCGCCAAAGCCATGATATCGGGCGTAGTAGCGAGTCTGCAGCGCGCAACTCGTCGCGAGCCCGCCGGGTATGTGAGCCGGCACGATGCGCGGCCCGCAGCCGATCGGATTTAATGCATGCTCGAACGGATAGAGCAATTCAAACCGTTCTAGGCACACCTCGGCGTCCTCGCTCATCGTGCGCCCGAGCGACTCGCACTCGCGGCTGAAATATTGCCAATGGCCACGCTTCCAATCCTCCAGCGTGCGGTCTCCTTCGCCTTCGTCCCAGGCAAATGCCGCATCGACTTCGCGAAACTTACGACGCTCGAGTCCAGTGGTGCGTATGACCGCGCGCGGCGCTCCGTCGAACTCGGTCACGACGCTGTAACCATCCGGCACCGCCGCCGTGTGCGGAAGCGCATCAGTTGTCCAGCCTAGTCCGGCTGTTGCGCGCTTTGGTCCGTGCAACACGAGTTCGACCAACTCGTGCGCGAGTTGTGGGCTGTCACCGAAATACCAGGCTTGATAGGGCGTGCTCTCCGACAGCTTGGACGCGCGGCAGTAGGCAGCCCAGAAATCGGCACACCGCGCTCGATCCACCGTGTTGTCTAGTGACAGCTCATCGTGCATTGCTTACGGCTCGACAACAGGCAGGTCGTGGTGCCGTGCGGATACGGCTTGCCGTCGATGGTGAACAGGCTCAATCACAAACGATGCGATTACATCGTCTCCGCGAACAACTCGCGGCCGATCAGCATCCTTCGGATTTCACTGACGTGCCCGCGCCGATCTCATACAGCTTCGCGTCGCGCCATAGGCGGCCGGTTGGATAGTCGTTTACGTAACCGTTGCCGCCCAGTGCCTGGATCGCTTCGCCGGCCATCCACGTCGCTTTTTCGGCCGAATACAGAATCGCGCCGGCGGCATCCTTGCGCAGGCTGCGCATCGTACTCGGAGTCGCGCGATCGCACGCACGGCCGACCTCGTACACATACGCGCGACACGCCATCATCGTCGTGTACATGTCGGCGAGCTTGCCCTGCATCAATTGGAACTCGCCGATCGATTGACCGAATTGTTTGCGTTCGTGCACGTAAGGCAGAACGGCATCCATGCAGGCGGCCATGATGCCGAGCGGTCCGCCGGAGAGCACCGCACGTTCGAAGTCGAGGCCGGACATCAGCACGCGGGCGCCGCCGCCTTCTTCGCCGAGCACGTTTTCAATCGGCACTTTGACGTTGTCGAACACCAGCTCGCCGGTGTGCGAGCCGCGCATGCCGAGTTTGTCGAGCTTCTGCGCGACCGAAAAGCCCTTCATGCCTTTTTCGACGATAAAGGTGGTCATGCCGCGTGCGCCCATCTGCGGATCGGTCTTGCCGTAGACCACCAGTACGTCGCAATCGGGGCCGTTGGTAATCCACATCTTGGTGCCGTTAAGAACGAAGTGATCGTCCTTCGCGTCGGCGCGCAGGCGCATGCTGACGACGTCGGAGCCCGCGTTGGGCTCGCTCATCGCCAGCGCACCGACGTGTTCACCGCTGACGAGTTTCGGCAGGTACTTTTTTCTCTGCGCCGCGCTGCCGTTGCGCCGAATCTGGTTGACGCACAAGTTCGAATGCGCGCCATACGACAGTCCGACCGACGCGCTGGCACGCGAGATCTCCTCCATCGCGACAATATGCGCGAGGTACCCGAGCTGAGCACCGCCGTATTCTTCCTCGACGGTAATGCCGAGCACGCCGAGCTCGCCCATCTTCCGCCACAAGTCCATCGGAAACTGGTCGGTCCGATCGATCTCGGTGGCGCGCGGCGCGATTTCTGTTTGCGCGAAGTCATGCACAGCTTCGCGCAATGCGTCGACGTCTTCGCCTAGATGAAAGTCGAGGCCGGGCAGTTGCATTGAAAACTCAGGACGCGGCGCGGCCGGGCGCAGCGAGCCCGTCAGAAAGACGAACTGCGCCGCGGATCAATCGATAGACGACCCATAACCAGACGATCGCTAGGCCCAAACCACCCAGGACGGCCGCGCCGATCAGTTCCCACGGAATGTTGAAATACTGCTTGGTTTCGACGGCGCTCTCGATTTCTATCGCGTGCGGAATCATCACTGACAGCATCGCGCCGATAATCACCGTCCACGCAACGACCCACCACCAGAAAGTGTGGATCAGCCAGCGGTAATGTGAAGACAACAACTCGGGCACATCCTGACGCTTCACGTACGCGATGACTACGCCGATCAGCGTCGGCCAAAACAGAAACAGGCCGAGGCCATACAAGCCGTAGGTGACGCCGACCAAAGTAAAGGCCTGCGATGACGGAATCGCTTCACTAGCGTTAGTCGTGTTCATCGGTCGACGGGATCCATAAAACGGCGATGTTAACGCCCCGCGCTACGCTTGGCCGATGGCTACTCGCACCGCAGCGCATGTCCTGAAGCACACCTTCGGCTACGACACCTTTCGTGGTTTTCAAGCGGAGGTGATCGAGCACGTCAACCGGGGTGGGGATGCGCTGGTGCTGATGCCCACGGGTGGCGGAAAGTCGCTGACGTATCAGATTCCCGCGATGCTGCGCCTGGGTGTCGGCGTCGTCGTCTCGCCGCTGATCGCGCTGATGCAGGATCAGGTGATGGCGCTGGCGGAAGCGGGCGTGCGCGCGGCGTTCCTGAATTCGAGCCTGTCGTCCGCCGAGGCGGCGGCAGTCGAGCGGCGAATGCGTGCCGGCCAGCTGGATCTCGTCTACATCGCGCCCGAGCGGCTGATGGGCGAACGCTGCCAGCGATTATTGAGCGACGTCCAGCAAGCGTCGGGGCTCGCGCTGTTTGCAATCGACGAGGCGCATTGCGTGTCCCAATGGGGTCATGACTTTCGGCCCGAATACGGCCAGCTTGCCATCCTGCGCGAGCGCTTCGCAACGGTGCCGCGCATAGCGTTGACCGCGACCGCCGATGTTCCGACCCGCCACGAGATCGCGCAACGGCTACTGCTCGATCCGCGCGTCTTCGTGGCGAGCTTCGACCGTCCCAACATTCGCTATCGAATTATCGAAAAGCGCGATCCGCGTGATCAGCTGCTGCGCTTCATCCGCGACGAGCATTCCGCAGATGCAGGCATCGTCTACTGCCTGGCGCGCAACACGGTCGATGAAGTGGCGGCGTTTCTATGCGCCAACGAAATCCCGGCGCTGCCGTACCACGCTGGCATGGACGCTACGGCGCGCTCGGCGAACCAGAACGCGTTCTTGCAGCAGGACGGGCGCGTGATCGTGGCCACGATCGCGTTCGGCATGGGCATCGACAAACCCGACGTGCGCTTCGTTGCGCACCTGGATATGCCGAAGAGCATCGAAGGTTATTTTCAGGAGACCGGTCGTGCGGGCCGCGATGGCGAGCCGGCCGACGCGTGGATGACGTACGGCTTGGTGGACGTCGTGCAACAGCGGCGCCTGATCGAAATGTCCGAAGCCGACGCGCTGTACAAGCGATTGTCCGGCAAGAAGCTCGATGCGATGCTCGGATTGGCGGAAGCGGCAGATTGCAGAAGGGTGCGGTTGCTTTCTTATTTCGGTGAAGCCAGCGAACCATGCGGCAATTGCGATAACTGCCTGATGCCGCCGCAGAGAGTCGACGCCACCGAAGCTGCGCGCAAGTTGTTATCGTGCATTTACCGCTGCGAACGCGGCAGCGGCTTTGGTTTCGCTGCCACTCACATCATCGATGTACTGCGCGGCAAACAGACAGAAAAGGTCGCAAAGTTCGGCCATGAACGGCTGTCGACCTTCGGCATCGGCGCGGAATTGTCGGAGGCCGAATGGCGTCTGTTGCTGCGGCATCTGGTCGCGCAACATATCGTCGAGGTCGATCACGCGACCTTCAACGTGCTGCGCCTAACCGACGCCAGTCGAGCAGTACTGCGCGGAGAGCGCACGATTGAACTGAGGCAGCAAGTTGCGCAACCGCGCCGGCGCAAGAGCAAGCAGCGAGCGACCAGTGCAGCGACCCACGAGCATGATCCATTGTTCGAAACACTGCGCGTCTGGCGCGCAACGGTAGCAAAGGAGCATGGCCTGCCTGCGTTCGTTGTGTTTCACGATGGCACGTTAAGGGCGATTGCGCAGGTACGACCTAAATCACTTGACGAGCTGCGCACGATTTCAGGAATCGGCGAAAAGAAGCTGGCAAGCTATGGCGAAGGGCTATTGGCGCTGCTTGCCGCGGGCGCGTGAGCAAGCTGAAATGAATCCAAACGAACACGAACTTCAATACCCGTGGGCGGATGCTCCCGCGCTCGGCACCTTGCTGACGTTGCGCGCCGGCGTGCATTGGGTGCGCATGCCGCTGCCGTTCGCGCTCGATCACATCAATTTATGGCTGCTCGACGATGAGCTCGAGGGGCGCACCGGCTACACGCTGATCGATTGTGGCATCACCAGCAAAGCCACTAAGCAGGCGTGGGAACAATTGTTCGATGGCGCGTTTGCGGGCAAGCCGTTGTTGCGAGTCATCTGCACGCACTTTCATCCGGATCACTTTGGGCTTGCGCACTGGTTAACTGCTGGCGGGGATCGGCAACGCTGGACTGCGCCGCTGTGGATGACGGCGACCGAGTATGGGTTTGGCCGCTATCTGTCGGCCGGCGGTGGCGACAGCATCAGCGGCGAGTCGGCGGCGCACCATTTTGCGCGCAACGGTCTCAGCGACGCGGAGGCGCTGCAGCAGGTCCGCGCGCGCGGCTCAGGCTACTACCCGGGTCTCGTTCCCGCGGTGCCACGGAGTTTTCATCGCATCCATGAGGGCGATGAGATCGCGATCGGGCCGGCGCACGCGAAGCGCATCTTTCGCATCATCGTCGGCTTCGGCCACGCGCCGGAGCACGCATCGCTGTATTGCGAAGACGATCGGCTGCTTGTTACCGGCGACATGGTGTTGCCGCGCATCTCAACCAATGTCAGCGTGTTCGATCTGGAGCCCGACGCCGATCCGCTGCCGCGTTATCTGCGTTCGCTCGACCGATTGTTGATGCTGCCGGCCGGCACCTTGGTGCTGCCGTCACACGGCAAACCGTTTATCGGACTGCATCAACGCATCGCGCAACAGCATCGTCATCACGCGGATCGGCTCGATGAGGTGCTTGCCGCATGCGCCGCGCCGCAGACGGCGGCGAGCATCGTGCCGGTGCTGTTCAAACGCCAGCTCGATCTGCACCAGATGACGTTTGCACTCGGAGAATCGCTCGCACATCTGCACGCGCTCTGGTACGAAGGCAAGCTCGAGCGGCGCGACGACGCCGGTATCTATCGTTTCAGTGTCTTATAGCTGCGATGAAAACAACGCCGCTCCGCGTTCCTTCAGTTTTTCGTGCCACGGCCGCGCCTCCCACTGCTCGTAGGTGATCCGGCGCGACTGCTTTAAATCAGCCTCGAACGTTTCGGTCTGCGCGCGCGCGAACTCCGCGTCGTAGACGTTCAAGTTCGCTTCGTCATTCAGCCGAAAAGAGCGCGCGTCAAAGTTGGTTGATCCGACCGACGCCCATAAGCCGTCGACGATCAACAGCTTCACGTGATACATCGTCGGCTGATACTCATGAATCAGTGCGCCCGCCTGCAATAGCGGCCCCCAGCTGGCACGCGACGCATTACGCACGAAATCGGTATCGACGACATTGCCGGGCAGAATCAAGCGCACCCGCACACCGCGTTTCATCGCACTTACCAACGCTTCGCTGGTGACTTCATCCGGCACGAAGTACGCCATCGCAAGGTCGAGGGTTTTCGTCGCTGCCGCAATCGACAGCAGATACATCAAGTGCATGCTCTCGGATCCGCCCTCGCTCGAGCTCTGAAACACCTGTGCATACATCTGCCCCGACGGTTTCTGCGCCGGAAAATACGAATCGCCGTGCAGCACGGCGCCGCTGACTTTGGTCCAGTTGTCCATGAACGCGGCCTGCATCTGCGCCACCGCCGGACCTTCAAGGCGGTAGTGGTTGTCGCGCCAGTGCTCCGGGTCTTGTGCGTTGCCGGTCCAGTTGTCGGCGATGCCGACACCTCCGGTAAATCCGATACGACCGTCGACCACCAGCAGCTTGCGATGCGTGCGATTGTTGACACGGGCCAGGGTGTACCAGCGCAGCGGCCGATACTTGCGAAAGTCGACTCCGGCCTGCGTCATCGTGTTGATCGCGTCGTCGTCCATCTTCTGACTGCCGAGCCAATCGACCAGCACGTTGACCTTGACGCCCGCTCGCGCACGCTCGGCGAGTGCTTCGGCGAAGCGCTTGCCGATCTCTCCCGACCAGTAGATGTACGTTTCGAAATCGATTGTGTGTTTGGCGCCCGAGATCGCTTGCAGCATCGAAGGAAAAATGCGGTCACCGTTTAACAGGGTTTCGACGCGATTGCCCTCGAGCAAAGGCGGTCCAAGCAAGACGCTCATCGAGCGCAGAAACTGCTGGTCGGCCACCGGATACAGGTGCGACGGCCGTACGTCGATCTTCCTTTCGGCACGCAGGTTTAAAACGACCAGCGTCGCAAGGACGGTGAGAACGACTGCGGCGACGATCGGAAGCAACATTCGCTTGGGTTTCATGTCTGGTGAGGGTGGCGGCCAAGGGGTGCGCGGCGCTTGCCATGCAAGAATCCGGCCACACGGCATCAGGATCAAATTGACGATGGCGAAGCGCAGGCCCGAAACGTTGCTGACACATGGCGGCAAGGCCGCGATCGCCGGGCACGATTTCATCAATCCGCCGATCGTGCGCGGATCGACGGTTCTGCACGCGAGCGTCGCCGACATGAAAGAGCGTTCGCGCCGCTATCGCACCGACGAACCGGGCGCAGTCAACTACGGGCTCTACGGCACGCCGACGCATCACGCGTTGTTTGAATTGTTAAGCGAGCTTGAAGGCGGCTACAAGAGTTGGGCCGTGCCCTCCGGGTTGGCGTCTTGCACGATCACGATGCTCGCTTTCTTGCGTGCCGGAGATCATGTCCTGGTGTCGGACTCCGCGTACGGCCCGACGCGCCGTTTCTGCATCGAGACGCTGCCGCGATACGGCGTGCAGAGTAGCTTCTATGCGCCGGCGGCAGGGCGTGAGCTCGAAGCACAGTTCCGTCCGAACACGCGCCTTCTGTGGCTCGAGTCGCCCGGGTCATTGACTTTCGAGATGCAGGACGTTCGTCTGTTAGTCGAGCTTGCGCGCAAACGTGGCGTTGTCACAGCGATCGACAACACTTGGGCCACGCCGCTTTATTTTCAGCCGCTGAAGTGCGGCGTCGATGTCAGCGTGCACGCGGCCACCAAGTACATCTGCGGCCACTCGGACATGCTGATGGGAACGATCACGTGCACGCAGCCAGCGTGGGCACCGTTGCGCCAGATACTGTTCAACCTCGGCTTGGTGGTGAGCCCGGAAGATGCGTACATCGCACTGCGTGGGCTGCGATCACTGGCGGCACGGCTGCGTCAACACCGCGCCACGGCCGAGCGCCTGATTGAATGGCTGCTTGCACAACCCGAGGTGGAGCGCATTTTGTATCCCGCGCTACCAAGCGATCCCGGCTACGAATTGTGGAAGCGCGACATGAGCGGCGCAACGGGCTTGTTCGGAATCGTCATGAAGCAGCAGGCAGGCGGCGCGCGCCTGAACGCATTGGTCGACGCCGTTCAAGTATTCGGCCGCGGGTATTCATGGGGCGGCTACGAAAGTCTGTTGGTGCCGGTATATCCCGAGCGCAGCGTGGCGCCGTGCGACTACGAAGGACGCTTGTTCCGGATCTCGGCCGGACTCGAAGACGCGGACGACTTGATCGACGATTTGAAGCGCGGGTTTGCGGCGCTACGCGCCTGCTAGGCGGGCCGCGCGGAAGTTGCGCAGGTAAGCAAGCCCCGGTATTGCTCGACTACCGTACCAGCTGGTCATTTCCCCGTCGATCAAATCGATCGGCACGCCGAGCTGGCTCTGCAACTCGGCAACGTGCGGTGGACGGAACATGAACGGCTCAGACGACAGCAGCACTCGGTCGACGGTTTGCGCCGCTGCGTTGATGTCGGGTATGACCGGATAACGTGCCGCTCCCGACCATCCGCCAGGTGGAATAGTCACGTGCCAGCCGACGCAGGCCAGCGTGCGCGCAATGTATGTGTCGCAAGCTACGGCCATCCACGGATCTTTCCAGATCAGGTAGAGCACGCGTTCACTCGGCCATGCAGTCGCACGGCATGCACTGAGCTCGTGTTGCAGTTCTGCGGTGAGTTGCTCAGCGCGCGCGTGGACATCAAAAATTTCGCCGAGAAGCCGGTACAGCGCGATGTTGTCTTCCGGCGCATTCGGATGTGTGACGATGACGTGCGGCGCGAATTCCTGAATCTTCTGAAAGGTGGAAAGATCGTTTTCATCGACGTTGACGATCACGTGCGTCGGATTCAATGCGCGCAGAGCATCGAGCTTGACGTCCTTGGTGCCGCCGACCTTCGGCACGTCGCGCACCGCGTCGCGCGGATGAATGCAGAACCCGGTGCGGCCGACGACTTGCGCGCCGAGGCCAAGGCTGAACAGAAGTTCGGTGATCGATGGCACCAGCGAAACGATGCGCGAGTTCGTGCCGGCGCATGGATGCGCGTGCCCGGCGGCATCGACGCAACGCGCCGGTAAATCGGTCATCAAGATCAGGCGTCGCCGGCGCGCGGCTTCTGTTTGCGATTCGCCATGATCCGATCAAAAAGCGCACGGGGCATCAGTTTCAGCAGCGCGGTAACCCAACCCATCTGCCACGGAATCGTGCGGTAGCGCACGCCGGCGATGATCGCGTCGGCGGCCTGCGCTGGGCAAACTTGATCGACATCCATCAGAAACGGCATCTGATACGGATTCTTCTTTGTCATCGAAGTGCGAATGAAGCCGGGCGAGATCGTCACGACCTTGATCCCGTGCTTCGCCATCTCGATCCGCAGGCTCTCGCAGTAGACGATCGCGGCCGCTTTTGACGCGCAGTAAGCATCCGATCCCGGCAGGCCGCGCACGCCAGCGACACTGGCGATGCCGACCAACGTTCCGCGGCGGCGTGCCTTCATACCGGCAATGAACGGATGAAACGTCGCGGCCATGCCGAGCACGTTGGTGTCCATAACCTTGGCGAACTGTTCAAGGTCTTCGTAAAACTCGGTCTTCACGCCGATCGAGATACCGGCATTCGCGATCACGATGTCAGTGCCGCCAACCGTCGCGTCGAACGCACGGGCAGCGCCGATCAGCGCATCCTTGTCGGTGACGTCGACGGTATACGTGTGATGGGTGCCCGGCAGGGCTGCTTCGATACTGTCAAGCGCATCGCGCCGCCGCGCCACCAAGCCGAGACACGCTCCGCGTTTCGCGAATTCGTTTGCTAATGCAGCGCCGAGTCCGCTGGATGCACCCGTAATAAATACGTTCATGCGCGCACTGCTGCAAGCAGCGCTACTTTTTCCGTTCTGCTCGAGCGCGCTGAATCAAACTGTCGAGCACGAGGAGGCTGCCCTCGCGTGAACCCACCATTGACGGCGAAGTAACGTACTTGCCATCGACGGCCATGCTGGGTGTGCCATCAATCTTGTACGCCCGCCATACCTGTCCCGCACGATTGGTGCGTGCGCCGACCGAGAACGAGTTGTACGCATCGAGCCATTGCTTGCGGTCGATGCCTTGCGTCGCCATGAAGTCGGCGATCTCTTCCGGCTTCAGCAGCGACATTCGCTTGGTCTGAATCGCTTCGAAAACCTTCGAGTGCAGCTCGTTGGTCTTGCCGAGCGCTTCGAGCGTGTAATAGATGCGAACGTGCGGCACCGACTTGTCGTCCCATGAAATCGGAATACGGCGATATTCGACATCGGCCGGCAAGGTTTTTCTCCACCCCTGCAGAACCGGGTCGTAGCTCATGCAGTGCGGGCACGAGTATTGAAAAAATTCAATGACTTCTATCTTGTTGCCGGCTTCGACCGGCTGCGGCGGCGTGACAGGTCGAAAATCCTTCCCCTCCTGCATAGGCCTGGCGGTCTGTGCCCAAGCGATACCGGGGACGGCGGCAACGGCGATCAACAACTGGCGGCGCTTAATGAACATTGAAGCTCTCCACAACTTGAAATCTCTCGGTTGAATACGCGACGTTGACAACGCAGTATCGCAATAGCAAACGTTCTTCAAACTCGCGCCGATGACAGGAGTTTCCTATCTTATTTCAGGCGAACGAGTTGAACGTCGATGCCGTTTTCTGCCATCACTTTACGAATCCGGTTGACGTCCTCGAGGTTGCCGTACGGACCCAGTCGCACGCGATACAAGGTCGTGCCGTCTTGCTCGCGCGGAAAAATTCTGGCGTCGAAACCGAGCAGCGCCAGGCGCGCCCGCATCGAGTCCGCATCATCGGGCGTTCTGAAAGCGCCCGCCTGCAACAAGAAGCGCGAATCTTCGGTGGCGGGAAAGACGTTGCCCTTTTCGGCGGGTGGCGGGGCGGCTTTCGGATCGGTCGCTGGATCGATTTTCGGAGGTTCGGGCGACACCGCCTTCGCCGGGGCATGGCTGTACAGCGGCTTGTTTGGATCGGGCAATTGGCCACCCGCGGCCGGGTTCACGTTCTCGCTGGCCGGCCGTACCTTGTTGACGAACGGCACCGGCGCGTTGGTGATGAAAAGCGCCACGCCGACCGCGATCGCCAAGCCAAGCACGACGCCGGCGATCAAGCCGACCAGTGTTGTCCCGCGCTGCGAGGTGTTAGGCACGTTTTCGGTTTCGTTCACATGCGTTGCGGCGCTGAAACGCCGAGTAATCCGAGTCCGTTCGACAGCACCTGCCGCGTCGCAAGCAGCAGCGCCAACCGAGCATTGCGCGTGCCGTCGTCATCAACCAGCACGCGCTCTGCATTGTAGTAGGCGTGAAAATCGGCAGAGAGTTCCTTCAAGTAGGAGGCCACCTGATGGGGGGCCGCCTCGCGCGCGGCGTCCGCAATCGCACTGGGATAGTCGGCCAGCCGGTTCATCAACGACTGTTCGCGTGCGCTTTGCAGCGGCGCCAGATCGATACCCTCGCCGGCAGGCGCACTGAAGCCTCTTTCTTCCGCCTGCGCCAACACCGAACAGATCCGCGCGTGCGCGTACTGCACGTAGTACACCGGGTTTTCTTCCGACTTCGATACCGCCAGGTCGACATCGAACACGAACTCGGCATCGGGCTTGCGTGACACCAGGAAAAACCGGGTTGCATCGCGCCCGACCCAATCGAGCAGATCGCGCAGCGTCACATAGGTGCCGGCGCGCTTGCTCATCTTCACTTCTTCAGCGCCCTTGGTCACCCGTAGCATCTTGTGCAGCAAGTAGTCCGGATAGCCATGCGGCACGGTGAGGCCCAGCGATTTCGCTGCGGCCTGCAAGCCAGCGCGCACCCGCGCGACAGTCCCGTAGTGATCGGTGCCCTGCACGTTGATCACCTTGTCGTACCCGCGTTGCAGCTTGGTGATGTGATAGGCGACGTCCGGCACGAAGTAGGTGTAGGTGCCGTCCGATTTGCGCATCACGCGGTCTTTGTCGTCCGCCGGCGGTCCGCCGAGCCCGGCGAGCTCACCGTGCGTTCCGAGCTCAGTCGTTCTGAGCCAAAGCGCGCCCCCATCTTCGTACGTCATGCCGGACGCCACAATCGCCGACACCGTGGCTTCAACCTTGCTTTCGCGATACAGCGAAGATTCGAGAAAGAAGCTGTCGAAGTGCACTCCGAGCGCCGCGAGATCGCGGTCCTGCTCATTGCGCAAATACGCGACGGCGAAGCGTTCGATGGCGGCAAGATCATCGACATCGCCAACGGCGGTCACGCCGACGCCGTCGCGTTCGATCGTTGCCCGCGCCAAGTAGTCGCGAGCGATCTCGGCGATGTATTCGCCGCGGTAGCCGCCTTCGGGAAACGCAATGATTTGACCCTGCAATTCTTTCGCGCGCGCCTGCACCGATAGCGCCAGCGTTGCGATCTGCACGCCGGCGTCGTTGTAGTAAAACTCACGCGTGACGTGCCACCCCTGCGCTGCCAACAAGTTGGCCAGCGCGTCACCGAGTGCCGCCTGCCGTGCATGTCCCAGATGCAGCGGCCCGGTCGGATTGGCGGATACAAACTCGACCATCACCTGCCTGCCAGCATGGGCGTCGCTCACGCCGAAGAGGCCTGCTTCGCGCATCGCCTCGCGTACCACCTGCTGTCGGGCGCCGGCTGCGAGCCGCAAATTAATGAATCCAGGGCCCGCCACGTCGATCGTGTCCAGCAGCGATGAAAACTTGTCCGACGCACGCATCGTGGTTGCGATTTCGGTAGCCACTTCGCGCGGATTTTTCTTTTGCGCCTTCGCGATCTGCAGCGCGACGTTGGTAGCGATATCCCCGTGTGCTTCGACCTTCGGCCGCTCAAGCACGATCGGAATACCCGTCACGCCAAGCGTTGCGCAAGCGTTTTCGATCAAACCGATCAGCTGTTGTTTGTGCGAGGGAAGCATCGGTGCTCAATGTGCGCCCAATCGCGCAAAGCCGCGCAGTTTACTTAAGCAGTTCGGGCTCATCAGCCCTGTTTGGCAACTGGGGCGGTTTTCGCCGCAGCTGGCTGATTATCTTGGTCGGGCACGTTCTGTTCACTCTGCCGTTCATGATACGAAGCGTGCTGGCAGTGCTGGCTTCGATTGACTTGAAGTCACTCGAAGAGGGCGCGCGCAGCCTCGGCGCCAATTTCACGCAACGATTTTTTGGCATCGTGTTGCCAAACTGCCGCGCCGGCATCGTGGCCGGCTCGCTAATGGTCGTGACGCTGTCGATCGGTGAGTTCAACATGACGTTGCTGCTGCACACGCCGCTGACGCCAACCCTGCCGGTCGGGCTGGCCGATGCATATGCATCGCTGCGACTCGAAGTCGGTTCCGCCTATACGTTGATCTTTTTCGTCATCATCATTCCGCTGCTGATCGCGCTCCAATGGGCGTCGCAGCCAGTCAATCTGGCGCGATCGGCGCAAGAGCGCAAGCCGGCATGAGTCTCCGCCTGGCGCCCGAAGAGACCCGCTGCGGACGCCGCAGCGCCCAGCGTGCATCACGGTATTCCAATTCAGATAAGCCGCTGCGGCAAAACATTCGACGACGGCACACGCGCGGTCGAACCGATCGATCTCGACATTGCCGCGGGAGAGACGATCGTGCTGCTTGGGCCTTCGGGGTGCGGTAAGACCACTACGCTGCGCATCATTGCGGGTCTGGAGTCACCTGATACCGGTGGCCACGTGCTGTTCGATGGCATCGATGTGACGCCGGTGCCGATCGAAAGACGCAACGTAGGCATGGTGTTTCAGAGTTACGCGCTATTCCCGAACATGTCGGTGGCCGGCAATGTCGAGTACGGGTTGAAGGTGCGCCGCATGCCAGCGGCGCAGCGCACCGCGCGCGTGCGCGAAATGCTGGCGATGATGCATATCGAAGCGCTCGCGCAACGCCAGATCGATCAACTGTCAGGCGGCCAGCGGCAGCGTGTGGCGCTGGCGCGCGCGATCGCAACGCGCCCACGCGTGCTGCTGCTCGATGAACCGCTGACCGCGCTCGACGCCAAACTGCGCGACAGCCTTCGTCTTGAGATCGACCGGTTGTTGCGCAGTCTGAACATCACAACCGTGTACGTCACGCACGATCAAGCCGAAGCGATGGCGCTCGGTGACCGCATTGCGGTGATGGAGCATGGCCGCATTGCGCAGATTGGATCGCCGCAGGATATCTACTGCGCACCGGCGAGTAGCTTCGTGGCCGACTTCATCGGCACGATGAACCGCATCAGTGGGGAAGCGCAAGCCGACACTATGCGTTTCGCGGGCGGTACCATTCCGCTTGGTCCGGACGCTGCAGGCGCGACCGAAGTGATGTTCCGGCCCGAAGACGTGCAACTGGTATCCGCAGCCGGCGCGAATTTCAGCGGCAAGGTCGTCAGCAGCTTCTTTCTGGGGGACCACACGCGGTTGGTGCTCGATGCCGGCGATGGTCAATGGATCACCGTGCGCGCACAACAGAGGGCCCCGTTTGTCAGCGGCGAATCGGTACATTGCGCGATCAAGTCCGCCGCCGTACTCAAAGTAACTAAGCAGTAAAGTCCCAGCGATGATCTTGTGCCAGATCAGCGACCTGCACATCAAGCCCGAGCGCAAGCTCGCCTATGGTGTCGTTGACACTGCGACGATGCTGGAGCGCTGCATTGCGCACATTGGCCGGCTACCACAGCGACCCGATGCGGTGCTCGCCACCGGCGATCTGGTCGACGGCGCTACCGCAGCCGAGTACGCGTTGTTACGCGAATTGCTGTCGCCGCTGACGATGCCGCTTTATCTGATGCCCGGCAATCACGACGATCGGCGGAATCTGCGCGAAGTGTTCGACGACCATCACTATTTGCAGTCGGCATCAGAGTTTATTCAGTACGTAATTGACGACTTCTCCTCTGCGCGTGGTCGTGCTCGACACCGTCGATTCCCGGCAGCAGCGGGGGCACGCTGTGCGACGAGCGGCTAACGTGGCTCAAGCAGACGCTTGGCCGAATCCAACAAGCCGACCGTGGTCGCTCTGCATCATCCGCCGTTCGTCACCGGCATCGGGCACATGGACCGCATAGGGCTCGATGCATCGGACAAGCTGGAGCGAATCATCGCCCAGCATCCGCAAGTCGAGCGTGTCATCGCGGGTCATCTGCACCGCCCAATCACCGTGCGCTTCGGTGGCACGGTTGCCAGTACGTGCCCAAGCCCGGCGCATCAAGTGGTGCTCGATATCGCGCGCGACGGCGCTGACCACTTCATCATGGAGCCGCCGGCGTTTCAGCTGCATTGGTGGAATGGGGAGCAGCTGGTTACGCATACCGAATACATCGGCAACTTCGGCCCGTCTTATCCGTTCCGCGAAGACGGAAAGCTATTGGCTTGGTGGAAAGTTGATGAAGCGCAGCGAACTTGACCATATCGTTGTCGCGTGCGCTGAGCTCAATGACGGCGTCGATTGGGTTGAGCAGAATCTCGGCGCGCGGCCCAGCCCCGGCGGTCAGCATGTTGCGATGGGAACGCACAACGCTCTGTTGAAGCTCGGCGCGCGGTCCTATCTTGAAGTCATCGCGATCGATCCGGACGGCGGCGAGCCTTCGCGTCCGCGCTGGTTCGCGCTCGACGAGCCCGAGATGCAAGCACTGCTGGCGGCGGGTCCGCGCCTGATCACATGGGCGGTACGCAGCGAGTCCTTGGCCAATGCATGCGCACGCGTGCCCGATCTCGGCGAGATCATGTCGATGGGCCGCGGCGAATTTCGGTGGAAAATTGCCGTACCCGAAACCGGCTCGTTAGCCTGGGGAGGAGTGCTGCCGACCGCGATTCAATGGATGGCGGCCGATGACGGCTCCGTGCACCACCCGTGCGACGTGCTCGACGACAGCGGGTGCGAGTTGGTGCGACTGCAACTGTCGCATCCGGCCGCAGTGCTTGGCACGAGCGGCATCATGGGAATGTTTCGCGAGCTGAAGATCATGGGGCCGGTCGATCTGGCGCCGGGACCGAAGAAGTTGGCTGCGACGATCCGCACGCCGGCTGGCGAAGTCGTGTTGAGTTAGTCCAGTGAAACGGCCGAAATGCACCCCCGCTCGTCCGCGCCTTGTGCCGTCATGCGTCGTTGCAAATGCTCGCGATACTCCCGGTATCGCTGCGCTTTGCGCCTAGCCTGCCGACCCGCTGCGCAGCCGCTCGAGTGCGATTTGGCCGCTCCACTGAACTAGTGGCCGATTAGTTTCAGCACTGGCACGACGCCGCCGGTCTCGATGCCGCGATAGTTGCGAATCGGCGGGCAGTCATAGACGGCGAGCGGTGTGCCGCTCGGATCTTCGAGCAGATCGAGCTGCTCCAGCACCTCGACCGTTGCCGCGTGCACCGCGCGCGTGTTGCCGTCGGCAATCCGAATCGCAATGCCGAGGCCTTGCGAGCGCACGCCGATCGTCTGCATGCCGTCGGCGCCTGCCTTGCTGATCCAGTCGCCGCGGCCGCTTTGCATGATCGCCAGATCGGCGCGGCGCGTGCCCGACACCAGGTCTGGATGATGGCTCATCGCAAAAGTCAGTGCGTGCATCTCGGGCGTTTCTTCGGCGGCGATCCGCGCGTAAAGCTGCGCCAGCCGTTTCAACGGCATCGCGAAGTTCGGCGCGCTGCAGCCGTCGATGCCTTGCGCGATCGTGTCATGGTGCGCAAAGCGCGCCGTCGTCGTGCGAATTCTCTGCTGCAACGGATGACCGCTGTCCAGATAGTTCTCGGTCTGAAGTCCGTGCATACGGCAGTACGCGAGAAAGCCTGCGTGTTTGCCCGAACAATTGTGATGCAGCGAACTCCAGGTGACGCCGACCGGCGGTGCAGTTCCCGTCGCGGCGAAGTAACTCGGAGCATGACAGCCGCATTGCAGTGCGGTTTCGTCCAATCCCACGCGCGCAAGGATCCGCTGCACGATCGATACATGCATCGCTTCGCCGCTATGGCTCGCGCACATCAGCGCCAGCTCGTGCGAGCCGAAGCCGTAGTGCGTAAGGCCCCCGTCTTCGACGAACGGCAGCGCCTGCAGCGGCTTTAGCGCACTGCGCGTGAAGTTAAGCGAGTCCGGATCGCCGGCCGACGCCATCAGCCTGCCGTTGGCGTCGACGACCGCGATCGAGCCGTAGTGGACGCACTCGGTGGTGCCGCCACGCGTGGTTTCGACCAATGGAACGTGGCGCGGGATCATCGCCGAACCTTACCGTGCGCACAGGTAAACAGCAACGCTGCGGTACCGCCGCTGGGCACAGCGGCCTGGTGCCGGACGAAAGCTAGGCAGGCTGCGGCGCGGCTCCGCTGGACTTCAACCGCGCGGCAATCTCTTTTCGATAGCGGTTTAAGTCCTGCACCGACGTAAAAGTGCGCTCGAACAGCAGCGACAGGTTATGCAGGATGCGCTCGACGACCTTGGTTTCCCATTCTTTGTCGAACCTAATTTGTTCGTCGAGCCAGCGTTCGAGCCAGTTCGGATCGGGCAGCCGCGACTGTACGGTGTCGCGCGGAAAAAGCGACTGATTCACGTGCAAGTTGGTCGGGTGCAAGGCCTTGTCGGTGCGCTTCGCAGACGCCATCAGCACACCGATCTTGGCAAATGCTGCGCGTGCGGTATCGCCCAGCTCGGAGAGTGATTTTTTCATGTAGCGCAGGTACGCGCCGCCGTGGCGCGCCTCGTCTTGCGACAACAATCGATAAATTGCCTTGATTACCGGTTCGGTGTGCCACTCGGACGCGCGTCTATACCAGTGATTCAGCCTGACCTCTCCGCAGAAATGCATCATCAACGTTTCGAGCCGCGGCGCCGGATCGAACTCGAATCGCACCGCGTGCAACTCGTCTTCGCTCGGCACCAGGTCGAGCCGGAAGCGACGCAGATACTCCATCAATACCAGTGCGTGCTTTTGCTCCTCGAAAAACCAAACCGACATGAACGCGGAAAAATCTGAGTCGCCGCGGTTATCGCGCAAGAACATCTCAGTGGCCGGCAATGCCGACCACTCGGTGATCGCGTTCATCTTGATCGTCTGCGCCTGTTCTTCGGACAATTTGTCGGCGTCGAACTTGTTCCAAGGAACGTCGGTTTCCAGGTTCCAGCGAACCGATTCGAGCGATCTAAATATGTCGGGGTACAGCAGTGACGCCATCACAATCTCCTACTGGCGAATGCTACTCCGCGGCCTGACGCTCAACCAGCGGCCGAAAACTCCGGTGCCGACGACCGCGGTCCTCATTCACCGCGCTTGTCGTGCTTGATCAGCGCGTAGGCCGAATGGTTGTGAATCGATTCGAAGTTTTCGGCTTCGACCGTATAAGAGACGATACGGGAGTCGCTATTCAGCGCGATCGCAACGTCGCGTACGACGTCTTCAACGAACTTGGGATTGTTATATGCGCGCTCGGTCACGAATTTTTCATCCGGGCGCTTCAGCAAACCCCAGATTTCGCACGATGACGCATCTTCCGCAATGCGTATCTGATCTTCGACGACGATTTCAGCGGCCAGCTCAGCGGTGATCGTGATATGCGAGCGCTGATTGTGCGCGCCGTAGTCCGAAACTTTCTTGCTGCATGGGCAGAGACTGGTTACCGGTACGACGACCCTTTGTTCAAAACGGGTCGTTTCGCCGTCGGTATCGATCGTGAACGTTAGCTGGTAGTCCATCAAGCTCTCGACGCCCGATACCGGTGCAGTCTTGAGCACAAAAAACGGCATTCGCATTTCAATGTGGCCAGCCGTGGCATCCAGACGCTCGACCATCTTGCTGAGCAGACTGCGCATCGACGTCATCGACAACGGCTCGGCGTGACTTTGCAGCACATCGACGAAGCGCGACATGTGCGTGCCTTTCTGTTCCGCCGGCAACCCGACATACATGTCGATCGACGCCACGGACGGCTGCGGACCACGAACGCTCGCGACCAGCACCGGATGCGTCAATGACCTGACGCCGACACGCTGGATCGCGAGGTCACGGCGGTCCACACCGGACTGCACATCCGGCAAAAATAGGTCGTCAGGTGCGTTCATTCTTCAAGGCGCGATTCAGCGAGCGTCCAACAAACGCTCGATCTGACTCGTCAGTCGCTTGTCCAATGGCGCAGTATCGCTCGAATAGGACGCGACGGCTTTACCGTCGCGGTCGATCAGATATTTGTGAAAGTTCCACTTCGGCGGCTGGCCGGTCGACTTCGAAAGCGCCGTAAAGAAAGGATTCGCCGATGGTCCCGCCACCGAAGACTTGGCGAACATCGGGAATTTCACGCCGTAGGTGTTAAAGCAGAAGTCCGCGATTTCCTTGTTGTTGGCCTTTTCCTGATTGCCAAAGTCTCCCGAAGGAAAGCCGAGCACCGTCAACCCGCGCGCGGCGTACTGCGCATGCAACTTCTCGAGGCCTTCGTATTGCGGCGTGTAACCGCAATAGCTCGCGGTATTTACGACCAGCAGCACACGCCCCTGATACTGGCAAAGTGGCTGCGGGGATTCGTCCTGCAGGCGTGCGAACGTGTGGTTCAGCAAAGGGGGACAGGTCTGCGCAGCGGCCGGGCCGGAAAACAGCAGTCCACTGATCAAGAGCAAGCCAAGAGTGACGACGTGCGGCCGAGCGAGCATTCCGGTTCCTTGGGTAGCGGCGGCTGAGCGCGCCGCGAAACGACGATGCTAAAGAATCTGGGTATTCGGTCAACTCGGGTTGGCGGGCGTTTATACAGTCACTTCGCACGGTCAGTCGGGCACGGCACGCGGATTCGGCAGCGCGCGAGCGGAATTACGTTTGCAATTAAGCTCTGGAAATCAGGCCGCGCCCCGCGATACGATAGCGGGTTGATTTTCCTAACCCCATGCAGACCGCCACGTCGCTGCCGCCCCATGTGCTCGCGCTGGATGACGACCCGTCCATCCGCGCGCTCGTCTCCGAGTATTTGACGGAGAACGAGCTACGCGTGACCACCGTAGCGAGCGGCGATGAACTGGCGGCCGTGATGGCGCGCGAAGCGATCGACCTCGTAGTGCTCGACCTGCGTCTGCAAGGTGAAGACGGGATGCAGATCGCGCGCAAGCTGCGCGAGGATTCAGCGATCCCTATCCTGATGTTGACCGGCCGCGCCGAGGAAGCCGATCGCGTGATGGGGCTAGAGCTCGGCGCCGACGATTACCTGACGAAGCCGTTTAGTCCGCGCGAGTTACTCGCCCGGATTCGGGCGTTGTTGCGGCGGGCCAAGGCACAGGCCACGGTGGCCGATCAACTGGCCAAGATCCGCGCGTATCGCTTCGGTAGCTGGGAATTGAATGTGGGTCTGCGCAAGTTAAAGGACAGCGAAGGTCAGAAAGTAGATCTGACCAACGGCGAGTTCAGTCTACTGACGGCGTTTCTGTCAGCACCACAGCGCATTCTGACGCGCGATCAGCTGCTCGAACTATCGCGACTCCACAACGCGGAAGTCTACGATCGCTCTATCGACGTGCAGATTCTGCGACTGCGCCGCAAGATTGAAGCCGACCCCGCGCATCCGCAGTTCATCACAACGGAGCGCGGCGTCGGTTATCTGTTCGACGCCACCGTCGAAGTGGTGCGGTAGCCCGCGCGCTATTCCCCGGCTGCTCCGTCGTCGTCGACGTGCGGCGCCGTTACAGCGACCGTACTGCGCGGCTGCTGATAGTGGTGATAACTCGCGGAATTCGTCCAGTCGTTGAAGTTGTCGCTCGGTGCGAGCGACGTGGCGCATCCACCCGTGATCAAGGCGGCGACGATCAAAAACAAACGAGCGCTTTTCATTTCATGTCCCTATTTTCAAGAGTGGTTGAACATTGGTGGCGTTTATGCGCGCCAAAACGGTTTTGTGGCTTCGCTCAGAACCTGGGCACGGTCGAGCCCGATGTCGTGCAACTGCCGCTCGCTAAGCTGACTTAAGGCGTAGCGGTCGTTCGAACGCCGCAGCCAATCCCGCAATCCATCGACGATAATTTTCATAAGGTTGATTCCCATAGGTTGCTGAAGTCTTCGTCAGGCCACTTGATGCGCCGGAACCCTGGTGAGCTGCGCGGTCACGGCCAAGTCTCGGTGCAGATGAATGCGCGCCACGAGTTCGCGGTATTCGGCCATGGCCTCGGTGACGGCGGGCGTGGGCTCGGTCTCGATCACTTCGGCCGCTTCGCCGACGAAGGCGATCAAATGGGTGTCGGTGATCGCTTGCGCCAGCGCGGTGCCGCGGTGAGTGAACACGAAACTCTCGCCGTCGCTAAGGAACGTGTCGCGCGGGTCGCCTTCCTGCGTGACCCACACCATTCCGCGGACTACGGCAATGCTCTGTCCGATCGCGTCATCGACGCGCAAGATCTCGCCCTTGGCGAGCTTGGTGATTGATCGAGTAAGGCTGGTATCCATTACAGCTCCCGCATTCGCTTAGGTAAAGCGCCTTTGTGTATGGCGTCATCATCACGGGGAGCTGTTGCGTGCGCATTTCAGTGCGACGCGTAGCGATTTCAGTTGCAACGTCTAGGTCGGTGACCGATTCGTCAGTTGCGCAACACGCCGGCGAGGCTGCGCGCGATGTCGCGTGAAACCAGCGGCTTGGCAAGGACTTCGACGACGCCGGCTTCTTGCGCCCGCGCAGACAGTGCCGGAGAGACATAGCCGCTCATCAGGACGATGGGGATATCGGGATGCAGTTTGCGGATCTCTTTTGCGAGCTCGGAGCCCGTCAGATCGGGCATCGCTTCATCGGACAACACGGCATCGAACCGTCGCGGCTCTGCGCGGAAAGTTTCCAATGCCTCGGTACTCGAAGCGAATCCCACTGCCTCGTATCCGAGCATCGCCAGCATTTCCTCGCCGACTCGCACGAGCGCTTCTTCGTCGTCGACCAGCAGTATGGTTTCGCCGCTGCCGCCGGCAATCGCTTCGTCTGCTACGGCCGCCGGCTCAGCGACGTTGCTCTGCCACGGCAGATAAGCGGTGAAGGTCGCGCCAGCCCCCGGCTGGCTCTGCACATCGACGCCGCCACCGAGATCCATCACGATGCCGTGTACCAGCGAAAGACCCAACCCGGTACCGACGCCGATTTCCTTGGTGGTAAAGAACGGATCGAAGATGCGCTCGAGCACTTGCGGCGCGATACCGCCGCCGGTATCGCGCACGCTCAACCGCACATAGCTGCCGCGTGGCAGATATCCGGTTGAGACCGTGCGCGACTCGGTCAGATCAATAGTCTCGAGCGAGACGGTCAAGCGTGCCCTTCGACTTCAGTGCCTGGATTGCGTTGGTGCACAGATTGAGCACGACTTGGTGAATCTGTGTTGGGTCGCCCAGCACTGCCGCGTCGCCAGCCGACAACTGGCGCTCGAAGCGCACGCCTCGCGGAACCGAGTCGGCGATTAAATCGAGCGCTTCGGCGACGACCGATTGCACGTGCACCGGCACGCGTTCACCGATGCCGCTGCGACTGAAAGCAAGTATCCGTTCGACCAGCGACTTGGCGCGCATGCCGGCGCTGATCGCAGCGTCGATGTGGCGTCTGAGCGCGGTCCCTTCAGGCGCGTCTTTCTGCGCCATCTCGCCGTATCCGAGGATGGCGGCGAGCACGTTGTTGAAATCGTGCGCAATGCCGCCGGCCAATGTGCCGATCGCTTCCAGCTTTTGCGCTTGCCGCAATTGGTCTTCCAGCCGATCGCGCGCGGCTTCCGCATTCTTGCGATCGGTGATGTCTTCCATTGAACCGGCCATCCGGTACGGCTCGCCCTGCTCGTCGCGTAGTGCGACGCCGCGCTCGCGGTACCAGTGCCAGTCGCCGGTGCCGATGGTGGCGCAGGCGGATACTCGACATCCCAGTACTTGCCGGCGCCGTCGAGGTACGCGGCTAGACCGTCCTTGACGCGCTTCTCGTCGTCCGGGTGGTAGCCGAACAGCGCCCACCATTCGCTGCTGGGTCGCAGCGGCTCGCCGGGATCGAGGCCGATCAGTTCCTGCGCGCGGGCGGAGAAGAAGAACGTCTCCTTGCGCATGTCCCAATCCCACATGCCTTCGTTCGATCCGGCCACCACCAGTTCGTAGCGCTCTTCGGATTGGCGCAATGCCTCTTCGGCGCGCTTGTGCGGATCGATATCACTGACCGATCCCGCCACGCGGATCGGACGCCCGCTGCTGTCGCGCACGCACTTGTTGCGATGACGGATCCAGCGGTACTCGCCGCTGGGAAGCTGCACGCGGTATTCGCCGTCGCGCAATTCACTCTGGCCGTCGAGAAAGCTCTGCAAATCGTCCTTCATGCGCTGCAGATCGTCCGGGTGATACGTCACCAGGTCGCGCCACTCGGCGCGCGAGCGAACCGTGACGTCGGATTCGACGCCGAGGATGCGCATCGCTTGCTCCGAGGAGTACATCCGGTCGTTCACGATATCCCAGTCGACGATGCCGTCGTTCGATCCCGCGACAGCCAACGCGAATCGTTCTTCGCTCTGACGCAAGGCCAACTCGGCGCGTTTGCGCTCCGAGATGTCAATCGTCGCACCGGCCATGCGAACGGCGTGGCCGTCGGCATCGCGAAAGCACTGTGCGCGCGATTGAATCCAGCGGATCGCCCCACTGCCGCGCAGGATGATCCGGTATTCGAGTTCCATTCGCGGCGTGATTCCTGCCAGATGGTCTTCTATCCGCTTTTGCACCTGCGCATAATCGGAGGGGTGAACGTTGATGTGCTGCAAGAACGCATTGCGAGTCGTGAATTGCAGGTCGGGCGGCAGGTCGAAAATGTCCTTCATCGTCGGCGAGGCAAACATCTCGTCGGTCGCCAGGTCCCACACCCAATGGCCTTCGTTCGAGCCGGTCATTGCGGTCGCGTAGCGTTCTTCCGACTTACGCAGCCGGTCCTCGGCTTGCCGCTGCGCATCGATATCGGTGACCGACCCCGCGATGCGTACGGCCCGCCCTGCAGAATCGCGCACGCAGAGTCCGCGGGCCCGCACCCAGTGCCAACTACCGTCCTGATGCTGTATGCGATATTCGATCGCGTACGCGGGCGAGCGCCCGTCCAGATGGGCCTGCATTGCTTGATCGCGCTGCGCTCGGTCATCCGGATGAAATCGCAGCGAAGCAAACCACTCGTCGGCGTCGTTCTTTTCGGGTCCGGGTGGTAAGCCGAAGATTTCGCGAGTCCGTGCCGACGCAAAAACCTGCCGGGCCTGTATGTGCCAATCCCAAATGCCATCGTCGGAGCCGGCCACGGCCGCTGCAAATCGCTCTTTTGATGCCTCAAGCGACGCGCTGGTAGCGCGAAGTCGTGACAGTTGACGCATCACCAGCGCAAGCAGCAGCGCCGCCAGGCCTGCGAGCGCAAGCGTCCGGACGGCGGTGCCGATCGCCTGCTCGCGCCATGGGGCGAGCGCTGCCGCGGTATCGCGCGTCACGAGAACCACCATTGGATACTCCGGCACTTCCCTCAGCGCAACAAATCGCTCAACGCCGTCGATCGGGCTGACCATGCGCAGCGGTGCTCGACTTTGGGCGCGCGATGCCAGAAGCTGGTCGAGCGGTGGAAAGTTTTTACCCAGCGCTGACTCCATCGGCGGGTAACGTGCGAGCAGTGTGCCGTTACGGTGCATCAGCGTGACCTTGGTTCCGCGGCCGAGTAGCGCATCGGCGTAGAACTGCTGAAAGTAGTCGATGCGTCCGCGTGCGGCTACCGTCCCGGCGAATTGCCCGGCTGGGGTCTGCAGGCGGCGGCCGATCGGAAAGAACCACTGACCATCGATTCGGCTGAGCATCGCGCCGCCCACCAACATATCGATTGTGGGATCGTCTCGCGCTACACGGAACTCGGGCAAACTGGAAATGTTCGCCACTCCGTCGGGTGCCGGATAGATCCAAGAGAGTGCGCGCACCGTCCCGTCCGCGTTATGTATCGCCAGCCCTTCGGCTTGCACCAGACCGACCGCTTGATCCTTAAGGTAGTTATGAAGTTCTTCGGGACCGGATCGGGCTAACGCGCCCTTGCGGAATTGCTCAGCGATGTGACGTACTACGACATCGACCGCCTGCACGCTGCGTGCGGTTTGCTCGGCAAGGATGCTGGCCTGCGTTTCAAGCTCGCGGCCGGTTTCTTCGAGGCTCGCGCGGTAGCTGCGAACGATGTCGGTCGCCGCCAGTATCACGATCACTCCGATTAAGACGGCGCCGATCCACAAGACGCTGCGCGCCGTCCACTGTCGCGAGGCGAACGCCGCGAGTGTGCTGGCTCGATTCACGGGTGCATCCTGGGCGCTGCGCGCCGTCCCGCCAGGCGGAGTGATCTCGTTCGGGCGACCGGCTAAAAAGCTCATGCCGTCGGGCCCAACACCCGGTGCACGGCAGCGATCAGGGCCTCGCGTGCAGCGGGCTTGGGCAACACACATGCCACGCCAAGCTTGTGAGCAACTCCGCCGCAGCACGTGACGCTGGAAAAGAACGCCGACGAATGGGCCAGAACCGGCGTTCCCGGATGCTCGTTGGTCACCCGTTGCAGCAGATCGAGCGCGCTTTGGCGCGGAAACGGAGCGTCAATGATGGCAAGAGCAAACCGATCCCGATCTGCGCGATCGGTCGAATCTCCATCCACCACGTCATATCCCCCCGCGGCGAGCCACTCTTGAAACAATCCCAGCGTTGCCGGATCGGCGCCAACAATCAAAATTCTTGGTGGGGTGATAGCAGCGCTGCGCGCTGCGCCCCGCATTGGGGCTCGATTCCGCTTGTTTTATGCCCCTTGGGCCGCTCTGACCAGTCATTGCGCGCTGCCATCGATCCGGAAACGCGCGACGATCCGCGCAAGTGCCATGCCTTGCCTGTTCATGCCTAACCCCCCAAGTGGTCGTTGCCAGCATTTCGCGTCCTCGCGGTTGCCGCGCCATGTCGGCTGCGCAATCGGCAGATTACATCTGAAATAAGCGTCGATTCGCTATCGGTAATTCCCGCTAAAACGTTAGATCCAACGCGACGTCGAACGCCGAGTAGCGTCAATGCCTTCACAATCGTCGCCGGTTCAAACAACTGGAGAATCCATGAAGTTGGCTCAGCGGGTAGCTGTTATCACCGGCGCAGCGCAAGGGATCGGCGCCGCGTGCACGCGTCTGTTTGCCGAGCAGGGCGCCAAGGTCGTCATCGCCGATATCAACGAGACGGGCGGGTCCGCGCTGGCCGACGAAATAGTCAGAGGCGGCGGCACGGCGCTATTCCGGCGAACCGATGTCGCTGCACGAAGCGATTGCACAGCGCTTATCGAGCACGCAATTGCGCGATTCGAACGAATCGACATCCTTGTCAACAACGCCGGCATTGTTCACGGCGCTGAGTTTCTCGACCTCGCCGAGGAAGATTTCGACCGCGTACTAAGAGTCAACCTGAAAGGCGCATTCCTGTGCGGGCAGTCCGCGGCGCGCCGCATGATTGCGCAATCGCCGCAAGCCAACGGCGACAGAGGCGTCATCATCAACATGTCGAGCATCAACTCCGTAGTCGCGATCGCGAATCAGGTGCCCTACACGGTGAGCAAGGGCGGGCTCAACCAGTTGACAAAGGTGATGGCGCTCGCGCTTGCGCCGCATGGCATTCGCGTGATGGGGATCGGTCCCGGCTCGATCGCGACTGAAATGCTCAAAGCTGCCGTGCTGACCGAGGGTCCTGCGCGCAGTCGCATCATGTCGCGCACGCCGCTGCAGCGTTTGGGACAGCCTGAAGAAATCGCCAGGGTCGCGCTGTTTCTAGCCAGCGACGATGCGTCGTATATGACCGGCACTACCGTGTATCCCGACGGCGGGCGACTGGCACTTAACTACACGGTCTGGTAACGCCTAACTGCCGAAGTGCAAACCCTCGATACGGCACGCGAGCGCCGCATGCTGGTGACCTTGGCGGCGATCCAGTTCACCACCGCGCTCGACTTCATGGTGATCATGCCACTGGCGCCGCAATTCTCGCGCGTGTTCAGCCTCAGTGCGCAGCAATTTGGTTGGCTTATTTCCGCCTACACCTTCGCTGCGGCGATCGCCGGCATCGCCGCGGCGCTGGTGATCGAGCGCTTCGAGCGCAAGCGATTGTTGCTCGCGGTCTACGTCGGCTTTGTTGCAGCCGCCGCGGTGACGGCCAGCGCGCAGAGTTTTTCAATGCTGCTGCTGGCGCGGGCACTGGCCGGAATCTTCGGCGGCATCCTGTACGGCGTGATCTTTACGATGATCGGCGACACGATTCCCGAGGCGCGGCGCGGGCGCGCAACCGGCGTCGTGATGACCTCGTTCGCCGTCGCGACGGTGGCCGGAATACCGATCGCGTTGCTGTTGTCGAACGCGCTAAATTGGCGTGCAGCGTTTCTAGTCGTCGCCGCGTTGGGGGCCATCAACGCCCTGATCGCGCGGCGGACCTTGCCGTACGTGGCGCCTGTGGCACCGGTCGAAGCGGAAGAGCGCGAGCAGCGTGCGATGTGGAGCGAGTTCGTGCGGACGCTGACTTTCCCGAACCACTTACGCGCGTTCTTGTTCACGTTGCTGATGATGATTTCCGGCTTCACGGTGATTCCATACATCAGCCTCTACATGACGTCGAATATCGGGCTGCCGGAAACGCACTTGCCACTGGTCTATCTGGCGGGCGGCATTGCGACGTTCTTTACGGCGCGCTGGTTCGGGAGTTGGGCCGACCATGCGGGTAAGCGCCCGGTGTATCGCTGGATCGCGTTGATATCCCTGGCGCCTCTGTTGATCATCACGCATGCGCCCGCGCTGTCACTGCTGGCGACGCTGGCAGTGGCGGTGATGTTTTTTGTCTTCGTGTCGGGTCGCATGGTGCCCGGCATGGCAGTCGTGACCAGCGCTGCACGGCCTGGCGCGCGCGCGGCGTTCATGACGCTAAACGGCTCAGTGATGCAGATCGGTTCAGGGTTCGCGGCGACCCTTAGCGGAGCGTTGATTCAGCGCCTGCCGTCGGGCGCGCTGCAGAACTATCACTGGGTCGGATGGATCGCCGCGGTAACGACGCTGCTCGCGATTTGGTGGGTCGGCACCGTCGAGACGCTTGATGCGGCGCCGGTGCTGCCGGTCATCGAGGAGCCGATCGGGTAGCAGTCCGCCGCAAAACTACTGCGCGCACCGATCTTGCGTCTGCGGTGCTCAACGTACTTCTCCGTACGCCTGCGCTCCTCGACGCAACCTCGGTGCTGCTCGCTACGTTTTTCAGCAGACTGCTAGCTGCGGGCTTTGCGGCGCTTCGCAGATTTCTTGCTCGGCTTTGCGGCCGTTGCCTTCGGTGCGGCGGCCGCAGTGGCGAGCCGCGTGAACTGATCCTGCAATGTGTTCCACCAAGCGGTCGGGTTCAGCGGCGCCGCGATTGCAGCTGATGGCGTGACGGATCGCTGGCTCGTGCGCCGGCTCGACTTCTTCGGTGCGCTCGGGGCCGGAGCCGACAGAGCTTCAGTCTTCGTGGACATCGACTCTTCGGCTTTCATTGCGGCAAGTCCCAATGCAACTTCGGGCGGCGGGTTGGAGGGCAGCTTCGGCGACGCCTCGGATCGGCCCATTATTGGAGCCAGCATCGCACCGCTGATCCCTTTCAGCGTGGCGATCGTCGCGCGCTGCACTTCGAGGCTTTGAATCGTCGTGCGCAGGATCCCCGCATTCAATTCGAGCCATTGCTCGACCGCACGCAGATCAGCGATGCGCTTTTCGAGCTCGTTGACGTCCAGCGTCGGCGCAAACATGTTCGGCAATTGCTGCGGAACGCGCGCGGCCATCGACGCCAGATTGCCCGGGGTCGGAATTCCGGGCAGACCGGCGAAGCCCCACATCTTTTTCATCAGCTCGAGGCTGTCGCCCACCGGATTCGAGAACGGCAAGTTGCCGGAACGTTTGGTCGTCATGCTGTCTCCGATCTGCGCTCATTGACTAATTGGGGCGCTACCGATTGCTCGATCGCTCCGAAGATCGAGCGGCCGGCCTCATCGAACATCTCGATGCGTACCTGGTCACCGTACTTCATAAAGGGAGTCTTCGCAGTGCCGTGCTCGATCATCTCAATGCTGCGTTTTTCAGCGATGCAGCAGTAGCCGCGGGTGCGGTCGACGTTGGACACGGTGCCCGAGCCGATGATCGATCCGGCGCGAACGTTGCGGGTCTTCGCTACATGCGCGATCAATTGCGCGAAATTAAAAGTCATGTCGTCGCCTGCATTCGGCTCTCCCACCTTGACGCCGTTCCAATGTACCGTCAGCGGCCGATGCACTTTATTGTCGCGCCAGCAGTTGCCGAGCTCGTCGGGCGTGACCGCGACCGGTGAAAACGCAGTCGCCGGCTTGCTCTGAAAAAATCCGAAACCTTTGGCGAGTTCGGCCGGAATCAGATTGCGCAAGCTGACATCGTTGACCAGCATCAGCAACCGAATGGTCGAACTGATGTTTTTCGGCTTTGATCCCATCGGCACGTCGCCGGTGACGACTGCAACCTCGGCTTCGAAGTCGATGCCGTGCTCCTCGCTCGGACACACGATATCGTCGTGCGGCCCGAGCAGATCGTCGCTGCCGCCCTGGTACATCAGCGGGTCGGTCCAGAACGACGGCGGCATTTCGGCGCCACGTGCCTTGCGTACGAGTTCGATGTGATTTACGTACGAGGAACCGTCGGCCCACTGATAGGCGCGCGGAAGCGGCGCCATCGCTTGCTTCGGGTTGAACGCAAAGGCATGGCGTGCGCGGCCTTCGTTCAGCGTTTGATAAACATCTTCGAGTTGCGGCGCAAGAAAATCCCAGTCGTCGAGCACGGTTTGCAGCCGAGTCGCGATTGCGGCCGCATGCACCGCCAGCGACAGGTCGCGCGAAACGACGACCAATTGTCCGTCCCGCGAGCCGTCCGTCAGTGTTGCCAGCTTCATCGAGCGATTGGCCTGCGCATATCCACGGTATCTTAGCGTTCGTAAATCGGTGTTCGTACATCGCACGCATTAGCGGTAAGCGAGTCCAAAATCGATCATGTCGACCGGATTTTTCGACCCCACGTGGCGTAGCCCATCTTTAGGGCGGGCGGCGTCCGTATTCGTGCTCGTGCTGCTGCTTCATTTGTGGGCGCTGTATGTCTTTTCGCGCGGACTGTCTGCGCTCGTACCCGCCGATGCAACGCAGACAACGCTATCGGTTTCTCTACTGGCGCCGCCCCCTGCGCCGGCTCCAACCGCAGAGGCGAAAAAGCCGGCACCGCGCCCGCGCGCACGCAATGCGCCGACGATCACGCCTACCGCTGCACCCACTCCAGCGCCGGCGCCGCCCGTCGAGCCAGCGCCGCCGGACGTCCCGCCTGAGCCGCCGAAAGTCGCGGCTGATCCTCCCGCGCCCGCCCCGACCGCAGAGGCTTCAACGTTGCCACTCGGCGCGCAGGCGTTACCGACCAAGGGCCGCATCGTCTATCGAACGTCGTACACACGGCTGGCTGGCCTCACGGCGTTGACGTATGTCGACTGGTCAATCGATCCCGACAAAGCTACTTACGAACTTTGGTTGCGCACGGTGGATCCAGCCGGATTGCTCGATCTGCGATCGACCGGCACGCTGAAGTCATTCGGTATCGCGCCTGACAACTACATCGAGAAAATCGAGATCGCGGATCGCGAGCTGCGCGCAGACTTTGACTGGAAATTGAACTCCGTCAATTTTGTCGGCCGTGGCGCCGGACAACCGGCGTCGTTTGGCGAAGGCACGCAGGACCCGCTGTCGCTTCAGTTTCATTTGCCATTGCTGGCGCAGGCGTATCCATGGCGCTTCTCGCCGGGTTTGGAGGTAACGTTCGCGGTCGCGCGCCGCAACGTCGAACAGTATTCGTTCGTCGTCGAAGGCTTCGAGCCGACCCGCATCGACGGCACCGACGTGATGACGTTGAAGATCGATCGCAAGCGCGGGCCGGACGCGAAACGCAGAGTCGAGATCTGGATGGCGCCCGAGTTCCAGTGGCTGCCCGTTCGACTGCGGTTCACCGACACCAACGATGAGGTATGGGACAGCGTCCTGTCGCAACTACCGAACGCGCCACCGCCGCCGGATCGGATCGTGCAGGAGCCGGTCAAGCCGTACGGCCGCGCCAGCCGGTTTCTGATTGCGCTGACTGAACCCGTCACTCACCGGGTGGCTGCGCGATTCCGCCGCGTCGACACCTGTTCTGTCGTCCCGGCGTTGGCCCCACTCCCCCGCTGCGCCGCTCGTGTACGCGCCGCTGCGCGGTCGCACGTGCCTCGCGTCGACAGTGGCGCGCTGCCCTTCGGCGCCCGGTCGCGTCAATGGACCGCTAGTCGGTGGTACCTACGCCGCTCGCGGCGTGATGCTGATCACCTGCGCCTTCGTTTGTCCGCGCAAGCGGGCAAGCAGATCGTCCCACTTGACGCGCGCGACTTTCAAGTTTCCTTCCTTGATATGGCCATAGCCACGGATGTCGTCGGGGATGCTCGCCAGCTGAACGGCGGCTTCCTGATTGTCCGACGAGAGCCGCGACAGAATTTCTTCGACCGTCGCTTCGTATTCGCCGATCAACGCGCGCTCGGTGCGACGCTCGGCGGTGTAGCCGAACACATCGAACGCCGAGCCTCGCAAAAACTTCAATCGTGCGAGCACCGAGAACGCCGACATCATCCAGGGGCCGAAGCGTTTCTTTGCGACTTTTCCGGTGACCGAATCGGGCTTCGAAATGATCGGCGGCGCCATGTAGAAATTCAACTTGTAGTCGCCTTCGAACTGCGCGGCGATCTTCGCGCGGAACGCCAGATCCGAATGCAGCCGCGCGACTTCGTACTCGTCTTTGTAGGCGAGCAGCTTGAAGTAGTAGCGCGCCACGGCCTCGGTGACGCGAGTCGACTGCAACCGATCGGACTCGACCTTACGCACACGCTCAACCAGGTCGGCATAGCGCTTTGCATAAGCTGTCGTTTTGATAGCCCGTCAAAAACTCAACGCGCTTCGCAACGATTTCATCGAGCGAATTCGCGAATCGCTTCAGCTCGACCACGTTGTCGGGGAAGGCGATGCGCTTGACCATTTCGACGTCGTGCGCGGCGGCGCGACCCCATTCGAACGCTTTCTTGTTGGCATCAACCGCTACCGCGTTGATCTCGATCGCGCGCTGCAATGTTTCGTAGGCGAGTGGAATCCATCCTTTCTGCCATGCGTAGCCGAGCATCAGCGGGTTGGTGTAAATAGAGTCGCCCATTAACGCAGTCGCGAGCGCACTGGCGTCGACGAACGCGCTTTCGCTATCGCCCAGCGCTTCGCGTATCTGCGTCGCCAGATTTGGGCTGCCGAACTGCCAGTTCGGGTTGCGTACGAAATCGGCCGTCGGCGATTCGGCCGAGTTGACCACTGCCTTGGTGACACCCGCCTTGATTTTCGACAACGCTTCGTTGCTGGTCGTGACGATCAGATCGCAGCCGAGAACGACGTCGGCCTCACCCATCGCAATGCGGGTCGCATAAAGATCTTCCGGCGTTGGTGCGATCTGCACGTGCGAAAACACCGCGCCGCCTTTTTGCGCCAGGCCGGCCATATCGAGCACCGAGATTCCCTTTCCTTCCAGATGCGCGGCCATCCCCAGCAGCTGTCCGATCGTGACCACACCGGTGCCGCCGACACCGGTAACGACGATTCCGTATGCGCCTTGCGCTCGCAACGACGGCAGCGCCGGCTGTGGCAATTTCGGGATGCTGCCGGCCGCGGTCGACTTGCCCTTCTTCAGCTGCCCGCCTTCGACGGTGACAAAGCTAGGGCAAAAACCATTCAAACAGGAGTAGTCCTTGTTGCAAGTCGACTGATTGATCTTGCGCTTGCGTCCGAATTCGGTTTCAAGCGGCTCGACCGACAGGCAGTTCGACTTCAAATTGCAATCGCCGCAGCCTTCGCACACCAGTTCGTTGATGACGACGCGGCGTGCGGGATCGGGAAAGTAAGTCTTCTCTGCCGTGTTTTTCTTGCGCTTGCGCCGTTTTTCGGATGCGCACGTCTGGTCGTAGACCATCACCGATACGCCGGGGTGCTCGCGCAGCTCGAGCTGGATCTGATCGAGCTCGTTGCGATGGTGCACGGTGACGCCTTGGGCAAAGCCCGCGTCTTTCGGATATTTGTGCGGCTCGTCGGTAACGACCACGATCTTGCCGACGCCTTCGGCCGCCATCTGCTGCGTGATCATCGGCACCGACAACGGCCCGTCGTGCGGCTGGCCACCGGTCATCGCGACCGCATCGTTGAACAGAATCTTGTACGTTATCGACACATTGGCCGCGACCGCTGCGCGCACCGCCATTGAACCCGAGTGGTAGTAGGTGCCGTCACCGAGGTTCGCAAAGATGTGCTTCTCGTGGGTAAACGGCGCCTGCCCGATCCATGGCGCGCCTTCGCCGCCCATCTGTGTATAGGTACTGGTGTTGCGGTCCATCCAGAGGGCCATGTAATGGCAGCCGATGCCGGCCATTGCGCGCGAGCCTTCGGGCACGACCGTCGACGTGCTGTGCGGGCAGCCCGAGCAGAAATACGGCGTGCGCTCGGTAACGACGCGCGGCACCGCCAGCGCTTTCTCCTTGGCGTCGATCATGGCGAGGCGCATCTGCATCCGCGCGCGAATCTCGGCGGGCAGCTCGAGTTTGCCGATTCTCTGCGCAATCGCTTTCGCGACGATCACCGGTGAGAATTCATAGTGGGCCGGCAAGATCCAGTTGCCTTGCGGCACCGCCCACTCGCCGCCGTCCTTTTCGTCGAACTTGCCGATCACGCGCGGGACCCGCTTGCCGGTGCCGATCCACGAGAACAGTTCTTCCTTCAGCGCGTACTCGAGAAACTGGCGCTTTTCCTCGATCACCAGGATTTCTTCCAGACCTTCGGCAAACGAGCGAACCGCGGTCGCTTCGAGCGGCCACACCATGCCGCACTTGAACAATCGAATGCCGATGTCCTTGCACGTTTGCTCGTCGAGTCCGAGATCCGCAAGCGCCTGGCGCGTATCCAGATAGGCTTTGCCGCTGGCGACGATGCCGAATCGCGCATGCGGCGAGTCGATCACCGTGTGATTCAGTTTGTTGGTGCGGCAGTACGCGAGCGCGGCGTACAGCTTGTAGTCGAGCAGCCGCGCTTCCAATGCGAGCGGGCTATCGGGCCAGCGGATATTGAGTCCGTCGGGCGGCATTCTGAAATCGGTCGGGATCACGATGTCGAGCCGCTCCGGATCGACCATCACCGACGCCGACGCTTCGACCACCTCGGTCACCGTCTTCATGGCGACCCACACGCCGGCATATCGGCTCATTGCAAAGCCGTGCAGGCCGAGATCGAGATATTCCTGCACCGACGCCGGGAACAACACCGGAATCATGCAGGCCTTGAAGATGTGATCGGATTGATGCGGCAGCGTGGACGACTTGGCTCCATGGTCGTCACCTGCCACTGCCAGCACGCCGCCGTGCTTGCTGGTACCTGCTGCATTCGCATGCTTGAACACATCGCCGCAGCGATCGACGCCGGGGCCTTTGCCGTACCACATTGAAAAGACGCCGTCGTATTTCGCGCCTTCGTACATGTTGACCTGCTGCGTGCCCCATACGGCGGTCGCGGCAAGGTCTTCATTCACTCCGGGCTGAAAGCGAACGTTGTGCCGTTCCAGATGTTTCTTCGCGCGCACGGCGGTCTGATCAACCCCACCCAATGGTGAGCCGCGATAGCCGTTGATGAAACCTGCGGTGTTAAGCCCGGCCAGTTGATCGCGTTGATGCTGCAGCATCATCAGACGTAGCAACGCCTGCGTACCGCTCATGTATGCGCGGCCGCGGTCGAGTGTCCACTTGTCGTCGAGGGTGACTTGCGTCAGCGCGCGGCGGACGGCTTCGGTGAGGGGGGCGTTCATAAGAATCTAGCTCCTGCCAAAAATCGTGTTCTTGGGAGTCGGCCTTCGGACGTTGGTTCGTCTTGGCCGGCGGCAGCATTTGCAAACTCGACGCCTTGTGAGCGTGATCGGCGATCGTTGGCTCGTATTCGAGCAGGGCGCGAGGGTAGCACCG
>CAWAYV010000014.1:0-25427 GCA_963786295.1 uncultured beta proteobacterium | reverse complement strand
GTTGCCATGTCGGACTCCTGATCGGTCACGTACGCCCGCGCCGAGGCGAGCGTTTGCGCGCTGAGGTTGTCTTCTTCGGTGCTTTGCGTGCGACGGCCTGCTTCACCGCGCTACGCGGATGCGCCACGGCCGGCGCGCGCGCGATAAAACTGTTGTTGACCCACCCTTCGATATCGGTGGGCCCTTCGACTTCGACCTTGCTCCAGCGGTCAGCGGGTTGCAGCAGCAAGACCACCGTGCCTTTTTTCAGCGGCGGTGCCACCGGATCGAACGACGCACCGGGACCTTTGCGAATGTTGAGCGTGTCCGACGTGACCACGTAGCGTAGAGGCGCATCGCTGGTGCGACCGAGCGCGCAGCTGGCGATCGACGCGAGGGGAAACGCCGGCCCCGGGTCTTGTTTGCGTCCGCGCGCAATGTCTTCGTGGCCAAGCACATCTTCGAGCCAGTAATGGTTGACCAGCAGTTCGGCCAGCTCGAGCGCACGTTCGATCTGCACTTCGGTGTAGGCATGCCACGGTCGCACGCCACCGCCATGCTTGTGCTCGGCGAGCATGACCTCGCTGGCGGCGTATTCCTTGCCGAACCAGGCTACGAACTTGTCGCCCACGCGGCTCATTGCACCCGCATTGTCCATTTCGATACCGATCGACGCTTGGTTCAAGCCCACCACGCCGTTCCACTGGCTCACCCCAGCATGCCAGGCGACGATGTTAAAAGGCACGAGTTGCACGATGCGCCCATCGCGCGCCAGCACTAGATGCGCCGACGCGTTGCCCTGCGGCTTACGTGTGCACAGCGACTCGACCGAACTCTCGGCCGACCGTCCCGCCGTGTAGTGGAACACGAGGTAGCGCGCTTTCAACTCGCCGCCGTGATTCGGCGTCGCGCGGAAGCTCACGCCATCGCCGACCAGCCGATGATTCTTGATGCTCAGCACGCAAGCGCTCAGACCGTGAACGGACGCTGCGCGACGAAGCGCGCCACGTCGCCCAGCAGGTACAGGTTGGGCGTCTGTCCCGCCGGCATGCCGGCTCGGATCGCGGCATGAAAGCTCGCGTAGTTACCTTGGAAGGCGCCGAGGTTCCACACCTGCAACAGCTGCCCGGTAAACGCGCCGTTATGGTCGCCGTCCAGTCGACGTCTGGTTGTCCTGGCAGCCCGAGATTAGGATCACCGCCGCTTTGAATTTGCGCACGATCGCACTCACGCGACCGCTGCTGACGCTAAGGTTCGATAGCACTGCATCAGGATCGGCGATGCTGGCCTTGCCGGCCGACTTGGCAACGTCGTTCTGCAGCTTGTCGTAGAACGCCTGGTGCTGCGCGTAGACACGCCGACCCACCTCGAAGGGCATCATCTTCGAACGGCCGGTTACCAGAGTGACGGCGTCGGCATTCGGTCGGCGAGCGCGCGTGACGGTGCCGGAGTGGCAGCTGTCCGACAGCACGAGGATACGCACGCCCGCCGCGAAGCGACTGAGTTCGAAATACAACTCGTCGTCGATCAGCTGGCCGTCATACAGACACCACGTTTCATCCTGCTTGTCGGCCTCGTCGCCGGTGACGTCAGGCACCTGCCCGCCATGACCGGAGAACGTGAGAAAGAAAAGGTCTCCCGCGCGCAATGACTTGGCGGCGTTGCGGATGCCGGCCAACGTCTTGGCGCGTGTCCCCTTCTTGGTAAGCAGCATGCTGGCCTTCATGCCCTGCTTACGCGCAAGCGCCGCCAAGTCGTTCGCGTCGAATTCGCACGCCGCGAGTGGTCCGTCCCAGCCGCCGTAGGCAGAAGCGCTGACCGTATTCAGCCCGATATGCAGCGACAGGGCGCGCGCCTTGGTCGCGTGATGCTTTGCGTCGTTTGTCTGCCATGCACGCTCTCCGTTTGCGTACGGGTGCCGATCATCGCGACAATCGATCGCGGGGGCAACCGCTTTGATCTGTGAGCGCGTCGTGAAAAATCGACAAGATGTTTGTTGACCAGGACGCTTAGCAGCGCTGCCGCATCTCGCTGCCAAGTGCGAGTCGATGCGTTAACGTTCGAGATACGTGAACATGACGCTCTTCGATTCCCTGTAGCCACGGCGGTCGCCATGTTCGGCCCTCGCCTGTTCGTCAGCTACCGCCGCGCCGACTCTGAAGCTAGCGCCCGCGGCCTGTTCGAGGCGCTGAAGTCGACGCTTCGGCGAGCGTCGCGTCTTCCTCGATACGTCCGACATTCCGTACGGCGAAGACTTTCGGCGCGCGATCAGAAAGCGCATCGCGGCCGAGTGACGTGATGCTGGTCCTTATCGGCAAGCAATGGCTCAGCGCTGCGAACGAGCGCGGGCCGAGGTTGCAGCAGCCGGACGACCCGGTGCGCTTTGAGATCGAGACCGCACTCGCGAACAAAGAGCTGCGCATCGTGCCGATCACAATCGACGGCGCCGAACCGCCGCCAGACTCCGCGCTGCCGCCATCGATTAGCTCGCTGGGCGTGCTCAACATGGCGCGGCTCCGCAACGAAACGTTCGATGTCGACTTCAATGCGCTCGTAGACCAACTGCACGGACGCGCGCCCGGCGATGTCGTTCGCGGGCTCGACTGGTGGGATCGCGTCAAAGCCGCCGCCGCCGCGTGGCCGATAGCGGCGTTCGCGGTCGCGCTGCTGACACTGTTCGCCGCGTGGTCCGGTGCGCTTGACGTGTTGCACATCGACACGCACGTGCAGCGCCTGCTGCTCGCCGCCGGTGCGCCGAACGCCGGTGAGCCGGTGCTGCTGGTGGGTATTGATGCGGCGAGCGAGCGCGAGCTCGGGCGATCATTCGCGCCGATCGATAACGCTGCCGCCTGGCGCCGCGATCATGCGCGACTGATCGATCGCGCGGCGCGCGCCGGCGCGAGCGCAGTCGTGTTCGACATTTTCTTCGAGCGCGAGACCGACGCAGATGGCGAGCTTGCCGACGCTGCACGCCGGGCCGCGTCGGCAGCGCCGCGACGCGGGTGGTCTTCGGTGTCCGTCGTCTCGACGGCGAAGCGCCCGCACTGCGCCAGCCATTGCGCGAAGCCGGTCAGTGGGGTTCGCTGTGCCTGATCGATCGCGGTGGCGGTGCATTGTGGTCGACACCGCTGGCGGTCGCGCCGCGTGCAGCGGTGCGCTCGGGTGAGTCCGTCACCGCTGTGCACCCTTCGCTCGCGCTCGCCGCGCTGGTCGGCGAACCGCTGCGCGCGGCCGATGTGTCGCGACGCGAACTGCGCTTCGACGGACCGCTGCGGCCGACGCCGGTGCGCTTCAGCGGTGTCGAGCCGCAGCGGTTGATGAGCCGCGATGCCGCATCGCGCGCGCCGGCGACGACCAGTTGACGTTGCTGTTGCGCATTGCCCCGGCCGGACACTGGCGCGATACCGCGCGTCGCGTGTCGTACGCCGACGCGCTCGATCCGGCGCGCGTTGCCGATCAGCGATTCAAGGACCGCATCGTGCTGGTCGGCGCGATGGACTCTGCAGCAACCCCACGACGAAGACATTCACGTCGTTCGCGACGGCTCCGCGCCGCGTCAGGTGTTTCGGTGTCGAATTGCAGGCCGACGCCATCGCGACGCTGGCCAGCGGCCGAGTGCCGCAACTACCGACCGTCGATCGGCAACTCGTCACGACGCTGATTGCGAGCGTCGTCGGTGCAGCCGCAGTCGGTCGCGTGTACCGCCGGCCGCGTTGGTGGCGTCGCGGTAGCCTGCTCGCGCTCGCTGCTCGCCTGGGTGCTTGTTGCGTGGTGGTTTGCAACGCGCGACATCATCTTGAACCCGGCGCATGATGTGATTGCGATGCTGCTGTCGTATCTTGCGCTGCGCGCTACGCAATGGTTCGCGCGGACCTTTGAACGTCTGCGGAGACCGTCGACATGAACATCTCACCTCGCCGCCGATATCGCTGGCTCGCGCTGATGACGCTGTTGCTCGCGCTGGTGGGCTGCGCCAGTGTGCGCGAAGGCGGTGTTGCCGCCGGTGCAGCTGTGGCAGATCGCGCGCGAAGTGCCGGGCGCTGACCCGCGCTGGCAGCGAGCTGAAGCCGCCACTGCCGGCGTGCGCGTCTGGCGCGGCGGCCGTGAGATCGCGGTACAGCGGCTGATGGAGTTGCTTCCCGGCGACGAAATCGAGACCGGCGCCGAATGCGGCCGCCGTGCTTCGTTTTCGCGATGCAGGGGACACGCTCGTGCTCGAGCGAACACGCGTGCGCATCGGCTCGCTCGAAGTGATCTTCGGGCGTGTGTTCGCGCTGCTGCGCAACCGTTTCACGGTCATCGAGCGAAACCGTGGTGGCCGGCGTCGAAGGCACGCGCTTTCTGTTCGAGGTCGGTCGCGATCGCGCGGTGCACGTTGCGGTCGCCGACGGCGCAGTCGTGTGCCGTTCGCCGCAGGACGCATGGGCGCCGGTGCGGCTGCGCGCCAACGAGGCGCTGCTAGTCGCGCTACCCGAGTCGCGTGCCACCGATGCGCACGGCGGCCGACGCGAGCGAGCTGCGCGCGTACGAGCAGCTATCGCGCGATGTCAGCAGCGCGCCCGAGCAGGGCTGGTGCTGCCGCGACGGACAAGTCACGCCGTCATGGTCCGATCGCTGCACAGGCAGCTTCGACACCGATCGTGCCGATGCCGTGCGTCAATGCCGGCCGGTGCCGCCACCGCGATCCAGTGGGCTGGTGTTGCAGCGATGGACGAGTCACGCGGTCGACCAGAAGAGTGCGAAGGCGCGCGCGGTCAATTCTTCGACAGCGAGGCGCGAGCCGCGGCTTGCTATCCGCGACCGCCGCCGCCACCAGCGGGCACGCCGCGCGACCCGACAAAAAGGTACTGACGACGCACGTGGCAGCAATCACAACGGTGCCCCGACAAATCTTTCTGTTCAGCGGTCACATGATCGACCAGCTCGGTCGCAAGCCGCCGCGGTTTCCGCCGGAATGTGAGCCGAGTGTTGCTCGGTGAGATCGATGCCAAGTTAACGGAGCTGGGCGCCGGCTCTGCCGATCTCGGGATCACTCAGGGCGCGTGCGGAGGAGATCTGTTGTTCGCTGAGGCGATGCTCAAACGGGGAGCAGCGTTGGAACTGCATTTGCCCTTAGCCGAAAAAATCTTCCTCGAGAATTCCGTCGATTTCACGAAGGATTCGTCCACCGTTCCCGATCGCTGGCACGATCGATTTCTTGCCGTTCGGCATCACCCATCGGTAACGAACCACGATCATGCCGGCTCGGCACCGATCCGGACAACCTGACAATGTGTACGAACGCTGCAATTTATCGATGCTCGAGCGCGCACTATCGTTCGGCGCGGACAAAGTGCGTTTTATCTGTGTGTGGAACGGCGAGGGCGGGGACGGGCCGGGTGGCACCGCAGACATGCGCAAGGCCGTAGCAGAAAAGCGGCGGCGCGCAGTGCTGGATCGATACTCGCACCCTGTGCAATAGCGGGCACCGCGCGTGAATATGCAGTAGGCGGTCGGCGGGTTCGCTTCTACACTCGATAGCGGAGTTCCGGATCGATGCTGCGGCAAAGAGCCGCAGCTCGTCCCGGCAAGCGGGAGGTGCCGATGGCCGACTTGTTCGTCAGCTACTCGCGCGAAGACAAGGCGCGGGCAGAAGAGGTCGTGCGCCTGCTCGAAGACTACGGGTGGGACGTTTTCTGGGATCAGGAAACGCGCTCGGGTGACGCTCTGGCCGAAGGTGCTCGAAGAGGAACTCATCAAGGCGCGCTGTCTGGTGGCGCTCTGGACCACGACCTCGATCGCCAGCCGCTGGGTCCGCATCGAGGCCTACGAGGCGCTGCAGAACGAAAAATTGGTGCCGGTGCTGCTCGACAAGGTCCGGCCTCCGCTCGAATTCCGGCAGACGCAGACGTTCGACCTGACCGGTTGGAACGGCGACCGCGAAGACGCGCGACTGGCGCATCTGCTGGCCGATCTGACGGCACTTGCGAAAGCGCCTGGTTCTCATGGCGCGTGCGCCCCGTCCATCAAGCTCGTCGTTCCCCCACGCTGCAGCGGGACATGCCCGCTGCGACGCTGCCGAACGCAGTGAGCGCGGCGAGTGGCGAGCCTGATGCGCAGCCCGCGACGATCGTTCCGCGACCGCCGGCCGATCACGACGCTGCTTCGTCGTCGCAGGTTTCTCTATCGACGACTGGATCCTCGCGCGGCGTGATGCTCGGGCTTGGCGTCACTGCCGCAGTCGCTGCCGTAGCGTGGCTGATCAGCGTGGTCGATTTCTCGCCCGGAGCCGACTCGGCCGAGCCGACAAAGTCTGTCGCGGCAACACCGTCTGCACCCTCGACCAGCGTGGCAGCGCCGCGTCTGCTCCTGCGCAGTCACCGTCCGCCGTGCCGCCACCCGCCACTACGACAACTACGGTCGCCGCGGGTACGTTGCCGCCGCCGCAGGTTTCCAAACCTGCAGCCAAACAGCCGCCGCAAAAGTTGCGGTCGTCTCGTTGCCTGGCGATCGAAGAAAAGTTTCAACGACCGGCCAGATAACGGTGACCGAGCGAGACCTTCTTCGCAGTAAGGAGTGCCAATCATGAAAGCGTCGATGATTGCCATTGGGTCGCTCACGCAAGCGAGCCGCTCGTTGCGCATCACTCTGCTCATCGCATCCTTCACATTCTTGGCAGGCGGCTGCTCGACGCTGCCAACGACGGCCCCAGCGCCGACAGCGGTGAGCGCACCAGCGCCGGCACCCGCGGCGCCACCGCCGGCCGCGCCGGCGCCAGTCGCAGCGCCTGTCGCGCCGGCACCCCCTCCGGTGTTGCCGCTCGAAGATGCGCTGCTGGCGGCGGCCAACAATCTGTTTTCGAGTGCGTCGAAGACGCTCGCTGCGCCGCCGGCGCAAAGGGTGGTCGTGATCGATCCGCTGGTCGATGGCGTGTCGCACACACAAACGGTCACCACGCAGTCGCTCGAAACAAAAATCCAGGGACTGGTGAAAGCGAAGTACCCGGGCTTTAACGCGCAGCCGTTTTCGCGCGCGACGGTGGGGCAGGCGCCGATCGTGCTCGTCGGAACTTTCACCGCCATCGATCTGAAGAACCAGACGGGTGGCGCGCGCGACGCGTTTCGCATCTGCCTGGCGCTGGCCGATCTGAAGTCAGGGGTGATCGTCGCAAAAGGGGTCGCCCGCGCGAAGATCGAAGGCGTGAACCTGACGCCGCTGCCGCATCTTCAGGACGCGCCGGCGTGGACCAAGGATCCTTCTGTCGACGCCTATGTCCGGACCTGCCAGGCAACGAAGCCCGGCGATCGGATCGACCCGGCATACCTCGACGGAATTCTGGCGGCTTCATTGATTGCCGAAGCGAGCGACCTCTTCGACGGCGGCCGCTACCAGGAGGCGATCGAGGTCTATCGCAGCGCGCTTTCAACTCCCAAGGGCGATCAACTGCGCGTGCACAACGGCATTTACAGCGCGAGTTGGAAGCTCGGCCGTCGCGCCGATGCCGAGCGCGCGTTCGGCGAAGCCGTGAGGGTAGGACTTGCCAACCAGCGCTTGGGCGTGAAGTTCCTGTTCCGCCCGGGCACGACTGATTTCGTGACCGATCCGCGACTGAACGCGCCGTATCCGATGTGGATGAGCCAGATTGCCCAGCGCGCCGGCGCGCAGGCGGCCTGCCTTCAAGTCGTCGGGCACACCAGCCCGACCGGACCTGAACCGTTAAACGAGCGGCTGTCGGTGCTGCGGGCCGAGAACGTCAAGAATCGCCTCGAGCGCGAGTCGCCGAAACTCAAGGGACGCGTCATCGCGAGCGGCGTCGGATCGCGCGAAAAACTGGTGGGCACCGGCACCGATGATGTGCGCGATGCACTCGACCGGCGTGTCGAGTTCAAGGTCGTGCCCTGCTGAGCCGTCCGTGTCACGGCCTCCTCTACTTTGACAAGGCCGCAGAGGTCACTCACGTCAGTGCGGCGTGGATCCTTCGAGCCACTTCCGGGTCGCCCAGATATCCGGAGATACCGTGCCGGTTCTCGGTCGGGTTTTGTACATCGGTCTTGTTCTCGATCTGCGGCGCTACCTGAAAGTACTTCTTGCTGAGTGGATAGAGCGCCACGATGTCGCGCTCGTCCATTGCGTTGAACCACTTCTTCACGCATGCGGGGTGACCGATCGGCGTGATCATTTGCTTGATCTTCGTGACGGCCAGCGGCGATCCAAGGGTCACGAAGAGCGGAACTTCCCAGCCTAGCGCCGACCCCTTGTTCTTCAGCAGGTTGTACGCGACCACAGTGCCCAGCGAATGTGAGACGACGACGGTCGGCACGCCGGGCTGCATGGCCTTCATCACGCCATCGTTTATTTGATTTGCGATGGCGGCGTTGCAAAGATACTGGTAGACATCCTTGGTGGCGATGGCGATGCTGGCGCCGCTGCTCAGCGGAACGTGCTGGTCGATGGCCTTCAGAATGCCCTGCACCCATTCCCAGTTGAGCGGGCCGCGCTGGCGCACTTCGGCGCCGACAATCGCGTCGAGTTCTGCTTGCGTGACATTCGTTTTCTTCAGTACTTCCTCGAGCACTGCGCGAACGAATTCCTTCTCCGCCTGCGCCGGACCGGTGCCACGGACGATGACCTCTGCAACTTCGTCCGCACCCGTCACCAGGTCGTCGAGCGTGTCACCGTAGTACGGAAACTTGATGTCTGTTTCGGCGATGGGCATCGTCAGCCCGGCACCTTGCAGGCCATTCTGGAACAACTGTACCCACTCGGCCTTCATCGCCAGGGAGTCCTGGTTCTGCTGCGCCTCGGCCATGGATAAGAACGAGACGTTTGGTCATGTGAGACCTTTCTGCATGAAGATGGCTGCACGCGTCATACCGTAACGTCGAAGAAGGACTTCTCGAGGTAGCGGGCGCTGATCTTCCCGCCCGAAGCGGCGATCTGGTCATCGACTTCCCGCTTCACTTTCTGCATGCAAGCCCTGGGCTTGCCCGCTGGCGCCAAGTCCGGGGCGCAGTTGAACCACAGCGTGAACTTGTCCATCGGGCGAACCTTGCGGTGAGATTCGCAGACCAGCTTCACCACGCGCGCGTCGGGATTGTCGTGCTTGCCGTTGCCGCAGAAGACATAGTTGTCCGCGGTGACGCGCTCGGCCATATCCACCTTGTGGTTGTGCTCGGAACCGTGGTGCTGGATCTTGAGCACATCGACGTGGAGGTTTCCCTTCGCGTCCAACTTCTTGTGATGTGCGAGGCCTTTCAGAATGTCCTCCCAATGGCCGTCACCCGTGAGTAGCACCTTTGTCTTGCCCTCTTCGAGCAGCACCATCACAGACGCGAGGTTGGGCGCGGTCACGTCGTCGCGATTGCCGAGCTCGTCGACGCGCGCAGCGAGGAGGTCGGCGATCCTGTCGGCGGAGTTGCCGATCGAGCGGGCGTCGGCTTCCGCTTCCTTCTTCAACTTTCGGATCCTGTCCTTGTTCTTCCGCAGCCACGCGTTCCACTCATCGCGCACGCGCGCAACTTCGGAGGGCAGCGGACCGATCACGAAGACGTTCATCTTCCCGATCCGCGCCTCTCGCTTCGCCGGCGAGCGGCTCATGATGAGCTTGCCGCCGAACTGCTTGTTGAGTGGAATCTTTAGCTGCGTGGCGGAGACGCGCTGCGAAACCTGGATGGCCTCGTCCACGCTGTAGGCGAGCTCGTGGTGCGCGAGCGCCAGGTCTTGCAGCTTGAGGTTGGACGACAGGCCGAGCACGAGGCTCGACTGTGCGAGCAGGCGTTCCACCGGTCCCGCATTCTCTTTGAGCAAGTCGGAGAAGGCGTTGTGCCAGATCTCCTTGATCACCGGCATCTTCGGAAATGTCGGCGCCTTCACGTTCGCGCCCTGTTTCTTGCGGAATTCGTAGACGCGCCAGGCCATTACGCTGTCTAGGAGTTCCAGCACGCCCGAGATATGGTCCTGGTCAATGTGCGACACGTAGACCAAGTCCAGTGCTTCCTTGTTCGCCGCCATCTTGCCGAGATCGGCACGCACGTGATCCTGGAACGCCTTGCGCATGCCGCCGTCGACGAGGATGTGTCCGCCAGCCGTTCCGCTGACCAACAGACAATCGCCCTTGTCCGACTGGTAGACGCGCAGTCTCATGGCGTCTTGTCCTTTCGCGGAAGGTTCACGCGTTGGGCCTCGAGCACGCAGCCTGCAGGGTCGATCTGTCCAAATCCCGCGTCATTCACCCAAGCGAAGCCCTTGCCCACCAGCGGCGTTGCGGAGCGCTGGATGATCCCGATGATCTGCGCTGCGGTGAGGTCGGGGCGTGTTGCAAGCATCAACGCAACCGTTCCGCATACGAAGGGGCTGGCCATGCTGGTGCCGGTCATTCCCACCCAAGCGTCGGCGGGGCTCGAGAAGCCGTTCGCCGCGACGATGTCCGTGCCGGGCGCGGCAATATCGGGTTTGCTGCCGCCTTCGCGCGTGGGCCCCTGGCTGCTGGTCACGTTGATCGATTCACGCGCCTTGTCGAGGTTGGCTACGGCTACAACGCGGTGGCCGCACGCGAGCGTCGAAATCGAGGAGCAATCGACATTGCTGCGCTCCGAAAAGAAAGAAGGGAAGCGCCAGCGCCGGGGCGTTTCTGGATCAGGCGGCAAAGGCAAGGGATCGTCGCGCTCGATCCAGCCATCGAAGCGGCCGTCGCGGATGTCGCGGCCGTGCAGCCGCACGGTCCATTGGCCGGCCGCAATGCCAATCGGCGGTTGCGCCTTGAAATTGGGCGAGAGGAAGATGCCGATGTAGTTGGCGCCGTTGGCCGCGTGATAGAGGTCGTTGTAGATGCTGATGAACGTGCCATCGACCAGTCGTTGGTTTTCGATGAATTCCAGTGGCTCCACCGGCCCATAGGTGCGTCCCGCAGGGTCGCGAACCGACACGCTGATCTTGTCCTGCGCGCTGAACCAGATCTCGAGCTCGTTCTCCGAATAATCGTGCCCATCGCCGCCGGCGACGGTCCAGTCGATGTCGACATCGAGTCCCGCCGCGGGGATCTTGCCGCTGGTGTGGATGCGACCCATGACGAAGCCGACGTCGTCGGGCGACTCCGCCTTCTCTTGTCCAGCGTTTCCGGCCGCCACGCATACGCCGCGGCCGGGAGTCGCGAGCCATGCGTCGATCCATCGATTGACCGGCGCGCTCGAGTCGTGCGCATGACCGTTGGTGCCGAGGCTGATGTTGATCGACACCGGCATGCCGAGTTTGTCGCCCAGCTGCATCAGCCACTCGACCGCGTGCGCTATGCGCGTGGAATCGTAAAACGACCTGCGGCGATCCCGATCTTTGGACCCCAGCGAAATCAACACCCCCGCGATCGTCGCCTCGCGTGCGACGCCGACGTTGCCCGCGGCGATGCTCGCTACATGCGTGCCGTGCGAACCAAAATCCATCTCGGACTGCGGCTCGAGTTGCGTGGCGGGAGCCCCGACATTCGCCGCGAGCGCCTTGTTCATCTGCGTGCGCGAGATCACCCGGCCGTAGTCCTGGGGCGAAGTGCCGTCGGCATCGGCCCCCATGTCCCAGATCGCCTCGAAGCGCGTTTTTCCGTTGATCACGAAATCGGAATGCGCGAAGTCGAACCCTTGCACATCGATGATCCCGACGAGAACCCCTCTGCCGTTCTTGTGCAGATTGACGCGCCTCACCGCACGAAGCTTCGGGCCCGGGTTCGTGGCCTTCCCAGTCGAGATCACCGGGTTCGGATCGCGCAGTCCCTGGCCTAGGGCGACCTGTCGCACGAGTGGATCCGCGGTGAGCTTCTTGAGTTTTGACAGCGGCACCTTTGCCGTGGAAAGTGTCCCCATTCGCGCGGTTTCTTCCACCTGGAGCGACTTGGGCAGAGGCTCGGCGCGGTGCTTCAAGATGAAGACATTGGCGCAGATGTCCGATGTCACGGTCTTGATCTTCCCGCGTGCGGGCAGCGGTGCCGATTTGGCGTACCGTCGCAGCGGGTCTGCGGACTCCCGCCGCGCAGCCTCGACGGACTCGACCTGCTCCATTGAGTAGCTACGCTGCCCTATGCGATAGGTCGGCGCCACCGCCAAGGCATCGCAGCGCTCCGCGCGGACCAAATTAACCTCGGTGTCTCCATTGGCGATCACACGAAGCTTGGCGTCGCACTTCCGGCCGCCATCACCGAGCTGATGGACTTTTGTGTTCCTGCTCATAGTGGTTACTCGCGAGCCGGAACGAGATCACTCCCGGATCGATGTGCACTGATGCTGGCCCGGGAGGAGCCTAACTGGCTGACGCACTGCAGGTATGCAGCAGATTCCATGCTAGTGCTTCCGAATATTCGACGGCAACGCTGTCACGCCGGCACCTTGTAACAAGCCTTTGATCAAGTGCTATCCCACGATCGCGGAGTCCGCCGCGTGGCGCGCCCCTTCGATGACTCACACGGCCATACGCACTATTCTGTGTCAGAGCGAGGGATATGACGGAAGGGGGCGCTGATCCGTGCTGAAATCCATTCGAGACTACTTTGATCGAAACATCGGCGCACAACACGCGGCTGCCGAGCGTCACAGTATCGAGTTGGCAACTGCCGCGCTGCTGGTCGAAGTCGTTCGCAGCGACGCCGGCATTGCGCCGAACGAACAGCGGGCCGTGTTACGCGCGGTGCGTGAAAAATTCGGATTGTCGGACGAGGAAGCGCAGACGCTATTTCGCCTGGCCGAAGACGAAGTCCGCACCGCCAATGACTATTACCAATTCACTTCACTGATCAACCGTCACTTTGATCAGCAGCGGAAACAGCGCGTGATCGAACTGATGTGGCAGGTGGCTTATGCCGACGGCGAATTGGCCGCCCACGAAAACCACGTGCTGCGCCGGATTGCTGAGTTACTGCACGTAACGCACGGCGATTACATCGCCGCCAAGATGCGTGCTCGCGATGCTGCCGAGCGCGGCCAATGACATTGCCGCGCTCGGGCGAAACCTACGCGCTGCGGTCGCCGAGGAATATTTCGACTCTGCGGTTGCGCGCGCGCCCCGCTTCGGTGTCGTTATTTGCGACCGGCTCGCGCGCGCCGCGGCCATCAATTTGGAAGCGGTTCGCGGCCACCCCGCGTGTGACGAGGTAATCGCGCGTCGCATCGGCACGCTGCAGCGATAGCGGTTCGTTCACCGCCGGCGATCCTGTCGAATCGGTATGGCCGACGATAGTGACGGTGGTGCTTGGATTCTGCTGTAGTGACTGCGCAAAATTATCGAGCGCCGAGCGGAAGTTTGGCCGAATAACGGCCTGCCCCGAGTCAAAAGCGATATCGCCCGGAATGTTGATCTGCAGCCGATTGTCTGCGGTACGCGTTACTTCAACACCAGTGCCTTGTGTCTGTTGCTGGATCTGCTTCTGCTGATCCTCCATGCGTTTGTTCCAGACGTAGCCACCCAGCGCGCCGGCCGCGGCACCGATCGCCGCACCGGCCGCTGCGCCGCGGCCTCGGTTGCTGTCGTTCCCTAGCGCGCCGATGGCAGCGCCGGCTGCAGCGCCAATCCCGGCGCCCGTTGCCGTGCGACGCTGCTGATCGTCCATCGATTCACACGCGCCCAACGTAAAGGTGGCCAGTACGGCTACCGCAATTATTTTTCGCATAGTCTCTCCTAAGTGGTATCGATACTTACAAGCCAAAAAAAGCAAGCGCGATGCCTAGGAGTGACCGTTCGTCTAACCGTGCCGAGTTCGCGCAATCGCCGCGCCCTGCACCAGCGCATTGAGTTTGCGCAACGCGATCTCGCGGTTCATCGGCGCCATCCCGCAATTCGTGCATGGCAGCAAGCGATGCTGCGGCACAAAGGCGAGTGCCTTGTCGATCACATTGGCAACCTGCTCCGGTGTCTCAACGTCATCCGAAGCAACATCGATAACGCCGACCAGGACGTCCTTGTTGACCAGAAGCCGCATTAATTCCATGGGCACGTGTGAGTTGGCGCATTCGAGCGAGACCTGCTTGATCGAGCTGCGCGAGAGCGCCGGAAAGATTTGTTCGTACTGCCGCCACTCCTCACCGAGGCTTTTCTTCCAGTCGATATTGGCCTGGATGCCATAGCCGTAGCAGATGTGAACCGCGGTCGTGCACGTCAACCCCGCCGCCGCGCGCTCGAGCGCTGCAATGCCCCACTCGTTGACTTCGTCCGGATAGACATTGAACGCAGGCTCGTCGAACTGGATCACGTCGACACCGTCGGTCTGCAGCGCGCGTGCTTCTTCGTTCAGCAGATCGGCGAACGCCATTGCCATCGAGCGGCGATCGCCGTAGTAGCGATCGGCAACGGTGTCAACGATCGTCAGCGGACCGGGCAGCGTGATCTTGAGCTTTCTATTCGTATGTGCGCGTGCCAATGTCGCCTCCGACCGATGCACACGCGAACGCAGGCGCAGCGCGCCGGTCACTTGCGGCACCATCGCTTCGTAGCGGTTATCGCGTATCCCCATTTTCACTTTGTGCTCGAAGTCGATGCCGGCTACCGCTTCGAGAAAGCCGTGCACAAAGTGTTGACGCGATTGTTCGCCGTCGGTGACGATATCGAGGCCGGCATCCTCCTGCTCCTTCAGCACGAGCACGGTGGCGTCGCGCTTCGCCGCCTCGAGCTCCGCTCCTTGCGCTCTCCACTGCGGCCATAGCTTGCCCGGTTCGGCCAGCCAAAATGGCTTGGGCAGACTGCCGGCGATCGTCGTTTCGAACATAGGGCCTCCCGGGTTGCATCACGCGTTCATATATAGTCGGACGACACTCGAGTCGACACAATAACCCTCGCGCAAGCTCTCGATGAACACACCGGTTTCGGAGAAGATTCGCGCTCGTCTGCGGGCTGCCGGTAAACGGTTCCACGCCAACGACAGCATTGCCGATCACATCGAGCCGAACGAGTTGCCGCAATTGCAGGACGAAGTCGAGCAGAAGCTGCTCGGTGTGCTGCAGAGCCTGGTGATCGATACCGAAGGCGATCACAACACGCGCGGTACCGCGCGCCGCATTGCGCGTATGTACTTAAGCGAAGTGTTTCGCGGCCGCTACACGGCCAAACCGCACGTCACCGAATTTCCAAACGTCGAGCGGCTGAACGAGCTGATGATCATCGGCCCGATCACGATACGCAGCGCGTGTTCGCATCACTTGTGTCCGATTCTGGGCAAACTGTGGATCGGCGTGCTGCCCAACGAACATTCGCATCTGATCGGTCTGTCAAAGTATTCGCGGCTCGCGGATTGGGTGATGAGCCGGCCGCAAATTCAGGAAGAAGCGGTGACACACTTGGCGGATTTATTGCAGGCCTCGATGAACCCGGACGGGCTGGCGCTGGTGATGGAAGCCGATCACTTCTGTATGCAGTGGCGCGGCGTCAAAGACACTGATTCGAAGATGATCAACAGTGTGATGCGCGGGTCTTTTCTGAAGAATCCGAATCTGCGCGCCGAGTTTCTGTCGCTGCTAAGAGACCGCGGGGGTTAGTACGCATCAGCTGCGCGGAGCGCGGCGGTAATCCCATGGCGGTATCGGGTCGCTAAACGACCATAAACCAATATGGGCCGCGCGTGCGTCGCTCTCGGCGCGCGCGTACCTTTCGCGATCGGCCGCGCGCTGTTCGTGTGCGTATTTGACGTAGTGCCATGCGTATCCGCGCCGGATTTGTTCGAGCCCTACGTCAACGCCGTCGATGATCACGCGACACACCGCGCGACCATAGCGATCGACCTTCGGACAATCGGCGCTTGCCACTCGTCCGTGCGCGAGCGCGGCGAGCGACTGTCGTGCACGCTGGCCATAAGGCTGCGTGCGCTCGGGCGCATCGATGCCGTCAAGTCGAATCCTATATTGCGTCTTGTTGGCATCCAGCAGCGTCAGCGTGTCGCCGTCGGAAATGCCGACCACAGTGCCGTGGTGCTCGGCTGAGAGCGCTGCCAACGGCGACGCAAGCGTCATCAGCATCGCAAAAAGGATTCGCATCATTGTCATCACAGATCCGCGTATCCATCGATCCTAGAAATGGGCGCATTCGAGAAACGATCGGAAAGAGGCGATGTGCGGCGGCATTTCAACGCTCACCGGCAAGCGGCTAACATCGTTCGGCGGAGGAGAGGCGATGAAGCGGTCGACGGCTGTAATCCTGTCAATGCTGCTGGCGCTCAGCGGGTGTGAAACTTTCAAAGACGGACCGACTGCAGTGGCGCAGTTGGATGTGCCTCGCGGTAGCACGGTGTGGGGCAAGGTGAGTTTCGTTGAGATCGGCGGCAAAGTGACGGTGCGTGCGGATGTACGCGGCTTAAGGCCCGGCGCCCAGTTCGGGTTTCACGTTCACGAAAAAGGTCACTGCAGCGCGCCGGGCGAACATTTCAACCCCACGGGTAAGCCGCACGGGCACTACCGCGTGGCCGAAAGACACGTCGGCGATCTGATCAACCTGCAGTCCGATGCCGAGGGCAACACGGTGTATGCGTTCGAGACCAATTTGCTGACCGTGACCGCCGGACCGACATCGGTGGTCGGCCGCACGATCGTCATTGACGCGGACCCCGATGATTACCGCACACAACCGGCAGGAAACTCAGGCGGCGCGATCGCGTGCGGAGTGATCCGGGCCGTACAGTGAAGCAGCCTCGTCGACGAGAACCGATCACCGATCGCGCTTCAATAGTTCCGCATAGCGATCGACATCGACATTGCCGCCACTGATGATGATGCCGACTCGCTGTCCCCGCACATCGAGCAAGCCTTCGAGTACGGCGGCCGCTGCCAGGCATCCGGTCGGCTCGACCACCATTTTCATGCGCTCGGCAAAAAAGCGCATCGTCAAAACGAGTTGCCGATCGGTCACCGTCAATACGTCGTCGACCAGCGCGCGAATGACCGGAAAGGTGAAGCGCCCGGGCGCCTGCGTTTGCGCGCCGTCGGCGATCGTCTGCGGCACGTCGATATGGACGATTTCGCCGCGGCGTAGCGATTGCTGCACGTCGTTGCCGGCCTCGGGCTCGACCCCGATCACGCGACACTGCGGAAGCGCGTGTTTGGCGGCGACCGCGCAGCCGGAAATCAATCCGCCGCCGCCGACGCAGACGAGCAAGACGTCGAGGGAACCGGCGTCTTCGATCAACTCCAGCGCCGCGGTGCCCTGGCCGGCCATCACGTGCGGATGATCGAACGGCGGGATCAATGTCATGCCGCGCTCGTCTGCCAGTTGGCGTCCGATCGCTTCGCGGTCTTCTTTGTAGCGGTTGTACAGCTGCACTTCGGCGCCGTAACCCCGAGTAGCGTCGACCTTCATCAGTGGCGCATCGTTCGGCATCACGATCGTCGCCGGAATGCCGAGCAAGCGTCCAGATAACGCGATCGCCTGCGCATGATTACCCGATGAGAAAGCGACGACACCGGCGCGCCGTTGCTCCGGTGTGAACTGCGACAGCGCGTTATAAGCACCGCGAAACTTGAACGCGCCCATCCGCTGCAGGTTCTCGCACTTGAAGAACAGCTGCGCACCCGTGCGTTGGTTGGCGGTGCGCGAAGTCGCTACCGGTGTACGGTGCGCAGTGCCCGCGAGACGCGCAGCGGCACTTTGAATGTCTGCGTAGTTGATCGACAAGTCCATGCGGGAAGCTTAACGTGCGGCACATCTATTGCTGACAGAGCTTGAATGCGCGCACAGAACATTCTGGAAACGATCGGTAATACCCCGACGATTCGTGTGAATCGACTGTTCCGCGACATCGCGCCGAACGCCGAGGTCTGGATCAAGTCCGAGCGCGCCAATCCCGGCGCCTCTATCAAGGACCGCATTGCGCTATCGATGATCGAGGCAGCCGAGGCGAGCGGCGAACTCAAGCGCGGCGGCACGATCATCGAACCGACTTCCGGGAATACCGGTATCGGGCTGGCGATGGTCGCTGCAGTCAAAGGCTATCCGTTGATCCTGGTGATGCCGGAAAGCATGTCGATCGAGCGGCGTCGGTTGATGCTGGCCTATGGCGCCAGGTTCGAGTTAACGCCGCGCGAGAAAGGCATGCCGGGCTCGATCGAGCGCGCGAAGCAGCTGGTCGCGGAAACCCCCGGCGCGTGGATGCCGCAGCAGTTCGACAACCCGGCCAACATCGACGTCCATGTGCGCACCACCGCGCAAGAAGTGCTGCGCGATTTTCCGGAAGGGTTTCGATGCCGTGATCACCGGTGTCGGCACCGGCGGACACATCAGCGCGCTGGCGCTGGTGCTGAAGCCGAAATGGCCGCAGTTAAAAGTGTTCGCAGTCGAACCATCGGCATCGCCGGTGATCTCCGGCGGCAAGCCGTCGCCGCATCCGATTCAGGGTATCGGTGCCGGCTTCATTCCAAAAAACCTGAAAACAGAGCTGCTCGACGGAGTGATCCTGGTTGAAGCAGAAGAGGCGCGCGAAATGGCGCGCCGTGCCGCGCGCGAAGAAGGCGTGCTGGTCGGCATCTCGTCCGGCGCTGCGCTCGCCGCGATCGCGAAGAAGCTGCCTGAATTAAAGAAGGATGCGCGCGTGCTCGGCTTCAATTACGACACCGGCGAGCGCTATCTGTCGATCGAGGGGTTTCTGCCCGCCGAGGCGCCACCGTCTATTTAGCGGGCGCGGTCATCGAGGTCAGCGGCATTGCGCAGTGGCCTGCGCCTTCGACCTTGTCCTGGCCGAGCTGCCATGGCGGTGGCTCGTCGAACCGGTTGTGCGGCGTCGCGCGCGACCAATCGAGCGCAACAAACGCGAACGCAATCGTCCAGAACGTGACCGCGAACAAGGTCGTGCGCCTCATGCTTTAAGCCCAAGCCGCTCGCGCAACGGCACGCCGATCCACAGCGATCCGGCAAACGCAGCGGCCATCCACACCCATCCGTGCAGGCTGCCGGTCGAAATGCCTGAGAAAGTACGCGCCGACGTTGCAGCCGAACGCCAGGCGCGCCGAGTAGCCCAGCACTAAGCCGGTGATGACCGCGATCAGCCATTGTTTCGCGCTCGCCTGTGTCGCCGGCCGCGCGTGGCCGCGAACATTGGCCGCGATCAGCGCGCCGATCAGCAGCCCGATGTTGGTGACCGATGTCACATCCGTTAGCAGCGACGATTCGATGCGCGTCTGCTGAATCGGCGCGCCCCAATAGGCATTGGCAGCGAGATCAGCACCGAGCCACGTCGCGATCTTCGCGCCCCATAGGCCGAGCCCATAGACAATGCCCCATGTCTGGCCGGCGATGATCAGATTCAGTACGCCGAACAGCGCGAGCAGCACCGCGCCGATATAAATCGCGCGCGGCTTCCAGCGCGTATCGGTGCGTTTGCGCTTGCGCCATAGCCACGTCGCGAGCGCGCCGAGCAACGCCAGCTGCACGATCAACGCGACGCCGACACCGAGCTGCTCCGGCAGCGATACCGGCGGCAGGCTGCCGAGCGCGAGCCAGCGATCCAGATGTGCCGCGCCGAGAACACTGCCGGCGATGAAGCCGGGCAGCACAGCGAGGCTGAAGCCATTGCCAAGCCCCGCCTTGTACAGCGTGCCCGAGCCGCAGCCGTCGGCGATCTGCATCGCCGCGCCGAAAACGAACGCACCGATCACCAGACTGACCGACAGCGGCGCGATCGCTCCGCTCAACTCGTCGTGTACGGCAATCAGCGGAATCGACACCAGCATTGCGAGGCCGATCGCCAGCAGCTGCGCCAAAAATCCGGTTGGATCGCGCTCGCGTATCCACACGCGCCAGCCGGTGGTAAAGCCAAACGAGACGCCGGCGAGCACGGCGCCGAAGCCGATACCGACCAGGAACAGAAATCCCTGCCGCAGGCCGACCAGCCACGTGATCGCGAGCCACGCGACGACCGCGCCGATCACGAGCGGTGAACCGGCGGCGCGCGCCGTCTGCGACGTGACGTGGTCGCGGATCGAGGAAGTGCCGTCGCCCGAGACCGCTGCCATTACGCGCGTCCGAGTCACAGGACGCCGCTGGCGACTTTCAGCTGCAGCCAGAACTGCTGCAAGCGGTTGGGAACGTTATCCATCGCCAATCCTGCATTCGACCAGTCGACGACCGATTCCGGATACAGCTTGACGTCATCTTTTCCAAGCAGCTCCGACAAGACGAACCAGCTGGTCGCCGCCCAGTGACCGGTGTTGCAAAACGAAATCGTCAGCTGATCGCTCATCGTTTCCGACCACACGCCCTGCTGTTGCGCGACCCGCTTGATGTCATCGGTGGGCAACAGCTCGCCGTCCTTGGTGAACCATACGTCGTGGCTGACGTTCTTGGCGCCGACGATCGTTCCCGGCGTCCTGGCGGCGGGGTGCCGCGTTTCGCCTGCGAAATAGGCGACCGGCCGCGCGTCGAGCAGCCGCGCTGAACGATTGACCACCACTTGCGCGACTTCATCGCGAGTGGCAATCAAGCGCGGGTCCAGCGCGGCTTGAAAACTGGATGGCGCTTGCACCGAAGTTTCGGTCGAGACCGGCAAACCTGCGGCGCGCCACGCGGTCATACCACCGTTTAACACCGAAATCGTGGACACCCCGGCGGCTTTCAATGTCCAGTAAACGCGAGCCGCCGAACCGAAGTCGGTCGAATCCGTGCCTTCATAAACGACCACGACCGGCGTTGTGCGGTCGATGCCGAGCGGTTGTATCAACGCCGTTAGCGCTTCTGCCGTCGGCAGCTTGCCGGGGCTCTCGGCGGGCCCACGCCACTTTGCGTACGGCGCGTGCTGTGCGCCGGCGATATGTCCCAACTCATACGCGGACTTGCCGTTGATCTTGTCGTTGCGGATGTCAACAATGCGCAATCTCGAATCGCCCAGCTTTGCCGCCAACTGGGCCGGCGTCAGCAGCGGCTGCGCGGCGATGGCGCTGACCGAAGCCACGAGAAACGAGCAACGAAAAAAACCAGCGAATCACGGACGAACACTCCGATGGGGCAACGAACGAGGGTCGATGATGATGCCTGAATGGCAACGTCGCCGGGCGCTCGATCCGGTATGTGCTTATTCCGTGGCGCGAGCATGTTCAGCGGCTAGGTGTAAGCCGGCCGCGGAATCGGTTGCCCGCAAGCGCGCTTCGATACCGGATCGGAGTGCCGAGTGACACCATCGCGCCGGTTACTGCTGCGCGCCGCCGCGTTCAGTGTGGCGGGAGCCTTCTGCCCGCGTGGCCTCGCACAAGATCGGTACGCAGCAGCACGTGAAAGCCTGCTGCGTGAAATAGAAAGCGACATGCGCGCTACCGCACGCGACACGGGCCATACGGCGCTCAGTCCGGCGGTGCGGCGCGCTGTCGCGACGGTTGCGCGCGAACGCTTTGTGCCGTCGCACCTGGCGGCGCACGCCTACGAAAACCGTCCGCTACCGATTGGCGAGGGGCAAACGATTTCGCAGCCGTTCATCGTCGCGTTGATGACCGAACTGATGCAGCCGAAGCCGGACCATGTCGTGCTCGAAGTAGGCACCGGCTCCGGTTATCAGGCAGCGGTGCTCGCCGAGTGCGTGGCGAAGGTGTATTCGATCGAGATCGTTGCGCCGCTGGCGCAGCGCGCGCGCGCGGCACTCGACGCCGCCGCCTATCGCAACGTCGAAACGCAGGATCGGCGATGGCTATCAAGGGTGGCCGGAAGCGGCGCCGTTTGACGGCATCGTGGTCACTGCTGCGCCGGACCATGTCCCGCCGCGGTTGATCGAACAGCTGAGGCCCGGCGGCCGGCTGGTGATACCGGTCGGGCCGCAGCGTGGAGCTCAGGAACTGTTGCTGATCGAAGCGGGCCGCGACGGCCGCGCTATTACGCGCCGCACGATCGCCGTGCGTTTTGTTCCGCTGACGCGTTAACTGTTCAGCGAACCGGACGCGCGTCCGAACGCGGTGATGCGTTGGATAGACTGTGCATTCGCTCAACGATTCGGTCCACCATGAACTATCGCCGCCTCGGCCGCTCCGGTTTAAGAATTTCAGAGCTCTCGTTCGGCTCTTGGGTGACATACGGTAATCAAGTCGATACGCGCGCTGCTCGGAGTTGATGGCCGCTGCCTACGACACCGGCGTCAATTTTTTTGATAACGCCGAGATCTACGCGCGCGGCCAGAGTGAAGAAATCATGGGCGCGGTGTTGAAAGAGCTTGGCTGGCCGCGGCTGAAGTACGTGATCTCGACCAAGTTCTTCTGGGGCATGCCGACCGGCAAAGGCGAATTTCCGAATGAGCGCAACACGCTTAACCGGAAGTACTTGCGGCAGGCGATCGACGGCTCGTTAAAGCGGCTGCAGCTCGACTATGTCGATCTGGTCTTCTGCCATCGCGCCGATCCGAATACGCCGGTCGAGGAAACCGTATGGGCGATGCACGACATGGTCGAGCGCGGCCAGGCGCTGTACTGGGGCACCAGCGAGTGGACTGCCGACGAGATTCGCGCCGCGTGGGACGTCGCCGATCGGCGCAATTTGCACAAGCCGGTGATGGAGCAGCCTCAGTACAACTTACTGCACCGCAAGCGTGTCGAGCAGGAATACAAACGGCTGTACGAAGACATCGGGCTCGGGCTGACCACATGGAGCCCACTGGCTTCTGGCCTGTTGTCGGGCAAGTATCGAAAAGGAGTTCCACCCGGGTCGCGCGGAGCGCTGGAAGGCTATGCATTCTTGCGCGAGGGCTTGACCGATCCGGCCAAGAACAACATCGTTACGCAACTCGAATCGGTGGCGCGCGATCTATCGTGCACACTGGCGCAACTTTCGCTCGCGTGGTGTCTGGTTAATCGCAACGTCAGCACCGTGATCACCGGTGCCACGAAGGTGGAGCAGGTCAGGGAAAATATGAAAGCGCTCGAAGTTTTGCCAAAGCTGACGCCCGACGTTTTGAGCCGGGTCGACGCAATCGTGGGGCCGAACGTTGAATAGCGCGCCGGTGGGGTGCGCTAATTGCCCCGAGCAAGCGACAGGTGGATAGACGATGCGAGCCAAGATTGCATTGCTGCTGAGTGTGTCCTTGCTGACCGGTGCGATCGCAGCCGCAGCCGCAGCACAGGCACTGCCATGCACCTCGGTTGCGCCCGAGGTGCGCGAGCGTGTACGCGAAGCCGGCGCCTGCCGCGATGCCACGCCCAAGACGTAGCACCCAAGGGCGCAGCCCCTGCGCCGTCCTCCGCCGTCACGATAACGCTGTCGGACGGAACAGTGGTGAGGGTTCCGAGCGAGATCAGCTCAACCATCAACGACGGGCGCAAGCGCGCAGCGACCAACGAGACTGCAAAGCCGAAGGGTGCTCCGCGAGCGTCTGCGCAATCGAAGCCGGATGCTTCCGCTGGCCCCGCTTCGCAGAAGCTCAAGGTGCCGGACGTCGTCGGCCGCAGCTACGTCGGCGCCGGCAACGCGCTGGCTGAATTTAAGGTCGATCGAATTGAAACGGCCAGCGCTGCCCCAGCTGGTGAAGTGCTCGCGCAGGAACCCGCACCCGCCACACTTGTGCTCCCGGGAAGCACGATCAGACTGCGGGTGTCGGACGGCTCGCTTGCCAGCGTTGCGGATAAGACCTCGGTCACGGCACCCGCCACCGCGGCTGCACCCCCGTCTGCGCCGGCGCCCGCAGCGGAATCAGCGCCTGCAGCTGCCCCAGCGCCTGCGACTGCAACCGCCGCAGCGCCGGCCGTCCCGCTTGCGCCACGCGCTCGATTCCCGATCGCGCTCTCGGCAAACGCTGCGCTCATCCTCGGGGCTGGCGTGTTGCTCGGTCTGTTACTCGGTGCACTCCTGATGCGTCAATGGCTGCTACGCCGCAAGCGGCTAGCTGACGAAGATCACGCGCCGCCGACGTTCTATCAGCGTCAGCAGCCCGTCGACACCGGCACCGGCGGCGTGCAGACAGAGGCTGCGCCTGAATTCAGATTCGCTGCGCGCCTCTATCCGGGCGAAACAACAATCGCGCTAGTGCCTCGTCCCGACGGCGAGGCAGTCGCGAGCGAGCAGTCGAGCGACCACCATGCGTAGCGACGTCAAGCTACGCGCGCCGATCGAAGTCACCGGCGATGACGTCGAGAAAGCGCTGTTCGTGCAGAGCTTGGACGAGCCGGCCGCTGCGCGAGTGCTCGACCGACTGCGCGGCGCTGCCGCGGAGCGCGCGGCCGAAGAGCTGAACCACGCGCTCGACATCGACATCTTCGAAGTGCTCGCACAAGGGTGGGCCAAGGTGCCCGCGGTGCGCAATGCAGTACAACTCAGTGCGATGACGCAGGGGCCACCGGAGCTCGTCAACCTCGACCAGCACGACATCGCTTCGACGTCCCGCGTCGTGCTCGACAGCAGCGTCGCGCAGAGTGCGCTGCCGCCGCTGGAGCTGACGCTTGAGATTGCCGCAGGGGTTCAAAGCGCGACGCTGGCCGCGAGCGAGGGGCGGATCGAGCTGGTCGCGCTCGGCGACGCTTCGATCACCGCGCGGCTTACGTACAGGAACGTCGTGGTGAAGGAACACGCCACCGGTATTTCGGGTGTAGCGCGCGACCCGTTCAAGCGTCAGCCGTCCGCGCCCGACGGGCAGGCTGGCGTCGACATCCAAATCTAAGCCACCGGCCTAAAATGTCAGGGGATTAGCGGTGCCGGTCCGCTAATTGCCTTGGTTGATAGCGGGTGGACGACGATGCAACCGAAGCAATACCTGCGGCTGTGTGTTATGGCGATGCTTGCCGTCACAGTGACAGCGGGCTGGGCACAGGAGCGACTGTGCAGCGAGTTGCCGCCCGTCGAGCGCGAGTTCGCCCGTGCATTCGGTGCTTGCCGCGATTTAGCACCGATCATCAACGTCGCACCGATCTTCGTTCCGGTGCCCAATGTAGTTGGTTTGACTTTCGACGCCGCGCGGACCCGCCTCACCGGCTTTGACGTGCGGCGTTCATATCGCGCCAGCGGTGAGCCGGGTGGCACGGTCTTGGCGCAGGAGCCTGCGCCGCCGGCGCGTGCGGCCACCGGCGCTCCCATCACGGTCGTGGTGTCTGATGGCTCACTGAGGCAGCGTCCGCTCGTCGGCGAATCGGAGATTGATGGCGTAAAAGGGCCACCGGAAGCGCCCGCGCAGCCTCGGGTGGTACCAAGACGACCTGTGTCGGCGCCGCAGCTGGCGCCCGCCGCACCGGCCCAGCGCAATGCACAGACAAGCGTTCCGCAGACGGCCCAGGTAACAGCAGCTCAACGCAGAAGCGCGGCGCAATCGGAAACCGTCGAAATTCCGAATGTGGTCGGCCGCAGCGGCGCCGATGCGAGCCGACTGCTGGCTGACTTCAAAGTCGATCGCATCGAAGTGGTCGCCAACGCCGCTCCCAGCGGCCAGGTGCTCGCGCAGGATCCCGTGCCCGGTACTGCGGTGCCGCCCGGAAGCCCGATCAGATTGCAAATGTCCGACGGGTCGCTCGCCAATCCAGCCGCGACGACACCAGCGGTTTCTTCATCACCTTCGCCAGCAACGC
>CAWAYV010000013.1:0-90135 GCA_963786295.1 uncultured beta proteobacterium | reverse complement strand
GTGATGCCGACGACATGCGCACGCCCCAGATGCGGCGCGAGCGCATCGCGCAGACTCTGTGCGCGCGCCAGATCGTTCTCGACGGCGGTAATCGCACGGGCGATCGTACGCCGCTCGCCTGCACGAATGCGCTGTAGCCAATCCGTGTCAACCATCAAACGATGGCGAGCGGCTGCCCAAAGCCAAGTTCACGCCGCAACACCGCGCAGATCTCGCCATGTGTCGCTCCGGCTTCAGCAGCGGCGGCAACGATGCCCGCCATGATGTTCGTTGTACCTTGTGCGCTCCGCACAAGATCGTCGAGTGCTTTTGTCGCGTCGGCGTTAGATCGCGTCTTCTTGAACGTTTTCAGACGCGCGATTTGCGTGTCGATTGCCGTCTGCTCCGGGTAGGGTTGCGAGCGATATTCCTGTGGATCTTCGTCGATCTGATACGCATTGACGCCGACCACCGTCTGTTCGCCGCTTTCGATCTTCAATTGATGTGCCAGTGCGGATTCGCCGATCATCTGTTGTACTAGACCTTTTTCGACCGCCTGGTACATGCCGCCTGCCGCGTCGATTCTTGCAATGACCGCTTCGATCTTCTCTTGCATGCGATCGGTCAGCGTCTCGACGTAATACGAGCCGCCGAGCGGATCGATCACGTCGGTCAATTGCGCTTCCTCGCGCAGGATGTTCTGCGTCGCGATCGCGATCCTCGCGGCTTCTGCCGTCGGTACCGACACCGCTTCGTCGTAACCGTCGGTATGCAGTGACTGCAATCCACCGAAGATGCCGGCCATCGCTTGCGCGGTGACGCGCGCGATATTGTTCAACGGCTGCTGGCGCGTCAGATCAACGCCCGACGTTTGCCCGTGGAACTTGAAGCGCCACGCTTTCGGGTCCTTCGCGCCGAGCCGCTCGCGCGCCAGCCGCGCCCATAAGCGCCGACCCGCCCGAAACTTCGCGATCTCTTCGAAAAAGCTGATCGATATGTCGAAGAAAAACGTAAACCGCGGCAGGAAGCGATCGGGATCCAGACCGCGCGCGATGCAGTCTTCGGCGTACTGCAATGCCGCCGCGATCGTGAAACCCATCGCCTCGGCGGGTGTCGCGCCGGCCTGCTGCGTGTGCTGCCCGACGACCGACAACGGATTCCAGCCGGGCAGCGACTCATTGGCGAACTGGATGTGATCGGTCAGCACACGGCGGGCGCCTGGCAGTGCCAGCCGAAAGAACATGTGATTGGCCACGCAGTGCGACAGATAGTCGGACTGGTTCGACGTGCCGGTGATTTTCTGCCAAGCGATCCCTCGGCGCTTGGCCACAGCGAGCAGCAGCGCCAGCAGCGTAAAAGGTGACGGGTCATTCAACGCGCAAGAAATGCGCTCGAGCGGCATATCGGCCAGCGCGATGTCCATGTCCTCGACGCTGTTGACGACGACGCCGCAGGTTCCAGAGCTTGCGGCGGCACGCCGTCAGCGTCGTAGCCGCGATAGACCGAGTTGCAGGGAATCAAGGACAGCGCGGTTCCACCGTGTGCCAGGATCTCCTTCAAGCGCTTGTTGTAATCCTCGGGTACTCCCCAACCGATCAACTGGCGCTGCGTCCAGCTGCGACCGCGATGCATTGATGCGTAAATACCGCGCGTGTTCGGATACTCGCCGGGGAAACCGACGTCGTCAAAAAAGTCTTCCTGCGAGCGGTCGTGCGGCGTGTACAGCGGCTTGATATCGATGCCCGAGCGGTTGGTGGAGCGTTTAGTGGTTTCCGCGCTCGCGTCGTACGCATCCTGCCAGCGGCGTTCGGCCGGCTCCAATTCCGATTCGAATCGCACCTCGCTAGGCTTGTTCATGGCACTTCCTTTTCTCGCATCGCACGCGCACGCGTTGAAAGCGTGCGTATCTCCGCTGCGATGTCTTCCAGCGACGTGCCCGGGTGAAAAACGCGCGCGACTCCTGCATCGAGCAGCAGCTTCTCGTCGCGCGCCGGCACGATGCCACCCACGATCACCTGCACATCGCTGACGCCGGCGTCGCGCAGTGCGGTCATCAATCGAGGTACCAGCAAGTGATCGGTCGCGAGCGACGAGATGCCGATCACTTCGGCGTCTTCCTCGATCGCCAGCTTGACCACCGTCGCCACTTCCTGCCAAGGCGGCGTGTAGATGACTTCCATGCCGGCGTCGCGCAGGAACGCAGCGACGACTCGGCTGCCGCGATCGTGCCCATCGAAGCCGATCTTGGTGACGATGACCTTAGGAGGTTGCATGTTCGGCAGCGCTAGCGTTCGTAAACGACGAACGAATAGCCGAAGGCTCGATCGCTCGTCGGCGGATGAGCCTCACGACTTACTTCGCGCCATTGCGCTCGATCGGGCGCTGGCATGAACGTATCGCCGTCAAAGTCGCGCATCGATCTCGGTCAGCAACAGGCGGCTCGCGCGCGGCATCGCTTCGGCGAACAACTGGCCGCCGCCGATGACGAATACTTCTTCGGCGTCACCGGCCAGCGATAGAGCGTCGTCCAGGCTGCTGACGATGTCAGCTCCCGTCGCGCGTATATGCGCGGTTACGTGTAACCACGATGTTGCGCCTACCCGGCAGCGGACGGCCGATCGACTCCCATGTCTTGCGGCCCATCACGATGGGGTGGCCCATCGTCATGCGTTTGAAGTACGCCTGCTCGCCGGGAATCTTCCAGGGCATTTGATTGTTACGGCCGATCACGCCGTTGCGCGCACGCGCGGCGATCAGCGTGATGATCGGGGCCCTCACACCGCGACCGGCGCCTTGATATGCGGATGCGGGTCGTACGCTTCGACTTCGAAGTCTTCGTAGCGGTAATCGAACAGTGACTGCGGCTTGCGCTTGATCACGAGCTTCGGATACGGCCGCGGCGTGCGCGATAACTGGTCGCGTACCTGATCAAAATGATTGCTGTAGATGTGGCAATCGCCGCCGGTCCAGATGAAATCGCCGACGTCGAGGTCGCATTGCTGCGCAACCATGTGCGTCAACAACGCGTAGCTCGCGATGTTAAATGGCACGCCGATAAAAATATCGCAGCTGCGCTGATACAACTGGCACGATAGTTTCCCCTGCGCAACGTAGAACTGAAATAGCAAATGGCACGGAGGCAACGCCATCTTCGGAATATCGCCGACGTTCCACGCCGACACGATCAGGCGCCGCGAATCGGGGTTCTGCCTGATCTCTTGTATCACCTGTGAGATCTGATCGATCGTTCCGCCGTCGGGCGACGGCCACGAACGCCACTGCACACCGTATACCGGGCCGAGCTCGCCGTGCTCGTCCGCCCACTCGTCCCAAATCGTGACGTGGTTATCGCGCAAGTACTGCACATTGCTCGATCCCTGAAGGAACCACAGCAACTCATAAATGATCGATCGCAAGTGCAGCTTCTTGGTAGTAATCAGCGGGAATCCCTGCTGCAGATCGAATCGCATCTGATACCCGAACCACGAGCGCGTGCCGGTGCCGGTGCGATCTGTCTTGGTGACGCCCCGCTCGAACACGTGGCGCATGAAGTCTTCGTATTGATGCATCACGCGATTCTACTTTCTGCCAACCTTCACATTGAAAACTGCAATGCCGCCAGCCGCGCGTACAAGCCGTCGGTGGCCACCAGTTGATCGTGCCGCCCGACTTCGACAATGCCGCCGTGATCGAGCACGACGATCCGGTCGGCGCGCTGCACGGTCGCGAGTCGGTGCGCGATCACCAGCGTCGTGCGCCCCGACATCGCAGCCTGCAACGCGCGCTGCACAATCTGCTCGCTCTCGGCATCGAGCGCGCTGGTCGCTTCGTCGAGCAGCAGCAGCGGCGCGTTTTTCAACATCGCGCGCGCGATCGAGATGCGCTGCCGCTGGCCACCGGACAAGCGGACGCCGCGCTCGCCGAGGAAGCTGCGATATCCCTCGGGCAAGGCGCGAATGAAATCGTCGGCGAAGGCCGACCGTGCGGCGGCGATTACTTCGTCGTCAGTTGCCGAGGGTCTGCCATAGCGAATGTTTTCCATTGCATCCGCGGAAAAAATCACCGCATCCTGCGGCACCAGCGCAATCCTCGCGCGCAGATCGTCGAGTCGTGCCTCGGTCAGTGCAACGCCGTCGAAACGGATCGCGCCTTCAGTGACGTCGTAAAAGCGCAGCAGCAGTTGAAAAATTGTGGTCTTGCCGGCACCCGATGGCCCGACCAGCGCGACCGTCTCGCCTGGTTCGATCGCCAGCGACAGATCATTCAACACAACGTGCGTCGGGCGCGACGGATAGCGAAACGTGACGTGGTCAAACTCCACTTTCATGCCGCCGCCGGCGCGCGGCAGGGTGCGCGGCTGCTCTGGATCAACGATGTCGGAGCGCGTCGCGAGCAGTTCCATCAGCCGCTCGGTCGCACCCGCAGCGCGCACGATGTCGCCCCAAACTTCAGCAAGCACCGCGACGCTGGATGCGACCAGCATCACGTACAACACCGACTCCGAAAGTTCGCCAAGTGAAATCCGCCCTGCGATTACCGACTGGGCGCCGGAGTAGACACCATAGAGCAGCGACGCGAACACTCCGATGATCACGAAAGCCGTTAACAGCGAGCGCGCACCAGTGCGACGGATCGACGTCTTGAATGCCTGCTCGTTCGCATTACCGAAACGTGTGCTTTCGTGCGCCTGCTGCGTGAAGCTCTGCACGACGGGGATCGCGTTCAGTATCTCTCCCGGCAATCGCGCTGGAATCAGCGATTCGGTCCTGACTCGCGCGCGACAGTTTGCGCACACGCCTGCCGAAGATCACGGCCGGCAGCACCACGAGACCGATGACCGCCAGCACGATCACCATCAGCCGCGGGCTCGTGATGACCAGCATCGTCAAGCCGCCGAGGAACAGCACTGTATTGCGCAGTCCCATTGAAATGCTGGAACCCACTGCCGTCTGAATCACGGTCGTATCCGTAGTCAGGCGCGACAGGACCTCTCCGGTTTTCAGCGTCTCGAAAAACTGCGGACTTTGCTGCAGAACGTGCGAATACACCGCAGCGCGCAGATCGGCGGTAACGCGCTCGCCGAGCCAGGTCACCATGAAAAAGCGCGCTGACGTGAATACCGCCATCGCGAGCGCGAGCGGAATGAACAGCAGGAACTGGCGGCGAACTGCGGCGAGTCGCTCCGCCGAGTCGCTCACGTCGGCCGCGAAGCCGTGATCGACCACGCTTTTTATCGCTGCGGGCAGCGCCAGCGTCGCAGCCGCTGCGAGCAAAAGGAAGAGCAGGGCCAGCGCGATCTGTTTCTTGTACGGGGTTAAAAACGGAAGTAGCGCCGCAAGCGGGCGCAGCGTTCGCGCCGATGACGTGTTTTCGACTGAAGCGGAAGCAGACGTTGCGGTGGATGAGCGTGACGTTTGAATAGGGGGAGCGCCGGTCATGAATCGCGGATACTACGGCGGCTCATCACAGTCCTACACTCGTCCGCGCCGGGATCTGAGCTGATGGACATGCCTCGATCAGGTCAAATCGCAATCATTAACGACCGCTACCGACCCGTTGCAGCTCACGTTCATGGAGCGCGGCAATTGAGATCGGTAACCGAGCCCCTGGCGTTTCGTAGAGTGCACGTTCTGCTGGCCGCCGATCATCGGTCAGCATATCGCGGCCCGCTGTTTGCCGCGAAGCCGCACACGCCGGCCACGGCCCGATGGGCGCATCGTCGATCACCGCGGTTGGCGGCTTGACGGGTCTAAGCGGCGACGGACACGCAGGGACGACGAACGACTGAGCCACTCCGCGATGTTGCGTGCATAGTCGCGCGTGTCGTTTAGCGCCCTGGGCTCGCGCTGCAACCCGTTGCCGGGCGGCTCATCGACCAACTCGGGCAGCCCGCGGCGGTATTCCAGTTGTAGTCCGCGAAGCGATGGAAAGTCGACTCGGCGACCGCGCGGCCGAGATCTGCCCATCGTGCCGATAGCGATCGATCGCCACCATCAGATTGAAGGGTCGTCCCGTCACGCTGCTCGTACCCCGCGCAACCACCCGCGCAGCGCTTCCCAACTCCGTCGGCGCGCTCACGGCGCCTTCGTGAGGATGCGCTGGCAAGTAACCAATCGCTCCGCCGTCCGCCCGGCGCAGCAACGGATGGGCCGGCGTGATCGCTTCGATTTCCTGATAGTCGCCGTTTGCGCCTGAGTGATAGTTTGGCCAATCGATCTGCAGCGTGAACGGATCATCACGCGTACGGCGTTCGAGCTCCGTTTCTGGGTTGACGTTGTGGAAATGATGAGCGGCACCGATGCCGGAGAGCTTCGAGAGACCGCTCCCGAGGTCGAAGTGATCGCGCGCCAAAAGAAGCCCCCCGCCTCGGCGCCGAAACGCTTCGATGCCGGCGACATCGGCCGCCGTCAGCGCATTGGTCACGTCAACTGCGAACAACCAGATCTGGTCGAAAGGTAGGTCGCTTCCGCCGGCAAGATCGACGTCATCGCCTCTTTCATCCGTGATGCGGTCGCGCGCTTCGACCTGATGGCTCCCGCCCAGCAGATCGCGCAGCATCGAGAAGCGAGCGATCGACCAGTCATCCTCAGTCGTCGGTATGGTCGTCTTCAGCAGAATGCGGGCCACGGTCTGTTTCCTTTTGTTCAATCTGTTCGACGCCGTCGGCGCCAATTATTGCAATTCTCCTTCCAATGCCCTGGATTGGTTTCCCGGTCGTTGGGCTGAGGTCAGGACGCGCTCTCGCCGCCTAGTAGCTTTAGCCCGAGGATGCCGCATACGATGAGTGCGATGCATCCGATGCGCGCGGCGCTGAGCGATTCGCTAAAGATGACAATGCCGAGTACGGCTGCCCCGACTGCGCCAATCCCCGTCCAGACCGCATAAGCAGTTCCCACCGGGAGTTGACGCAGCGCCAGCCCGAGCAGCCCGAAGCTTAGCCAGGCTGCAATGATCGTGATAGCCGTGAAATGGTGCTTTGTGAAACCGTGCGAGGCTTTCATGCTGATCGACCACACGATCTCAAGTAGACCCGCGACAACGAGAAGCATCCAAGCAAGATTTGGCGTGAGCGTGACAGGCATCAACGGTCCTCAGTTGAATGAAGGGCTTTGAATCGCGGCGAGTGCGCGCGATGCGACGACGCATGAACAAGTTCAGCTATGTCGGATCTACTTTCGGTGACAGTAAAACATCTGGAGAAGCAAGCAGATCACTGCCGGTAGCGTTTATAGAGGAAGAGAAGCAGTGCAAGCAGCGTTCCGCCAGGCATCAAGATTTCGAGCATCAGATAGGGGCCCAGCCCCTTCGCTGATCGACTCACCAACTCCCAACTACTGATGATTGTTTGCATTCGCGGCTCCCGTTGGCCCCAAGCCACCACGACTTGCCAGGCCTTTGACACTAGTCGAACGGGTCACCTCGAAATCGACAGGCCGCTATGGCTGGCGCCCGTGCCGCTATCACTTAGCTTCCTCGCATCATGTTCGGCCTCGGGTGGGTGCACGAGGGCGTTCACGATCCGGCGTACGAGCGGCTGAACAAGGAGCAGCACCGGGAATGCGATCGCCCACGACGTACCCCAGGCGCTCATCCACGCCGCGGTCAATCCCGGCTCAAGCCCGAGGCTCTTTGCTGTGGCTACGCCCGAGACAATGCCCGACATGAATATCGAGAGGATCAGCGGTGTGAGAAAGGCGCCGTAGCGCGAGGGAAGTTTCATTTTCGGAAGTCTGACGCCTCAGCGCGTCGCGACGATTACGCGACGGGCGCCGCCGGGTTGCAACTGCAATCCTTGCGTGCGCCACGCCGGTTGGCGAGTTAGTCGCAACCGTGCTTAGCTCTTGAGCCGGTATCCCGTCATAAAGATCCGCCACACCACGGCAAGGCAGAGCAATAGGAATCCCAGCGTCATCGCGAGGCTGATGCCGACGTCGACGTCGGCATTTCCAAAAAAGCTCCAGCGGAAGCCGCTGATCAGGTAAACAACCGGATTGAAAAGACTGAACGTACGCCAGGCTTCGGGAAGCATGTCGATCGAGTAAAACGCGCCGCCGAGAAAGGTCAGCGGCGCAATGATCAACATCGGAATGAATTGCAGTTGCTCGAAGCCCTTGGCCCAGACGCCGATGACGAACCCGAACAAACTGAAAGTCGTCGCCGTCAGCACTAAAAACACAACCATCCAGAGCGGATGCAGAATTTGGATCGGTACAAAGAGGGTCGACGTTGCGAGAATCACTGCACCGAGAACTATCGATTTGGTCGCGGCTGCGCCAACATAGCCGAGCACCATTTCCAATGGCGACACCGGTGCCGACAGCACTTCATAAATCGTTCCGGTAAAGCGCGGCAGATAGATTCCGAACGAAGCGTTCGACAGGCTCTCGGTGAAAAGCGACAGCATGATCAGCCCGGGCACGATAAACGCACCGTACGGCACGCCGTCGACTTCGCTGATGCGCGAGCCGATCGCTGCGCCAAAAACAATGAAGTAAAGCGATGTCGTGATGATCGGGGTGACCAGGCTTTGCCACAGTGTGCGACGAGCACGCTCCATTTCAAAGCGATAAATCGCGAGAACCGCGTAGTGGTTGAAGGGCGGTACACCGCTTCTGGTCATCCGCTTTGCCGTCATATGCGTTCGCTTACCAAGCTCACAAAGATGTCTTCAAGCGAGCTTTGCCTGGTATTCAGGTCTTTGTAGCCGATCCCCAGATCGCTGATTCGACGCAGCAGCGCCGGTATCGCCGTGTGCTCTTGGCTCGCGGTAAAGCTGTATTCGAGCTCGCTGCCGCCGTTGGTGAGCGCCAGTTCCCAGTCGCTTAGAGCAGCGGGGATCGCTGTCATCGGCTGCTGCAAATGCAGTGTCAGCTGCTTCTTGCCGAGCTTCTTCATCAGCGTGTTCTTCTCCTCAACCACGATCAGCTCACCTTTGTTGACGACTCCGATTCGATCAGCCATCTCTTCGGCTTCATCGATGTAGTGCGTCGTCAGAATGATCGTGACGCCTTGCTCGCGCAGTCGGCGCACCAGCGCCCACATATCGCGGCGCAGTTCGACATCAACACCGGCCGTCGGCTCGTCGAGAAACAGGATGCGCGGCTCGTGCGCCAGCGCCTTGGCGATCAGCACACGCCGTTTCATTCCACCGGAAAGGGTCATGATCTTGTCGTCGCGCTTGTTCCATAGTGACAGCTCGCGCAGCACCTTTTCGAGGTGCGTAGGGTTCGCAGCGCGACCAAACAAGCCGCGACTGAATCGAACCGTGCCCCACACCGATTCGAACATGTCGGTATGAAGCTCCTGCGGCACCAGTCCGATTCTTGAGCGCGCCGCCCGGTAGTCGCGCACGATGTCGTGTCCGTCGACAAGTACCCGGCCCGACGTCGCCGTGACGATGCCGCAGACAATGCTGATCAGCGTGGTCTTGCCGGCACCGTTCGGCCCCAACAACGCAAAGATTTCGCCCTTTCTTATCTCGAGATCGATGCCTTTCAGCGCCTGCAGACCCGACGCATAAGTCTTGGTCAACCCCGATATGGAGATCACGGCTTGAGTGGAAGCCGCTTCAGTCTGATCGCGTAACTCGTGCATCACGGTAGCCGCACCGATCGGTTGTAGCGTTATCGCATTCATCATTGTGCGGGTGCTGACCCAGAATTGCCCAACTGTATGTTCGGGCTAGAACCTCTCTGAACGTATGTATTTGCGATCGCGGCAGGCAACCGATCGTTAAGCCGCGCGTGCTACGGAGAAAGGCAGGCCGGGCTCGAACTGCAGCACCGGGAACAGCGGGATCGAAAAGCGGGGTGAGATCGTTCGCCAGGGCCGCGTAGCACGCTATCGTGGTCGGCGCATCGGAGACAAGCAGCGCGGAAGCACTCACCCCTGCAACGAGTGCGAGCGCGAAACCGAGCCCCAGCGCAAAGCGGCTCCGCCTCACTCTGCTTCCTCGACGCTGTCCTGCGTCGACATCCATACCGACCTCCTGGACGCAGGATCGCCTGAACTTGTTTCAGCGGTGTGTATAGGAAGAGCCAACGGATTGCGGTTGTAACGATCAGCCGTCCGCGCGCATATCTGCCAAGGGCGCCGGAGTTGACGGCCGCGTACGAGCCTCTGGGTGGCTTGCGTCCGAAATTCCAGTGAGCCTGGCGCTTCGCGGCCAAAAGCGGAACTTATCGCTACGTTCGATGGTTACGCTGGCTATCATGACTTTCATGGAGCAGTTCAACGAAGCAGTCACCTTTGCGCAGTCGCACGAGATTCCGTGGCCGCGCGATCCGACAACTGACCTTGCGCATTGGGGCATCCACCACGATGACCCGCCGCCGTTCAACCGACTGCGCGGCCCGGTGCATCCGCGCGGTGGCGTCTCCGGCGTCATTCGTGTGCACGGTGAGGAAGTCGCCGCCTGGGGCGAACCCGATCGCGCGGACCAGACTTTCAGCGTCGCGAAGACTTACCTCGCGCTGCTCGCGGGCATCGCGCATTCGCGCGGGCTGCTCGAACCGGGCGAGCGCGTGAGCGACCGGCTGCCGGGCATCGGCTTCGATTCAGCGCACAACCGCGTGATCACTTGGGAGCACCTCCTGACACAGACCAGCGAATGGCAGGGCGAATGTTTCGGCATGCCCGACCAGGTGGAGCACTACCGGCGCGTGTCTCACGACCCCAAGCCACCCGAGGGCGAGAAAGGAGAGCTTCGCCCGCTGCGCGAGCCGGGCAGCTACTGGGAATACAACGACGTGCGCATCAACCAGTTCTCGTTGGCGCTGCTTCACCTCTTCAAGCGGCCGCTGCCGGAGGTGTTCCTCGAAAGCGTGTTGAAGCCGATCGGCGGCGGCCGCGATTTCCAGCTGGGAGGGCTACGACGATGCCTGGGTTGAGATCGACGGCCAGCGCGTACAGTCGGTTCCCGGCGGCACGCACTGGGGCGGCGGCGTAAAAATCAGCGCGCGCGACCAGGCGCGCATCGGCCAGTTGCTGCTGGACGGCGGCGTGCACCACGGCCGGCAGGTCGTTCCGCGCGAGTGGGTGCAGCGCATGCACGCACCCTGCGCGGTGGCACCGTTCTACGGCTGGCTTACATGGCTCAATCGCGACGGGCGCCTGTTCGCCGACGCTTCGCGCTCGAGCTGGTTCATGTTCGGCGCGGGTGGCCACATGGTGTGGATCGATCCGGACAACGAAGCGGTGGTAGTTGTGCGCTGGCTCGACGGGGCGCATTCGGCGGGCTTCGTGCGCCACGTGGCGCAGGCGCTTGGGAGCTAGGTCGCCGATCGCTTGGTCGTGTCCGCTTCGGGTCGACCTTCGTCGGCCGGGCCAATATCGCAGCGGACTCCTACACGTATCGCACTGCTTGCCATGGCTTGTCGCGAAATCTTACATTTCCCTGACTGCGCGGCGGCCGCCCCTTCCACCTTTCTGAAAAAACACTCTACAAACAATATGGTGTGACGTTTCACATGAAGTTGGCATGCTCAATGCGTGTGGTCGGGCTGCGCAGTCCAAGTAGTTTTTTGGATCGAGGAAACCACGATGAAGCTGAAACCACGCTTCCCATTCTCAAGGAGACCAAAATGCGCCGTGTACTGACTGCAGCTCTCTTCGCCCTCGTCGGAGCGGCGCAACCGGCGTCGGCCGTGCTCATCGACTTCGACAACCTAGCGGCAGGTAATCAGAACGGTAACGTACTTGCCGCCAGCGGCGTGACGTTCGCGACCGGCAACATCCCGAATGCAATCGCGGCTCCCTTCACCTTTTCAAACTTCGATCCGAACTTTTCAATCTTCGCGAGCAGCGCGGTGTCTCCACCCAACATCGCCGTGGCGTTCGGTGGTGGCTTGAACGATGTGTTGATGTCGTTCTCGACCCCGATCACGGCCATCAGCGTGAACTCCGACTCCGCCGCCGCTGAAATAGCCGACGTGATCCGGCTGATCGCAGTGGCACCGACCGGAAATCCCAACGAGTTTCAGGTGATCGCCGTGGTCGAGGCGTTCGACAACGCGACCACGTCGCCGGGCAACCTTCTGTCGCTGGCGGGTCTTCCGCCGTTCAGCTTCGCGATCTTCCAGACGACGACCGAGCAGGAAGGGTTCGACAATCTGAACTTCACGACTGTCCCCGAACCGGGGAGCTATGCGCTACTCGCGTTAGGCTTGGTCGCCCTAGGCATGATGCGACGGCGCGGTGGCTCCGAGCGCGCCGACCAGGCCGATCAGACGTTAACGAACGCCTGAGCGCCGAACCGTTTCGCCACGACGTCGGTGGAGGCCGCGATCAGCCGTGCATCGTCGTAAAAGTCGATCTGTCCCTCAGACTGAAGCCACAGCTCATACTTTTCCCCACGCACGCGCTGATAGAAATCGCGCGCAAGGTCAGGCAGCAGCGCTCTTTCCGAGTGCACGACGATAACCGGCACCTTCACGGTGGCTGCAGCTCCCATCGCGTCGAACGGAAGGAGGTAGGCGCGCGACTGCACGGCGAACCCGTTCACGTAGTTCGGTACCGCACCCCGTTGTGTGCCGTAAAACTCGTAGGCCTCGCGTAACGGCATCGCGACATTGCCGCCCTCGGGCGCCACGGCCGGAATCGTCTCGGCCACGCCGGTCTCCTGCCACGTGCGCTCGGCCTGACGCGCGGCGTCTATGAGATTCTGGAAGTTGGCGCCCGCTGCTGCCCGAGTCTTAGCAGCGTCTGTATAGACCCCGGCAACACCTGCCACTCCGCGAAACCGAGCATCCTCCGATACGGCACGTACCATTGGACCCGCGCCGAAACAGATCCCAATGCCGAAGATTGGACGATCGCTGAATCGCTCGTCAGAGAGGAGCGCCGTCGCGGCGTTCTTAATGTCTTCGATCTTTGCGGAGGGGTTCTCGAACTGACGCGGCTGCCCGCCGCTTTCACCAAAGTAGCGGTGGTCAAAGGCGAGGGCCGCGAAGCCGCGCTGCGCCATCGCCTTCGCATAGGCTCCAGCGGCCTGTTCTTTGACCGACGTCAGAGGCCCGGACGTGACGACCACACCAACCGCGCTCGTGGGAGGCACGAAAAGTGTGCCGACGAGCGTTTCGCCTCCGCTTTCAAACTCAAATCGTTCTTGCATAAGCTGCTCCCTTCATGAGCTGCTGAACTCTCGAGCTCGCGTCTGAAGGGCTGCGGCTTTCAATGAGCCACACTGCACAGCACCTCGGCGATCGCTCTGTGCCCAGCGCCGAAATACCATAGGATCATTACGAACAACAATCAAATTACAGTTGAAGCATTTCAATGAAACGCTAATCACGATCGCACGCTATGCGCAGTCGGAAACGGATTCGTCGAGCCGTGCTAGCTCCATAACTAAGCGCCGCTTCAATACTTCGTAGCCCACTCAATGGGCCGCGTGACAGTCACGCTCGGCGACGACCTCGGCGAGCGCTGAATTGCGCGACTACCGACGCCAGCGCCTTGACCGCCTTTGGTATCGATTCTTCCGATAGAGAGCTGTAACCGAGCAACAAGCCAGGGGGGCTTGTCCTTGGCCGAGTGAGGTACGCGCTCGCCGCCTCCACACGTATCGATTGCTCTTTGGCCGCCTGCACCAACGCTAGCTCATCAATGCCCTGCCACAGCTCAATCAGAACGTGCAGACCGGCCGCAACGCCATGGATGTGTACATCCGGAAGGTACTTGTTCAGCGCCGCTACCATCGCGTCACGCCGACGTCGATAGATCAGTCGTGTTCTTCGCAGATGACGATCCATGTCGCCGCGCTCGAGAAGTTCGGCAAACGCGGCCTGTTCGAGGCCCGGCGAGCCGCGATCGCTGATCAGCTTTGCTTGCTTAAGCGTCGCTACGAGATCCGCCGGTGCGAGCAACCAGCCGAGTCGCAGCGCTGGTGCTAACGTCTTGCTCGCTGTGCCCATATACAAGACACGATCCGGCGCGAGCCCTTGCATCGCACCGATCGGCTCGCGGTCGTAACGGTACTCCGCGTCATAGTCGTCCTCGATAATCAGTGCTTCGCGGCGCGCGGCCCAGTCAAGCAAGGCAGCGCGCCGTTGCGGCGAAAGGACTACACCGTAGGGAAATTGATGGGCTGGCGTGACTAACACTGCATTCGCATCAATGCGATTCAAGCGATCTACGACGATCCCTTCAGCGTCAACTGGAACGCGTTGAGCAACAAGACCAGCAGCCTGAATGCGTGCGGATTGAATCGACGGCGCCGGATCCTCAACGGCTACGCTGCGCGCACCAGAATCGCGCAATACGCGACAGATCAGATCGAATCCTTGTGAAACTCCGCCACACACGATGATTCGATCGGCATGTGCAACGGTGGCTCGTGCTCGGTTAAGGTACGAAGCAAGCGCAGCGCGAAGACTAAGCGCACCGCTCGGATCGGGATAGTCGAATACGTCGCTGTCCGCATTCAGCACTCGACGCATGCATGCGAGCCACGCCTGCCGAGGAAATAGCGACAAGTCGGGCAGCCCAGGTCGGAAGTCATGACGCGGCGAAAACGCAATTGCGGGCGTCGACGCGGACGCTGTGATCTCTGGCTGGCGAGCAGCCACTCGGGTTGCCGACCCAGGGACCGATGTCAGATAGCCTTCTGCCGTGAGTTGCTCGTATGCCTCAACCACTGAGCCGCGAGACAACTCAAGATCGGTCGCGAGCGAGCGCGTTGAAGGCAAAGCGGCACCGGCTCCCAACCGACCAGTCCGGATCGCGTGTCGCAGTTCACGCTCCAACTGAAGGCGAAGCGGCACTTTGCTCGATCGATTAATGGAAACGAGCAGATCCGTCATAAAGTGGTCTATACAGGCGCGACTAAAGTGGTACTTCTCAACGTACCACCCTAGCATCTAGTCTATGTGCCAGCAACAGAAGCCACGATGCTGTTGTTCAAGTAGCTGCCACAGTTCGAGTTTGTCGCTAATCCCGTACGCACTGGCAACTGGGCGGCTCATGCTGCAACGGTTCGCATGCGCTGTGTTGCACTCAACGAGGATGACATGACGACTGCTTCGATCGACAGCTTTCTGCGTCGTGTACTGACGATTGATGCCGTGACCTGCGTCGGAGTGGGATTGCTGCTTTCGCTCGGCGCTGATTTACTTTCGCCATTGCTGGAAGTGCCTAGGCCGTGGCTTCAGTGCGCGGGACTCGCCTTGTTTCCGATCGCCGCATTTGTCGCGTGGGTTGCCACGGACGACCAGCTATCGCTGTCCAGAGTGCGAGTGACGATCATCGGGAACCTGCTTTGGGTCGGCGGCAGTGTCGTATTGCTGGTGAGCGGTTGGATATCTTTAAATTTTTTCGGCACTGCGTTCATCGTCGCACAAGCGATTGCAGTGACCGTGTTCGCTGCACTTCAGTACATCGGCTGGCGCAAGATTCGATCGGTGCTCTCGCAGCAGATCGAAATCGCTGCCGGTACGCCTGGGAAACTTGCCGGCGCCAAGCGATCTGAAATTACTTCCGCAATCGTGAGCTACCACGTCCGCTCTCGGGTCGGCGATGCGAACGCGCCTGCGCGTGAATCCACTTCGCGAACACTTTGACCTCATCGCGTTGAGCGCTCCAACACGTTGCTAGGCATCATCCTTGTCATGGGGTTTCTTTGTGCGGGGAGCGTTCGGCGCCTGCTCGTCTAGAGACTGCCGATATCGGATGCAGCCCGCCATGAATTGCGGCCACTCCGGCACAACCGGCACGGGATCTGATCTTTCGGGCAACAACGCCCAAAGATTCGGATGATGCCAGCAGAGTTCATGCTCAGTACTATCGCGATGCTCGCGAATTCCCTTTCGGAGCTTCCGCACCTCGGCGACTAACTGTTCGCGCGACATTGAATCGAGGTCTTAATTTCGCGACATTGAATCGAGGTCCGTATCCATGGCGTTTCCTTCGCGATGATGCTTCGTCACCTGCTCCTGTGCGACACCACTTCACCTGACGCTAACGATCACAACTCGGCCGCCTCGTCGCTCCAGATCAATGACTAACGCCTCCTTAGCTGGCTTGTCCACTATTCGGGTTTCGACAGTGTCGACGAACCGAGCGTGATAGGACGTACTGTGGCTGGACACTGTGGTGTCGCCCGCGGCGTCTTTGCACCAAACGATGATGGCACCGACCTTGTCAAGTTGCACGCGGTACGGTCCGACACACTCGCTCGCGCTTGAGGGAACGCGGTGTACCAGCGTATACCGGGCTCCATCGGCACGGCCAACGCGGCCCGCTCCGTGCTCGATGTCATACGCGAGACGTGTTGCGGCGTCCGTCACGCAACCAGCCAGCAGCAGCACGGTCAGGACGGATGTGGATGTCTGTAAAGCAGTTCTCATTGGACGGATACCTGCAAGTTGTTTCGACGCGGGAATGTTGCGCCCAAGCGCAAGCCAAGATTGATATCACGCCCTGTAGTAGTAGATATAGCTACCGACGGCAGCGTCCGCTAACGGGCAGGTTGAACAATGCCCGTCGGGGACTGCTTCCGGCCGCAAGCGGACCATGATTACTTGTTAGCTAACCGCCGAGCCATGCAGCCCATCGCTTAGTATCACCTCTCGCTCGCTGTACGTGTGTGCGGCGCGCTCAATCGCTCGTTTGCTACCTGAAGCAATGTCGAAACTCGCCAAGGTGCTCGCCGATGCGGCGTGGGTCAAAGGACTTTCGCCCGAGCAGCGACGTCGCGTGGAAGCGGAAACGTTTTCGCGCATCTATCCCAAAGGCAGCTACCTGTTCCACGTCGGAGAAGTCGTCGATTACTGGATGGGCATCGTCGATGGACTCGGGAAGATGACGATGTTCGGGCCGGACGGGCACGCCACGACGTTCGTTGCGGTCGGTAGCGGCGCCTGGTTCGGCGAGGGCTCGGTGATCAAGCGAACACCCCGCCAATACGAAGGCGTGGTGTTGAACAACGCCGAGCTCGCATTCGTACCGCGCGACCTGTTCATGTCGCTGCTGGACGAAAACATCGCGTTTAACCGCTTCATCATCGACACGCTAAACGAGCGGCTGGCGCAGTTCATCGCTCTTGCGGGCCGCGACCGCTTGCTCGATCCGAATGGTCGGGTCGCGCTGTCACTCGCCTCGCTGTTTAATCCGATTCTCTCTCCCGGAACGCAGCGAACGCTCGTCATCACGCAGGACGAGATCGCCGAATTAGCCGGTCTATCTCGTCAACGGACCAATGAGGCGCTGAAGTTTCTTGAAGAGCAAGGCATCCTAAGTATTGAGCGCGTTGGTGTCACGGTCCTTGATCTCGAACGACTGCGTAACTTTCGCGCTTAGGCGGCTGGCAAGCCGATCAATGTGGTGAGTCCAAAAGTGTTGGAAACACGAACGTGCGCCGTTAGAAAGCCAGCAGTGGAGGACGAGCACGCATTGTCGTCCGGGCGACGTCGCCCAAACGACTGACAGACTGATTTGTCGCGCTAACAATTCGCCGCATCAATTCAGGCGGCGAATCGTGACTCAGTTCCTTCAGCTTGTTGTCAGCGGTATTGCGATGGGGTGCGTGCTCGGGCTGATCGCGCTCGGCTTCACGCTGATCTACAAGGCAACCGAGACCGTCAACTTCGCGCAGGGCGACCTGATGATGTTGGGCGGCTTCGTCGCGCTGACCGCGCTGACGACGTTCGGGTTGCCGTTCTGGATGGCAGTGATCGTGGCGGTCGTCGTATTGGCGGCGTTCGGTGCCGGCGTCGATCGCATCGTCTTGCGGCGCGTGTTGGGACAGCCGCAGTTCGCGATCGTGATGGTCACGATCGGCATCGGCTTCGTGCTGCGCGGCGTGGTCAGCATGGTGCCGGGTTGGGGCACGGAGACCTACGCACTTCGTGCGCCGTATTCGGGCGAGGTGGTGCGGGTCGCAGGTCTGGCGGCATCGGCCGAGCAGCTGGCCGTCATCGTGATGACGCTGGCGCTGTGTGCGGCGCTCTACGGGTTCTTTCGCTTCACGCGCGTCGGCGTTGCGATGCAGGCGGCTTCGCAGAATCAGCTTGCTGCCTACTACATGGGCATTCCGGTCGCGCGCGTCAATTCGATCGTTTGGGCGATCAGCGCCGGCGTCGCCGCGTTCGCGGGGATATTGCTCGCGCCGCTGACGTTCGTGCATATGAACATGGGCTTCATCGGCCTGAAGGCGTTTCCGGCCGCGGTGATCGGTGGCTTCGGCAGCATCCCCGGCGCGATCGCCGGTGGTCTGATCATCGGTCTCGTTGAGTCGCTCTCCGGCTTCTATCTGCCCGAGGGATTCAAGGACGTTGCTGCCTATGTCGTCGTCCTGCTCGTGCTGGTGATTCGACCGCAGGGACTCTTCGGCGCACAGCTGCGCAAGAAAGTCTGAAGGACCGCCGATGCGCTTCGTCTTCAAAACTAATTACGACCAGGACATCCGGTTGTTTAGGCATGGCGGTCAGGTGTTCTGGTACGGGCTGCTCGCGCTGGCATTGCTGGTCGCGCCGACGTTGCTGCCTGAGTATTACCTGTCGCAGCTCACATTCATCTGCATCTACAGCATCGTTGGCGTCGGACTGATGCTGCTCACCGGCTACACGGGCCAGGTATCGCTCGGCCACGCGGCGTTCCTTGCAATCGGTGCGTATACCGAAGCGGTGCTGGTGGCGAATGGCGTGCCGTTCGTCTGGTCGATCGTCGCCGCCGTCGCGCTTGCAGGCTTGGCCGGCATCGCCATCGGACTGCCGGCGCTGCGGCTGAGCGGCATCTATCTCGCGATCGCGACGATGGCGTTCGGCTTCATCGTCGTGGAGGTGCTGACGCGCTGGGAATCGGTGACACGGGGCAGCCTCGGCATGACGGTGCGCTCGATCGATCTCGCCGGCATTCGCATCGATCAGGAGTGGAAGCTTTACTACGTGGCGCTCGCGGCCGTCGTGCTCGTGATGCTCGGCGTGCTCAACCTCCTGCGGTCTCCGACCGGACGCGCATTCATCGCGATCCGCGACTCAGAGATTTCGGCGCAGAGCATGGGCATTCATCTGGCGCGCTACAAGACCATCGCGTTCGCGTTGTCAGCTGCCATCACCGGACTTGCCGGCGCGCTGTACGCGCACAAGCTCCAATTCATCAGCCCGGAGCAGTTCGGAATCGTTGTTTCGATCGAGCTCGCGATGATGATCTTTATCGGCGGCATCGGCTCACTGCACGGCGCAGTTTTCGGTGCGATCTTCGTGATCGCACTGCCACAGTTGATCGCAGTGGCCAAAGATCATTTGCCGGCCGCGATCGGGCATCAAACCGGGCTCGAGCCGACTGTGTTCGGTCTGATTCTGGTGCTGGTGATTGTGTTCGAACCGCTTGGCATCTACGGTCGCTGGCTGAAGGTGCGCCAGTACCTGAGCACCTTCCCGCTGTACAAGCAGGACACGTTCCGGCGCCAGAAGGTGTTCATGAAGTCGGAGCGCGTGCGATGAGCTTGTTACGCGTCGAGAACTTGTCGATGCACTTCGGCGGCATCAAGGCTGTCGACGGCGTTGCCTTCGACGTTGAAGAACGCGAGGTGTTCACGATCATTGGCCCGAACGGTGCCGGCAAGACGACGATATTCAACTTGATCAGTCGTATCTATGCGCCGACCACCGGCCGAGTGATGTATCGCGACATCGACATCACCCGCCGCGCACCGTACGAGATCGCCGGTCTCGGCATCGCGCGCACATTCCAGAACATTGAGCTGTTCGAGCACGCCACCGTGCTCGACAACCTGTTGATCGGCCGTCACTGCCGTCGCAATACCAGTCCGTTGGCCGATCTGTTCTTTCTCCCACGCACACGTCGTGCCGAACTGGCGCAGCGTGAACAGGTCGAGCGCGTGATCGATCTGCTCGATCTTGCGCACTATCGCGACAGCCGCGTCGCCGGGCTGCCGTATGGCGTGCGCAAGGTCGTCGAGCTCGCGCGCGCGCTGGCGATGCAGCCGCAGCTGCTGCTGCTCGACGAGCCGTCGTCCGGCCTCAATGTCGAAGAGACCGACGACCTGGCGTGGTGGATCCACGACATCAAGGAGGATCTCGGTATCACCGTGCTGATGGTCGAGCACGACATGAATTTGGTGGCGCGCGTTTCCGACCGAGTGCTTGCGGTCAACTATGGAAAGCCACTCGTCACCGGCACGCCGGCAGAAGTCCAGCGGAACGCCGCCGTGATCGACGCTTATCTTGGAGGTTGATGTGGACGCGCCGAATCCCGCCGTCGACACCATTCTGCGCCTGAGCAATATCGAGGCGGCGTACGGACCGATCACGGCCATTCGTGGCGTGTCGCTGTCGGTGCCGCGTGGAGCGATCGTCGCGGTGCTCGGCGCCAACGGTGCCGGCAAGACGACGCTGATGAAAGCGATCTCGGGAATTCTCGAACCGACCAAGGGGCGAATCGAATTTGACGGTCAGCCGATTGATCGGCTCGAGCCCGACGCGATCGTGCGCCGTGGCATCTGTCACGTGCCCGAGGGTCGCGAGATTTTTCCGTTCTTGAGCGTGCGCGAAAACCTGATGATGGGCGCCTACACGCGGCGCGACACGCACGCAATCACCGCGGATATGGAACAGGCATTCGCCTATTTCCCGATCCTGAAGGAGCGCGCGCGTCAGCCGGCCGGCACTCTCTCGGGCGGGCAGCAGCAGATGCTCGCGATCAGCCGCGCACTGATGGGTCGGCCGAATCTTCTGCTGCTCGACGAGCCGAGTCTCGGTCTGTCGCCGAAGTTAACCCGAGAAATCTTCGAGATCGTCATGCGCATCAACAGCGAACGGCAGATCTCGATCATGGTCGTCGAGCAGAACGCGATGATGGCGCTGACTCATGCGCACTTCGGTTATGTGCTCGAACTGGGGCGAGTTGTGATCGAAGACACGTGCGAGCGACTGATGCAGAACGAAGACATCAAGGAGTTCTATCTCGGGATGCACGCGGACTCGGTGCGCGGCGAGCGGCGCTGGAAGCGCAGGAAGACATGGCGATGAATCTCGTGAACTCTGGCATGAAGGCAGAACCGACAGAAACGATCATCGCCGGAGACACGCTGCCGACGATGTTCTGGAACGCGGTCGCGCGCCGCGGCGACAAGGTCGCGCTACGGCAAAAGGAATTGGGCATCTGGCGCGGCACCAGCTGGCGCGAGCTCGGCGACAGCGCGCGTGCAGTCGGCCTTGGCTTGGTGCGACTCGGCTTCGAGCCCGGAGAAACCGTCTCGGTGCTGTCGAACACGCGACGCGAATGGCTGTATGCGGATCTCGGAATTCTGGGGGCAGGGGGCGTGTGCTCCGGCATCTACCCGACCGACGCCGCGAGCCAAGTCGAGTATTTGATGGCCGATTCGCGATCGGTCTATCTGTTCGTCGAGGACGAAGAGCAGCTCGATAAGGCGCTCGAGGTCAGCACGCGATTGCCGCTGCTGCGGAAGATCATCGTGTTCGATATGGAAGGCCTGCATCAATTCAGCGATCCGCGAGTGATCAGTTTCGACGAGCTGCAACGCATCGGCACCGAGTATCACGCGTCGCGTCCAGAGCTGTGGGAGACACGGCTGCTGATACGCCGACCCGACGATCTCGCGATCCTGATCTACACGTCGGGCACGACCGGCAAGCCCAAGGGCGCAATGCTGTCGCATCGAAACGTGATGCACGCGACGCGCGGTCACTTGGCCGTGATGCCGCAAGGCGAATCCGACGAACGCGTGTGTTTTTTGCCGCTGTGCCATGTCGCCGAACGCATCGCCGGCGCTTACGTGTCGCTTTACAGCGGCACGGTGCTCAACTTCGTGGAGAACCCGGAGACGATTCCGGAAAACGTGCGCGAGATCGCACCGACGGTGTTCGTTGCCGTTCCTCGAATCTGGGAGAAGTTTTATTCGGCGATCATGATTCGCATCAAGGAGGCGACGCGCTTCGAGCGTTGGGCCTACGCGGCTGCAATTGGCGTCGGTCAGCGTGTGGCAGATCGCCGCATTGCCGGTAAATCGACATCGGGGACGCTGCGAGCGCTGTTCTGGCTGGCGCGCACGCTGGTCTTGAACAACGTGCGCAAGGCGATCGGCGTGCATCGCTGCAAGTGGATTCTGTCGGGTGCCGCGCCGATCGCGCCGGATCTGGTGCGCTGGTACCTGGCGCTCGGGATCGAAATGATCGAGGCCTATGGTCTGACCGAGTGCAGCGGCGCGGCGAGCGTCAATCCGGTGGGCCACGCGCGTCCCGGTACGGTGGGCCGCGCGGTGCCGTTTGGCGACCTCGCGCTTTCAGCCGAGGGCGAAATCGTCATTCACGGCGACCATGTATTCATGGGTTATCTGAATCTGCCCGACAAGACGGCAGAGACGATCGTCAACGGCTGGCTGCGCACTGGCGACATCGGTCGCTTCGACGAGGACGGTTATCTGCGCATCACCGATCGGTTGAAGGACATCATCGTCACCGCCGGCGGCAAGAACGTCACGCCGTCCGAGCTCGAGAACCAGATCAAGTTCTCGCCTTACGTCACCGACGCGGTCGTGATCGGCGATCGACGGCCGTACCTCACGTGCCTGGTGATGATCGACCACGACAACGTCGAGAAGTACGCGCAGGACCACGGCATTCCGTTCACGAACTTTACGAGCCTGTGCCGCGCGCCGGAGATCACGCAGCTGATCCAGACCGAGATCGATCGAGTGAACGCCGGGTTTGCGCGGGTCGAGCAGATCAAGCAATTCCGTCTGATCGAAACCAAGCTCGGTGCCGAAGACGAAGAGCTGACGCCGACGATGAAGCTCAAGCGCAAGCTCGTAAACGAAAAGTACAAGCCGTTGATAGAGACCATGTATGGCGGCACAGCAGCGGCTGCCTAGTAACAGTCAAATTCGACAACCGCTTTACAGGAGACCAAAGATGAAACGATTGCAATTGCTAGCCACGTTATCTCTCGCCGCGCTTGCTCCCATTTGCAGCAGGCGCACAGACACAGGGCGTATCGAAGACGAGATCGTCGTCGGTTCGATCCAGGACTTGTCAGGGCCGATCGCTGCACTCGGCACTCACTTTCGCAACGGCCTGCAGATGCGTTTCGACGAGGCCAATGCGAAAGGCGGCATCCACGGACGCAAGATCACGCTGATCGTCGAGGACTCGGGTTATGACCCGAAGAAGGCGGTGCTCGCGGCACAGAAGCTGATCCAGAGAGACAAGGTATTTGCCGCAATCAATACGCTCGGTTCACCGGTGGTGATGGCGACGATGCCACTGTTCCTCGAGCGCGACATCCTGCATGTATTCCCCGCGGCGCCGATTCCGCCGACCTACGAGCCGGCCCACAAATACAAGTTCGCAAATCTGCCCGCGTATTCGGTCACCACGCCGCTCGGCATCAAGTACCTGGTACAGAAGAACGGCTACAAGAAAGTCGGCATCGTCTATCAGGACGACGATTACGGCGCCGATGTGCTGAAGGGCACCGAGGAAACTTTGAAGTCGCTCAATCTGCCGCTGTGTGCGAAGGCGAGCTACAAGCGCGGCGCTACAGATTTCACCTCGCAGATCGCAACGTTGAAGAACGCCGGTTGCGACTTCGTCGTGCTCGGCGCGGTGTTGCGTGAAGCTGTCGGCCTGGTCGGTGAGGCACGCAAGACCGGCTGGGACGTGCCGATGTTGACCACCGCCGCGGCCTACGGCGCACAAGTCCACGAGCTCGGTGGCAAAGCGACCGAGGGACTCTATGGGATACCGCTGCTGCCGCATCCGTATCCCGATCCGAAGAACAAGGCATTGACCGACTGGATCAACGCCTACAAGCAGCGCTTCAACGCCGATCCGAACTACTACACCGTGGTCGCCTACATCAGCGCGGATATGTTCATCGAGGCCGCGCAGAAGGCGGGCCCAACGCTGACGTCGGACAGCTTCGCAGCAGCGCTCGAAGGATTAAAGCGACAGCCGGATCACTTCGGAACGCCGAGTTACAGCTTTTCGAAGAGCGATCACCTGGGAACACGTGCGGCTCGCGTCGATCAGATCCGCAATGGGCGCTGGGAAAAGGTGACGGACTATCTGCAGTAGGGAAGGGCGTTGCATCCACAGGTGAGCTGTAAAGTCAGGCGGTTAACGGTGATTCGTTAACCGCCTTTTCTTCAGCGAGCACACATGGCGGCTGCTTTCGACCCATATCAGGACATAGAGCGACCATAAAAGCAGACTTCCAACTGGTTGGGCTCAGCGTTCGTCACAGGCTGGTCACGGCGGCAACGGCGACGACCAACGCGGCCGCCAGCAGCCGCAGCTCGCCGGGCCTCGGTCTTGCCGTCGAGGGCGGCGACGACCTCGTCGGGGTTCTCTTCCGCGTAGTGAAGAGCCAGGCGGCCGACCGCGAGATCCACGACATCATGACCGTCCCACGCTCGCGCCCAGGGTGACGAGAAGCTCGTCCAGTTGCGCGAACGTCTCGACCATCGCATCCGCCGCCCCGGTGCCGGCAGCGTCGAGAGCTTCCTTCGAGGGATAAAGCTCGTGCATGACCAGCAGCGTCTTGCCGCGCTTTTCCGCGAAGGTCACCGTCGTGACGGCACCCTCATCACCTTCCTCATTGGTCCACACGAGGCGCGAGTGCGGTGTCACTTCGAGGTACGTGCCGAAGAACGCCACTGTGAGCATCGGGTTCGAACTCGAGACGGTACCTGCCCCCGACACGAACATCCATTTCGCAGGAAAGCAGGGACATTCCCATCGACTTCGGCACCCACCACTGCCTGAACAGCTCGGGCTTGGTCCACGCCTCGAACACGAGGCGCGCCGGGCCGTTGAAAGTTCGCGTGACGACGAGCTCACGCTCGGACTTCCGTTCCACCGTCGTGCGGTTCTTCATGAGGGTAGGCTCACTCTCTCTTCTTGCGTCCATCGACCTTCTCCTTCCGTTTCAGTTCCTCGACAACCTTGTCCAGCTCGTCGAAGCGGGCGTCCCAGAGCTGGTGGTACCTCTCGATCCATGCCGCCTCTTCCTCCAGTCGGCGCAGGCCGAGCTTGCAGGTCCGCACGCGCCCGACCTTCTCCGTGGTGACGAGCCCCGCCTGCTCCAAGACGCCGACATGCTTCTTCATGCCCGTGAGGGTCATGTGGAACTTCTCGGCAAGGTCCGTGATTGAAGCGTCTGCACCTCCGAGCTGCTCCAGAACGCCGCGTCGGGTGGCGTCCGAGAGCGCGGCGAACGAGGCATCGAAGCGGGCCCGGCTATACTGAACCATACAGTTCAGTATACACGCGGATTGGCGGCATGCAAGGGGAGGCATTGAGCTCGCTCGAAAGCGACACTCAAGTGCTACTCATGGCAAACGCTTAGCAGCTAGCCGCGCAGGTGGCACGACACCCAGTGTCCTTCGCTGCTGCGTTTCAGCACTGGCACCTCGGTCGCGCAAAGCGGTAGCTCGCGGATCGGGCAGCGGGTGTGGAACGGGCAACCCGAAGGAGGGTTGATCGGGCTGGGCACGTCACCTTGCAGCATGATGCGTTTGCGTCTGACGGCAGGGTCGGGAATCGGCACCGCCGACAGCAGCGCTTCGGTGTAGGGATGCAGCGGTTTCGAATACAACTCGCGCGACGATGCGATCTCGACGATGCGTCCGAGGTACATCACCGCCACGCGGTCGCTGATGTGCTCCACGACCGACAGGTCGTGCGCGATGAACATGTAGGTCAGGCTGAACTTGGACTGCAGATCTTCGAGCAGGTTGATCACCTGCGCCTGAATCGATACGTCGAGCGCGGACACGGCTTCATCGCAGACCACGAGCTTGGGACTCACCGCCAGCGCACGCGCGATGCCGATGCGCTGCCGCTGGCCGCCGGAAAATTCGTGTGGGTAACGCCGCATGTAGTCGGCGTTCAGGCCGACGGTTTCGAGCAGCTCGACGATACGGTCCTCGAATTCGCGCGCGGTCTTCGTGAGTTTATGGATGATCAGTGCCTCGCCGATGATCGCACCGACCGTCATGCGCGGATTCAACGACGCGTACGGGTCCTGGAAGATGATCTGCATGTCGCGCGCCAGCGCACGCAGCTCGTTCTTGCCCAGCGCCGTGACATTCTTGCCCTCGAACCAGACTTCACCTGAAGTCGGCTCGATCAGGCGCAGGATGCAGCGCCCGGTCGTGCTCTTGCCGCAGCCTGATTCGCCGACAACACCGAGTGTTTCACCGGCGTTGATATCGAAGCTCACGCCGTCGACAGCGTGCACCTTGTCAGCCACACGCCCGAGCACGCCGCCCTTGATCGGGAAGTGTTTGACGAGGTTCTTGACGTCCAGCAACGGCGCCGTCATGCCGGCACCAAATCGAAGATGCACGCGACCTTGTGTCCCAGCGCCGCGTCGCGCAGCGGGGGCGTGGCCTGCGTGCACGCCACGACCGCGTGTTTGCAGCGGGGCGCGAAGCGGCAACCTTCAGCGGGCTCGATCAGCTTGGGCACGACGCCGGCAATCGCCTCGAGTCGTACCTTGTGTGTCGCGGCCTTGTCGATGCGCGGGATCGAGCGGATCAGCCCCTGCGTGTAGGGGTGGCGCGGGCGAGCGAACAACTCGGCCACGCTGGCTTCTTCGACCACCTTGCCCGCATACATCACGACCACCCGCTGCGCGGTTTCGGCCACCACGCCCATCGCGTGCGTGATCAGCATGATCGACATGCCCAGGCGTCCCTTCAGCTCGTTCAGCAGCTCGAGAATCTGGGCCTGGATCGTGACGTCGAGCGCGGTCGTCGGCTCGTCGGCAATCAGCAGCTTCGGGTTGCACGACAGCGCCATCGCGATCATCACGCGCTGGCGCATGCCGCCGGAAAACTGGTGCGGGTAGTCGTTCACCCGCCGCTTGGGGGTGGGAATGTGCACGAGCTTGAGCATCTCGACCGCCCGGTCCATCGCGCCCTTGCGGCCCAAGCCCTCGTGCAGACGAAGTGTCTCGGCAATCTGCTCGCCTACCGTGTAGACCGGATTCAGCGAGGTCATCGGCTCCTGGAAGACGATCGCGATCTCCTTCGCGCGGATCTTGCGCATCTCTTCCGGCGGCAATGGAACGAGGTCGCGCCCCTGCCACAGCACCTGTCCGGCGACGATGCGACCTGGTGGCATCGGCACCAGCTTCAGCACCGTCATCGCGGTTACGGACTTGCCGCAGCCGGATTCGCCGACCACGCCCACTGTCTCGCCGCGTTCGACGGTCAGGTCCACTCCGTCGACCGCATGTAGCCAGCCGTCGTCGGTCTTGAAGTGAGTCTTGAGTCCCTTGATTTCGAGCAAGGGCATCACATCACCTTGCGTGGATCGAGCGCATCGCGCAGACCGTCGCCGACAAAGTTGATCGTCAGCACGGTGAAAAAGATCGCCGCACCGGGAAACAGTGCCCAGTGCGCAGCGATATCGAGATAGTCCTTGCTGTCGTACAGAATGCGACCCCAGGTCGGGATATCCGGCGGAAAGCCCAGGCCGAGGAATGACAGCGTCGACTCGGCGATGATCGCCGCGGCGACGTCGATCGTGCCGGCCACGATCACCGGCCCGAGCGAGTTGGGCAGGATGTGCCGCACGACCTGGCGCGGCACCGAAGCGCCGAGCGCGCGCGCGGCTTCGACGAACTCTTTTTCGCGCAGCGAGAAGAACTGCGCACGCACCAGCCGCGCCACCGGCATCCAGCGGAAGCATCCGATCACGAACACGATCAGCAGGAAGACGCCGACTTCAGGGCCGAACATCGACTTCAGCCGATCGCGGAACAGGTAGATCAACAGCAGCAGCAGCGGCAACTGCGGCAGCGACAGAAACAGATCCGTCAGCCACATCAGCGCGGCGTCGATGCTGCCGCGCGCGATGCCGGCGGTGGCACCGATGACGACACCCACAATGATCGCCATCAACATCGCTGCCAAGCCCACCGCGAGCGAGATGCGTCCACCGTAGAGCATGCGCGCCAACACGTCCTGCCCCAGGTCGTCGGTGCCGAAGGGGTGTTTCAGTGATGGACCCTCGAGCCGCGCAGTGAAGTCGATGTCGTTGATGGCCACCTTCCACACCAGCGGCCCGAAAACCACGAGCAGGATCATCAGCATCAGCACGATCAAGCTCACCATCGCCATGCGATGGCGGCAGAAGCGTCGCCACGCCTCGCGCCACAGCGAGACCGGACGACGCACGCGGCGCACAGCCGGGACGTCAGCGGTAGCTGATGCGAGGGTCGAGCCAGCCATAGATCAGGTCGGCGAGGAAGTTGAACAGGATCACGAGGCAAGCGAGGACAAACGTCACGGACATGATGACCGGGGTGTCGTTGCGCAGGATCGCGTCGATCAACAGCGAGCCGATGCCGGGAATACGGAAGATCTGCTCGGTGACGATGGCCCCGCCGAAGACCGCCGGCATCGTCAGCGCCACCAGCGTCACCACCGGAATCAGCGCGTTGCGCACGACGTGCTTCATCACCACTACGCGCTCGGGCAGGCCCTTGCTGCGTGCGGTGGTCACGTAGTCGAGGCGGATCACGTCGAGCACGGCAGAGCGCACATAACGAGTCCAGCTCGCGCCCTGGAACAATCCGAGCACGGTGACCGGCATGATCGACTGTTTGAACTGCTCCCACCACCACTGCCAGCCGGTGGCGCTCAGATCGGCGCGGTAGACGAACGGCAGCCAGTCGAGAGTGATCGAGAAGATCAGGATGAACAGGATGCCGGTGAAAAAAGTCGGCAACGAAAACCCGACGAAGGCGAACGTGCTGGCGATGCGGTCGAACAGCGAATACGGGCGCATCGCCGAGTAGATGCCGACCGGCAGCGCGACCATCAGCGCGAGTACCTGCGAGGCGCCGATGATCGCCAGCGTGACCGGCACGCGCTGCAGTATCAGCGTGTCGACGTCGATGCGGCTGACGAAGGAGTAACCCCAGTCGCCCTGCAGCATCGCGGCGAGCCAGCGAAAGTAGCGCTGCCACACCGGGTCATCGAGGCCGAATTTGGCGCGCAGCATCTGGCGCACCTCGGCCGGCACCGCGGGGTTGGTCGCAAGCTCCTCGAACGGGTCGCCCGGCGCCAGCGCGAGCACAGTGAACAGCACGACGCTGATGCCGAGCACGCTCGGCAGCATGATCAGCATGCGCCGCAGGATGTAGGAACCCAAAGACGTCCTCGAGAAGCTGGTGAATCAGCGCGCGGGCGCTGCGATTGCGCCCGCGCGCAGTGCCTCAAATACCGGTGTCGCGGTACCAGTCCTTTAGGTTCCAGAAGTCGTTGTCCCAGCCGGACAACGGCGCATGCAGCTTGGTGGACACCGCTGCGACGCGCGGCCGGTAGACCACCGGAATGATCACGTTGTCCATGCACACCAGGTCGTTCATGCGGATGAACAGCGCCGCGCGCTTGACCGGGTCGAGCTCGGCTTCCGCGGCGCGGTAGGCCTTGTCGTACTCGTCGTTCTTCCAGCGCACCGCGTTGCGGCCCTGCCATTTGTTCTCGCGCGACGACATCAGCCACGACACGTACTGATCCATGAACAGCTCCGGATCGGGCTGCGTCATCGTGGTGGTGTACATCTGCATGTCGCACCAGAACTTGGTGTAGGTGTCCGGGTTGGCGACGTCGGATGAGAAGAACACCGACGCCGTGACGGACTTCAACTCCAGGTCGACGCCGGCCTTCTGGCACGCCTGCTTGACGATCGCCTGCGTTTTCTGGCGCGGCGCGTTGATCGAGGTCTGGTAAACGAGCTTCAACTTCTTGCCGCCTTTTTCGCGGATGCCGTCGGCGCCTTTCTTCCAACCCGCGGCTTCGAGCACGGCATTCGCCTTGTCGACGTTGAACTCCCACTTCGTATTCGGGCTGCGGAACGGTGGCGGGTTGTTGATGAAGTTGCCGGTTGCCACGCCGGTGCGGCCGTAGATGAAATCCTGCACGCCCTTGCGGTCGACGAGCAACGCCATCGCCTGGCGCACAGCCGGGTCGCTGAAAATCGGGTGTTTGCTCTTCGGGTTGGCGCGCTCGCCGTCGACCTCGGTCCACGGATCGGCCTGGTTGAGCTGGATGAATTCGATGTTGCCGCCGGGCGTGATCGCGGCCCTGCCCTTGCCGCCGACCTCGAGGCGTTTCAGGATCTCGTCTTCGACCTGCACGTTCCAGGCGTAGTCGTACTCGCCGGTCTGGATCACCGCGCGCGCCGCCGAAACGGCGTCGCCGCCGCCCTTCATTTCGATCGTGTCGAAATAGGGCCGGTTCGCGACGTGGTAGTTGGTGTTGATCTCGCCGCGCACCATGTCGCCCGGCTTGAAGTCGACGAATTTGTACGGCCCCGTGCCCACGGGTTTGAGGTTGGTGGGCGCGTCGCGCGACTTGGCGCCGATAAAGTCGCCGAACAGATGTTTCGGAATCAGCATGCCGCGGGTGCCGACGAAAGGATCGGCCCAGAACGGCGTGGGTTTCGAGTACGTGACCTCGACAGTGTGCGAGTCGATCTTCTTGACCACCACGTTGCTGTAGCTGCTTACGGTGACGGCGGCGGTGGCCGGGTCTTTGGCGTATTCCCAGTTGAAGACACAGTCGTCGGCAGTGAACGGTTTGCCGTCGTGCCAGGTGACGCCGCGCTTCAGCTTCCACGTCACTGACTTGCCGTCCTTCGACAGCCCGCCGTTGGCCACGGTCGGAATCTCGGCCGCGAGCACCGGCACGAGGATGCCGTCCGGGTCCCATGCCGCGAGCGGCTCGTAGAAGATGCGCGAGCCTTCCTGGTCTTTCGTGCCGGTGGCGAAATGCGGATTCAGCAGCGTCGCCCCCTGCCACCACAACACCTTCAGCGGGCCGCCGCCGCCGCGTTTGGTGGCCTTGTAGCTGCTCGTTGCCTGCGCCTGGGCTACGCCCGAATGCATCAGCATCGCAGACGCCATCGGCGCAGTCAGTCCGAGGGCGACCATGCGTTGAACGAAAGAGCGGCGCGATATCTCGCCGCTCCTCACTTCCTCGATCAAGGCACGCAGTTCATGCTCGTTCATTGTTTCCTCCTTCACCCCTGGTGGGTCATATCGTGGCATTCGGCCTCGAACTGGGCCGGCGAGTCACATAGTAGTAGCCAACGCTCGGCAGTGCGACCCCACGGTCGTGCTGCATCGCGCTGCTGGCCGATTTCAGCCGCGTCAGGCCCCGGCCTTCGCTTGGTCTTGCGCTTCAATGAACGCTCTACGAAAGTCCATCGGCGATGAGATCCCCGCGACCGGCGCCTGCGGATTCCCCGCGCCGGAGATGACCAACGTGCCAAAGTTGAACACGCGGCCCAGGATTTCCTGATCGACTTGAATACTCTCAACCTTGTTGATGTTGATCTCGATCGTGCGGCGGCGAATGAGGCCAAACTTGACGATGACGCGCTTGGTCGTGATTGCCAGCTCAGTGGTCTTGTACCTGACATAGGCCATGATCAAGAAGATCAGGCCCAAGCCGAACACCGGCAGCAATACGAGCCCGAATGCGATCAGATGCCAAAGAGACCAGAGGCTGATGTGCCCGAGATGGACGATCTTCTCGTCTTTGACCAGCGCGCCTTCAACATAGCTCTGCATGCGCTCCCGGGGCTGATTTTTCAAATAGGTGGTACTCGACGATTCAGTCGAGACTTCGCGGCGTACAACAGTACCTTCGAGTAAAGCTTGTGAAAACCCAGCAAAGCACGGAACCCCAGTCCAAGTGTGGGCCGGCCGGTTTTAGCGTTTCCTACCGGAACGACTGCTGATCCAAAGTACAAACGCGTTACTGGGCCGCTGTTCGTTCTCAGAGGAACGATCATCAGCCAAGATCTTGTGCGCCTGTAAAAGTCCGACACCAGCAACTGATTGCCACTTCGCTTCTCGACGTGCCACGCGGCAAACGTGTCAGTTTCTCCTGAAGCCAATTGCTCCGCTTGAGCATCCGTGGACGGTTTTGATACCGCCCACTTCAGGATCATCCTTTCAAGCTTGAATACAAAGGTCGTGTAGAAGGCAGTCACAAACTGTTCATGCGACACCGAGCCGACGATGTCGGTCACGTAGCAATCCGTGTAGGCGCCATTCGCTCGATACGTGTGCAACAGCGCATCGTCAGGAACCGCGCAAGGCTGAATTGAGAACAAGGGTCAGGGCTCCGATCCGGACTTGAGCGGATAGCCCGCTTCGCGCCAAGCTTTCACGCCGCCGTCCAAGGCCACGGCTCGCTGGTAGCCCAGTTCGCGCAGCGTCGCCGTCGCCAGCGTCGAAATACGGCCGAGCTCACAATACGCGAGGATGCGCTGGGTCGGATCGGGCAGGTCATCGTTGACGCGCAGCTCAAGCTGACCGCGTGGCAGCAGGCGCGCCCGTGGGATGTGTCCGTTCTCGTAGGCGTCGCGTTCGCGCACGTCCAGCACGATGAGATTCTCGTCCGCAGCTTCGACGCGCGCCTTGAGTTCGGTCAGCGACATGAACGGCACGGCGGCAGCGGCTTCCGCGAGCAGCTGCGCGACGGTCTTTCCTCCACTCATGTTGCTGCGTAGCGCCTCGGTGATGTGCGTCGGCATGCTCAGATTGAGACTGCGCATCATGTCGACGAAAGCGGCGCGGTCGCGCTTCTGGAGGCGTGGGTTCTCGGCGAGTTCACGCGCGATCGTCGAGTGGCCACTGCCCTTGTAGTCGTGTGCCGGATGCACCTTGAGCGCCGCGTCCAGCCGCAGGATGCCCGCGAACAGGCTGTCGTAAAGCGCCTCCGGATCGCCGGTGGGCAGATCGGTGCGGCCGGTGGCGCCGATCAGCAACGTGTCGCCCGTGAACAGGTGGTCTTCCACATGCAGACACATAGAGTCGCGCGTGTGACCCGGCGTGTGGATCACCTGCAGACGCAGATGGCCGACAAGAACCATGTCGCCGTCATCCAGGCGCATGTCCACGAACGGCGCCGGACTCTCGCGATGCATCACCACGGGTACGCCAAGCTGCCGCGCCAGTTGCCGTGTCGCGGAAAAGTGGTCGGCGTGCGTGTGGGTATCAATCAGGTAATGGATGCGCAGCCCATCGCGCGCGGCGAGGCCAAGATAGCGATCAACCTGGCTGATCTCCGGATCGATCACGACGGCCGCGCAGGTTTCGCTGCAGCCGAGGAGATAGGATTGGCAACCGCCGGTAGCAATCTGTTCGTAGATCATCATGCATCTCCTGCGGTGTCCAATACCGAGATCAGCAGCGGCGCCGCGCCCGAGTCGCGCGCCGTCTGCTGCATCTCGCAGTTCTGCGGCCTGTATCTTCTACGGCTCTACTTCGTGGTGCCCTTTTCCACATTGACCGTCTTGAGATCGAAGGGTCCCTTGCTTTCGACAAGGAACACGCAGTCGGACGCCTTGTCGCAGGTTGTTGTGTGGCGGTACTTCCCGCCGGGCTGCATGAAGTAAGACCCGGGGCCTAGACGGAATTCGGGCTTTCCCTCCGGGGCCTGAATGTAAGTCCCCGACAAGATCACGACCTTCATGTCGTGGGTGTGCGTGTGGAGGGGAGCCGCGAATCCCGCCGGCAGCTTGAACAGCGCGCCGAACGCGCCCTTCGCATAGTTGCCCCACAGATTTGCAACCTTGACTCCCGGGGCACCGCTTGGGTCGAGATCGGTCCACTTCATATCGTTGGCCGGCATGACAACCAGTCGGCTTTCCGCCGGTTTCGGGGCGGGCTTCGCGGTTGCCGTTCCGGATCCCTGCGCCAAGACTGCCACCGGCAAGGCGAACGTAATCACAAGCGTCACGACATATCTTGCACTCATCGGATCCTCCATTTACTCAACTCACTCGCAGGTCGTCACTACTTTACTCATGAAGCCCGCTGAGTGAGTTGGCCATTAGGTTGGGTCCTTCTCGTAGGTCGTGATACCTGGCGGCAGTTGAACCCAAGAGTGACGACGGCAGTCGTACACCGAATCTTGAGGAGGAGGAAAGCTTGGGTCGGCGAAGGCGCCTACAGCTACTGCCACTCCCGAACCTTCGTAACCCTCTTCGGTGTGGAATACGGTCGTTCCGCAGATCGGGCAGAACCTGAACCTGAACTTCGCTCCGTGGTCGCCGGTGCGGACGTACTCGGTGGCGGTACCCAAAACTTTATACGGCGCGGCGAAACCTGCTAGTGCCGCGAAGACACTTCCGGTCCGACGCTGACAGGCAAGACAGTGACACACCCCGACGCCGCGTGGCTCACCTTCGACCTCGATACGCAGCTGGCCGCAGGAGCACGAAGCTGTTCGACTAGACATGAGGCGAGTGTGTAAAGACAAGAACAGTTTGCTCCACTCCTTGGAAGAGCATCGTTCTTTCCCCGTTTGGCTTGAAGCCCGCTCGTAAGAGAACTCGTTGAGATGGGCCGTTCTCTCGTACCGTAATGCCGAGGATGGATGCTCTTGGAAATTTTGCAGCAGCCCATTTGCACATCGCATGCACCGCTTCTGTGGCAATACCCTTGCGTTGTTGCGACTGCTCGACTGCATAGCCCACTTCGACGTCGCCGTGCAACGGGCTAAGCCCGACGTGGCCAACCAAGTCCGACGTACTCTTTAGCTCGATACCCAACACATAAGGCGATACTCTGGGGTCTATGTCGGTTCGGTACTGGGAAATGAGAAAAGCCAGTACTGACGAAGCCTGGATTTCGTCTCGATAGACTTGACTGGGAAGCCACTTCCTCATTTCGTCTTCTTGACTCATTTCAAAAATCTTGCGTGTATCGAGCGATGTAAGCGGACGGAGCCTTAACGATTGCGTTTCCAGATAGCGCAACACTTCGTTGGACCTAGTCTCTGGAACTGCGGGTGGGCGGAGGTTCCGACTCTTGGGCGTCATTTTGGAGGGCGAACCCGGTTGCTTGGCGTTCCTGATGGCGCCGGCCAAGCCCCGAAGACAGCAAGTGCCTCGTTCTCACTCGTGCTTCTGGCTTGCTCCAAAACGTCCGGAGGCACCCACTGCGGGAACGGTACCTCGTGACTTACATGACGACCGGATGCGGTGTGCTCCTCTCGCACTTTGGCCAGCTGCTCAGGCGCGAAACGAGCGGCGAGCCGAATCAGCGATGGCCAGAGCCGCCGATGAACCAGCGTGACTTTGCCATTGATGAGCCGGCAAACGAGCACTTGCTCGGAATCGGTGACAGCCGCGAGGACTGTGAAGATGTGATGGCTTTGCGGGTGCGCCCACCAACTGCCCTTGATTGGCTCCCCGACGATGGCCTCTGTGAGGCGAGGGACGGTGCCTTTGGCTGACACCAGGACGACGCCGTGTTCCCGGACGAAGGCCAATGCCTCCTCGGAAGTGGCGCACTTGCTCATGACGCTCAACGAAGGGTTAGACCGCAGTGGCCGCAGTTGAAAAGGAGGCGATCAGGAAAGCTGCAAGGACTCCAAGTCGTTTCAACATGTGAGGTGCCAATCGTGAGTGAGTTGCTACGCCAATGCGCTCAGAGCGAATGAGGGCAGTGCATTCTTGGCACCAAGCTGCGACTCATATGGGCTTGCCCGATGCGTGGCTTGAAAAGAAGGTGATGACATGCCCAGCAGGCTCACGGACCGTGAAGACCTCATGATGAATTGCCGCGCGGGCTTCAATGGGTGATGGAGAGTATCCCAGGGAAGCGAGCAGCTGATGCGTCGCATGTAGATCATCAACCATTAGATCAAACGCAGCATCCCCCGCGGCAACCTTGTCTTCATGCATCAACAACAGATGCGTACCACCACGCATCTCATACACAGACACACTAGGCCCGTCGAAGATGGGACGCATCCCGATCGTCCGCATAAACCGAGCGGATTCTTCCATGCGGTCCGTGCGAAGTACGACATGGGCCACACCTACCGATGGGCGCTCATCGTGCACAGTCATCGTGTCCCTCGCTGCTGGGCAAAGCGTTAGTCCGAACTGCCTGGATATCCACGAACACGTCGTTCATGCCGGCTAACGTTGGCGTTGGCGTCAGCCGCGCCCGCTTGCAGGCGTCGGCTGCACACTATTGCTAGGCCGAGACGACGTGAGCTGCGTGACGGCCAATCCGACAAGAATGATGACAAGCCCAAGAAGCGAGCCCAAGGACGGCTTCTCTCCTAGTAGCAGTATGCCAAACCCCAGCGCAGTAAATGGAATCAGGAACGTCACGAGCGAAGTGTTGCTGGGGCCAGCGGTAGTGATCAATCTGAACCACACGACGAAAGCAATGGCAGTGCTGAGAAGCGCGAGACCGAAGAGGGCGCTGATCGAATGCACACCCGGACTTAATGTCCAGGGACGATCGATGACAAGAGCAAGCGGGAGAATCAGCAACGTGGCGCCGCACAACATGCCGGCGGCGGACGCCGTGTTTGACCCAGTGTCAAACCGCCTGCCATAAACGGCGGCGAAGCCATAACTGCATGTCGCGCCCAGCATTGCAAGCTGCCCGGCGATTCCACTTCCGAGTTCTGATAGAAATTCCATGCCGATCATCACAATGACACCAACCATGCCAATCAGGCATCCAATCACCTTCTGCCGGGTCAACCGATCGTCGGTGGTCAGTACGTGTGCGATGACCATCGTGAACAGGGGCGATGTCGAATTGAGGATTCCGGCGACACCGCTGTCGATCCGCGTCTGCGCCCACACGATCAAGGACATGGGAATTGCCGCACGCAAAGCGCCGAGAAGAATGAACTCCCTCCAGCGTTGTAACAAAGGAAGGAGCGGCGAGCGTGTAGCGGCCAGCAGCAAAAGCAGAAAGGCTGCCGCAATCCCCGTCCTTCCCAAGGCGACGGTAAACACAGGTATGTCCCGTAGGGCCAACTCGACAAACAAGAAGGAGCATCCCCAGAGAATGGAAAGCGTGCCGAGCAATAGCCACTCTCGTGTGCCCATATGCAGCGGGGCTGGCTTCCCCTCCACGGCGCCTCCTACGTCGCGGCCTAACGTCCGAGCTGAGCGGTCCGCCGCCTCAACCATGCGGAAGAAGAGGGTGCTTGCCGGCGGGTCCGCTCGAACGCGGGGTTAGGGCGAAAGCAGCTTCGACATGTAGAGCTCATCGACATAGCTCCCATCAACCAATAGCGAATGCCGCTTCGTTCCCTCGGGAACGAACCCGCCGCGGCGGTACGTGCGAATGGCGCGCTCGTTTGAAGAAATGACTGTTAGTTCCAACCGGTGAATAGCCGACGCGATAGCCCAACGCTCGATCGATTGCAACAACGCTCCGCCTGTGCCGTGGCCCCATGCAGCCTTGCGTACTCCCATTACCAAGTAGAGCGAGTGGCGATTTCGGCGCGCCGCGCCACGCCGTCCATACACGAAACCGTTCAGACCTTCGTCCGTTGTTGAAACGAACCAGATCTCAGTGTGCGCGCTTGCGCCATTGTCGATGCGATTAGCCAAAGTGGTGTCGTCGAGCGTCGATTCCCCTGGCTCCATCAGCATGTACTTCGTTTCCGTGTACAGGGCTTCGAATAGCGAAATCAGATCAACTGCGTCATCTCGCGTAGCCTGCCGAATGGGCATATCACGACATCTTCGCCTAACGGGGCCTTGGCTAGGCTCTCGAACCTTTGCTCTTTGGTACCGAGTGCTGTGGTGTTGTAAACCACCGCCTCGCGCAGCAACGCCTTGAGCGCGGCCTTGTCGATCCTGTCGCCCTCGCGAAGATCGATCGCCCGCCATTTGCCCCCGGTCAGCCCTGCGTTGAAGAGCTTCTTCGGGTCGGGCAGCTTCGCGCCGTGGAAGAACGTGAGCTTCACCTTGTCCTTGTGCGCGTTGGCCAGCGCGTACATCCCCGCGTGCGACCAGACGGGCGTGCCCATCCACTTCCATTCCTCGACCACCGCGGGGTCGACCTCGTGGATGAGCTTTCGAATTTCGGCCAACCGCTCGCCTCGCCAATCGCCGAGATCCGCGATGCGCTGGTCGATTCGCTTCGATGCGCTCGTGCTCGCGGTCTTCTTCGCCGCGGCCTTCTTCGTGGACTTGACGGCCATGGTGTTCACTCCTGAGCCGCGACGGTGCGTCGCCCGCTGCGCCACTGGCTGACGTACGGCAGCGCGAACAAGTACAGACCGGTCAACAGGAGCAACGCGAGTGGGAACAGCGGCACGTAGGACACCCACACGACCGGCTGCTCCTGTGCCAGGGCGATGAACGTGGCGATGACGGACAGCGTGAAAGCCATGGACGTCCAGCGGTGGAACTGTCGAATCCATTTGCTCGCGTTCATTGGTTTCTCCTCTGAAAAGTAGCGCGCACCGCTCATGCCGGCAGCTCGCCGCGTCTGGATCATCTTCCACCCGTTGCCCGACGGGTCGCGGAAGCCGGCGTCGACGGTGCCGTAGCGATCGATCGGTTCCTGCGTAAATTCGACACCACGTGCGCGCATCCGCTCGCAGGCGGCGCGGCAGTCGTCGACGATGAGCACGAGCGGCGGCATGGTGCCCTTCGCGACGATCTCGCGCAGCGTCTGCGCGGTCGCCGCGTCGTGCACCGGTGGCCCCGGCGTGAACAGGCCGAGCTGGAACGACGGCTGGTCCGGGTGCTGCACCGTGAGCCAGCGGTAATCGCCGTTTCGCGCGTCGGTGTGGACGCGGAATCCGAGCTTCTCGACATAGAACTCGAGCGCTTCGTCCTGATCGCGGACGTACAGACCGACAACATTGACACCTTGGCTCATGGGACCTCCGTTTTTTCGTCGGAGGCGACTGTATCGACCGCGTCCTGTCGCCGCTTCTCCGAAACTGCGATGGTGAGGTCGGGGCGGTGCGCGGCGCTGAGCCAGCAGCCCGGCACATGCTCGAGCTCGTGCGGCGCGGCCTTCTCGCGCGCCCGGAGCTCACCCGGGGTCTCGCCGGTGATGTCGCGGAAGGTGCGCGTGAACGTTCCGAGGCTGGACCAGCCCGTCTCGAACGCGATCTCGGTAATGGACAGCTCGGTGTCGCGGAGCAGCGCCGTGGCCTTCTCGATGCGCCGCGTGAGCAGATAGCGGTGCGGGGGAACGCCGAACGCTTCCTTGAACGCTCGCGCGAAGTGCGCCTCGGAGACGTGGCTCACGCGCGCCAGCCGCCGGACGGGCCACTCCTCGTGCGAGGCGGCGTCCATCCGGTCCTTCGCGCGCAGCAGGCGGCGCAACAGCGCGGGGTCCTGGCTTGTATGCCCTCGTCCTTGTTTGCTCCCGAGCCCTGTTCCCATGAGCGACCGATCAGGTGTCCGTCGACATAAGCCCCAAACTGTTTCAGCCCACGCTTCGGAGAGACGAAGAGAAGAAGCCAGCTTGAGCACGTCATGTGCAAAGAAGCGTTAGGTCGCATCTTGCTACTTGCGCTGCGCATACAGCGCCTTTGCCGCCTCTTCCCAGTTCGCGCCGTCGAAGCGTCTCAAAGGAAGGGACGAGACATCAATGCCGTCGATGCAGCGAACATTGACCGCCCATGCGCTTGGATCGAGGCGTGGGCGGGAAAATGGATGGACACCACAATGCCGGCAAGAATAGTGTTTGGCCGTCATTGTGTTGAACTGATAAAGCGTTAGTTCGTTCACTCCGGCGGCGATGCGAAAGTTCGAGTCAGAAGCGCCGTGCCACAAGGCACCGACTCGGCGGCATAGCGAGCAGCTGCACTCAATGACGAAGTCGAGCTGCGCGTCCAGTTCAAAGGAGACTCGGCCGCAGTGGCAGGAGCCTTGGTAGGTTTGCCGTGCGCTCATCGCATTTGGCAGCCTATGGTTTGGTGGCACTAGTGACGAGTTTCATACCCAGGGCGAACATAACAGCCCCGGCGGTTCGGTCAACCCAGGCTTTGTAGGAGAGGTAAGCCTGCTGTGGCCTCGATGACGACAGCAGCAGCGCGACTAACGCGTACCAGCCTGCCTCCACGAGGAACACGATGACCAAGAGCGCCCCGGCGAATGCCAAGGAGAAGTGTGGCGGTAGGAATGCCGCGAACACGCTGGCATAGACGATTGCAGTCTTGGGGTTGCTCACTTGCGTAGTGAACCCCAGCCAGAATGATTTGTTGGCGGTGCCAGGATGCTTGGCGCTATCGGTGACGGGAAGCGGCTGTTTGGCCGAGGTGAAAATCAGAAACCCGAGGTAGCAGAGATACAGGCCGCCCACGACCTTGAGCCCTACGTACACGGCCGGCACCGCATGAAAGATGCTCTGTAGCCCGAGCAGGGCTGCGGCACCGAATAGCACGCCACCTGCGCCCATCCCAAGGGCAGCGCCGAGCGCCTGCGATCTCGATGAGGCGACCGCGACACGCGCAACCATGACGAAACTGGGGCCCGGGCTAACGACACCAATCGAGAGCGCGGCGATGATGCCGACAAGGGCTGCGAGTTCTTGCAGGTCGAGTTCCTCCTAAGTGACTTGGTACGGCATAACGGCCCCCGGTGCGCTTCCGGCAACCGCTACTCCCCGTCGTCAAGAGTTGGCGCGACGAACGCCGTGACTCGATGCGCGGATGACTGCATCATTAGCGACGTTTGTTAACGGCCGGTTGCCCTGCCAGCTACGGCTTGTTACGTCGGTAACGCGCGAACCTCGAGACCCCGGACTGATCAGCGGCAACATCAACGGTGATGAGGACAAAAAGCCCCAGCGCTGGGGGCGACATAAAACCCGTCTCACTGTCCTGGAAGAGGTAGACACTCCATGATCTCGACCGAGTCGCCGGGGAAGATCGCAAAGTGTGGATGGTTCTCGAACATCCTTGCAGCGGCTTCGTGAGATTCCGCCTGCAGGATTACGTAGCCTGTCATGTTGTTCTTGGTATCCGCAATGCCCTGTGAGCTCGCGCGCTTCGTCTTCCCGAGGGGGCTCCCCTGATCGAGGATGGCTGCTTTGTGGGCTTCGCCCCACTGCATCCACGCTTTCATGCCCGACTCCTGCAGCTTTTTGCGTTTTTCCTCGCCCAACTGGTTCCACCCGGACTCTTCAAGTGCAGATGGCGTGCCGATATAGATGGCTAGAAACCGCTTCATAGTTACCTCCAGCGATTCGCGGAGTGACTGAGTGCCAAACCTTCCGGAACAGAGCGTCGATCGCCGTTGGAGTCTGTCATTGCAAATTCTCCGAGAGTCATCGGCGTCTCTTACGCGTCAGGTAGGTCAAGACTGTGCTCGGTCGGCTGTGGCGTGACGCCCAGAACCTTGAGCTCCATGGAGCCTTCGAAGCGATGCCAGTAGCCCTGGGGCACCACCACCAGCTCACCGGAGTTGAGCTCGACGCGATGCTGCTCGCCGTTCACAAGGAGTACGAGGGTCGTGCGTCCTTCAATGGACATCACGATCTCGTCCCCTCCTGGGTGGCGCTCCCACTCGGTGTTGCCGGAGTAGTAACCAACAGAGATCGCTCCGTTTCGGTACGGAGCGACGTCCGAGAACGCTAGCTCGGTTCCTCCGTTGAATGCCATCTCAGGGGTTCGGTTGGGCAGGTAGGTAACCCGCTTCAGAATGGCGGCTAGCGATTTCTTCTCTATCACGACGACTACTCCTTCTGACGGCTAACGCTTGTGTTGAGCGACCGCGGAGGAGCGAAGCGATGAGGGAAGCCAACAGTGGTGCTGTTGGTCGGTCCGCTGCAACACACGGTTGTGCGTCGACACTTTGACTAACAACGCTGGCATAGCCGCATGACCCCACGTGGACCGCTAGCCATAAACAACAGCTCCTGCAACCACAGCGCCATTCAATGCGATCCAACCCACGCACGGCAGATAAATGTTCCTGTCACGTCTTTGAATTCCAAACCAGAACCACAGAATCGCAGAGATTAGGTAAGCGCTCCACGACAACACCGAAACTCCAGCAGCCTGTTGACCAACCCAGATCGTGAGAACTTGCGGGACTGTCATGAGCAGAGTGAAGATCGACATGCCCCCTAAGAGTCGACGCAGGGTGGTCTCTGAGCGTGCATGAGCGACTGCAGAAGGGACGGGATCCGGAGCCATTGTCGTATCTCCACAGATGCCTATTTTTGCGATGCTAACGCCTGAATTAAGCAAACTCCCGATACTGCGGCAAGCTATCCGTGATCTCGTACCACGGCGCCTTTGAGCCTACGAATTCGTGGCGCAAGGGCCTTACCCCTGGGTCATCATCCAGCGAACCCATGGCCAGTCCATAGCTATCTGGCTCGGGGTCCCAGGAGTTCACAATCGCTGAACCGCATATCCGGCAGAACCTCCTTATCGTGTCCTTGGACGAGCGGTAACTCGTCAACAAGTCCTCGCCTTGAACAAAACGAAAGGACGACTTTGGAACCGAAAGCCTTGCCCGGAAAGCTGTACCGTGAGACTTACGGCACATCGAGCAATGACAGTACAGAGCTTCTCCGACAGGGCCAACGATCTCGTACCGGATCCCGCCACACAAGCATCCGCCTCTCAGCATGTCTCCCTCTCAGCGCTCGACATGTGCTCACAGGTACCGCGTTTCCACTGGCGGGTTTTGCCAGTTGTTGTTGCGCCCATCCGAATAGCGCACTGGCGCCATGATTAATTCGCCAGGCTCGACGTTATCGAGAGTGGCGATATAGATTCCGACGAAATCTCCGCCCATGTAGTCGGCACTGCCAAGCTCGTGTGTCCGCACGCCGCATGTGACGCAGAAGTATTTAGGCGACGAGTCCGGATGCTTGTGATAACCCTTCACATTATCGCTGCCGCTTAACAGGCGGAATGACGAGGGTTTTACAAACACCTTCCACGAACGCGCCTTCATGCAAAACGTGCAATTGCATTTGGCGGTTCCTTGAGCGAGATCGATCTCCGCCTCGTAGCGGACGGCTCCACAGTGACAGCTGCCGGTGAAGGTCTTTCTCATGACTCATCTCCCGATACTGAACTTTGATTGGGTTATAGACGCCCAACGACTGAGTTGAGCCACGCTCGCAGAGCGTCGGCTCTCCAACGAAATGCTAGAGGACACAAGTGTCAATCAGGGCGACTCCAATACCAACGCCAGTGAGAAACAAAGCCGAGCGCCGCGATCGCTCAGCCGAGAATACCGACCACGACACGCCACTTTCGCCCGTGTCCTCTAACGATAAAACCGCAGGCGTTCGGTCACGCAGTCGCTATGGCCGAAACGGCGCGACGTAGCCGGTCATCTCGAGATAGCCGCGTCCTATAGGTTTGCTGTTCTCCAGTAACCGACTCGCACCCTCCCAGTACACGGCACCCGTGCTCGAGCGCGAATCGAGCTCCTGGTCGTTCATCAGCGGCTGCGTGACGAACGTTCGCTCACCGATGCGTACTTCGCGTGCAACCGGCCAGGTAGCGCGCGTGCGCGGTGAGGTCCACTCGGTCAATGTTGAAAAGCGCACGTCGCGCGTCCCGAATGTTTGCGCGTGACCGCCACGCGGCCGCAGCGACGCGTAAGCATGCAGCGGAGGAGAGTTGGATTGCTGACTGCGGATCGAAAACGCTGTCAGCGCACTGCCATCGTCGAAGTTCATGCCGATCCAGTCCCATCCTGCCGCGTCGTCGGCGAGTAACGTGCTCGACCATTCGTGATCGAGCCACCCATGGCCGGTGCGCTCTTCGCGTTTGCCGTCGCGCGTGATTACCGCACGCACCGCGAGATGCGGCTGCGAGTAGTAATAGCTGGCTTGCGTTGGCAGCGGCCCTTTGCGCGAGTAGCCGGCTTCGCCCTGCAGCAACAGTGGTTGCGTTGGTTGCGCATCGAGTTCGAGCGTGAAGCTGCGGGCGGCAACGACGCCGCGATAGGCGCCGCTGCGCGGCGAACGCGCCAGGCGCCAGCGATCGAGTAGCACATCGGTGTCTTCGGTGGAGACCGACGCTGCGTCGAAGCCCGTGCGCGCAATACGTTCGTCATGCAGCAGGGTGCCGCGCGCGGGATCGGCAATCGCTGCATGCGCAATCAATAACTGCTTGGCCGCAAACGTGCTCGGGTTCGCAGGGTCGATCGTCGTGCGCGTTCTGAAAAACGTGATCTGAAAGCCGATCGGCGCTGCGCTGGCTTCGCGTGGGCTGTCGAGCCAACCGGTCATGTACCACCACTCGGTTCGATACTCCGGATGGGCACCGTGATCGCGCGGAAAGATCAGCGGTCGCGGAAATACGGTGGCGTAATCAACCCGCGCACGCGCTGGGTTTGAAGCCAGTGCGGCCGCGGCAAGCATGAACGCACGGCGCGACGGCATTACCAGTCCTCGCTAACGGCGCGCACGGCGTCGATCGACACCGCGCGGCGGCCGGCTAGCACGGCCGTAGCGACCGCTGCCGCCATCAACGCCATCATGAGCACGGCGATCAGGCCCTGCGGCGCGTTGAAGTCCATCGTCCAGTTAAACGACTGCGGATTGATCACTTCGATCAACACGATCGACACTACAAGCCCGGTCACCAAACCTACTGCAATGGCCAGCGCAGTTAGCAGCGCGCCCTCGAGCGCGAGCATCTGCAGTATCTGCCGTCGCGTCAGCCCAATGTGGCGCAGCATGCCGAACTCGCGGGTACGCGCAATCGCCTGCGATGAAAAGGTCGCCGCGATGCCGATCAGCCCGATCACGATTGCCGCGATTTCGAGCACATAAGTGACCGCAAAGCTGCGATCGAAGATTCGCAGACTGATCTGGCGAATCTCACCGGTTTCGGCGAACTCGGCCGCCGGCGATTCGATCTGCGTGCGCAATTCGGCAATCACGCGGCTCGCGACGTAGCCAGGCTTCAGCCATACGGCAGCGTCGGTCACGGTGTTATCGCCGGTCAACGATTGATAGTCGGACGTGCGCATCGCGATCGCGCCGAACTGGCGCGCATAGTCGCGCCACACACCGGCGACGGTGAACGCTTGCGAGCGGCCGCCCAGCGGCAATTCAACGGTTTGGCCCACGCGCATGCCGTAGATATCGACCATCGGTTCGCTGATCCAGATCGGTGGCGGCATACCCTGCGTCCACGGTGCGGTCGCCCCCGTCAATGGCAGCATGGCGCCCGGATTGGCAGCGTCGATGGGCCGTGCGATCAATGTCACTTGCGCGCGCTGCGGATCTAGCTGCAATCGGACAGCGCGCGAAAATTCAGCACGTTCAACCGCCGGATGCGACTTGATGCGTTCGATGTCCGCCTGAGAGAAAAATGCGGTCGATGCGCCGGGCGCCGCGCGCACGTAAAGCGGCGCCGGCAGAATGCGCGTCAGCCAGTCGTCGACCGAGTCGCGAAAGCTCGCGACCATCGTGGCCATCGCAATCATCAACGCGAAGCTCGCGACGATGCCGGCCATGCCGATCGCGGCAAAGCTCGGCGCCTGCGCGATCCGCGTCACCGCAAGCAACAATGTCGGCGATTTTGCAGAGCGTTCCAGATAGCGCGCGAGCGGCTCGAACACCGAGCGCGCGATTCTCGTCTGCAACACGATGGCGCCGATCAACACTGCCGCGATCGTCGCGTAGCCGAACACGGGAATGCCGTTGACCGGTGGCAGTCCCACGAGCAGGGCTGCCAACACCAGCAGCGCAACACCGGGCCACGCGCGGCCGAGCGGCTTGTGCGCATCTTCTTCGGCGCCCGCCTTCATCGCGAGCGCAGGCGATGTGCGAGCCGCGTCGCGCGCCGGTAACCAGCTGCCGGCGATCGACGCGGCCAAACCCAGTGCAAAAAAAGCCGCGAGCGGACCTGCGGAGTATTCGACCTCGGGCTGCGTGCCGGAAAAGAAGCCACTGCCTAGATCGCCGCCGAGCAACTGCAGGCTGACCGTTGCGAGCGCCGCGCCGAGTACGAGACCGAGCGCGCTGCCGATTGCACCAAGCAACAGTGCCTCGCCGATCAGCAGCCATTGAACTTCGCGCGCAGTGACACCGGTCACGCGCAGAAACGCCAGTTGCGAACGGCGCGCGATCGTCGCCTGCGCCTGCAGCGACAACACCAGGAACGCGCCGGTAAACAGCGCCACCAGCGCCAGCACGCTCAGGTTGACGCGATACGCACGTGAAAGATTCGATACGCGTGTCTCTTCGGTGTCGGTGCCCGTCAAGGCAACGCCGGACGGCAGCGTGAGCGACTGCGCGACCGAGGCCGGTGATGCGCCGGGGGCGAGCTTCAAGTCGATGCGCGTCAGCGTTCCGAGCCTATCGAGCCGCCATTGCGCAAAACCCAGATCCATCACGCCGATCAGTTGTTCAGCACCTGCACCGGGCACAGTGCCGACGATGGGCAGCGATACGACTCGATCGGTGACCTGCACGCGCAGTGCATCGCCAACGTTGAGGCGGAACTTCTGCAGCGCGGCCGGCGAAAGGAAGATTCCGTCGTCGATCAAAGCGAAACGCGAAGCGCCGCGCGGGGGCACCGGAAGCAGATTCGACGACAACGCCGACGCGCGAAGTGCATCGAGCCCGACGATCGTCAGCAATGGTGCCGTCTCGGCGCCGGTATCGAGCACGGCTGCGCTGATGGTGAGGCGCGGGCTTGCAAGCTCGACGGACGGATGCGCGATCACGCGTTCCAGCACACGCTCGTCAAATCCTGTGGTTGATCCGGTGATCGAGGCGTCGGCTTGTCCGGTCGCGGATCTCACTGCGGACGAAAACTCGTTCAGTGCCGACGCGTTGATCAAGTGCACCGCATAGCCGAGCGCAACACCGACCGCAATCGCGATGATCTGGACCAGCGTGCGCACCCGATGCTGTCGCGCGTAGCCGGCGATGACGTGCCTTGCTAGCCAGAACATGGCTTTGGACTCAGCCGTCCGTGATCGAGCACAACGATGCGGTCCGCTGATTGCGCGGCCGATTCGGAATGCGTAACCAGCACGCCGCCGGCGCAGCGCGACCGGATTTCGCGCGCCAGCAGCCTCAATACGGTTTGCGCGGTGTCCGGGTCAAGATTGCCGGTCGGCTCGTCAGCGAGGATCAGCAGGGGGCGATGCACGAGCGCGCGCGCGAGCGCGATACGTTGCAGCTCGCCACCCGACAGCTCGCGCGGCATGCTCGCGCCGCGATCGCCGAGGCCGACCGCGGTCAGCAGCTCGGCCACACGCTCGGCGCGCGCATCGCGCGCGACGCCCAGCAGCACCAGCGGCAGCTCGACGTTCTGCGCAACCGTCAGATGCGGCAGGATGTGAAACGACTGAAACACAAAGCCGAGTTTCGCGCGTCGGGTCAGCGTGCGTTGTTCATCGTTCATCACGCCGAGGTTCGCGCCATCGATCGCGACACTTCCGGCATCGGGCTGATCAAGACCCGCAATCAAGTTCAGCAACGTCGATTTGCCGGACCCCGACTCGCCGACGACCGCGACGTATTCACCGGCCGTAACGCTAAGGCTGAGTCCATCGAGCACGGTACGCGCACCGAACCGCTTGACCAGACCTTCGACCGCCAGCATGCGCAGATTCTACGGAGCGGCACTGCGTGCGCTCTCGCTACAATCAAGCGCCGCACCTGGCAAGCACTGCATTGAACAAAACCGCAGTCACCTTTGACGACGTCATTGCAGCGCAGGCCCGGCTGGCGGGCCACGTCGAGATTACGCCGTGTCTGCATTCGCGGACGCTGTCGCAGATCACCGGCGCCGAGGTTTACCTGAAGTTCGAGAACCTGCAGTTCACCTCGTCGTTCAAGGAACGCGGCGCGCTGAACAAGCTCACCTTGATGTCACAGCAGCAGCGCGACAAAGGCGTGATAGCGGTGTCAGCCGGTAATCACGCACAGGGGGTTGCTTACCACGCGCAGCTGCTTGGCGTTCCGGCGGTGATTGTGATGCCGCGTTTTTCGCCGATGGTCAAGATCGAACGTACGCGCGGCTTCGGCGCCGAGGTCGTGCTCTTCGGCGACACGTTTGACGATGCGAAAGCCGAAGCCGCGCGGCTCGCGAGTTCGCGTGCGCTGACGATGCTGCATCCGTACGATGATCCCGACGTGATTGCGGGGCAGGGCACGATCGCGCTCGAAATGCTCACCCAACAGCCGAGTATCGATTGCCTGTGCGTGGCGATCGGTGGTGGCGGATTGATTTCAGGCGTTGCGATTGCGGCACGTCACCTTAAGCCTGCGATCGACATCGTCGGCGTGCAGACCGATCAGTTTCCGTCGATGTATGCGGCGTTCAAGGGTGTCGACATGCCTTCGGCTAATGCGACGCTGGCCGAAGGCATCGCCGTCAAGCAGCCAGGTGATCTGACTGTGCAGATCGTCAAGAGGTTGGTCAACGATGTGGTGCTCGTGTCCGAAGGCGATATCGAACAGGCGATCGTGATGCTGCTCGAGATCGAAAAGTCCGTCGTCGAAGGTGCCGGCGCGACCGGGCTGGCGGCGATGATGCGACATCGCGAGCGCTTTATCGGTCGCAAGGTCGGGCTGATCCTGTGCGGCGGCAATATCGATCCGATGGTGCTGGCTGACATCATCGAACGCGGCATGGTTCGTGCTGGTCGACTGGCTCGCATCCGAGTGCACACGCGTGATGTACCGGGCGAATTGGCGCGAGCGGCGACGTTGATCGGGCAAGCGGGAGCAAATATTGAGGAAGTCGAACATCAACGCGCGTTTACCACGCTGCCGGTCCAGAATGCCGAGCTCGAGTTCGTTCTGCAGACGCGCGGGCCGGAGCACATCGATGAAGTGCTTCGCACATTGCAAGCTGCGGGCCTCTACGCCACCACGCATCCGTATTAGTACGGTCTTAAGATCAATCTATGGTTCCTGACGAAGTCCTTGCGCCCTTACGAGCAGCGCCGCAGTTCATCGATCTGCTCGCGGTGACGGTTGATCCGCGCGCGGAGCTCGCCGAGGCGCTGCTCGAACCGCACGCGTCGATACCGCCGAAATATTTTTACGACGCGGTCGGATCGCGCCTATTCGAGGCGATTTGCGAGCTGCCCGAGTATCCGTTGATGCGCACCGAGCGCGCGATCGTCGAGGCCCACGTGCACGAGATCGCCGCGCGCATTGGACCGGGCGGCGTGCTGATCGACCTCGGTGCCGGCAATTGCGAAAAGGCCGAGCGTTTGTTCGGCTGGCTGGCGCCGACGCAGTATGTGGCGATCGATATCGCTGCCGAGTTTCTGCGCGATCGGCTCAACGTGCTGGCGCAGCGCAACCCGCAGCACTCGATGATCGGCATCGCGCAGGACTTCACTCAGACAATTGAGCTTCCCGAGGAAGTCGCGGACGGATCGCGCGTGCTGTTCTATCCAGGCTCGTCGATCGGAAACTTTGAGCCCGAGCAGGCGTTGCCGTTCTTACGGCGCACACGCGCAGTGTGTGGCGACGATGGACACCTGCTGCTGGGGGTCGATCTCGTCAAGGACAAACGGCTGCTCGATCTTGCCTACGACGATCCGCTCGGCGTCACCGCGGCATTCAACTTGAACGTGCTGCGCAACGTCAATGCATTACTGGGCAGCGACTTCGATGTCGCAGACTGGCGCCACGTCGCTTTTTTCAATCCCGAACACTCGCGAGTCGAAATGCACGTTGAAGCGCGCCGCGATGTGACGGTGCGTTGGCCAGGAACCGAGCGCGCATTTGGAGTAGGTGCGCGTATCCATACCGAAAACTCTTACAAGTACACGCCGGAAAGCTTGCGGCAACTGCTCACGCGGGCAGGTTACCGATCGGTTCAGTTGTATACCGACGACCGGTGCGGCTTCGCAGTGGCGCTCGCGGCCGCTTAGAACGGCGTACGCTCCTTTTTTTAGAACCCGCGCTATGAACGACCCGATTCGGATTCTCGGTCTCGCAGGCAGTCTGCGTAAGGCCTCCTACAACCGTGCCGCGTTGCGCGCCGCGCAGCAGCTGGTGCCTGCCGGTGCGAGGCTCGACATCATTGAGTTGGACGGGATTCCGCCGTTCAATCAAGATCACGAAGCATCGCCTCCCTCTACGGTCGTCCAGTTGAAGGCGAGGATCAAGGACAGTGACGCGGTGTTGTTTGTGACGCCGGAGTACAACTATTCGGTGCCGGGCGTGCTAAAGAACGCGATCGATTGGGCCGGGAGACCCTACGGTCAGAGCGCCTGGCAGCACAAGCCGGCGGCGATCATGGGTGCGTCTATCGGGAGCATTGGAACCGCGCGCGCCCAATACCATTTGCGGCAGATGATGGTGTATCTCGATATGCCGGTGGTCAATCAGCCGGAAGTGATGATCGCTTCGGCGGCAAAGCGGTTCAACGAGCAAGGTGAGTTGACCGATGAAACAGCGCGCAAGCTGATTGTCCAGTTACTCGAGGCGCTGATCGATTTAACGCGGAAAATGGCGCCGCCAGCGCGTGCGACTACTCCTAGCGCCGAACCAGCCTCATCGTCGAATACACGTACGGATAGTCAGCGCGAAACCAGTTTCTGAACGAGCGGCGCAGCAGGTGGCGCGACGTCACGGGAGAGCCGCCCTTCAGCACGTAGTGATCGTCGTCAAAGAAGTTGGCCGAGTAGCCCGGGTAGTAAGAGCTCGGTTCAAACCCATCGAAGCCTGCAAACGGCGTTGCCGTCCATTCCCATCCGTTGCCGATCATTTGCGACACGCCGTACGCGCTGTCGCCGGCCGGATGCGCAGTCACGGCGACCGGATCCCATTCGACAAAATCAAAGTTGCCGTGGACTCCGTTCGGTAGCGAATTGCCCCACGGGTATGCCTGCTCGTCGTCTTTATAAGCAGCGCGGTGCCACTCGGCTTCAGTCGGCAGCGCAGCGTTTGCCCATTGCGCATAGGCGCTTGCCTGTTGATGCGTCGCGTACACCGGCGCATCAAGCGGGAGCGGCACTTCATCAAACATGCGGTGCAACCACCACGCGCCATCGCGTTGGCGCCAGAACAACGGCGCTACACCGCCATCATTGACGAAGCTCAGGTATTCGGCGTTCGTCACTTTGTGTTTGCTGATTTCGAACTCGGGCACAGGTTGCCTATACGTTGGAAATTCGTTATCCCATCCGAACTCGCCGTTCGGCTGCCCGAGCCGCGCACTCCCGGCGGGTATGCGGACGAACTGACTGCGTGGAGCGGGCGCAATCAGCGGCTTCTCTGTGGCGGGTCGACGCTTTAACGCGGGGTCGAGTTGATGCAGCAGATAGCAGATTGTTTCGGCATGCATCCAGCGGTGTTCGATAACCATTTGTTGCATGTCGGCCGGAATCTGATTCCAGATTCCATCGATGGCCGCGCGGGCGAGGGCGTCTGTATGCGTGCACGGCTTCGACAGTTGGCCAGTCAGCCGGAGTGTCCTGCGGCGCCTGGCCGGGAGGTGGATCGATGCCCGCTTCGAACAACGTGTCGAACGTCGCGTCGAACGACGGTTTGCCTAGGACACCGCGCGCGAGTTGATTCCAGTCGAACGCCTCAAGATGTCCGACGTAAAAAATCAGCCGGTGTCGGGCCGGGATCGGGCGTTCGTACAAGGTCTCGCGCGCAACGAGTTCGAACAACGAATCGGTGTGGGCGCGCGCGCGCTGCAGCTCAGTTTTGCTATCCATGACTTTGCGACAAGGCACGTTCTGCTCAAGACAATACGCTCACTTGACGGCGCTTCCTCTCGAATCAAGAGTCGCTCGCGGACCATCATCAGGCACGGCACTTGCATTTTTCACATCGTGACCACGCCAACTACTCCACCATCGCGACTCAATGGTGAAACCCCACCGGGCGCGTCGCGCAAGCGCCGCTGGCCATGGGTGCTCGGCTCGATCGCCGTTGTGCTTGTCGTATTTACTGCGATCTTCGACTGGAACTGGTTTCGCGGGCCGCTTGAGCGTTACTTGACCGAGAGCAGCGGAAGGCAGGTCACTATTGGCGTTTTGGATGTCGATTTCGCCCGCGCGCCGCGCGTCGTGCTGACCGACATCGCGATCGAAAATGCGCCATGGGCGGGCGATGCGCCGCTTGTCGCGCTGCGCGAGTTAATCGTCAGCGTAAGCCTGCCGTCGCTGTTTACCAATCACATCGTTCTACCGCATCTGGGCCTAACCGATGGCCAGTTGAACCTGGTGCGAGATAAGGACGGACGCGCCAACTGGAAGTTGCGCAAGTCCGATGAGCCGGAGACGCGTACGTTCGAAGTGGGATCACTCGCGTTGAACAACGCGAAACTTTCGCTACGCGATGCAGTGCAGAACATTGAAGTCGACGCCACCGGAGTGAGCCGCGTCGACGGGCCGTACGAAGCGCATGTGACACTTAGCGGACGCTGGCGCGGCACTGCGTTCGAGGGAACGGCTGACACGGGTGGCGTTTTGGCGTTGCGCGAATCGAGCGAGCCGTTTCCGATGCGTCTCTCATTGCGCGTTGGGCGCACGTCGATCAAGGCCGAAGGGCAGATGGGCGGCGTCTGGAATCTGAAACGGATCGATGCGAAGGTGTCGGTCAGTGGGCCGAGTCTTGCAACGCTCTATCCGACCTTGCCGCTGGCGCTACCGGATACGCCGCCATATCGGATCAGTGGCCATTTAATTCGCGACGGCGACGTCTATACCTACGAAAACTTCAGCGGCGTGATCGGCAACACCGATCTATCAGGCGACGCGCGCTACGAGCTCCGGCAGCCGCGACCCATGCTGACCGCGACGCTAAAGAGCCGCAGCCTCGATCTCGCCGACCTCGGGCCGCTGGTAGGTTTGCCGCGGCGTCAAGACGCGAGCGCAACAGCGCCCGCTCCGGGTAAGGGCAAGCCGCCGCCGGCCAAATTGCCGCCCGGCAAAGTTTTTCCAGACAATGACTTCAATCTCGAAAAACTCAACGCGATGGACGCCGATGTGCGTCTGAACGCCGGCACGTTGAAGATTCCTGAGCAAATTCCTCTTGAGAATTTTTTCACGCATCTGAAGCTTAAAGAGGGCGTGCTCGTGCTCGACCCACTTGACTTCGGTTTTGCGGGCGGCGATATCGTCGCGACGATCACGCTCGATGCGCGCAGCAATCCGATTGCCGCCAAAGCAGCGCTCGACTTGCGTCGCGTGCGGCTTGGCCAGTTATTTCCGACCCTTGAAACACTTAAGAACACAAGCACCGGATCGCTCGGCGCGCAGATTCGCTTGTCAGGCCGCGGCAATTCCGTCGCCGACATGTTGGCGACTTCTAACGGGACGATCACCGCGGGCATGGCAGGCGGGCGCGTGTCTGAACTCGGCGTATGGCTTATCAATCTGCATGGCGGCGAGCTGATCCCTCTGCTGTTCGGCGGCGATCGCCCGACGCAGATTCGTTGCGGCGCCGTTGGGATTGACGTTAAGAATGGTTTGGGAACTGTGCAGCTGCTCGTGCTCGATACCGACGAGTCGCGCATCGACGGTTCCGGCACCATCAACCTCGCGACCGAGCAGTTCGACATCACACTCGATCCGCGGCCCAAAAGGCCCGGGCATCCTGTCATTGCGCGGTCCGGTGCATATCTATGGCACTTTCCGCAATGCTGACTTCAGAGTATCCGGTCAGACGATTGGACGCGGCCTCAGCGCTGTCGCGCTTGGCGTTGTGAATCCGCTGCTGGCGTTGATTCCGCTGATCGAAACGGGTCCCGGACAGAACGCCGACTGTCGGGCCGTGCTGGCGCCGGTCAGCAGCGCCGTTAAACAATCAGGCAAGAAAGTCGACGATGCGCCGACCGCCGACGAAAAAGGCTCCTCGCCGGCGCCGATTGTCGACATGCGGAAGCGCTCGGGCCCGCCGGCGCCGATCGTTAACGTGCCGGCGAAGAAGTAGCGCGAATTTACTAGTAATCTCGCGCGCCGAGATTCGATATTTAAAGTTGTCCGGATCGAGGCTGTCCATCCGCCCCTGTGCGTTCTCTGCCTGTGGGTACATCAGAAACGGCACCGGCGCTTTGCTCGATCCCGGCAATCGCACGTCGTGCGCGTAGTTGTAAGCGAGCCAGTTGCCTTCCCATCCGCCCCATAGCATCGATCGCGCTTGCTTGACGACATCGTCGCTCAGCGTGAGCCCGGGCTTCTCCTCCAGCACGACCTTGCGCACGTCGGCAGGGTCGACCGGAATCCAGCCGATGTTCTGTGCATAAAACTCGGCGCGGCAATGCTGCGCCTCGCGTAATGTCGCCGGACTTGCCGAGACTCTTGTAACCGCGCTTCGAATCGGCGACGCGCACGCCATACACGTCGCGCGCCGGCACGCCCGAAGCTCGCGCCAGCGCAACGAACAGCGCGTTCAAGTCCGCGCACTTGCCGCGCAGGTTATTGCTTTCGAGCATTGCCTTGATGTCGCCGACGCCGCAGCCCTTCGTCTTGGGATCGCGCTCGGTGTTCTCGACCGCCCAGTTGTAGATCGCGCGCGCCTTGTCGACATCGGTGCGCGCGCCTTTAGTGATCTTCAGCGCGGTGTCGCGCACGATGCCGTCGGTCGGCATGAACTCTGTCGGCTTCAGGTAAGTCGCCTGTTCCGCAGCGCTTGCCAACATGCCAGCGCCCGGCTTGAACTCGACGTTGCGATCACGCGTGCGAAAACGACTGGTCACCTCGAACACGGGCTGTGCTTCGCTCGGCTTGAACGTCGCGGCGCCGATCGCCGCCCGATAGTTCGGTTCGATCACGTCGTTGTTGACGGTGAAGTTGCCGGTGGCGGAGTTCTCCAGCGTCTGAAACCAGTCGGTGTCCTGCGACAGCGGCAACGGTACCCATACCATGACCTGACCGGTCGGCGCGGCGACCTCGACTCGCGTGACGACTTCGAAGGTGCGCCAGCTGCCGCCGCTCGAGCGCGCGGCGAAGGGGGTGACGGCAAGCAAACTCGCGGCCGGAGCGGCCTTCAGTAGCGTGCGACGTTTCATGTTGTCTCCGAAAGAAGGTGGCGGCACGCGCCAACGATGTGTTGTGACTCAGCTAGCGCGATGGCTGCGGTGCGAGCAACGAGCGGATTGTGCTTACCATCTTTGGGCTTGTCCAATCGGCGGCGCCGCTTATCGCGTAACGGATGTTTCCGTTCCGGTCGAGCAAGAAGCTTGCCGGGAAAATACGCGCACCCCAGTTTCGCGCGACGCTGCCGTCCGTGTCGCGCACCACCGGCAGATCGAGTTTCATCTTCTGCATGAAGCCGTTGATGCGCGCCGGCCCTTCCTGATAATTGACTGCAAGCACGTCAAAGCCGCTGGCCGCCAGCTCGTCGCGCAAGCGCTGCAGCGATGGCATCTCGGTGATGCACGGCTCACACCAGGTCGCCCAGAAGTTCACGAGCACGACTTTGCCGCGCAGTTGTTTGAGCGAAAACGGTGTGCCTTCGGGCGTTAACAGGTCGACCGGAGGCGCAGCCGGCTTGCCTTTCCAGCGCGTGAGCTCGGCAGCATCAAGCCGGGAAGCCAGCGCGGCGAGCGTTGCCGCTACCAACAGCTTCCGCCGAGTTAACACCGGTCAGCCTTCTACCGTGATGCCGTGCCCTGCCACGAGCCTGCCGATCACGGCAGCGCGATCGAAGCCCTCGGCTCGAAATACGGCGAGCACATCATCGACCGCCCGCGGTGCGCACGCGACTAACAGGCCGCCGCTGGTCTGAGGGTCGGTCAGCAGCGCCTTTTGCACGTCGGACACGCCATGCAGCGTTACATGCTGGCCATAGCCAGCCCAGTTACGGTTCGAGGCGCCGGTGACGTAGCCGCTTGCTGCAAGCTGTTCGACACCGGGCAGCCACGGCACAGAGTTCAAATCAACCGTCGCGGCGAGTCGACTGCCGAGTGCGATTTCGTTCAGGTGCCCGAGCAGGCCAAAACCGGTGACGTCGGTCATCGCGTGCACATCAGGCATCTCTGCAAACTTGCGGCCGGGAGTGTTCAACTTGGTCGTACTTGCGAGCATGTGCGCGTATCCCGCGGCGTCGAGCGCGCCCTTTTTCAGCGCCGCGGAATAGACGCCGACGCCGAGCGGTTTGCCGAGTATCAGTACATCGCCGGCGCGCGCGCTGCTGTTTTTCTTCACCTTCGCACGGATGGACCAATCCGAGCGCTACCAGTCCATAGATAGGCTCGGCCGAATCGATCGTGTGGCCTCCGGCGATCGGAATGCCGACCGCGTTGCACACTGATTGGCCACCTTCGGCAATGCGCCGAATCACTTCGAGTGGAATCTTGTCGATCGGCATACCGAGCAGCGCCAGCGCCATGATCGGCGTCCCGCCCATCGCATAGACATCAGAGATCGCGTTGGTGGCGGCGATGCGGCCGAAGTCATACGGATCGTCGACGACCGGCGTGAAAAAATCGGTGGTGGCAACGATCGCCTGCTCGTCGTTCAGTCGATAAACGGCGGCGTCATCCGCGGTCTCGATTCCCACCAGCAGTTGCGGTGGCACGATCCCGCGCGCGCCGTGCAGAATCTCGCTCAGCACGCCTGGCGCGATCTTGCAGCCGCATCCGCCGCCGTGTGCGAAAGACGTCAACCTGATCTTCAAGTCATTGGGCGCGTTCATTGGGCGAATTATGATCGACAGATGAAATCATCCCATTACACGATCGCGATGCTCGCTGTGCTCGCAATTCCGTCGCCGCCCGTAGCTGCGCAGACGTCGCTCGCGGATTCCTTTGTCGAAGCACAGGAGCTCGGCCGCCGCGACGAGAAAGATCCACTGACGCTCGAGTACCACCGCAGCGTGCTGTTGCCGCAATTCAGCGCACGGTATCGAGCGCACCTGCGCGATTGTCAGGCCGCGCAGCCGCAACCCGATCAAACGCCGTTTTCGTTCGTCGCCGCGCTGGATGGCGAAGGTAAAGTGCTCAAGCTATGGAGCGACCGCAGTCCGCCGGTGTATTCGTGCGTTCGCGGACGGCTTCTCTTCGATCGCTTCGCGCCGCCGCCGCGCGCGCCGTTCTACCTGTACATCCACATGCGGTTCGCGAGTTAACGTCGGTTCGGATTTGCAGCGCGAAGCCGGGATAGCTCTGCCCTGAACCAGGTGGCGCTTTCGACAGGTGCAGAGCCCGCGCACTGAACCAAATAGGGCTTACCGCTGATGCTGCTTCCGGTCGCGCCGAGCTCTACGAACGACTCTGTGGAGGTGATCAGGCCTTCCTTTACAAGATAGTCGTACTTCGTCTGCAGGTGTTTGCTCGCCGCCTCTGCGCCGTCCCACTTTCCATTGCGGTTGAACTTGCAGCCGGACGTCTTCAGATAGTTGAACAGATGATCGATCTCTGTTTTCGTCTGTTCGGAGGGTGCAGCAAAAACAGCGATGCTGACCATGGCAGCCAACAATGCGCTTAACGCCCGGCTCATCTGCATCAGGGCATTTGAATCTTGCCGCCACCCCCCAATCCGCCCAATCCTCCCGGACCAAAGCTGCTGCCGCCCTGACCCGGTAATACCAACGACGAGGCGCTCTGCCGGCGCAACTCCTGCAATTCGTTGACCGTGCGTTCGACCGCGGCCTTGGCGGCCTTGGCGTAACCGGTGACCGCGGCGTCCAACGACGCCGCCTCAATCTCGAACGTGACCGGTAGCGGCCCCATCTGCGTCATGATCTGCGCCTCGCCGATGTACAGCGTTTCGCGTGCCTTATCGGCATCGCCGCTCGCAGTCACCGGAACCATCGCGCGGATTGTTCCGATCCGGCGATCGGTGTAGATCTCCTCGCGATACAGCGAGGCGGCGTCCATCTTGATGTCAAGGTCGGCGGCGGTTGCCATTTTTTTCCTCCGATCTATTCCAGTTCGAGCGGCGATCCCATCATGGCATTGAATCCGCCATCGACGTGCGTGATCTCGGCCGTAATGCCGGCTGCCAGATCTGATAGCAAGAACGCCGCCACGTTGCCGACATCTTCGATGGTCACATTGCGCCGCAGCGGCGCTGTGCTTTCAACCGCCGACAGAATTTTCGAGAAGCCCTTGATGCCAGCAGCGGCAAGTGTCCTGATCGGCCCCGCGGAAATCCCGTTGACGCGAATTCCGCGCGGTCCGAGGCTCGCCGCCAGATAGCGCACGCTGGCTTCGAGACTCGCCTTCGCCAGCCCCATCGTGTTGTAGTTCGGCACCGCGCGCGTCGAACCAAGGTAGGTCAGCGTCAGCAAGGCCGCTTTGCGACCTTCCATCAGCGGCAATGCTGCCTTCGCAAGCGCCGGAAAGCTGTACGAAGAAATGTCGTGCGCGATACGAAAGCTTTCGCGCGACAGCCCTTCGACGAAATCGCCCGCAATCGCTTCACGCGGTGCGAAGCCGATCGAGTGCACCAGGCCGTCGAGTCCGTCCCAGCGCTGCTTCAATGCATCGAAGGTTGCCGCAATCTGCGCATCGTCGCTGACGTCCATGTCGTAGATCAGGTCAGAGCCGAACTGCTTTGCGACTTCGGCGATGCGCTCGCGAAAGCGCTCGCCGACGTAGGTGAATGCAAGCTCGGCGCCTTCACGCTTGCACGCCTGCGCGATGCCGTAAGCGATCGACCGATTCGAGAGGACACCGGTGATCAGCAGGCGCTTACCGGCAAGAAAGCCCATTAGTAAGTTCGCTTGCGCGCGGGCGCGCGGACCGTGCTGCCTGTCGTAGCAGGTTTACCCGCCGTCTGCGCAGCCTTCTTCACGACGCGGCTGCGCGCTTGAGTGGACGGCACTGTCAACTCGAGACGCTGACCGGCGAACAGGTTGGACGACGTCAGACGGTTCCAGACAATCACATCCTTCGGCAGTACTTTCCAGCGCTGCGCGACACTCGTGACGGTATCACCGCTGCGTACTCGATACGTGACTTTGCGCAGGTTGGCGTGCTCGGGTACCAGCGAGAATCGGCCATCGAGGTGCGCGGCGGGGATGTCGGACTCCATCGTTTCGTCGCGCGGGATCAAGATCGTCGAGCCGCTGGCGAGCCGGTAACGCGGCGGTATCTGATTGGCTTCGCGCAGTTGCTCTTCGCTGATGCCAGCTCGCTTGGCGACCAGCGCCAGCGTATCTGACGCTGTCGTCTGGTAGGTAGTCCAGCTGGCGAGCGGCTGCCCGGTTGATTCCCACGCGGCCAGGTTGGCCTGAAACCGTTCGACCTTGGTCGCTGGCAATAACAGCTGCGCACCGCCGCCAGCGCCGAGAATCACCGGCCGATTGAACGCCGGATTCAACGCGCGGAAATCATCGACCTTCATCTCGGCCAGCTTCGCCGCCGTCTCCACATCGATATCGCGCGTTTTATGCACCGCGATGAAATACGGCGCGTTGTCGATCGGCGGCAGTACGACGCCGTACTTTTCCGGGTTGGCAACGATGTTCTTTATCGCTTGCAGTTTCGGTACGTAGTATTTCGTCTCGTTCGGCATTTTCAGATCGGTATAGCGCGTCGGTTTGCCGGCACGGCGGTTCTTCTCGATCGCTCGCGATACCGCGCCTTCGCCCCAGTTGTACGACGCGAGTGCCAGTTGCCAGTCGCCGAACATGTCGTACAGCTTCTGCAGATAGTCGAGAGCCGCGCGGGTGGATTCCACCACATCGCGCCGCTCGTCCTTCCACATGTTCTGTTCGAGGTCGTAGTTGCGACCGGTCGATGGGATGAACTGCCATAGGCCGGCGGCCTTCGCGCTGGAAAACGCTTCCGGCACGAACGCGCTTTCAACGAAGGGAAGCAACGCAAGTTCGGTCGGCATTCCGCGTCGCTCGATCTCTTCGACGATGTAAAACAGATAGCGGCTCGAGCGCTGCGTCATGCGCGCGAGGTAATCGGGCTGGCTGGCATACCAGCGGGTGCGATCTTCGGCGAGCTTGGTGTCGAGATCCGGCATTTTGAAGCCGAGCCGGATGCGCTGCCACAGATCGCGCGTCGGCGGCGGTAAGGGCTGCACCGTCGGCAGCGGCGCATGGTCGGGCACCACGATCACCGGGACTACGGGTTCCGGGGTAACCGACGGCTGCGGCGCTGGGGAAGAATCAACTGCAGCGCCAGAGCGGGCCGGGTGAAGAAGAAGTAACTGCGGGGGGTGGTGGAGGTGTGACTGCGGGAGGGGGAGGGATCGTGGTCGGGCTGGGCGTTTGTGACTCGCTGCCACTGGTTGCGCAGCCCGTAAGCCACGTGCAACAGATGCCGAACGCAAACCAGAAGGTCGCTGATCTTTTCGAAAGACGCATGTTGAAAAATCTACAGGGCTCGAGGCAGTTTAGGTAGGACGTAGAAACGGCGTCAAGTCGCGCTTCCTCCGGTTTCTCCCGGATCGATGGGACTAGCTGAAACCGTCTTTCCAGCGACGGATCGCTGCAAATGTCGACACGCGTGCGAACCCTGCGCCTTGACTGATGCCGGACGCCGCCGCGCGCACCGAAGGCGCATCGCAGCGCATGAACGGATTAGTGGCCAGCTCGAGGCCGATCGTCGATGGCAAGGTCGGTTCGCCGCGTTTGCGCAGTGCGGTGGCCATTGCCGCGCGCGTTTGCAACTCGCGGTTGTTGGGTTCGACTTCCAGAGCGAACCGGATGTTGGCGACCGTGTATTCGTGCCCGCAGTAGACGCGCGTCGCTGCTGGCAACTCGGCGAGCTTGTCGAGCGACGCCAGCATTTGTTCGGGCGTGCCTTCGAACAATCGGCCGCAGCCGCAGGCGAACAGCGTGTCGCCGCAGAACACAGCGGGCGGTTTCAGCCCCGCTGCGTAAAACGCAATGTGGCCCGCGGTGTGGCCCGGAATGTCGATGACTTCGAAACGCGTGCCGAGCACGTCGATCTTGTCGCCCGCGGCAAGCCGATGATCGAGCTGCGCCACGTTTTCGTGCGCTGGCCCGTAGGCAGTTGCCGGGTAGCGCTGTTTCAATGCCACCAGACCGCCGACATGGTCGGCGTGATGATGCGTCGCTAGAATCGCGGCCAGCCGGAGTTGTTGCTGTTCTAATGCGCGGATGACCGGCTCGGCGTCGCCGGGATCGACGATCGCCGCTTCATCGCCGCGCGTCAGCAGCCAAATGTAGTTGTCTTTGAACGCCGGTAGCGGCGTAATGATCAGATCGGACATCGAATCAGCGCGTTATGTAGATGAGCGAAGACGCATCGATCGTGAGGTTATCCGAGTTTCTGCGCTCGCCCGCCGGGCAATACGTGCTCGACTGGGAACAGTTGCAGCTCGACGCGGCAGTCGTGGACATCTTCGGTTATCACGCCTTGCAACTCGGGCTGCCGGATATTGACGCGCTGCGCGAGAACCGCATGCCGCTGCGCTTTTGCGCCGCCAACCGAATGCCGGCTAGCGATGAGTGCCGGGCCGCCCAAGCTCATCGCGCGCCCCCGCGGGGGGCGGGCGCGCAGCGACCGGGGGCGAACACGATCCCTCCCGCTGCGGACTGCCCGAAGGTCGCAGTCATCCATCGCTACGAAGAGCTCCCCTTCGCGACGCATTCGATCGATCTGGTGGTGATGCCGCACATTCTCGAGTTCACAGAAGATCCTCACCAGGTGCTGCGCGAGGTTGAGCGAGTGCTCGTGCCCGAAGGTCATGTCGTGATTACCGGGTTTAACCCGGTGAGCTTGTGGGGTGTCCGGCAGTACCTGACGCGGCTGGGTGCTTCACCGTATCTGCCGCGGGAAGGGCGATTTCTGACACTGCCGCGCATCAAGGATTGGCTAAAGCTACTGTCGTTCGACGTCGAACGTGGCCGCTTCGGATGTTATGCGCCGTCGGTTCGGCAGGAGCGCTGGCTCGCACGTTGGCAGTTCATGGAAAAGGCGGGCGATCGGTGGTGGCCGTTTCTCGGCGCGATCTACATGTTGACGGCCGTCAAGCGAGTCCGCGGAATGCGCCTGATCGGCGCCGTGTGGAAGGGCAAGGAGGAGCCGACGCGGCGCCTTTCGCCCGCGGCGACGACGCGAACGTTTTTGACCAGCGACTCGAATTCCGCAGTGATCGATGCGCCCGATGCCGCGAATGATGGCGCGCGTTCCGCAGCCAGTAGTAGATGAGGCACGCGCGAAGCGTAAAACTCGTAACCGACAAGTCGCCGGTGCTGCCGAACGCGCACCGGCTCCCCTGTCCACATTTATACGGATGGTGCGTGCAAGGGTAATCCCGGTCCGGGTGGCTGGGGTGCGCTGTTGCTGCACGGTGATCGCGAGAAAGAACTGTTCGGCGGCGAGAATCCCACGACGAATAATCGGATGGAATTGATGGCGGTGATCGAGGCACTGGGCTCGCTGAAACGCCGCTGTCATGTGATCGTGCATACCGATTCGCAGTATGTCCGGCTCGGGATTACCGAGTGGCTGCCCGTCTGGATGCAGCGCGGCTGGAAAACTGCCGCTAAAAAGGCCGTCAAGAACGCCGATTTGTGGCAGCGTTTGTTCGACGTTGCGGCCAAGCACGACATCGAATGGCGGTGGGTGCGCGGCCATTCGGGCAACGTCGGCAACGAGCGAGCGGACGAATTGGCGAACCGCGGGGCTGAAACGGTGTCTGCATCTCACCAGCCGACGTAATGCAGTCAGGGTCGGGTGTTAAATTCGATCTCCAAGTTGCGTGGGGCGCAACTAACTGGACATGAAGAGAAACCGAGTCACCGTCGTGGCGGTCGTTGCCTTAGCGGCCGTCGCCGTTTTCGCCTATTTTGCGGTGGATCGGTTGTCGCCCGGGCCGAACGCAGTCGCAGGTGTTAAAGGCACGAGCGCGCCGGACGCTTCGAAGAGCGGCGACCGCTGGCGCCGCAAAGGGTGGTGCCGCTCGGACCGATTGCGGTCGAAGTAATTCAGCTGAAGCCGACCACCGTGCATGAGGATTTGCAGGCAGTCGGTTCGCTGCAATCGAATGAAAGCGTGATCCTGCGTCCCGAAGTGCCCGGCCGTATTTCCGCCATCGGCTTCAAAGATGGGCAGGTCGTGCGCAAAGGGCAACTGCTGATTGCGCTCGACAACGCGCTGAACGAGGCCGAAGTCGCGCAGATGAAGGCCGAGTACGACCTGGCGTTGTCGAACCTGAAACGCAGCGAAGATCTTGCGAGCCGCAAGTTCATCAGCTCGAGCGCTCAGGACACGGCGGCATCCAATGCGCAGGTGGCCGAAGCGAAGTTGAAGCTGGCGCAGGCGAGGTTGTCAAAGATGCGCATCGTCGCGCCGTTTGACGGCGTGGTCGGCATCCGCGGCGTGAGCCTCGGTGATTACGTCAAGGACGGCGCTGATCTGGTCAACGTCGAAGATGTGCGCATCCTGAAGGTCGACTTTCGATTGCCCGAGCGCAATCTGACGCAAATAAAAGTCGGGCAAGGCATCGAAGTGGTGGCCGATGCGCTTCCGGGCGAGCGCTTCGCCGGCACAGATCGACGCGATCAATCCACGAGTCGACGCCAACGGACGGTCGCTGGAAATACGTGCGAAATTGGAGAACACCGCCGGCAAGCTGCGTCCCGGAATGTTTGTCCGCGTGCGCGTGATCGTCGGCGAGCGCGCCAACGCGCTGCTCGTCCCCGAAGAGGCGATCGTGCCGCAGGGAGCGGAGTTCTTTGTCTACAAGGTTGTCGACGGGCAAGCACGGCGCGTCCCGGTCAGGATCGGTGTGCGGCGTGACGCGCGCGTTGAAATCGTCGAAGGGCTGGCAGCGGGTGATCAAGTGGTGACTGCGGGCATGCGTTTGTCACGCGACGGACAGCCGGTTCGCATCCTGCAGCCAGGCACGTCACCGGGCGCGAGCGCCGAAGGGTGAAGGCGCGAAAAAGGCGAACAAAAAGCCGCGCCCCCGAACAAGGCAGCAGCTGCACAACGTACGGAGGTCTTCGCATGAGCCTGTTCGAGTTGTGCATACGCCGGCCGGTGTTGTCGACCGTGCTGTCGTTGCTGGTGCTGGTGATCGGCGCGATCTCGTACACACGGCTCGACGTGCGCGAGTACCCGCGGATTGACGAGCCGGTGGTGAGCGTTCAGACGACGTATCTGGGTGCCTCCGCGGACGTGATCGAGTCGCAAATCACCAAGGTGCTCGAAGACTCTCTGGCGGGCATCGAGGGCGTCGAGCTGCTGACGTCGCAGAGCCGTTCTGAACAAAGCCAGATCAACGTCCGCTTTCGCCTGACACGCGATCCGGACTCGGCCGCGGCCGACGTGCGCGACAAGGTGGCGCGCGTGCGTGCGCGGTTGCCGGAGACGGTCGACGAGCCGGTGATCGCGAAGGTCGAATCGGATTCGTTTCCGATCATCTGGATGGCGGTCGCGGCGGGCGACCGTACTTCGCTAGAAGTCTCGGACTATCTGACGCGTTACGTGAAGCCACGCCTGTCGGTGCTGCCGGGAGCGGCCGATGTGCGCATCTTCGGCGAGCGCGTGACGTCGATGCGCATCAATGTCGACCGCGACCGGCTTGCCGCGTATGCGCTGACGTCGCTGGACGTCGAGAACGCGCTGCGCCGACAGAACCTCGAGTTGCCGTCGGGCCGCATCGAATCCGCAAAGCGCGAATTCTCGATCGTTGCGACGACCGACGTCAGCACGCGCGACCAGTTCGAAAACCTGATCATCGCCAACGTTAAAGGCTATCCCGTCCGGCTGCGTGACGTGGCCGATGTGCAGGTCGGCGCTGTCAACGAGCGTGTGATCGCGCGATACAACGGCAAGCCATCGATCAATATGGGGCTGATCAAACAGGCGGTCGGCGAACCCGCTCGACCTGTCAACCGCGCTGCGCGAAGAGCTGAGGCGCATCAATCCGACGCTGCCTCCGGGAATGAGCATCAGCATCAGCTACGACTCGTCAGTATTCATCGACCGCTCGATCAAGTCGGTGTTCCGGACGGTCGCCGAGGCGGTGCTGCTGGTCGCACTCGTGATCTTTTTCTTCCTGCGCAACTTGCGGGCGACGCTGATCCCGCTAGTGACGATTCCGCTGGCGCTGGTGGGCTCGTTCGCGCTGATGTACGCGTTCGGCTTCACGATCAACACGCTGACATTGCTGGCGATGGTGCTGGCGATCGGGCTCGTCGTCGATGATGCAATCGTCGTGCTCGAAAACATCTACCGCAACATCGAAGCGGGGATGGACCGCGTCTCGGCGGCGATCAAGGGGATCAAGGAGATCGGCTTTGCGGTCGTCGCGATGACGTTGACGCTAACGGCGGTGTACGCACCGCTCGCGTTTGCGACCGGCCGTACTGGACGACTCTTCATCGAGTTCGCGCTGACGCTCGCCGGCGCAGTGCTGGTCTCGGGCTTCGTCGCGCTGACGCTGTCGCCGATGATGTGCAGCAAGTTGCTAAAGCACGAGGAAAAGCACGGCCGCCTGTTCACGATGGTCGAAGGCTGGATCAACGGGCTTACGCAGGGCTATGCGCGTTCGCTCGCATGGCTGCTCGAGCGGCGCTGGATCGTCGTGATTGTCTGGTTCGTCACGGCAGGTGTAGCGCTGTTTTTCCTCTCGCTGCTGCGTTCGGAGCTCGCACCGCTGGAGGATCGCGGTGTCATCTTCGGCCGCATGCAGTCTCCGCCCGGAGCGACCGTCGACTACACCTCCGAGCAGCTGCGCCCAGTTGAGCAATTCTTTTCGACGATTCCGGAGATGGCCGCCTACAACGCGATCGCGGGGTTTCCGTCGGTCGACTACGGCACCGCGGTGCTGCGGCTGAAGCCGTGGGAAGAGCGGCAGCGCAAGCAACAGGACATCGCGCGCCAGCTGAATCAGCAGCTGCAGACGTTGCCCGGGGTGATCGGCTTCGCAGTCAATCCGCCGTCGCTCGGGCAGTCGGGCCGTTCACTGCCGGTGGAGTACGTGATCATGGCGCAGATGCCGTATGCCGAGCTCGATCGCATCACGCAAGAGTTCATCGCCGAAATTTCGAAGACTGGCATCGTGCAGACGCCGCAGTCCGATCTGCGGTTGAACACACCGGAGCTGCGCGTCGACGTCAATCGCGACAAGCTGGGCGATCTGGGCATTCCAGTCGAAACGGTGGGTCGCACGCTGCAGACGATGCTGGGCGGGCAGCAGATCACGCGCTTCAAGAAAGATGGCGAGCAGTACGACGTGATCGTGCAGGTCGCACCGCGCGACCGCAGCCGCCCGAACGACATCAGCGACATCTACGTTCGTGCGCGCGACGGCTCGATGGTGCAGCTTGCAAACGTGGTCAACGTTGCTCGAAGGCGTGTCGCCGTCGTCGTTGAACCACTTTCAGCGCTTGCGCGCGGTGACCATCACCGCCAACCTGGCGCCGGGCTACACGATCGGCGATGCGCTGAAGATGATGGATGACACCGCGAAGCGTGTGCTGCCAACCGATGCATTGACCGACGTCAACGGCCAGTCGCGTGAGTTCCGGCAAGCGAGCGGCGGCTTTTATTTGACGCTGGCACTGGCGCTGATCTTCATCTATCTCGTGCTGGCCGCGCAGTTCGAGAGCTTTGCTGATCCGTTCGTGATCATGCTTTCCGTGCCATTGTCGGCCGCCGGCGCGTTGTTTGCGCTGTGGGCAACCGGCGGCACTTGGAACATCTACAGCCAGATTGGCATGATCACGCTGATCGGGTTGATAACGAAGCACGGCATCCTGATCGTCGAGTTCGCCAACCAGCTGCAGGAGCGCGGCGAGAAGCTGTTCGATGCGGTTCGCCATTCGGCGGAGCTGCGGCTGCGGCCGATCCTGATGACGACCGGCGCGATGGTGCTCGGCGCACTGCCGCTGGCGATGGCATCCGGCGCCGGCGCCGAAAGCCGCATTCAAATCGGCTGGGTGATCGTCGGCGGCCTGACGTTCGGAACGTTGCTGACGCTATACGTCGTTCCAACGATGTACACGCTGATGGAGCAGGTGCTGGGCAAGTGGATGGGCTCACATCAGCACGCGCAGCCTGCAACGGCGGAGAGCGGCGCGGAGTGACTGCCAGGCTGGTGGTACTCGACACCGAGACAACGGGTCTCGAGGTCCGTGACGGCCACCGCATTATCGAGATCGGTGCGTTCGAGATCGTGGGCCGTCGGGTCACCGAGAGGCGGTTTCACCAGTACGTGAATCCGCAGCGCGACTGTGACGAAGGCGCGCTCGCGGTGCACGGGATTAACCGCCAGTTTCTCGAAGGCAAGCCGAAATTCGGCGAAATCGTCGACGACCTGCTGGAGTTCGTCAGAGACGCCGACGTCATCATCCATAACGCAGAGTTCGACATCGAGTTTCTCGACGCCGAGCTCGCGCGCATCGGACGCGGCCGCTTCACGGACTACTGCCTGAAGATCACCGATTCGTTGCAGCACGCGCGCGAGCAGCACCCGGGCAAGCGCAATTCGCTCGACGCGCTGTGCGAACGCTACGCGGTCTCGAACGCGCATCGAACCTTGCACGGCGCTTTGCTTGACGCGGGTCTGTTGGCCGACGTGTTCCTGGCGATGACGCGCGGCCAGGACAGCCTGGTGATCGATGTGCTCGACGACGACACGTTGACCGCGAACTTCGGTCCGGTCGATGTCAGTCAATTGGTGTCGGTTGTGGTGGCGGCCGAAGAAATCGCGGCGCACGAGGCGTTGCTCGACACGATTGCGCGCGAAGCGAAGGTCACGCCTGTATGGCGGTTGAGCTTTGCTCACGCGTCAGATGCGCTCGCAGCTCACGCTTGAGTACCTTGCCGGTCGCATTGCGCGGTAGTTGCTCGACGAACACGTAGCGCTTCGGCCGCTTGAAGCGGGCGATGTGCTCGAGACAGAACGAGTCGAGCTCGTGTTCATCGGCAAGCTGGCCCGTTTGCACTCACGAGCACCGCGACGACCGACTCACCCCACTGCGCGTCGGGTTCGCCGAACACCGCAGCCTCCTTGACCGCAGGATGCCGCAGCAACACTTCCTCGACTTCGCGCGGATAGATGTTCGAGCCGCCCGAGATGATCAGATCCTTGCTGCGATCGACGAGCGTCAGATAGCCGTGCTCGTCGAAGCGGCCGACATCGCCGGTGTGCAGCCAGCCGTTGGCGAGCGTTGCAGCCGTGGCTTCCGGATTGTTCAGATATCCAGCCATCACGACGTCGCCGCGCACACAGACTTCGCCTAGCTCGCCCGGCGGCAGCGGCTGATCGTCGCCATCGAGCACTGCTACCTCGACGCCCGTTTGCGCACGTCCGACCGAGCCGAGCCGGTCGAGACGGTGGCCATCGTGATCATCGATATGGTCGCTCGCGGGCAAGACCGTGATCGTCATCGGCGCCTCACCCTGACCGTAGATTTGCACCAGTCGCGCGCCGAAGCATTCGAGCGCGCGCAAACAGTCGGCCACGTACATCGGCCCGCCGCCGTAGATGATCGATTTGAGATTGACGGGCTCGGGCTCGCTGCGCCAGCTGTCGACCAATCGCATCACCATCGTCGGTGCCGCAAAAAACTTGACGTGCGGCGTGTACGCAATGATGTGCGCCATCTCGTCCACATCGAATCCATGCGACGCCGGGATCATTTGCGTCGCGCCTGCCGCGATATTCGGGATCGTGTACAGCCCCGAGCCGTGCGACATTGGCGCGGCGTGCAGCAGATGGTCGCCGACCGTGGCGTGGTCGACATCAGCGAGATAGTTGAGCGCCATCGCCAGCAGATTGGCGTGCGTCAAGATGACACCCTTCGGGCGTCCGGTCGTGCCGCTGGTGTAAAAGAGCCACGCGGGAGCTTGCGCGGAATCGAATGCCGGCACCGACAGCGGCTCGGAGTGCAGCAGCTTGCGATACTCGGAGCCTTCAACGTCGACGAAGTGCGTGGCGCCGCTACGTTCAGCCTCGATCGCCGTCGTGTCGATTTCGTCAGTGACGAATACAACTCGCACGTCCGCATCGTCAAGAATGAACGCAACCTCCTTGGGGTGCAGCCGCATGTTGATCGGAACCGCGCAAGCGCCGGCCGCCCAGCACGCATACATCAGCTCGACATACGCAGCGCAGTTGTGCGCCAGCAGGCCGACGCGCGCGCCCGGTCCCGCGCCAAGTGCGATCAACGCGGAAGCCAGGCGCAGCGAGCGCTCAGCAAGCTGCTCGTAACTGAGTTCGATACGGTCGCGCTCGATCACCGCCACCGCGCGCGGCAGGCGTCGGGCGCTGCGAAACAGAGTGTGCGAAAGATTCAGATCGGCCTCCGCGGCATCGCGAACCAAACATCGTAAGGCAAGCAAATAGCGCGCGAGCCCATGCAATAATTCGCGTCCGCATCGCGGGTGGTTAGCTCAGTGGTAGAGCACTGCCTTCACACGGCAGGGGTCACAGGTTCGAACCCTGTACCACCCACCAGCTAAAGCAAATTGTTAGGACGCTAAGCGCCTCGTTGGGTGCCATGTGTTGGCACGCCATCACGCTTCGGATCCCATCGACCGAATAGCGGAGCCGGCTGGAGACGTCCCATCAGAGTCGTGCAGCTCACCAGATTGAGCGCAACTGGAGTGAAGATCTGGACTTCTTTGACTTGGTCATCGTGCTCTTTTCATTTGCGGAAACACCTTAGACGATCCAAATTTCTCGGCTCTTCTCAGATGGCTACGAGATCATTTGGGCGCAGCGGCCCCAGAGCACTATGCACTTGTTGCCGACGGCGATGTAGCAGCCCGTCACTCCGATACCAACTGGCACGGATTTGTTGAGCCACTCGGTTACGGCAAGACTCACGGTGATCTGCCGCGATTTCTCACCAAGCATTTTGTCCCGACCGGCATTAGCGGTGATCAGGCTGGGCGAACGAAGTCGCTCGCACGTTCGCCGGCCTCGCACCAGCTTGAAACACTGCGTGAGTATCGCACGTTCCTCATTAAAGACTGCGGCCAGATGACGATTGAGGGAATGCGGGCCGATATGGACACCGCGCAACGTCGGTTCGATCTGGAGCGGTTGTTCGTCCCTATTTCGGTTCTGCTTTCTCCGCCAGATATCCCTTCAACTGATCTGGATCGAGAGCAAAAGCTTCTTCGTTGGCAGGAGAAACATCGAGACCCACGGCCTTTCGGTGAGGTGTTCGCAAAGCACAGACGACTGGCTCTCTTGGCGCTTCCTGGCGGTGGAAAGACTCTGCTACTGAAGCGCCTCGCGGTCGCCTACGCTGACTCAGCTCGGCGGAGTGCCAGCCTCGACGGCTTGCCAGACCTCGACCTAACGCCAGTCATGATTCGATGTCGAGAATGGCGCGAGCATATCCATTGGCCGATTCCTACGCTTTTGAATCGCATGGCGGAAGTCACTGGCCAGGTGCTATTAAGAGACTTGAACTCTGCCCTGATGCCACGGTTCAAACAGGGCAAGGTGCTCCTTCTGATCGATGGTCTCGACGAAATTCATGACGACGCCTTGCGAACAACGTTTGTCGATCACCTAGAATCATTCTTAGACGACAACAAGCTTACGCGACTGGTCGTAACAAGTCGGGAAGCCGGGTTTAGTCTTGTTGCGCCGAGCCTAGCTCGCTTCTGTAAACGCTGGCGACTATCGCCTTTGGACGGCGATGGCATTTCCGCACTGTGTGCCCACTGGCATCAATTGATGGTTGGAGAGTCCCCAGAAGCACAGCGTGAAGCTCAAGAGGTGGCGGAGGTCTTGCTGCGAAATGATTCCCTCCGACGACTTGCCGAGAACCCGCTTCTACTCACAATGCTTCTGGTAGTTAAGCACGGGGCCGGGCGCCTGCCACCAGATCGAGTCAGCCTGTACGGCCGCGCAGTCGAGATACTTCTCGATACTTGGAATATCAAGGGGCATGTACCCTTGAGCGTGAAGGAGGCCGTGCCACAGTTGGCATATGTCGCCTTTGAACTGATGCGTCGCGGCAAGCAGACGGCGACAGAAACGGAGCTGCTTGCACTACTGGAGGAAGCGCGCGAGCGAGTTCCGCAAATTCGACGATATGCGAAGGATACCCCCCACGAGTTCCTGAAACGGGTGGAACTACGATCGAGTCTTGTTGTCGAGGTCGGACGTCAGATGGAGGGGCCTCGAACCGTCCCCTTCTATCAATTTCGGCATCTAACGTTTCAGGAGTACCTGGCCGCCGTTGCGGCGGTTGAAGGCCACTACATGGATTACGACAAGGAGGCCAATGTACTCACAGCACTACAAGATCATTTGATAACCGAAGAGTGGAAAGAAGTTATCCCGATGGCGACGGTACTGGCTCGCAAGCAAGCGGAGCCAATCGTCGCAGCTCTGGTCAGCAAGGGTATGGATCTTCGCCGCCAGGTTGAGGCCGATCGACTGATTGACAAGTCGTATCCGACTAGGCTCCCGGCTCCGATTGCGAGGCTCGTCCAGTGTCTTGTGGAAGAGGCTGAAGCATCTCCGGAGACATTAACGGCAGCGCTTCAGTTGATCGCGTTCTTCGCTAGAGGCTGCCGGTCCGATGACGACTGGCCGGCTCTCGTAAAAGGAGCGTACGGCAACGAATTGTTGTCGCAAGCTTGGCATCTCTACACCTCGAGAGAATGTCCCCGTGATATGTGGCTCAGTCACACCTACGGTGTCTTGTCATCGTATCAGCGCTCTGAGGAGTATTGGGTAAGCCCAGGTGGTCATAGCGAGCTATTACGAATTGTGAGCAGTGATGTTCTTGACGATGTCGGGAAGGGCTTGCTGACTTATTGCGCCCTGTTAATGGAACATCCAACGGGGGCGCTCGAAGTCAAACTGCCGAAGGAGGTTGTGGAGCGACACCTGCGTCATACCGAGCCACATGTGCTTGAGCCTGCCATATGGGCATGGGCGCTATCGCAGCATGCTCGGGATGTGCGTGAAACACCGTCAGAGGCCGTATTGAATCGTTTGCTGTCGGTCTGGTTGGAGACTCTTAATACAGGCCAAGTCGGGACCGTTGCCGCGTTCGCACTATCTGGCCAGGCTGGTATAGGGCGTGAGGCGTGGACGCCGACGCTGGATGCAAATCAGAGTGCACGCGTGCGTGAGGTCGCAGACAGCCATCGTTCGCGGGACAACGCTTATGGCCGTGACTATGACGTTGCGGCGAGCCTCTTCGTGGCATTCCACGCAAGAACCATATGGCCGGACCGTGAGCTCGCGAATCGCCTTCGCAACACTTCTGCGATTCACCACCTGCGTCGTCGCCTACATCGTCAAGAGCGGGATCCAGTCGAGTCGATGGTGGCCCAGCTGAGGGAAGCTCCAAAGAACCCGAGTCGTAGGCCCACTCGCGGAGGCGGCGCGAGGAGGCGTGTGTAGCAGCTCGTCAGTAAATTGCTGCCGTTGAGCCAGACACGGCAGGGGTCACAGGTTCGAACCCTGTACCACCCACCAAATACTTCAGGCAGTGCTGTGCCGACAAGCCGATGGCAGACTGGATAACCGAACTGATCGGCGAGCATGGATAGACGCGTGGCTGCTGCGCGTGTTGTTGACGATCATTGCCTTTGCTGTAGGCGGGTATCTTTATCGCCTGTATCGCACGAGGAATCGAATCCCGTGAACGGATTGCCTTGCGGCGCCGCGCTAAACGGACTCTATGCGATCGGCGATCAAAACGTACGACACAATGACGCCGTCACATTCGACGTCGCACCCAACGAAGCGCTGCAGCGTCGGATCGGCATAGGCCGGGCCGTCGCGGCGGCGCAGGACGTAGCGCGCCGCGCTGGTCTCGAGAAATACCGCGATGTGCTCACTTTTGCTGCCGCGTGCGAAAGGTCCTTGGGAGACGCGGCCGCGCAACGCATGCACATGCGTCGGCGCGCCCGTCGATTCGGATTTGGATTTGGGCGTGCGTGACGCCATCAGCGCTGGTAGTAAATGCGATACGCAACGATGCGCTCAGCCGTTTCGCGCGCGACCACGGCGACGCGCGCGCCTACATCGGTCTTGTCGAGATGATCGGCGGTGGTAATCAGAAGGTAATACTTGTTTGCAACGCCCGCCGCGCCGCGCGTTGCATGCTTGACGCCGTCTGACCGGCCGGCGCACTGCACCGCGAACGCCGTGAATGACGCGGCCGACGGAGCGCCAATCTGCCTGGCAATCTGGGTCAACTGACGGCGAACGGCCGGCGAGCGTGTCGGTTCGACCGGTTTTGATGCTGTCGGCTTTACTTCGCGCAGCACACGTCCGATGCGTTCGGTATTCGCGCGCCGCGCCGCCCGCGTGCTGCGTTTGGCGATAACTTCAGCCGCCGTCGGCGGAGTGCGCGTCGCGGAATCTATTTTTACCGGCTGCACGCTCGGATCGCCCAGCAGATAAAACTGCGCCAATGTTTTCAGATCGATCGGATCGAGTTCGTCCACTTGCTCGACGTAACGTTGTTGTGCCTTCAGCGCCGCCAGCCCAAGCGAATGCCCGGCCTGAACTTCGAGTAAAAAGTATTGCGTGATCAGGTCAGCGGCGCCGTTGCCTTCGGCCGGGCCGTAGGCGATCGTCGTGCTACCAAAATATCCGTACGCGCTCTGTGCAAGATAAGACTGACAAATAGGCAGGGGCAGTTTGAGCGCCGCCGAGTCGTACAACTCGGCTCCATAGCAACATTCGACCGCCGCCACCGTTCCTTCGCGAATCCGCCCGCGCAAGTCCTTCGAGTCGAGCGCGACCGGCGTGCCTTTCTTGTCTTCGCCGTAAAAACGCGGATCGGCCAGTGCGCCGTGGCAGTTAATGAAGTGACTGCGCGGGCCGAGCTTGCGGCTGGCTGCGACGCTGCCGGTCGGTGGGGCGAGCAACAGCTTGCGCGCATTGCCGAAGATGTTCGCAAGCGACAGCGCGCTCGACTTTTTCCATAGTTGCACCGACAACGCAAAGTAGTCGAGATACTGCGCAAGCGGCCGCTGCTTATACGTCACCGCAGTTTGGAGGCACGCCAGCAGGTGCGACGGTTCGCTGGCACCCGTCATGTCGGGCACGCGCCCAATCACTCTCGTCGGGCCGATGAACTTTGTGATGTCGCGGGAATAGGGCGCATCGCACGCATACGGCAAGTCGCCCCACGCCACTGGATCGTCTTCGCGGTCGTCTGCATACACCGGATTCTTCGGATCCTGATGTGGAATGACGTCGATCGAACCCAGAATCATCAGGTAGTGTGGTCGCAACGCGCGATAGAGCGAGTCGATCGCGCGCTTGTTCTGTCGCGCGCTCGAGGCGTCGGTCACCGCCGACCCGTATCGCTTCATCGCCGCCGTGTCGAGTGCGATCAGGCGTGTCACCAAGCCTTGCTTGCGGTCGGCAGCAATCAGCGCCTTGACAGCGGCCGTCACCTTCGCAAGCCCGCGCGCGCCGTACTTTGTTCGTAGAGCGGCCCGGTTGGTGACGATTAGTTTGTCGATCATGTTTGCAAGTTACCATGCATGCATGAGCGAAGTAAGAACGCGAATTGCACCGAGCCCAACCGGCATGCTGCACCTCGGCACGGCGCGCACGGCGCTCTTTTGCTGGGCGTTCGCGCGTCATCACGGCGGCAAGTTCATTCTGCGCATCGAGGACACGGACTTAGAGCGCTCGACCGAGCAGGCTGTGCAGGTCATCTTGCAGAGCATGCGCTGGCTCGAACTCGACTACGACGAAGGGCCGGTACGGCAGACCGAGCGCCTGACTCGCTATAAGGAAGTGCTCGAACAAATGCTCGCTGATGGCCGAGCGTATCGCTGCTACGCGAGCAAAGAGGAACTGGAAGCGTTGCGCGAAGCGCAAATCGCGCGCAACGAGAAGCCGCGCTACGACGGCCGCTGGCGGCCGGAGAACGCGCGCGGCAAGACACCGCCCGAGGGTGTGCAGCCGGTGTTTCGCTTCCGCAATCCCGATGATGGCGACGTCGAGTGGAATGATCTGGTCAAGGGGCCGATCAGCATCTCGAACCGCGAGCTGGACGATCTGGTGATCGCGCGTAGCGACTGGATGCCGACCTATAACTTTGCGGTGACGGTTGATGATGCCGACATGCGAATCTCGCACGTCCTGCGCGGCGAAGAGCACATCAACAACACGCCGCGGCAAATCAATCTCTATCGCGCGCTTGGCTGGACGCCTCCGCGATTCGGGCATCTGCCGCTGATTCTCGCGCCCGACGGCAATAAGTTGTCCAAGCGCCACGGTGCGGTCAGCGTGCTGCAGTACGACGAGGACGGCTTTCTACCCGAGGCGCTGTTTAATTACCTTGCACGCCTTGGCTGGAGCCATGGCGACGACGAGAAATTCACACGCGAGGAGCTGGTCCAGTGGTTCGACTTGCAGCACATCAATCGGGCGCCGGCGCAGTACAACCTTGACAAGTTGATGTGGCTCAATGGCGAGTACATCAAGGAAGCCGATGACGATCGTCTGGTGTCCCTGGTAGCTACAAGAATCGAAGCACGAGGCGGGGACCTGGCCGGCGGTCCCGCGCTGCGGAGTGTCGTCGCGCTGTTTAAGGATCGCTCGCGCACGCTGAATGAGTTGGCGGACTCAGCGCTGCTGTTCTACAGCGAACCAGGAGTCAAAGTCGAATTGCTGACTGAACACTTGAACGATTCGGGCCGGCAGGCGGTGCAAGCATTCCGTGATCGGGCCTCTGAGCTCCAGTGGGAGCGTACTGCGCTACACGGCGCGATCAAGCAAATCGTGAACGAGCACAAGCTCAAGATGCCACAGGTCGCGGGTCCTTTGCGTGTCGCGGTCACCGGGCACACGCAAACGCCCTCAATCGATGCAGTGCTCGAATTGATCGGCCGCGACAAAGTTCTCGAGCGAATCGATCGTGCGCTTGCCATTTCTGCTGCGCAAGCGCGCTGACCATTCCGCGTACGCAATCCTGCCCATGGTCGCGCCGCGTCGCGGCGTCTACAAAGTTGTTGCCGCGCAAGCGACGACTTTTACGACCATTGAACCGAAAGGACAACGATGAAACTGACTTCCTGGCCGGGCGCTGCCCTGTGCGCCTTGACGATGATGTTGACCACCGTGCCCGCGCTGGCGAGCGGTGCGCTCGACGGCAAACGATTCGACGGCGTATTCATGGAACGCGGCAAGACATCCGGCGATGCCGACACGCTGACATTCCGCGACGGCCGATTCCGCTCGAGCGCGTGCGACAAGTACGGCTACTCGGACGCAGCCTACAAGACGAGCACGCAGGGCGACACGACCGTCTTTGAAGCCGAGACCGAGAGCGCGCGTTACGGCAAGCTGCTATGGAAGGGCACCGTGCGCGGCGAGAAGCTCGACGCGACCGTGCTGTCAGTTCGCGACGGCAAGTCGCCGGTTGAAAATTGGGTAGTCGCTGCCGAGAAGAAATAGTTGCGCCGGGCCGCCGGGTCCAGAAACCAAGTCAGTGCCGCGCTGCGATGGCGCGCATTACCGCGGCGGTCCGGGTTTCGACGCCCAGTTTTTCGTAGATTCGCTGCAAATGCTTTTGCACTGTGCGCGGACTGATGGCCAGGATCGCAGCGATGTCTTTGTCGGTCTTGCCGGCGCCCAGCCAGTCGAGTACGTCACGTTCGCGCACGGTCAGCGGTGCTTCGACTTCTGCGAACGACTCATTGCTGCGGGGCGCATGCGTGCTAAGACGATACAGATGACCCAAGTGCGGCCGGATCACCTCAACACGCTCGCGATCCCGATCACTGAAGCCGCGCTTGCTGCGGTTGACCACGAAGCTGACGAGGATGTGCCGATCGATATGGATCGGCACTGCCATCACGTGATCGATCCGGATGGCGCAGTAGTAGTCGTTAAATAGCGGAGTGCGCTGAAATGCGCTGCCAGGAAGCAGGTCATCTATGCGCCGTGTCACAGCCGCCGGGTTGCGGCCGTGCTCGCGCACCAGTGGATGCTCGAAAAAGTAGCGGTCGAAAACTTCGAGCTCGCGCCGCGAAATCGCGCCCGGCTGATCGCAGACGACCCTGCGGTGTCCGCTGTCGAGGTTGCAGACCGACAGCGTGGTGAGCTCGGAGCTGACAAGCCGCGGCAACCGTTGCACACCGCGGCGCGCGAAATCGCCGCTATCAACACAGTCCTGGCCGATCGCGTGCAGCGTATCGAGCGCCGCCCGCATATCAACCCTGCTCAGATTGCTCGACATCGGTAAGTTGCCGCTACACAAACGGTTGACTTTCTACCAATTGGTAAGTAACTTGTCAACTAGTAGGTAAGCAGAAATTTGTTCAGGCCGCAGGTAAAGGGGACAACGGTGGTAAGAGCAGACACGTCGCAGCGGATTCTGGATACTGCCGAGCGCCTGGTGCAGACGCGCGGTTTTAACGGCTTCAGCTACGCCGACATTGCGACCACCCTTGGCGTCACCAAGGCCAGCCTGCACTATCACTTTCCGGCCAAGGCCGAGCTTGGCCATCGCCTGATCAAGCGCTATGAAAAAAACTTTCTGGCCGCGCTCGACTCGATCGACGAGACCAGTACGACTGCGCCCGAGAAACTGAAGCGATACGCCCAGATTTATGCGGACGTGTTGCGCAATAACCGTATGTGTCTATGCGGGATGCTGGCCGCCGAATACGCGACGCTGCCGAAGCCGATGAAGGAGGAAATGAAACACTTCTTCGACGAAAACGAACGTTGGCTGACCGCGGTGCTGAAGCAAGGGCAGAAAGCGCGTGAGCTGAAGTTCTCAGGCCCGGCGCATGAAGTCGCCCGTGCATTGGTCGGCTCACTTGAAGGCGCGATGATGCTGGCGCGCTCCTTCGGTGAGGTGTCGCGCTTTGAAACAGCGGCTAATCGCGCGCTGGTGGAGCTGTTCAAGTAAGTACGCAATCCTGCCCATAGCCGGCACGCTGCCGGTGCGTCATCGTGCAACGTAGTTCCCAGGAGGAGGGATTCATGCTTTCGCAATCGCAAGTCACGTGCATGTTGCCGGTCAAGGATCTGTCCCGCGCTCGGCGCTTTTACGAGGAGGGACTTGGCCTCGAGCCAGACGGATTGCGGCCCGACGGCAAATTCATCTACCGCTGCGGCGGCACCGAGGTCGCGTTGTTTCCGAAGGACGAAGGAACGAAGGCCGAGCATACGGCGCTGAGTTTCAAAGTCGACAACATCACTAACGCCATCACTACGCTGAAGGCGCGCGGCGTCAAGTTTGCCGACTACGACTTCCCGGGATTCAAAACGATCGACCATGTCTGCGTGCTGGGCTCGGAGAAAGCGGCATGGTTCGAAGACACCGAGGGCAACATCCTCTGCCTGCACGAGGACGTTGGCTGAGATGGTTTCGCCCAACGATGCGTATCACATCGGCATGCGGGGGCTGCAGGACCGGTTCGATACGCGCCGGCTTGCGGATCGGCTAGTCGACAAGCTGTCGCGAACCGAGTTCACCGACGAGGATCGCGCGTTCGTCGAGAGTCGAACGTTGTTCTTCGTTGCAACCGCCGATTGCGACGGGCGGCCAGACTGCTCGTACAAAGGCGGTGCAGCGGGGTTCGTCCGAGTGACCGACGTCAATGAGATCGCGTTTCCGAGCTACGACGGCAACGGCATGTTCCGCAGTCTCGGCAACGTGCTCGTGAACCCAGCGATCGCGCTGCTGTTTATCGACTTCGAGCGGCCGCGCCGTCTGCGCGTGAACGGAACCAGTTTTATCCAGCTCGACGATCCGTTGCTCGAGCAATTTGCCGGCGCACAGGTGATCGTGCGCGTACGTGCAACGCAAATTTTTCCGAATTGCCCGCGCTACATCCATCGAATGCAGATGGTGGAAGCGTCGGCTTACGTGCCACGCGCCGGCTACGTTCCGCCGGTGCCTGCGTGGAAGCGTTTTGAGGCATTCGCCGACGTGTTGCCAATGGGCGATCCGGCGCATGCCACATCACCCAAGGAGGACGACTGATGAACCAGCCACATGCCGTTGAACACGCCGAAGAAATGGCCGAATGGAAGAACTTCTCGCGGCCCGACGAGGTGCGCGAGTTTCCGCGCGGGCGCGTTGAACTAATCAAGATCGGCGGCGCTACCGTCGGCCGCGCGATATTCGAGCCCGGATGGCGTTGGTCGACTTCAGTGCAACCGATTGCGAAGACTCGCAGCTGCGACGCGCCGCACTTTCAATATCACGTCGCTGGCGTGCTGCGCGTCAGGATGGACGATGGAACCGAGTTCGATTGCCGGCCTGGCGATGTTTCGCTGCTGCCTTCAGGGCACGACGCGTGGGTAGTCGGCGATGAGGCAGCCGTCGTGGTCGATTTCCAGGGGATGATCGACTACGCCAAGTCACACTGATCGTCTAGGACGACGGGGACTGCGCAGAGACGTTTCAGTGCTTGCGCGTCCCGCGGCTATAATCCGCGCCTCGCGTGTGGGGGTATAGCTCAGCTGGGAGAGCGCTTGCATGGCATGCAAGAGGTCAGCGGTTCGATCCCGCTTACCTCCACCATCACGACCGCCGCAGTCCCCATCGTCTAGAGGCCTAGGACATCGCCCTTTCACGGCGGTAACAGGGGTTCGAATCCCCTTGGGGACGCTCTGCATAGACTGACTTTGACCGAGATCTCCCTGCTGCCCTTCGGGGGCGCGCAGCATGTCGGTCATGTTGCAAGCGATCGGTGCTCTATTAAGTCTGCTTTCGGCCAAGAACAGACGTTCCGATGATTTGCGCAGTTGATCGCAAAGCGGACAAAATGGGGCATTCTTTCTGTCGGAGTTGGATAACTAGAACCGACGCCGGTTAAGTGGAAAAAATCTCAATACAACACGTTGGGCGTCAGCCCTGATCCGCACGCCGTGGTTGCGCCAACCCTAACTGTACGGCCGGAAACTATCGAAACAGAGGTGCGGGAATCGCTCGCGCAGTTCGCCCGTGAGGCGCCGCGTTGGCTATTGGCATGGGACCAATCATCATTACACCGGACGGAAAGGGAACTGGCGAAATCCCTTTACGTTGTGCATCTGGTATTCCTGAGGACCCACCTTCTGAACTTTGACGCAAGCTGACTTATAGCCGTACTGCTCGCCCACGTACTTTAGATTCCAACAGAGCGTCTGCCCATCGAGGTTCCATCGCCCCTCGTCCGCACATCGTTCGTTTGGCTTCGCGCCCGCGAATCGAACGCACATCGAGCCATCTGCGTGGAAATCCCAGTATGCTGAAGTTCCGGCGTTCGATAGATCTCCCCCCACCGCAACTAGCCATTTGCGTCCTTTGACTAGCTCACTAAGTTCGGATGGCTCGATGTCTTGTGCCGACGCGCCGGCGGCAAGTGTTGCGAGAGCCGCGATGGCAAGTACCGCGTTGTGCCTTCTCATGCTCTCTCTTTTTTCGTAGCCGACCTATACAAGCAGCGTTCAGATTATGCGCTCGCCTTACGCCCAACCCGGCGTTCGAGCGGACCCGCCGGTTCACAGCTTCTTCTTCCGAGTGGCTGTGGCGGCGGACCGCTCAACTTGAGCGTTGAGCGTCCGCTATCGGCGTGAATTTCGCGTCCGTTTTCTCCGCGTCGCGCATGTCCGCTAAGGGTCGAAAGCGGACATCATCGAATCGTTGGTTCCTGATTGCAGCTACGCAGCCTCACGCGGCTCGTCGCTGTTGACGCGTCATGCGAAGGATTCTGCGAGCCGTTAACGTTGGTCGAGTTAATTCGGTTCGGCTTGGGGACGCTCTGCATAGCCTGACTTTGACCGAGATCTCTCTGCTGCCCCTCTGGGGCGCGCAGCATGTCGGTCATGTTGCAAGCGATCGGTGCTCTATTAAGTCTGCTTTCGGCCAGTCAGCAGCGATGGCTGCCCAATCGCAGGCAGAGCGGACATCAGGTCCCGCATTCCGCCTGCAGCGCTTGCTCCATTGGCCGCCTTCCCTCCGGTGTTCTGGAACAAACCGTTTGAAGCGATTTTCGTTGCGTTTAAAGGAGCTGGAAGTCGTGCAGCGGTTATGCAACGAAGGACCCGACTGACGCCCGCGGCGCGGAGGTGACGACGTGGCCCTTCGCCTTAAGGGTATTGCGCCGGTTGCTATCGGCACTACGCTCTGAGAGGCTTCATAAGAGCTTCGATCACAGCGGCCTTCGTTGCCAATACCAAAACGCCCGTCACGACTGACGATGCAGATTATTTATGCGGCCACGGCCATTCATTGACCGATCGCATGCAGGTCCACGCAGAAGGAGAAAACATGCCCGCGTCCTCAGTGGTCCCCAGCCCGATCTGAGCAGACCCGAGTGCCGGCGTAATCACAATTGAATTAGAGAGCTCAGGGCCACACGAAAAAATTGCAGACCGCGAGCCACCACCACCATGCCGAGGAGCGCGAGAACATCCTGCGGACCATCGAGGGTCTCGACAACAGCCTTCAGATGCTGGAGGAAGAACTGCATGAGGAGGGCTGTTACCACTCTCCGCCTTCGCCTAACACGCTGCTGAAGATTACGGACATCGAAATACCCAATCAACGCAGTATTTCTCCGTTGAGGGCAGCGGTGCCGGAGCGGCCAACAGTGTCCCGCTGATCGCGTACAAGCCGTTGCTCGCCCGTGTGTATCTTCAATCCCTCTGGAACGGACCGGGATGAGCATCACCGGACGAATATTGGTGATGGTGTTCAACCGCAACACGCTCAAATACGACATCCTGCGGCGCGGGGTGGAGCCGATGCAAACCGTCAGCATGGCGGGATCATCCGCGTCGCGTCGTCGCGCGCTCAACGAGACCCTGAACTTTCTGATCCCGGCGGCCGACTGCTACGGCAGGCTTCAGTTGAGCGCTCAGGCCTGGTGGCAGTTGATTACGGCGAGCCGATATTGATCCAGCCAACAACCGGGAGCGGATCGAATTCAACACAAGGCGCACTCCGATCATCCACTGCTTTCGCATGCGCGTGTCGCGCACGGTGCCGGGCACGACCCTCCGACGAAGCTCGCCGCGACGTCGAGATGCTGATTGCCGGCGCCCATCGACCTAGCGCGCCGATTGCTTCCCGCGCCGGACTTGGACGTTCGCGACAGAGGCGAGCGCGCCTTCGCCGGTGCGCTCGAAGCGTTTCCGGACCACGATGCTGTGCGCGCGGACATTTTGGCGGTGCGCAATGGCACCACACCGACACCTCAGGATCACGAAATTGATGCCTACGCTTCCCACTCATGCGAATGCGAGCGGCATTGTGTGGGGCAACGCGCTTTACCTGGTTCGATCAATCAGTCGTGTTCGACGACGACAGTTCGCTCATGAGCTCGAGTACCAGCACCTTCGGCTACTCCCGGCACCCCATGTCAGCGATACCGCCTGTGCGCGACCAGTGACATGGACCGAAGTCGACCCGAACTACCCCCTGGACTATCCCAATGCAATCCAACGATCCGGTATCGGCGAGTGGGGCGTCGACCTGGAGCAATCGCCGCCCACGCTGTTCAGTCCGGAACGCCCGGAGATGAGCTATTGCGGCGGCACGAAATGGGTCTCGCCGTACAACTACTTGCGCGCCTTCCATGGCGATCTGCTTGATCCCTTCACTGTCGCCCCCGTCGACCAAGCGGCGGCGCACAAGCTGCTGTTGTCGTTCCGTATCTATCGCGACGGAAGGGCGGAGTTTCAGTGGGCGGTACACCTCCCAGGAGAACCAGGACGTTACACACCGAAAGGGATGACTGAAATTGTCGTGGAGCTTTACAACGCCAGCCATGTATTGCTCGCGTCTCTTGAGTGTCACCACACTTCCGATCGCCCCAAGGTTGCACCCTACGAGGACTTTCAGGAGGTGCTTCCGTGGTTCGAGGAAATCGCTTACGTGTCGGTCCGCTGCGGCGAAGAAATCGCACGGTGGCCCATCGAAGATGATTTGCATCAAGCTCGTTAGGTGGCGACCTACCCTCAGGCGGCGGAGCGTCCAACATAGTTACCGAGTCGCAACGGCCAAATCAGGTCTGGCGCGGATCCACTGCATGCTTAGGTATACGCCCGACGACGGGAAGACCTGGATACCGTTGGCGAGCGGCTCCGACAAGTACACGTCGAAGTGGACTCAAGCTTCGCGCGGAGTTCAATCCACTCGGTTTCAACTGGCGCTGTCGACCGGGTTTCGGACCTCGTTCGCGGGAGTCCCGAGCAGTCGCAAGACCATACCTTCGTCCAGAGTTGCGAATCATTGAGCCTGAAGCTGAAACGCATCTGGTACGAGGTGATGCGGTCCGACTCCTTGGCTGAAACGACCACTCGGCTTGATGGACGAGATGACTCAATGAACGCATATTGGCGTCCAAGCGTGACGGCTCCTGGCAGCGGGCTTCGATCGCAGGTCAACCCTATCGTGCGCAGCCACCTCATCCGACGGACATCACCGATGGATCCGCTAGAACGCTGACCCGAGCGTGGTCGCGGCTGCTCGAGCAGAGCGGGGAGTCGTAACGTACCTTTTGGTGGCTCGTCGAGGGCACGGCGACGGAGGCGTTGGCATCGTTCCGTGCAGATCGCATTTCGGCTTTCGACACCGCCAAGAGCTGAGAAAGCGGGATAACGGAAACTGCGTACGAAGCGAGTCACCACCGTGCAGCAGGCTGCAGTCCCATGTGCTGCCGGCGTGAAATCTGACGATGAGGCGTCAAGCCGACGGCCGCCTCCGCTGCGATCCGGCAGCCGCGGCTCCACCTTGGGTTAAGCGTCCGCTCTCGGGCGCGTGGATGAGGTTTTGCTTCGCGGCCGTCCTTAACGGCGGCTTCGGTCGAATGTAGATACGGGCGCACTGTCGGCTACTCGACCCAACGCGGCGCTTCGCCTCAGTCGGGTGCTGGGGCCTACCGAGGTCTTTTTTTTACCCACACTTTGGACCAATTGCGGACGTGGCTCCATCCGCAGAAGTATTAAAGCCGACACCCATAGTCATAGATAAGAGCGCTTGCATCGCCTGCCGCCGGACCACGGCGCGATCGCTACTACCGTGTTGTTGCCGTGACCGGACAGACCAACTCCCCTACATCCTGAGTGCAATTCTCCAATGCGTCGGGATTTGGTACGTGATGTCGCCTTGTCCTCTAATTGCACTCTTCATCATTCCTCATCTTCCACCGCCAAGCTTTTGGCGACTTCACGCTGTCGGTGTTGGAGTTGCTGCACTTGCCGTGCTGCTGGTTGCTATACAAATGGCAGCATTACTTTTACTACGTAAGCTGGGATTGAGCCGAACTAGGAAAGCCGTTTGTTTCTTCATCTGGCTTCTTTGTTTCGTGCCCGCTGCAATGTCTTAAAGTCATCATTGTTCACTTGCATGCTTATCGGCAGTGCTTGCGAATGAGCTTGCCTGACCGTTGTACACCGCTCGTCGTTTCGTCCTGCGGTCATGGCGTGTGTGACGGCTACGCATTCATGGTGTGCGTAACCACGAGCCAGAGTAGCCGGGTCTGCACGAGTGGCAGATCCGCGGCCGTGCGTCTTCCGTGCGATTTGGTGGTGGCTTCGCTCAGTGGCCATGACTTGCCGACTGCGTCGAAGAGTGCTGGCGATCCTGACATCAACGCCGTCGAGCACAACGTGCCGCGACAAGCTCTCAATTTTGTTCGATGAAAAGCTATTTTGAGTGACGTCGGAACGTGCGGCAGAATCACCGTTGATACTGGAATATTTACGCTATCCGGTGTTAACCGCAGCCGCCACATTTAGGAGCAGAATGCGCCGCTAAAACACGTTAACCAGCTTTTCTGCGTTCCCACGTGCGCAGACGAGGGTACGAAGATGGAACCCTCCAGCGATCACGCTCGCGTTAATGGCCGCTCGCCAGCTTCGATCGCGACCTCGCCGGCGCCGCCGCCCTGCTGTATCAGACCGGTTTCGAACCTCCGACGTTCGTCCCGGGCGTCCTTGTCGGGGAGGACCATTGGTCTCCGTTCGCTGGCATAAGCGTAGATGTCGCGACCGTATCCAGAGACTTGCCTCGCAGCGGAACCCAGGGCTGCGCATCGACTGCCGCCGGCTGGATCTGTTTCTCCCAGCACCAGATTTTAGGGGCGGGTCCTATCTCCAGAACCTGAACTTCTTCCAATCCGATCAAGAGCGGTCTGCCGTTAGTCTGGATGTCTGCGGATATTTTGGTACCCCAGCAGGCTGAGACGTGCGGCATCGGCATTGGGCTTGATGCATCCAACTGGTGATTCCGCCGATCGCCGTCATTGCATCATATGTCTGGAACTTGTCGATATAGTCAACAATGACTTTGTGTTTGTATCGCATCCGGAGCACGCCTTCGGCGAATGGGTGCACCTTGATCTCCAGTTTGATTTTCAGAACAGGGCCGTGCGCGGCTTCGTCGACGACCTGTTCTTCGGCGAAATCCCCTTCTTCCTCGTCCGGCGTCGGCAATACGATCGATGTAGTATCGATCGACCCGCACAACAACCCGCTCTAGACCTCATCGTGTATGTCGACAACTTGTCGGTGTCGGCGGCGGTGCCAGAGCCCGGCACGCTGTCCCTGATGGCGGTCGGCTTGGCGGGCCTGTTGAGCGGTACCGCATGGCACAAGAGCCGTTGGCGAACAACGCCCGATTAAACAACAGCGAGATAGCGGTCATCGCGCGTGGCCTCGGAGCCGAACGCCTCGCAGTGGAGCCGACTGTCCGCAATGGGTCGAAAGCGGACCTCACGAATCGATGGTTCTATTGCAGCGACGCAGTCCGCTGTTGCTGTTGACGCGTCATGCGCGAGGATTTGCGACGTCGTAACGTTGGTTGAGTCAATCGGGTTCGGCTTGGGAGTCGCTCCGCATAGCCTGACTTTGACCGAGATCTCCCTGCTGCCCTTCGGGGGCGCGCAGCATGTCGGTCATGTAGCAAGAGATCGGTGCTTGATTCATTGTCTTCGGCCCTCGCGAATGAGGACAGCGTCGACCCTGGTGTTCCAGACGCTGTCCTATATTTCGACCACGCCGGCTCGCTTTCTTCCTATGAAGAAGGTGCACAGCGAAGAGCTGCTGATAGCGTCTGCTGGTTCGGGCGCACGCCTCTTGTCGCCGCCTTTTACACACTGGGAACCCAACGGTCTGCCGTCCTATGGAGTCTTTGATTTCATGGAAACGCTGCCCGCTTGTGGCCGCGATGACACAAGTGATGACGCGCGCTGAGAAGTACGCGGGGCCAGATTGATGCGATGGTGGCAGTCCGTACTCCGGCACCGAAGTTTCTGCTGCAGCGACGGAATGAGTTTCTTCCTGGCGTTCCGGTCGTGCACGATCGTGCATTGGACCAAGGTCCAATGGCGTCCACCAAGTATTCGCTCCATAAGTTGCCGGCTTGCTCCTGGAGAACGGTCATGAATCCGTCACGCTTGCTAGCGTCATTGATGCTTGTCCTGCTGCTGGGCGGTTGCGCTACACGACCGATCAACACGCCGATCACACAGGTCGACGTTGATCGCGGGTACACGTTTCAGAATCGCCAGAAGCACTTCAAGGGCCAGGACAACCTCGTCATCCTTGCCTTCTCGGGCGGCGGCACTCGAGCTGCTGCGTTTTCGTATGGTGTACTGGAGTTTCTCCGGCGTACCGAGGTCATTGCACCGAACGGCGCCAAGGCGCGCCTGCTCGACTGCAGTCGATGTCATTACCGGCGTGTCGGGCGGCAGCTTCACGGCCTTGGCCTACGGTCTTTACGGCGACAAGCTCTTCGCCGATTACGAGCAGCGCTTCCTCAAGCGCGACGTCCAGGGCGAAATCATCAGCCGTACCTTGTCGCCGAAGTCCTGGGGGGATCTGTCTTCGACCGGCTGGGGCCGTTCCGAATTGGCGGCCCAGTTGTACGACGAAATCCTGTTCAACGGCGCGACCTTCGGCGATCTCAATCGCGGCAACGGTCCGTCGATCCTCGCATCGGCCACCGACCTGTCGACCGGCAACCGCTTGGCCATTCACGCAGAGCGCATTTGACGTGCATTTGCTCGGATCTGAACGGCGTGCCGTTGTCCCGCGCCGCCGCGGCATCGTCTGCCGTCCCCGTGGTGCTCTCCCCCGTCACGATCAACAACTATGGCGGCACCTGCAACTACGTCGTTCCGCCCTGGGCCAAACGGTATCATCGACTCCGCGACACCCGCCGCGACCCGCAGCGCGCGCGATCCGTGCGCTAAGGGACGGTGAAGCCTACCTCGACAGCACCAAGCGGCCCTACATCCATCTCGTGGACGGCGGGGTGTCCGACAACGTGGGCATGCGCGGCGTGCTGGACGCGCTTGCGGTCCTCGAAGCCCTGCACAACGAGGGCGTGCCAACGCCGCTCGACCACGTGAAGAGGATCATCGTCTTCGTCGTCAATTCGGTGTCGTTTCCCCCTACCAAGTGGGATGAATCGGAGGCGGCGCCCGGAACAGTGGACGATCCTGACCAAGTCCGCCGGCACTCCCATCGACCACTTCTCCTACGAGGCGGTCGAGCTGCTGAAAGACATTGCGGCGCGCTGGCAGACGACTCGACAAATCCGAAACCTTGCCGGGTGTGCCGCGGAGAAGGGCTCGCCATTATGTGCGGCGATACGCGCACCCGCCGCAGAGATCTACGCCATCGATGTGTCGTTTGCCGCGCTCAAGGACAAGGAGGAGTTGGCGTACCTGAATCGCCAGCCCACGACGTTTGTCCTGCCCGACCGAGGCGGTGGATCGCCTGCGCGCCGCGGCAGGAACGATCATCCTCGATTCACCCGAGTTCAAGCGGCATGCTGAAGATGCTCGGCGCGACGATCATTCCTGATCCCGTACCGGCGGGAGCGCTGCGGCCGGCGCTGTCTCCATAGGATGGTCGTACAGGCGACTCGGGAACGAAGTACGCGCACGGGACTTCGAGCGGAACTGACCAATACCGGGTCTGTTGGACCAGGTCGAATGGTCGCCCGCCGTGTCAGCGCATAGCCTGCGACGGCGTGATGAAGACGATAATGGGCAGCAATCTGGTGTTTGTGGTGTCACAGCCCTGAGCGGAGAACGAACGATGAGTCGCGATTCAAAAGAAGAACAGATCCCGAATGATGTAGGCGGGGCGGGCGAGCGACCGATGAATCGCCGCGATGCGATCAAGGCAGCGGGTCTGGCTGGAGCCGCAGCCTTATCGTCCGTTGTGGCATCGCCGGCGCAAGCGCAGGCGAAGGCGGCTGCGCAACCAACCGCAGTCCCAGCAAAGAACCCGTACGGCGGAGTGCCGGGTGGCGGAATCACGTTGCCTGCGTATTACCGGCCGACGCCTTATCTCGTCAGCAACAACATCTATTACCCGGGTCAGGAGCAGGTCGGCCCCGACGAGATGCGGATCTCGTTCATCGGCAGTACGCCGATCCCGGTCACGAAGGTGCAGGCCGGCACTTGCATCATGGTCGAGCTAGGCAACGGCAAGAAGTTCTTGACTTCGGCTCCGGCTGCATGCGCAACATCATCGCGATGGCCGTCGCCGGTTGCAGACAGTCAACGACATCTTCTTCACGCATCTGCACGTCGATCACTACGCGGACCTTCCCTACCTCTACGCCTTCGCTCCGGTGGATGGGGCGCTGGAAGCCGTTGCGCGTCCATGGGCCATCGGGTCGGACGCGCCGAAGGACGGCATCAAGACGATGATCGAAGGCATGAAAATGATGACCCAGTGGCACACCGACTCTGCAACGCCAGCCCATCGGCGATGGCTACGAGGTCGAGGTCAACGAGTTCGATTTCCGTGACGACAACGGGATTTGCTACAACAAGGATGGCGTTGTCATCCGCCACTGGCGGCGGTCGCATACCAAGGACGGGGCTTCAGCCTACCGGCTCGACTGGAACGGGCTTCATTCGTCTGGACCGGTGATGGGCGGCCCGACGAGCTACGCTGAAACTAGCGAAGGGCGTAGACGTATTCGTGACCGAAGTGCAACCGGACACGGCCAACCTGCAGGCGTTGAAATTCGGCCGCCCCCGACGATCCTCGACACGGACGATCGACCAGGCGCACAGCCCCCACGCGATCGGCTACATGTTCAACGAGATCAAGCCGCGTCTCGCGACGGTCACGCACCTGAGTTACGACGAGGAATTGATCCCGGAGATCATCGCCGGGATTCGCGTGCACTACAGCGGGTTGTTCCAGTTCGGCGCGCCCGACGTCGTGGTCGTCAACGTCACCAAGAGTGCCGTCTGGACGCGTAAGGCTGCGCTCCCCGAAGCCGGCAACATGGCTCGCCCGAGCCCGAGAGACGCGATCGGCCTGTTCGACCTGAGCCCGACGAATCTGGAGGTCAGGTTCCCGAACCCCCGGCATACGGTCGCTGACATGCAGGAGCCGGCGGCTCCGCGAGCGTGAGATCGATCCGAAGAAGTACTACCCGTCGACATGTATCGCGTGCCACAGCGAAATTTCCCGAACGGTTTCAAGATCGATGTGCGCCAAGTCGTCGAACAGAAGCTCCGCGGCGCGCAAGCCAAACTCACGGCCGAGCAGGAGAAAGTCCAGCAACTCATCAACAAGCTCGAGGGCAATTAAAGCGATGGATCAGGATGCTAACGGGCGCCTCACTCATAGCCATGAGCACTCCCTCTGGTTGACCGGCCGTCCGCCAAGTTAGCGTCACTCGTACTCATCATGCCGAGCGAGACTGATATGTGCTTCTTGCGCGAAGCGAACCAACGCGAAGCAGAGAAAGACCGTTGCAATGATGAAAAGCAATCCGGCGCCATAGGCGTGCGCTAGTCCCAGGAATCCGGCGAGAAACATGATGGCGAGAAGAAGCGTGGCACACGCCACCGCACAAGGCTGCGAGGACGCCACTGTTCAAGAAGCGAGCACGGTGCCTCTCAAACGATCGATATCGACCTTGAGGTGGGCGCGCGCGGCGTCGTCATCGGCTATGGCGTTTAGCTTCCGAGTACGCTCGATCGATGGTTGACAGCCTCGCGGTCATCAGCGAAACGAACGCGGCAACTGCACCCAGGAGAAACGTGGGAGCTATCGCGTTCGAGAAGATTTCAGAAAACCGCTGTGCGTCAGGAATGAAATCGGGCATTTTGCGTTCACCTATTTGGCCAGGATTTTCCAGTTGACTATCCATGAACGATCGGCGCAAGGCAATGGGGCGAGTCAGTGCCAGAACTCGAACCTCGTCGCGGTCCGCGCGCGAGCTTGCAAGGGGCTCAAGATGACTGCGACCGATAAACCCCCGCTCATGTGGCGTTTCCTCACGGGTCCTGACTGGGGCTTTCTCCTGGTGCTGCGGAAGACGATGCCGTTGAACTGCATTCTCACCGGCGATCACGGCCTTCGGGTCGCGGTGCTGGTGATCTACTTCGGTGCGATCAACATCGATGCCGAGCTCGTGGTTGGAATCGAAAACGACGGCGACGTCATCAACCTCTCCAATGGCTGCGTCTGCTGCAATATCCGCGACGATCTGGTTGCCGCGGTGACGCAAGTGATGACGCGTGCCGAGCGGCCCGAATACATCCTGCTCGAGGCCAGCGGAGTGGCCTACTCGTCCGGCATTGCGCTTACGTTCATGGACGAGGGCATGCGCGATCGCATC